>NZ_JASZYA010000002.1:0-1865560 GCF_030317215.1 Variovorax sp. J2P1-31
GCGCCGATGATAGTGCGGGTTCCCGTGTGAAAGTAGGTCATCGTCAGGCTCTTACAGCCCTAGACAAGCCCCAACCAATCGGTTGGGGCTTTTCTTTTTGGGGAAATGGAAATGCGCTCTGCGCATTTTTCATAACGGCCCTTCTTCTAGCGCAGTGACACTGCACCCAACCCTCGTATTGCCATTCGAAATTCATCGGATGCAGCTCTGCGGATGCATGTGCACGCTTGAAGGCGCTCGCGCAATGGCAAACCACCTCGGTGGCGGACCCGGTCGCCTCCACCGTACCCCCTCCATCGCCGCAAGGACGGGCCAATGAAATCCGTCACGAAGCCCCCGGGTCACGGCCCACGCTGAACAGGCCAGGGCCGAATTCGAGCCAAGCTGAGGAATTGTTGCTTGGTCGTTCCTGAGCCCCAGGGCACAGTGCGCACCGGGCCCGGACTTGCGCGCCCTTCGATCCTGAAGAAAGGGCCCGCATGCACAGGCTGATCGTGATGACGAAGGGGGGAGCGCCCCGGCAGGTCGACCTGCAGGCGGGGCACACACGCATCGGGCGCGACACGCGCAACGCGGTGGTGCTCGACAGTGCGAAGGTCAGCCGGCGCCACGCCGACATCGAGGCCACCGGCAACGCCGCGGTGCTCATCGATCTGGGCAGCAGCAATGGCACGCGGGTGAACGGCCGCATGGTCCGGCGGCAGATGCTCCAGAACGGCGACCTGATCGCGCTGGGTGATGTTCAGCTTCGATTCCTGGCCGATGGCAGCGGCCGAACCGATGTCGCCACGCTGAGCCTGGCGGTGGACAGCCGCGCAGGCAGCCTCGAACGCGCCACCTTCGCCCGGATCCTGACGCCAGGCCGTTGAAGCGGGCTCAGCCCAGCAGGGCCTGTGCGAACTCGCGGGCGTCGAAGGTCTCGAGGTCTTCCAGCTTTTCGCCCACACCGATGAAATATACCGGGATCGGCCGCTCGCGCGCGATCGCGCACAGCACGCCGCCCTTGGCGGTGCCGTCGAGCTTGGTCACGATCAGCCCGGTCAGGCCCAGCGTCTCGTCGAAGGCGCGCACCTGCGCCAGCGCGTTCTGGCCGGTGTTGCCGTCGATCACCAGCAGCACCTCGTGCGGGGCGGTGGCGTCCGCCTTGGTGACCACGCGCTTGATCTTCTTGAGCTCGTCCATCAGGTGCAGCTGCGTGGGCAGGCGGCCGGCCGTGTCGACCAGCACCACGTCCTTGCCACGGGCCTTGCCGGCATTCACCGCATCGAAGCTCACGGCCGACGGATCGCCGCCCTCGTTGCTGACGATCTCGACCGTGTTGCGGTCGGCCCAGACCAGCAGCTGCTCGCGCGCCGCGGCGCGGAAGGTGTCGGCCGCGGCCAGCAGCACCGAGGCGCCTTCGGTCGCCAGGTGCTTGGTGAGCTTGCCGATGGAGGTGGTCTTGCCGGCGCCGTTCACGCCCGCGACCATGATCACGGTGGGCGTGTGGCGGCCGATGACCAGCGGCTTCTCGAGCGGGCGCAGCAGGTCGGCGATGGCCTCGCCGAGCAGGCGGCGCACCTGCTGCGCGTCGGTCGCCATCTGGCGCTTGACGCGGCCGCGCAGGTCCTCGAGCAGGAATTCGGTGGCCTTGACGCCGGTGTCCGCCATCAGCAGCGCGGCTTCGAGCTCCTCGTAGAGCGCCTCGTCGATCTGCGCGTTGACGAACACCGCCTGGATGCCGGTGCCGGTCTTGCGCAGGCCTGTCTTGAGCTTGTCGAGCCAGCCTGTGCGCGAGGGCGCGGGTGGCGCGGCCACGGGCGCGGGGGCCTGAATCGGCGCAGGCGCTGCGGCGGGTACCGCGACAGGCGCGGCGGCCGGTGCGGGCACCGCCACGGGCGCAGGGACACTGACCGGGGGTGGCGGTGGCACCGGCGCATCGCTCTTGAACCAGGTCGATGGCGAGAACACCGATTTGGCCGCCGGCGGCGGCACCGGTGCGATAGTGGCGGGCGCAGGCGCGGGCGGCACGTCGACCGCTGGCGCGGGGGGCGGAACGGCCTCGGCCGGTTTTTTCTTGAAGAAACTGAACATCAGATGGTTTTTACAATCCGACCCATTCTATGAAACACCTCTCGCCACGTCGCACAGCGTCTGGTGCGGTGCTGGCCCTGGCGCTCGCTGCGCTGGGCACCCTGCCCGTTCTGGCCCAGCCCTCCGCCCCGCCGTCTTCCGCCACCGCGACGCCCGCCGCCCTCGCGAACAAGGCCCAGACCTTCACCCTCGCCAATGGCTTGACGCTGATCGTGCAGCCCGATCGCCGCGCGCCCACCGCGGTCCACATGCTGTGGGTCCGGGTCGGGTCGATGGACGAGGTGGACGGCACCTCCGGTGTCGCACATGCGCTCGAACACATGATGTTCAAGGGCAGCAAGCTGCTCAAGCCGGGCGAGTTCTCGCGCCAGGTGGCGGCGCTGGGCGGGCAGGAGAACGCCTTCACCATGCGCGACGCCACCGGCTACTACCAGCAGATCCCGACCGACAAGCTGGAGCAGGTGATGAAGCTCGAGGCCGATCGCTTCGCCAACAACCAGTGGCCCGACATCGAGTTCCAACGCGAGATCGAGGTGGTCAAGGAAGAGCGCCGCATGCGCACCGAAGACCAGCCGCGCGCGCTGCTGGGCGAGCAGCAGAATGCCGCGGTCTTCATCGCCTCGCCGTACCGGCGCCCGGTGGTCGGCTGGATGAGCGACCTCGATGCGATGACGCCCGAGGACGTGCGCGCCTTCCACCGCGAATGGTATGTGCCGTCGAATGCCGTGGTGGTGGTGGCCGGCGACGTCGACGTCGCACGCGTGCGTGCGCTGGCCGAGAAGTACTACGGCCGCATCCCCGCGCGCGCCGTGCCCGTGCGCAAGCCGCGCACCGAGCCCGCCCAGCGCGGCATCCGGCGCGTGGACTTCAAGGCGCCGGCCGAGCAGGCCTACGTCTCGCTCGCCTTCCGCGCACCGCGCCTCGAGAGCCTGGACGGCGACAGCGACGTCTGGCCCCTGGTGGTGCTGTCGGCGCTGCTCGACGGCTACCCCGGCGCACGCCTGGACCGCGCGCTGACGCAGCGCCCCGACCGCGTGGCCGACAGCGCCGGCTCCTATGCGGGCATCGTCGGTCGCGGCCCGCAGCTGTTCGAACTCGACGGCGTGCCGGCCGCCGGCAAGACGCCCGAGGCGGTCGAGGCCGCGCTGCGTGCCGAAGTGGCCCGCGTGGCGCGCGACGGCGTCGAAGCGGCCGAGCTGGCCCGCGTCAAGACGCAATGGGTCGCGAGCCAGACCTACAAGCTCGACTCGGTGATGGCGCAGGCGCGTGAGCTGGGCAGCAACTGGGTGCAGGGCCTGCCGCTGGACGCCAGCGCGCGCATCGTCGCGCGGCTGCAGGCCGTCACCGCCGAGCAGGTCAAGGCCGTGGCCGGCAAGTACTTCGGCGACGACCAGCTCACCGTCGCCACGCTGCGGCCGCTGCCGCCCGAGAAGAACAGCCGGCCGCGCAATCCCGCCGTGCCCGAGGGCGCTCTGCGCTGAACGAAAGACGCCGCCCCATGCCCAACCTGATGATGATGAAGAAGATCGCCGGCGCCGCCGTGCTCGCGAGCGTCGGCCTGCTGGCCGCGCTCAACGCCCAGGCCGCCATTCCCATCCAGCACTGGACGCTGCCCAACGGCGCCAAGGTCTACCTGGCCGCGACCGATGCGCTGCCCATCGTCGACGTGCAGGTCGACTTCGATGCCGGCAGCCGCCGCGACCCGGCCGCGCAGGCCGGCCTGGCCGCCGCGAGCGCGGGCATGGTGCAGAAGGGCGTGCGCGCCAGCGATGCCGGCCCGGCGCTCGACGAGAACATGCTGGGCGAAGCCTGGGCCGACCTGGGCGCGAACTTCGACGCCGGCGCCGGCCCCGAGCGCACCAGCTTCTCGCTGCGCACGCTGTCCGATCCGGCATTGCTCGACAAGGCGGTGGCGCTGGCCGCGCGCGAGATCGGCGAGCCCTCGTTCCCGGCCGACGTCTGGCAGCGCGAGCGCGAGCAGATCGTCGCCGCGCTCAAGGAGGCCAACACCAAGCCCGGCACCGTCACCGCGCGCGCCTTCGCGCAGGCGCTCTACGGCACCCATCCCTACGGCCAGGACACGACCGAGGCCACGCTCGCGACCATCGACGTGGACATGATGCGCACGCGCCAGGCGCAGCTGATCCAGCCCTGCCGGGCCAAGCTCAGCATCGTCGGCGCGGTCACGCGCGCGCAGGCCGATGCGATCGCCACGCGGCTGCTGTCGCGGCTGTCGGTGCAGGACGGCGCCTGCGCCGCGCTGCCGCCGGTGCCCGAGGTCGCGGCGCTGAGCGCGCCCGCGGAAGAGCGCATTCCCTTCACCTCGGCCCAGGCCCACGTGATGATCGGCCAGCCCGGCTACCCGCGGCGCGACCCCGACCACTTCGCGCTGACCATCGGCAACTACATCCTGGGCGGCGGCGGCTTCGTCTCGCGCCTGATGAACGAGGTGCGCGAGAAGCGCGGACTGGTCTACGGCATCTACAGCGGCTTCTCGCCCGGCCTGCACGCGGGCGCCTTCCGCGTCGGCTTCCAGACCCGGCCCGACCAGGCCGACGAGGCCGTGAAGGTGTCGCGCGAGGTGATGGCGAAATTCGTGGCCGACGGCCCGACCGAGGCCGAGCTCAAGGCGGCCAAGGACAACCTGATCGGCGGCTTCCCGCTGCTGCTCGACAGCAACCGCAAGCTGCTGGGCAACGTGGCCAACATCGCCTGGAACGACCTGCCGCTGGACTACCTCGACACCTGGACCGCGCGCATGAACGCCGTGACCGTGGCCGACGTCAAGGCCGCCTTCGCGCGCAAGCTGCAGCCGCAGCGCATGGTGACGGTGGTGGTCGGCGCCAAGCCCTGACGGATCAGTCCAGCGTGTGCGGCCCGCTGCGCGCCGCCTGGAACACCGCCTCGGCCAGCCGCTTGAGCAGCGGCGGCGCGCCGCGCGCCTGCTGCCAGTAGAGCGGCACCGACATCGGCGTGTCGGGCACCAGCTCGACCAGCGTGCCCTCGCGCAGCGCCTGCGCGATCAGGCTGCGCGGGTGCATGCCCCAGCCCATCCCCGCGCAGGCCGCCTCGGCGAAGGCCTGGGGCGAGGGCAGCCAATGGCGCGGCGCCTCGACCCCGCGCGGGCAGAGGCGGCGCATCCAGCGCGACTGCAGCCGGTCCTTGCGGTCGAAGACCAGGCTGGGCGCGCGCGCCAGCGAACGCGCATGCACGCCGTCCGCGAAGTGCGCCTGCACGAAGGCCGGGCTGGCCGCCGCCACATAGCGCATCGATCCCAGCGCGCTGCTGTTGCAGCCGCTCACGGGCTTCGCCATGGCCGTCACGGCGGCCAGCACGTCGCCGCTGCGCAGCCGTTCGGCCGTGTGGTCCTGGTCGTCGACGCCCAGGTCGAGCAACACGGGCGTCTGCCCCGCGAAGGCCGCCATCGCGGGCACGAACCAGGTGGCGAGGCTGTCGGCATTGACCGCGATGCGCAGCGTCATGCGTTCCGCGTCGACCGAAGGCTGGGCGGGCAGCCGCGCGCCCAGTTCGTGCTCGAGCAGCTGCACGCGCTCGGCATGGCGGCAGAGGTGGCGGCCCGCCTCGGTCGCGGTGCAGGGCGTGCCGCGCAGCACCAGCGCGATGCCCAGCCGCTCCTCGAGCGCCTTCAGGCGCTGCGAGACCGCCGAGGGCGTGACATGGAGCGTGCGCGCCGCGCGTTCGAAGCTGCCCTCGCGTACCACCGCGGCGAGCGCATGCAGGGCGGCGTAGTCGAGCATGGTCTTAAGTTTCTCTAATCAAGGTGAAGCAATCTTAGTTTGCCTTCATGCGATGCCATCGGGACACTCGCAGCCCATGTCCAATCCCCTCTCCGCCCTCCCGCACGGCTTCGCCATGAGCCTGGTGCTGATCGTCGCGATCGGCGCCCAGAACGCCTTCGTGCTGCGCCAGGGCCTGCGCCGCGAGCATGTGATGGCGGTCGTGGTCTTCTGCGCGCTGGGCGACGCGCTGCTGGTCGCCCTCGGTGTGCTGGGCATGGCGCAGCTGCTGCAGGGGCGGCCCGGCCTGGCCGCGGCGATGGCCTTCGCGGGAGCGGCCTTCCTCGCGGCCTATGGCCTGCGCAGCCTGTGGCGCGCGCGCCGGGTGCAGGGCGGCCTGGTCGAGGCGGGCCGCGGCGCCGCCTCGCGCCGCGCGGTGCTGGCCCAGGCCGCTGCCTTCACGCTGCTGAACCCGCATGTCTACCTCGACACCGTGCTCTTCGTCGGCGGCACCGGCGCGCAGTACGCGGGCCCGGCGCGCGCCGGCTTCGTGGCCGGCGCGGCGCTCGCGAGCGCGTTGTGGTTCAGCGCGCTGGGCTTCGGCGCGCGGCTGCTCGCGCCCTGGTTCGAGCGGCCGCGGGCCTGGCAGTGGGTCGATGGGGCGATCGGCTGCACCATGCTGCTGCTCGCCTGGCTGCTGCTGCGGCACGGTCTGTCGGCCGGCTGAGCGCAGGGTGCCCGGCTGCCGTTAAGCTCGCCGCATGAAGAAGAAGGTTTCCCCAGCGACATCCGCGACCCCCAAGGTCCCCAAACACGACAAGCGCCCGCACGAAGTCCGCATCATCGGCGGCCAGTGGAAGCGCACGCGCCTGGCCGTGGCCGACAAGCCCGGCCTGCGGCCCACGCCCGACCGGGTGCGCGAAACGCTGTTCAACTGGCTCGCGAGCCTGGCCGGTGCGGGCGGCGGCGAGCTGCCCGGCTGGCACTGCCTCGATGCCTTCGCGGGCACGGGCGCGCTGGGCTTCGAGGCGGCCTCGCGCGGCGCGGCCTCGGTGCTGCTGTGCGAGCAGGATCCCGAACTCGTCACCCAACTGCAGAAGGCCAAGGCCAAGCTCTCGGCCGATGCGGTGCGCATCGAGCGCGGCCACGGCGTGACCGCGCTGGAGCGCGTGCCGGCCGGCAGCCTGACCCTGGTGCTGCTCGATCCGCCCTTCGAGAACCCCGCGCTCTACGAACCGGCGCTGCGCGCGGCCGCGCGGGCGCTGCAGCCCGGCGGCGCGGTCTACCTCGAGGCGCCGCGCCAGTGGCCCGACGAGGAGCTCGCGGCCCTGGGCCTGGCGGGCTTCCGCCATCTCAAGGCCGGGGCGGTGCATGCGCACCTGCTCCGGGCGGCCGAAGCGCCGACTGCATAATCCGCCGATTCATGCGGCAATGGCTGCACAAGGAGTTCGCACGATGTCCAGCGTGATCGCGGTCTACCCCGGCACATTCGACCCCATGACGCTCGGCCACGAAGACGTGGTTCGGCGGGCCACCCAGCTGTTCTCGCACGTCATCGTGGCGGTGGCGGCGGGTCATCACAAGAAGACGCTGTTCTCCCTGCAGGAGCGCATCGAGATGGCGCAGGAGGCGGTGGCGCCCTACAGCGACCAGGTCAAGGTCGAGAGCTTCGCCGGCCTGCTGCGCGACTTCGTCGTGGCGCGCGGCGGCAAGGCCATGGTGCGCGGCCTGCGCGCCGTGACCGACTTCGACTACGAGTTCCAGCTGGCCGGCATGAACCGTTCGCTGATGCCCGACGTCGAGACCGTCTTCCTGACGCCGAGCGACAAGTACCAGTTCATCTCCAGCACCTTCGTGCGCGAGATCGCGATGCTGGGCGGCGAGGTCGACAAGTTCGTCTCGCCTTTCGTGCAGGACAAGCTGGTCGCCAAGGTGCGCAGTCTCGGCGGGGAATGACGCCGCCGCGGCTTCATCCCCTGGGCGATGCCGCGCTGCTGTGCGAATTGCCGGCACCGGCCACGCTGGCACAGCAGCAGAAGATCTGGGCGCTGGCGCGCGAGGCCCGGCAATGGCCCGCGGTGCACGAAGTGCTGCCCGGCATGAACAACCTCACACTGCTGTTCGACCCGCTGCAGGTCGACGCGGCCGAGCTCGAGATCCAGGTGCTGGCCGCCTGGCCGCAACTCGATGCCGCGGCCGTCGACGGCCGCACCGTCGAGATCCCCGTGGCCTACGGCGGCGAGCACGGCCCGGACCTGGGCGAGGTCGCGGCCCACACCGGCCTCACGCCGGCCGAGGTGGTGCGCCGCCACAGCGCCGGCGAGTACGTGGTCTACCTGCTGGGTTTCCTGCCCGGCTTCGCCTTCATGGGCGGGCTGGCGCCCGAGCTCGCGACCCCGCGCCGCGCCGAGCCGCGCACCGCGGTGCCGGCGCGCTCGGTGGGCATCGGCGGCGCGCAGACCGGCATCTACCCGCTGGTATCGCCCGGTGGCTGGCAGCTGATCGGCCGCACCTCGCTGACCCTGTTCGATCCCACGGCCGAGGAGCCGACGCTGCTGCGCGCGGGCGACCGCGTGCGCTTCGTGGTCGAGAGCGTGGAGCTCCCATGATCGTCGTCCTCAAGCCCGGCATGCTGGCCTCGGTGCAGGACCTGGGGCGCCACGGCCATCGCGAGCGCGGCATCTGCCCGGGCGGCGCGCTCGATGCGCTGGGGCTCACCTTGGCCAACCGGCTGGTCGGCAATGCCGACGGCGCCGCGGGCCTGGAACTCACGCTGGGCGCCTGCGAATTCCGCTTCGAGACCGACACGCGCATCGCGCTGGCCGGCGACGATTTCGACGCCCGCCTCGACGGCCTGCCGCTGCGGCCGGGCTGGAGCACGCCGGTGTCGGCAGGCCAGCGCGTGGTGCTGGGCGGCGCCAACGCTTCCGCGGCCGGCAAGAAGGGCGTGCGCAGCTGGCTGGCCGTGGCCGGCGGCATCGACGTGGCGCCGGTGCTGGGCTCGCGCAGCACCGACCTCAAGGCCGGCTTCGGCGGCCACCAGGGCCGCCCCCTGAAGAAGGGCGACCGGCTGCCGCTGGGCCCGAGTCCGCTCGACGCGGCCCAGCGTGCGCGGCGCGCCTTCGGCGTGCGCACACCCGCCTGGACGCTCGAAGGCCAGGCCGACCTCGGCGACGCGATCGCGCTGCGCGTGATGCCCGGCCCCGAGTGCGAGCTGTTCACCGCCACCTCGGTCGCGGCGCTGTGGCGCGAGCCCTGGCGCCTCACGCCGCAGAGCAACCGCATGGGCAGCCGGCTCGAAGGGCCGGTGCTGGCCCGCCGCCGCGCGGGCGACATGCTGTCCTCGGGCGTGGTGCCCGGCACGGTGCAGGTGCCGCCGTCGGGCCAGCCCATCGTGCTCATGGGCGATGCCCAGACCACGGGCGGCTACCCGCGCATCGGCGTGGTGATCCGGGCCGACCTCTGGAAGCTCGCCCAGGCGCCGCTGGGCGGCACGCTGCGGCTGCTCAGGACCGACGTGGCCGAGGCGACCCAGGCCTGGGCCGCGCAGCAGCGCTACCTGGCGCAGGTGGCGCAGGGCCTGGCGGCCAGCGGATGGCCCGCAGGCCGACCGCATCCCGGCTGACGCGCGGGCCGGCCGGGCTCGGCGCAGAATCGTTTCGAAGGAGCATCCCATGCAGATCGATCTGAACGCCGACCTCGGCGAAGGCGCCGGCAGCGACGAAGAACTTCTGAAGCTCGTGAGCTCGGCCAACATCGCCTGCGGCTGGCACGCGGGCGATGCGATGACCATGCGCCAGTGCGTGCGCTGGGCCATCGACCACAAGGTGGCGATCGGCGCGCACCCGAGTTTCCCCGACCGCGCCAACTTCGGCCGCACGGCCATGCAACTGCCGCCCGAGGAGATCGTCGCCGGCGTGCTCTACCAGATCGGTGCGCTGGCCGCGATCGTCAAGGCCGAAGGCGGCACGCTGGCCCACGTCAAGGCCCATGGCGCGCTCTACAACCAGGCGGTCAAGGAGCCCGCGCTCGCCGATGCGCTGTGCGACGCGGTGCGCCATTTCGATCCGGCCTTGCGCTTCTTCGGCCTGGCCGGCAGCGGCATGATCCAGGCCGCCGAGCGGGCCGGCCTGCGGCCGGTGGAAGAGGTCTTCGCCGACCGCGGCTACATGCCCGACGGCAGCCTGGTGCCGCGCGGCCAGCCCGGCGCGCTGATCGAGGACGAGGCGCAGTCGCTGGCCCAGACCCTGTCGCTGGTGCGCGAACACCAGGTCCGGGCCATCGACGGCAGCCTGGTCGCGCTCAACGCCCAGAGCGTGTGCCTGCACGGCGACGGCGCGCACGCGCTGGCCTTCGCGCGGCGCATCCGCGACGCGCTCGAGCGCGAAGGCATCGCGGTCATGGCCTGCACCTGATCCCGCTCCTTGCGCGCGCGGCCCTGCGGGCCCGAAGCGTGAAGGATGACCTTGATGGCGCCGCGCCCAGCGGCTAAAAAGTGCGCCACAAGAATCGACAGGGAGTTGTCAACATGGAACTGCGAGACCTCGCACTGAGCGTGCGCGAGAGGCCGGAGCACCGCTACGGCTGGGTGATCCTCCAGGGCACGGGCGAGAAAAGCGTGTTCGCCCACTACGCGCTGCTGCGCAGTGCCGAACGCGACTACGACAGCTATGGCGATGCGCTGGTGGCCGGCTTCGCGGCCTTGCGCGCACTGGGCGGGCCCGACGGCCCGCGCGGCGTCGGCGCGGCCGTCGGTTGAACGGTGACGTTCAAGCGTCCGCGCTCCAGCGGCGCAGCCAGTGAAGCAGCGCCGCGTTGACCTGCGCCGGCTGCTCCATCGTGAGCATGTGGCCGGCCTGGGTGATCCACTGCAGCTCGGCCTGCGGCACCAACCCCGCGATCTCGCTGCTGCATTCGGGCGGCGTGAGCTTGTCGCCGTCGCCGCACAGCACCAGCACCGGGCAGCGCACGGCCGGCAGGTGGCGGCGCGCATCGGGCCGCTGCATGGCGGCGCGGTTCTGGCGCACCAGCTGCGTCACGCCGGCGTCGAGCACCATCTCCACGTAGCGGCGCACCAGCGCCTTGTCGGCCACCTGGGCAGGATGCAGCGCGAAGTTGGCGTTGAGCTCGATCAGTTCGCGCGCCTCGCCGCGCTCGAACATCTCGATCGCCAATTCGCGCAGCTGGAACATCTCGGGCGTCTCGGGCCGTGCGCTGGTGCCCAGCAGGGCCAGGCCGACGACGCGCTCGGGCGCCTGCTGCGCGGCGGCCATCGCGACCATGCCGCCCAGCGAGGCGCCGCACAGGATCAGCGGCCCCTCGTTCTCGGCCAGCACGGCCGCGGCCATGTGCTCGATGCGTTCGTGCCGGGTGTGCACATCGCTCACGCGGGCATCGAAGCGGGGCGGGAGGGCAGGGCGCTGGGCCTGCCAGAGGCGCTCGTCGCAGGCGAGGCCGGGCAAGAGGACTAGACGGGGCATCGCGCCATTGTCCGCGAAGCCGCGGGGTCTGCATGCGATGCGGAGACAATAGCCCGCAGCCATGACCACATCCACACCGCCTTCCACCCCCACCGACTTCATCCTGATCCGCCACGGCGAGACCGACTGGAACCGCGAACTGCGCTTCCAGGGCCACATCGACATCCCGCTCAACGACACCGGCCACGAGCAGGCGCGCCGGCTCGGCCTGCGGCTGGCGGGCGAGCCGGTCGACCTGTTCTTCTGCAGCGACCTGCTGCGCGCCCAGCAGACCGCCGCGCCCGCCGCGCAGCAGCTGGCGCTGCCGGTGGTGACGCAGGCCGCGCTGCGCGAGCAGCACTTCGGCGTGGTCGAGGGGCTGCGCGCCGAGGACATCCGCGAGCTGCATCCGCGCGCCTGGGAGCAATGGCTGGAGTTCCGCGAGGACCACGCCATGCCCGAGGGCGAATCGCCGCTGCAGTTCCATGCGCGCATCCTGGGCGCGCTGGGCGCGCTCGCGACCGCGCACGCGGGCCGGCGGCTGCTGGTGGTCACGCACGGCGGCGTGCTCGACATGGTGTGGCGCACCGCGCGCGGCCTGGGCCTCAACGGCCCGCGCCAGAGCGACATCCCGAACGCGGGCATCAACCGCATCCGCCTCGCCGATCCGGCGAACCCGGCGCAGATCGAGATCCTCGACTGGGCCGACACCCAGCACCTGGCCGACCTGCCGGCGCAGCCCAACTACGACCAGCGCCGGCACCTCAAGTCGACCTGATCGCGGGTCGGCCTTTTCAGCCGCGCGCGTGGTGCCGCGCGTAGAGGTCGAGCACGATGTCCTTCACGCCTTCCACATGCGCGGCCACGGCCTGCGCCGCGGCCTCGGCGTCGCCGCCGCGGCAGGCCGCGAGGATCAGCCGGTGGTCCTCGTTCGAGCTGCGGTTGAAGCCCGCGAGCGAGAGCTGCATGAAGGACATGCGCTGGATGTGGCCCTGCAGCATCGCGAGGATCTGCTTGGACAGCGGCTTGTCGGCCGCGCGGTAGAGCAGGTCGTGGAAGCGGCCGTTGAGTTCGCTGAAGGCCCAGGCATGGCCCGCGTCGTCCATCGCCGCGACCAGCTGCTCGGCCTCGTCGAGGTCGGTCGCGCTCAGCAGCGGTGCGGCGGTGCGCATCAGGTGCGGCTCGACCATCATGCGCAGCTCGAAGGCGTCGCGCAGCTGGTCGAGCGTGAGCGCCTTGACCACCGCGCCGCGGTTCATCAGCAGCTCGACGAAGCCGTTGGCCTCGAGCGTGCGCAGCGCCTCGCGCACCGGGATCTTGCTGACGTGGCACAGCGCGGCCAGCTCGTCCTGGCGCAGCGCTTGGCCCGGCGCGAAGAGGCCGCGCACGATCGCCTCCTGCAGCAGGCGCACGATGGCGTCGGTCGACAGCCGGCCGCCGCCGGCTTCGCGGTGCGCGCGCACCAGCGCCTGCAGCGGCGTGTCGGCGGTGCGGATCGCCTCAGGCGGACGCGGGCTGACGAGTGCCATGGCCTTCGTGGATCTTGTCGCGCACGAAGCCGCAGATCTCGTTGAACAGCGGTTCTTCCTGCATCTCGGCGCGGCGCGGCCGGGCGAAGGGCACGCGGATGTCGGCCACGATGCGCGAAGGCCGCGCGTTCATCACCAGCACGCGGTCCGACAGGAACACCGCCTCGCGGATGCTGTGGGTGATGAAGACCGCAGTCTTGTGCACCTGGTCCCAGAGCTGCGCGAGCGCGAGGTTCATGTCGTCGCGCGTGATCGCGTCGAGCGCCGAGAAGGGCTCGTCCATCATCAGCAGCTGCGGGTCGTTGATCAGCCCGCGGCAGATCGCCACCCGCTGGCGCATGCCGCCCGAGAGCTCGGCCGGCCGCTTGTCGCGGAAGGCCCAGAGGTCGGTCAGGCGCAGCAGCCGCTCGGCCTCGGCGAGGTAGTCGGCCACCGGGCGCTTCTGCGTGCGGATCGGGAACAGCACGTTGTCGAACACCGTCTTCCAGGGCAGCAGGGTCGCATCCTGGAACACGTAGCCGAAGTCGCGGCGCGGCGCGGTGACGGGGCTGCCGCCCACGCGGATGCGGCCGGCGCTCGGGGTCTCGAGCCCGCCGATCATCGACATCAGCGTGCTCTTGCCGCAGCCGCTGGGGCCGACCAGGCTCACGAAGTCGCCCTCGTCGATGTCGAAGTCGGCGCTTTCGACGGCATGCACCTGGCCGTTGCGCGTGTCGTAGGTCTTGCGCGCGCCCTGCACCGAGAGGTAGCTGGCGTCGCGGTCGGCGGCGACGGAGGTGGCCTGCAGCCAGGAGGGGGAGGAAGTCATCGTCGTCATTCGCCGAACACCTTCTGGGTCCAGCGCTCGAGCAGCGCCACCGCGCCGTAGAACAGCAGGCCGAAGCCGCACAGCACCACGATGGCCGCGAGGATCAGCGCCGTGTCGGCCTGCGAGGAAGCGAAAAGGATGAGGTAGCCGAGGCCGGCCTGCGAGGTGATGAACTCGCCCACGATCACGCCGATGATGGCGAAGGTGGTCGCGATCTTCATGCCGCTGAACACATAGGGCAGCGCGTGCGGCAGCCGCACCGAGCAGAACACCTGCCAGCTCGAGGCGGTGAGCGCGCGGCACAGCCGCAGCAGCGACTTGTCGACGTTGTCCAGGCCGGCCAGCGCGGCGATCACCACCGGGAAGAAGCTGATGAAGACCGAGAAGGTCAGGCGCGACTGGAAGCCGATGCCCAGCCAGACGATGAACAGCGGCGCCAGCGCGATCTTGGGGATCAGCTGGAACAGCACCACGTTCGGGTACAGCATGCTGCGCATCAGGCCCGAGGCGCTCAGCAGCGCGGCCAGCGCCACGCCCAGCACCGAGGCGATGGCGAAGCCGGCCACGCTTTCCCACACCGTGGGCCAGGCGTGCTGCATCAGCAGCGGGAAGGTCTCGACCAGCCGCGCGCCGATCGCGCTCGGCGTGGGCAGCAGCACCTCGCGGATGGCGAAGAAGCGCACCGCGGCCTCCCACAGCGCGAGGGTGCCGAGGGCGAACAGCAGCGGCAGGCCGATGCGGCGGAAGGCGCTGTCTTGCGCGCTCGAACTCACGAGCCCAGCATGGCGTTGTAGGGCGCCACGTTCTTGCGGATCGCGTCCCATTCGGACGTGCTGAGCCTGATCTTGCCGACGAAGCGGTTGGTCGCCAGGTCCTCGGGGCGCAGCGGCTTGGCGTCGGCCGTGAGCGCGCCGGCCTTGGCCGCGAGCGCGATCATGCCGGCCAGCGTCGGGATGCTGCTGTAGCCCATGCCGTTCTGGATCGCCTCGGGCGCGACCATGGTGGCCTGCGCCAGGCCCTGCGCGATGGCGGCGTTCTCCTTGCCGCCCTTGGCCATGGCAATCTCGGGCTGCGCCTTGTAGAGGATGTCCAGCGAGGCCTGCGGGTTCTTCAGCGTGTAGACCGCCGACTCGAGGATCGCGTCGACCATGGCCCGGCACAGGCCCGGGTCGGCGTCGATGGTCTCGCGGCGCGCGATGATCTGCGAGGCATAGAGCTGCACGCCGGCCTTGGCCCAGGGGATGAAGCGGGTCTTGACGCCCAGCGAGTCCAGCACCGGGATGCTCGAGGAGCCAATGGCGGTGATCGCGTCGACCTGCTTTTCCATCAGCGCGCGCTCGATCAGGCGGGCGTCGAGCTGCTGGCGCGTGACCTTGGCGAGGTCGATGCCGGTCTTGGCCGCGTAGGCGCTCCAGTAGGGCGATTCGGCCGAGGTGGCGACCGTGCCCACGCGCTTGCCTTCGAAGTCCTTGGGGCCGCGGATCGGCGAATCGGCCAGCACCAGGTTGCCCATCAGCGCGTCGTAGCCGACCGTGGCCAGCGCCTGCAGCGGCAGGCCGCGCGCGATGTTGACCAGCGTGCCGCCGAAGAACACCACGCCGAAGTCGAACTGCTTGTTGGCCACGGCCTGGGCCGCCGCCACCGAGCCGTTGCCGCGCGAAACCGTCAGGTCGATGCCGCGCTTCTTGAAGTAGCCCAGCTCCTTGCCGACCAGCGGCCAGTAGTTGGAGCCGTTGACCACCCAGGGCAGGGTGATGCTCATGGCCCGGGTCTGGGCGAAGGCCGGCGCGGCCAGCAGGCTGGCGGCCGAAGCGGCGCCCGCGGCCTGGAGCAGGCGGCGGCGCGACAGGGAAGAAGAGGCGAAGGTCGTGGGGATCGAGGACATGGGGACTCCAGAAGGGCTCGGCCACCGCGCGATGTTGCTGCGGCGCACCAAAAATGTATACGAAACGAGATACGCCCCAGGGGGCGTGTTCGGGCAAGCAGGTTGCGTACCACCTGCGCGCGTCGGACGAGGGGAGGCTAGCTGCGCTCGACCCAGCCGTCGGGCACGGCCTGCAGCAGCGGGCTGTCGAACACGCCCACCAGGCGGGCCGCGCGTTCGGGCCCCAGCGTCCGCTGCCAGCGCCGGCCCTGCAGCATGGCCACGCCGCAGGCCAGCACCTCGGCGTCGAGCGACTCGATCAGCCGCCAGGGCGCCTTCAGCGTGCTGCCGCTGCTGACCGCGTCGTCGACCAGCACCACGCGCTTGCCGCGCACCAGCGGCAGCAGGTTGGGGTCGAGGTAGACGCGCTTGCCGGCCGTGGGCGTGGTGATCGACTGCACCTCGCTCGACAGCGCCTCGTCGTACCAGAACTTGCGCGAGTAGCCCATGGGCACGTAGCGCGCGTGGCCCAGATGGCGCGCCACGATGGGCGCGAAGGTCAGGCCCAGCGTCGGGATGCCGATCACCACGTCGGGCTGCAGCGGCGCCAGCTTCTCGGCCAGCATCCGGCCCAGGGTTTCGATGACCTCGAGCGAGGCCTGGTTGCAGATCAGCGAGGCCACGGCCTGGGTCGGGTCGGCCGCCAGCTGGCGGATCGGCAGCATCAGCACGCGGCCGTCGGGCAGGCGCGCCGGGTAGCCGTGCTGCCAGGGGGCCTCGGGCCGGGCGAGCGTGCCGGCGTCGAGGAGCTGTTGCCAGTAGCCGGTGGTGGCTTCGGTGAAATGCGGGGTCATGGAGCGAAGAATGAAAGGCCGAGGGTGGCGCGCGCCGGAGCGCGGGCCCCGTTATAGCTGCTTTGCCGGACCGGTCAGGCGGGCAGCGGCAGCCGCAGCCCCGCATACACCTGCGCCAGCTGCCGGCGCAGGCGCAGCGATTCGGGTTGGCCGTTGACCTGCGGCTGCAGCAAGCCCTGTGCCATGGTCAGCGAGCGCTCGCTGCTCTCGCGCATCAGGGCCGCGAGCCAGGCCTGCTCGAACAGGTCGCGCTGGGCGTGGCTGCCGCCGATCTCGATCAGCCGCGGCAGCGCCAGGCCCAAGCCCTCGATGGCCCCGGCCATGTCGCCGCGCGCGTGCGCCAGCAGGCCGCGCGCGGCCGGCACGCAGACGCGCTCCCAGGCGGCGCGCGTGGCGGGCGGTGCGGTGGGTGCGAAGGCCTCGATGCCGCGCAGCAGCGTGTCGGCCTCGGGCCGGCCGGCGCGCGCCAGGCCGTAGAGGTACTGCAGGTCGAGGAAGGGCAGCACATGGTCGTCGAGCCGCGTCTCCAGATGCCCGGCCACGTCGTGCCAGCGGCCACCGACGTCGATGCCGGCCAGCTCGAAGCGCGCCAGCAGCGAGACCGCGCCGATCTGGTCCTGCGTGTAGTCCTTGACCACGCCCCAGACCTGCGTGTCGTAGACGTCCAGCGCCTCGGCGTCGCGACCCAGGTCGATCAGGAACAGCGCCACATGCCACCAGTTGTGCGTGACCATGAAGGAGTTGAGGCCGGTCCAGCTGTCGCTGACGCCGCGCATGAAGTCCAGGCCTTCGGCGAGCCGGCCTTCGGTGAGCATCACATGGCCCAGCGCATGGTGGGCCCAGGGCTCCTTGCGGCACATCGCGATGGCGCGGCGCGCGCTGGCCTCGGCCTCGCGCATCCGGTGGCATTGCTCGTGGCCGAAGGCCAGCATGCCGTGCAGGTAGGGCACGTCGGCGGCGGCCGGCAGCGCCGCCAGCGCGAGCCGCAGCATGCCCGGGCAGTCGCCGAGGTTGAAGCAGTGGTACTGGCCCAGCTTGAGCGACACCAGGTCGCGCGGGTGTTCGCGTGCCTGTTCCTCGTGCAGCGCGATCGCACGCGCGACGTCGCCGTCGACCCAGGCGGCCACGGCCGCGATGAAGCGCTGCTCGCGTGCGCTGGCGCGCGCGGCGCCGGCCTGTGCACGGTCGAGGAAGGGGCGGGCGTTGGGCACCGCCTCGCGCGACTCGGCGAACATGTGCAGCGCGGCGCAATACGCCTGCACCAGCGGGCTGGGGTCCTGCGCCGCGGCCAGCACGTTGGCGGCGCGGGCCTCGCAGGCGATGAAGCCGCCGACGAAATCGTTCAGCGGCCCGAGGCTGGCGGGATCGTCCAGCGTGAGGGGGTTGCCGAGCAGGTCGATGCCGTGCATGGCTTTTTCCGCCGCTTCAGTCCGCCGGCGGTTGCGGCCAGGGTTTCTGCGCGCCGCGGATCTGCTCGAAGGCGCGCGACACCTGCAGCACGCCGAGGTCGTCGAAGCGCTTGCCCGCGATCTGCAGGCCGATGGGCAGGCCCGCGGCCGAGTAGCCGCAGTTGACCGAGGCGGCCGGCTGCTCCGACATGTTGTAGGGCACGGTGAAGCCGATGTGCTCCAGCGGCCGCAGCGGGTCGTTGGTGGGCGAGGGGTCCTCGGCCGGTGCCGGCATGTTGGGCGAGACCGGCGAGATCACGTAGTCGAAGCGCGCGCAGGCCTCCACCGTGGCCACGCGGGTCGCATGGAACTGGCTGAAGGCGCGGAACACGTGGTCGCCGCTGAAGTCGGAGGCGCTCTCGGCCCAGGCGCGGATGTAGGGCAGCACCTTGGCGCGCTGCGCGCCCGGCAGCGCGTTGAGGTCGACGAAGGAGCGCATGCGCCACAGGTGGTCCATGCCGTCGAGCATGGCCTGCGACATGAAGGGCTGCATCGGCTCGACGGTGGCGCCGGCGCGCTCGAACAGGCGCGCGGCCTCGTTCACCGCGGCCAGGATCTCCGGGTCGACCGGCAGGCCGCAGCCGGCTTCGAGCAGCAGGCCGATGCGCAGGCCGCGCAGGTGGCCCGGATCGACCGCGAAGGCCGACCAGTCGATGTTCTGCGCGGGCAGGCTCATGCTGTCGCGCGCGTCGGGCCGGGACAGCACCTGCATCATCAGCGCGGCATCGGCCACGGTGCGGGTCATCGGTCCAGCGGCGCGGCCCATGTAGGGCGGGTCGATCGGGATCCGGCCCAGGCTGGGCTTGAGCGTGAAGATGCCGCACCAGCCCGCGGGCAGGCGCAGCGAGCCGCCGATGTCGGTGCCGATGTGCAGCGGGCCGTAGCCCGCGGCCGCCGCCGCGCCCGCGCCGGCGCTGGAGCCGCCGGGGGTCTTGCGCAGGTCCCAGGGGTTGCGCGCCAGCGTGTGGAAGCTCGAGAGCCCCGAGGACAGCATGCCGTAGTCGGGCATGGTGGTCTTGCTCACGATCACCGCGCCGGCTTCCTTGAGCCGGGCCGCGGGCGGCGCATCGGCCGCGGCCGGGCGCAGCGTGACGGCCGCGGTGCCGGCCGGCAGCGGGTCGCCCTTGGTGGCGATGTTTTCCTTGATCGTGGTCGGCACGCCGTCGAGCGGACCGCGCGCTTCGCCGCTGCGCCAGCGCGCCTCGGAGGCGCGCGCCTGCTCGAGCGCGGCGTCGGGCCGCAGCAGCCAGGTCGCGCCCAGCTGCGGCTCCCAGCGCGCCACATGGTCGAGCACCGACTGCGTCACCTCGACCGGCGACAGGCTGCCGTCGCGGTAGGCCGCGCCCAGTTCGGCGGCACTCAGGTCGTGCAGCGGCCGGGTCATCACCAGGAGAGGGCGGACAGGTCGTTGGCGAAGATCGGCAGTTCCTTCCACAGGCCCTTGACGTTCTTCTTGGCGATGGTCGGGAACTGCGGCTGGAACAGGAAGCCGTTGGCCGCATCGGCCGCGAGCATCTTCTGCGCGTCGCCCAGCAGCTTGTTGCGCTCGGTCACGTTGCCCGTGGTCTTGATCTTGTCGAACAGCGCGACGAAGGGCTTGGACTGGTAGCCCCAGTAGTAGTCCGACTTGGCGTAGTTGCCCAGGTCGAAGGGCTCGACGTGCGAGACGATCGACAGGTCGTAGTTCTTGCTGCCGTAGGTGCCGCTGAGCCACTGCGCCCACTCGACGTTCTGCACCTTGACCACGATGCCGATCTTGGCCAGCTGGGCCACGACCATCTCGCCGCCCTGGCGCGCGTAGGGCGGCGGCGGCAGCGTCATGGTGAGTTCGAGCGGGGTCTTCACGCCGGCTTCGGCCAACAGCTTCTTGGCCTTCTCGATGTCGAAGGGGTTGACGCCGGTGGTGTCGACATAGCCCGGCGCGCCGGGCACGTAATGGCTGCCGATGGGCGTGCCGAAGCCGTCGGCCGCGCCTTCGATGATCGCCTTGCGGTCGAGCGCGGCCAGGATGGCGCGGCGCACGCGCACGTCGTCCAGCGGCTTCTTGGCGTTGTTGATCGCCAGGATGGTCTTGGCGCGCGAACCGGCCAGGATGGTCTGGAACTGCGGGTTGTTCTTGAACTGCGCCACGATGCGGGTGGCCGCGCGCGGGAACGCGTCGACGTCGCCGGCCAGCAGCGACGCGGCCTGCGCGGCCGGGTCGGAGATGAAGCGGAAGGTGATCCTGTTGAGCTTGGCCTGCGCCGGGTTGCGGAAGCCGTCCCACTTGCTGAGCACCAGCGAGGCGCCCTTGTTGTAGGTGTCGAGCTTGTAGGGGCCGGTGCCGATGGGCTTGGCCGCGTTGGTGTCGGCGCTCTTGGGCTCCACGATGATGGAGGTGGCCTGGCCCAGCACGAAGGGGAAGTCGGGATCGATTTCCTTGTTGAGCAGCACCACCGTGTGCTCGTCGATCACCTGCACGCCGATGTTGGCGAAGGTGCGCTTGTCCTTGTTGGTGCTCTTCTCGTTGCCCGCGCGCTCGAAGGCGAACTTCACCGTCTGCGCGTTGAAGGGCTCGCCGTTCTGGAACTTCACGCCCTTGCGCAGGCGGAAGGTGTAGGTCTTGAGGTCGGGCGAGATGTCCCAGCTCTCGGCCAGCAACGGCGTCACGCTGCCGTCGGGGTTGATCTTGGTCAGCGTCTCGAAGATGTTGTAGAGCACCACTTCAGAGATCGACACGGCCGCGCTGGTCGTCGGATCCAGGCCCGTGGGTTCGAGCGTCATGCCCAGCACCATCGCGTCCTTGCGGTTCTGTGCGAGCGCGAAGGTCGGCAGGGCCGAGGCCACCGCGGTCGCGGCGGAAGCGGTGAGGACGGTACGGCGTTTCAACATGGGCAGGCTCCAGGCAAAGACAGGAAGAAGGAAAGTGCAGACCTTATATCAAGCGGGCTGTGCCCGCGCGCGCACCGGGGGCTCGGCGCGCGGCACGGCCGCCAGCAGCGCCTGCGTGTAGGGGTGCTCGGCGTGGGCGAACAGCCGCAGCGGTTCGCCGCGCTCGACCACCACGCCGCGGTGCAGCACGCAGACCTCGTCGCACAGGTGGTTGACCACCGCGAGGTCGTGGCTGATCAGCAGGTAGCTGATGCCGAACTGCTGCTGCAGGTCCTGCATGAGGTTGAGCACCTGCGCCTGCACCGACACGTCGAGCGCGCTCACCGGCTCGTCGGCCACGATCAGCTTGGGCCGCGTGATCAGCGCGCGCGCGATCGCGATGCGCTGGCGCTGGCCGCCGGAGAACTCGTGCGGGTACTTGCCCAGGTCGGTGCTGCGCAGGCCCACGGCGGCCAGCGATTCGGCCGCGCGTTCGCGCTGCTCGCTGCGGCTGGTCTCGGCCAGGGCTTCGAGCGGCTCGGCCACGATGCGCCCCACGGTCTGGCGCGGGTCGAGCGAACCGTACGGGTCCTGGAACACCATCTGCAGGTCGCGCCGCGCGGTGCGCAGTTCGGCGCGCGGCAGCCGGTGCAGGTCGCGGCCCAGCAGCTTCACGCTGCCGGAGGTGGGCTGGTCGAGTGCCATCACGAGGCGCGCGATGGTCGATTTGCCCGAGCCCGATTCGCCGACGATGCCCAGGCTGCGTCCGGCCTCGACACGGAAGCTCACGCCGTTGAGCGCCTGCACCAGCGGCGGCGGCGCGAACAGCTTCTCGCGCGGCAGCGCGTAGTGGCGCACCAGGTCGGTGACTTCGAGCAGGGGCGTGGTTGCGGTGGGGGTCGTCATGCCACGGCCTCCTCGGTGGCCAGCGCCTCGTCGAGCCGCAGGCAGCGCGCCAGGTGGCCGTGCGGCAGCAGCGTGGCGGGCGGGCGCGTGGTGTGGCAGGCATCGACCGTGAGCCGGCAGCGGCCCGCGAAGGGGCAGCCGCGCGGCAGGTCGACAAGTTCGGGCACGCTGCCGCGGATGGTCGCGAGCCGCGTGCCGCGCGGGGCGCCCAGCGCGGGGCGGGCCGCGAACAGGCCCTGGGTGTAGGGGTGGGCGCGGGCCGCGAACAGGGTGTCGGTCGGGCCGCTCTCGACGATGCTGCCGCCGTACATCACGGCCATCTTCGAGACGCTCTGCGCGATCACGCCCAGGTCGTGCGAGATCAGGATCAGCGCCATGCCGCGCTCGGCCACCAAGCCCTGGATCAGGTCGAGGATCTGCTTCTGGATCGTCACGTCCAGCGCGGTGGTGGGCTCGTCGGCGATCAGCAGGTCGGGCCCGCAGGCCAGCGCCATCGCGATGCCGATGCGCTGGCGCTGGCCGCCGGAGAACTGGTGCGGATAGGCGTCGAGCCGCGAGGCCGGGTCGGGGATGCCGACGCGTTCGAGCAGCGCCAGCACCTCGGCGCGCGCCGCGGCGCCGGTGAGCCCGCGGTGCAGCCGCAGCGGCTCGCCGATCTGGCGCACGATGGTGTGGACCGGGTTCAGCGCCGTCATCGGCTCCTGGAAGATCATGCCGATGCGGTTGCCGCGGATGCGGCACATGGCCTTCTCGCCCAAGCCGACGAGCTCGGTGCCGTCGAACTTGATGCTGCCCGTGACCTTGGCGCTCGCGGGCAGCAGGCCCATGAGCGACATCACGGTGATCGACTTGCCGCAGCCCGATTCGCCCACGATGCCCAGCGTCTCGCCGCGCTCGAGCGTGAAATCGATGCCGCGCACGGCCTCGGCCGGGCCGCGCTGCGTCTGCAGGCCGATGTGGAGGTCTTTGACTTCGAGGAGGGGCATGGGGTCAGAAAGCGGGATCGGGCAGCCGGGCGCAGAGGGCGCAGAGATGTCGCGGAAGTCGCAAAAGAGGCGCAGCAAGAATCTCGATGTCTTTTCTGCGTTCTTTGCGAAATCTTCGCGTCCTCTGCGTTCGGATGTCCGTGTTCATTCAGCGTGCCCTCGCCAGCCGCGGGTCGAGCAGATCGCGCAATCCGTCGCCCAGCAGATTGAGGCCGAGCACCGCGAGCGCGATCGCCAGGCCGGGGAACACCGCCAGCAGCGGTGCCTGGAACATCAGGGTCTGGGCTTCGGCGAGCATGCGGCCCCACGAGGGCTGCGGCGGCTGCGTGCCCAGGCCCAGGTAGGAGAGCGCGGCCTCGGCCAGGATCGCGATCGCGAAGCGGATCGTGATCTGCACGATCAGCACCGCCGAGATGTTGGGCAGCACATGCTGCAGCGTGATCGAGAAGCCGCCCTTGCCGCAGGCGCGCGCCGCCGCGATGTACTCGCGCGACCAGATCGCATTGGCCGAGGCGCGCGTGATGCGCGCGAAGGTCGGGATGTTGTAGATGCCGATGGCGACGATCGCATTGACGATGCCCGGGCCGAACACCGCCGTCATCATGATGGCCGACAGGATCGCGGGGAAGGCCAGCGAGAAGTCGCTGAAACGCATGATGGCTTCCTCGACCCAGCCGCGCCGCGCGGCCGCGAGCAGGCCCAGCGCCGTGCCCACCACCAGGCCGATGCCGACCGCGATCAGGCCCACCAGGATCGAGGCGCGCGCGCCCACCAGCAGCAGCGAGGCCACGTCGCGGCCGAAGGGGTCGGTGCCCAGCCAGTGCGAGAGGCTCGGCCCCTGCAGCTTGCTCGCCATGTCCATCTCGTAGGGCGACCAGGGGGTCCAGACCAGCGAGACGGCGGCGGCCAGCAGCAGCAGCAGGGTGAGCACCGCGCCGATGACGAAGCTGCGGTGGTGCAGCGCGCGGCGCCAGAAGCCGGGCACCTTCATGGCGGTGGGCGCCAAGGTGGGGAGCGCGCTCATATGTCTGAAGCCTTGATGCGCGGGTCGATCACGGCGTAGAGCACGTCGACCACGAAATTGACGATCACCACCAGCGCGGCCAGCAGCATCACGCAGTTGCGCACCACGACCAGGTCGCGGTTGCTGATGGCCTGGAAGATCAGGCGGCCCAGGCCGGGCAGGTAGAACACGTTCTCCACCACGATGGTGCCGGCCAGCAGCTCGGAGAACTGCATGCCCATCACCGTGATCACCGGGATCATCGCGTTGCGCAGCACGTGCGTCCAGAGCACCATGCGCTGCGACACGCCCTTGGCGCGCGCGGTGCGCACGAAGTCCTCGCGCATCACCTCGAGCACGGCCGAGCGCGTGATGCGCGCCAGGATCGCGGCCTGCACCACGGCCAGCGACAGGGCAGGCAGCAGCAGCGACTTGATGCCCGCAAACACGCCTTCGCCCCAGCCGTCGAAGCCGCCGGCCGAGAACCACTTGAGCTGCACCGAGAACACCAGGATCAGCAGGATCGCGAACCAGAAGTTCGGGATCGCGATGCCCACCTGCGTGAGGCTCATGAGTCCCACGTCGCCCAGCTTGTTGTGGCGCGCGGCGGCGGTCACGCCGACCAGCAGCGCGAGCACGGTGGTCAGCGCCATCGCCATCACCGCCAGCGGCACGGTCAGCGCGAGCCGTTCGAGGATCAGGTCGAGCACCGGCGAGCTGTAGGCGTAGCTGTTGCCGAGGTCGCCGGTCAGCAGGCCGCCGATCCAGTGCCAGTAGCGGGTCCAGGCCGGCTGGTCGAGCCCGAGCTGCGTCGCGAGGGCGGCGACGGCGTCGGGCGGCGCATCAGGGCCCAGGAGCAGCTGCGCGGCATTGCCGGGCAGGATTTCCAGGACCAGGAAGACGATGATGGAGGCACCGATCAGCGTACCGATCAGTGTCGCGAAGCGCTTGAATAGAAACAGACTCATGGGGCGGGGCGCAGCATAACCCGACTCCCGCAACAAGCATGCCCGCAGCGGATAATTCAGCCATGGCTCTGATGATCACCGACGAATGCATCAACTGCGATGTGTGCGAGCCGGAGTGCCCCAACGACGCGATCTACATGGGCGAGTCGATCTACGAGATCGACCCGCACAAGTGCACCGAATGCGTGGGCCACTTCGACGAACCGCAATGCGTGCAGGTGTGCCCGGTCGCGTGCATTCCCACCAATCCCGCGCATATCGAGGCGCGCGACACGCTCTGGATGAAGTTCGAGCGGCTCACGGCCGCCAAGGGCGCGGCGGGCGACGCGCCGGTCGTGGCCTGAACCCGCGCGCCGGTTTCAGCCGGCGGTTGGGGCCTTCGCGGCCTTTTTCTTCCTGGGGGCTTTGGCCGTGCCGGGACCGGCTGCGGTGAACAGATCGTCGGCCTTGCGCCCCTTTCCCTTGCGGCCCGCGATCCGGTGCGGTTCGACGGGTGCCTTGGCGGCCGAGGGCGCGGGCAGATGGACCAGCGCCGGGCGCTCCCTGTCGCGGCGCAGGCGTTCGGCCTCCATGCGTGCGGCCGCGGCCTGCGTCTGGCGCGCCTGCTCGTCGGCGGCGCGCACCCGCTCGGTGCCCGGTGCCGCATCCATGGGCAGGGCCTGGCCGCCTGGGCAGGGCTGGTCGGTGTAGGTGCTGCCGCAGCGCCAGGTGCTGGCTGCTGCATGGGTCGTGGCCGCCATCGCGATGCAGGCGATGGCGATGGGGCGGTGAAGTCTCTGGACTTTCATTTTTTGTCTCTCCCTTCCTTCTCTGTCGCTCGGTGGCGCCGCGCTCAGGGTGCGGCGGGCTCGCTCGCGCCTTCGCCTGCCGGCCCCTCGCCCGGCTCGCGCCGGGGCGGTTTGGGGCGTGGGGGCTTGCTGGTGTGGATCAGCAGCGTGGCCTTCTCCATCTCGCCGGCCAGCAGCGCGGGCACCGCATGCAGCGTGCGGATGAGCGCGTCGTCGATGGCCTCGCGCTGTTCCTTCAGCGGTTTCTTGAGCACCCAGTTCACCACCTCGGACTTCACGCCCGGGTGGCCGATGCCGATGCGCAGCCGCCAGTAGTCGCCGGTGCCCAGCTGCGCATGGATGTCGCGCAGGCCGTTGTGGCCCGCGTGGCTGCCGCCGAACTTGAGCTTGACCTGGCCGGGCACGACGTCGAGTTCGTCGTGCACTACGAGGATCTCCTGGGGCTCGATCTTGAAGAAGCGCGCGAGCGCCGCCACCGACTTGCCCGAGAGGTTCATGAAGGTCTGCGGCTCGAGCAGCCAGACCGGCCGCCCGTTCACCGTCGCGCGCGCCACGAAGCCGTGATAGCCGCGCTCGGGCACCAGCGTGACCTTGAGGTCGCGCGCCAGTGCGTCGATCCACCAGAAGCCCGCGTTGTGCCGCGTGGCTTCGTACTCCGGGCCCGGGTTGCCCAGGCCGACGAACAACTTGATCATGGCGTGATTATCGTGGGCCCCCAAAGAAAACGGCCCGCACGAGGCGGGCCGTTGTCCTGCAGGGCAGAGAAGGCTTACTTCTTCGCCGGTGCCTTGGCAGCGGGGGTCTTGGCCGCAGCCTTGCCACCCTTGCCGGCCGGTGCGGCGGCGGCAGCGGCTTCGGCGCCAGCCACCGGTGCGTCGACTTCTTCGGCCGCCGGTGCGGTGGCCGAGGCCAGCACCAGGTTCGGCTTGCCGTGGCTGACCCACTTCACGCCGCGCGGCAGCTTGATGTCCTTGAGCGTGACGGTGCCGTTCTTCTTGAGGCCCGACAGGTCGACCTCGATGAATTCGGGCAGTTCGGCGGGCAGGCCGTTGACTTCGAGTTCAGTGGTCACGTGGTTGACCAGGTTCAGCTCGATCTTGACGGCTTCGGACTCTTCCTCACCCTTGAAGTGCAGCGGCACCTTCATGGTCATGCGGGTCTTGGCATCGACGCGCTGGAAGTCGATGTGCTGCACCAGCGGACGGAAGGGGTGGTATTGCACGTCGCGCAACAGCACCTTGCTCACCGCGCCGCCCAGTTCCATCTCGAGGATGGAGGCGTGGAAGGCTTCCTTCTTCAGGGCATGCCACAGCGCGTTGTGATCGATCTCGATCAGCTGGGGCGTGGCTTCACCACCGTAGACGATGCCGGGGGTCTTGCCCGAAACGCGGAGACGGCGGCTCGCACCCGTGCCCTGCTTGGCGCGCTCAAAAGCGACGAATTTCATAGTTAACTCCTTGGAGCGAAGGCGCAATTGCCACTCGCTTCTTGAGCGCCGACCGCGACCAGTGCGGCGCCGGTTTCAAAATGGCCTCCCGAGCGGGAGGCCTGCTTTTTGCTCAGATCAGAACAGGTTGTCCTGGTCCGAGAACAAACTCATCACCGACTCGCCCTTGGAGATGCGCAGGATCGTCTCGGCGATCAGCGGTGCCACGGAGAGCTGACGGATCTTCTTGCAGCCCAGCGCGGTGTCGGAAAGGGGAATGGTGTTGGTCACGACGACTTCGTCGAGCGCCGAGCCCTGGGCGATGCGCTCGATGGCCGGACCCGAGAAGATCGGGTGCGTGCAGTAGGCGTAGACCTTCTTGGCGCCGCGCTCCTTGAGCACCTCGGCGGCTTTGACCAGCGTGCCGGCCGTGTCGATCATGTCGTCCATGATCACGCAGTTGCGGCCGTCGATCTCGCCGATCACGTTCATCACTTCGCTCACGTTCGCCTTGGGGCGACGCTTGTCGATGATGGCCAGGTCGGTGTTCAGTTGCTTGGCCAGTGCCCGTGCACGGACCACGCCGCCCACGTCGGGCGAGACCACGATCAGGTCTTCGTAGTTCTTCTGGCGCAGGTCGCCCAGCAGCACCGGCGAAGCGTAGATGTTGTCGACCGGGATGTCGAAGAAACCCTGGATCTGGTCGGCGTGCAGGTCCATCGTGAGCACGCGGGACACACCCACGGTCTGCAGCAGGTCGGCCACCACCTTGGCCGAGATCGGCACGCGGCTCGAACGCGGACGGCGGTCCTGGCGGGCGTAGCCGTAGTAGGGGATGACGGCGCTGATCCGCTCGGCCGAGGCGCGCTTGAGCGCATCGACCATCATCAGCAGTTCCATCAGGTTCTCGTTGGTCGGCGCGCAGGTCGACTGCACCACGAACACATCGCGGGCCCGGACGTTCTGGTTGATTTCGACGGTGACTTCGCCGTCGGAGAAGCGGCCCACGCGGGCGGCGCCGAGACCGGTGCCGAGATGCTGAGCGATCTCCGCGGCAAGACCCGGATTGGCATTGCCGGTGAAAACCATGAAGTCAGGATGTTGAGCCTGCATGAGCGCGTCCAGCAATGCAAATGGCTCTTCAGGGAGCCGCCAGTGTTCTCGTGGTCTCTGCAGCCGACCGGCTGCAAATCTCGTTGGCCGCGGCGGCGCCGCGGATTTCTTTCATCACGGCCTGTAGGCCGTGATTCATGTCCCACGACCCATCGGTCGTGAGGTGTGTTTTGGCAGGGGCGGAAGGATTCGAACCTTCGCATGCTGGAATCAAAATCCAGTGCCTTAACCAGCTTGGCGACGCCCCTACACGGGTTGACGACCGAGGCCGTCAACCGATATCTCTCTTTTCAGTCCGCCCAGCCCTGGAGGGGATGAGCGGCCAGATTGTCGCATTGTCGAAGCTGCCAACCCGAAGGCTCTTGTGGCAAATCCGCTTCATGCGACATCACTGCAAACACCGCGCTTCCGGAGCCCGTCATGCGCGCCTTCAAACCTTGGCGACCGAGCCATTCGATGGCGTCGGTGACCGCGGGACAAAGCCGCTGCGCAACCGGCTGCAAGTCGTTGTGACCGAAACCGTAGGCTTCTGATCCGCTGTGTGCAGCAAAGCCAGAGATTATAGCAACAGGATTTGAGCGATTCAAATCCGGCGCTGCAAAAATTAACGAAGTTTCCAGACCGGCGTCCGGCTTGAGCACCGCGAAGCGTGCCGCGGGCAGGGTGATGGGGGTGATTTTTTCCCCCACGCCCTCGACCCAGGCGTTGTGGCCGCGCAGGAAGAAGGGCACGTCGGCGCCCAGCCGCAGGCCGATGCCTTCGAGCGTGGCGAGCGGCAGCCGCAGGTCCCACAGGCGGTTGAGCGCCAGCAGGCAGGTGGCGGCATCCGACGATCCGCCGCCCATGCCCGCCTGCGCCGGCACGTGCTTGGCCACGCCGATGTGCGCGCCCTGGCCCGGCCGCGCATGTGCCTGCAGCGCGCGCGCAGCCCGCAGCACCAGGTCGTCGGCCGGCAGCGGTGTGGTCAGGTCCTCGCGGCTCAGCCCGCCGTCGCTGCGCAGTTCGACGTGCAGCGTGTCGCACCAGTCGATCAGCATGAACACCGACTGCAGCAGGTGGTAGCCGTCGTCGCGGCGGCCGGTGATGTGCAGGAAGGTGTTGAGCTTGGCCGGCGCCGGGAGGTCGTAGAGCGCTTTCATTCGCGGGCGAAGGCGATGCGCAGGTCGGCCCGCGGCAGCGGCGTGTCGCGCACGGCCTGCAGGCGGCCCGCGGCCCGTTGCGAGAGGTCGGGGCGCCAGCCGGGCACGGTCTCGTCGCGTCCGGCGAGCCAGCCGAACAGCGCGCCGACCGGGATCGAGGCGCCGGTGGCCGCTTCGATCAGCGCATCCACCGAGGGGTAGCGCCGGGTCTCGTTGCCGTTCTTCAGCAGCGCTTCGCCGGGCGACCACTGGAGCTGGGCCAGCGTGCTGCCGATCGGCGTGGTGAGCGTCAGCGTGCCGCGCTCGGGGCCGCCGCGCAGGTCGAACAGCGCGGAGAAGGTCTGGACCGGCTCGCTGTCGATGCGCAGGGACATGCGGCCGCTCCAGTTCTCGGGGCGATCGCCGTCGGGCGCCGTCGCGGTGGGGCCGCCCGGCGTCGCACAGCCGGCGAGCACCAGGGCGGCCAGCGCCGCGCCGGTGGCCTTCAACAGGTGGCGGCGGGCCTTCACAGCTTGATGCGCAGGCGCTTGAGCGTCTCCTGCAGGGTCTCGTTCTCCGCGTCGGCCTGCGCCGCTTCACGCCAGATGCGCATCGCGCGCTCGCGGTCGCCGGCGGTCCAGAGCACCTCGCCCAGGTGGGCGCCGATCTCGGGGTCGGCACGGCGCGTGTAGGCCGCCTCCAGGATGCGCTGGGACTCGGCGGTGTTGCCGAGCCGGAACTCGACCCAGCCCAGGCTGTCGGCGATGAACGGGTCCTGCGGCGCGAGCTGCACCGCCTTGCGGATCAGCGTGCGCGCTTCTTCCAGGCGGATCTTGCGATCGGCGAAGGAGTAGCCCAGCGCGTTGTACGCGTTCTGGTTGTCGGGACGCAGCTCGATCAGCCGGCGCAGCAGGCGCTCCATCTCGTCGAGCCGGTTGAGCTTCTCGGCCATCATGGCCTGGTCGTAGATCAGGTCGGCGTCCTGGGGCGAGGCGGCGCTGGCCTTGGCCAGCAGGTCGTAGGCCGGCTGGTACTGCTTGGCATCGCGCAGCAACTGGACTTCGGCCTGCAGCTTCTGCTTGCCTTCGTCTTCGTTGCGCTCGGGCAGCCCGCGCACCAGCTCCCGCGCCTGCTGCACCTTGCCCTGGCGCGCGAGCAGGCCCGCGCGGCGCAGCTGCCAGCCGAGCGCGTCTTCCGCGCTGTCCGAGCGCGAGAGCCAGCGGTCGGCCTCGGCGAAGTCCTTGCGCCGCTCGGCCAGCTGCGACAGCAGCAGGTAGGCCTGCGTGAGGCCGCGCCGGGCCTCGTCCTCGGCCGGCAGCGCGCCGGCCAGCGCGACGTAGCGCTTGAGCGAGGTCTCGGCCGCCGCATCCTGGCGGGCCTGCGCCTGCAGGCTGCCCAGCAGCACCCAGGGACCGGGCAGTTCGGGCTTCTCGGTGGTCAGGGCCGTGAGCTCGGTGCTCGCATCGGCGTAGCGGCGCGCTTCCATGAGCTCGCGGGCGTAGGCGATGCGCAGCTCGGGCAGCGCCTTGGGGCTGGCGAGGTAGCGCTTGACCAGCGGTTCGGCCAGCGGCCGGTCGGGGTCCATCAGGTCGAGCGCCAGCAGCGGCGGGCCGTCGGAGGCCGGATCGGCCGTCTGGCCCTGGATCGCCGCCTCGAGCGCGCCGGTGCTGTCGCCGGCGAGCAGCCGCAGGCGGCCGATGGTGGTCCAGGCCAGGCCGGCCGTGGCGGGGTTCTTCACCTCGTCGACCAGCGCCTGCTCCACCACCGAGGCGGCCAGCTTCTTGTCGGTGGCGCGGCCGTAGTTGCGCGCGATGACGGCCATCAGAAGCGGGTGCTCGGGCAGCGGCGTGGCGGCGATCGCGGCGCGCAGCGGCTCGGCCGTCTCGGCGATGCGGTTGAGCGCGATCAGGATCTGCAGCTCGAAGCGGCGCGCCTCGCGGGAATTGGGCAGCGTTTCCTTCCAGGCCTGGGCCGCGGCCAGCGCGGCGTCGCCGGAGCGCGATTGCAGCGCGATCTCGACCGCGCGCTGGAACAGGGCGCCGTCGCGCGTGCGGCGGGCCGCGTCGAGCACCAGCGCGTAGCCGGCCCCCGGATCGCCGCCGCGGGCGGTGATCTCGCCCACCAGCACCTCGTAGAAGAGCTCGGCCGTCAGCGCCGAGGCCTTGGCCCCACCGTCGGCCGGGGGCTTGGCGTCGGCATCGGTCACGGGCGGAGTCCGCTCGATGATCGGCGCGGGGCTCGTCGGCGCCGCGGCCGGCGGCACGGCAGCGGGGGGCTGCTGTGCCTGGGCGGCCAAGGCGATCGAGACGAGGGAGAGGGCCGCCGCAAGGCGGAGTCGGCGGGGCGATGGGGTCATCGAACTCATAATAATCCAAGGCTTTTCCATCAGAGCGTCGGCGGGTCATCCGGTTCCCTTGGCGCTCCTTCCTGTGTCACGCTCGCGCCATGCCCGAACTCCCCGAAGTCGAAGTCACACGCCGCGGTTTCGTCGACCGCATCGCCGGCGCCCGCATCGAGGCGGTGCGCATGGGCAAGCCGCTGCGCTGGGCGCTGGGCATCGACCCGCAGACGCTGGTGGGGCGCGAGGTGCGCACCGTGCGCCGGCGCGGCAAGTACCTGCTGGTCGAGCTCGACACCGGCCTGCTGCTGCTGCACCTGGGCATGTCCGGCAGCCTGCGCTTCGATGCGGTGCTGCCCGCGCCGGGCGCGCACGACCATTTCGACCTGGTCACCAGCCGCGGCATCCTGCGCCTGAACGACCCGCGCCGCTTCGGGGCGGTGGTCCATGTGGAAGGCGAGGATTCGCCGCTGGCGCTCAAGCTGCTGGGCGGCCTGGGCATGGAGCCGCTGGAGGACAGCTTCGACTTCGAGGCCTTCCATGCCGGCCTGCGCAAGCGCCGTGCCCCGATCAAGCTGGTGCTCTTGGCCGGCGACGTGGTGGTGGGCGTGGGCAACATCTATGCCTCGGAGGTGCTGTTCCTCGCGGGCATCCGGCCCACGGTGGCGGCTTCGCGCATCAGCCGGCCGCGCGCGCTGCGCCTGCACGCGGCGGTGCGCCAGGTGCTGGCGCGGGCGGTGGAGCAGGGCGGCACCACGCTGCGCGACTTCTCCAACATCGACGGCCAGAGCGGCCATTTCCAGATCGAGGCCACGGTCTACGGCCGGGCCGGCGAGCCTTGCCGCGTCTGCGCCACGCCGGTCCGGCAGATGCGCCAGGGCCAGCGCTCCACCTATTTCTGCCCGAACTGCCAAAAGTACTGAGCCGCCGGCGGGCCTCGGAGGCCCGCCAGAGTGTCGAATGCTATATTTTGTGAGCCCACTCTCACTTCCTTCTCCTTGACACGTTCCTTCAACCAGCAATTCGACCAGCACGGCGTCTGGCGCCGCAGTTTCGCGAAGCGGCTGCAATGGTTGTCGGGCTGGCTCGCCGAGAACGAGTTGCTCGACCAGGCCGTGGCGGAGCGCCTGCGCGAGCTCGAGGCGCAGATGCGCACCAGCAAGGTCATGGTGGCCTTCGTGGCGGAGTTCTCGCGCGGCAAGTCGGAGCTGATCAACGCGATCTTCTTCGCCGGCTACGGCCGCCGCATCATGCCGGCGAGCGCGGGCCGCACCACGATGTGCCCGACCGAACTGGGCTACGACGCGACCCAGCCGCCGAGCCTGCGGCTGCTGCCGATCGAGACGCGCGCCGAACCGCACTCGCTGATGCACTGGCGCGACGAGCCCTCGCACTGGGTCGACGTGCCCATCGATGTCGAGGACGCGGCGCGGCTGTCCGAAGCGATGGCCAAGGTGGCCGAGGTGCGCTGGGTGCCGCTGGCCGAGGCGCGCACGCTCGGCTTCTGGAGCGACGACACGCCCGAGGACAACCCGCTGCCCGACGACCAGGGGCGGGTCGAGATCCCGCGCTGGCGCCATGCGGTGCTCAACATGCCGCATCCCTTGCTCGAGCAGGGGCTGGTGATCCTCGACACCCCGGGCCTCAATGCGATCGGCGCCGAACCCGAGCTCACGGTGAGCCTGATCCCGCGCGCCCATGCGGTGGTGTTCATCCTCGGCGCCGACACCGGCGTGACCCGCTCCGACCTGGCCATCTGGCGCGAGCACCTGGTCACCGAGGGCGATGCGGGCGAGACCCGGATCGTGGTGCTCAACAAGATCGACACCCTGTGGGACACGCTGAGCACGCCGGCGCAGATCGATGCGCAGATCGAACGCCAGCGCCAGGGCGCGGCCGAGCTGCTGGGGGTGCCGCTGCCGCAGGTGCTGCCGGTGTCGGCGCAGAAGGGCCTGCAGGCCAAGATCCGCCGCGATGCGCCGCTGCTCCAGGCCAGCCGGCTGCCGGGCCTGGAGGCCGTGCTGGGCGAAGGCCTGCTGGGCAAGCGCGAGACCATGCTGCGCCTGGCGGTCGATGCCGGCATCGTCTCGCTGCGCGCCGAGGCTTCGCGTCTCCTGCATGTGCGCCAGCGCGACCTCTCCGAGCAGGCGCTGGAACTGCAGGGCCTGCGCGGCAAGAACGCCTCGGTGATCCGCCACATGCGCGGGCGCATCGAGCAGGAACAATCCGAATTCGAATCCAGCAACGTGCGCATCCTGGCGGTGCGCTCGGTGCAGGGCAAGCTGCTGCGCGAGGTCTATGCGGTGCTCGGCAACACGGCGCTCAAGGCCGACATGGGCCGCCTCGCCGCGGCGCTGAAGCGCCCGGGCATCAAGCTCAGCGTGCGCAAGGTGTATGGCGAGACCTTCGACGCGCTGCGCAACAACCTGCGCGAGGTGCAGGCCACCACGGGCGAGATCCAGTCGATGCTGCACGCCACCTTCCGGCAGCTCAATGCCGAGCACGGTTTCACGCTGCAGGCGCCGGCCGAGCCCGACCTCACGAGCTTCGAGCAGCAGCTCACGCAGATCGAGCGCAGCCACCTGCACTACCTGGGCGTGAGCAACCTGATCAAGCTGGCGCAGGCCGACTTCTGCGACAAGCTGGTGCGTGCGCTGGCGAGCCGCCTGCGCGTGGTCAACGAGGCCGCGATGGCCGAGGTCGAGCGCTGGAGCAAGGGCGCGGGCGCTCAGCTCGATGCCCAGCTCAAGGAGCGCCGCCGCAGCTTCGGGCGCCGGCTGGAGTCGGTCGAACGCATCCAGGGCGCGGCCGGCAACCTCGAAGAGCGGCTGGCCGAGATCGCGGCGCAGGAGGGCGGCCTGGCCGACCTGCAGCGGCGCCTCGATGAACTCACCGCGCTGCTGATCAGCAACGAGGCCTCGACGCCCGTGGCCGCCAGCCAGCACGGTACCGTCAGTGCGGCGTGAGCCCGGGCCGGAGGGCCGCCCGGTGAAGGCGGAGCCCGCGACGCTCGGCTTCGCCGCGCAGGTGGTCGCCTGGCAGAAGACCCACGGCCGCAGCGAGCTGCCCTGGCAGAACACCCGGGACCCCTACCGCGTCTGGCTGTCGGAAGTGATGCTGCAGCAGACCCAGGTCAGCACGGTGCTGGGCTACTTCGCGCGCTTCCTCGAACGCTTTCCCGATGTGGCCGCGCTGGCCGCGGGCAGCGAGGACGAGGTCTTCGGCCTCTGGAGCGGGCTGGGCTACTACAGCCGTGCGCGCAACATGCACCGTTGCGCGCAGGAGGTGGTGGCGCGCTTCGGCGGCGCCTTTCCGCGCAGCGCGGCCGAACTCGCGACGCTGCCGGGCATCGGCCGCTCCACCGCCTCGGCGATCGCGGCCTTCTGTTTCGGTGAACGCGTGGCGATCCTCGACGGCAACGTCAAGCGCGTGCTCACGCGGCTGCTGGGCTTCGACGGCGACCTGTCCTCGGGCGCCCAGGAGCGCGCGCTGTGGGACATCGCCACGCAGTTGCTGCCGCCGGCCGACCAGCCCGCCGACATCGCGCGCTACACCCAGGGCGTGATGGACCTGGGCGCCACGGTCTGCCTGCCGCGCCGCCCGAGCTGCATGATCTGCCCGGTGGGCGCGCTGTGCGTCGCGCGGCGCGAGGGCGAGCCCGAGCGCTACCCGGTCAAGACGCGCAAGCTGCGGCGCACCGCGCAGTCGCTGTGGATGCTGCAGGCCGACGACGGCGCCGACCGGGTCTGGCTCGAGAAGCGCCCGGCGCGCGGCATCTGGGCCGGCCTCTACAGCCTGCCGGTGTTCGAGAGCCGCGAAGCCTTGCTGGCGGCGCTGTCGCCGGCCGAGCGTGCATCGGCCATCGACGCGCCCGCCTTCCTGCACGTGCTCACCCACAAGGACCTGCACCTGCATCCGGTGCGGATCGCGAGCGACGGCCGCTCGCTGGGCGACACCGGTGCGTGGTTCGCCGCCGCATCGTGGACCGCATTCGGCCTGCCGGCGCCGGTGCGCAAGCTGCTGGCGCAGCAGCAGCCCGCGCTCGACGCGAGCTAGTTTCCGTCCAGCTCGCGGTGCCGCTTGAGCGCGGCCCAGCGCGCGCTGAAGCCGCGCGCCAGCTGCTCGACCAGGAACACCGAGCGGTGCTGCCCGCCGGTGCAGCCGATGGCCACCGTGACGTAGCTGCGGTGGTCCTGCGCCAGCGCGTCGAGCCAGCGCTCGAGGAACTGCGTGATGTCGCCGTACATGCGGCTCACGTCGTCGTGCTCGCGCAGCCAGTCGATCACCGCGGTGTCGCGGCCGGTCAGCGGGCGCAGCGCGGGCACGTAGTGCGGATTGGGCAGCATGCGCACGTCGAACACGTAGTCGGCATCGAGCGGCACGCCGCGCTTGAAGGCGAAGGATTCGAAGACCAGCGTCAGCGTGCTCTGCGGCGCCGAGATCAGCGCCTTGACGTAGCTCTGCAGCTGGGCCGGCCGGATGATGCTGGTGTCGATCACGTCGGCGCCGTCGCGCAGGTCGGCCAGCAGCTCGCGCTCGAGGTCGATGGCCTGCACCAGCACGCGCTGCTGCTCGGGCGCGTCGCCGCGTTCCTCCTGGCGCGACAGCGGATGGCGCCGGCGCGTCTCGGAATAGCGGCGCACCAGCGCGTCGGTGGTGGCGTCGAGGAACAGCGAACGCAGGGCCACGCCGTCGTGGCGCAGCCGTTCGAGCTGCTGCGGCACCTGCGGCAGCGAGACACCGCTGCGCACGTCCATCGCGATCGCGACGTGCGTCGCGCGCTGCTGGCGCTGCAGCGCGATGAAGGGCGCCATCAGTTCCGGCGGCAGGTTGTCGACGCAGTAGTAGCCCGCGTCTTCCAGCGCATGCAGCGCCACCGACTTGCCCGAGCCGGACATGCCGGTGATCAGCACCAGGTTGAATTCGGCGTCGGTGCTGTCGTCGGTCATGGAAATGGGTGTTGCCGTGCTGTCGTTCATGCCGCCCCCACGCTCTGTCGCTCGAGCATCTCGCGCGCATGCGCCAGCGAGGTCGCCGAGCTGCGTTCGCCGCCCAGCATGCGTGCGATCTCGCGCGTGCGCGCCTCCGCGGCCAGCGTGCTGACGCCGCTCTCGGTGCGCGGGCCGCCCGCGCCGTCGGCCGGGGCCGCGCGCTTGGCCACCAGCAGGTGGTGGTCGGCGCAGGCCGCGACCTGCGGCAGGTGGGTCACGGCCAGCACCTGCCGGTCGCGTCCCAGCTGCTGCATCAGGCGGCCCACCGTCTCGGCCACCGCGCCGCCGACGCCGGCATCGACCTCGTCGAAGATCAGCGTCTGCGCGGTGCCGAGCTCGCTGGTCGTGACCGCGATGGCCAGCGCCACGCGCGAGAGTTCGCCGCCCGAGGCCACCTTGCCGATCGGCCGCGGCGTGCTGCCCGGATGGCCGGCGACCAGGAAGGCCACCTCCTCGAGCCCGGCGCGGCCCGGCTGCGCGAGCGGCTGCAGCGCCACGTCGAAGCGGCCGCCCTGCATGCCCAGCCCCTGCATCGCCTGCGTCACGGCCTGCGCCAGTTTCGGCGCGGCCTGCTTGCGCACCTTGCCCAGGGCCTTGGCTTCCTTCATGTAGACCTGCTGCGCGGCCTGCTCGGCGCGCTCGAGGCCCTCGAGGTCGCTTTGCGCGTCCAGCGCCTTCAGCTCGGTCTGCCAGCTCGCGAGCAGCCCGGGCAGTTCGACCGGCGTGCGCTTGTAGCGGCGCGCCAGCGACATCCACAGGCCCATGCGCTCGTCGAGGTCGGCCAGGTGCCGCGGGTCGGTGTCGGTGTGGCGCAGGTAGCCGTGCAGCGAATGGGCCGCGTCCGCGGCCTGGGCCACGCTCGAGGCCAGCACCTCGGACAGGGCCTTGAATTCGGGCTCGATGTGTTCGCAGTCCTGCAGCAATGTCAGCGCGCGGTTCAGCGCCACCAGCGCGCCCTGGTCCTCGTCCTCGAGGGCCGCGCGCGCACCGCCGGCGGCATCGATGAGCGCCTGGGCGTTCGAGGCGCGGCTGTGGTTGGCCGACAGCTCGTCCCACTCGTCGGCGCCGGGCGCCAGCTTCTGCACCTCGGCGATCTGCCATTGCAGCCGCTCGCGTTCGCGCTGCAGCGAATCCTGCGCCGAGCGGGCCGTGGCCAGCGTGCCCAGCGCCTGGCGCCAGGCTTGCCAGGCGGCGTCGAGCGTGTCGGCGCGCACGCCGGCGTAGGCGTCGAGCAGGCCGCGCACCGCGTCGGGCCGGGTCAGGCTCTGCCAGGCGTGCTGGCCGTGGATGTCGAGCAGGTGGTCGCCGAGTTCGCGCAACTGGGTCGCGGTGGCCGGGCTGCCATTGATCCAGCCGCGGCTGCGGCCCTGCAGGTCGACGGTGCGGCGCAGCAGCAGCGCGTCGCCGGCTTCGAAGCCGCCTTCGTCGAGCCACTCGGCGAGGGCCGGATCGGCATCGAATTCGGCGCTGACGTCGAGGCGTTCGGCGCCTTCGCGCACGGCGCCGGCATCGGCACGGTTGCCCAGCGCCAGCTGCAGCGCGTCGATCAGGATGGATTTGCCGGCACCGGTCTCGCCGGTCAGCACGGTGAAGCCCGAGCACAGGTCGATCTCGAGGGCGCGCACGATCACGAAGTCGCGCAGCGCGATGCGTCGCAGAGCCATCAGCGGTCCAGGTGAAGCGGGGCGCGGGCGCGCGGGGTGGCGGGGGTCATCAGGAACCTCCTTCGTTCCAGTGCAGTTTCTTGCGCAGCGTGTCGAAATAGCTCCAGCCCCGGGGGTGCAGGAAGCGCACGTGGTAGTCGGAGCGGCGCACCACGACCCGGTCGCCGATCTCCACCGAGGCCAGCGATTGCATGTCGAAATTGGCGCTGGCGTCGCGGCCCGAGACGAGCTCGATCGAGATCTCGTCGGCGTCGGGCAGCAGGATCGGCCGGTTCGACAGCGTGTGCGGCGCGATCGGCACCAGCACCCAGCCCGGGATCGAGGGGTGCAGCAGCGGGCCGCCGGCCGAGAGCGAGTAGGCGGTCGAGCCGGTGGGCGACGCGATGATCAGGCCGTCGGCGCGCTGGTTGGCCACGAAATGGTTGCCCACCGAGACGCGCAGCTCGACCATGCCGGAGGTGGCGCCGCGGTTGACCACCACGTCGTTCATCGCGAGCGCGTCGAACACGCAGGCGCCTTCGCGGATCACCTGGGCATGCAGCAGGCTGCGGTGGTCTTCCTCGTACTCGCCGGCCAGCATCGGCACCAGCGTGTCGCGGTAGTTGTCGAGCGGGATGTCGGTGATGAAGCCCAGCCGGCCGCGGTTGATGCCGATCAGCGGCACGCCGTAGGGCGCCAGCTGCCGCGCGATGCCGAGCATGGTCCCGTCGCCGCCGACCACCAGGCCCAGGTCGCACTGCTCGCCGATCTCCTCGACGCTCAGGGCGCTGTAGCGGCCGTGCGTGATCTCGCCGGCCGTGCAGCGCTCGACCGACACCCGGCAACCCTGCGATTCGAGGAAGGCGCCGATGTCCTCCATGACGTCGTCCGGTGCGCCGGCCGGCGTCCCGCGGCCGGGTGCCTGGTATTTGCCAATGAGGGCGACATGCCGGAAGCGGGAGGTCATCAACAAATTACAACACTAAAATCAGACGATGCTGGACGACCGCGCCAAGTTGCTTCTCAAGACGCTTGTCGAGCGCTATATCTCCGACGGGCAACCCGTCGGCTCGCGCACGCTCTCGCACGCCTCGGGGCTGGAGCTGTCGCCCGCGACCATCCGCAACGTGATGTCCGACCTCGAGATGCTCGGGCTCATCACAAGCCCCCACACCTCGGCCGGTCGTATTCCCACGGCGCGCGGCTACCGGCTGTTCGTCGACACCATGCTGACCGCGCAGCGCGAGCAGCTGCCCGCCCAGAGCCTGGCACCCGACCAGCCGCAGAAGGTGATCGCCAACGCGGCCCACCTGCTGTCGAGCCTGTCGCAGTTCGTCGGCGTGGTGCTGGCGCCGCGCCGGACCTCGGTGTTCAAGCAGATCGAATTCCTGCGCCTGTCCGACAAGCGGCTGCTGGTGATCATCGTCTCGCCCGACGGCGACGTGCAGAACCGGGTGATCTTCCCCGACACCGAGTACTCGCAGTCGCAGCTGGTCGAGGCCGCGAACTACATCAACGCGCACTATGCGGGCCTGACGATCGAGCAGGTGCGCGACCGGCTGCAGTCCGAGGTCGAGAAGCTGCGCGGCGAGATCGCCTCGCTGATGCAGGCCGCGATGCAGGCCAGTTCCGAGGTCATGACCGAGTCGCAGGACGACGTGGTGGTGTCCGGCGAGCGCAACCTGCTGGCCGTGACCGATTTCTCCAGCGACATGGGCCAGCTGCGGCGCGCCTTCGACCTGTTCGAGCAGAAGGCGCAGCTGATGCGGCTGCTCGACGTCTCGAGCAAGGCCGAGGGGGTGCGCATCTTCATCGGCGGCGAGAGCCAGGTCGTGCCCTTCGAGGAACTGTCGGTGGTGAGCGCCAATTACGAGGTCGACGGGCAGGTGGTCGGCACGCTGGGCGTGATCGGCCCGACCCGCATGCACTACGACCGGATGATCCAGATCGTCGACATCACCTCGCGGCTGGTGAGCAATGCGCTGAGCCACCGCAAACCCTGAGCCCCGCTCCACTAGAATTCGCCCGCGTGGGCCGTTAGCTCAGTTGGTTAGAGCAGCGGACTCATAATCCGTTGGTCGATGGTTCAAGCCCATCACGGCCTACCACGTCAACCCAGTTATTGCTTATTTGTTTGCTATCAAAAAAGTAGCAGATGAAAGTTTTTCTTGTGTCGTTGCCAGATCATTGCCAGAATTTCGCTGGATGGCGGCAACCAGCTGGGATGCACAGTGAAGACGTGGCGTGTGGAAAGAAGGCCACGTTGAAGAGGTCTGAGGAGCTCCCCGGGCTCCAGGTCACTGCGCCGAGGTTAGAGCGCCTTGATTTTCCTATCCTACCGCGGCTCCATGTATCCGGGCGCCAGTTGCGCGTTGCTCGCGCCATAGAGTGTCAACGGGTCGGGCGAAAGGGTTCACTCGGGTAATACCGCACATCCCGGACAGTTGCGGGGTTCTTGCCACTGAGCCCGTTGGCCAATCGGCGCCGACGGCCCCCCGCTCAATCTGGAACCAGGAGGTACCAAGGCGGGGCAGCGCCTGTCCGTTTCTGCGCGGCCGACAGATGTCACGCCTCCGCTAAAGATTTGCTGCTTAAGCGCCGAAGGCGGCAGGCACGATTCGTTGACATGTTGTAACGTATACGGCCGCGTGGTCAGCAGGGCCCATGCGCGCCAGGCCATGGCCGTCTGGCAAGCCGAAATTCGCCACGAGGATGGCCGCAAAACGAAGGACGCTTCGGATGGCTCGAAAAAAGAACAATGCAGCCGGCGGCGTGCTCGTACTACTCGGGTTCGCCGTCATTGTCTTGATGCAGGTTCCGAAGCAGGTCTGGGCGCTGCTTGGGGGAATCGCCGTCGCCCTTCTAATCGGATTCATCGTCTTTTGGAACAAGGCGAAGAGCAAGCAACTGGCCGAGGAGAACCGTGAGCAGCATCGCTCAGACGGCGGCCGCAAGCTCGCACGGTCGGGCATCGCGAATGCGTTTGGCGGCGCCCGTGCCGAACCAGGAATCGACTTTGACTCGTTTCGAAGCGTGCGGCCGCCTTCGGCAGAAGTGCAACCCTTGAAGAGCACGTCGCTCTCCAAGAATGCTGGCTCCGCATCCACCGCGCGCTGGATTCCCTTCGGAGAAGAGGTGGAGGTCGCAGGGGCGCAACTCGCCGGCGGCCTCATCTACGTCGGTTCCAGACTTGATGCGCCAGTAGGAGGCGTTGACCCTTGCCTCATCGACCCGGCAAAGCCCGTAGAGAAGCACGGAAGCTATGCGCAACGAGACATGGGGTACTGGCCCAGCTATTCGGAAATCTCGCCAGCTGCTCGCCGTGCGTACCTGAACTGGCTGGTTGGAGGTCGTCGTGCTGCAGAGGCGGATGTCGGGTACGTCTTCCTCTTTATCTATGGACTCGAGCGGCGCCTCATCGTCGATGCAACCCTCGTCTCTGCAGAGGAGCGCCAGCAAATCATGGCCGAGGTGGCCGCGCTCCTTGACGTTTATGGTGGCAAATCCAATTCGCTCCGGCGCTACGCAGACGCGCTGCTTGACTGGGTGACCCTGTCCCAGGACCACGCTGACCTATATAAGAAGCCAGTGCCGGCCTTCGCTCGCTCCATGGAGCTGCCGTTCTATATGCGCCTGGCTCTGGGCGAGACTGCAGTCGACCAGGTTCCCGTCCCCGTCCATCTGGCTGTCGCTTGGGCGCGTCTCGACCCATCCATTGTTCTCAGGACGCCTGCGGTCAGGTGCGCCCCTGAGTTCGACAAGCTCTTTGCCATCAAGTACGAAGAGGCCGGCGGCATCCAACTGCCCCACAACAGGTCAAAGCTTCGACTGGTCTATCAGCCGGCGTCGGGCGGGTTCCGCGGGAAGACCATAACGCTGAGTTTTGGCGATACGCCCGACATCACTGCGTTGACCCGGCCGCAGCAGCAACTGCAATCGCTGGTGGACAAGACCACTGAGGCCCTCGACTCATATAGCCGTGCGCTCGGCAAGAGTGCAGGCGCAGGGCCTGCGTCTGAACTGTTTCTTCAACTTCCCGTAGCGCTGTGGCCTGAGCACGCCAAGAATTCGCTGGAACAAGTGCAAAAGCGGGTCGGCGCTGGAATGATGTCGATGTTGTCGAAGGACCTCCAGGGTGTGCTTGGTGTCGAATCGAGCCTCACGCGCGACAAGACGTTGTCGTTGGCGAGGACGCTCGAGGGGTTCAACATCGGCATGGAGCCGGACGTGCTGGCCGGTGCCAGGAACCCCAAGCCCGAAGACCCTGTGGTGCTGTTCCTAATCCCGCCGGGGCAGGGGACCACCAGAGATTCCGGGTATCAAGCCGCGGCGCTTACGCTGGAGCTTGCTGCGGCCGTGGCGGCCGCGGACGGCGAATTCAGCGCTGGCGAGATGGCGCTTCTTCGCAAGCAGGTCTTGTCTTGGGAGCATCTCTCTGAACGCAGTAGCCGCCGTCTGCTTGCGCACCTCCGTCTGCTCATGCTCGCGCCGGTTTCGCTGACTTCCCTGAAACGGAAGCTCGAGCCGCTCGATGCAAGCGCCAAGGAGACTCTGGCGGTGTTCATGGCGACAGTGGCTGCGTCCGATGGCGATGTGACCCCGAAGGAGGTCAAGCTTCTGGAATCTGTCTACAAGGCGCTCAACATCGACGTAACGCGGGTCTTCTCAGATGTGCACGCAGTCGTTGTACATGCGGAGGCGCTGGCAGCGCGGCGCGCCTCACCGGTCGAGCTGCCGGCCGTCACCTCGGACCCTGTAAAGGTCGGAAGCTCATCTGCCGCGGCAGCTGGTCCGGGAGCGGCTCCGCACATACCCGTTAAAGTCCGAATTTCTCCTGCTAATGCAGAGGTCGCTCAGTCAGAACCTGCAGCTCGAGCGCCATCGGTGCAGCCTGAAACGCCGGCCCGCGAGCTGGCTGTGGCCAAGCTGGATGTGGCTCCGATTGAGCCCTTGAGAAAGGACACGGAGCGGGTCTCGGCCCTACTTGGGTCAAGCTTTGTAGAGCCCGCAGCTCAATCGGCGGCTGCCTCATCGGCGACGCTTTCGTCCGACCAGGCGCCACCGCTGCCACCCTCGGAACCTGCTCGCCGCGACTCTTCGAGCAGCCCCGATGATGGATTGGCGCAACTCGTCGAGGGCAAGGAAGAGCCCGCGTTTCGTATACCGGCACCCCCGAAGGAGCCTGAGGCAGAGAAGATTGAGGCGATTGCCCCCGCGCCTGAGCCGAAGCGTGAACCGGTTCCCTCGGGAATGCGCGAGGTTGCAGTTCCTCCCATTCCCCCAAAGCCTATTGAGAAGCCAGTGGCCGCCCCGCCCGCTTTCAAGCTGGATAGGGCGAAGATTGAAGCTTTACGAAAGGACACCGAACGCGTCTCCGCGCTTCTCGGGACTATCTTTGCCGAGGAGCCTGTCATCGAGGAAGTTGCGGCTGCCGAACCGGACGTTGACGAACCAAATGACGGCGTTCAGGCGCGCATCCTTGGCCTTGATGAAGAGCACACAGCGTTCGCGCGGATGATGCTGTCAAGGCCGCAGTGGACTAGGGCTGAATTGCAAGACTTGGCAACCGACCTCAAGCTGATGCTCGACGGTGCGTTAGAGCGGGTCAACGAGGCCTCGTTTGATGTCCATGACATGCCCTTAACGGAGGGCGATGACCCCGTGGAAGTAAATCCTGAAGTTCTGGAGATGATTGCAGCATGAGCACCATTCGCCCTCGAGACCGCGATGCGGTCATCCAATCGCTGCGTGCCGGCGTCGTTCCGCGCACCGGTCAGCATCTCATCCAGGTCGGCCGCGTGCGGGAAATCGAAACCCTCGTGGGGGACATCTCACGCATCGCCGATGGTGGATCGACCTTCCGGCTGGTGATTGGCGAGTACGGTGCCGGCAAGACCTTCTTCCTCAACCTCGTGAGGGCCATCGCGCTGGAGAAGAAGCTCGTCGTCGCCAGTGCCGACTTAAACCCTGACCGGCGCCTGCATGCAACCGGCGGGCAAGCTCGCTCTCTGTACGCCGAGCTGATGCGCAATGTAGCGACTCGGACCCGTCCAGAGGGCGGAGCGCTCTCTGGCATCGTGGAGAAGTTCATCTCAACCGCGCAGGCCGAAGCGACGAAAGAGGGCGTCGAATCGGAGGTCGTCATCCGCCGCAAGCTGGACAATCTCACCGAGCTCGTGGGCGGCTACGACTTCGCAGATGTCATCGCCGCCTACTGCCGCGGTGTCGAGAAGGACAACGAGCAGCTGAAGTCCGACGCGGTGCGCTGGTTGCGCGGCGAGTTTGCGACCAAGACCGATGCCAGACAGGCGCTCGGTGTTCGCTCCATCGTCGACGACGGTGCGGTGTACGACCAGCTCAAGCTCTTAGGGCGATTCGTTCGGCTGGCGGGCTTCGCGGGCTTGCTCGTGAATCTTGACGAAATGGTCAACCTCTACAAGATGGCAAGCAAGCAAGCTCGAGACGGCAACTACGAGCAGATTCTTCGCATCCTCAACGACTCGCTGCAGGGCAACACGGAAGGGCTCGGCTTTATCCTGGGCGGAACGCCCGAGTTCGTGCTCGACCCTCGTCGAGGTCTGTATAGCTACCAGGCACTCGCCACTCGCCTGGCTCAGAACAGCTTCGCGACCGAAGGCCTCGTTGATTTCAGTGGTCCCGTGGTCCGTCTTGCGGCGCTCTCGCAGGAGGATTTGTACCTTCTGCTGCACAAGGTGGTCGAGGTCTACGCACTAGGTGACGCCTCCAAGCATCTGCTGCCAGAGCAAGGCATTGCCAGCTTCATGGAGCACTGCTCTCGCCGAGTGGGCGATACGTACTTCCGAACGCCGCGCACGACCATCACCGCGTTCGTCAACCTGCTGGCCGTGTTGGAGCAGAACCCTGGGACCGCGTGGGAAGAACTTCTTGGGGGAATCGCACTCGAGGTCGATACCACTGGGGCTGAAGATGGAGCTGTTGAGGCTGAGGCCGGCGATGGTGATGGATTCGCTACCTTCAAGCTTTGACGCTCCGGTCCGTGGCTGCTGAGTCTTCGGCCTTTTTTCAGCTGGACGAGCGCATCCAGCGCTTCATCTGGGCCGAGGGCTGGGAAGAGCTGCGGGAAGCTCAAGAAGCGGCTATTCCTTTCATTCTCAAGGGTGACCGTGACGTCATCGTTGCCGCCGCAACGGCTGCGGGCAAGACGGAAGCGGCTTTCTTTCCGGCGCTCACGAAGGTCGTCCAGCAGCCGGCAGTAGGGCTCATCGTCTACATCAGCCCACTGAAGGCACTCATCAATGACCAGTTCGGCAGGCTTGAGCGGCTCTGCGAACAACTGGAGCTGCCGGTCTGGCCCTGGCACGGCGACATCTCGGGTTCCCAGAAAACGCGTTTTCTGCAGAAACGCCATGGCGTGCTCTTGATTACACCGGAGTCGCTTGAGGCGATGCTCTGCAATCGCGGCTCTTCGGTCGCCGGCGTCTTCGCACAAATCTCATACTTCGTGATTGACGAGCTCCATGCCTTCATCGGCTCAGAGCGCGGCAAGCAGCTTCAGTCGCTTATGCACCGCATCGAGAGCGTGCTCGCGCGGTCGGTACCGCGCATCGGACTGTCCGCCACGCTTGGCGACATGGACCTGGCCAAGGAGTTCTTGCGACCAAATCGAAGTGCTGCTGTTGAGCTGGTGCAGTCGACTTCGTCGTCCAGCAGCCTTATGGTCCAAATCAAGGGGTATGAAGAGCCGCTGGTTATCGCAGCGCCGAAGCCTGCAGCCGTGCATCCTTACGACGGTGCGCCGGAGACAGACGAAGGCGAGGCGAAGGTCGAAGTCTCCGCTGGCAGCATCGCATCGCACCTCTTCGAACATCTGCGTGGCTCGAACAATCTCATCTTCCCCAACTCGAGGCGCCAGGTGGAGCTGTATACGCACCTGCTCAACAGGATGTGCGAGCAGCGGCATGTTCCTAACGAGTTCTGGCCGCACCACGGCAGTTTAAGCAAGGAAATTCGTTCGGAGACGGAGGCAGCCCTCAAGCAGAAGGAGAAGCCGGCGACGGCCGTCTGCACAAACACCTTGGAGCTCGGCATTGACATCGGGGCGGTGAAGAGCGTGGCGCAGATTGGCTCACCTCCAACGGTGGCCAGTCTCCGTCAAAGGCTCGGGCGTAGCGGGCGACGGAAGGGCGAGCCGGCCATCCTGCGGGGCTACTGTGTGGAGGATGCGATTGGTCCCAATGCGGAGCTCGGAACAGAGCTGCGCCTTGATACGCTCCAGATGGCAGCAATGGTCTCGTTGCTCGTGGAGGGCTGGTTCGAGCCACCTCGTGTTCACGGTGCCCATCTGTCTACCTTGGTGCAACAGATGCTTTCCGTCATCGCCCAGCGCGGTGGAGCAACGATTGCTGAGCTGTATCAGCTGCTGTGTTCCAGCGGCGCACCCTTCTTTGGTGTGACTAAGGCCGAGTTCATGGAGCTGGTTCGGCACCTAGGGAGCAAGGAGATGCTTACCCAGGATTCGTCTGGCGACCTACTGCCCGGCACGCTCGGCGAGAAGTTCGTCAACCACTATCAGTTCTACGCCGCCTTCGCGAGCGAAGAGGAGTTCCGAATAGTAGCCGGCGGTCACGCGCTAGGGACCCTTCCGGTCGAGCAGTCGCTGCGCGTCGGAGAACGCATCCTCTTTGCCGGCAAGACGTGGAGGGTGGAGGAGGTCGACGAGCCGCGGAAGACCATCTATGTGTCCCGCACTGGAGGCGGGGTGCCTCCACTGTTCTCAGGCAACGGCGGTCGTGTGAATACCAAGGTGCGTCAACGTATGCGGGAGATGCTCGAAGGTACCGACCTACCGGCCTACCTCGACGCCACTGCCAAACGCTTTCTTGCCGAGGCGCGCAAGGGATACGAGAACATGAATCTCCGCGATGCGAGCTACATCGTCTCGGGTCGTCACGTACTGCTCACAACCTGGCTTGGAGACGCCGGCAATGAGGCTGTTGCCTGCCTCTTGATTCGCCGCGGCTACGAGGTTTCCTGCGGCGAGTTGGGCGTTACGGTCTTCGACGGTGAACCCGTTATCCATGACATCATCGATACGCTAGTAGACGCCGGCTCTGAGCCGGCGCCACCACTCGATATCTTGCTTGCGGATGCGAAGAACCTCGCTCGAGAAAAATGGGATTGGGCGCTGCCGGCAGGCTTGCTGCGGAAAACGTATGCGAGCTTGCATCTGGATATCGATGAGGCGCTGAAGTGGGCGGCGGGGCTGCGGCGGCAATGACCCACAGCATGCGTTATTCGTTGCATGAAATCCCCGCGAACCTCGATGACCGAATCAATGCTTGTGGCATGTGGCCAGGTGAGGTGTGTCCCCGCTCCACTGTTTTGGCGCCAGCATCTGGCCGTGACCGGCTGCAGTCGGTTCAAGCAGCCACTACCATTTCCGCAGTTCAGCCGACTGACGACATTCATCCAACCCCGGCGAACGACAGCTAACGCTGCGAAGCGGACCAGAGCGTGTTGGCTTCAGTTTGGAACCGGATCAGCCTTCTCCTGCGAAGAATCGAATTCGCGCGCACCTTGGGGTCACGATCCTCAGGCTGGAATCTCCGAAACCATCGGGCCGTCCGAGCCGATGGCAGAGAAACGATAGAACTTTGCCTCTGAACCAAGGTGTCGGAACTTCTGCCGCGCGAGCTGCAACAGCTTCTCATCGCAAGTCGAAATGACAAACTGCCTGTCCCCGTCCGACGAGTGAAGTAGCCCCGAAAGCAGATCCAATAGAGCGTATGTATTCAGATCGTCGAAGTGGGTTACCGGGTCATCCATCATGATGGACGAGAACCCGGACCAAGTCTGTGAGCTGCAGGCCGTCAGGAACAGTCCAAGCAGAAGCGTCTGAACCTGCGATTGGCTGAAGAAGTCGCTAGGTCGATGTGACTCTCCGTTTCTCTTGACGTGCACTGCAATGTTCGAGCCCCTGCTCGACACTTCAATCTCTCCGAAGCCGTAGACGGGCCGCAGGCGTCGTTGAATCACCGCAGTGCGAGGACCATAATCGCTAGTGAAATGCCGGGTCGCAGTTTTCTGCAGCTCGGTCAACAACTTCGCCATCTGGTTGAAATAGGCTTCCCATGGCTGGCGAACTGCGATTGCCTCGTTGGCCTGTGCGACCTTTGACTTCCCGTCATCCACGCGGGCCTTGATGCTCTGCATAGCCGCAGCTGTCGCCACAGCATCCAACGCCACCTCCAGTGCTTGAGTCTTGTCTCGCAGATTCTTGGCATAGCCCATCGCTTCAAAGGCCTGCGTGGTGGCCCCTATCATGTCACTGTCCTTGGCGTCCGCAGACAGGCCCAAAGCAATCAGCGACTGACCGAACTCTTTCAGCCTAGCATCGAGCTCGGCGCGGCGCGCGGCAGCCTTGTTAGCAGCTTCTCGAGCAGCTTTAGCGCGCGCATCTGACTGACGCTCCGCGGCCTGAGCTAAGGCAAGCTCTTGCAAGGCGACTGTGATCTGCTGCTTCAACTCTTCGGACTTGCTTCGCTCTTTTGACAGCAGCTCGTTGAGCTCTTCCGTGGTACTGGAAAGACTTGCCTGAGCCGTCCTCGGATCCGAGGCAAGTTGTTTGAGGGTGGATTCCGATAGCTGAATCGAGCCTTCCAGACGTGCGACGGCAGCGTCAGCTTGGTTCTTTCGAGTGCCCGCGGCGACCTGTACGTCCTGAGCCGCTCTGTGCTGTTCCTCGACGCGACGCGCCTCTATCGCGAGCTGGTCACGCCGTGCTGTCGCTTCAGCCACAAGTACCTTGAGCCGGTCTTCTACGCTGTTGTCAGCATTCGCATCACTTCCATCCTCGAGAAACGGCGCGCCTAGCCCAGAGGCGTGCTGAGCAAACGTCGCTGCGATCTGTACGATGCGGTCGCGCTCCTTGGTTGCTTGCGAAAGCTCCGACTGAGCCGCCTGCAACTTCGAAGATTCCTCTGCCGCCCGCGCCTTAGCTACCTGGTGAGCTTCTCGTTCGTTGGCCAGTTGCGCAGTGACCTCAGCCAACCCAGCACTCTGCGGAGTTTTCGCGTCGATCGCTGCCAGCAGCGCCTCCATAGACCCGTGGTCATGAGCACAAAGAAGACATGTACCTGATGAAACGTGACGCCGCAGTTCCGCGACTAGTGCTTTTACAGCCGACTCTCGACCTTGAATTTGAGAGAGTGCTCGTTCAGCTCGGCCAATCCGAATTTCTAAGTCATTCGCGGCCTGTCGCGACTGCTGTCCTTGCTGCATGTGTCTTGCGATGGCGTCATTGCATGCAGCAATCCGTTCTCGGACCTTTGCGAGCGCGGGACGGAGTTCGCGGACCTCGCTCGCCCGACGCAGGGCCTGCATTAATGGCTCAATGCTTGCCGTGGCCACCTCCGCTGCGCGCCGAGCCGACTGAAGTGCCCCTATCGCAGCCTTCTCACCAGCAACGGCGCTGACGGCGGCCTCGTCTGACAGCGTCTTGTCTTTACGAACGCCTTCAAGTTCGCCGCGTGCAACTTGGGATTGCTCCGTGAGCTGATCAAACCTCGGCTTCGATTCAATGACCCAAGCGATCGAAGTCAGACGCCCATCAGCCGTCCCGGACTCGCTGACTACGCGTTGGCTTTTGGCGTGAGCTTCTTCGAGGGCAGGAATTGTCTTCGCATACTCTTCAGCTGCTGCCAGAGCGGCTTGATCAAGTTCGGTTGCCTGCCCCTGTGCTCGCACTAGCTCCTCAGTCGCGCTACGGCGCGCCGAAGCTAGCCCGGAGGACGATCGCAATCGCGCATGGCGCGTCTCTAGCAACTTCGAACGCTCTTCTAGCTGAAGGCGTAGGCCTTTGAGGGATTCAAGATTTCCTTCGATGGCCTCCACGACGCCAATTTTGCGGGCGCCTGAGACGATCGCAGCGAGCGACGACTCGATCGCACTGGCATCAGCCGCGGACGAAGCCAACCCACTCAAGCGCTCCAGTTCTCGAGAGTCAGCTTCTGTCCTTGTGTTCAAGTCAATGATCTGGCCACGCGCCTGATTTATGCTCTGGCGCAGGACTTCCGCTACATCAGATGCTTTTTTCGCGCCGGCAACGTAGTCCTCAAAAGCCAGCATCTTGGACACGAGATCGCCATCGACCTCGCATTTGTCTGCAAAGCCTCGAGTGAGTTGCTGATTCTCCTGACTGAAGAGGTGTGTTGCACGAAAGAGCGAGACCATGTTGTCAACGCGATCAGCTTGAGGTGTCTCGCCTCCCGTCAAGAAGGCAAGAATCTCCTTGCGGTCAACACCCTTCTTTCCATTCAGTGTCGCCTTGGCTGCATCGCTAAGGTCACGCGTCATCGACTGAGGTTCCCCGTCCTTTAGGAACGTCAGCGTCACGGAAGTCTTGTCGCCGTCCACGCTATCTAGGTGTCTCGCGGCCTTCAGCAACGGAGTGGCGCCTGCTCCGAGCGCCAGTCGCCCGATGCCTCCAGTTGCTGCAAAGTCCAATGCGTCAAAGAACGACGTCTTCCCGAACCCGTTCGGGCCATAGAGCACCGTCACGGCCGAGCCCAGTTCAAACTCACGCTTGGTTCGATACGCTCTGAAGTTCTCGATCGCGATCGACTTTAGGACTGACTGCCTCCTTGCAGTCGGGAGAGTTCCAGTTGCTGACGCGGCCCGGGCCTTCGGCTCAGCGCTCAGTGTTGGCTCACCATACTTACCCGCCAGCGCATCAGTCACGATGGCCGCGGCGCTTCTGCTGCCTGGAACAACCACGAATTTGGCCAGATCGGCCTTGACGCCGAGATCTTGGAGAAACGTCTGCGCAGACGGGGGGCGAAGCGTTTGGCCTGTGACAGGAGCGAGCGGAAGGAAGGGAAGCCTCACCAGGCTGGCGCCGATCTCGTCGCTAAGCTGAACTACGAACTTTCGGCAGAAGTAGACGTCGACCTCCACCTTCGAACAGAACTCGTCAGTGGGTGCGTGCGTTGGCGGCAGGCAGTACACGAAGGAGACGTCCTTCGTGTTCCAGTCCATGACCTTGGTCTTGAAGTGCTTCTTGAACGCCGGGTAGAGGATGTCGTACTCGGCCTCACCTTCTCCTAGTGCGAACGCCACGACCAAGTGCCCTGCTTCGACGATCAACAGCGGCGCCAAGTCATCGTCGACCGAAACCTCCGACACCTTGGCGTTCGCCAAAGCGCTTCGCAAACTACCGGACAGCTTTGCGAGAGTTTCGCTATCAGTTGAATACGGCATCGAGTTTCTCCCGGAGGTCTTCTACAGTCTTTGACTGGCTATACGCCTTGAGCACAGTCTGGTAGCTGACCCGTCGCGTTGCACTACCAGGGTCAGTGATGTTCACTTCCGGCCTGCGCTCCGGATCATCAAAGATTGTTCGCTCTTCTCGATCCCACTCGGTGTTCTCGCTGTCGCGAGAAATGATAAGCAGCGGTACCTTCGAGTGAATGTTGCCATCCGCGATGTGCCTGTCTGTTGCTTCATGGGTGCGTCCCCTGACCGCCACAACGTCGAAAGGCTCTTCGCCTCGCACTGTAGCGTGAGCAAGCCTTCCGTGAATCTCGCCGGCATAGCCGGCCAGAGTGACGATCGACATGGTCTGGTGCAGGTGGTCTACCGCGGCCGACTCGGTGGAGCTCCATTTATCCGCGGATCGCTCGTTCTCCACAGCCGCGAGACGCACTGATCGTTCGGCCTCCGCGATCTGAAGCTTTCGCACTGCATCAGTCGTCCCAGAACTCGCCGGCTTTGATTCGTCAGCCAGTGCGAACTTCGGATGCTTCGTCGCCAGGCTGTGGTCGTCGTCAAGCTCGTCATGAAGCCACTTGATCACCGCGGGCACCATGCCTGCCGTCCTGGGGCAGTCTATTCCGGTAAAGGGATGAACGGTCGCATGCCTAAGGGCGGCCTGTCGCCCCGCGACGCCCGGAGCCGCATGGCGAGCGTCGCTTTTGACGAAAGAGTGGATGCATGCCCCACTCTCACGAAAGACGGCATCGCCAAAGTTCGCCAGTGGGTCCCCTGCGCGGTAGGAGGGCCCGCCGTCACTAAAAGTTGGAACGCATCCCGAGCGAGCGAACTGCTGCGGTGCGTGAATCACGGCCGATGTACCGTAGTCCGTCACTCGGCCCGGTGAAGCCTTGCCCGCGACGTTGGCCATCACCAAGCAGGATCGCTCGCGGCTGGCGGACGCGTATCTGTTTTGGTCGAAGAAGTTCTGAACCTGGGCCATGAACGACGGGTGGCTTGGCGCGTCGTTGCACTGCATCAAGAAGACCCATGTCAGTTCAAATGAGGCGCCAACTAGCTGCGCTGCCCTATCCATGCTCGCGTGCACCCATTCCCAGACCCGTTTGCCCCCAGTATCGCCAATCCAATCAAAGCAAAGCAGCGAATGAAATCGATAGGTCGCACCGTTGTCGAACTTCCCCTTGAAGAGGTAGATCGACTTCCCGCCGTACATCCCATTGGACTCAACCGCCCGTTCGGGCCAAGCAGGCGAGATCTTGGGCTGCACCCACTTCTTCACGCCAGAATCGGTCTTGACCCACGTCACCGAGCAGTTCACCCAATGTTCATCCAGCAGACGCTCTAGTCGGTTGGCTTGACTGTCGAAGCAAACATCCCCTTGTGCGACTAGCTCACGGAATTGCGCGGGCGTCATCCCCTCGATGCCGCCAAGCACAACTGTCCGAGACGGCCACGCCGCGTCCGCCATCGCGCCGTCAATCTTCGCGATGCCTTCTAGGCCCGGAATCGTGTACTCGGGAAATACCGTGAAGTGTGTCTTGTCTTCGCCGTGAGGACGTTGGCGCGCTATCGCCAGGGTAGCGTCAACACATGCCAAGAGTCGCTCTCTCGATGCAGCTTGGCACGCGAACGGCGGTGTCGGCAGGAGATCAAGAAATGGCTGGGCGAGCACCATCGCCACACCTCCCGCTGGGAAAGTCACGCCCAGCGGCTCAAGATCGATTTCATTGACGGCGATCACTTTGCCTCCCTCGTCTCGAACGTGCGGCTCTCCGCACGGCGCAGCCGAAGCGGCCGGCCGACCTCGACTTTCTTTTTTGATTGGTCATAGCTCCAACTGTATGTCGGCTTATACGCATCTTCGCGGAGTCCGCCTCTGTAGAACGCAACGCGCGATCAAGCCCGACATGTCGGCTGCCGACGCTGCCAATACCGGACAATGCGGCCACGAGTGGCTAGAGCCGCTCTGCAGCGAGAGCAATCCTTCGCCGGCGATCCGCAAACGACCGCAACCGCTGCAAAGCGGACATGTGCAAGGGCAAGGCGCTCGGCTTCCGCACGCCCGCTGAGAAGTTCAGCGAATGTGTTGTGTCGACCGGTTGAATCCGCGGCTGAATGCTGACGTCTGGCTCAGCGCCTGGGAGAACGCTACGCCAGTATGTTACGACTCGCGCCCGGCACTTTTGCCGGCCCTAACTTCTGACTTGGTCGTCGTGGAATCAAACTTCTTTGCTCGGCGGGGTATCGGGTATGTACTCCAAGAGCTCCGCAATAGTGCAGCCGTAATGGCGACAAATCGCATTCAAAGTGTCGAGATCGAGGCGCGTGGTTGATTCGCGATACAGGGCAGCTACCGTGTTTCGAGCTAGGCCAGTAGAACGGATCAGGTCGGCGAGTTTCTCTTTGTTTTCGCCCATGAGCCTCGAAAGGTGTATTCGAATCATTTGACGGCGTTGCATGTATGCAACAAGCTAAACGAAATAGTCATGTAGTTGATGCTTTTGATCTGCTAAAGTATCAACAAGCTGATCATGTTGATCGGTAAGGAGACTATTATGGGCAGCAAGCTAGTGTTTGGGTTGAATGTGCCGGTGCCGTGCAACGGAGCGGCGCTCGCATGGGCGGCGGGTTTCGTCGACGGTGAGGGCTGCATCCGCATCGCCAGGCGCGACCCCGGCGGGGATGCCAATCCCGTTTACAGCCTCGAGGTGACAATCACCCAGAACTGCCTGGTCACCCTCGAGCACTTCAAGAATGTGCTCGGAATCAAGAGCAGCATCTACGTGTTCGGCGGTACAGGGACGGCGCGCAGCCCCGTCTATGGACTGACATACCGCTGCACGCGAGCTAGAGAACTGCTCGAAGCCCTTCAACCGTACTTGGTTCGCAAGCGCCGGGAAGCGGAGGTGGGCATCGAGTTCGCGCATCGGGCAAGCTTCGCACGTCAGGGCCGGCGCCGCCATTCGGACGCAGAGATCGCGCTTCGGGAGGGTTACTACCTGCGGCTGCGAGCTCTCAAGCCCCGTGGTCCCGCGGCGGTGATCCAGTGAGTGCGCGACGCAAACTGGGCCGGGCCAGCCCGGACAAGCGAGATCTCGCCGCGTGCGTGCTGGCGCTGGCGCGCGAGGCTTCCAAGGAGCACGAGCGCGCAGCGGCCACTGCACTATTGGCGACGTTGCAGCCCGATCGGACGCAACTCAACCTGCCATGGACCGATCACTTCAGCATGCGCATCTGCGATGGCCGAGAGCTCGAGCGCGCGCTCGCACAAGCAAGAGGAAAGGGAAGCGACAACCCAGCGGTGGAGTCGTTCCTTTCAGACCTGCAAGAAGAACCCGTGGAGCGGGCCCTTTCGCAGCCACCTCTCCTCGAAGCGCTGGCGCATTTGGCTGATGGGTTCCCAAATTTCCGGGAGGTGGTCACGTTCCTGGTGGGGCGCACCGCATTGGCTTTGTTGGAGCCATGCAGCCCTCTGTTGTTGCCGCCGCTAATCCTTGATGGGCCTCCCGGGGTAGGTAAGACTGCTTTTGCCACGGCATTGGCGCACGCCCTCGACGTGCCACTGCTCACGCTCCAGCTTGGGCATGCGACCGGTCCCTTCGATCTCGGTGGAATGGATCCCAAGTTTCAGGGCGGTGGGCCGGGGCTTCTTGTTCGGACAGTGGCTCTCGGCCGTGCCGTGGATCCGCTCGTGCTCCTTGACGAAATCGACAAGGTGCCCAGCGACCGAAACCACGATCCGATCGGCCCGTTGTATTCGCTGCTGGAGCCCTCGACCGCGAAGCGCTTCATCGACGACGGCATCAAGTTGCCGCTGAACTTGAGCTACGTGCGCTGGATCTGCACCACGAACGACGTGCGGCGGCTGCCTGCGGCGATCGCCAGCCGATGCCAGATCTTCAGCATCGCAGCGCCTACCTCCAACGAGGGGCGCGCAATCGCGCGCAAGGTCTACGCCGGCATGGTTCGAGAGCAAGCCTGGGGCCGCCATTTCGTGGCCGAGCTGCCCGACGACGTCGCAGACCTGCTGGCGAGCAGCACGCCCAGAGAGCTGACGCGTGTGCTGCAGAACGCCCTCGGCCTGGCCGCCCTCGAGCAACGCCCGACATTGCGCGTCACCGATTTCACGCCAGCTGAACCGCCCCGGCGGGGCCCTGGCTTTTTCTAACCCTCGAGGATTTCCATGCACGCTTCACTTCACCCCTGGGCCTCAACAAGCTGGACCGAGGCTTCAGCATCGCTCTTTGAACCCGATTCGGAACATCGCATCGCCGAAAGTTTCGCGGACGAGGAGGGCGCCGATGACCGACACGTCGACCTGGACTGGATGGATGCTGTCCACCCAGCCGGTACCTTCATGGTGATGCACCTGGACAGCATTTCGACGGGCTGGCGCAAGCTTGCTGCTCGATCGATCGGCAAGATGCTTGCCGTGGCTGGTGGGAGCCCTGAACGGCGGCGGTGCATCGCCACGATGCGCGTCTTCAGCACGAACACGGAGTTGTGCTTCTCGGCGAGGGATGGCCATTGTGCCGACGACGTTCTCGCTGGAATCTGGCGCAAGGCACGGGGAAGAGCACGCACCATCTGCAAGGACTGCGGCAGGCTGGCACGGGTGCGGTTGATCGGTGAGGAGGAAAGCGTCACCCAGTGCACGAAATGCGTGGCTCCCGCGCTGCTGCAGCACGAAATCTGGGAGCTGGGCCAGTCCGTGAGGTTCCTGAAGGCAGTGGGAAGGCCGATCGTCAAAAGCCAGATCCCGCCACTGCTACGCGCCAGCTTCATCAACACGGCAGTGGCAAGTCCTAATGCGAATGCAGAGGGCAAGGCCCAGATGCTGCCTGCGCAGTTCGTGCGTTGGGCTGAGGGCTGGCGGCTCATCGGCGAAGGGTTGAAGGTTCGCCATTGATCAGCAGCCCGACTTCCGCCCCTTTCGTTCGGCTGGGCTACTCCACAGGCTGGCAATCCGACAGCGTGAAGAAGTGGCTACCTTCCGCACCCGGCGCATGCTTGTCGATCTGAGCGTCGACCCACCCGCCGACGAATTTGGACTGGGCGGGGGAGCACACGAAGCTGATCTCATCGCGCTTGGTGACGTACATGGCGTCGCTGCCCGCACTGTAGGAGTGGAGATCCAGGCGCACACGCTTGAACAGGAGGTCCTTTGAGATGACGTGCTCGCTGCCCTCAAGGCCTTCGATCCTTCGAGCCTCGGTGACCACCTGCGCATACGTCAGGGGCGTCGACTGCGCAAGAGCCGCGGTGGTGGCCGTAGTGGCCAGGAAAGTGAGCAGTGCGAGCACTGCGCCGGAAAACGTCGCGTTCATGGTCTGTATGTCCTTGTTGGATTGACGTGGGCGCTACGCCGCAGCGCCGCGAGCAACGTGTGGTGCCGGAAGTTCAGCGCGAGGCGGTCCAGCCTTCGGATCCCTTGATGAAGCGCATGGCGGTCGGGACCTTGCCGCGCACCCCTTGCGGTGGCGTCACATCGAGCTCGATGTCGCAGAGCCACGCCGCTCCCGTGTCTTGGCGGCAGCCCAGCTTCTTGACGCTGTGGACCTGGGGCATGAAGCTTTTGGACGACCCCCGCGAGAGCCGCTCCATCTGTTCGGCGCCTTGGGATGCGTTGGCAGCCACGGCCTTCTCGAGGTCACCGGCAGAAGGTTCGCTGCTGCAACCTCCAAGCAAGGCCGCGATCGACAAAAAAAGGGCGGTGACTGCGAGGCGGAGCGAGAGCATGTGCGTGGTTTTCATGGCGTTCGTCCCACTCAGATTGCCGGGCGGTTGCCGCGGACCGCGTCCTGCTGTCTGCGCGTGGCTTCCTGCGCGGCCGCCTGCTGCTTCGCCTGCAGAGCCTGGATCGCCTCTTGCGCGAGGCGGTGATCGAGGAGCCATGTTTGGAAGCTCGCCGCTACACCCGGGCCTTTGGGGTCGAACTGCACTTTCAGCGCCTGGCCGCATTTCACGTCGAAGCCGCCAGGCCCTCCTTGCCAGCCGAAGCCCGAGCCACCGCAGCTGGCTGTGGCTTTGCCGGCGGCATCGGTGTTGCGCACGTAGATCTCGGGGTAGTAGCCCGTGCTGGGGCCGTATTTCTTCGTCAGGTCCGCCAGCGTCTGCGGGATCGAAATGCCGCCCGCGTTGAAGACTTGCCGATAGATGGCATAGGCCTTGCCCTGCGCCCCGAAGTACACGGCGAAGCCATTGCGCTTCCAGTCGATGCCCTTCAGGTCCGTCCCAACTTGTACGGCCGCCTTAATGGCTGCCACCGAGGCGCTGGCCTTGCCGTTCCCGTCCGCGTAGTAGACCGTCAAGAACTTGAAGCGCGGGTCGATGGCCTTGAGCGCCGCCTCGATTTCGGCGGGCGAGGCGCCCAGTCGAATCCCGGCCACATCGTCGGCACCCAACTGCGCTGCGGCCGGCAGCGACCAGACGGCGCAGCCCAGCAGCGCTGTAGCTACAGCGACGTGAGCACGCGGAACACTCCAAGAAAAACCAAGAATCGAAGCCATAGATTTCCGATCGAAAGTCATGAACAAACCTGGCCGGCAACGAAACCATTTGCGCTGACGGCTTCCACGCATTCGCGAAGGTGGAGATGGGAATGCATTCCGCGCCTAGCCGACGTGGGTGCACTTCTCCCCCAGCCATGGCTGGCGCCACTGCTGTCCTTTGCGACAAAATTGAACAAACTGGGAGAGCTCGGCCGGACTCGCTGAATCAACAGCCCATCGTCGGCATCCCTCGCATCAAGGGCCCGTCAAGCGGACCCCTTCCGCATTCGGCATTTCGACCATCTGATGGCCTGTGAGATTCGCCAGCCACGCACCGATGTGCCGAAGCGTCGACGCAGGATGTGCTTGCTCATGACGCTCGCCCTGTGCCTGAGGCGTTGGGCCGGCGAAGCGTCGGTTTGGCTGGTTTAGGGGGCCAGAGCGTGGAGACGGTCAGGCCGGTGATCTCGGCGATGCGCGCTGCGATGCGAGCCGATTTAGCGGCGCCGCTGATCACGTGGGAGACCATGGATCTCGAGACCAGCAATTCGTCCGCGACAGCTGCAGGCGTGGTACCTGCCATGCGGATGGCCGCCTTGATCTGCTCTGGGTGCATGGTGGTACGCTCCAACTCAACTTGTTGAGGTCGCAGCAGAAAGTCGCTGCGCTGAGTCGGATTGTGGGTACGAATGAACCCATTGGCAAGGTATATTTATGAGTTCAATCGGTTCCAGGCTACGCGATCAGCGCGAACGGTTGGAATACAACCAGTCAGATCTCGCCGAGATCGGCGGAACCACGCGCAAGTCACAGTTTCTCTACGAGACGGATGCGCGTCGGCCCGATGCCGACTACCTCGCCGCCATCGCGGCGGTGGGCTTGAACGTCCTCTTCATCCTGACCGGAAGCGAGGAGGGGGCTGAGCCGATTCAATTCACGGCCGAGGAGCGAGACCTGTTGGAGCACTTTCGAAAGGCGCCCAGCGCCGTGCGCAAGGCCGCGATGGGAGCGCTCTTGTCGGCCACGCCCACCGCGATGCCTAGACAGGAGCGTCGCCCGCCTGCCAGCACGAAAAAGGCCGCTCCACCGCGCCGCGGGAAAGACGACGCGAAGAAGCAGGGATGAGGTAGCGCGCCGCGCTCCCTTGATTGACTTCGATGGTCTTCGAGATGCATTCCGAGGTGCTAGGCCCAGGGCCAAGGCCAAGCACCTCCGGGCCTCTCTCAGTCGAGCAGGTAAGCAATCATCTTGGCGTGCACCTCCTGAAGCCAGCCTTCCGCGATGTCATCGATCGCGGCGCTGAAATCATCGTCCATGCGCTCGAAGAGCGAGTCCCGCACTGTTGGCCACAGAGTCGGTGAGCTCACAATGAGGATTTTGAAGCGTTCGATACGACCCCATGGGTCGTCGTCGTCGTCCAGACCCGGTTGCTCAACGGGCAAGGCAACGCCCCAGCGCTTCAGGAGTTCGTCCAGCTTCGCAGCCGAACTGGTTGTGCTTGCAAGTGAAATGTCCGGCAGATAGCCCTTAATGCCCGAGGCTCTGTCGTTGCTGGCGGGCTTGGCGCGGGTGCCTGAGGTCTCGATGATCTCTACGTCGACATCGCCGACGACGCCACGGGCATCGATCATCGTGTCCCACTCCAAGCCGACGCCAAAGCATCCCGTGGTTGCGGCTTCGGCAAGAGTCCATCCCGAAGCATTGCTGAGCCATCCGAGATAGGTGACCGTGATTTGGCTCGAGAGCTGTTGGATTCGATGCGAACTGATTTTCATGGTGCTTCCTTTTTAGCCAGGCACGAGCCAGCTTCAGCAGGGCGCTGAAACTTTGAAACTCGCGAAACACCCGTTAAACGGCGGATGGCCTGACTTGAAAAAGAGCACCTGAACAGGATCAGGCATTGAAAAAGCGACGCACGGATGCGCGCTACCTCGACAACGCAGACGTCGGGCAACTGGTTGACAAGGTTCTATCGTTAGGGCGCCCCATTACCGTTCGGTCTTGAAGAGGTTGAAGTAGTCCTTGTCGTATTGCCGGCCGCCATGGATACCCCGCATCGTTCTCCGGCAGGACACGACGTAATTCTGCTAAATGGTTGATTTCTTCACCGTTTAGGTTAAGGTTTGGTTTTGCATCTCAAAGGTAAACCAATGGCAACGAAATCTCTCTCGGCCCTCAACGCGCAGATCCAAGAGCTTCAGCAGCAAGCCGATGCGCTCAAAAAGCAGGCGGATGAACTGCGCAACCTTGAACGCGCAGGGGTGATTGAGGAACTCAAGGCCAAGATTTACGAATACGGCTTGACCGCCGGCGACCTGAGGCTGGGCTCATCGATCAAGGCCACAAAAAGGGCATCCGGTTCGAAAAGTGCGGCGAAAGCAGCGCCGAAGTATCGCAGTGCGAACGGTGAAGAATGGTCCGGGGGGCGTGGTCGCAAGCCGCGCTGGGTAACAGAAGCGTTGGCCGCCGGAAAAGCTCTGACCGAGTTCGAAATCAAGTAGCCTGCCCGTCACCTGAAATCATTGGTCGCCGGTAATGTGGCCAACATGGTTCCATAAAAACTGCACCAGACCGGACGCTGGCTCGGACGTCCGGAATTTTTCAATCAGTACTTGAAGCGGCGTCGTGCTCGCTGCGGGTTCGGCTTTGTCCCCCACCCAAGGGGACTGCAGTTCTTTGATGCTGTCGCCCGTCACCCCTTCTTGGGATTGTTGGCGTGCGGTGCAACATAGCTGATTCTCCGCATGCGTTGAACGAAGCGCAGCGTTAGTAAGTTCTCTCTTTAGCACAAACTAAATGCTTGTACGGCTGACTTTGCTCCTGTTGGCATCAAAAAAATGAGCGTTCTGGCAAAGAGGCGGGAAATCGCGTTTTAAAAACGGATTGCGCTCGGCTTTTTGACGATTTGCGCCCGAAATGGGCTGTACATTGAATGTGCAGAAACGAAAAGACCTCCCCAAGAAGCTGCAACTTCAAGGAAAGGCCTTTCGGCGAAGCAAATCGCGCTTTGGATGACTGGAACCGCTGACCTCCTGTTGAACACATGGACAGCTCACTCTGGTCTTCCAAGGCAACCAAGAAACCTGAAGAGGAGTTTGGCTATGCCAACGGTACATCAAACCCACGGTCCGCACAACGGTCCACCCATGAAAGTTCGCGTGACTGCGAACATCCGCACCCAGGCGGACACCCCGCCGAGTCCAGCAGGGATTTCGGATACCTTTCCCAAGCCGCCGCTCGAGAGAGGGAGCGAAAAGGCCCCCATGAAATACCTCCGAATGCCCGAGGTAATCGTACGGACAGGTTTCAAGAAAACCTTTCTGTACGACAGCATCCGCGAGATGACCTTTCCACCCCACATCAAGGTTGGACGTTGCTCCTGTTTCATCGAGTCTGAAGTGCTCGCCGTGCAGCGTGCTTGGTCGCGTGGGATGAGCAGAGAAGAAATTCGCCTGCTCATCGCCAGCCTAGTCGCCAACCGCTAGCCCAACCAGCGGAATTCCCCGTTTTGATCTCTCCCGAAATGTCGGGAGAAGCCGCTGCATTCTCGAAATAAAGATCAACGCACAAATTCTTGAAAGAAATCATGAAAAAAGATAAATCCATCTCGCTCGCCGTTCTCTCGGATGTCTCTCCTCTGGGCTCCATCGCGGGCACGTTCACGCAGCTCGATGCTCATGCCGTCGTCCTGTCCCCTTACTCGAACCGCATGCCCAGCGACCCGAGCGACCGGTTCTATCTGGAACTCCGAAGCCTCGTTGCCTTGACCGGCGGCAACGTCACGCCGGCCGTCGTGTCAGTGGAGCCCGATCCCCAGGACCCTAACCAAGACATCTATGTCCTGATCAGCGGACACCGAGTGTGGGAGGTGTGCAAGGAGTTGAGCCTCAAGCTGAATGTGGTTCTCGTGAAGGGACTCTCCGCCTTGGAGGTGACGCGGCACATGTCGATGTCGAACGCCGGCCGGAAATCGCTGTCGGGCCTCGAGGCCGGGCGCAGTTTTGTGAAGTACCTCGAGGCCAAGCTCTTCATCAACCAGGCCGAACTGGCTCGCGAACTCGGTGTCGCTCCCTCTGACGTGAGCAACGCGATCAAGCTCGCCAGGCTGCCAGACATCGTCATCGCGGCATTTGCGTCGCCCGACGATCTCCAGCATCGGTTTGCCAAGGAACTGACCGATGCGCTGAAGGCCGACGAGAAGAAGGTGCTGGCTTGCGCGCGACGACTGGCCAAGCGACAAGCAACTCTCGTCAAAAAAATGAGTGCCTTGGAAGTCTACGAAGAGCTCACCGGAATTCCGAAAGACAAGCTTATGACGGCAGGTGCCGCGAAGCCGGAAGCAGCGGTCGCTGCTACGGCGTCGGAGCTTGGCGAACCTGCTCCGGACGCGATGGCCAAATCCTTGGCTCACTCGGACAAGGAGCCGGAGCACGCGACTTCCACCGATGCACCCTCGCATGTGCAGGGGAGGATGGACAAGGATGCGGAACCTGAGGCGGTGCCACCGTCGAGCAGCCGGCCGTTGCTGAGCCATCAGGTTCGGACGGAAGCCTCCTCCGCTATTAGACCGTCTACGGAATGGCCAGTGGCGCTGGGGAACGGTCCGATCGTTGGCACCATGACGCGTTTTGAGACGGGAGCGATTCGCATCGACCTGCAATCTCAAATGGGTCTGACGCGCCAGCACTGCATCGACTTGCTCCAACATCTCTCGGAGTTTCTCGAGCCGAGAGCATTCGGCACAGACATCAGTTCGGATGTCGATGTCGAGGACGTCGATGGTACGGATGGGGATGGGGACGATCAAGACTTGATCAGCGATTGAGAGGCACAACACCATGACCACTTCGCCGTCACCCACATCGATCTCGCGTCTTCTGCCCCGCCTGGGGGGCGGGTTGGAAGATGCGCCGCGCGCCGTGGTCTGGTTCCACTGCGCAACCCATCCCGGCGGCGGGGTGGGTTCGCAGTCGAATCTCGACTTCGACTTCCTTCTCGAATGCGGAATCCTGATCCAGGAGGTGGGGGGCCAACTTCCTGTCCCATCAGCTCAGCTGAACACAGCCAGCTTACGCGTCATACCCGAACCGCTTCGCAGTTCAGGCATGACGCGGCTGGCGAGGGAGGCGTTCCGCCTCCCTTCGAACCCTCCTGCTCCTCCCATCGACTTCAGCATCGGTCGTGCTGACGCACGCACGCTGCTGAAGACGGAGCGCTCCGATGTCTGAGGACCTCGACGCGCAAAACCTTCCCATGCGTCAGGAGAGCTTCAAGCTCACTGACGCTGACAGCGCCGAGCTGAAGGCCTTGGCCCGTGGCCAAAGCAGGGGAGCGCTCCTGCGGCAATGGATCCGCCAAGCTAAAGAGAATTTCCCGCTCACACTGCTGCCTGTCACCAAGAAGAAGCAGCCCAAGAAGCTCAACAAACCGGCAACCGATCCGGCGAGGCCTGCAGCCGATCCTGAACTCATCAGGCAACTGGCGCGGCTTGGAAATCTGCTGAACCAGATCGCCAAAGGACTTCACTTCTGCCGGCACCAGGGCAGGGCGGCAGATCTCGCCTTCATCCACTTCCTGCTGCTCATGATCGACGGTCACTTCGAGTACCTGCGCGAGAGCTATACCTTCGCCCCGAACGCCTCGGACACTGACACGCCCGGCGGAGAGCCGCCGTGATCATCAAGTTCCTCAAGCAGAAAACCGGCGACCCGGCGGTAGCACTCGCGTACTGCTCTGGAGAGAGCGATCCGAACAACGAGGAGCGAGACGAGATCAGGCTCCTGGAAGGTTCACCAGAGGAATTCGTGAGGGTGTCGTCGACGCTTTCGTTCGCGCACGCCTTCCAGAGCTGCGTTATGAGCTGGTCGCGAGGGGACGCGCCAACCGATGAGCAACTCGAAGAAGTTCTCGGTGACCTGAAGAAGCTTGCTTTCGCGGGGATGGACCCCAGCCGGTTTTGCTACTGCGTCTACCTTCATCGCAAGGCAGACAAAGTCGACATCCACGTTCTTCTCTCGAATGTCGACCTGGTCACGGGCTTGCACTTCAATGTCGCACCGCCGAAATGGGAACACAGCTACTACCCTTTTCGTGACATGCACAACGCGCGCTGGGGCTGGGCCAGCCCGAAGGACCCAATGTTGGCGCGCCCAATCGTTCCTTTCTACCCAAAGCACGGCTCGATCGCTGTTTCGCCTCCGAAGCCCGGCTCTGAGTCAGATGCCGCGAACAGGATTCAGAAGGAGATGCTTGTGCTCGCTCGGCAGGGCGCGATCAAGGATCGTGCTGGCCTGGTCGCAGCGCTGGCAAAGACGTACGAGGTGAACAGGACGAATGGAAAGGACTATGTTTCCGTTCGCCTTCCGCAATTCAGCAAGCCCATCCGACTCAGAGGGCTCATCTTCAATAGGGATTTCGAGCCATCGATGCTTCCGGCGCTCGCGCCAATGCCGCGTCAGGTGCGCACGTCGGCCGATCAGGCAGCGGACAAGGACCCGGTCGGAGAAGCGGCGGCCAGGGTTCTGTTTGAAGCTGCAGTGCGACGGCGTGCACTCCGGAACTACGACCGCTACCTGGCGCCGCGAAAGCGCGCGTCGAAGAAGATGTTCATCTCGCAGGCTGAGACGATGGATCTGCCGCCGATCGACTTGGCATTGACGCTGGCAGCGGAAATCCCGAAGGACCAGGAGGCAGCTTTCCAGGAGGCAACGAAGGTGACGGAGTCTGACGAAGCTATGGTCCGGAACCACAATTTGAAGGCCTGGACGGCTTTCCTGAAACAGCCTTCACCATCCCGAAAGGCCAAACGTGAGCAAGATCTTGAGTCAGCTATTTCAGCAGTCGCTGAAGGATTTGGAGAGCGAGTTCGTCGAGACCTTGGAGAACGGATTCGAGGAGAGATTGGACGACTTGCGGGGAGGCTTGAGAAACTTGGAGACGCGGTTCGAGTCTTTGCAGCAGGCCTTGTCGGGCGAAGCAGGGCAGCGCGTGCCAGAAAAGCCTTAGGCGAAATCACCTTGGGGCTAGCTCGACACAGGAAGGCAGATCACCGCGACAACGAGTGATCCGATTTGGGACCGATGCAGAGGTGGACAGTTCACGCCGGCTCCGGTGTCAGCGCGTTCAGCTGTACCCTGGTAGCCCCGTCGGCGAACACGTCGCGATCCTGCTCATGCAACAGGCTGTTGGCCTGCACTATGTTGTCGGCGTTGTGCGAACCGGCACCAAGTTGGAAGACGACGTCTTTGTAGCAAACGGAAATGGTGCGGTGGCACTGGGTATGAGCAACATTGCGGCAGGCGACAGCGGCGGCAGGTCGGGCGCCGCACCGGGCGCTGCCCAGCAGTTGACCAACGTGAAGAACGACGAGACGTCCAGCACCTCGACCGACGCGGTCAATGGCAGCCATCGCTGGTCGAGCGCAAGCTGGTCATTGCCATCGTGGACAAGGGCCACCAGTGCGTGGAAATCGAAGGAGTTCGAATCCTGCGCGCGGGTCAGAAACGGGGCGTCACCCGAATGCTCAAAGCCATGATCCATCGACTAAGTGCCATCTAGCCAGCGATAGGTCACATGAAGATGGACGGGCGTCTGGGTCAAAACCCGCTCAAGGGCGCGCTGGGCGATGCTCTGCACGCAGTGATGCGTAGCGCCGGGTTAGGGGGCGGGAAAATTCCGCTGAGCATGCAGTAAACCTTATCCATCAAGGGAAAACCCGAATTACAAATTCAATCAAACCCAATGTAAGATCCCATCAGTGTTAACAATGAATACATAATTATTTTTCACCTAAGCGGAGCGCGCAGCTTCGCGAAGCTGGACGCGTTCTTGCTGCTGGTGAAATTCTGGCCAGAAGTGATTGCTGTTTTTTTACTGGCACAGGGTTAACTTGAGATACTAAGTTGTTCATTAACGTAATCTGGAGCAAATATGCCTTTATGGAACATTTATCACCCGGTCGGTGCTTACACTGCCGAAGACAAGCAGGAGATGGCCACGCGCATTAAGGATGCCCATAGTGCCATTCCCAAGTTCTACGTCGGCGTCCTATTTCAGGAAATCCCGAAGGATTCGTTCTATATGGGAGCGGAGCAGCGCGACAACTTCGTGAGACTCAGGGTGGATATCTTTGCGCGCCACATCTCGAAGGACGCGGTCTGGACGGAGTCCTTTCTTCGAAAGATGAACGAAGCGATCGAGCCCTTTGTGCAACGCCGAGGCTACAACTACGAGTTGCATGTTGGCGAGACTCCACGCGAGCTTTGGCTGATCGATGGTATTCACCCGCCTAAGCCAGACACCGTCGCGGAAAAGAGATGGAGGCTCGAGAACCGTGCATCGCCCTTCGAGCCGGAAGAAGGTTGACCGAACCCTCGTCGCACGGATTTGCAATCTACAAGGACGCATTGCTTTTCATCGATGGGCAGTGGTTCAGCGTCGCTGATGGCCGTATGCTGCCGCTTTACACCCCCTGAAACGAGCGAAGTGCTGGCTGGAACAGTTCGGCGGGCACATCTCCCGCGACAAGGCCTGGACCGAATCGTGGCTGCGGCAGGATGAATGAAGCGATCAAGCCGTTTGTACAAGGTCGAGGCTACAACTACGAGTTGCACGTGGGCGAAACGCTCCGTGAGCTAGGGCTAATTGATGGAATTCGCCCCTCCCCCCCGGTATGCGGATCCGTAAGGGTGAGCAGAAATGGAAGCTTGAAAATTATGCGTCTCGATATGAATCGAAAAATGGAAAGTACTGAATCTGGCGCATAAGTGCTGGGGTTCAGGTGTTGAATAGCTCACTTTTCAATGAAATGCGGCGTAACCTGCGCGCAGAAAAAGCTTAGTCCGCCATTGCAAATGCCGGATTGACTCGCTTCTCTGCAACATTCTTGGGTTTATCGGTGCGATCCGTATTTCGAGATGCGAGCGACTCGTGCTCGTGGTCTCTGGGTGTTTGTGCGCGTTAGCGGATTGCGCGTGTTTAGTGAGAACTTCCATCTGGATGCTTCCCGACAGTTCTCCCTCTCCCTTCATTCATTCATTTATTGGACTTCTACCATGTATAGCGACGTATCTCTCTTCATAGATGGACAGTGGACTGGAGCAAGCGATGGCCGAACGCTGCCGATTCATAACCCAGCAACCGGCTCGGTGTTGGCGCAGCTCGCCCACGCTTCGCGCGAAGACTTGGACCGCGCACTTGACGCGGCCGACCGAGGATTCAAGACTTGGCGCAGGGTCTCGGCCTTCGAGCGCAGCCAGCTGCTACGTCGCGCCGCCGGCATCATCCGGAGCCGCGCTAATGACATCGCCCGGTTGATGACCCAGGAGCAGGGCAAGCCACTAAACGAGGCCAGAACGGAAGCCTTGGCTGGGGCCGACATCATGGAATGGTTCGCCGAGGAGGCGCGTCGAACCTACGGCCGGGTCATCCCGGCGCGCTCAGAAGGCGTGACCCAGATGTCGCTTCGCGAGCCGGTCGGGCCGGTCGCTGCCTTTACTCCGTGGAACCTCCCCATCAACCAGGCGGTGCGCAAGATCTCCGCAGCCCTTGCGGCCGGCTGTTCCGTCATCCTCAAAGGGCCAGAAGAAACGCCGGCTAGCTGCGCTGAGTTGGTGCGTTGCTATGCCGATGCAGGCCTTCCCGCCGGCGTTCTTAATCTGGTATTTGGTGTTCCCGCTGAAATCTCCTCATACTTGATTCCGCACCCCGTTATCCGCAAAGTCACCTTCACCGGCTCCACTCCAGTGGGTAAACAGCTGGCCGCGCTGGCCGGACTACACATGAAGCGCGTCACCATGGAGCTGGGCGGCCATGCGCCGGTGATCGTCTGCGACGATGCCGACATCGTCACGGCCGCAAAGACGCTGGCGGGTTTCAAGTTCCGCAACGCCGGACAGGTGTGTGTATCGCCCACCCGCTTCCTAGTGCAGGAAGCCGCGCATGCCGCCTTTGTGGAAGCGTTTACGGCCGCCGCAGGCTCCGTCAAGGTAGGCGACGGCCTAGCCGAGGGAACCATGATGGGGCCGCTGGCCAACCCGCGCCGCCTTGACGCAATGACCTCGCTTGTCGCCAACGCACGCCAAGCTGGCGCGCGCGTGGCCCTCGGTGGCAACCGCATCGGCGGCAAGGGTAACTTCTTTGAACCTACCGTGCTGGTGGACGTGCCGTTCGAGGCCGACGTGATGAACAACGAGCCATTCGGCCCGCTGGCGGCGATTACCACCTTCAAGACGCTGGATGCGGCGATCGCCGAAGCCAACCGCCTGCCTTATGGCTTGGCGGCCTACTGCTTCACGCGCTCGTTGAAGACGGCCACTGAGCTGTCCAAAAATATCGAGAGCGGGATGGTCGCCATCAACCATTTCGGCCTGGTTTTCCCGGAAGTGCCGTTCGGCGGCGTGAAAGATTCAGGCTTTGGTTCCGAAGGGGGGAGCGAGGCGATCGAGTCCTACCTCAACATCAAGTTCGTCACTCAGGTGGGTGCGTGAATACTGCCACCACCAGAGGCGGCAAATCACGCATTGGCTCTCCCTCACCTATTTCCAACTTTGAATTGGCGACCGGACACACGTGCCGCCCGAAGGACATACCATGACCGCCGCCCACGACCTACGGAACAAGATTCTCGGCAATCTCGAGAATCCGCTGAAGGATTGCAGCATCGACCTGCACGAGCATTTGCGTTCGGTGCTGGCTCTCTGCAGCGCCTCGGAAGAAGACATCGGCGGGCGGCTGACGTTCTCTGGCGCCGACCCGATAGTTAACAGCCGGCTCCCATTTGGCGCCATGTCCGCCATCAGCCTGGCCGCGAAGGCAGTGATGGTGGCGAAGATCTGGCGCGAGCGCAGCGGTGAGAGTCAGGACATCCACGTCGACGTGCCCAAGGCGTTTCGACGATTCACGCCGTTCTGGGACAAGAAGTGGGAACTCGTCAATGGCTTCCCAGGCAAGCAGGATCCCTACAACCCGTTCTATGCGCAGCCCATCATGCATAAAACCAAGGACAACAAGTGGGTGATGCCGCTGAACATCTACCCCTCCGTGCGACAGAGGGCGATGTCTTTGTTGAAGGCAAGCGATCCGGCGTCGATTGCCGAGGCCATAAGCCGGTGGGACGGCGAGGCACTGGAACGCGCCGCCAATGAGGCCGGCATCGTCATGGCACTTGGCCGGCCGATTGAGGAGGTGGTCGAGCTGGATGCATTCTCGCAGTCGGTCGGACTTATGCCGCTGATCGAGATCGAGAAGGTCGCCGACGGCGATCCGATCCCGTTCAAGCCCGGAGCGAAGACGCCGCTGGACGGCGTCCGAGCCCTGGGCACTTCGCACGTCATTGCGGGGCCGGCGATCGGGCGGAGCCTAGCACTGCACGGCGCGGACGTCCTGAACATCATTCGTTCGCAAACTGCGGAGTTGGACCTGTTCCACTTCACCTCGCATGTTGGGGTGAGAAACGCCCACCTCGAATTGCAGGACGACAAGCAGCGCGAACAACTCTATCAACTGCTTTCGCAGGCCGATATCTACTTCAACAACCATCGGCAAGGATGGCGCGAGAGATTCGGCTTGTCGAACGCCGATCTGCGGCGGTGCAATCCGAACATCATCGATGTCGACGTCTTCTACGCGGGAGAAACGGGCCCGTGGTCGAATCGAACCGGATTCGACATCTCGGCCGGCCTCGCCTGGGGCCTCAACAACATCGAGAGCCCGGACGATAAACCTGCGCACCCGCCGCACGTGGTGATCTGCGACTACCCGACCGCCTGGCTGGCCGCTACCGGCGCGATGGCCGCCTTGTATCGGCGATCTGTGGAGGGCGGAAGCTATCGCGTCAAAGTCTCGCTGGGGCGAGTCGCCCTGTGGCTGCCCGAGATGGGCATCTTCGATCGCGCCTTCGCAAAGGCCGTGGCTGGCTCCGGCGAGGGACACCTCTATCCCGATCCCGAACCTTTCACCGTCGATACGCCCATGGGCACCTACACCGGGGTGTCGGAGATGGTGGAGATGAGCAGAACCCCCGGCAGCTACAGACATCCGCTGACGCCCATCGGCTCGTGGCGCCCGGCCTGGCTGTAGTGCAAATACCACCCGGCTGGTGTGATAGCGAGCCGGCTGCGAGAAGTTCGTTTTCTCGTGTCGGTAGAGAGATGTTCTGGTCACCGCCTCTCGATGAGGGCGGGGCCATAGGCTTCCCCACACGTAAACGATGGATACGGTAGTGAAAAACTCGAAGCTTGTCCGTCTGGCACTAGGTCACGAACGTCCTGTCGCTCGTACAACCTCTTTAGCCCGACCCTGTCGGCGCCGGTTGAACCTTGACCCCCCCGCAGCGAACAACGTGCTCGTGCCATGGCGTTTGTAGTCGTGGGGGACGCCTTCTACGTAGCCAAGCCTATAGGCAGCATCGGCTGTGTGCGCTCCAGCGCCTGGAATTGGATTTCCTCATTAACGCAGATGTCCAGGGCGTTGTCAGCGGGCTCAGGTATGGCCCGACTACGTCGCGCAGCTTCTCGGTGTAAACCGGGTCGTTGGGCAGCTTGAAGCTGTCGCTGCGATGGGGCTGCAGGCCAAAGAGCTGAAAGTGCCGCGCGACGCTGGTCTTGGAAATGCCCGTCTGGGCCGCTGCCGTGCGCACGCTCCAATGCGTTGCGCCATCGGCCGGTTTGGCGTGCAGCGTGGTGCTGATCAACTGCTCCAAGCGCTCGTCATGGATCGTGCGAGGCTTGCCCGGACAACCGCCGTCATGCAGGCCAGAGATGCGTCGTTCGATGAATCGCGCGCGCCACTTGCCACTATGGCCTTGGTCAGTTGCAGCCGCCCGGCGATGGCGCTATTGAGTTCGCCATCAGTACTGCTCAGGACACACACCCTGCACTTAGGGCCGCAGGTAGCGAGCGGCTGCGCGCAAAAGACTGAAGCCGCTACCCCTCGTCCTCGGCCAATAGCAAGTCGGCTTTTGACCTTCCCGTTCTCATAGCCGTAACTCCGTTCCAAAGATTCCGCATTGCTGAGCAGAAATAATGCCAGTCAATAACGGGACAGGACAATAGGTCTGCACGAGTGCCAACTGAATCAGCCTTGGCAGCTCAACCTGCGGGGGAATGATTGAAGATCAGGCACGTTGTGGTGGCATGAGCATACAGCTTGCCGTCCGGGCCGACGATGCGGCCCTCGGCTGTAGCGACCTGCCGCCCCGCATGGATCACCTTGCCTTCGGCGCGTACAAGCGGCACCCCATCATTCAGGGAGCGAACCATGTTCACCTTAAGCTCCAGGGTGGTGAAGCCTTGGCCTGCGGGCAGCATTGAATGGACCGCACAGCCCACGGCCGAGTCGAGCAGCGTGGCAAACCAGCCGCCGTGCACGGTGCCCAGCGGGTTGTAGTGGCGTCGATTCGGCCGGCCCTGGAATACAGCGGCCCCATGCTCCATGTGAATGGGCACGAAATCGAGCGTGTCGCCAATAGGCGCTGGTGGCAGCTCGCCGGAGAAGATCGCCTCGAACATCTCCATGCCCGAGCGACCAAAGACCTGTGCCTTGGGCTCAGCGTCGGGCGGACTCAAGCGCATTCGAACACGCTTTTCTTCCTCTTCCCAACGCGCCACCACCTGATCAATATCCATCATCCACCCTCTCTTGAAAAAGACTACTGCATATGCAAGTGTTGCAGGTACAATATATCACATGAAGAACCCAATCAAGCCGCAGGAGTGCAGCAACCTGAAACTTCGCCAGCTCACTCGCATGGTGACGCGACATTACGATCGCTATGTCGCCGAGACTGGGCTGAAGAGCACGCAGTATTCACTGCTTTCTTACGCTGCAAAGCTCGGTCCTATTCGCCCCGGAGATCTGGCCAGACGGATGCAGATGGATGCTTCGACGCTGACGCGCAACCTGCAGCCACTGGTGATGCAAGGTCGGTTGACGCTCGGCGCAGGTGACGATGCTCGCAGTCGCCTCGTCGAAGCGACCGAGGCGGGACTTAAGATTCAGGCCGAAGGACAGCGTGCGTGGAAAACGGCACAAACGGCACTCAACGAGTGCTTGGGCCTAGAGAGGGTCGCCGCGCTGCATGACCTGCTCGATACATGTATCGAATGCCTTGACGGCCAGCCTGAGGAACAATCGGGTGAGTGATCGCTATCTGGGAGTCTGCGCGGCAGAGCCGTTTGCGAATGTTGTGACGCACGAGGTTCTGCGTCGGCAGCTGATTTCGATGGTTGATAGGCAAGTGCAGGCGACGGTGCGTGCGTTGGTACGCCTGGTGATCGATCTGCGCAGCCTCCTGCGGCCTTGGACTCCCCTCAGGCTCCTCACAATCGGCACATCCTTCTCAGATCCAGCGCCAGGCACACGAGCTTAAACTCGGCCTAGACTGCCTCCAAACCCAGCATGTTCTCGATCCACCCGTTGGGCGCCTCCACGGTCCACTTACTCTTGCGGTAGGCCGCCTGTCCTTCGGGCGTCTTCAGCCTGGCATCCATCGCTGCCGTGTGTGCGTACTGCTGCGCGTTAATCTGTAGCTCCTGTTTGCCTTCGGTAAGCGAGGCCGCAGGGCCCACTTGACCCCGGCCGTTCGGTGGAACCTCAGATGTCCAGCACGCGGCGCAGCAGCGCGAAGCCAACGCGCCACGTGTTGCCACCGCCGGCGTCGACAGTCGCAGTGCGCTCGTTGATCCGCACGACGGTGCCAACCACCGTCTGCAGGTACTTGTCCTCGAAGGCCACCTTGTCGCCGCGGCGGAAGTCCTCACGTGTGGGCTTCGGCGCACTGGGCTCGGGTTGCGCCGCTGCGCCCTGCTGCGCTCGGCCGGCGTCGGTTGCCGGCGGCTCGATGGCCGTATAGGGCAGCTTCCATTCGCGCCGCTCGCGCAGATCCTGCAGCACGACCTGCGTGTCCTTCATGGCCAGCACCTTGCCCTCGCGCAGGCTGCCGTCGCGCCAGTCCAGGAAGCGCACCGTCTGGCCCAGGTGTAGGTTCACCCGCACGGCGATGATGCGACGCGGGTCGGCCAGCAACCGCTCGATGACGGTGCTCAGCTCGAACAGCTGCAAGCTGCTGGCGTTGTTCAGCAGTTCCAGCATGCGCGGATCGACGCCGCGGCTCATGCAGCGCGTCGCTGTTCGTCGCCCACCACCTCGCGCGTGCCGATGTTCCACGGCAGCAGCTCCTCGATCCGGCAGATCGGGTGATCGGCAATGCGCCCCAGAACCTCGCGCAGGTACGCCTCGGGATCGAGCCCGTTGAGCTTGGCCGTCTGCACCAGGCTGTAGATCGCAGCGGCCCGCTCGCCGCCGGCATCCGAGCCCATGAACAAGTAGTTGCCCCGGCCCAGCGCTATACCGCGCAGGGCACGTTCGGCTGCGTTGTTGTCCATCTCGATCCGCCCGTCATCGCGGTAGCGCGTCAGTGCCTGCCAGCGCGTGAGGGTGTAGCCGATGGCGCGTGCCAGATCGGACTTGGCAGATACGCGCCCCACCAGGCTGCTCAGCCAGGCGTGCAGCTCATCGAGAAGCGGGCCGGCACGGGCCTGGCGGTGGGCACGGCGCACGTCCGGTGGTTGGCCACGGACCTCCTTCTCCACGACGTACAGCGCCGCGATGCGTTGCAGCGCCTGGGCCGCGATGGAGTCCTCGGCCTTGCCGGTGCTCAGGTACAGGTCCCACCACGGACGGCGCGCATGCGCCCAGCAGGCCGCCTCGGTGACCTGGCCGCTGTCGTACAGCTTGCCCCAGCCGCCGTAGGCATCGGCCTGGAGCACGCCGTGGAAGCGGCGCAGGTGGCGCTGCGGGTGTTCGCCCTTGCGGTCGGGCGTGTACTGGTACCAGGCCGCAGGCGGCTCGCTGGCGCCGGCGGGCCGGTCGTCGCGCACATAGACCCACAGGCGCGCGGTGCGCGTCTTGCCCTGGCCAGGTGCCAGCACCGGCACGGGCGTGTCGTCGGCGTGCAGCTTGGCCGCCGCCAGCGTGTAGCGGCCCAGCGCGGCCACGAGCGGCGCGAGCAGCCGCTCGCTGTGATCGACCCAGCCCGCCATGGTGGAGCGGTCGATCTGCACGCCGCTGCGCGCGTAGATGCCGCTTTGCCGGTACAGCGGCAGGTGGTCGCAATACTTGGACACCAGCACGTGGGCCAGCAGGCCTGCTGCGGCCAGCCCGCGGGCGATGGGCCGGCTGGCGGCATCGGCCTGGAAGATGGACTGGCAGCGCACGCAGGCCAGCTTGGGCCGCACATGGCGGATCACCTTGAAGCGCGCTGGCACGTACTCCAGCTGCTCGGAGACGTCCTGGCCGATCTGGCGCAGCCGTCCGCCACAGGCAGTGCAGCCGCAGGGCTGGCCGGCTGCGTCGTGGTGCGCAGGGTTCGTCTCGGGGCGATGCACATGCGCTTCGCGCGGCAGGTGTTCTGGCAGGCCGCGGTCGATGGTCGGTGCGTTGGCCGCCTCGACCTTGGTTCTAGCGCTCTTACAGGCCGGCAACGACAGCGCCTGCTCGTCGATCAGGCTGGCCTGCAACTGTTCGCTGGAGGTGCCGAACTGCGCGCGCACGCGGCGCAGCAGTTGCAGCTTGAGCTTGTCCACCATCAGGCGCAGCACGGCGAGTTCGCCATCGCGCACCTCGATCACGCGCAGCAGGCCTTCGATGGTGTGGGGCTCGGCGGGCGGTGGTGTCGACACAGGCCCCAACTGTGCCGCAGGGGCGCGCCCTGGGCAATCCGTAGTGCCACCGACAGCACGCGCGTGTGGCTATGCCGCCAACTCGGGATGGTGCGTGCGCACCGGCATGCGCCAGTCGATGCCCTCCAGCAGCATGGACAGTTGCGCGGGCGTGAGGACCACGCTGCCGCTGGTGGCCTGGGGCCAGATGAACCGCCCCCGCTCCAGCCGCTTGCTCAGCAGCAGCAGGCCCTGGCCGTCGAACCACAGCAGCTTGACGATGTCGCCACGGCGGCCCCGGAATACGAACACGTGGCCCTTGAACGGGCTTTGCGCCAGCGCCGTTTGCACCAGCGCGGCCAGCCCATCGAAGCCCTTGCGCATGTCGGTGTGGCCGGCCACCAGCCAGACCTGGGTGTTGGCAGGCGGGCCGATCATCCGCGCAGTGCCTGCAGGACATGACGCAGGTGCAACAGGTCCACGCCGACGGGAACGCGCACGATGACCTCACCCAGCACGATCTCTATCGGTGCCGAGCCTTCGGCCATGGGTGTCGGCGTTGCCGCGGGTGCAGGCTGCGTGACGGTCACAGGCAACAGGACGGGAGCAGCCGCAGGAGAACCCCAGTGCTCCAGACGCATCCAGTGGCGCAGCAGGTTCGCGTTGACGCCGTGGCGTACGGCCAGGCCTGAGATCGACACGCCTGGCACGCGGGATTGCTCCACCAGCCAGGCCTTGAACGCCGAGGTGTAGATCCGCTTGCCGTTGCGCATCGTGCGCTCGACCATCGGGCCGGCCCATTGAGGGCTGTGTCCAGAGTCCTGCATATGGACACACATGCTCGGCGGTCAGGGCTGCGCCATCAATGGGGTGGTGAGGCCACGCTTACTGCCTTCGCACCCCAGCGCCACGATCAGTTCGCTCGGGGTGTCCTAGATGCTGCCCTATCACCGCCTCCGAGCGGAAGCCTGCATCGGCCAACTGACCCTGCCTCGTTTCCACGTACATCAAGTCATGCAGCCAGAAGGATGCGCTCTCGTGTGACCGGAGCGAGGTACCCGTTCGCGGAATGAATGCGCACCCGGTTATAGAAGCCCTCGATCCAGTCCACGATGTCCAGGCGGGCCTGGGCCCGAGTGTCATAGCGTATCTGGTAGATGCGCTCGACCTTCAGGGTCTTGAAGAAGCTCTCCATGGCCGCGTTGTCCCAGGCGTTAGCCTTCCTGCTCATCGACATCGTGATGCCGAAGGCCACCGTCAACCGGCGGTATTCATGACTGGCGTATTGACTGCCCCTGTCCGTGTGAACGAGCAGCCCGACGCCGGGCTTGCGTTGCCAGTAGGCCGATCTCAAGGCCGCGCACATCAGCTTCGCGTCGATCATCTCGGACATCGACCAGCCCACGATGCGGCGGCTCGCCAGATCCATCACCGCAGCCAGGTACAGCCACCCTTCGCCCGTTGCGACATAGGTGATGTCTGCCACCCACGCCCGATTCGGCTGCCAGCCTTCGAAGCGCCGATCCAGAATGTTGGCGGCCACCGGCAGGCGGTGGGCTGAATCGATGGTCACCACGTATGCGCGCCGATAGACCGAACGCAAGCCCAGGCGCTTGAGGCTTCGACGAACACGCTCGGCGCTCACGCACTGGCCTTGCTGGCGAAGCTGCTGCGTGATCCGAGGCCGTCCGTAGCTTCTTCGACTGTCACGATGGATTGTCGTCACCTGCGCATCCAAGGCCTCGTTCGCCAGCGCTCGTGCGCTGGGCGGCCGCACGCGCCACTGACAGTACCCCGTGCGGGACACCAACAACACCCGGCACAGCCGGCTGACCGTGTACTCGTCGCGATGATGCTCGATCCAGGCGTACTTCATCGCGACCCCTTGGCAAAGTACGCCGTCGCTTTTCGAAGAATTTCCACATCGAGCTTCGCGTCGGCAAGCTCCTTGCGAAGCCGACTGTTCTCGGCTTCCAGCTCCGTCACGGCCGACGCAGTGGCTGTGCAGAGCTCGTCTCAGGCGCCGGCGGCAAGTCCACCGGCCTGCGCTTGCGCGACCAGTTGCTCAACGTCGCAGAGGGAATTCCCAGCCTTCGCGCGGCCTCGTGGCCGACCGCCGAATCGATTCCGAAGAAGCTGGGTCGACTTTGCTCACGTATCAGCGAGAAAGGGCACTAGGTGTAAACACCGAGTGCATTTAATGTACTCAGTGTTTACATTTAACGCCTGCGGATCTGCATGCCCTGCTCCACAAGGAAACTTAAAAAATGACCATCGTTACCTATCAAAAAGACGGTGCCGTCGGCATCGTCACGCTCTCCAAACCACCGCATAACTTGATTGATGATGCGCTGCTCAACGGCCTTCTCGAAAGCTACAGAACGGCGGTGGACGAGGGTTGCCGCGCGATCCTGCTGCGCAGCGCCATGCGACACTTTTGTGCTGGCGCGGATACCAATGGCCTGGGGGTGGGGGACCGCAAGCGCAGCCAGGAAAGCTTCGAGTCCATCATGGATGCATTGGAAAACGTCCCGGTTCCGACGGTTGCAGCGGTGCATGGCGCGGCCCTAGGCGGTGGTGTGGAGCTGGCGCTAACCTGCGACATGATCATCGCCGCTGACACCGCCAAGTTCGGCATGGCCGAAGCTTCGCTGGGCCTGCTTCCGCTGTTGGGCGGCGTGCAACGTATGGTCCAGCGAGTGGGCCCGGCGCGTGCCAAAGAACTGGCCATGTTCGCCCGTCGCCACGAGCCAGCTGCACTTGAGCGCTGGGGCGCCATCAACCTTGTGACCTCCGAGGATGACCTAACAGCCGCCTCCCTTTCGTGGGCGCGACAGCTCGCCGCCGGCCCTACGGTGGCTCTGAACGGCATCAAGCGGCTGGCCAACCTTTCGGCACGGCACGGCATAGCGGCGGCTGACCTTGCGCAGACGGAGGTCAACAACACCATGTGGGCCAGCCAGGATCCGAAACGCGGCCTCGCCGCCTTGACCGCGACCGGGCCTGGCACCGCAATTTTTGAAGGAAACTGACATGGGCAGCGCTCCTCTCCAAGCAGTGAAGATCATTGACTTCACTCGCGTGCTAGCTGGGCCGCACTGCACCAAGGTGCTGCGGGACCTGGGCGCCGACATTACCAAGATTGAGCCGCCGGCGGGCGATACTGGACGTGGAGGCGTGCCGCACATCAATGGAATGTCGGTCTACTACACACAGCAAAATGCAGGCAAGCGCAATCTCAGCATCGACCTGAACTGGCCTGAGGCGCGCGAAATTGTCATTGACATGTGTCGTGAAGCCGACGTCATCGTTGAGAATTTCCGGCCTGGCACGCTGGCGCGATTTGGGCTGGGCTACGAGCAGGTCCGCGCTGTCAACCCAAAAATCGTGTACGTCTCCATGAGTGGCTATGGTCAGACGGGCGCCTGGCGCAACCGCCCAGCCTTCGCACCCACGATCCATGCTGAAACGGGCCTGACTTCAATCGTGGAACAGCACTTCGGCGAAGCGCTCACCGAGCTTCGAGGCGACGCCTGCAGCCATGCCGACATCTACACCGGTCTCGAAGGCGCTATCGCGGTGCTGGCTGCGCTGCACCACCGGCAGCGTACCGGCGAAGGCCAGCACGTCGACGTCGCCATGGCAGCGACCATGCTGGCGGTGAACGAACGTGCCGGCGCCCAGCTTTCGGGCATCGACACGTTTGGAGAACCAACAGCGCTGGCGGCTCCGGACTCGCACATTTATGCGCTTTCTGATGGCCGCAAAATCACCATTGCGGGCAGTCCGATTTACTCCCCCACATTCGTGCGCTATTGCGGCATGATGCGCCGCACCGACTTATTGCGGGACCCCCGCTTTGCCAGCGCCCCGCTGCGGCGCGAGAACCTAGCCGTCTTGCTGGCGGAGGTGCGCGCCTGGATCCTGACTTTCTCCGACCTCGAAGAGTTGCAGGCTCAAGTAAGCGAAGCTAGCTTGGCCCTTGGTTCGGTGCGTAGTACCGAAGAGTTCGCCGCCTCGGAATGGGCTCGTGAATGGGGCGCTGTTGTGGACATTGACGATCGGGGCGGCAGCACCACCCGCATGCCCGGTGCCCCTTGGAAGTTCAGCCATTCGGTACTGCCGCCTCCGGGCGTGCCGTCGTTCCAAGGCGAGGACAACACGGTCGTTCTCTCTGGGCGCGGCATTGCCCCGTCAGTGATCGAGGATATGCGCAAGCGCCGTGTCATTCTGAGCCGCAAGACTCCACGAGGCGCTTTCGACGATTGATCATTTGATCCTCAACGTGAGTTCCCTAAGAACTCGCTCGACACATCGAAGTAGAAAACAAATGTCCAGCCCAATCCTTTTTCGTCGCGCCTGCATAGTCGCTCTATCCCTGCTAGCCACGCTGCTAGAGCCATCCGCTGTCTATGCTGCTGACTACCCCTCGCGTCCAATCAAGATCATTGTGGCTATGGGGCCCGGCGGCCTCAGCGACCTGACGACCCGTCAGTTGGCCCGCATGCTGGAGGCCAAGCTTGGACAGCCGGTCATCGTCGAAAACAAGCCTAGCGCAGGCCAAGTGGTCGGCATGCAAGCCACCGCTAACGCCGCGCCCGACGGCTATACGTTGCTGCTTGGTTCGACAACCGGTTTAGCCATCACGCCAAAGCTGTTCAACAACGTCACCATTGATCCGACGAAATTCGTAGCCGTGTCGCCTATCAGCACCACGCCCAACGTGCTGGTAGCCCTTCCGGACTTCCCGGCCAATGATTTCAAGGAACTAGCCGCAAATGCCAATGCTCGCAAAGACCCGATCACCTACGGTTCGATCGGGGTTGGCACCAGCCCGCACTTGGGTATGGAAATCTTCCGAATCGGCGCGAAGTTCGAGGCCACACACGTGCCCTACAAAGGCGATGCACCGGCGCTGCTGGCGCTCAAATCTCGCGAAGTCGACACCGCCGTTATCACCATGTTCAGCGCCCAGCCTCGCATCAAATCTGGTGAACTCAAGGCGCTTGGCGTATTTCAGGCCCAGCCTTTCCAGAATCTGCCCAACATCCAGACCACGACCCAGGCCGGTGTGCCGGAGGCAGACGTGCCGGGCTGGGTCGGGTTGTTCGCGTCGCCTGGCACGCCGACATCCATCATCGCCAAGCTGGAGCCAGTTGCGCGCCAAGTTATTGCCTCGGCTGAATTCCAAGCCTTCCTCGCCAGCCATGGCAGCGAGTCTGTGCAGCTCGATAACAAAAGCTATGTCGCCATGATCGCACGCCAGTCTGCCCAGCTCGGCGACATCATCAAGAAACTGAACCTTCAGTCGGGCCAGTAAGCCTCATATATTCGCAACTCCACAAGGAGCACTCAGGTGATCGATAAGACCGTCCCCAGCGTCATGGAAGCGCTCGATCGCATCCAAGACGGAGCGACCGTACTCATTGGCGGTTTCGGAACTGCCGGCATTCCAGGCGAATTGATAGACGGGCTCATCGCCCTCGGGCCACGGGATCTCACAGTGGTCAACAACAATGCAGGCAACGGCTACACCGGCCTTGCCGCGCTGCTGCAGTCGGGCCTGGTTCGCAAGATCATCTGCAGCTTTCCGCGCACCGCCGACAGCTGGGTCTTCGATGCGCTGTATCGCGCTGGCAAGATTGAGCTTGAGCTGACGCCCCAAGGCAACCTGGCTGAACGCATCCGCGCCGCCGGCGCGGGCATCGGTGCCTTCTTCTGCCCCACCGGCTATGGTACAGAACTCGCGAAAGGCAAGGAAACCCGCGAAATCGATGGAAAACGCTATGTACTTGAAATGCCCATCTACGGCGATGTAGCACTGATCAAGGCGGAGGCTAGTGACCGATGGGGCAATCTGGTCTACCGCAAGGCCGCTCGCAATTTTGGGCCGGTAATGGCGACGGCTGCCAAACAGACCATAGCCACCGTGTACGAGCTCGTGGAACTCGGCGGCCTTGACCCGGAAAAAATCGTTACCCCCGGTATCTACGTAAGTAGGGTCGTGAAAATCGACCGAGTAGCTACCCAGGCCGGCGGGTTCAAGCCGGCAGCGTGAAAGCAAGCAACATGAGTTACCAGAAACGCACCAAGGATGAGGTTGCCCAGCGCGTGGCCTGCGACATCCACGAAGGCGCCTACGTCAACCTCGGCATCGGCCAGCCCACGCTGGTGGCCAACCACATCCCCGCCGGGCTGGAAATTATCCTGCACAGCGAGAACGGCATCCTGGGCATGGGACCGGCTCCGGCCCACGGGCTGGAGGACTATGACCTTATCAATGCCGGCAAGCAGCCGGTGACTCTTCTGGCAGGCGGCGCCTTTTTTCACCATGCCGACAGCTTCGCAATGATGCGCGGCGGCCACCTCGACATTTGCGTACTCGGCGCTTTTCAGGTATCGGCTACCGGTGATCTGGCAAACTGGAGCACGGGCGAGGAGGGCGCCATTCCCGCTGTGGGCGGGGCCATGGACCTGGCCATCGGCGCCAAACAGACTTGGGTGATGATGGACTTGCTGACCAAGCAGGGACTAAGCAAGGTGGTGCAGCAATGCGCCTATCCGCTGACCGCGGTGAGCTGCGTCAAGCGTATCTACTCGGACTTGGCGACTCTTGAATGCACGACGCAAGGGCTGAAGTTCATCGATGCTGTGAGTGGCATTAGCCGCGAAGAACTCGAAAAGCTAGTCGGGCTACCGATTCGCGCTTGACTCGAGTTTCGCTAGCATGGATCTAAATAACCTTTCGGGACAACCGATGTGAGAATCGTCAAGAGGTTGTTTGCAGATTTGAGTCTATACATCGGAGCGATGCATCCGATACCGCTGTGCGGTCGGTACCAGTTGTGATGGTGCAGCCAGCTCGCCAGGGCATAGGTTCATTCGGCTGAGTTCTGGTATGTCCAGCCATAGGCCCACTCGCGCAGTGCCGATTGGATGAACCGCTCGGCCTTGCCATTGGTCTGCGGGCGGTACGGCCTGTTGAACCTGTGTTTGATGCCCAAGGCCTTGCAGGCCGCAGCGAACTCACTTGAGCGGAACGCCGAGCCGTTGTCGGTCAGCAGGCGTTTGACGCTCACGCCGAGCCTTGCGTCGTACGCCACGGCGTTCTGCAGGAACTGCACCGCCTCGTGCTTCTTCTCGTCTGGATGCATGGCAGTGAATGCAATGCGGGCATGGTCATCGATGGCCACGAACAGCGCCTCCCATCCTGCGCCGTTCACGGAGTCGCGTCGATTGCCTGTGACGCGGCGGCTGGGCCTCACGATGCGTCCGAGCTTTTTGGTGTCGATGTGAAGCATGTCTCCGGGCGCGTCGTGCTCGTTGCGAACCACCGGCTCGGCAGACTCCAGGCTCGCTGAGCCGTGACAGGCAGGCGCGGGCCAGAACCCGGCTGACGGTGGACGCCGAGACGCCTGCATAGCGGGCGATGCGTGACTGCAGCATCCGGCGTTTGCGCAGCTCGACGATGAGCAGGGCCTTGGACTCGTCGATGGCTCGGGGCGAGCGCGCCGGCCGGGAACACGCATCAGCCAGGGCGGCTTCACCGCCCCCAGATGCCGGCCCAGACACTTCCTTGCAGTCTACGAAGTGACGCCATGGGCTGTGCCGCATCCAGGCCTTCCAACCTCATCTGTTCGACCATCTCGATTCGGCGAGCAAAAGTAAGTCGGGCATGCTTATGGGTGTTCATCCGGTTGGGCTTCCTGTGTGGATTGGGTGTTTGGCGACCTCCAGTCTCTCAAACCCAGTCCGGATTAACCGGATACAACCTATTGAAGCTTCGTAATAGTCCAGCGAAGGCCGTCATTGCCGAGCGGGGTCGGCTTGCGCAGCATGTGACCTGAAGAGTGCCGCCCCGATGGTGTTTACCAACAGGAGATGGTGCACGCCGTGAAGGATCAAGAGAGCAACGGACGACGCCCGCGCCGCAATCACGACCAAGCGTTGAAGGCGCAGCTGGTGGAGCGAAGCCTACAGCCTGGCGCTTCGGTATCGGCCATCGCACTGGAGGCTGGCATCAACGCCAACCTGCTGTTCGAGTGGCGCCGCGACATGCGGCGCGGGCAGGTCACGGCCGCGACTGCGGCCGTGCTGCTGCCGGTGCACGTCGTGTCGGACGCTGTTGGTCCGCGCCGCGATTCGTCGTACACCGCGGCGGCCACTACAACGGTGAGGGCGCCGGCGACCCGCACCTTGCGCCCAGGCGTCATCAAGCTGGAGATTGCCGGCGCCCAACTGCGGCTGCGCGGCGACGTCGATGAGGACAGCCTGTGCACCGTGCTGCGCGCGCTGCGCAACAGCGCATGATCGGGCGCCTGTGGGTGTACTTGAGAGACGCTCGACGGAGCGGCGACACGGCGGCGCCGACGGTGTGGTTCCAGTACTCAGCGAACCGCAAGGGCGAGCACCCCGTGCGTCATCTGAGGCACTTCAAGGGCATCTTGCAGGCCGATGCCTTCGCTGGGTACCACCCGTTGTACGAAGATGGCCGAGTGACCGAAGCTGGCTGCTGGAGCCATGCAAGACGCAAGATGTGGGACATCCACGAGCGCCAGCACAAGCTGGCCGGCACGCTGGCGCACCAGGCGTTGTTGCGCATCGGCAAGGTCTTCGGCGTCGAAGCCGACATCCGGGGCAACCAGCGCACCGCCACCGTCCATTGCGACGGTCGCGCTTGGCGGGTCGGCTTCGGCCTGCTTCAGCACGTCGCAGACGTCACGCCTTAAACCGCCGGTACGTCAACGACGGCCTCGAGCGGACTATTACGAAGCTTCACAACTAGGGCAAGGAGATGAGCCGACACAAGGAGTTGCCGGTTCAGACCGGCGTGAAGGTCTACTTCTGCGACCCGCACAGCCCGTGGTAACGGGGCACTTGCGACAACAAATGGCTTGTTGCGGCAGTACCTGCCCAAGGGGCCAATCTGAGCGTCCACAGTTAAGACGATCTCGGTGGGATCGCCGACAGTCTGAACTCCAGGCCAAGGGCGAGGCACGACTTCAACTCGTCGCTGGCGGTGTTCGCTCATCTCCTGGCGATGGCCCAGCAGGTGCCAACAGAAATTCATTAATCCATCAGGTGTTGCGCTTCATACTTGAAACGGCAAGGGTAAACACTCATAACACAAAGCTCACCTAACGGGCTAACATCGGCACTGTGTTAACGACATTAACATCAAAATTTTTACGCATTTTGGCGTGATGGCTTCAGTGTGTGTCTTGGGACAAGGCAAAACACTACTTTCTAAACGAGACAAAGTTTTTGCATTGGAGTTGGCAGTGAGATTCGTTGTTTACACAAAGTACATCGAAGACGCAGAGAAAGTTCAGGCCTCGCGTCCCCAGCATCGTGCCTACGCAATGAGCATGGTGACTGCGGGAAAACTGATTCTTGCGGGTCCCTTTACGGATGGTTACGGCGCACTCTTCATCTATGACGCCGAGTCCGAGCAGGAGACACGTCAATATGTCGAAGCGGATCCATTTTTTAAGAGTGCTGTCTTCATGAGTGTTGAGATCCGGCCATGGAAGATGCTCGGAACTAACGTCGAAAAATTGAGTGTTCCTGAACCGATCTGGAGTTAGTCAACTACGCCTGGATTTATGAACTTGGGAGCATTTTCGATTCATTGCCAGTGTCTGGGAAACAGAGCGCCTTTATGGCGATGAGATCAAGAACTCAGAGATCCGAGTCGATCTACAACAAACAAAACCTCCTTCGAGTGCGCCGCTGAGCGACGTCCAGAAGACTCTTCAACTATTGAAAGTATCATTACTGTGTTCAACTACAAAAAATCGTTCGTTGGCAGTCGCGTCGCGGCGGCGATCATTGGAGGCTACCTAGCGCTGGCTGCGCAGCACGCGGTTGGGCAAGAGTTTCCGAGTAAGATCATCACCATCAAGGTTGGTTACCCGGCTGGCGGATCCGCTGACACTGCGATCAGGCCGCTTCAGACGGCGCTGCAGACTGCGCTAGGACAAACAGTCATCATCGAGAATTTGCCGGGTGTTGCTGGATCATTGGCCGCACAAGCGGCCTTAAGGGCTCCTGCTGACGGACACACATTGCTTGTAATGGTGGGCAGCGACTTGATCATCAATCCTCTTGTACTCTCGTCAGCGAGGTACAAATCCACTGATTTCAGACTGATTCACCCGCTTATTTTTTCCGATATGGTGCTTGTCACCGGACATGATTCTTCGCCTTCTGACTTTGACGCGTTTGTAGAGCAATCACGTGCTGCAAAGAAAGAATTTAGCTTCGGGAACTGGGGAACGGGCTCCATGGCTCACTTGGCTGCTGGCGACTTAGCAAGTCAAACCGGCATCAAAGTTATTGACGTCCCCTACAAGGGAACAGCCCCGATGATCGGCGATTTGATCGGCAAGCAAATCGACTTCACGTTCTTACCCTTGGCCGGTCCGGCGCAAAAAATGATTGATTCAGGCAAGTTGAAGCCCATCGGAGTCGCGTCGAAGACACGCGCTTCGAATCTGCCGAATGTAAAGGCCTCCACCGAGAGCAAGTACCTCAAAAACTTCGAGTACACGGCTTGGATTGGCGTTTTTGTGCCAGAAGGAACGCCTGCGCACATCGCGACGAAGCTGAATACCGTTTTCGCGAAACTCGTGAATGAGCAAAAATATCAACAATGGTCTCGGGAAACTGGAAACAGGCCGATGGTGGAGATGGGACTCGAGCAGGCAAATACGGTTTTGAACACTGAGCGCGATCGAAGCACCAGTCTCGTACGTGCGATGAAGATCACACCGCAGTGATTGCGAAATGGGTGGTGATGATCGAGCTTGTCGCGATGAAATGTTTAAAGCGCCGCATCTAGGTGTGGTTTCCCAAGAGGCTGTTCACCCGAGGTGAAGGAAGATGGAGGGTCTCAAGCCGGCCAACTTTCTTCAGGACTCCTGGAATGAACATTCACAAGAATGCCTCATGACGCCACGCACGATACGCAAATGGCAGCACCGCTAGATCAGCGAAGGCACGCCAGCTTTGCTTGATCGCAGTTCCCGACCCGCAGACTGTCCCCGGCGCAGCGATGCCACCAAGGTCGAGCGTGCCGGGGCGCGACGGCGCACCAGCGCCTGACCTACGAATGCATTGTCGAGCGTGCGGGCCTGTCCAGAAGCGCTGCGGCTCGCGCTTGCAAGGCCGCTGGTGTGGCTCGGTTGCCTGCTTTGCAGGACGCGGTCCCCGTGCGCCGCTACGAACGCCAAACACCCGGTGAATTGCTGCTTGGACACGAAGAAGTTGGGTCGCTTCGACAAGCCCGGCCATCGCGTGACGGGTGACCGCACGCAGAACACGCGGCGCGCTGGCTGGCAGGCGCTGCATGTGGCAAATGACGACCACTCCCGTGCGGGCTTCAGCCAGATGCTGGCCGACGAGAGGGCCATGAGCGCCTGCGCCTTCCTACTTGCGGAGCTGCGCTACTACAAGGGCTTGCGAGGCTTGGATCCACGCATTTCGTTCACTCGCCTCGGACCTGCCGCGATGCCGGCAGACAACATCGCAAGAGATGAGTCGATCATTTCAGCAATTGGAACGGGGTAGTCAGCTCTGGGTAGTCGGTTGCTGAGGATGAGATTCGCAAGCCCGTGCTCCGTCGCCCACGCGGCAATCACCACCGCACCGTGTTGCGACTTCGGCCATCCGTGGATTTTCGCGAAGGCGCACACAGCGTCTGCGAATAAAGTGAACGATACATTGCTGGACTGCAACAGATCCGGATAGATGTTCCGATCGATTATTTTCGGCCCAGCCATCAAATAGAAGATGCCGGCATGGTTCTGTGCAAACTCAATATAAACCGTCATCATCTGCCGCATCGCCTCGAGCGGAGGACGGGCGTCCGCCAGAACCTTCTGTCGCTCATGGGCAAGCTCGTCATACCCGCTCTGCGCGATCGCGGCCAAAAGGGCAACTTTTCCGTCAAAGTGTCGAGATGGTGCTGCCTCTGAAACTCCCAAACGCCGAGCAACTTCCCGTAAGCTCATGTCACGCAGCCCTACCTCCTCTAACAGCCTCCGCCCTTCACTAATCAAAGCATTACGCAGGTCGCCATGATGGTAAGAATTTGCAGCGGAAGAATGTTTCCTGCGAGGCTTGACGCCGGTTTCAAGTGGAAGAAGTTTAGGGGAGGCCATAGCAAAGGTAAAGAGAGAACGCTGCGTCGGACGATACCAGTTGCTCAGGGGCATGCAGATAATCGGGGGTTGATGTCCCAGGAAGTGGTGTAAGTCTTCGATCACTCGCTGGGCGGCAAGACGCGTAGGGCGTAGCCCGAAGCGGCTTGCCGCCCAGCGGCCGTCCCGTTCGGGGTGGTCATCGTGAAGTCCGGATAAGTTTGAGGTGCGACCCACCAAACTTTGTCCTTGAAGGAAATCACGATGACTAACGCCACTATGGCATTGACCGAGCTTGCCGAGAAGGGAGCCGACATCGACGTGCTGCGCCAGATGGTGCAGTTCATGGCCCAGCGCTTGATGGAGCTGGATGTCGAGGGCCGCTGCGGCGCGGCCTACGACGAGAAGAACCCTGCCGAACGGCTCAACAGCCGCAACGGATACCGCGAGCGCATCTGGGACACGCGAGCGGGCAGCGTGGCTGCGCCAGGGCAGCTACTTCCCCGAGTTCCTGGAGCCCAGGCGCACGGCCGAGAAGGCGCTCACCGCCGTGATCCAGGAGGCCTACGTGCAGGGCATCTCCACGCGCTCGGTGGACGAACTGGTCAAGTCGATGGGCATGAGCGGCGTCTCCAAGAGCCAGGTCAGCCGGCTGTGCGGCGAACTGGACGAGCGGGTCAACGCCTTTCTCGGGCGCCAGATCGAGGGTGACTGGCCGTATTTGTGGGTGGATGCGACCTACGTGAAGACGCGCGAGGCCGGGCGCATCGTCAGCGTAGCCGTGATAGTGGCCGTCGGGGTGAACACCGACGGGCAGCGCGAGGTGCTGGGCTTGAAAGTCGGTGCTTCGGAAGCCGAACCGTTCTGGACCGAGTTCCTGCGCAGCCTGAACCGGCGCGGCCTGCGCGGCGTCAAGCTGGTCATCAGCGACAGCCACGAAGGCATCAAGGCGGCCGCCTCCAAGGTCCTGAAGGCCACTTGGCAGCGCTGTCGCGTGCACTTCATGCGCAATGCTCTGGCGTATGCCGGCAAGACCCAGCGGCGCATGGTCTCAGCGGCCATCGGTACGATGTTCGTGCAGGAGTCGGCCGAAGCGGCACGGGCGCAGTGGAGGTCAGTGGCCGATCAGCTCAGAGACAAATTTCCCAAGCTCGGCGCCGTGATGGACGAGGCGGAGAACGACGTGCTGGCCTTCATGACTTTCCCGCGGGCGCATTGGACGCAGATCTACAGCACCAACCCGCTGGAGCGGCTGAACGCGCAGATCAAGCGGCGCACCAACGTCGTGGGCATCTTCCCTAACGACGCATCCATCGTGCGCCTGGTCGGCGCCATGATGATGGAGCAGAACGACGAGTGGTCGCTCAACCGGCACTACATGCAGCTTGAAGGCCTGCAGACCCTGAGCGACACTGCGCCCACTCGGCTGTCCGCAGTGGCACGCTGAGTACCGTGTATCTCAGCCTTGTCCGGGCTGTGGACTTACACCACGGGATGGGACACGACGCGTGCGCGCCCCCAGGGCGGAGTTTCGCTCAGCCCACCTCGTGCGCAATCAAGCTCAAGTGATTTTCCATGCACAACGCCCGGGCCAAATCGAATAAACTGCAAGCGAACCTGAATCGGCCCCGGCCGATTCACAATTGCGCAACGGTAGAATGATTTGGCCCGTCATCTGACCTTGACGACGACCTTGCCCTTCGCGCGCCCCTGTTCCACGTAGGCCATTGCATCAGCCGTTTCGTTAAGAGGAAACACGCGATCAACCGTTGGCCGAATGACGCCAGACTCGATCAGAGAAGTGATCTTGCCGAGCTGACTTCCCTCTGCACGCATGAAGAGGAAAGAATAGGCGATACGACGCTGCTTGGCCTTCCTCCGAATGCCGTAGCTGACCAAGCGCAACACCTGCTTCAACGGCCAAGCCAGCTTCTGTTCAGCGGCGAACTCCGCTGTGGGCGGACCGGAGATGGAAATGAGATGGCCGCCCGGCTTGAGCACCTGCAACGACTTCCCCAGCTCGTCGCTGCCGAGGCTGTTCAGCACCACGTCGTAGTCCCGAAACTCGGTGGCGAAGTCTTGTTTCTTGTAGTCGATCACGATGTCTGCGCCCAGCGCCCTGACCCGGTCGACGTTGCCCGTACTGGTAGTCGTCGCGACGAATGCGCCCAGATGCTTTGCCAACTGAATGGCGATAGTTCCCACGCCGCCGGAGCCGGCCTGGATAAACACCTTCTGCCCCTTTTTGAGCTTGGCGGTCTCGACCAGCACCTGCCACGCCGTCAGTGCGACCAGAGGCACTGAGGCGGCCTCTTCCATGGTCAGGTTGGCAGGCTTGTGAGCAACCGACGTTTCCTTGACGGCGATGTACTCGGCGAAGGTGCCAATCCGGAAATCATCCGGTCGTGCATAGACCTTATCGCCCAACTTGAACTTTCGCGCGCGCGAACCAACCTTGACGACCGTACCAGCAACGTCGTGGCCTAATACGAGGGGCATGCGATACGGGAGGACAAGCTTGAACTCCCCGTTCCTGATCTTGACATCGAGAAGATTGACGCCTGCCGCATGGATCTGGATCAGGACATCATCATCCCGAACTTCGGGTTCCGGCGCGTTGGTAGTCCTGCCGACTGCTTTCTTGCCGTAGCGATCGATGGTGAAGGCTTTCATACTGTTCTAACTCCAATGTTGACGTTGTTGGGGTGGGTGGCATTCGCGGGGAACGTCACTCCGTCAAGAAATTAAGAGCCTTGGAAACGAATACGGCGTGGTACTGGAAGATGCCACCATGGCCAGCGTCTTCATAGATAACGAGTTGCGAGTTGGGAATGCGGCGGGCCATGTCGCGACTTAGCACGGTGGGCACCATGATGTCGTTGTCTCCATTGGCGATCAGGACAGGCAAGCGCATGCGGGACAGGTCTTGCGGTGCCTGCCGTCCCCAGTCCTTGATCGCCTTGAGCTGGCGCAGAAAAGCGCTGGGTGTTGGTCCCTTGTCGCGATCGCTCTTGCGTTCCTTGAGGCGCTTCAGAAAGGCGCTGGCCGCCTGCCGGCCGTTGGGCGTAGAAGTGAAGAACAAATAGGTCTTGGGATCGCGCAGTGTCAGCAGGCCCTTGAGCATCAGCGGCCAAGACAATGCACCAACACGATCGATGCCCTGGCCGCCCGCAGGACCAGTGCCGGTGAGGATGAGCTTGCGCACGAGGTTCGGAGCTTTCAGCACGATGTCCTGCGCCACGAAGCCACCGAGTGAGAAGCCCAGTAGATCGACTTGCTCGAAACCCATCGCGCGGATGAGTGCGAGGGTGTCGCGCGCCATCGCGTCCACTGTCACTGGCGCAATGCCACCGGATGAGCCGACTCCCCGATAGTCGATGGCAATGACGCGGTGCTTGCGCGCCAGGCCGTCCACGATGCGGGGGTCGAAGTTGTCCAGCACTGCGCCCCAGTGATTGAGTAGCACCAAAGGAATGCCGTCCTGCAGGCCCCGTTCGCGGTAAGCAAAGGTGGTTCCACCTGCTTGGATCAGTTGGGTCGGCGCGTTGGCATAGGTCATCGCCGACTGGGGGGCGGGGTTATAGCTGCTCATATGTGGCTCCTGGCGTCGGCGTTCATGCGTTGACATCCACGACGGTGCGGCCGCGTACCTTGCCCTGAAGCACCGGCCCCGCGAGGCCAGGCACTTCCGACAATCCGACGACTTGTGTAGCGCGCGCGAGCTTGCCCAGGTCCAGATCGGTGGCAAGACGGGCCCATGCCCGCAGCCGCGCGTCCTGCGGCGCGTTGACCGAGTCGATGCCGGCCAGCGTTACGTTACGCAGGATGAACGGCAATACTGAGCCTGGCAGGTCCCCGCCCTGTGCCAGTCCGAAGGCCGCCACCGCCCCTCGGTAGCGGGTCTGTGCCAACACGTTGGCCAGCGTGTGGCTGCCCACCGAGTCGATTGCGCCAGCCCAGCGTTCCTTGCCGATCGGTGCACCAGGCTCCGACAACGTGCGTCGGTCGATGACCTGGGCCGCGCCCAGCTCAAGCAGATAGTCCGTCTCCTCCAGCCGCCCGGTCGAGGCGACCACCCGATAGCCCAGCTTGGACAGCAAGGCGATCGCGATGGACCCGGCTCCCCCACCAGCACCAGTCACGAGTACATCGCCTGTGTCTGGCGTCACGCCGGCATGCTCAAGCGCGAGGACAGACAACATTGCGGTATACCCAGCTGTCCCTATCGCCATTGCGTCGCGCGTCGAGAACGCGTCGGGCAACTTGATCAACCAATCACCACTGACGCGTGCCTTCTGCGAGAATCCGCCGTGATGCGTTTGACTCAGGCCCCAGCCGTTGGCGACGACCCTATCGCCCACAGCGAAACCCGTGTGTGTCGATGCTTCGACGACGCCCGAGAAGTCGATGCCAGGAATCAAAGGGAACTGGCGGACTACCGGCGAGCGACCGGTGATCGCGACCGCGTCCTTATAGTTGATCGTCGAGTAGTCGATCGAGACAGTGACGTTGCCCGGCATGAGATCGGCGTCATCGAAATCGACGAGCGAGGTGGTGATCTCATCGCCGCTCTTTCGGCTCAGCAGTGCTTTGAAGGTCATGGAAAACTCTCCTGGTGTTCGGTTGTCATATGTCAAGCATCATGTCGCTTGGCAAAAAGGGGGGTCATGGCGGGGATGCAAGGAGATGACGCCGCGTCGCGCGCAGGACGGCCTCGGACAGTGCCGGGTCATCGACAGCGCGCGCCAAAACCACCGCACCGATAGCGTGGCAGCTGCCGCTATGGCGCGCTCTCGCGCTGCTGGACTGGTGGCATCGGCCGCATCGACCATAGGGTGCGTGACAATATCGAGTAACACCTTGATGCACCGCGTCGCGGCGCGGCGCACGGCTGGCGACTGGCGTGGCATCTCCGTCCCCAGCGCGGCGACCGGACACCCATGCTCCGGATCGCGCACGTGCTCGCTGGACAGATACGCCTCCAGCAATGCCTGGTGAGCATGTCCGGTAGGCGCTGCAGCCATGATGTGCAGGAAGGTGTCCACTGCGTCTGCGTCTGCGTCTGCCCGGTCTGTCATCTTGGCGAGCATCGCCTCACGCGAGGCGAAGTGGGAATAGAAGCCCCCATGGGTGAGCCCGGCCAGCTTCATGAGATCGGCCATGCCGATCCCATTGAAGCCGTGGCGACGGATGGCGCGCGCCCCGACATCGACGATGTGCGCATGCGTCGATTCCTTGGACCGTGTCGGCAATCGCTTCATTCGCAGACCTTGTTGTGCGGCACGGCGGCCAGGTGCACGTTGAACAATGGACACGTTGTCACCTTCAAGCTGGTGCAGTGGCTCGGCGAGCAAGGGGATGGATCAGCCTTGCGGGCGATAGCGCTCGGCTGCGTGGGCCTGTCGGAGGTCGCCCAGCAGCGCCTGGCGCGCACCGTCCAGTGCGTCCCAGCGCTCGGCCACGTGCAGCGGCGGGATCGTGACCAGCTCTCGCCGATCGAAGCCCACGAGCGCTGCATCGACGAGCTCGCCCACGTCCATCAGATCGGGCATCGTGCTCGCATCGATGCCCGCGCGGCTCCAGATCTCGGTGCGCGTGCCTGCCGGCAGGACGGCTTGCACATAGACCCCCTTGGGACCCAGTTCCAGGCTCAAACCTTGCGACAGGAACAACACGAACGCCTTCGTCGCGCCGTAGATCGACATGCCGAACTCGGGCGCGAAGCCCACGACCGAGCCGATGTTCACGATGGCCCCGGTGCTGGCCTGGGCGAAGCGCGGGGCCACGGCGGCGGCAAGGCGGGTGAGCGAGGTGGTATTGAGAGCGATCAGCTTTTCAATGCTCTCGGCCGATTGCTGCAGGATGCCGCCTGATTGGGCCATGCCGGCGTTGTTGATCAGGATGCCGATAGTGGCATCGTCACGCAGCCGCGACTCGACGGCCGCGATGTCGGACGCCTGAGTGAGGTCGGCCGGCAGCACGTCGACAGAGACTTTCGTTTCCGCGCGCAGACGCTGCGCAAGGGCCTCCAATCTGGCCTTGTCGCGGGCGACGAGCACCAGGTTGTGGCCACGCTGGGCGAAGCGTTCGGCAAAGGTGGCGCCGATGCCGCTGGAGGCACCGGTGACGAGAACGGTGGGCAGTGTGCTCATGGTGTGATTACTTGAATTTGTCGGGAGGGACTGGGCCACGTTGGATGGCAGCCCGCTCCAATCGGTCAGGCTTGATGGACGCTGAATGGTGTTCGGCGGGTACTCGATCAGGAGGCGCTGGCGTCCTGCCGGTCGAGGAACAGGCTCGTGTGGGCAACGAACAGCTCGGGGTACTGGAACTGCGAGCCATGTCCCGAATCCGGGTAGAGGATCAGTTGCGCGTTCGGGATGTTTTGCTGCAGCGTGAACGCATTGATGCTCGGCACCATGATGTCGTTGTGACCGTTGACGATCAGCGTGGGCTGCCGATTTTCTTTGAGGTAGGCGAGCGGTTCACTGCGCGGCTGAGACCACTCGATGATCGACGCGAACTGCGCCTTCAGCACGTCCACCGAGGACGGCGGATCCTGGTCCTGACGCTCGTGGCGGCGCTTCCAGAACGCACGGCCTGCGGCTTGACTGGCCTCGGAGGGTGAGAAAAACAGGTACAGGAAATCGTCCTCGGTGGGCACGGGATTACCAGCGACCTGCATCACGCGCTTGTCCGGGTTGGCCTGGCCATTGCGCGGACCCGTGCCGACCAGCACCAGCCGGCGCACCAGGTCGGCATAGCGGTGCGTGAAGCTCTGGGCCACGAAACCGCCGATGGAAAAGCCGAGCACATCCACCTGCGGCAGGCCGAGCGTCTTGACGAAGTCGGCGATGCCATCGGCCATGCCGTCGACCGTGGTGGCGGGCTCGCCACTGGAACTGGCCACGCCGGCGTAGTTGACCAGGATAACGGGGCGCCCCTGCGCCAGGCCGTCTGTGACCAATGGATCCCAGTTGTCCATGCCGCCGCGGAAGTGCTGTAGGAAGACCAGTGGCGTGCCGGACTCCGTGCCGAAGCGGCGATAGGCGAAGCGCACGCCGTTGGCCTCAATGAACTGGGTGGGTGCGGTGATATGGCTGTTGCTCATGATGTGAATCTCACGCATGTTGAATAGGTTTCTTCGGATGCAAGCCGAAGAATTCAGCGCGCCAGCGTCGGGTAGTCGGTGTAGCCCGCAGCGCCACCGCCATACAGCGTGGCCATGTTCATCTGTGCCAACGGCGCGCCGGTCTTCAGGCGCTCGACCAGGTCCGGATTGGCGATGAAGTCGTGACCGAAGGCGACCAGGTCCACCTTGCCTTGTTGCAGGCGTGTCTCGGCCAGTTCGCGGGTGTAGCCGTTGTTGGCGAGGTAAGTCTGCTTGAACCGGCTTCGCAGCGCGTCGAAATCGAAGGGCCTTGCGTCGCGGGGGCCGCCCGTCGCGCCTTCGACCACATGCAGATAAACGATGCCCATCGCATTCAGTTGCTCAGCAACTTGGTTGAACTGGGCCTGCTCGTCGGCGGACGGCACGATGCCGCTGGCGGGTGACACCGGCGAGATCCGAACACCGGTACGGTCGGCGCCGATCTCCTTGGCGACTGCGGCGGTGACCTCGATCAACAGGCGGGCACGGTTTTCGACCGAGCCACCGTAGGTGTCGGTACGGGTGTTGGCCGTCTCGCGCAGGAACTGATCGAGCAGGTAACCGTTGGCACCGTGCACCTCCACGCCATCGAATCCGGCCAGGATGGCGTTGGCTGCGGCTTGGCGGAAGCTCTCGACGATGCCGGGTATCTCATCGAGCGTGAGCGCCCGGGGCTCGGACACGTCGACGAAGCCGTTGTTCACGAAGGTCTTGGTCTGGGCGAGGATGGCCGATGGCGCCACGGGGGCGGCGCCGCCCGGTTGTACCGATACGTGCGAGACGCGGCCCACGTGCCAAAGCTGCACGAAGATCTTGCCGCCCTCGGCGTGAACGGCATCGGTGACTTGGCGCCAGCCGGCGATCTGCTCGGGCGTGTACAGGCCGGGGGTGTCCTGGTAGCCCTGTGCCTGCGCGGAAACCTGCGTGGCCTCGGTGATCACCAGGCCGGCCGTGGCGCGCTGGGCGTAGTACGTGGTGGCCAACGCGCTGGGCACCAGGTTTGCACCGGCGCGGTTGCGGGTGAGCGGCGCCATAACGATGCGGTTGGCAAGCGTCACGCGGCCCAGGGTGTACGAATCGAAAAGGGTCTTGTCAGTCATGTTGCGATGGCTCGTCGTGTTGAAGGTGCCTCAATGATGACGATCATCATCTTGGCTGTCAATACTTTGATGATGCTCGACATCAATGTATAGTGCGAAGCATCAGCAATCGATGAAACCCAACGGCGGAAAGCATGAAAGTCACCAAAGCGCAGGCGCAGGCCAATCGGGCGCACGTTGTCGAGACGGCGTCCGCGTTATTTCGTGAGCGGGGCTACGACGGCGTGGGCGTTGCGGACTTGATGGCCGCGGCAGGCTTCACCCACGGCGGCTTCTACCGGCAGTTCGGCTCCAAGACGGAACTAATGGCGGAGTCTGCTGCGTGTGGCATCGCGCAGACGGCGGCGCTCACCGCGGGTGTGAACACGCCGGAGTTCGTCCGGATTTATCTCTCGCGCGAGCATCGCGACGCCCGCGCGAGCGGCTGCACGATGGCCGCGCTGGGCGGGGATGCCGCGCGCCAATCGGAAGAGGTCAGAGCCACGTTTGCGGCTGGGATCGAGAGCCTGCTGGCCGCGTTGAATCCCGAGGGGCTTCCATCGGACTGCCCAGCCTCAGCGCAGGAGCGAACCAAATCCCTTGACATCCTCACCCGTGCGGTTGGCGCCATTGTGGTGTCGCGCGCCTGTCCGGATGACTCCCAGCTGGCTGACGAAATCCTGGACGTATGCCGCAACCAGATTCTCGCGTCGCTGGCCCCGTCTCCGAGCCCTGCTGCAAAGGCGCGCCACCCTGCACGCAGGCGTGGCAATGGCACCTCTCCCAAGCCTGGATAAAAGGGGCACGGTGGGATCCGCATGCTGCCCCGGATCGGGTCTACTGCAACCATAGCGCCAGACGCTGCGGAAAGCAGTGATCGGGCCGCGCTGTCTCCGCGCGCGCGTCCCGACCTGCTTTCTACGCCAGCACTGCGGTGGATTGAGGCTTTTGGGTAGGCTGCCCTTATGGTGTGATGTGCTGTCGGCGAAGGCGCAGGGCGTTGGCCACCGCGGAACCTGAACTCAGGCTCATGGCCAAGGCGGCGATCATGGGCGACAACAGCAAACCGGTGAAGGGGTACAACACGCTGGCCGCCAGAGGTACGCCAAGACCGTTGTAGACCAGCGCGAACAGCAGGTTCTGGCGCATGTTGGCCACAGTCGCGCGCGACAATGCCTGGGCAGTGGCGATGCCGCGCAGGTCGCCCTTGACCAGGGTTACCTGGGCGCTGTCCATGGCCACGTCGGTACCCGTACCCATGGCAATCCCGACATCCGCGCGTGCGAGTGCCGGCGCATCGTCGATGCCGTCGCCGGCCATGGCCGCCACCCGTCCTTCGCCTTGCAGCTTCTCCACCAGTGCCAGCTTGTCTTCGGGCCGTACTTCACCGTGCACCTCCTCGATACCAAGAGACCGTGCCACCGCGTTGGCCGTGGTCAAGCGATCACCGGTTGCCATGACGATGCGAAGCCCCGCAGCATGCAAGGCCGCCAGTGCCTCCGGCGTGCTGGGCTCGACCGGGTCGGACACCGACAGCAGCCCCGCGAGCGCGCCGTCCACGGACAGGTGCATCACGCTCGCGCCTTGGGCACGCAGCGCCTCTGCCGCATCGCTCAGCGTGCCGACGTCGACACCGGACTCAAAAAGAGGTTTGTTTAGCCACAGAGCGATGTTCACCTCTTCCTCGTCTTGATCCGGCATCGAATCCCTCTCCTCATTCAAACTGGGTTGCGTCACACCAACTGGTCGCCGGTCGACATGCAACTATTTTCAGAGAAATGGGCATCACGCCCGAATACACCCAGGGTGTCTGCAACGCGCCCTGATTTCCCAAGGTAGGCATTCTTCCGAATCCACTTTGAATCCATCGGTTCTGCGTCTTTGACCGCCCCTGACCTGGCACCGACCCTCATGTCTGCGGCACCTCTTCGTGCCGCGATGTGCAGGAGTGTTGTCCTCTGCCATCAGCGCGCTATAGGGCAAGTTGATGCTGTTCGGAATATGACCCTTGCGCGGAAAGGTGCCCGCTTCACCCCGATACACAAGCCGCAGGCAAACCGCAGATCAGCCGCGTCGAGCCACCACTTTCGATGGCACTCCGCACGTCGGCCGTTGATGCGAAGTAAGACCGGTCGTATTGCGAGTATTCGGTGCCGCGCGGTTTAGGCGTCGGCTTGTTGATTCCCTGCTCGATGGCGCCGCCCAGGCTTTTCCATTTCTGCCATCCGCCATCGAGCACGCGCACCCGCTTGTGCCCCCAGGCGGCGAACAGCCACACCAGCCGGCTGGCCCATTCGCCCTGGGGCCGGTCGTAGATGATGGCTTCGGTTTCAGGCGTGATGCCGAGTTGGGCTGCCGCGTCCTGGAACTGCAGAGTAGAAGGCTTGGTGAAGCTCAGAGAGGAACTGCTGTCGGAGAACTGAAAGAACATGTCCACGAACACAGCCCCAGGAATGTGGCCCTCTCCGGCGTACTCGTAAAGCGACGTGCGGAACGCACCGTTCTCCACGATGGCGCCCGTTTCAACCAGCACCGCTCCGTCGTTGCGGATCGTGCCAAGGTTCTCGTTGAGCCATGTGGCAGAAACGAAATAATCGCTTTTGGAGGCAACAGTTTGCGTGGATTGGGTCATCGTTGCTTGTGTTTGAAGAAACAGAAGATGAAACAGTCACTACGGCGCGGTGACACACAGAGGGACTGTTCCAACTTGCTTCATGGACTTGGTCGATCAATGCGTGTTTGGGCATCGACGTGGTAACACGAACAGCCCGACGCAGCAGCGTCATCCTTTACGCAATGGCGCCGGTGGCAAGCTGGCCTGTTCGTCGTGTTCCGCCGCGGTCGCGGCCAATTCATCGCGCAGGCTGGCAAGCTGCTCATCGCTGATGCGCGCGAGCGTGAGGGTGTCGGAATGTCCCATGGTGGTTTAAGCTTTCGTCACGGCGCCGAGGCGTCGATCACGCCGACTCGGCGGTACGCTGTTCGCCCAGTGATGGGTAGTCGATGTAGCCGCGCGGCCCACTCGTGTAGTAGGTCGACGTATCGGCCTCGGTGAGTGGTGCGTTCAGCCGAAACCGCTCGGGCAGGTCAGGATTCGAGATGTAGAAGCGACCAAAGGCGACGGCATCGGCCAGACCTTCGGAGACGACCCGCTCGGCAGACTCGCGGGTGTAGCCCCCATTGAGAATCAACACCCCTTTGTAGAGGGATCGGATGAGCGGCGCGAAGAAAGGGTCACCCGGAAGAGGTCCAGGTCCGGCGTTGGGTACCGTTTTTTGCACCAGTCACTTGTAGAGCGGACGGAAGGGGTCTTCGTCGTGTGTGGTGCCCTCAAGCAGGTGGATATAGGCGATGCCGCGTCGGTCGAGTTCCTTCACCACATATGTGAAGGTACTCACCGTATCGGAGTCCCCGATGTAGTCCGCACGGAAATGCGGAGAGATCCGGATGCCCACCCGTTCAGCGCCGAGTTCGGCAATAGCGGCATCCACCACTTCGAAGAGCAGACGCGCGCGATTCTCCAGCGAGCCGCCGTAGACATCGGTGCGCGTGTTGGCTCCGTCGCGCAGGAACTGGTCGAGAAGAACGCCATCATCAGTACGTTCGGCCACCCCATCCGCAAGAGTGTTGGCAAGGTGGCATCCTGCAGCATTCCGCGCACGCGTTGGCTGGCTGAAGGCACGGTCAGCGTGGAAGCCAGGGACGCACTTCCCATTGGGAGCTTTACCGCCACGGAGGCATCCCGTGCGCCACCGGCCGATGGGCTCCCGCAGAAGCCGCGGCGCAACTCATGGCGTCACAGGCGTTTGCAAGCGCGCCGGCCGCGCCTCGCGAATAGGGAGATGGATCAGCGCGGCAGCCGCTGCCAGCGCAATGTCGATGTACCAGACCCAGTCGTAGCTGCCGGTCGCTTGGAAAACCTGTCCCCCGATGAACGCGCCAGCGAAACCGTCTATTTGGTGCGCGAGCATTAGAACGCCGAAGAGCATCGCCATGTTGGCCTGGCCGAACATCTTGGCGACCAGTCCCGCCGTCGGTGGCACCGTCGATAAGAAGGTTACCCCCATGACGGCGGCAAATACCAGCATCACGGCCGATGTCTTGGGCGCAAACAGGAAAACCAAGACCGCGAGACCGCGGACTGTGTAGAGCAACGAGAGCAGCGATTTCATGCGCCAGCGCCCGACCGCCCACCCCATCGAGAGGCTGCCGATGATGTTGAACAGCCCGATCATCGCCAACGACCTTCCAGCGATGGCTGGGGGCAACCCACAGGCCTCAACCACGCCCGACAGATGCGTCGCCAGGAAGGCAACGTGGAACCCGCATACCATGAAGCCCGGCGCCAGCAGGCCGTAGCAGGCCGTAGCTGGGCGTTGCCAACGCCTGGCGCAGTGCTTCGCGCGCCGTGAGCGCCTTCTTACCTGATGCTGCCGCTGCCGCTGTCGCTGCCGCTGCTGCGATTGCCTTGGAGTTGCCCTTGAGCACCCAGATGGCCGGGAGCGCGAGAAGCGCCAGCACCCCCAACCATTGCATGGAGGCGACCCAGCCGAGCGTAGCCGTCAGGCCGATCGAGATGGGTGCCATGATGAACTGCCCGAACGAACCTCCGGCGTTGACGATGCCAGTGGCCATCCCGCGCTTCTCCGCAGGCACCAGCCGCGTGCTGGCCGCCATCAGCATGGAAGGTCCGGCCATGCCTGCGCCACCCGCAGCCAGAACACCGATGGCGAAGATCAGGCCGAGGGTCGAGGTCATGAACGGCGTGATCACCGTGCCGATCGCGATCAGCGTGACGCCCACGAAGATCACCCGCCCCGTGCCGATGCGGTCGGCGACCGCACCCGCGAAGGGCTGCGTCAGCCCCCACCAGAGCTGCCCGAAGGCAAAGGCCAGACTGATGCTCCCGATGCCCAGTGCTGTTGAGGTATTCAGCGACGATAGATACAAGCCCATCGTATTGCGCACGCCCATCGTGAGCGCAAAAGTGCCCCCGGCGGCCAGTAACACCAGCCAAAGTGCGTTGTGTGTCAGGCCGAGGTTCGCCCGCGAATGCGAACTGCTAGTGTTCATCTCTGCCTTCAAAACGATCCTGATACGCCACGGTCATCGAGACTCAGGCCACGATCTTGGCAGGCGCGGACCCTGCCCACGGGACCGGTGTCCTTGCCGGCGCAGCGGGTACCAGGCCGCTCACGGTGTCGAGACGGCTGATCTGCTCGGCCGACAGTTCTACAGACAAGGCGCCGAGGTTGTCGGTGAGCTGTGTAAGCGAACGCGGCCCGATGATCGGCACCGCGCCATGCGTGCCCGCCCAGGCAATGGCGACTTGCCCAGCGTTGACGCCGAGCTCACTGGCGATGGCGAGCACGGTATCGAGTACCTGCGTGCGCTGTGCCGAGTTCTCCGGCTGGAACACGCGGCCGCCAAAGCCTTCCGCGCGCCCCTTCTCGCCCTGCCGGTATTTGCCGGTCAGCATGCCGCCGCCCAGCGGTGACCAGGTCACGATGCCAAGCCCCAGCGCGAGTGAGGCGGGGAACAGGTCAGCCTCGGGTTCGCGATGGACCAGGCTGTGCTCGAACTGCGCAGCCGCAATGGGTACCGCATGGGTGAGTTCGGACAGAGTGACCGCACGGGCCAACCGCCAGGCTGCGAAGTTGGACAGTCCCGCGTAGAGAATCTTGCCGGCGCGTGCCAGGTCCTCAAAACCGCGAACGATTTCCTCGATGGGCGTGACCCCATCGGGATGATGGGCCCAATAGATATCGATGCGGTCGGTCTTGAGTCGTTTCAGGCTCGCCTCAACGGACGCGACCATGGACTTGCGGCTGTTGCCGGTGACCAGGCGGTTGGCATCGGGCGCCGCGCCGTTGGTGAACTTGGTGGCGAGCACGAAATCCTCACGCCGGCCTTCAAGCAAAGCACCCAGCGCCTCTTCCGATTGGCCGAACTGGTAGACATCCGCCGAGTCGATGAAGTTGCCGCCTGCTTCGGCATAGGCGTTGAAAACCGCCTTGCTGACATCGGGATCGGCACCATAGCCCCAGCCCGTGCCAAAGTTGCCAGTGCCGAGTGCGACCTGAGAGACCCGCAAACCGGTCTGGCCAAAGGGCGTGTATTTCATGCTGTGCTCCGTTGAATGAATCGAGATGATGTTGTTAAGGTCGTCCGGGCGCGTCGCGACCGGTGAAGCTAAGTCACCCGCCGCGGAACGACGAGGTTGCCGACGGAGATCTGCACGGCTTTCCCGTCTTGGTTCAGCGTCGTCGTGCGCACCTTGACCAAGCCTTGCTCCGGACGCGACTTTGACGGCCGAACCTCTAGCACTTCGCTTTCGACACGCAATTCGTCACCAGGGCGCAGCGGCAGTGGCCAACGCAGTTCATCAAAGCCTGCGCCGACGATGCCGCCCGCCGGCTTGAACTCGCTGTCCAAGAGCAGGCGCATCGTGACGGCGGCGGTATGCCAGCCGCTCGCGGCGAAGCCTCGAAAGATCGATGCGTTTGCGGCAGATACATCCAGGTGGAACGGCTGGGGATCGAATTCGGCGGCGAACGTCTTGATCCGATCCTCGTCGATGCGTATCCGCGTGGTTCCGATGAAGCGCTGGCCGGGTTCAAGGTCATCCAGGTAAACAATAGGCATTTCTGTCTCCCTCAAAGCGTCTCGAGCGCAAGCGCGATGCCCTGTCCGCCGCCGATGCACAGGGTCACGACGCCGCGCTTCACACCATCTCGCCGCATCGAATGCAGCAAGCGCGTGGTCAGCACCGCGCCCGTGGCGCCGATGGCATGGCCATGGGCGATGGATCCACCTTCGACGTTGACGATGTCTTCCGGCAGATCGAGCTCGCGAAGGCAGGCCAATGCGATGGCGGCGAACGCCTCGTTGATTTCAATGCGATCAATGTCCGTGTGCTTCCAGTTCGCGCGCTCGAGCGCCAGCTTGACGGCCGGCACGGGTCCGATGCCGAACAGGCCCGGTTCGACCGCCGCAACGCCGTGGGAGACCAGCCGAGCCCAGGGCTGCAGCCCATGCTGTTCTGCGAAGCCTCGTTCCGCGATGATCACCGCGGCCGCCCCGCTATTGAGCCCGGGCGCGTTGCCGGCCGTGATCGTGCCGTCCTTGCGAAACGCAGGCTTGAGCTTGGCGAGTGTTTCAAGCGTTGTATCTGGGCGATTGGCTTCGTCCTTTGCAAAACTCACCGACCCCTTGCGGCTGGCAAATTAGATTGCATATGCAATATTTTCAGCTAGAATATATCACATGAAAACCCTCACCAAGCCGCAGGGGTGCACCAACCTGAAGCTACGCCAGCTCACTCGCATGGTGACGCGTCACTACGATCACTACGTCGCCGAGACGGGTCTCAGAAACACGCAGTACGCGCTGCTGTCGCACGTCGTCAGGCTCGGACCCATTCAACCAAGCGATCTAGCCAAGCACATGCAGATGGATGCCTCGACGTTGACGCGCAACCTGCAGCCTCTGGCAGCCCAGGGACTTTTGGAAGTTGGCGCGGGCAAGGATGCGCGCAGCCGTCTGGTCGAAGCGACCGAGGCGGGGCGCACGAAGCGAGCCGAAGGACAGCGGGCCTGGAAGGCGGCGCAGACGTCGCTCAACGAGCGACTGGGCGTCGAGCGTGTCGCTGCATTGCACGATTTGCTCGATGCGTGCATAGGATGCCTGGATGAAGACGATCGCGGTGGAACGCAGACCTGAGCTTGCAAGCCCAGGTCTGCTTGCGCCCTCTCCCGCACTCAACACTTGCGTGCGGCGGCTAGAGCCATTGAACATCTCTGAAGAGAAAACATGAACGCGCGCTTCCACGGTCTCTCGGGACACATGATCAACCTTTGATTCAGTTTCATGTTTTTGGACTCACAGGATGACCCCAGCACTTTTCTCGCCTTTGAAGCTCGGCGCATTGAAGCTTTCCCACCGCGTGGTGATGGCGCCGCTCACTCGGATGCGTGCAGCCCAACCGGGCAACGTCCCGCATGCGCTCAACGTGGAGTACTACCGCCAGCGCGCATCGCAGGGCGGGCTGATCATCACAGAAGGCACCCAAATCTCTCCGACCGGCCAGGGCATGCCCGCCACGCCGGGCATCCACAGTGAAGAGCAGATTGCGGGTTGGAAAGAAGTCACCAAGGCAATTCACGCCAAAGGTGGCTTTGCGTTTCTGCAACTTTGGCACGTCGGCCGTATATCGCATTCGTCGCTTTTGAATGGCCTGTTGCCGGCCGCTCCGTCGGCCATCGCAGCCCCCGGCAATGCATTCACTGCAAGCTTTGACCGCTCACCCTTCGAAACGCCGCGAGCCCTGGAGACGGAAGAGATCGCCTTGATGGTCGAGGATTACGCACGCGCGGCCCTCAGCGCGCAGCGCGCCGGTTTCGATGGCGTGGAGATCCATGCGGCCAACGGATATCTGCTGGAGCAATTTCTACAGAGCCGAAGCAACCAGCGAACGGACGAGTACGGAGGGTCGATCGAGAATCGCTGCCGGCTCGTTCTGGAGGTGGCACGCGCCGTATCGGTCGTCTATGGCGCAGATCGGGTTGGGATCCGCCTGTCGCCTTTCGGTGTCGCCAACGGCAGCGGGGAAGATGAGCCACTGCCGCTGTACACCCGTCTGATCGAGCGCCTCGCGCGCCTGGACCTGGCCTATCTGCACCTGATCGAGCCACGCGCGAGTGGCGCGGGCCAGGCCGAAGTGGATCATCAGGACGTGCCTTTCGCATCACAGCTGTTCCGACCGCATTGGCCGAACGCGCTGATCGCAGCCGGGAACTACAAGCCCGACACGGCGGCGGCGGCGATCGCAGCGGGCCGCACGGATGCCGTCGCGTTCGGGCGGTTGTTCATCGCAAACCCCGATCTGCCCGAGCGAGCGCGCCGAGGCACCGACCTCAATGACTACAACCGTGCGACCTTCTACGGCGGTGGCGTCGAGGGATATGTCGACTATCCGACGCTCGAAGCGCTGAACCAATGATCAACAGACCGGTGCCGCACGCGTCCCAGCCAACACCCTTGCTTCCTGGCGAGCCAGCCACTCGACTGGAGGGGCGCTCGCTCACCGCAGGCGTGCTTCTTCTGCTGGCTGCTCTGGCGGCTTTGGGTGCACTGGCCACCAACATCATCCTTCCGGCGTTCCCCTCGATAGGCGAGGATCTCCGGGTTTCGTCCCGGGATCTTGCCGCGACGCTCAGCAGCTTCTTCGTGGCCTTCGCGCTGGGGCAGCTGTTTGTCGGGCCGCTGTCGGATCGCTTTGGGCGTCAACGCCTCGTTCTGACGGGACTGGCCACCTTCATCGTCGGCAGCATGGTCTGTGCGATGGCCAGTACGTTGCCGCAACTCATCGGAGGCCGGGTGATCCAGGCGCTGGGCGTGTGCGCCACGTCGGTACTGTCCCGCGCCATCGCGCGCGACCTGTTCGAGGGCCAGGAACTGGCGCGTGCGCTTTCCCTGACCATGGTAGCCATGGCGGCGGCACCGGGCTTTTCCCCGCTGCTGGGCAGCGCGCTGGACAGCTCGTTCGGCTGGCGGTCCACCTTCTATGTGATCTCGGCGCTGGCGCTCGTCCTCGCTGTTGTGTACATCACAAGGCTGGGGGAGACACATGCACCGGACCGGCGATCCGCACTCTCCCTTGGCGGTGTCGCCGCGGGCTACAAGCAGTTGGTCTTCGATCGTCGTCTCATGGCGCCCGCCCTATCCGTGAGTTTGGTCATCGGGGGGCTCTATGCCTTCTTCTCCATGGCTCCCGCCATTCTGATCACCGGCTTCAGGCTCTCGCCACTGGCGTTCGGGTTGTTCTTCGCATCGACAACTTTCGTCGTGTTCGGGTCAGGCCTTCTGGCGCCGCGTCTCGCCAGAAGATGGGGGCCGGTCGTGACGGCTCGTGCCGGCGTTGCCGTCGCACTTGCCGGAAGCGCAGCGATGTTGGTCGGCGGCTTGGAGTTCGTCACCTTCAGCGTGTCTCTGACGATCTTCCTGTTCGGGATGGGAATCTTCAATCCTCTGGGAACGGCCATAGCGCTACAACCTTTTGCGCTGCAAGCAGGGGCAGCGTCAGCCTTGCTTGGATTTCTTCAGATGGGGTGCGCTGCGCTGGCGATCACCGTCGGGGGCATGCTGTCCTTGCCGCCGCATACCGCCCTGGGCGTCGTGCTGCTTGCATCGCTTGCGGCGTCCTCTCTATGTTTTTGGTCCATGCGACTTCCGAGGTGAGCCTGACGCATGTCGTCGGATCACTCAGAAAAAAACTCATTCGAAGCCGTCTAGGCGCAAGCAGTTGCCAACAACCCTTCCGCTTTATTGATTTTCAGGAGTTCCGCATGAAGATTCTTATCGTAGGTGCCGGCGCGATCGGCGGGTACTACGGCGCACGGCTTTTGCAGGCAGGTGCCGATGTGACATTTCTGGTCCGGCCGCAGCGGGCTGCATCGCTGGCGTCCAGCGGGCTGCAGGTACGCAGCGAGCTGGGCGACTTCAGCGGCACCGTGGCCGCGGTGGTGCGCGAGGACGTGAAGCCTGCCTACGACCTGATCGTGCTGAGCTGCAAGGCTTACGACCTGGACGCAGCCATGCGCGACATCGCTCCCGCCATGGGGCCAGACACCGTCATTCTTCCGTTCCTCAATGGCATGTCCGTCTACGACCAGCTGGATGCGCGCTTCGGCCGCGACCGTGTACTGGGCGGGGTGGCGTACATCGCGGTCATGCTCGACCAGGATCGCGTCATCCGCCATTTCGGCGCCAACGATGTCGTGGTCGTTGGCGCGAGAAGCGAACTAACCGCTCATCCGGCCGAACGTTTCTTCGCCTTGATCTCGGCGTCACAAGGCTCGCGCACGCTGTCGCCAGACGTGACGCAGGCGCTGTGGAACAAGTGGGTGATGCTCGGCACTGGCGCCTTGATGACCTGCCTCATGCGAGGGACGGTTGCCGACATTCTCGCCACGCGCGACGGCGAGCGACTAACGAAGCAGGCCATCGGCGAGTGCTGTGCCGTCGCCGAAGCCGAAAGCCACGCGCTCTCCGCCGACGACTTGCGCGGCCTCGAGGCGCGCTTGCTCGATACCCGCTCGACGTGGGCCGCATCCATGATGCGCGACATCGCGCAAGACGCGCCGCGCCTGGAAGCCCAGGCCATCGTTGGCGATCTCATCGTACGCGCCGAACGCAGGACATTGGAGCTCCCGCTGGCGCGCACGGCGTACTGCCACCTTCAGGTGTACGAAGGCCAGCATGCGGTTGCGCAGCTAGCACCACGGATGGCTTGATCGGCGGCAGTCTTCCGCCTCGGCGCAGCAGCTTCAGGCACTTGCGCAATCCATCTGCGGCCCTGCGCTCGACGCGCAAGGCATCCCCACCACGACCAGATCCTCGGCCGCCACGGCGGCGCGACATCGGACATCCCCTGCCTTCACCCCTTCAAGGAGCGACATATGAGTTTCAAGGCACTGTTTGCCACCCAGGACAATGGCGACTTCTCGGTCAACCTGGCCCAACTGGACGACAAGGACCTGATGGACGGCGACGTCACCATCGATGTCGAATACTCCACCGTCAACTACAAGGACGGTTTGGCCCTGACCAACCGCATCCCGATCATCGAACGTTTCCCGCTGATCCCAGGGGCAGATCTGGCCGGTACCGTGCGCACCTCAAGCCATCCCGGCATCGAACCCGGCGACAAAGTGGTGGTCAATTGCTGGGGCCTGGGTCAGACGCACCATGGTGGCTTTACCCAGAGGGCTCGCGTACCGGGCGAATGGGTGGTCAAACTGCCCAAGGCGTTCTCCACCAGGGACGCGATGGCCATCGGCACCGCCGGCTACACCGCGATGCTCGCCGTCATGGCTCTGGAGCATGGCGGCCTCACACCACAGCGCGGCGACATCCTGGTCACCGGCGCCAGCGGCGGCGCTGGCTCCATCGCCATCGCGCTGCTGTCCAGGCTCGGCTTTCGGGTCATTGCCTCCACCGGGCGTTTACAGGAAGCCGACTATCTGCGCGAACTGGGCGCGGCCGACATCATCGACCGACATGTCCTGTCCGAGCCGGGCCAGCCGATTGCCCGCGAACGCTGGGCCGGCGCCATCGACACGGTGGGCAGCCACACGCTGGCCAATGTTCTGGCACAGACCGCCTACCGCGGCGTGGTGGCCGCTTTCGGCATGGTGCAAGGCCATGACCTGCCCGCCTCGGTCCTGCCCTTCATCCTGCGCAACGTCACGCTCGCTGGCATCGATGCCGTCAACGCGCCGCAGTCCGTTCGACTGGAGGCTTGGTCGCGCCTGGCACGCGACCTCGACCTCGCCAAGCTGACTTCGACCATCCAAGTGGTCGGGCTGGCCGAGGTGCCAGATGTTGCGCAGCGCATCCTGAAAGGCCACGTGCGCGGCCGCACCGTCGTCGACGTGAACGCTTGAATGTCCTTCTCTTATCCGCCATTCCCGCAACCCCGTACATCAAGGATGTCCACCATGTCAGATCCCTATTCGCTGTGCGTCGTGCTGAAGGTCAAGCCTGAGCATGCCGCAGAATTCGCGGCCTTGGTTCAGGACAACGTCACCGAGACGCGCAATGACAAAGGAGTGGTGACCTTCAACTATCACCAGGTTCTCGGCGAGACGACTTGGCTGCTTTACGAGATATGGGAGAGCAAGGCCGATTCCGACGCCCACCAGCAAAAGCCCGGTGTGCAGGCCTTCTTCGCCAAGGCGCCGCAACTGCTGACGGCCGAACCCGTCGTCTATTCCCTGGGCCCGGTGCTGTGACACCGGCATGCCGCCTGCACCGCCGCGCTATCGCTTCGTGCGCCGTCATCACACGACGATATCGATGACCACGGCGAGCCGACCAGTTCCCGCTTTCTAAAGGCCGAAGATCAACCCGTGCGCCGCTTTGCAAAGGTACGCGCGCTGTCGCAGCAGGCCTTAGCGACGCGAGGATCTCGTCGCGGCAAATGTCCAGGAATTCGTCAGCCAGCGGCGAATCGTCCGGACAGGCGCGCGACATTGTTGGCGCCGACCGGAAACTGAGCCAGTTTTGTAGGTAGTGCCAAAGTAAAAGTGAGCCAGGTGTTCGACCTACCCTGCTGTTTATTTAAGCAGCGGGGTTCGAGGAGTGATCACCATGGACATGATTGGCAGGATCCGACGGCTGCACGTGAGGGACAAGCTGTCGGAGCGCGAGATAGCGCGCATGACGGGGCTGTCGCGCAACACGGTGTCGAAGTGGCTGCGGGCACCGGTTGCCGAGGCACCGAAGTACCGGCGCGAAGCGCGCCCGAACAAGCTCAGTGCGTTCGAGGCAACGCTAAAGCAGGCATTGACGGCCGATGCGCGACGAGCCAAGCACGAGAGGCGCACGGCACGTGCGCTGCACACCGAGATCAAGGCGGCGGGCTACGACGGCGGTTACTCGGCCGTCACTGACTTCGTTCGAGCGTGGCGCCAGGGCGAGGGACAGGCAGCCAACGTCACCGCGTTCGTTCCACTGACCTTCGAGCTCGGCGAGGCCTTCCAGTTCGATTGGAGCGAAGAAGGCCTGGTCGTCGGCGGCATCTATTACCGCATGCAGGTGTCGCACCTGAAGCTGTGCGCGAGCCGTGCATTCTGGCTGGTGGCGTATCCGAGCCAAGGACACGAGATGCTGTTCGACGCCCACACGAGGTCGTTCGCAGCGCTGGGCGGTGTGGCGCGCCGCGGGATCTACGACAACATGCGCACTGCCGTCGACAAGGTGCACAAGGGCAAGGGCCGCACCGTCAATGCCCGCTTCGCAGTGATGTGCGCGCACTACCTGTACGACCCTGACTTCTGCAACGTCGCATCGGGCTGGGAGAAGGGGCGCGTGGAGAAGAACGTACAGGACAGCCGTCGGCGCATCTGGATCGAGGCGGGCCGGCGCCGCTTCGGCTCCTTCGTCGAACTCAACGCCTGGTTGGGCGAGCGCTGCCGGGCGCTGTGGAACGAGGTCCGGCATCCCGAGCACAGCCAGTTCAGCGTGGCCGAGATGCTCGAGCACGAGCGGCCCCACCTGATGCCCATGCCGGAGCCCTTCGATGGCTATGTGGAGAAGCCGGCGCGGGTGTCGAGCACCTGCCTGGTGTCGGTGGCCCGCAACCGCTACTCGGTGCCCTGCGAGCTGGCCGGGCAGATGGTCAGCACGCGGCTGTATCCGGGCGGCATCGTGGTTGTTGCCGATGATGCGGTGGTCGCGCGACACGAGCGCCTGAGCGCCTCTGGCGGCACCCGCTACGACTGGCAGCACTACATTCCGCTCATCCAGCGCAAGCCTGGTGCATTGAGGAACGGTGCGCCCTTCGCAGACATGCCCGAGGCACTGCAGCAACTGCGCCGCGGCCTGCTGCGCCAGGCCGGTGGAGATCGCGTGATGGCGCAGGTGTTGGCCATCGTGCCGACGGCGGGGCTGGACGCGGTGATCGTGGCGGTCGAGTTGGCGCTGGAGGGTGGTCCGCCATCGGGCCGGGTCAGCGTGGAGCACGTCGTTAATGTGCTCGGCCGGCTCACCGCACCGGCAGCACCGCAGAGTGCGCAGACGGCGCTGCAGATCGTCACGCCGCCGCTGGCCAACACGGCCCGATACGACGGCTTGCGTGGACAGGAGGTGGACCATGCGTGACGTGACAGTCGAACTCAAGGCGTTGCGCCTGCACGGCATGGCCAGTGCCTGGTGCGATCTGGCGGAGCAAGGTGCCGCGTCCGGCTTGGATGCCTCTCGCTGGCTGGTCGAGCACCTGCTGCAGGCGGAGACCACAGACCGTTCGATGCGTTCGGTCCAGCACCAGATGAACTCGCCGCGCTTCCCCGTGCACCGGGATCTGGCCGGCTTCGACTTCGATGCGTCGGTGGTCGACCAGAAGCTGGTCCACCAGCTCGCGACGCTGGAGTTCACGGAGGCCGCGCACAACGTGGTCTTGGTCGGTGGTCCGGGCACAGGCAAGACCCATCTGGCAACGGCTCTGGGCGTGTCGGGCATCGTGCGCCACAGCAAGCGCGTGCGGTTCTACTCGACGGTCGATCTGGTCAACGCCCTGGAGCAGGAGAAGGCTCAGGGCAAGGCCGGGCGTATTGCGCTGAGCCTGCGCGAATGGATCTGGTGATCCTGGACGAACTGGGCTACCTGCCGTCCAGCCAGGCCGGCGGCGCGCTGCTGTTCCACCTGCTGTCCAAGCTGTACGAGCACACCAGCGTAGTGATCACCACCAACCTGGACTTCGCCGAATGGTCGACGGTGTTCGGCGACGCCAAGATGACGACCGCCTTGCTCGACCGCCTCACGCATCACTGCCACATCATGGAGACAGGAAACGAGAGCCATCGGTTCCTGCACAGCAGCGCCACGGCGAAGAAGCGCATCAAGGCCAGGGAGCAGACCCGTAAAACAGGCACCAAGGCCGACCCAACAGACGCTACCGACTGACGGTTGCAGCGCGTGGCAAGGCGCTACGGGCTTCGCCCTTCGCGCCTTATGAGTTCGATCACAAGAAGCGAAAGGAAGTCACAGAACAAGGCAAGGCATACACTTATCCACAGCCGACCATCGCTGCGTCGGCTTCCACCCCTGGCTCACGATTCAAGCGGCGCGGTGGCTCAGTTCTACTTCGGCGCGGACAGTACGAGGATCTGCTGCACATCTTCGGGGACGCCTGGTTCCGTTCACTGGGCAGCTCATCTCAAGATCAGTTGCTGACACGGGGACGCTTGGTAGAGGCCAGTAGCCACGAGTACGTTTTTCGCAGAGGCGATCCAGCGAACGGCCTGTTCGGGGTTGTTAGTGGGGCGCTTTCGGCGTCCTCAGTGCAGGAGGACGGCCGCCAGATCATCTTCGGTTTGCTTGAGCGTGGCGACTGGTTCGGCGAAGTCTTTGCAGTCGACGGACTTCCGTGACACACGACATCTGTGCGACGTGCGACGCCGAAGTGCTGCACATCGACGCGCCGCTGTTTGAGGCGCTGATGAACGACGCGCTCTTCGCACGGGCCATCGCCGTGCTGCAGGCGGGGCGCACGCGGGCCATGTTCAGCTTTTTCGAGGATGCAGCCGTTCGCGGCACACGTTCCCGGGTTGCACGGCGGCTGCTTTGGATTGCACGAGGCGATGCTGCGGCCCTGCCGCGGGATCGGCACGTGGTATCCGTCACCCACGAAACCCTGGCAATGATGTTGGGCCTGACGCGGCAGACGCTTTTCCTGGAACTCAAAGCGCTGGCCGCCGCCGGAGCGCTGTCGCTGTCCTACGGGCGCATCGTCATCGAGTCAGAGGAGAAGTTGCGAATGATCGGCGAAGGCTGAGCGTTGCAGCGTGCTCGGTCGACGGGGGGGCTGGGACTTTCCCTTGGAATGTTGACTCGCTTGGGCTACCCCACCAAGAATGCGTTGAAAGGCTGGTACCTTGAGTGCCAGCAGCGGCATGACCTTCCGGCCGGCTACGCACGCCGTGAACCGAAGTTCTCGCAGGCCCAGAAGGCTGCAGCGATCGAGCACTACCTCACCAATGATCGATGCATCGCTGCCACCATCAGGTCTCTGGGCTACCCGGGCACCGTCGAGCAGTTCATTGGGGTGGTCGACGACTACATCCGTTAGTACAACGAGAAGCGGGTCAAGATCTCCCTTGGCCCTCTCAGCCCCGTCGAATACCGGATGAGCCTTGGACTTGCGGCATAAAACCAGTCCAAGTTTTTATCCGCCCCCCCCTAGGGTCAAAGATCGACGGAATTTAACAATCGTGACATGAATCGTGACACAACCCGCATAAAAGAGATGCCAAAAAAAGCCCGCTATCTTTTGGATAACGGGCTCTCTCGAGGACTTGCGACTTGTAGTGGCTCCTCTACCTGGGCTCGAACCAGGGCCTACGGATTAACAGCCCGATTTATTTTAAATAATCGTATTAAGCGCATAGCGGGAATTGGATTCTTATGCGCTCAAAGGTTTTGTATCACGCTTTTCCAAAAGCCTGTGCAACGTTTCTAAAGCCTTGCGCTTTTCTAGTATGTAGTCGTGCCCGTCATAGTGTCTGGCTTGAACTCCTGATACGCCGTGCGATTGCAGGCGACCCCGAACTTCCTTAGTTACGCCTACACCGGCGAGAAGCGTTTCCACGCCAGAGCGCAAGCGTTTTGCTTGAAAGCCCTCTATGGCACCTCCAGCGGCAGAGACAGCCCATTTACTCAGGGAGGTTGCTGCGACATGAGTGACCCCGCCGTCGGTCGAAAGTGCGTACTCACCCGCAGGGCCGCATTCGCTGAGAGCAAGCGTGGCCTCCTTAACAAGTGGAAGGCTGTGAGGCCGTGGGGGGCGACCCGGTCGTCCCTTGCCGTCGTGAATAAGGACTAGGTCGGCAGAGATATTGGCTGTCTTCAAATTCACTAACTGCTCGATGCGCTGACCGCCAGTGAGCAGGTGAAGCCGCAGAAGGGCGCCCTGGAAACCCGTCATCTTCTTTATGATCTGCCAGTACAGACGCAACTCGGCGCTACTCAATGGTCTCTTGTCCGGTCGATTCTGTAGCTCATCGGGCTCCGTGTCCGCCACGGGGTTGACTGTCACCCCAAAGCTCTTGAACGATTCAGGAATACTCGCCTTCGAACGTGCCGCCTTTGCTGTTTGGTAGGCTGCTCTGGCGTAACTACGCAGTTTGTTCGCGGTGCGGCCCTTGCCCGCGTCCATCAGTTTGCGCATCATGTCGGCGAAGTGCTCGCCATTGACTTGACATGCCGGAAGGGCCGCTACTTCGGGCCAAGCTTCGAACACATGAAGGTTGAAAATGCTGCGGGCATCTCGGTGCGAACTTCTGCCCAAGGCTTCTAGGTGATTGCTGTATGCGATGAGGAGGTCGCGCAAGGTGTTCTCTTTCGCCTGTCGCTTCGCTTCAGTCACCGCCGCAAGTGCAGCACGCTGGGCGGCGACGATTGCTGGTCGACCACCGTTCTCTCGGTGTTGATGATGTTCGATCGCCAAGGCCTCAGCCGCACGAGTGGCCGCGGCGATTGAAAATCCCCTCTGCGTTGGAGTCAGACTCCGAGGCGGTGCAGACGAGTCATACAGCCCGATGGAGACGCGCTCGCTCGCGGTTCCAATGCTGTAACGCCAGTACAAGGCAACCGTTCCGGTGGCCTGCCGACGGGCCTGCAGCGCACCAAGAGGCTTCACTTTGAAGAGTGTTTTGAACACGCCTGTGGGAAGCGCATTGATGCTCCTCCCAATCGTTTCCGTTGTCATGTTCTGAGTCTGCTCGTAAATTCGTTGCCAGATTATTGCCAGAATTGTCGAGGATGGCAATGTTCGTCAACGGACTTGAGAGGAAGTTTCTTCTTTGTAAAACAACAGCTTATATGCCATTGCCAGAGCGCTGGCATCCGCTGCCTTCCGCCAGTTTCGGACTCATAATCCGTTGGTCGAGTGTTCAAGCCACTCACGGCCTACCATTTCTCCGCGCAGCCATTGAAGTGCGCGCTATCGAATGCGAAGCGCGCCGTGCCGCTCAGCCGGCCGGGGATTCGCCCCGGACCGCGGGCGGCACCGCACCTGATTCCTCGTCATGGATCGGCGCATAGCCCGGCCCGAAGGACACATCGCCCAGCCGCCAGCCGGCCGGCCGGCGGAACGCCCCCCAGAAGCGCTTGAGCGTGTGCCATTGCATCGCCACCAGGCCGCGCTCGTTGTCGGCGTCCACCACCGGGTCGCTCACGCCCGTGGGCCGCAGCGGCGCGCCGTAGAGGGCGGTGCCGAAGAGGCGGTCCCAGACCGACAGCACCTGGCCGAAGTTGCAGTTGTGCAGCGTCGGGCGCTCGGGGTCGCGCAGCATGTGGTGCAGCCGGTGGAAGCGCGGGCCGACCAGCAGGCGCTCGCCCAGCCAGCCGACACGGCCCAGCCGCAGGCGCACATTGGCATGCGAGAAGTTCTGCACCAGCTCGCTCAGCAGCCCCAGCAAGGCGAACTCGGAGGGCTCCACGCCCAGCGCCAGGCCCACCGTGGCCAGCAGCACCGACTGCAGCATGCCGTCGAGGTAGCTGCCGCGGTCGTTGCTCCAGCAGCTCATCTGGCGCTGGCTGTGGTGCATGCTGTGCAGCGCCCACCACCAGGGAATCGCGTGCTGGGCCCGGTGCATCCAGTAGTAGAAGCAGTCGTAGACCACGTAGTAGACGAGGAACATCGCGATCGGATGGTCCGCGAACCAGGGGAACCAGTGCTTGAGCCCGCTCGGTTCGGCCGTGGCGGGGCCCCCGCCCAGCAGGTGCGCGAAGGGCATCAGCACCAGGAAGCTGAACAGCGGGAACAGGCCCAGCAGCATCAGCAGCGTGTAGTGGCGGTCGACCGTGGTCAGGCGCCGGTCCTGCCAGCGCTCGGCCGGCAGCAGGCTCTCCAGCGGGCGGAAGATGCCCGCGATGATGAACAGCTGCAGCGCCGCGATCAGCAGGGCCGCGGCGATCTCGCGCGGGTCGCCCGCCTTCTCGCCGATGTGCAGCAGCGTCAGCGCGGGGGCGACCAGATGGCTGCTGGTCCAGGAAACGGCATCCGACCAGAGCAGGGGCAGGGACAGCATGGTGGTGGAAAGACGGGACGAGCCCGCCATTCTGTCACCGCCCCGAAAATTCGAAGGAGGGCGCGGCCATTCCCGCCGCCGACGCCCTCCGCCCGCTCAGTTCGCCTTGGGCAGGGCGTAGGCGACGATGTAGTCGCCGCGGTCGGGCGAGCCGCGCGTGCCGCCCACCGACACCACCACGAACTGGCGCTTGCTGGCCGGCGACACGTAGGTCAGCGGCGTGGCTTGGGCACCCACGGGCAGGCGCGCCTTCCAGAGTTCGTCGCCGTTCGATGCATCCAGCGCGCGCAGGAAGTAGTCCTGCGTGCCGGCGAAGAACACCAGGCCGCCCTGCGTGGTGGTCGGGCCGCCCAGCGTGGGCATGCCGATCGGCATCGACAGGCCGGTGCGCAGGCCCAGCGGGCCGGTGTCCTTCACCGTGCCCATGGGCACCTGCCAGACGATCTGGCGCGTGTTCAGGTCGATGGCGGTCATCGCGCCGTAGGGCGGCATGTGGCAGGGCACGCCGAGCGCCGACATGAACATGTTCTTGTCGGCACCGTAGGGCGTGCCGGTCTGCGTCGCCAGGCCGGCATGGCCGTCGGCGCCGCCCTTGCGCGCGGCGATGCGGCGCTCGGTCTCGTCGCGCGGGATCAGCTGCACCACCTGCGGCACGCGCATGTCGTTCACGATCAGCAGGCCGTTGCGTTCGTCGATGGACGAGCTGCCCCAGTTCATGCCGCCGTAGAAGCCCGGGTACTGCAGGCTCTTGGTCAGGCCGGGCGGGGTGAACTCGCCTTCGTAGCGCAATTGCTTGAACGCGATGCGGCACAGCAGCTGGTCGAAGGGCGTGGTGCCCCACATGTCGGCTTCGGTGAGCTTGTTGGCGCCGATGCTGGGCATGCCGACCGAGTAGGGCTGCGTGGGCGACAGGTGGTCGCCCTCGGCCGCGCCCTGGGGCACGGGCTTCTCCTGCACCTCGGCGATGGGCGTGCCGTCGCGGCGGTCGAGCATGAAGATCTGGCCGCGCTTGGTGGTCTGGATCAGCGCCGGCACCGTGCCGCCGTCCTTGCCGCGCACGTCGTAGAGCGCGGGCTGCGAAGGCACGTCGTAGTCCCAGAGGTCGTGATGCGCGGTCTGGAATTTCCAGCGTTCGCGGCCGGTCCGGATGTCGAGCGCGACCACCGCCGAGGCGTAGGCCTCGGCTTCCTTGCTGCGCGTGCCGCCCCAGAAGTCGGGCGTGGCGTTGCCGGTGGGCAGGTAGACCAGGCCCAGCTTGTCGTCGAAGGCCGGCGTGGACCAGACGTTCGGCGTGCCGCGGGTGTAGGTCTCGCCGGCCGGCGGTTCACCGGTGAGGGCCGGGCTGCCCATGTCCCAGGCCCAGACCAGCGCGCCGGTGTGGGCGCTGAAGGCGCGCACCACGCCCGAGGGCTCGCCGAGCGCGACGTTGTCCCAGACCCAGCCGCCGACGATCACCAGGTCGCGCATCACGGTGGGCGCGGAGGTCTGGAAGTAGAAGCCCGGATCGACCTGGCCCATGCCGGCCTTGAGGTCGACCGAGCCGTTGGTGCCGAAGCCCGCGCAGGGCGCGCCGGTCTTGGCGTCGACCTGCATCAGGCGGCTGTCGATGGTGGTCATCACGATGCGCTGGGCGCAGCTGCCGTCGGCCGGTGGCGCGACAGGCGCGGATGCGCTGGTGCCCGCCGCGGGCACGGCCGTCGCGGGCGTGGCGGCGGCATCGAAGTAGCTCACGCCGCGGCAGCGCTGCCACAGCGGCGACTTGGCCTGCGGGTCGAACTTCCAGCGCTGCGCGCCGGTGTCGGCGTCGAGCGCGAACACCACGTTGTGCGGCGTGCAGGCGTAGACCGTGTCGCCGATCTGGATCGGCGTGTTCTGGTCTTCGCTCGAGCCCTTGGTGTCGCGGCCGGTGCGGAAGGTCCAGGCGACCTGCAACTGCTGCACGTTGCTCTTGTTGATCTGGTCGAAGGGCGCGAAGCGGGTGCCGTTGGGCGTGCGGCCGTAGTACTGCCAGTCCGCCGCGGGCGCGGCGTCGGTGGTCGCGGCGGGCGCCGCTGCGGCGACGCTGCCCGAAGGCCGCGTCACGCCGTGCGGCACGAAGGCCAGGCCCAGCGTGCCCAGCAGCGCCACGAACAGCAGGCCGGCCGCGCCATAGGCGGGCCGGGCACCGAGCGCGCCGATGCGCGGCGCGAGCAGCAGGCCGAACATGGTCAGCGCGGCGATCACCACCAGGCGCGGGAACAGCTGCCAGTAGTCGAAGCCGACTTCCGCCAGCGCCCAGACCACCGTGGCGACGAACACCAGGCCCAGCCAGGCCAGCGCGGAAGGGCGGCGGCGCGCGTATTGCACACCCGCGAGCAGCAGCAGCAGGCCCGCGCCCAGGTAGTACCACGAGCCGCCCAGCGAGGCCAGGCGCGCACCGCCGGCCGCGAAGGCGGCGCCGCACAGCAGCAGCACGATCCCGAAGAGCACGAGCAGCCATCGCGGGCTGCCGGTACGGCGTGAGACAGGGTCATTCATGTTGTTTTCCTATTCGGATGGCAAGAAGCGGCGGCTCTTGCGGGCCACCGCACGGCAGGCAGTCGTCGTTGTGGGGCATGACGCTGCCTTTTGTCCGTGCCGGCACACAAGGGGCCGGCACGCGGTTTTCGGGTCGACCGCGGAAGGCCCGCGCTCAGCCCACGGGGTCCTGCGCCGACGGCGCGCGCATGCCGTTGCGCAGCAGTTGCAGCGAACGGCGCGCGAGCGAGCGGCGTTCGGCCGGCGTGCCGCCACGCAGGCTGGCGCCGAGCATCTGGGTGATCAGCTGGATGTCCTGCGGCCGGAAGTCCGCGCGGCACAGGCCGCTGTCGATGGCCCGCTGCAGCGGTGCCTTGAAGATCTGCGCGATGCGCTTGCGGGCCGCCAGCACGACCGCGTCGTCGCGGTCGACCACACGCCAGAAGTCGACCAGCGGCGCCGAGTCCGCGATGTCCATGCCGAAGCGTTCGAGCAGCAGGTACAGCGCGTCGTCCTCGTGCGTCACCGTGGCGGCATGCGCTTCGAGCATGGCCAGCGCCCGGTCGAGCAGCGCAGCCATCAGGGCCGTGCGGTTGGCGAAGTTGCGGTAGAGCGTGGCGCGGCCCAGGCCCGCGCGGGCCACGACCAGATCGAGGGAGGCCGTGACGCCATGCTCGGAGAACACGGCATCGGCCGCGCTAAGAAGGAGATGCCGGTGCGTGGATGCATCGGCGCGGGGCTTTCGCATGAAACCCATTATCGGACAGAAGCGTCCGTTTATCTGCTGCGCAGGAGACAGGGGGGCGCGCCTTGCGGCATCGGCCGCAAGAAAAAAATTGATGTCACAAGGGCGTGGCGGCCAAATCGGCTCTGTTTTGCCCCGATAATTCACGCTGTCGTTGGTTGAGTCGTTCAGACGCTTTCAACGATTTCTTGCAAGGTGTCCGGGAGAGAGCAAAAACGGATGCTATAATTGCAAGCTGTGCGGCTGTAGCTCAGTTGGATAGAGTACTTGGCTACGAACCAAGGGGTCGTGGGTTCAATTCCTGCCAGCCGCACCACTCTTCATGATGGCCTAGAAGGTTTTCCTTCTAGGCCATTTTCTTTTGGCGGGCCGAAGCCCCGCATCGTTTCCCCCCTGAAGACCTCAGCGCACCGTCGGCGCCAGCACATAGCTGCCGCGGCCGTTCTGCTTGGCCTGGTACATCGCCTTGTCGGCCGCGGCCAGCAGGTCTTCGGGCGTGGCGCCGCCGTCGGTGAGCACGATGCCGATCGACACGCCCATGGCCATGTCGGCGTGCCGCAACTGCAGCGGCAGTGCCACCGCATCGATGCATTGCTGGGCCAGCGCGAGCACGGCGTGTTCGGCCGGTTCCGCGAAGTTGGCCGCGATCAGCACGAATTCGTCGCCGCCGATGCGGGCCACCGTGTCGTTGTGCCGCACCAGGCTCCGGAGCCGGCGCGCGGTTTCGCGCAGCGCCTTGTCGCCGGCCTCGTGGCCGAAGGTGTCGTTGAGCCGCTTGAAGCCGTCGAGGTCGAGGTAGAGCACGGCCACCAGGTTGGCTTCGCGCTTCGCGCGCGCCAGCATCTGGTGCAGCCGGTCGTCGAGCAGCTTGCGGTTGGGCAGGCCGGTGAGGGTGTCGTGGTGGGCCAGGCGCCTGAGCTCGGCCTGGTGCTCGACCAGCTTGGCGAGCAAGCGGTTGAAGGCGGTCGTGAGATGGCCGATCTCGTCGTTGCGCACCACCCGCAGCGGCGCCAGTTCGATCTCGCCGCGGGTCATCCTGTCGGCCTGGTGGGCGGCACGCATCAGCGGGCGCAGCAGCCAGGCCATGGCCAGGCCGATGAGCACCAGCACCGTCGCCACGGCCGGCGTGCGCTGTTCGAGGATGAAGCGCTGCATGCGCGCCACCGGCGCCAGCGCTTCGGCGACGGGCAGGCGCGCCACGATGAACCAGCCGCTGCTGGGCACGGACGCGATGGCCGAGATCTCCTCGATGCCCTTGGCGTTGACCGTCCGGCCGCTGCCACGAAAGCCGTTCATGGCCCGGTCGTGCAGCAGGTTCACGCCCTCGGGCGGCGTGGGCGTGAGCGACAGGGCGGCATCGGTCGAGGCGACGAAGAGCCGCTCGTCCGGCGAGACCACGAGGATGCCGCCGGTCTTGCCCACGCGCCCGGACTGCAGGTGGTCCAGCAGCCCGTCGGTCGACATGTCGGCCGTGCCGCGCAGCACGGCCACCACCTGGCCCGCGCGGTCGCGGATGGGCGTGGCCATGGGCAGGGCCGAATGCCGGTTGGCCGGCACCGACCGGGCCCGCCCGAGCGTGGTCCGGCCCGCGCTCGCGCCTTTGAATTCGGCGTCGTCGATGTTGGTCCGGCCGCTGTCGTCGAGCGGCTCGCCCGCCAGGTCGCTGACCGTCAGGCCCAGCGAGAACACCGGGTTCAGGCTGCCGCGCTCGTCGAGCCAGGCGCGCAGCGGCCGGGGCTGCGTCAGCAGTTCCGGCGGCATGCTGGTTGCCAGGCGTTCCAGGAAGGACAGCCGTTCGCGCAGGTAGTTGTCGACGTCGCGCGCCACGTAGTCGGCCAGCGCGGTCTGCTGGACCGCGACCGACTCGGCCAGATCCTTGCGCAGGAAGCGGCTGAGCTGGATGTAGCTGGCGGCGGTGCCCACGGTGGCCATCAGCAGGCCCATCACGACCAGGCGGGTGATCAGGCTGCTGGTTATCTGTTGGAGTTTCACTCGGGCGGCGCGTCGGGGGAACGGGTGAAGGAGGAGCAGGGGCTGTGCGGCGCCCCCTTCCCGAGGCGTCGCGGGTCAGGTCAGGGGGCGGGTGAAGATACCCCGAAGACGCAAAGATTGCTTGCAGTTTCGGCGCGATCGCGAACGAAGTCCGGCGGCCCGCGACCGGGAGCGCCGGCGAAAGGCGGCACAATCATCGAAACCGCCGCCCGGGGGCGCCCTCCCGGAAGGCGCGGGCCGCTCCGGGCCCGGCGCCACCGCAGCAAGCAAGAAAAGCCCGCAGCGCGCGTTGCGGGCTTTGTCATCTGGAAGCTTCTTCATCGATGAGCAAGGCATTCACCAAGGAATCGGAGTCCGAGGACGACGACGCGGGCGAGACCGGCGGCGTCGCGCCGTTGCCGGCCGGGTCCAAGAACTACATGACGCCCGGCGGCTACGCCCGGTTGCGGGACGAACTGCTGGCGCTGATGGACGTCGAGCGGCCCAAGGTGGTGGAGGCCGTGCACTGGGCGGCCAAGAACGGTGACCGCTCAGAGAACGGCGACTACCTCTACGGCAAGAAGCGCCTGCGCGAGATCGACCGCCGCATCCGTTTCCTGACCAAGCGCCTCGAAGTGGCGGAGGTCACCGAACCCTCGGTGCACCATGGCAGCGACCAGGTCTTCTTCGGCGCCACCGTGCGCTACGCCGACGAGGCCTCGGGCGAGGAGCACCGCGTGACCATCCTGGGCATCGACGAGGCCGACAGCGCGCAGTCGCAGGTGAGCTGGATCTCGCCGATCGCGCGCGCGCTGCTGCGTTCGCGCGAGGGCGACGTCGTCAAGCTGGCCACGCCGGGCGGGATGCGGGAACTGGAGATCCTCAGCGTGAGCTACCCGCCGCCGCCCGCCCCGGGGGGCTGAGCGGGCCGCGCCGGCGCTCAGGTCGCGGGGACCGTGCGCTCGGCGCTCAGCACCGAGGCGCCGCGCCGGACGGTGCGCAGCACCGCCTCGAGGTGCATGCGGTCGCGCACCGAGATCACGAAACGCAGGTCGGTCGAGTCCTGCGGGGTCTCGTCGGCCATCTCGACGTGGGTGATGTCGGCTTCGGCATCGGCCAGCGTGGAGGCCACGCGTGCCAGCACGCCCTTGTCGTTGCGCACGGTGATCACCACGCCGGTCTCGAAGGTGCGCACCGGTTCGTCGGCCCACTCGACCGCGAAGAAGCGCTCGCTGTCCTTGTAGTGCAGGCGCTGGCCGACGCCGCAGTTCTCGGTGTGCACCACCAGCCCTTCGCCATGGCCCAGGTAGCCGACGATCGGGTCGCCCGGGATCGGCCGGCAGCACAGCGCGAAGCGCACCGAGGAGTTCTCGCTGCCATCGAGCGTGACCGCGCCCTGCGACACGCTCTCGTGCGCCGTGAAGCGCTCGCGGCTCAGCATCAGCGCATCGGGTTTCTCGCCGCGCTCCGCCATCAGCGCCATCAGCCGCTTGGCGACGATGCTCGCGATGCGCTTGCCCAGGCCGATGTCGGTCAGCAGTTCGGAGCGGTTGCGGTTGCCGGTGAAGCGCAGCAGCCGTTCCCACAGCGCCTGGTGTTCGGCGTCGTCCGCGGGCATCTTGCCCAGGCCTTCGGCGCGCAGCGCCTGCGCCAGCAGCTTCTCGCCCAGGCCCTCGGACTCGGCATGCGCCAGCGTCTTGAGGTAGTGCCGGATCTTCGAGCGCGCGCGCCCGGTGCGCACGAAGCCCAGCCAGGCCGGGTTGGGCGTGGAGACCGGTGCCGTGATGACTTCCACCACGTCGCCGTTCTTCAATTCGGTGCGCAGCGGCACCTGGTCGCCGTTGATGCGCGCGGCCGAGGTGTGGTCGCCGATGTTGCTGTGGATCGCATAGGCGAAATCCACCACCGTGGCGCCGCGCGGCAGCGCCATGATCTGGCTCTTGGGCGTGAACACGTAGACCGCGTCGGGGAACAGGTCGACCTTGACGTGGTCCCAGAACTCGGCCGCGTCGCGGGTCTCGTCCTGGATGTCGAGCAGCGACTGCAGCCACTTGGCGCCGAGCCGGTCGCTGGGCGCGGTGCTGGGTTCGGCCGCCTTGTAGAGCCAGTGCGCGGCCACGCCGGATTCGGCCACCACGTTCATGGCTTCGGTGCGCAGCTGGAACTCGACGTTGACGCTGGCCGGGCCCACGAGCGTGGTGTGCAGCGACTGGTAGCCGTTGAGCTTGGCGATCGCGATGTGGTCCTTGAACTTGCCCGGCAGCGGCTTGTACATCTGGTGCAGGATGCCCAGGCCGGTGTAGCAGGCGATCACGTTCGGCAGAATCAGCCGGAAGCCGTAGATGTCGGTGACCTGGGCGAAGCTCAGGTGCTTGTCCTCCATCTTGCGGTAGATGGAGTAGAGCGTCTTCTCGCGGCCCGCGAGGCGCAGGCTCATCCCGGCTTCGCCGAAGGCGGCCTCGACCTCCTTCTGCACCTTCTGGATCAGGTCGCGCCGTCGGCCGCGGGCCTTGGCCACCGCCTTGGACAGGATCGCGTAGCGCCAGGGCCGCAGGTGGCGGAACGACAGCTCCTGCAGCTCGCGGTAGGTCTGGTTCAGGCCCAGCCGGTAGGCGATGGGCGCGTAGATCTCCAGCGTCTCGTTGGAGATGCGGGCCCACTTCTCGCGCGGCGCATCGTCCAGCGTGCGCATGTTGTGCGTGCGGTCGGCCAGCTTGACCAGGATCACGCGCACGTCGCGCGCCATCGCCAGCAGCATCTTGCGGAAGGACTCGGCCTGGTTCTCTTCCCGGGTGTTGAACTGCAGCTTGTCGAGCTTGGTCAGGCCGTCGACCAGCTCGGCCACCGGCGCGCCGAAGCGCTCGATCAGTTCGGACTTGGTGACGCCGCAGTCCTCGATGGCGTCGTGCAGCAGCGCGGCCATCAGGGCCTGGGCGTCGAGCTTCCACTCGGCGCACTGCGCGGCCACCGCGATCGGGTGCGTGATGTAGGGCTCGCCGCTGTTGCGCAGCTGGCCCAGGTGGGCCTCGTCGGCGAAACGGTAGGCGCGGCGGACCAGGTCCGTGTCTTCGGCGTTCAGGTAATCGAGCCGTGCCGTCAGGGCGGCGAAGCTGGCGGCGGCTGCGTTCAGCGCAGCCGGGCTCGGCCGCGGGTTGCTCCGAGGTGCATTGGATTGGGGCTTGACGACCGCGCTCATTGACAACACTGTAGCGCGGGGCCCGAGGCCTCGTGCCCGGGCATAAAAAAAGCACCGCGCGGCGGTGCTTTTCTGTTGCAGGACGGCGTCAAGCTCAGCCCGGCACCTTCTTGAGCATTTCGATACCGATCTTGCCTTCGGCGATCTCGCGCAGCGCGGTCACGGCCGGCTTGTTCTTGCTCTCGATCTTCGGGGCATGGCCCTGGCTCAGCATGCGCGCGCGGTAGGTCGCGGCGAGCACGAGCTGGAAACGGTTGGGGATCTGCAGCAGGCAGTCTTCGACGGTGATGCGGGCCATGAGGATCTTTCGTTGCGGACGGTGGTCGAGATTCAGGGAATGTTGAGCGCGGAAAAGGTGTCTGCACGGGCACGGCGCTGGGCGGAGTAGCGCAGCCGCTGCGCGTGGACGATGGCTTTCAGGTCGAAAAGCGCGCGCTCAAATAACTCGTTGATTATAACGAAATCGAATTCCCGGGTGCGCGCCATCTCTTCGGCGGCGTTCTTCAGCCGCAGTTCGATGACCTCTGCGCTGTCCTCGCCACGGCGTTCGAGTCGCGAGCGCAGCTCTTCCCAGCTCGGCGGCAGGATGAAGATCAGCACCGCGTTGGCGAAGGTCTTGCGGATCTGCAGCGCGCCCTGGAAGTCGATTTCGAGGATCACGTCGGCCCCTTGGGCAACGCGGTCTTCGATCGCCTTTTTCGAGGTGCCGTAGCGCTGGCCGTGCACATGGGCCCACTCGACGAAGCCGTCGCTCTCGACCATCGCGTCGAATTCCGAGGGCGAGGCGAAGAAGTATTCGCGGCCGTGCTTTTCCTGCCCGCGCGGCGGCCGCGTGGTGTGCGAGACCGACGGTTGCACCGCCGAGTCGAGTTCCATCAGGGCCTTGACCAGGCTCGATTTGCCTGCGCCGCTCGGCGCGGCCACGACGAAGATATTGCCGGGGTAATCCATAAAGTCGTCTGCTTATTCGATGTTCTGAACCTGCTCGCGCATCTGCTCGATCAGCACCTTCATGTCGACGCCGATGCGCGTCAGTTCGAGCGCGGCCGACTTGGAGCCCAGGGTGTTGGCCTCGCGGTGCAGTTCCTGGATCAGGAAGTCCAGCCGCTTGCCGACCTCGCCGCCCTTCTTGAGCAGGCGCTCGATCTCGTCGAGGTGCGAGCTCAGCCGGGTCAGTTCCTCGGCCACGTCGATGCGGATGGCGAAGGCGGTGGCCTCGGTCAGCGCGCGGTCCTGGGCGGCTTCGGGCAGCGTGCCGCCCGTGAGGCCCATGGCGTCCTGCCAGCGCTCGAGGAAGCGCGCGCGCTGCTGCTCGACCAGTTGCGGAATCAGCGGCACCGCCTGGGCCGCCAGCTTGCGCAGCTGGCCCAGGTGGTCCTTGAGCATCGCGGCCAGGCGGGCGCCTTCGCGTTCGCGGGCGGCCATCAGGCTCTCGAGCGCCTTCTGCGTGACCTCGAGCAGGTCGGGGCCCCAGTCGCCGCGGGCCGCGGAGTCGCCCGAGGCGAGCCGGATCACGTCGGCCACGCTGAGCTCGCGCGCGCTCGGCAGCCAGGCACGGATGCCGTCCTGCACGCCGTTGAGGCGCTGCAGCAGGCGGGTGGAGGGTTCGGCGATGCCGGCCTGGGCGGTGCTTTCGACCGCGGCGCGCACTTCGACCTTGCCGCGCTTGAGCTTGCCCGTGAGCAGCTCGCGCAGCGCGGTTTCATGCTGGCGCAGCTCTTCCGGCAGCTTGAAACTGAGGTCCAGGAAACGGCTGTTGACCGAGCGGATTTCGACCCCGAGCCGACCCGCGGCCGGGGGGCGCGCGTCGGTTTCGGGCTGGGTGCCTACCGGGCCGTTCTGGCCGTTGGCATAGCCGGTCATGCTGTAAACTGACATTGCGCCTCACTGTGTTTGTTGCTTGCTCCGAGGCGACGGCATCGCGTTCGCTTGCCGCACCATTGCCTTCGGGCGAAACTCCCGGATTATGTCAAAGGTCAAACCTTCGCCGCTGTTGCCGGACACCGTCATCGGAGGCTATCGCGTCGTGCGCCGTCTTTCGGCCGGCGGTTTCGGGGTGGTTTACCTGGCGGTCGACACCAGCGGCCAGCAGGTGGCGATCAAGGAATACCTGCCCTCGTCCCTGGCCACGCGCGGCACCGGCGAGCTCGCGCCCCAGGTGGCGCCCGACAAGCTCTCGCTCTACCGGCTCGGCCTCAAGAGCTTCTTCGAGGAAGGCCGTTCGCTGGCGCAGATCTCGCATGCCTCGGTGGTGAGCGTGCTCAATTTCTTCCGCGAGAACGAAACCGTCTACATGGTGATGAACTACCTGGAGGGCGCGACCCTGCAGGACTTCATCGTCACGGCGCGCGACCTGAAGAAGCAGAAGGTGTTCCGCGAATCCACGATCCGCTCGCTGTTCGACGAGATCCTGCGCGGCCTGCGCATCGTGCACCAGCACAAGATGCTGCATCTGGACATCAAGCCCGCCAACATCTTCGTGACCGACGACGACCGCGCCGTGATGATCGACTTCGGCGCCGCGCGCGAGGTGCTGTCCAAGGAAGGCAACTTCATCCGCCCGATGTACACGCCCGGCTTCGCGGCGCCCGAGATGTACCGCCGCGATTCGTCGATGGGCCCCTGGACCGACATCTACGCCATCGGCGCCTGTATCTACGCCTGCATGCAGGGCTATCCGCCCAACGACGCGCCGCAGCGCATCGAGAAGGACCGGCTGGGCCTGTCGCTGTCGCGGCTGCGCGGCATCTATTCCGACAACCTGATCGAGGTGGTCGAATGGTGCATGTCGCTCGACCCGCTGTCGCGCCCGCAGTCGGTGTTCGCGCTGCAGAAGGAGCTCAGCCGCGAAGGCGAGCGCCGCTACACCAAGCTCACGGTCAGCGAGAAGGTGCGGCTGTCGATCGACAACATGCGTTCCTCCGACAAGAAGTCGCTGCCCAAGGCCGCGGCACCCACCACGCGGCCGGCATGACGCACACCACGGCATTGCGGGCATGAAGTTCTCCGTCTTCCAGGTCAGTCGCAAGGGCGGCCGCCTCAAGAACGAAGACCGCATGGGCTATTGCTACACGCGCGAATCGGGCCTGTTCGTGCTGGCCGACGGCATGGGCGGTCACCCTGAAGGCGAAGTGGCGGCGCAGATGGCGCTGCAGACCATCGCCGCGCTCTACCAGCGCGAGGCACGGCCGCTGCTCAAGGACGTCAAGGCCTTCCTCAACACCTCGGTCATGGCAGCACACCGGCAGATCATGCGTTACGCCGGCACCAAGGCCATGCTCGACACGCCGCGCACCACGGTGGTCGCGGCGGTGCTCCAGGGCAGCACGGCCCATTGGGTGCATTGCGGCGATTCGCGGCTTTATGTGGTGCGCGACGGCATGCTGCTGACCCGTACCCGCGACCATTCGCATGCCGAGCGCCCGCGCCCGGGCGGCGGCCCCGAGCCGGCCAACCGCAACCTGCTGCTGACCTGCCTGGGCTCGCCCACGCCGCCGCTGATCGACGCGGCACCGCCGCTGCAGTTGCGGCGCGGCGACCGCATCATGCTGTGCTCCGACGGCGTCTGGGGCGTGCTCGACGATGCGACGATCGTGCACATCCTGTCCTCGGGCCGGCCGGTGTCCGATGCCGCGCCCGACCTGGCCGAGATGGCCTTGCGCAAGGGCGGCACCCACAGCGACAACGTGACGCTGATCGCGCTCGAATGGGAGACCCCGGATTCGCCCGGCGGCGAGCGCGGCGTGTCGACCGACAGCATCAGCGACGGCGTCTTCGCCTCCACCATCCAGGCGGGCATGCCGTCGGACAACGAACTCGACGATCTCGACGAAGACGCGATCGAGCGTTCGATCGCCGAAATCAACGAAGCCATCCGCCGCTCGGCTGCACGAAAGAGCTGATCCGGCGGGCCGACATGAATCCGCCGCGGCCAGCGGCGTCCTTATTTTTTCTTTTTCTTCCGAGTTGAACCACCCATGACTGCTTTCACACGAAGCGGCGGCCGTGCCGCCGACCAGCTGCGCCCGGTGCGCATCACCCGCGGCTTCACCATCCATGCCGAAGGCTCGGTGCTGATCGAGTTCGGCCAGACGCGCGTGCTGTGCACCGCCTCGGTCGAGGAGAAGGTGCCGCCGCACAAGAAGGGCAGCGGCGAAGGCTGGGTCACGGCCGAATACGGCATGCTGCCGCGCGCCACCCACACCCGCAGCAGCCGCGAAGCCGCCAAGGGCAAGCAGACCGGCCGCACGCAGGAGATTCAGCGCCTCATCGGCCGCTCGATGCGCGCGGTGTTCGACCTGGCCGCTCTGGGCGAACGCACCATCCACCTCGACTGCGACGTGCTGCAGGCCGACGGCGGCACCCGCACCGCGGCCATCACCGGCGCCTTCGTGGCCGCGCAGGATGCGGTCAACCAGCTGCTGGCCGCGGGCAAGATCGCCGCCTCGCCGATCCGCGGCCACGTGGCCGCCATCTCGGTGGGCATCGTGCAGGGCACGCCGCTGCTCGACCTCGAGTACACCGAGGACTCGGCCTGCGACACCGACATGAACGTCGTGATGACCGGCGCCGGCCACTTCGTCGAAGTGCAGGGCACGGCCGAGGGCGCGGCCTTCTCGCGCGCCGAGATGGGCCAGCTGCTCGACCTGGCCGAGAAGGGCATCATCGAGCTGGTGGTGCTGCAGCAGCAGGCGCTGGCCACCGTGGCCTGATGCCGTCGACGGTCGCATTCTCATGAAACTCGTCCTGGCATCGAACAACGCGGGCAAGCTGGCCGAGCTGCAGCAGCTGTTCGCACCCCTGCGCGTGCAGCTGGTGCGCCAGTCCGAACTCGGCGTGAGCGAGGCCGAGGAGCCCTTCCGCACCTTCGTCGAGAACGCGCTGGCCAAGGCACGCCATGCGGCGGCCGCCACCGGCCTGCCCGCGATCGCCGACGACGCCGGCCTGTGCGTCAACGCCTTCGGCGGCCTGCCGGGCGTGGACACCGCCTACTACGCGACGCAGTTCGGCTACGCCAAGGGCGATGCGAACAACGTGCGCGCGCTGCTCGAGCAGATGGCCACGGTCGACGACCGCCGCGCCGCGCTGGTCAGCACCCTGGTGGCGCTGCGCAGCGCCGACGACCCCGAGCCGCTGATCGCCGTCGGCCGCGCGCCCGGCGAGATCACGTGCGAGCCCATCGGCGACAACGGCTTCGGCTTCGACCCCGTGATGTTCCTGCCGGCCTTCGGCAAGACCTTCGCCCAGCTCACGCCCGAACTCAAGAACGCCAACAGCCACCGCGGCCAGGCCGCGCGCGCGATGCTGGCGCTGATGCGCGAGCGCTGGTCGTGAGCATCCACCTGCCCATCGGCATCGCGACCGAGGACGGCGCGCCCCATGCCAACGACGTGCTGCACCTGATGCGGCCCGGTACGCTGCAGCTGGCCGCGCTGCCGCCGCTGTCGCTGTACGTGCATCTGCCCTGGTGCCTGCGCAAGTGCCCTTATTGCGACTTCAACTCGCACGAATGGCGCGCCGGCGGCGAGGCGCTGCCCGAGCAGCGCTACATCGATGCGGTGGTGGCCGACCTCGACGCGGCGCTGCCCCTGATCTGGGGCCGCACGGTCCACACCATCTTCATCGGCGGCGGCACGCCCAGCCTGTTCTCGCCCGAGGCCGTCGACCGGCTGATCGGCGACCTGCGCGCGCGGCTCAAGCTCGCGCCCGATTGCGAGATCACGCTCGAAGCCAACCCCGGCACCTTCGAGCGCAACCGCTTCCGCGCGTACCGCGCGGCCGGCGTGACGCGCCTGTCGGTCGGCGTGCAGAGCTTCAACGACCAGCACCTGCAGGCGCTGGGCCGCGTGCACGACGCGGCCCAGGCCATCGCCGCGGTCGAGGAGGCCGCGAGCGCCTTCGACACCTTCAACCTCGACCTGATGTACGCGCTGCCCGGCCAGAGCCCGGCGCAGTTCGAGGTCGACCTCGAGCAGGCGCTGGCGCTGAACCCGCCGCACCTGTCGGTCTACCACCTGACCATCGAGCCCAACACCTACTTCGCCAAGTTCCCGCCGGTGGTGCCCGAGGACGACGCGGCCTACGCGATGCTCGACCGCATCACCGAACGCACCGGCGCGCAGGGCATGACGCGCTACGAGGTCTCGGCCTATGCGCGCGACGGCCACCGCTGCGCGCACAACCTCAACTACTGGCAGTTCGGCGACTACCTGGGCATCGGCGCCGGCGCCCACAGCAAGCTGAGCTTCGCGCACCGTCTGGTGCGCCAGGTGCGCTACCGCGAGCCGCAGCGCTACATGAACCAGGCCCTGGCCGGCGCGGCCGTGGCGCAGAGCGAAGAGGTCGCGATCGCCGACCTGCCCTTCGAGTTCATGCTCAACGCCTTCCGCCTGAAGGAAGGCTTCACGCTGGCGCAGTTCGGCGAGCGCACGGGGCTGTCGATCACCAGCATCCAGAAGGGGCTGGAAGAGGCCGAGCAGAAGGGGCTGCTGCAGCGCGACCTGTGGCATGTCTGGCCGACGGAGCGCGGGCTGGATTTCCTCAGCGACCTGCAGAGCATCTTCCTGCCCGACGCCTAGATTTCCGCCGAGTGTCCGGGGCGGGCTTCACGTCAGCATAAAATCGCGGCCTGCCTTCGCCACCCGGAGGCAGCTTCGGAGAGTTGGGTGAGTGGTTTAAACCAGCAGTCTTGAAAACTGCCGACGTGAAAGCGTCCGTGAGTTCGAATCTCACACTCTCCGCCAACTTTTTCCGAAACCCCCAATGAAAACGGCCACCCTAGGGTGGCTTTTTTGTTTTTACCCCTGTTCTTGCCCGCTTTTTTTGACGCCCTGGCGCTGGGGGAGGTGCGCGCAAGCACACGCGGCGCCTGCGGGCTCCGCCGCCGCGCGATCCCCGCTTTCAAGCCCCCGTCGCCGCGTCCCGCAAGGGCACCGGCGACGCCGATGCGAAGGTGTCGCCCAGGATCTGATTGCGGCCGCTCGACTTGCTCAGGTAGAGCTGGCGGTCGGCATTGGCGATCCAGAGTTCGGCCGGCATGTCGGGCAGGCAGCGCGCGGTGGCGATGCCGATGCTGACGGTGACGTACGAGCTGACGGTCGACGACGTGTGCGGGATGCCCAGCGAATGCACCTGTGCATGTATTTCCCTGGCCACCGCCATGGCGGTGTCGAGGTCGGAACCTGGCAGGACACAGGCGAATTCCTCGCCGCCGTAGCGTGCCGTCAGGTCGGAGGCGCGGCGCACCGCGCGGTTGAGCGCTGAAGCGACCATCGCGATGCAGCGATCACCGGCCGGGTGCCCGTAGGTGTCGTTGAACAGCTTGAAGAAATCGATGTCGAGCATGATCACCGAGAGCCAGTCGGCGGTGCGCGCGAGCCGCGCCGTCTCCACGGCCAGGGTCTGTTCCAGCTGCCTGCGATTGCTCAATCCCGTCAGCGCATCGGTCACGGCCAGCTGGGCCAGTTGGTCGCGCAGTCGCTTGAGCTCGATGTGGTTGTGCACCCGCGCGCGCAGCACGACGGGCTGGATGGGCTTGGTGACGTAGTCGATCGCGCCGAGCAGCAGCCCTTTCGTTTCCGCCTCCTGGTCGCTCAGGCCGGTGGTGAAGATGATCGGAACGTCGGCGAGCAGCATGTCGTCCTTCAGCATTCGGCAGACTTCGTAGCCGTCGATGCCCGGCATCAGCACGTCAAGGAGGATCAGGTCGGGCAGCACGGAGCGCGCGACTTCGAGGGCCTGCTCGCCCGAGGTCGCGAAGCAGATCTCGTAGTCGTCCTCCAGCGCTGCGTTCATGATCTCGATGTTCGAGATCTCGTCGTCGACGACCAAAATCACGGCCCGCTCATTCATGGGTGCGTCCTGTGTGGGGGAGGGAATCACCGGGGAAGGCGCTCGCGCCCGCACCCTGGTCCAGCAGCGCGAGGGCGCCGGCGTAGTCGAGCCGGTCCAGCGCGATCTTCACCGGATGCGCCAGCGCCGCTTCGGCCGACAGGCCCAGCGCCTGCGCGAGCTTGTCGAAGGACGCGCGCGCCCCCAGGCTGCGGCGCTTGAGCGCCGTCCGCAGCGCTTCGCCCGCGCCTTCGACGGCCGCGCTGTCCAATGCGGGCGCGGCGGCCGGCACCGCGGCGGCTTGGGTGGATGGCGTCAGGCCGGCGGCTGCCGCGAGCGCAGGCGACAGCAGCCGTTCGAGCGCGTCGAGGCGCTCCTCGATGTCCTTGGGAGGGCTGCCGTCCGCCAGCGAAGCCTCGATGGCCGCGGCCGCGTCCGCCACGGTGCCGATCTCCAGCGATGCCGCCACGCCCTTGAGCGTGTGGGCCAGGCGCCTGGCCTCGGCCAGGGCGCCTTCCGCGATCTGGCGGCGCAGCGTGGGCACGGCATCGGCGAAGCCGTCGGCGAAACCGACGATCAGCTTGCGCAGCAGGGGGCGCTTGCCGTTGACGCGCTTGAGCGCCGCGGGAATGTCGAACGGTGGCAGGCTGTCCGGCAGCGCGTCCACCGGGGCCGCGGCCACGCCGGGCGCAAGTGCCGTGGGCGGCGGTGCCGCGCCCTGCGTCGCCGGCGGCTTCAGCCAGCGGTCGAGCGTGCGGACCAGGAGCGCCGGATCGACCGGCTTGGCGATGTGATCGTTCATGCCCGCCGCGAAGCAGCGATCGCGTTCCGCGGCATAGGCGTGGGCTGTCATGGCGATGATCGGCAGGCGCTCCGAGGTCCAGCGCTGGCGGATGCGGGTGGTGGCCTCGATGCCGTCCATCTCGGGCATCTGGACGTCCATCAGGATTGCGGCATAGCCCGCACTGTCCTGTGCTTCCACGCGCTCGCAGGCGATGCGCCCGTTCTCCGCGATGTCGACCCCGAGGCCGGCATCGCTCAGCAGCTCGATCGCGATTTCCCGGTTGATGTCGTTGTCCTCGACCAGCAGCACGCGCAGGCCGCGCAGGGCCGCGCTGACCATGGGCACCGTGGGGGCCTCGTCCTGGCTGGTGGCCTTCGGGGCGCCGCCCGGAGTGAACAGCCCGGTGATGGTTTCGAGCAGCACGTGCGGATCGACCGGCTTGACGAGAAACGCCGCGATGTCGCTGGCTTCGGCCTCGCTGCGGAATTCCTCGTGCCGGTAGGCCGTGACCAGCAGCACCACCGGCAGCCGGGTCAGCGTCGTGCTCGCGCGCATGGCCTTGACGGTCTCGATGCCGTCGAGCCCCGGCATCTTCCAGTCGATCAGGGCCAGGTCGTAGGGCTGGCCCTGGGCGCTCGCCATTTCGACGGCGCCCAGCACCTCCTCGCCGGAGGCGACCAGGTCCACCGCCATCGACCACGAGGCGAACACGCTCTGCAGGATCTCGCGCGAGGCCGGGTTGTCGTCGGCGACCAGCACGCGCAGCTTCAGGATCTCCGGCGACGGCTGCGCGAAGGCCGACAGGGCGGCCTCGTCGCTGATGCCCATGACCACGGTGAAGGAGAAGGTGCTGCCGGTGCCGGGATGGCTCTCGACCCGGATCGATCCGCCCATCAGCTCGACGATCTGCTTGCTGATCGCCAGACCCAGCCCGGTGCCGCCGAAGCGCCGGGTCGTGGAACTGTCGGCCTGGGTGAAGGAATTGAACAGCGAGGCCTGTTGCGCCGCCGTCATGCCGATGCCCGTGTCCTGGACGGACACGTTCAGGGTGACGTCCTTGTCGTTGCGCTCCAGCAGGTTGACCGAAACCGTGACGGCGCCGCTGTCGGTGAACTTGACGGCGTTGCTGACGAGGTTCAGCACCACCTGGTTGAAGCGGAACTCGTCGCCGATCAGCGTGGCGGGCACGTCCTTGCCCACCACCGACCGGATCACCACGCCCTTGGCTTCCGCATCGACCGCGGCCAGGTGCAGCTGGTTGTCGAGCGAGGCCCGCAGCGTGAACGACCGGTGCTCCAGCGACAGCTTGCCCGCCTCGTTCTTGGAGAAGTCCAGGATGTCGTTGATCAGGCGCAGCAGCGCGATGCCCGCATCGTTGATCTTGGACACGTAAGCCTGCTGCCTCGGCGTCATGTCGGTGCGCAGCGCCAGATGGCAAAAGCCCAGGATCGCGTTCATCGGCGTGCGGATCTCGTGGCTCATGTTGGCGAGGAACATGCTCTTGGCCCGGTTGGCTTCCTCGGCCTCCTGCGTGCGCGCCTCGAGTGCGTCGTTCTTGGCCATGATCTCCGCGCTCATCGTGCCGATGCGGCCGAAGGTCTCGACCAGCATGTCGCTCAGCCAGACCAGCACCGCGGTCTGGAAGGCCACGATGCCCGCGTGGAGCAGGACCCGCATCAGGTTGCTGCCGCCCGGGAACACCGCATAGGGCAGCACGAAGTCCAGCAGCAGATGGTGCAGGGCGATGGCGGACGCCGCGACGATGATCGCCCGACGGTCGCACCAGGCGATCGTGAGCGCCAGCGTGGCGAAGAAGTACATGTGCATGTCGATCTGCCAGGACGAGCCAGACATCAGCGCCACCAGCAGCGCGGGCTCCCCCATCAGCGCCACCGCCGACAGGTAGCGCGTGGCCGGTGCGATGCCCTGGCGCCACCAGCTCAGGTGGTAGGCGCCGGCGAGCAGTGCGCCCGCCAGCGCGGCCCCGATGGCGGATTGCCCCGCGGCCATCGCCACGAACACCAGGATCGGCACATGCAGCCAGAACAGGACCAGCAGGAAGCGTCCGAAGCGTTCGCGCACCTTGTCGAGTTCGATCGTCATTTCGAGAGTTCCAGGGCCGGTGGTTGGAAGCCGAGGCAGCCCCGCAGCCGCAGCGGATCGAGCACGAGCCATGCGCCCGCGCCATAGAGCGCGCGGACCGCATCGGGCCGCGTCGATTGAATGATCAGCAGGTTCGACGAGGCGCCGAAATCCATCACGCGGCCGTCGGCCGATTGCACGAGCGCCATGCGCTGGTCCACGCTGTACCAGGCCGGGGCGACGACGGCGAACTGGCCGTCCTTGCCGGAAGGATGGAGCGTCGCAACGGCCAGTCCGATGAGCAATGCGAACAGCAGGCCGGCGGCCTGCCAGAGATCACCCAGCTTGAAACCCGGGTCGACCGAGCGAACGCCGAATTGCATGAGTCGCGGCGTGCTTTGGGGTGTCAGTGAATTTGGCACAGTCATGCAATACAAAAGAATTAATTTTCATTCTGTTCGCTGGATGGCGGGGCATGAAATTTTAATCGATCGTGAACTGGTAATGCCTCGATCGTGAATCGATTCGAAGCGCGAAATCGATTGATCGGACTCGGAATGAGCGAGCTGTGATCGCCCGTTGCGGCGCCGGGAAATTCCCCGAGTGATGACGCTGTTGTCGAATTCCCGGTGTTTCCGATGGGTTGGGGGCAGGTCGCGACGACTGTCTTGCGAGACAGATCGGTACGCCTGGCTATACGGCGGATGGACATCTGCCCATGCCAGGCCAACGTCGATGACCGTCAATGGCGCCACGTCTTTCACGCCCAGGATCCGCGGATTCAAAATGGGCCGGATTGCGCTTCACATGGGGCGGTCTGGGAAGGAAATCACCGCGCTGAAGGAGAAATTCTTGTCGGAGATAAAAATTCTGCGGGTCAAGTCACGGCGGAAATCTCGGACTTGGAAAATAAAAAAGTCCAATTTCTGCGCGGATTCGCCAGGGTCGTAGATCGCGAAATTCGACAGCCGGTCCCCGCAAACATCCAATTGTGGAAGGTGGGCCGGAGGCCAGTGGCCGTATTGTTTTGACCCCTGCCTTGCGTACGGCATGGGCCGTCGGACCCATGCGTTCAAACGCATCCATCGAGCCGAAGAATGAACCGTGCCTGAGGCGGCGGTTGCAGTCCCGAGAATCCCGCGATCTCGGCCCGGTGCTGCGCCATCAGGTATTGCACCGCTGACCTGGCCTGCATCGGTGGGGGCTCGTCTTCGGGCGCCTGTGCCAGGCGCATGTACGCGGTGAACTGGGGCCGGACCTGCGCGGCGCCTCCCAGTTCCGCTTCGAGGGTCAGGCCGTAGCGTTGCTCGGCGTTCCTTCGTTCGTCGCTCGGCAGATCCGGGAAATCGATCAAGGCAACGGTGTAAGTCATGCACCGGGAACCGACGCCATGTCGATGTCGGCACTCGCCATCTGCCCCAGAACTTCCATCGCGTCGAGCCGGGCCGCCCCCTCGCTGTCGAACGAGAGGGTGCTCTGTGCGAGAGGCGTCGCGTCGCCCGCCTTGAATCGCCACGACCAGAGCGCCGGGCCGGTGCTGAATACTTCGATCACGTGTGAATCAGGCGCCGGTCGTACTCACTTGGTGGTGTAGCCGCCATTGATCAGGATGGTCTGGCCGGTGATCCACCAGCCGTCGCTGACCAGGTGGCGGATGAACGGAACCACGTCTTCGATGTCGGTCAGGCCGGTCTTGCTGAAGGGCGAGAGCGCGGCTGCGGTCTTGTGATACGCCACCGCCTCCGGGCCTTCGGCCGGATAGAAGAAGGGCGTGTCCATCGGACCCGGCCCCACAGCCGTGACCGAGATCCCGCGTGCGCCGAACTCCTTGGAAGCTGCCCGGGTGTAGTGTTCGACGGGCGCCTTGGTGCCGGCATAGGCGGCATAGAAGGGCGTGAAGGCGCCGAGCAGCGAGGTCACCAGCGTGCAGACCTTGCCGTTGTCGTTGACGTGCCTGCCCGCTTCCTTGAGGAAGAAGAAGGCGGCCTTCGAGTTCACCGCCGTCATCTCGTCGTACTCCGCCTCGCTGATCTCGGCCAGCGGCTTCTTGAGCACCTTGCCGACGGTGTTGATGGCGATGTCCGGCCGGCCCACCGCGGCGACGGTGTCGGCAAAGAGCTTCTCGACCGCGCCGGCCGTGCTCAGGTCGGCCTGGATGGCGACCGCCTGCGCGCCCGCGGCCTTCACCGCGGCAACGGTGGCATCGGCATCCGCCTGGCTGCTGGTGCTGTTGTAGTGAATCGCCACGGCCCTGGCGCCGTGCCGTGCCAGGTCGCGGGCGATCAGTCCGCCCAGGTTCTTGGCGCCGCCTGCGATGAGCACGACTTTGCCTTGGATGGCATGGTCCGCCATGGGATCTCCTTCGATGGATTGAGCAGCCTTCAGTCTAGGCAGCAACGCAGCGGAGGATCAGCCCGGAGAAGCTGGATAGATTGTCCAGAAAATCGCGCCAATCGCATCGACCGGCCGATGAAGCGCTGCTGCGTTCCGGCCATTCCCTTGGGCACCGGCAGGTGCCCGGGCCATGGGCGCCCCTACACTGTCGCCCGCCGGAATCAGGGACAACACCGTCGAACGAGGAGCAGAAAGACAGCACAACGATATGGACAAGCTCGACCAGTACCGCGTCTTCGTCCAGGTGGCCGAGATGGGCAGTTTCATCAAGGCGGCGCACACGCTGGCCTTGCCCCGTGCCTCGGTCTCCGCGGCCGTGCAGCAACTGGAGGCGCAGGCCGGCACCCGGCTGCTGCATCGCACGACACGACGGGTTCACCTGACCAGCGATGGGTCGCAACTGCTGGAGCGTGTGCGCCAGTTGCTGGCCGATGCCGAAGACATCGGTGGGCTGTTCCGGGCCAGCCAGCACAAGGTCAGCGGGCGCCTCACCGTGGACGTCCCCAGCCGCATTGCGCGCCGCCTGATCGCGCCCGCGCTGCCCGGGTTGCTGCGGCGCCATCCCAGGCTGCTGCTCACGCTCGGGTCGACGGACCGGTCCATCGACCTGGTGCAGGAGGGCGTGGATTGTGCGGTGCGGATCGGCACGCTGCACGACAGCAGCCTGGCGGTGCGTCCGCTGGGGCACATCGCCTTGATCAACTGCGCCGCCCCGAGCTACCTGCACGAGCACGGCGTGCCGGAGAAGCCCGAGGACCTGGCATCCGGTCACTGGGCGGTGGGCTATGCGTCGCCGACAACGGGCCGGGAACTGCCCTGGGAGTACCTGTCGGAGGGAGGCCAGGAGCAGGCGAGCAGGGTCGCGAGCCGCGTGATCGTCAACAACGCCGAAAGCTATATCGCGTGCTGCCGCGCAGGGGGCGGCCTGATCCAGATCCCGCGCTTCGACGTCCAGTACCTGCTGGACAGCGGCGAACTGGTCGAAGTGATGCCGGCCTTCCGTGCGGCGCCGATGCCGGTGTCCCTGCTGTACCCGCACCGGCGCCAGCGATCGAATCGCCTGGCGTTGTTCGTCGAATGGTTCGGGGAGCTGATTCGACCGCACCTCGAACGCTGATGCCTGCGATGGGCTTGAGCGTCAAGCCGACGAAGCTGAGGGTTGAAACGCTCAAGGCCCCCAATCGGGCCTTGCTTGGGGTGGCGTGAGCGAAGCGACAGCACCGCTATCGGATCACCCCCCACTGCTTCGCCCCCCACGGAGCGCTCAAATGGCTGCCGACGAAGCAGCACAGAAAGGCCAGCGGGACCGTCACCAGGGCCGGCGGGTCGAGCGTCACGACAGGCGCCGCGTGGCCGAGCACCTTGACCCAGACCGACGGCCCCAGCACGGTGAGGACTAGCGAGCCGACGATGCCCGCGCTGCCGCCCAGCACCGCGCCGAAGGCCGTGAGCTTCTTCCAGTAGATCGCCAGCAGCAGCACCGGGAAGGTCGAGGAACAGGCGATGGAGAAGGCCAGGCTGATCATGTAGGCCACGTTCTGCCCCTTGAATGCGATGCCCAGTGCCACCGCGAGCAGGCCGAGCGCCACCGTCGCGATCCGGATGATCCGGAACTCCTCCTGCTCCGACGCGACGCGCTTCTTGAAGATGGCGCCGTAGATGTCGTGGCTCACGGCCGAGGCGCCGGACAGGGTCAGGCCCGCGACCACCGCCAGGATGGTGGCGAAGGCCACCGCGGCCACGACGCCGAACATCGCGTCGCCGCCCAGCAGGCGCGACAGGTGCAGCGCCGCGGTGTTGCCGCCGCCGATCAATGCACCGCTGGCGTCCAGGTAGGTCTTGTCCGAGCGGACCAGCGCCAGGGCGCCGAAGCCGATGATGAAGAGCAGGGCGTAGAAGCCGTTCATGAACACCGCCGCCCACAGCACCGAGCTGCGCGCGGCCCTGGCGTCCGGCACGGTGAAGAAGCGCATCAGCACATGCGGCAGTCCGGCGGTCCCGAACATGACGGCCAGGCCGAGCGAGAACGCCGACCACGGGTCTTTCGCCATCGTGGAGGTGCCCAGGATGGCACTGCCCCGCGGATGGATCTCGACGGCGCTCGACAGCAGCGCCGCGAAGCTGAAGTCGAAGCGGGCCAGCACCAGGACCGAGATCACACAGCCCACGCACAGCATCAGGACCGCCTTCACGATCTGCACCCAGGTCGTGGCCAGCATGCCGCCGAAGGCCACGTAGAGGATCATCAGCACGCCGACCAGCATGATGGCGACGCTGTAGTCGATGCCGAACAGCAGTTGCACCAGCTGGCCGGCCCCGACCATCTGGGCCACCAGGTAGAACGCGACGATGGTCAGGGAGGCGCAGGCGGAGAAGATGCGGATGCCGTTGCCGCCGAGCCGGGAACAGACCACGTCCGTGAAGGTGTACTTCCCCATCCTGCGCAGCTTGCCCGCCATCAGGAAGACCACGACCGGCAGGCCGGTGGTGTAGCCGATGGCATAGAACAGCCCGTCGAAGCCGCTGCTGAAGACCAGCGCCGACAGGCCCAGGAACGCGCCGGCCGAGAGCGCATCCCCGGTGATCGCCAGGCCGTTCTGGAAGCCGGAGATGTTGCCGCCCGCGGCATAGAAGTCGCTGGTCGAGGAGGTGCGCCTGGCCGCCCACCAGGTGATCAACAGGGTGGTGCCGATGACCAGGGCGAACAGGGACAGCGCGATGGCGCTGGGGGCGGGGGCGCCGCTCCCTTGCGCCGAGGCGCGGCTGTACGCCAGGAGCATGGCGAACGAAAGGGCAAGGGTTTTCATCGCGCGCCCTCCCGGTGGGTGACGGCGACGTAGACGATGGTCAGCACCACGCCGAGCGCGATCACGCCCAGGCCCAGCGAGAAGGACACGGGGATGCCGTTCGAGAAGCTCCGACCCGTCACGAAGGCTGGGGCGAAGCAGCAGGCGGCGACGAAGAGAAGTACGACAGGACCTGCAGCGCCGTGAGCGCCAGGCCCAGGGCGACGTTGTCGCCCTCGTGGGGTTGAACTCGATGCATGTGAACCTCTTGGGAATGAAGAAAAAAACAGGCGCAGGCCGGCCCGCGCGGCGCTGGTGCAGCGCCGCTGGACGGAAGAGCGTTGGGCGTCGGACCCGGCTCAGAGCTCGCCGGTCAGGAACTGGGCGCGGCCCTTGCCGAACGACCAGTCCGCGTCGGCGTTCTCGACCACCGAGACCACCAGATCGCCGGGCGCGAGGCCGCACTGCTCGGACAGATGGCGGCCGAGCAGCGCATAGAAGCGCAGCTTCGCCGCCTCGGGCCGCGGGCGCGTGACCACGGTGACGAGCACCGCATCGGGCGTGCGCGACATGCCGAGCCCGGTGTCGTCGAGCACCAGTTCGCTCGCGCGATGCCGCGTGACGGTCTGGTAGCGGTCGGTGGATGGAACGTCGAAGGCCTCGACCATGGCGCGGTGCGCGGCATCGAGCAGCGCGCGGACGGCCGCGTCGTCGCGTCCTTCGCCGATGTGGAAGTTCAGCAGGGGCATGGCTCGCTCCTCAGCCGCGGGTGCGCAGCAGGCGTGCGGCCTGCTCGGCGATGCTTCGCACGACCAGGGCCGCGGGCGGGATGTCGGCGATCAGGCCGATGGCCTGGCCCACGGTGACGTTCGCACAGTCGCAGTCGCCCGCGTCGTAGGCGCTCTCGACGCGGACCTTCTCCTCATCGCGCACGGCCTTCAGCGCTTCTTCCCGGCCATGCCATTGGCGGATGAAGTCGTTGACCATGAGGCGGCCGGTGTATTCCGCCGGCCAGTCGCGTCCGCGCGCGATGTCGTAGACCGATGTGCGCACCGTCTGCCCGCCCTTCGCCTCGACCACGAGCTGCTTGGCGTTCGGGTGGATCAGCGCTTCCTGCGTGGCCCAGAAGCGCGTGCCGATCAGCACGCCGTCGGCGCCCAGCATGAGCGCCGCCGCCAGGCCGCGGCCGTCGGCGATGCCCCCGGCGCTCAGCAGCAGGGTCTCGGGTGACTTGCCCGCCAGGTAGTCGGCCGTCTCGGGCGTGAAGGTCATGGTGGTCTGGCGGTCGAAGCCGTGGCCGCCGGCTTCCGTGCCCTGCGTGACGATCACCGATGCACCGCAGTCGATGGCGCGCTGCACGTGCGCGAGCGTCTGCACCTGGCAGATCAGCGGCACGCCCGCATCGGTGACCTTGCGTGCATACGGCGCCGGGTCGGAGAAGGAGAGCATCAAGGCCTTGGGGCGGCGCTCGAGGGCCTTGTCCAGCAGGGACACGTCGTGGCCCATGGACCAGGTGATGAAGCCGCAGCCGATGGCGGCGTCCCCGGCCAGGTCGAACTCGCGCTGCAGGGTGTGGTGGCTGCCGTAGCCGCCGCCGAGCAGGCCCAGCGCGCCGGCGTTGGACACCGCGGCCGCGAGCCGTCCGCCGGAAGCGGGGTCCATGGGGGCGAGGGCGATGGGATGGCTGAGGCCGAAGCGTCGTGTGAACCGGGTGTCGAGCATGGAAGGCGTCTCCGCTGGTGGTTGAACTCGGCGGGATGCTAGGGAGAACCGTCCATCGCGAAAAACGATTTGTTGAGATTCAAGCCATGCCCAGAATGAATGGATGAGAACGGTGCAAAGCGAACTCCAGCGTGCACCACGGCCGTGCCACGTCGCGTCCGAAAGGGAAATCCCTAGCAGTCAGAGCCGGCATGCATCGTGCATCATCAATTTTTCAGATGGACTCTTTCATTGGCCATCGTCAAGGGGAATCGAATGGAGATGGCGGACCTGACGACCTTTGCCGCCGTGGCGCGCTGCGAGGGGATCACGCGCGCGGCGAAGGAGCTGCACACGGTGCAGTCCAACGTGACGAACCGGATACGCGCCCTCGAGCAGGAGGTGGGCGTGCGCCTGTTCGAGCGGCACAGCCGTGGCGTCGTGCTGACCAGCGCCGGGGTGCGCTTGCTGCCCTATGCGGCGCGGGCCGCGGCCTTGCTGCAGGAAGCGACGGCCATGGCCCGGGACGACGGCGAGGCCAGCGGCACGCTGACCATCGGCACCATGGAAACGACCGTGGCGGTGCGCCTGCCGCCCGTGCTGGCGCGTTTCAGCGCGCTGTGTCCAGCGGTCGAACTGGTGGTGCGGTCGGGACCGACGGCCGAGCTCGTCGAGAAGGTCCTGGACGGGGAGATCGATGGCGCGTTCGTCGCGGGGCCGATCGACCATCCCCTGCTGCGGGTCGAGCGCGCGTTCGAGGAGGAGCTGGTGCTGGTGACCTCACGCCGCTGGCCGGACCTCGCGGCGCTGCGCAATGACCGGGCCCCGATCGCGGCCCTGATGTTCCGCACGGGCTGCTCCTACCGGCAGAAGCTCGAGCAACTGCTCGTGCAGTTGGGCAAGCCGGCGTTCAAGCGCCTGGAGTTCGGTTCGCTGGATGGCATCCTCGGCTGCGTTGCGGCCGACGTGGGCATCACGCTGCTGCCCCAGCATGTGGTCGACCGCAGCCTGTCCGCGGCCGATCTGTTCGTGCACCAGGTCGATGTGAACATCGCCCGCGCGCCGACGGTCTTCATCCAGCGCCGCGAAGCCTGCGAGACGAGCGCGATGAAGGCCTTCGGCCAGTGTGTCGCCTCCGCCTCGGGTTTGGGCGCATCGCCCTATCCGGTGGCCGGGCAGAACCTTGCCGTGCACCTTCAGCCGGGTGCGCCCGTGGCGCCGTGAGGGCCGCGGCCCCTGCGCACCGCTGGCCGCGGCATGTCGGGGTGCGAGGGGCCGGCCGGGCGTGTTGTCGCCAGGTCCCGCCTCAAAGCGCGCCGCGGCGCAGGAACACATGCGTGGCGCGCTCGCCCGCCACCTGCCGTTCGCAGCGGTAGCCCAGCGCCGGCAGGTCCAGGCCCGCGAACAGCGCCTCGCCCCTGCCCAGCAGCACGGGCCGCACGGCCAAGTGCAGCTCGTCGATCAACCCGGCCTGCAGATACGCGCGCACGGTGGCCACGCCGCCGCCCACGCGGACATCGCGCCCACCCGCGGCGGCGCGCGCCTGCGCCAGTGCATCGTGGATGCCGCCGGTGACGAAGTGGAAGGTGGTGCCGCCTTGCATCGCCAAGGGCGCGCGCGCATGGTGGGTCAGCACGAAGACCGGCACATGGTACGGCGGCTCGTCGCCCCACCAGCCTTTCCAGCTGTCGTCGGGCCAGGGCCCGCGCACCGGCCCGAACATGTTGCGCCCGAGGATCCAGGCCCCCATCTCGGCGAAGCCTTGTTCGGCGATCTCGTTGTCGATGCCGGTCTCGCCCTCGGCCTCGCCCCCCTGGTGCATGCGCTGCCAGACGCGCGTGGGGAAGAACCAGTCCATGAGTTCGGGACCGCGAACACCCAGCGGATGCGCCAGGCTCTGGTCGGGGCCGGCGGCAAAGCCGTCGAGCGAAACGCCGAAGCTGCGCACGAGCAATCGGGTCATGGCGTCGTCTCCTGCAGGAAGGGGATGGCAGTCTAGCGCCGGTGCGCCCGCGCAGGGGCATCCGTGTCGATGTCGCGGCTGCCGTGTCCGGCACGTGTGCCGCACGCAAGCGCCCATGGACACATGCGGGGCGCGGCGCTCCATCGCCATCGATGCCCCCCGCATGCCGTCACACCCGCGCCGAGGATTCGGCGTCCTGGAACGCAAGTCGTCCGCGCAACCAGGCCACGAACGCGTCGAGTTCCGCCGGCAGCGTGCGACCCGCGGCAGGCAATGCCATCAGTGTGAAGGGCAATGGCACGAAGCCCCAGGGCGCCACCAGCCTGCCTTCGGCCAGCTCTCTTCGCACCAGCCTCTTCTCGACCAGTGCGACGCCCAGCCCCGACAGTGCGGCCTCGATGCAGAGGTGTGTGTGGGGCAACGCGATCTGGCCGCCGGTCCCGATGGAGCGGCCTGTCTGTCGCTCCCAGTGGGTCCAGGCACTGGACGTGAAGTCGTGCGTGATACGTGTTCCCGCCTTGGCCTTGCGCCTGTAGTCGGGCCTGCAGACGGGGCCGAACGCCACGGGCGCCAGCGGGATGGCGCGTGCGCGGTCGGCCTCGGCGTACGAACTCAGATCCCAGGCGATCACGAGGTCCGCGCCCTCGGTCCTGATTTCGCGCGCCGACGTCATGGAAAGCCGGATGCGGACGTCCGGGCGCGTGCGATAGAAGTCCTCGAGGTTCGGCACCAGCCATCGCATGGCGAAGGTGGCGCTGCATGCCACATGCAGGCCGGAGCCGCGCACCTGGGCTCGCAATCGCGCGTAGCCCTGTTCGAGCTGTTCGAAGACCCCGCCCACCAGCGCGTGCAGATCTTCTCCGTGCCGGTTCAGCTTCAGGCCCGTGCCTTCCTTGTCGAAGAGGGCCGCGCCGACATCCGCCTGGAGAAGCTTCAACTGGCGGCTGACCGCGCCGTGGGTGCGGTGGAGTTCCTCGGCGGCCCGGGTCACGGAGCCGGTGCGGGCCGTGGCCTCGAAGGCGCGCAGCAAGGACAGGGGCGGGAGGCTGCGCACTCAAAACTCTTCCGTCAAAAAAACTGACGCATGGCGTCACGGAAATCGATTTTCAGATGCTATCCGATTCCGTAAATTCTTCTCTGTAGAAAGTCATTCCGCAGGCGATAAAACCTTCTTCGATGAGAGGTCGCTTGCGAATTTCCCGCCAGTTTTCTTATCGATGGAGAGTCAGAAGATGAGCCGCATCACAGCGCTTGTGGGTTACGAAGTCATGGACAGCCGGGGCCATCCCACGGTCGAAGTGGAGATCACGCTGGAGGATGGCGCCCGTGGCCGGGCCATCGTTCCCTCCGGTGCGTCGACGGGCGCGCGCGAGGCCGTGGAGTTGCGCGACGGGGACCCCGCGAGGTACCTGGGCAAGGGCGTGAGGGGGGCGGTCGACGCGGTCAACACCGAGTTGCGAGGCGTGTTGCTCGGAATGGACGCGTTGGCCCAACACGCCATCGACCACGCCATGATCGAATGCGACGGCAGCGAGAACAAGCAGCGCCTGGGCGCGAACGCGATCCTCGGGTGCTCGATGGCGGCCGCGCAAGCCGCCGCGGCATCCGCGCGCACTTCGCTGTTCCGCTATCTGGGCGGCGTGCAGGCGGCGGTGCTGCCGGTGCCGATGATCAACATCATCAATGGCGGCGCGCATGCCGACAATCCGCTCGATTTCCAGGAGTTCATGATCGTGCCGACGGGTGCGACCTCGTTCGACGACAGCGTGCGCATGGGGGCCGAGGTCTTCCACACGCTGCGCGCTGCGCTCCAGCGTTCGGGCTTCAACACCAACGTGGGCGATGAAGGCGGCTTCGCGCCCACGCTGCGGTCGGCTGAGGAGGCGCTGGACCTGATCGTCGAAGCCATCGCGGCAGCGGGCTACAGGCCCGGTGTGGACATCGGGTTGGCGATCGATCCGGCCGCCAGCGAATTCTTCAACGACGGACGCTATGTCTATCGCGGTGAAGGCGTGGAGCGCAGCATCGAAGAGCAGGTCGACTATCTGGCCAGGCTGGTGGCTTCGTACCCGATCGTGTCCATCGAGGATGGCGCGGCCGAGGACGACCTTGCCGGATGGAAGCTGCTGACATCGCGGCTGGGCGGCCGATGCCAGCTCGTGGGCGACGACGTCTTCTGCACCAACGAGCGGCTTCTTCTGGCCGGCATCGACGCATCGATAGGCAACTCGATCCTGGTCAAGATGAACCAGATCGGGACGCTGAGCGAAACCTTGTCCACGGTCCGGGCCGCGCAACGGGCCGCGTACAAGGTCGTGATCTCGCATCGTTCCGGCGAGACGGAAGACGTCAGCATTGCGGACATCGCCGTCGCCACCAACTGCGGCCAGATCAAGACCGGTTCGCTGTCCCGCGCGGACCGGACCGCCAAGTACAACCAGCTGATTCGCATCGAGCGCGAGCTGGGCTCGCAGGCGAGTTTTGCCGGCGTGAAGCCGTTCGCGGCGCGTGCTCGCGTGCGTTGACCGGGGGCGGTGCGCGGTCGCGAGATAGCGCAGTCGAACGGGACGCCAGATCCCATGCGGGGCGGGCGCGCTTCGGCTTGAACACGGCCCGATGCCTCGGGTACGCTTGCGGCATGCTCAGCATTCACGCCGATACCTCCCATGTGATCCAGCTAGCCGTGGGGCCCTCGTTCATGCTGGCGGCCATTGGCGGGACCTTGACCGTGCTCACGAACCGCCTGGCACGCGTCAACGACCGCATGCACAAGTGCCGCGACGAGCGCGATGGCGCGAGCCCGACCCGGTGCGGGGAGATCGATGGCGAACTGGCGACTCTCAACCGCCGGGCGAAGATTCTCAACGCCGCGGTGTCCACCGGCGCGCTGTGCGGCGTCATCGTCTGCCTGCTCATCGGCTCGCTGTTCGTGGCGAACGAACTCACCTTGGCCTTCGACCGGCCGGTCGCCGTCCTCTTCGTGGTCGCCATGCTCGCGCTGATCGCCACGTATGGACTGTTGCTGGTCGAGGTCTTCGTGACGCAGCGCAGCATCAATCCCACGTAGCTTGCAAGGGGCGGCGCGAGGGGGACCATTGGCCACCTGGAAACCCTAGTGTTTTCGCGGCTTTCCGCCCGGTGCGACACTGGTCTGGGGTGCAGATTGTGTAGCAGACGAAAGCGCCGAGCAACTCCAGTTTTCCCGCCTGAAGGAGGCTTTATACGGCTCCTGGCGAATCACCCCTGGCCCGTGTCATCGGGGAGCAACTCAGCGCCGCCATCGAGAACAGCTTTGACTCGCCACACCCGTTTTGGCGTGAGAAAAACGTCAGTGGAAAGTCGAGTTCCACGCTGAGTCCCCGTAGGCCTCGCGACCAGATGGTGCCGACACAGAGTTTGACTTCAAGAGCCGAAACCGCCCAAATCGGTCTCCTTCCCAAGCGCGCGACGGGTCGCGCTGCGTGTCATTCAGCCTTGTTCCGGGCACGTGGTTCCCCTAGGGTTTGTGAGTCCAGCCTCTTTGTCGGGCACGCTCTGCGAGGGCCTGCGCTTTAGCCTTCACTGTCTTTGGGGTTGTTAGCCCAGTGAAGTCAATGACTGCATGTTCGGGAAACGGAGCAGGGTCTGGGCGCCAAGGCAGTCCCACTTCTGTGAGTTCACGCTCCACGACCGATACGGTGCCGATTGCGGTGAGCTTCAACACGGTTGTGTAGTGATTGAAGCTCCGGTCAGCTGCGATTTGTTGGCCGTCGTAGACAGAGAGCAAGCCAGCGTCTTTCGGGGTGGGGCCGAAGGCTTGGCTGGTGATTCGACCATCCTGGACCCACGAAGGGTGAACCTGGCGGTGCAGCGTTTGTTCTTCGTTTGCCATCAGTGAGTCACTTGCGTTTTGCCATGCCGACGGACTGCGTCGGCGAGTGCTTTCCAACCTCCTGGGGTTTTGAGGTCGAGGACACCGTCTTCGAGGACTTCTCCGTCTGCGGTGCGCGACACCATCAGTTCGGCAACTCGACGGTCCAGCTCAACCTCGACCGAGGCAGTAGCAGTGGGGAAGCTCCACTCCAGTTGAAGCCCACCGGGCAATGTCGGGTAGACATAGGGCACTGGAAAGCCCGTTGGCCAGTGGTCAGTCCACGAGCTTGAGAACCAAGCTAGGCCGGCTATGGATGGTCTAAGACCGTCACCGTCGAACCACCCGTCGCTCAATAGAGCAAGCTCATTGAGTCGCGCTTGAACATCCAGGGCCGCCCTTGCGGGGGCTCGCTCACCGGTCCGAATTCGCTCGTCCAGCAACTTCATGAGGTCCGGCGGCTGTCTGACGAGGTGGTAGCTCCAACGCCCGAACCTCCCGTCGTTGTTGACCGCGCTACTCCATCGGTGCGCAGCGGCAGCCTTCACCTCGGCGTCACCTGTCTGGCCCTTGATTTCCACTATGAGGTGTTCGCCGTTGGTTAGCTCGACAATGAAGTCAGGCAGGTAGCGGCGGCGGATGCCGTCCTTGCGGTACGGCACGATGAACCCCAGGTGGTCGTTCTTGACCCACTTGGCGACGCCCTCATGTGCGTCGAGGGCCGTGGCCGCCGCCTGCTCCCACGTCTTCGTGTCGGCGACGATGGCGTTCAGGTGGCACTTCTGCGCCGGCCAGGGCTGCCGGCCGGTGGAGAACTCGACGTGTCGCGTCGAGCGCTCGCCCGCAGGCCCTGGCGTGATGATGGGCCGCTCTTGCGTCTTGCCGCTTTCGTCCACGGGCATCAGCGAGTCGAACAGGATGCCCACCGCCTGCTGGAAGTACGGGTTCAGCGCCACGTCCTGCGGCGCGCGGTTGCCCGAAAGCTTCAGTTTCTCGGCCAGGAACCGAGTGGTGTAGCTCAAAAGTTGCGGAAACAGCCGGTGTGTCGGTATGACATCGCCACGGTCGGCCAGCCACTGCTGCGTCAGCACCTTGGCCATGGTGAATGCCACCTGCTGCACGCGCACCTTGACGCGCCACTGCTCCAGGTTCACCACGTCGGCCGCGCCTGGCCCGTAGGCGGCCAGGGCGCCGTCCTGCGTGGTCAGCCCCTTCATCAGGGTCACATCCGGCACCGTCATGGGGTTCAGCTCCAGGGTCGGCACCTTGGGCCAGTCCATGGTCAGCTGGGTCACGCCAGGGTCGGTGTAGCCCTCCACCACCGGGAAGCCCAGCTCGTACTGCGCCTTGGCCGGCACCGCGTAAATCTGGTTGGCCGGCGGTGATGGCGGCTGCTGGGCGCCGCCCTCCACCTTGAACGGGATGAGCTCGAAGGGCACGCCGAAGACCTTCGCCGTCTCTTCGCGGAAGAAGCCGGTGGCCTCGTCCACCGCGTAAGAAGTTCGTCGCAGCGCCCGGCCCACCACCTGCTCGCACAGCAGTTGCGAGCCAAAGGGGCGCAGGCCCACCACGTGCGTTACGGTGGTGGCGTCCCAGCCCTCGGACAGCATGGCCACGCTGATGATGCATCGCACATCACGGCCGGGCGGCACGCTGGCGTCGATGGTCACCAGGCCGTTGTCGTCGTCCTCCAGGGCCTTGCGGTTGTGCTTCTCGACCATGGCCACGTACTCTTCGGGCACCTTGTTGCCCAGCCAGCCGGTCTTGCCGATGGTCTCCAGCACGAAGCGCAGGCGGCGTGCCTCGTCGTTCTTACCGCCGCCCTCTGCGATTTCCTCGGCCACTTTGCTGTCCACCCGCACGGTCCATTCACGGCCCGGCGCGTTGCGGAACTGCTCCGGCGCCGCGCCGTAGGTGGCGTTGCCGTTGGCCAGCCAGTCGTAAAGCTCCTTGGCCAACGCGGTGTCGCGGCAGACGATGATGAAGACCGGCGGTACGGCGGACTTGCGGTTGCCGGCCTTGAACTGCGCCGACCACTGCTCGGCCGTCTTGCGCCACTCGTCGGCCAGTTGCACTATGGGCTGCGTCGCGTAGCGCATCAGGACGTCGGGTGTCAGCTTGCCGCTGTGGCCTTCCTTCTCGGCAATCTCCTGCACCCAACGCCACACGTTGAAGTAGGCCGGCGTCTCGGTGCCGCCGATGTCCTGCGTGGGGAGCTGCGGAATCTTCACCAGGCCGGCCTCGATGGCCTCCAGCAGGCTGAAGTCGGACACCACCCACGGGAAGGGCTTGCCCACTTCGTTGCCGCTGCCCTGGATGAAGAACGGCGTGGCCGACAGGTCCACGCACAGCCGCACGCCATTGGTCCGGCCGCCCAGTGCCTTGTTGATGCGGTCCAGGCCTTCAATCCACACCGTCGCCTCGCGGGCATCGACCTCGGCCGTTTCCTCGTCGATGGCGAAGGTGTCCTCGGCGTCGAGCTTGCCGCGCCGGTAGGCGTGGTGGGCCTCGTCGTTCATCACCAGGATGGCCGAGCTGCGCCCCTTGCGGTTGCCCAGCACGCGGCGCAGGAAGGCGGTGTCGCTCTCGTAGTAGCGGACCTCCTTCACCTCGAAGCCGGTGAGCTGGCCCTTGTTGTCCCGCAGCTCGCGCAGGATGTCGAAGGCCCCGGTCAGCGCCTGCTGCCGGATGTCGGCCTCGGTCAGCTCGTCGCGCCCGCCTAGCTTCACAGAACGGGTCTTCTCGATAGGCACGCCACGCTTGACCACCCTGGCCGTGGTTCCGTTCACGTCGGACAGCTCGCGCCGTTCGAGGTTGTGCCAATTGGTGATGAACACCTCGCCGCGCCGCAGGTCGGGCATGCGGTGCAGCGGCACCAGTTGCCGCGTGCGGTACAGGCTCAACTCGTCGAGGTTGGGGTCGAGCTCGCGCAGCCGGTCGCGGATGGTGACGTTCGGGCAGACGATGAGCACCGTGTCCGAGTAGGCCGAGGCCTGCGGCTGGGCCACCTTGTTGAGGATGGACCAGGCCGACAGCATGCCCATCACCGTGGTCTTGCCGCTGCCCGTGGCCATTTTTAGCGCATAGCGCAGGAAGGCCTTGTAGCCCTCAGCCTTCGCGTCTTCGCCCGGCTCGTCGCTAGGGATGTTGATGCCCTGCTTCAGGTCGTCCGGGCCTTCCACCAGAAACAGCACCGTCTCCACCGCTTCGAGTTGGGCGAAGAACAGGCGCTGCGAGCGGTCAGGCGAGCGCCACAGTTCCAGCAGTTCCCGCGTTACCTTGGTCGCACCGGCATATTCGCGCTCGCGCCACTCCTGCAGCCGCTGGCGGATGAGGTTGGCCAGGTCCAGCAGGTATTCCTGACCCTTGGATGCGTCGTCCAGCAGCGACTGCTGGCCCTTGGCCTTGCGCCCGCGCGCTGCGCGGTCAGGCACGCGGAAGAAGTACGAGGCCAGACGACGGCCTGGCCGCTTCTCCGGATGCTTTCCTTCCTCGATGTGCCAGTGGTAGGCCGGTGGCACGTAAGGCAAGTTGATGATGGGCGCTTCGACGGCGTTGATTTGGCTCAAGGCGCGCCTCCCGCCGTGATGGCCGCCAGCTCAGGGTTCACGGTTCGCCCGCAAATCTCCCAGATGCGGTGAAGGCGCTGGTCGCGGAAGCTGCGGTAGGTCGGAACGTCGAAAACCAGCTTCTTGGTGTCGGCCGCGAATTCGTCCAGCAGCAGGTGTTTCTCGATGGGCGACCCGAAGGACTTGAGGCGCCCGAAGTAGCTGTCGGGCAGTTCGGCCCGCTTGCGGATGTTGTCGGTCGCACCGACGAAGCGGTAGTTGCCCAGCGTGTTCACCTCGGCGCTGCCGAGTCCCAGCTTCGTGGACAAAGCGTGTCGCGGATAGATGTGGTCGACGTGCGGTTCGTTGCCCTTGTACTTCACATCGAACGGCGATGTCCCCATCTGGTCCACGTACACCAGGTTCAGCAGCAGGAATCGCAACCGCGTCTGTTCCAGGTGGCCCTTCTGCAACTCGGTCGGGTAGCCGCGCCCGATGAAGTAGTCCTTGACCGCTTGCATCGGGAACCCGCCAGGCGCCGGCTGCCCGACCACCGAGTGCAGTGCATTGATGACCTTGTCGGTGCCCTGCGAGTACCAGCCGAAGAGCTGGGCCTTGTAGTAGTAGCCGCGCATCAGCGCCCGGCTGCGCTCCGTGGGCTTCGGGTTGAAGTACAAGTAGTCGAACAGCGGGATGAAGCTGTTGTGGCTTCGGACGACCTTTTCGGCGTAGACCTTCAGGTCCGTCTTGAGGAAGTCGCGCAGCTCCTGGAAGGCTGCTTCAGCCCTGTCCCAGTTCACCTTCATTTCCGCCAGCAGTTTGGTCCCGTCGGCGCCGGTGAATTTCTCGGCCGATGCCTCCGCACCGCGCCCATGCACCACCAGCAGGCACTTCAGCGGGAATGTCTTGTCGAAGCCGATGTTGGTACTGTTCAGCAGCTCGGTGGTGTCTTCGATGGCCTCCTCGATTTCGTCCCAGCCTTCCTTCATGGCGGCGAACATCAGGTCGGACGCATCGAGCTTGGTGCCGCCGGAGTTCACCCGGACGAAGATGTCCAGCACGGTCCCGTAGGTGTAGTTGTTCGCCACACCGTCGAGCTCCTGAATCCAGAAGTGCTTGTCCTCGCGCAGCAGTGAAACCAGTTGGCCGAAGTTGCGCCGCACGCGTTTCTGCCGCGCCTTCTGGTCCTGGCTCGTCGGCTGCTTCTCTGCTGGCAGCGCATCGTCGGCCTCATCAAGGCTGTCGTTCATTTCCTCCGACAGTTCCTCGGCCACGCGCTGGACGTCCTTGCCCACAAGGTCGGCCACTCGGTACCAAGGGCGCGGCAGAGAAACCTTTGAGAACTTCAGCGTGTACAGAAGCCCATCGTCGGCCAGCGCTGCTCCGCTGCTGGCATCGAAGTAGGCCTCCAGGCGTTCGCCGTCTGGGCCCTTGATGGCACCGGCAAAGGTGGCATACAGCGTCTGCAGTCGCTGCTGACCATCAAGAACGAACGTCTTTTCGCATCCGGCCTTGCTGATGTTCGACTCGTAGTAATCGCTCAGGTCGGGGTCCCATTCGACCTCCTCCATGAACTTGCGGGCCTTGATTTCGTCCTTGGTCTTCCAGAACAGCAGCGTCTGGATGGGGTAATTGCGCATCAAGCTGTCGAACAGCTTGAGCATCTGCTCTTCCTCCCAGACGAATGGGCGTTGGATGTGTGGAAGGAACAGCCCCTTGTTGATGACCTGGATGAGGTTGTAGAGCGAGCTCGGCTTGTAGCTCATGCCTTCACCTCCAGCACGCGCATCAGCTCGTTACCGCGCTCGTCGATGACCTTCACCGCCACGCGGCGCTTTGGCCCGATGGGGAATGGCTCGCTCACGGTGCCGGCCAGGTGCTCCCACACCGACGGGTCGAACTCGGCCTTCAGCGACTTCTGCAGGTTGTCCCATGCGGCGGTCTTGGGGAAGAAGACCTGGGTGGCGTAGAAACACATGCCGTCGTAATCGGTGTCCAACATCCACGCCGGAAGGTTTTGGCCCGGGATGTCTTCTTGCTCCATCGTGGCCGGGTTGAAAATGTCCAGGCCGCGCAGCTCGACCTCCCACAGGTCGGCGCCCTCGTCGTTCTTCTTGCCTGTCTTGCGGGGCACTGCGTCGGGCAGGCCGGTGACCGAGAAGATTTCGCTGGCACGGCTGGTCTTCAGCAGGTCGCTCATGGCCACGTCCGGTGTGACCGTGACGTAAGTGCAGGGCACGCGCAGCTTGGCGCGGTCCTCCAGCAGTTCGCGGGCCTTGGCCTGGATGGCGAAACCGAAGAAGTAGAGGTGCGGGAACTTCAAGAAGTAGGCCTCTCGGGCGGCCTCGAACACCACGTCGGATGAGATGGCACCATCCTCAGGGCCGAAGACCACGGCGATGCGGTTGCCCTCGGCGTCCAGGCCTTCGGCATGGATGGCGTCGCTGTCGGTCATGCGGCGGATGTCGGCCAGCACCAGTTCGCGGTTGCCTGGCAGGCGCAGCGTCTTGGACTGGCGCAGTACCAGGGTCATTCGCTCGATGTGCGTGGCAGGGTCGGCGTAGCGGCCGGCGGGTTCAGCCACCTGCAAAGGCAAGCCGCCGTTGGCAGTGTCGGCATCACCCAGAGCGGCATCCAAGCTCTGGGCCCCGGACTCTGCCGGGGCACTGTCTTTAAGCTCAACCGTCTGCGCCAGCGCAATGGTTGCCTCAACTACGAAGGGGCCGGCAACGCGCGTAACTTTGTCGTTGACCTCGGGCCTGTCTACCAAAACCTCGGTCACCGGTGTTTCTTCGTTGGCAATTGACTTCAGTGTGATGTGCGGCACCAAACCGCCAACCTCTTCGCCGCGCCTGCTCTGTTTTCGCTTGTAGACGAACCCACCTTGCGGGCCAGATTGTTGGTCTTTCAGTTCGTAGAAAGGAAACGTCGCCGTCAATAGTCGTTGTCGCGCCAAAGCCAGCGGAACCCTCGATGTGTCGCAGGTAATCCAGCGGCGTCCCCATCGCTCTGCCGCAAACGCTGTTGTCCCCGACCCACAGGTAGGGTCAAGGACCAAATCTCCTGGAGCAGTCACCAAGTGCAGACATCGCTCTAAGACACGAGTATCCGTCTGGACCACGTACAGCCTATCGTCACCCACAAACCCACCAACTCCTGTGTCATTCCACACGGTACCTAATGGGCTCAACGCGAAATCATCGAAATATCGAACGAATCGAAGAGTATTGCCCTTTATCGCCAAGCGCTTCGCAGTCCGCAGCCGCTCGATTCCGACCTCATGGGTGGCCCAGTGTCGATTTGCGGCTGGTCGAAACGGTCGTCCCCCGAAGTTCACAACAAAGCCAAGCGAGTCTTGCCACCCTGGCGAAACCATTGGATTTCTTGCAAAAACTCGACCAAGACTCCGAACAGAGTTGCCAAGCTTCTTCTCTTCGCTCCCCAATGCTCTGCGAGTACCGTCAGGTAATTCAATTTGGTCGTAAAACTCAAGCTCCTCAGGGCTGATTGGGCGGTCCAAAAATACCTTGTTTACCTTCTGCCGCGTTTTGTCCTTGGCGTACCACAATAAGTAGTCGTGTGTTGTAGAAATTCGGTCGTCACTTGAGAATCCGGTCTTCTTAAAAGCAATTTGCGCCACGTAGTTGGACGAACCGAAAACCTCGTCAAGCACTGCTCTCGCGTGGTGCGCATTGTCGTCGGATATTTGCACGAATATACTGCCCGTCTCACTGAGGAGCTCCTTCGAGAGAAAGAGCCTATCGCGCAGATAGGTCAAGTAAGAATGAAGTCCAAGTTCCCATGTGTCTCGATAGGCCTTCACCATTTCCGGCTCACGGGTCATAAATCCGTCCTTGCCATGCTTGTCCCCCATGTCACGGTCACGGACAAATGGCTGAAAATTCGACCCGAACTTAACCCCATAAGGTGGGTCCATGAATATCATTTGAACCTGACCACCGAGTCCCTCGAACTCCAGCAGCGAATTCATTACCTGCAAGCTGTCCCCGAGAATCATCCGGTTCTGCCACGGGCCCTTGTGCTCGTATGCATCGAGCTTGTCGGTCACGTCCAGCCCGCCGCCGTCACCGAAGAGGTCGTAGGTGGTGCCCTTGGCCTTGCGGTGCTTGATGCCCTCCAGGATGGCCTTGGTCGAATGCCGTTCGTGCACGAACAGCGGCACCGTGGGCACTGAAATCTGGTGACGCTCGGCCTTGCCGGTCCAGTTCAGGAAGGGCTGGCTCAGCGCCTGCAGCAGGTCGGCCGCTGCCTTCAGTGACTGCACCTGCACGCCACCGCCGGCCCACACTTGTGGCCCGGTGAACACCGCCGCCTCGCCTTCGGTGGCGCAGCGCTGCACCAGTCCCAGCAGCCATTCGGCCAGGTCGCGGTTGCGGTCCTCGTCCCAGCTCAGCGCCGGGTCCAGGCTGCTGTCGTAGCGGTAGGTCTTCGGCAGCTTCTTGGTGTTGAACTGGTCCTGCACACCGACGTCAGGGCGCTGGGTGGCCTGCTGGCTGTGCTGGTAGTCGGTGGTCTGGTTTTCCGTCGCCGCTGTTCTCTTTTTCGTTGCCAAGGCCTGCTCCCGAAATTTGTTGGTTTGCGTAACCGTCAAGGATAGCGATGCTGCGCACGGTTTCCGAGAACCTGGGGGACAAGTTCAAGGCCGTTGGCCTGGCGCCGTCGGCGGCAGCAGCCCGCGAGTTGGCGGCGGCCGGCTTCGAGGCCATGACCATTGCTGGCTTCCTCGCCGGTGGCCGGAGCCTGGACGAGCGGACGATGGTGGTCGTGGACGAGGCCGGCATGGTGAGCTTGCGGGACATGCACGTGTTGCTGTCGGCCGTGGAGGAAGCTGGCGCGCGCGCGGTGCTGGTCGGTGACACCGGTCAGTTGAAGGCCGTCGAGGCCGGGGCTCCTTTCCGCCAGCTCCAACAGCACGGCATGGCGGTGGTGCGGATGGGCGACATCCTTCGCCAGCAGAACGCGACGCTAAGGGCGGCCGTGATGGATGCGTCGGAGGGCAATGTCGAGGACTCGCTGAAAAAGCTATCCGCGACGGTTGCCGAGGTGCCACATGCGACCGAGCGCTACGACCGCATCGCCAGGGACTATGCTTCACGCCTGCCCGAGGAGCGCTTGCAGACGTTCGCCGTGGCCGGTACGAACCGCGCCCGGCAGGCAATCAATGAGCGGGTAAGGCTGCGGCTCGGGCTGGCGGGCACCGGTGTCTCTGTCACCGTGCTGGAAGGGCGCGACCTGACGCGCGCGCAGGTGCAGAGTTCGCTGAGCTATGCACCCGGCGACATCGTCGAGGCGCTGCGCCACTACGACAGCATCGGTCTGCGGCGCGGCGACATGGCCGAAGTCGTCGAGACAGCACCGGGCTGCATCACGCTGCGCCGGCAGGACGGTCAACTGACGCAGTGGAGGCCGACAGCGATGCCGCATGTGTCGGTGCATCGCGCGGAGGAGCGGGAAGTCGCCATCGGTGACCGCGTGCGGTTCACGGCAAACGACTACGCGCTCGGCGTCGTGAACGGCCAGGGCGCCACCATCGAGGCCATTAACCACGCTGCGTGCGAGCTGACGGTCCGGGTGGACTCGGCCAGGACGCTGACGCTGGACCTGAACCAACCGCTGCGGGTGGACCATGCCTACTGCACGACGGTGCATGCCGCACAAGGTCAGACGTGCGACCGGGTGCTGGTGGATGCGGATGTGAGCGGCGCGATGGCTAATCAAAGCCTGTACTACGTCGCCATCAGCCGTGCCCGCCACGGCGTGACGCTCTACACCGACGATAAGGAACTGTTGCCACGGGCGATGTCACGACTGGACATCAAGCAGGCGGCGCTCGAGCTGCATCGGCCATCGAGCCGAGGGATGCCGATGTGAAACGGGGCGGCATTGCACGCCCCGTTTTTTCTCCATGTCAGTCCTCGCCGACCTTCAAACTCACCGAGCCGCGACCCGGCTCCCAGGGCCGCGCCGGACTGGCCGTGAACTTCACGCGCGAGAAGTGCCTGGCCAGGCGATGGAATGGCAGGTCGGAGCCGTAGCCGTCCGTCACATTGCCGTCGCCCGTGGCGTGGCCGAGCACCCGCTGCAGGTATTTGGACGGAACGCCGGCCGCTTCGAGCATGTCCTTCATGCAGTGGCGGAACGAATACAGCACCTTGCGCTTGTCGGTGATGCCGAGCGCGCGCTTGTAGCGACCGAAGAACTTCGAGAACGACCCGGACAGCTTGCCATGGAAATCCTTCTTCAGCGTCGGGAAGAACACGGTCGCCTTACGGGCGCGCAGCCATTCGACGTAGCGCAGCAGGCCGAGGTCGATGAGTTGTTGGGCTACCGGCACACGGCGGATGGAAATCGCATTCTTGAGGGTGCGGCGATGGGACTCGGGAACCTCGTCGTCGTCGAACAGGTCGAGGTCATCGTCGCAGGGGCGGTCGACGATGTTCAAGAACCAACCCAGGTTCGCGTCGTTCACGAGGTCGCTCAGCGCCAGGCCCGCCAGTTCTTCGGGCCGTGCGCCGGTGTAATACATCAGCACCGGAATCCAGTAGCTGGCCTCGCCGGATTGCCCCCTAGAGCGCTTGTGCTGTGTGAAGACCTCGGAGCCAAAGAGGTTCTGCAGGTCAATTGCGTCGAAGGGAGGTCGGCGCTTTTTGCGCTTCTTGGCACCGCTCTCTTTGACGCCGAGCGTGCCGGTCGCTGGGTTCAAGCGCAAAACATGCTTGCCGACCGCAATCTTGTAGATGCCCCGGATTTTGGTCAGGCGCTCATTGAGGGTGGGCTTCGAGACGTGGACGCATGTCCTCAACGAACGAGGTCATCAACTCGGGCGTCACGTAGCCCGGCATCTGCACCCCCTAGGTCGCGCCACGCCGTTTGCGAAGCGAGCGTCGTTGGCGTCGGGCGGTTGTCAACGTAGTCGCGCCACGTTGCGAAAACCTTCTCCCAGGTTGGCAAGTCTGGGTCCACCGCCACGCGCTCCGGCGCGACGACATGCAGCGGATGCACCGCTGTGGGCACGACCTTGTCCGTATCGACGATGTCGCCGCGCTGCCGGGCGAGTTGGTGGTCGAGCGTTTCGACGACGGTGCGCAGAAAGGCGTAGCTCGCGCGCTTGCCTTCGTTCTCGTCGGGATTGAAGTCAAGCCCGCAGAGGAAGAGGAAGCCGTGCAGCGCGGGGAAGATGCTCAAGCTTTCACCCTGCGCGAGCATGCGCCCAAGCTCGGCGCGCTGCGTGGCGAGTTGTTCCACAAGCTCATCAAACTCGGCGTCGTCGAGCCCCGCCTGGCGACGGCTGTCGTCGTTCTGCAGCACTTGGCGCACCCAGAACTTAGCGACCGACTGGAGTTGCTCGTCCTCCAGCTTGGAGATGCGCTTGGCAGCAAAGGACGCTCGGCTCAGCTCAAGTTCCTGGCGCTTCTGCCGGAACTCGATGTCGATGCGCGTGTTCTCAGTTCGCGCCAGTTCCTTGGCAGCGCCACGGTCGGACGTACCCAGGCTACGAACGACGTGCTCTTGATGGGAGGGATACGCCGCGCGGACTGCGGCGGGGATGCGGCGACGCACGTACAGGTTGCCATGCTTGCCGCGTGCATAAACGTTTTCGGAAACTACTCTCAAAGTCTGCTCCACAAAGGGTTGTGTGACAGACCGTGTAGCAACCGGCCGTTTAGCCTAAAGCAAGAAGGCCTTGATTCCTATAGAAATCAAGGCCTTGCGCGAACTACTGGAATTCTTTGGGGTGGCTGATGGGGATCGACCCCGGTGCGTGAATCGCTCCATCGCTTCGCAGAGACATCGATAGGCGTCCATGAACGAAAGCCGATTGACAGCTCCCCGCGCGATACTCCGCAGCCCCTCAGCCTGCGCGAAAGAGCAATGCAAGAAGCCACCGCCTCGATCCCTTCCGTCTCCCGCCGCGGCCTGCTGCGCCTGTCGCTCGGCGGCACCGTCATGGCCGCCATGCCCGGCCTCGGCTGGGCCGCCACCGGCGCTGCCGCGCCGGCCTTCACCGATGGCCTGCCGCGCAGCCGGCCCGAGGCGCAGGGCATCTCGCCCGCCGCGATCCTCGCCTTCCTCGACGACGCGGAGCGCAGCGCGTTCGAGCTGCACGGCTTTATGCTGTGGCGCAACGGCCATGTGGTGGCCGAAGGCTGGTGGGACCCGTACCAGGCCGAGCGCCGCCACATGACGCACTCGCTCACCAAGAGCGTGACCGTGTGCGCCGTCGGCATGGCCATCGCGGACGGCCGGTTCGGGCTCGACGACAAGGTGGTGTCCTTCTTCCCCGAGCACCTGCCGCCGGAGGTCAGCCCCCATCTCGCGGCCATGACCGTGCGCGACCTGCTGAGCATGCGCACCGGCCACGAGGCCATGGTGTCGGGCTCGGTGTGGCGGCAGATCCGCACCAGCTGGATCGCCGAGTTCTTCAAGATCCCGGTGGTCTACACCCCGGGCAGCAAGTTCGTCTACACCAGCGCGGCCACCTACATGCTGTCGGCCATCGTCACGAAGACCACCGGGCAGTCGGTGGCCGACTACCTCAAGCCCCGCTTCTTCGAACCGCTGGGCATCACCGGCTACGAATGGGACGTGGGCCCCGAGGGCATCTCGCCGGGCGCCAACGGCCTGAGCTGGAAGACCGTCGACTCGCTCAAGCTGGGCATCCTGCATGCGCAGAACGGCGTGTGGAACGGCCGGCAGATCCTGACGCGGGAGTGGGTCGACGCCGTGCATGCGCCGCACACCAAGGACAGGTACGGCTACCAGTGGTGGCTGGGCCCGCGCGGCGCCTACAACGCCGACGGCCTGTTCGGCCAGTACGCGGTGGTGTTCCCCGAACAGAACGCGGTGCTCGCGCTCAACAGCGCGCTGCCGCCCAAGGCCGGCTTCAACGCGGGCCTGCTGTACAAGCACTTTCCCGACGCGTTCGGCGACCGCGTGCCCGCGAGCGACAGGGACAACGCCGCGCTCAGGGCGCGCACGCGCACGCTGCAACTGCTGCCGCCGGTCAAGCCCGGCAGTTCGCCCGTGGCCGCGGCCGTCTCGGGCCGGCGCTACGACTTTCCCGAGAACGCCGAGAAGATCAAGTCGGCACAGCTCGACTTCGGCGCCGACACCTGCACCTTCACCCTGGAAGACGAGCGCGGCACGCACACGGTGCGCGTCGGCCTGCGCCGGCCGGTGGAGGCCGACACCACCGTCACCGGTAACAAGCTGCACCACGAGTACCAGCCCGACGTGATGCGCGTGGTGGCCAGCGGCGAGTGGCGCGACGCGCGCACCTTCGTCATGACCTGGACCTTCGTCGAGTCGGCCTTCCGCGACACGGTGGTGTGCCGTTTCGCGGGGCCCTACCTGCGCTTCGATCGCAGCGTCAACGTCAACTCGAGCGCGACCGAGATGCCGACGCTGACCGGGACGCGGGCGAAGGCCTGAGGCGTTCGCGGGTGCCGCGGCTGCACGCCGGGCGGGCGCGGCGCGGCGCGCCGCGTCATCGCGCTCGATGCACCATCACCGCCGCGCCGCCGGCCGGCCATGCGCTGTCGCGGCCGCGCGCGGTGGCCGATCGACAGAGCCTCTTCCACCCTCTCGAGCGCGAGGCGCGAGCCGTCGCCAAAGTCATTGCGTTGGCGCGCACGGGATAGCGACGCCCGTCGTTGCGTTCTTAGAATTTTTTGGGTTCGACGTGCCACGGGGTGGCATCGAACGCCGAGACCCAAAAAAGTGATCGACCACGCGCGCTGGCAGCAGCGCCGGTGCGCGTTCCTCAACAAGAACGGAGACAAGAATGACGAAGACTTCCAAGCCTTTGAAGCGATGGCAATTCGCGGCCTCGCTGGCCGCCATATCGACGCTCGCCGTGGGCCTGGCCGCTTGCGGTGGTGGTTCGTCCGGTGGCGCATCGACCCCGACCCCCACGGTGCCGCCAGTGGCCACGGGGCCCGACACGCCATCGGTGAAACCGCCCACGCCCCAGCCCGAAGAGCCGGTCGTGACACCCGAGACCGAACCGGTCCGCAAGTGGGGCTACATCACGCTGCCCGACGGCAACAAGATGCGCTATTCGCTGCTCCTGCCGCCCGGCCCCGGCCCCTTCCCCGTGCTGGTGGAGTACGACGGCTACATCGCGGGTTCCACGCCCGGGCTCAGCCAGCGCTGGGTGGCCGAGGGCTATGCGGCGATGGGCATCAACGTGCCGGGCACCGGCTGCTCGACCGGCGACGACCATGTGTTCGACGCCTCGACCGGCGCGGCCGGCGCCTTCGCCGTCGAATGGGCCGGCAAGCAGCCGTGGTCGAACGGCCGGATCGGAATGATCGGTGCGTCCTACTCGGGCTACAACCAGCTGTGGGTGGCGGCGCAACGTCCCAAGGGCCTGCTCGCGATCACGCCGGCCAAGAACGTGGCCGATCCGTACCGCGACGTCGGCTATCCGGGCGGCATCAAGAACATCGGCTTCCCGGCCGCCTGGTGGGGGAACTTCCCGCCGATCTGGAGCCAGGCGGCAGCGGTCGCGGCGCAGCTCGACGGCGACACCGAGTGCGCCCAGACCGTGGCCGACAACATCGAGAAGATCAAGCGGCCCGAGCTGGACCTGACGCAGTGGCTGCAGAACCCCTATGCCGACGGCCTCTACGTCCAGCGCAGCGCGTACCTGGAGACGCCCAAGATCGACATTCCCGTGCTGACCAACGTGTCCTGGCAGGACGAGCAGGTGGGTCCGCGCGCCGGCTACTACGAGGACACCATCGCACGGGACAAGATGTGGTTCCTCGGCTCCAACGGCGAGCACGGCACCAACATCACCGATGACACGTACAAGCGCTTCCTCGACCATTTCGTCAAGGGCCAGGACAACGGCTTCGAGAAGGAGCCGCACGTGCGCCTGCTGCAGGAGATGCAGAAAACGGGCGTGCCGAACGCGGTGGCGACCTTTGATCGCCTGCCGCTGCCGGTCAAGCCGATGCGCCTGTGGATGCAGGCGGGCGGCGGCCTTGGCGACATCGCTCCGGTCAATGCGTCGTTGCCGTCGACCTACCGCTACCCGGTCAGCAGTCCGGCCGTCAACAATCCGGCAGACGAGGGCTGGCAATCGGTGACGGCGGCCGATGGCCAGCTGACCTTCACCACGCCCAAGCTGCCGGACGACCTGAGCTTCTACGGCGAAGGCTCGGCCGATGTGTGGCTCAGTGCCACCGCGGCCGACACCGACCTGCAGGTGACCGTGTCGGAAGTGCGGCCCGATGGCAAGGAGATGTTCGTGCAGCGCGGATGGCTGCGGGCCTCCAAGCGCGCCCTGGACCCGACCCGCACGACGGTGCTGCGCCCCTGGCAGATCTTCACCGCGGACGCGCTCGGGCCCCTGTCGGCGAACGTGCCGGTGCTGGCGCGGGTGGAGATCCAGCGCTTCGCCCATGTGTTCCGTGCGGGCTCGGCGATCCGGGTGACCATCGACTCGCCCGCGCAGACCGGCTACTGGGTGTTCGGCCACAACACCGCGCCCTCGACCAACAGCATCTGGCACAACAGCGAGTTTCCCTCGAGCATCGTGCTGGGGCATCTGCGCTACCCGCATGCCGCGGCCCTGCCGAGTTGCGACACGACGCTGCGCCAGCCCTGCCGCAACAGCGTGATCGCGGTGCCGGCGGGCGTCGGGCCGCGCCCGCCGGCCTGAGGCGCCGGGCCGACTCGACTTGGGCCTACCGCTGCGGGCGAGCGGCATGCGCGCCATGCATCTGCATCACATGCTGCAGGGTCAGGGCCGGGCCCAAGTGCGACAACTGGATGGCCGCGGCGTCGGCCGAGCCCTGCGCGGCCTCGGTGACGCGTTCGAACATTTCCGCTTCGTAGGCCGCGACGGCGGGGCCCCAGTCGCCGGTGCCCGCCAGTCGCGCCGCCAGTTCGACCGCATCGCGCATGGCCGTGTTGACGCCCTCGCCGCCGAAGGGCGACATCACATGCGCGGCATCGCCGAGCAGCGTGAGGCCGCGCCGGTGGGCCCAGCAATGGCCCACGGGCAAGGCGTGGATCGGGCGCGTTTCGAAGCGGTCGCCGGCAGCCCGGAAGAGGTCGGTGACGCGCTCTTCGAAGCCCTGGAATTCCTCGAGCAGGCCGCTGCGCACGGCCGCCGGTGACGCGAAGTCGAAGCGCTGCGCGGCCCAGTCCGCCGGCACGCGGAAGATGGCATAGCCGCGGATGTGGGCGTTGCCGTTGCGCTGCGCGATGATCTCCTTGCCCTCACCCTCCACCCCGACCTTGCCCCGGCCCACGAGCTTCGAGATCGCCGGATGGCGGGCGTCGACGTCGTCGATGCCGAACTCGACAAAAGTCAGGCCGCTGTACTGCGGCTTGTAGGGCGAGAGCAGCGGCCGCACGCGCGACCACGCGCCGTCCGCGCCCACCACCAGGTCGAAGGGCCCGGCCGGACCGCTGGACAGGTCCAGCTGCCAGCGCCCGTCCTCCAGTGGCTGCAGCGCGCGCAGGCTGCTGCCCCAGCGGACGCAGCCCGCGGGCAGCGAATCCAGCAGCATCTCGCGCAACGCGGTGCGGTCGATCTCCGGACGGTCGCCGGCCGCGGCATCGGGCGTCTCGAACAGCAGCCGGCCGGACATGTCGAGCAGCCGCGAGCCCTGGTCGTCGTAGCGCGCCACGCGCAGGAAGGCGTCCTCGAGGCCGGCGCGGCGCACGGCCAGCAGGCCCGAGCCCTCGTGCAGGTCGAGCGTGCCGCCCTGCGGGCGCTCGAGCGGATGGGCGTCGCGTTCGAACACCGTGGCCTTGATGTCCGAGAGGTGGAGAAGACGTGCCAGCGTGAGCCCGCCGGGGCCGCCGCCGACGATGGCGATGCGTGGATGCTTGTGCATTTCGGATCTCCCGAAAAATGATAGGGTCCTATTTATATATCAATAGGTTCCTATGAAGATAGAATGGCCCCATGACCGACGCAGAAAATTTCAATCCCCTGAAGCTCCTGGGCCGCGTGACGCGCGGCTTCACGCGCATCGCCGACGACGGGCTGCGCGAGTTCGGCTTCGCCGTGGGGCAGTTGCCGGTGCTGGTCTCGCTCAAGGAGCGGAAGACGCTATCGCAGGCCGAGCTGGCGCGCATCGCCCAGGTCGAGCAGCCGAGCATGGCGCAGCTGCTGGCCCGCATGGAACGCGACGGCCTGGTCGAGCGTGTGCCCGACCCCGACGACAAGCGCAGCCGCCTGATCTCGCTGACCCCGCTGGCCACGCGCCGCCTGCCCAAGGCCAAGGCCGTCATGGACGCGCATGCGCAGCAGGTGCTGGAGGGCTTCTCCGCCGAGGACATGGCGCAGCTGATGGCGCTGCTCACGCGGCTCAACGCCAACGTCGAGCGCATGGGCGGGATGTAGCCGGTCGCCGGGGCGCTTTGCTCGACGGATCGGCAGGGTCTTGCGGCGCGATGGTCTCCGGCCGCCTTTAAGCTGGGGCCCATGAACCTGTCCTTCCGACGCGCGCTCGCGCTGTTCCTGACCGTCATCGTGCTGCTGGGCGCCTGGACCACCTCCTTCGAAGTGCCCGCGCGGGACAGCCTGCAGGCCGGCATGAAGCGCGCGCTGGTGGCCTTCGCGGCCGCGCGCACGCTGGGCGCCGTGATCTCCGTGGCGCAGGGCACGCAGGTCGACATCAAGCCCGGCGGCGTGGGCGTGGGCACCACGCCGGGCCAGGTGCTGCAACCGCTCAACCAGCTGGTGGACCATTTCGCGAGCGCCATGCTGGCGGCCAGCGTGGCCTTCGGCGTGCAGCTGGTGCTGCTCGACTTCGGCGGCAGCCAGGCCGTCGCCGTGCTGCTGAGCATCGCGGTCGTGGGTTGGCTCGCGCTCACCTTCCTGCAGCAGGGACGCTACGCGCGCTGGCTGCAGCCGGTGCTGGTGGTGCTGCTGCTGGCGCGCTTCGCGGTGCCGCTGACGGCGGTGGCCAACGAGGCGCTGTACGAGCGCTACATGAAGGGCAAGCACGACCAGGCGCTGACGCTGGTGGAGCGCACGCCGCAGGAGGTGGCGACGGCGACGCCGGCCGTGCCTTCCAAGGAAACGATGCGTGAGCGCTTCGAGCGCTGGTGGAGCGGCCTGCCGGACCTCAAGGCCGGCTACCAGCTGCTGCTGGATTCCGCGAGCGGCTGGGCCGACAAGATCGTCGACCTGATGGTCGTGTTCCTGGTCCAGACCCTGATCGTGCCGGTAGGCATGCTGTGGCTCACCTGGCGGGCGGCGCGGCTGGCCACGGCATCGCCGTGGCGAGGCGAGCGCGCGGCAGTCTAGAAGTCTGCCGGGACGAAGCGGCGCTCGCGCATCCACTTCGTCATGACCCACTTCTCGCCGCCGGTCACGGGCGCGCTGGCATGCAGGCAGCGCGCATCGACCCGGCCCTGGTCGTCGCCGTACTCGAAGTAGCAGGCATGGCCGCGCACCGGCGAGAAGGCGAGGCCCAGCTGCGGGAAGACGGTCTGGCCGCCCTCGGGCACGTCGTTGAGGTAGGTGACCAGCGTGCTCACGCGCTGGCCGCTGCGTGCGATGGACGCGCGGTTGGCGGCGTTGGTGGGCGCCAGGTAGTCGTGGTGCGGCTCGCTGCCCGCGCCGTTGGGGTAGTACAGCAGCTGCAGGCCCTCGCCATTGTCCAGCGGCAGGTTCATCAGCGCCGACAGGCGCCGGTCGAGCCGGGCCACCAGCTCGTTCTCCGCCAGGCGGAAGAACATGCCCCAGCTGGCGCGACGGTCGCTCACCACGTCGCGGCCGCTCATCGGGTCGACCAGCGTGGAAGGCTTCAGGCGCGGTCGCGCCATGGCGATCAGGGCCAGGCATTCGCCGGCATCGACCACGTTGCCGAGCGCGGCGAAGACCGGGTCCTCGCCACGCAGGTGCACGGCGATGTCGCGGTCGGCCGCGCGGATGCGCGTGCCCGGCGCGAGCCGTGCCACGGGCCTGGCGGGCGCCTCGTCCGGCAGTTCGATGGCGTCGACCGGCATCGCCGCGCCGCGCTGCCGCGCCGCCACGTGGGCCGCGACGATGGCCTGCGCGGCGCGTTCGTTCATGCCCTGCTTCAGCATCGTCGCCACCAGCGCCTGCGGCATCTGGCCGGCACCGAGGTGATGCGCGAGCCAGCGGCCCAGCTCGGGCGAGAAGCGGACGACGGTGCCCATCTCAGGCCGGACCCATGTGCGCGACCCAGCCCTTGTCGCCCAGCGTGAAGCCCTGGCGCAGCTGCAGCGCGCCGCCCGCGCCCTTCATGATGCGCGCGATCATCGGGAACACGCGTTGCGCGTCGGCGTCCTGCATCCAGGGCGCCGGATCGATCTGGTAGGTGTAGCTCACCACCGCCAAAGAATGGCGCGCGTCGGCGGCCTCGACCTTCACGTCGACGATCTTCTCGCGCTTGAGGTGCGCCACGCAGAAGTCCTTGGCGTGTTCGGTGCCGCGGGCGGCGTAGGGGTGCGGCTTGTAGAAGGCGCGGCCCGCCTCGGTGAGCTCGAAGCGCTTGACTGCGCCGTCCGGGTTCTCTGCGCTCTTGGGCACCGGGACGATGCTGCTGTGCACCAGGCCCAGCTGTTCCATCACCGGGAACTGCACCGCATGGCGCGCGCCGGCACCGGCTTCGGCTTCGCTCAGGTCGATCGGCCAGTCGAACATGGCCAGGCAGAGGTCGCCGCGCTGGGCCAGGTAGTCGTCGAGCGGGCCTGCGAGGTTCTCGGCGGTGGGCGCCTTGGCATCGTGGCCGAGGCCGCAGGCGGCCAGCGCGCAGACCAGGGCGAGGCCTGTCAGCGCCTTGAGCGAGGTGTCGATGCGCGGGCGTGGGAGGAGGGAGCGGAGATTCATGGGGTTTCGGGTGGAGGTGTGGGGAGCCGCCGCGGCGGCCGCGATGCACGGCTGCGCAGCTTCAATGCACATCGAGTTCGTCCGCGACCCAGCCGCTGCGCGTCAGGTGCACGCCCAGGCGCACCTGCATCGTGCCCTCGCGCTGGATGGCGCGCGCGAGCAGCGGAAAGGCCTGCTGAACCTCGGGGGCGGTGGCCCAGGCGTCGGTCGCGATGCGGTAGGTGAAGAGCAGCGAGGTGGCGGTGCGGCCGTCGCGCGTCTGCGGCGGGTCCCAGCCGATCAGGCGGTCCAGGCTCAGCGTGGCGGCGCAGAGGTCGGCCGGGTGCGTGAGCGTCTGCGTGGTGGTGCGCACCACCACCGGCACCTGCAGGTAGTGCTGGCGACCTGCGTCGGTCAGCGCGTATTCGCGCGCCGCAGCCACGTCCTTGCCGCGCACCAGCCCCAGCTTCTCGAGCACCGGCATCTGCTGTGCGTCGGGTTCATGGGAGCCGGCCGGCACGGTGATGGGCCAGCTGTACTTGGCCAGGCACACATGGCCGCGCTGCGCGAGGTAGTCGTTGACCGTCGCGGTGAAGTTCTCGTGGTTGGGAAAGCGCGCGGCGTCGTTGCCGCAGCCCGCGAGCGCGGCCAGCAGCAGCAGGGAGGCGCCGACGCGTCGCAGCGGGATCGAGCGGATGTTCGTCTTCATTTCACGCACCGGCCGGTGGTCGGCGCCTTGGCGGGTGGCTGGTAGCCGTCGCTCAGCACGCCGAGGAAGCAGACCAGGTCGGCGATCTGCTGCGGCGTCATGACGGGCGTGGCGCCGGGTGCGCGCGGCTGCGTGCCGCTGGCCAGCGTCTTGTCGCCGCCTTCGCCAGTGCCCAGCGGCACTTCCTCGTCGACGTTGCCCTGCTGCGCGCGCGGCAGGTCGTTGTACTTGCGCACCGTGGCGCCCGGCACATGGGTGGGCTGCAGCGCCCAGCCCGGGTTGGCCCGCGGCGCGCCGGTGCCGTCGGGGTCGGCGGGGTACCAGTACTCGGGGTTGGTGTCGCGCGTGTTGTAGAAGTTGACGACCTGGTCCAGCGAATGGAGCACGCCGTTGTGGAAGAAGGCGCCGCGCGTCGCCACGTTGCGCAGCACCGGGACCTTGAACATGCCGCAGTAGGGGTTGGCCGTGCCCGGCGTGGCGGGCAGGTGGTCGGTGCGGTAGGGGCCGCACAGTCCCATGTCGAAGTAGGCCGGGTCGTCGTTGGCCGGGATCGGGTCCGGGTTGTTCGGGATCGACCGGTCGTTGCGCGGCGCGCCCAGGGCCTGGTAGGTGAAGTCGGTCATCAGGCCCGAGTTGCCGTTGAAGTTGGCGCCGGTGTAGTGGCAGCCCGAGCAGTTGGTCACGCCGGTGCTGTGGAACAGCACTTCGCCGCGCCGCTCGGCCGGCGTCAGCGTGCCGCCGGCCTTGTTGAACACATAGAGGTCGTACTTGCTGCTGTAGGGATGGAAGCTCAGGTCTTCGGTCTCCAGCGCCTGGATCGCGCTGCCGACGGCGTCGAAGGCCTTGTCGGTGTCGTCGAACACGTCGGCGCCGTAGGCCTTCTTGAACAGCTCGGCGTAGCTGCTGCGCTGCACCGCCTTCACCACCGCGTCCTTCGAGGCATTGTTCATCTCGAGCGGGTTGAGCAGCGGCAGCGCCACCTGGGCGGCCATCGTCGCCGCGCGGCCGTCCGCCATGAAGCCGCCACCGGGCGAGTTGCTGGTCACGCCGTCGGGGTTCGGCGCGTCGTCGTCGAAGGCCGGCGTCGATTCCCGGTAGCGCAGCGAGGGCACGGCGCGCACGCCGTACAGCGCGGGGTCCGAGCCCAGCTGCACCGAGACGCTGTTCGGTGGCCCGTAGGCGTATTGCGGGTCATGGCAGCTCGCGCACGACATGTTGCCGCCGCCCGAGAGGTTCTTGTCGAAGAACACCATCTGCCCGACCTGGGCGCCCGGGCTCAGCGCCGGGGCGCGCGGCCCCGCGCCAGTGGCGTCGGCGGGGATGGCCGCCGTCGCCACGCTCCTGTCGTCGCAGCCTGCCAGGGCCAGCAGCGCCGCCGAGAGCGCCAGGGCCGGCAGGGCCGTCTTTTGCATTCGCAGATTCATCATTCACCGTTGCAGCGCGCGAGCGCTGCCTCACGAAAAAAAGTTCCAGGCGGCGCCGCGCGGGCGCCTGCCTGGAACATCACCGCCCCGAAGGGCGGTGTTCGGCTCAGTGCGTGGCCCAGACGTTGGTCTGGCTCGCGTCGGGTCCCACCTGCGGCGTGATCTGGCCTTCGAGCTTGCCCGTGAGGGTGTCGACCTGGCCCACGATGTCGGCGGCGTAGAGCTTCTGCGTGTAGTTGCCCGGGATCACGTAGGCATGGTTGATCGGCCGCACCGAGTCGAAGTGCGTGTCCGCGCTGCCCGCGAATTCCGGCAGGGCCGTGATGTTGGCCGTGATGAAGGCTTCGGTGTACTTGGCGCGGTTGAGGTAGCTCGCGTCGACCGCCGGGTCGGCGATCTGGAACATGTCCTGCAGCGTGCGCACGAAGGAGAAGTGGCTGTAGGCGTCGCTGTCGGCCACGTTCTTCTTCGCCGTGCCCACGTCCTGCTGGTTGGAGATGATGCCGAAGATCGAGTTGCCGTGGCCGAAGTTGCCCGCGGCGTAGTTGCTCGGCGCGGCGGTGGCCGTGGCCTTGCCGTTCGCGTCCACCGTCACCGGAGCGGCGCCGGAGTTCTTGCCGCCCGCGTTCCAGCCGCAGCAGGAGCCGTTGCTGCCGCCTTCGCCTTCGTCGTACATCACGACGATCGCGACGCGCTTGTTCGGGTTCTTCCACAGCGCCGAGCTCTGGATCTTCTTGACCACCATGCCCAGGTAGATGTCGGCGCGCATCACGCCGTTGGCCTGCCCGTTGTTGTTGCTCACGCAGCTCGTGTCGCTGCCCACGCCGTGCATGTCGTCGCACTGGTCGGGCACGATGAAGTTGATGTTGCCCACGTCGCCCGTGGCCAGGTCCTTGCTGAACTGGTCGTAGACCCAGCCGCTGGGCACCGGGTAGGCGGTGGCCTTGAGCCAGTCGGCTTCCTGGTACTGCGTGCCGAAGATGGTGCGGTTGGTGGCCGCGAACTCGGGCAGGTTGCGCGCGCTCTGGTAGGCGATCGACGGGCCGTGCTTGACCTTGTAGAGCCCGTTCACCACGCCGAAGTTGGGGGTGCCGGCGAGGTTGGGCGTCGAGCCGTCGAGGTTGGTGAAGCCGTTGAGGCGATTGGTCGCGTCGTAGGTGGCGGTGATGGCCGGGTCGGCGATGCTGTCGGCGCGCACGTCCTGGCCCGGGTTCATCGACTCGCTGTAGGTGCGGATGGTGCGGCCCGTCTTCGACATCAGCGTGAACAGGTTGTCGCCGGGGATGTTGTGCACGGTGCCACCGGTCGGGTTGTCGCCGCAGGTGGTGCTGGCCGCGCTGTAGCCGGCGCGGCTGGCGCTGGTCGCGGGCGGCAGCTTGCCCTGGGCGGGCAGGGGCTGGCCGTCGGAGGCCGTGCCGCCGGTGAAGGCGACGTCGGTCACGGCATAGGGGGTGCCGGCGACCGCGCCGCAGCCGAACCAGTTGTCGTCGGTGATGCCGAAGTCGTCGCCGCCGCCCAGCGCGGTGTAGTTGGGCTCGGACGGGTTGCCGGTCGAGTAGTAGGTGCTGAGCTGGTTGTACTTGTTCAGGATGTAGTTGATGTTCACGGCCCGCGAGTTGCCGACGATCACGTCGGTCGACTTGTTCTCCTCGATGACCACGAAGATGTTGTCGTAGGCCGGCACGCCTTCCACGTTGAAGGCGGCCTGCTGCGCCTGCGCGAAGGTGATGGGCGCCTGCTTCTGCGTCGGCACCGAGGGCGTGGCGTTGCTGCCGTCGCGGTTGGTGAGGGTCACGCCCGTGAGGCCGACCAGGCGTGGGTCGCCGCCGGCGACCGCCAGGTTGTCGGGGAACAGGTCCTTGCGGTCGAGCTTGGTCGTCGCGTAGGTGTAGCGGTTGGTCAGCTCGTTGTCCTGGTACAGCGCCGCGTACTGGGTGGCGCCGCTCAGGGTGTTGACGTCGGCCAGCGGATCGGTGACCGCGGCCGTGCCGAGATTGAAGGCCGGGCCGTTGAGGCGGGCGGCGAGGTTGGCCTTCTCGGCCGCGTAGCTGCTGCCGTTGGCTTCCACCAGGCGCTGTGCTTCGCTCGACAGCGGGCTGATCACGACCTTGCCCACGCCCTGGTCGGCGATCTGCTCGGCCGATGCGCGCAGGATCAGGTGGCTGGCCACGGGCGCGCCGGTGGCGGTGTTGATGGCGCCGGTGCCGATGTCGGCCACCAGCGGCCCGGTGCCGGTGGTCGTCAGCGTGAACTTGCCGCTGGCGTCGGTGACCGCGGACGCTTCGCCGCTGTCGAGCACGCCGTTGCCGTTGCTGTCGACGAAGACCGTGGCCTTCTGGTAGTAGCCGGCCTTGAGCGTCGGATTGCCCGTGCTGCTGCCCGGCACGAAGCCGCTGGCGGCCACCACGCCGCTGTAGGTCGTGCTGCTGCTGGTGTTGGTGGGCGGCGGCGTGACCGGGACGGAGCCGCTGCTCCCGTCATTCCCGCCGCCGCAAGCGGCGAGCACGCAAGCCGCAATGGTCGTCAATGACGTAAGCCAGACTCTTTTTTCGAGAATCAACATATATATCTTGGGGTGTGGGTGATGGAAGATGGGGCCGGCCGTGCGGGAATTCGGGCGTCGTTTTCTTTTAAAAAGAACGAAGCGCCGCGTCGAGGGGCAATGTAGAAATGCCTGGTGACAGTTGTGTGTCAGGCAGGGCTTCCACGCCGCGCCAATCCGGTAAAAGGCGGCGGTCGATTTGCCCGCGTTAATTCAATGATCTGACCGGGGCCTGACCAATTGACCTCTATTTCTGACGGTCGGCTGACCTATTGAATCAATTCGCTGACGCCGGCCTGACCTGTTGAATTGGCGGGGAATTGGAAACAATTTGCAAAAAATACGGCCGTGCTGCCGTTGCCCGCGGGGTCCGGGCGTCGAAGCACCGCTGCGGGGTCGAAGCTGCGGAAGCGCGCATTGCACGCGCCGTCCTCGGGATGAAGGCGTGGCGCGGGATGCGCCGGCTCAGCCCGCCATCGACAGCGCGCCGGTCTGCTGCGCGATGGTCTTGCGCAGGCAGTCGCGCAGCAGCTTCGCGCTGGGCGACAGCGGCCGGCCGACGCTCCACAGCAGCCCCACGGGCCGCACCAGCGAGGGCAGCGGCAGGGGCAGCACCTCGATCACGCGCGCCTTGTCGAACTCCTTGGAGATCGAGGCCGGCAGCGTGGCGATCGCGTCGCTGTGCGCGAGGTAGCTGCGGATGAAGGACACCGACAGCGTCTCGATCGCGTTGGCCGGCTCGGGCAGGCCGCTGTCCTTGAACCACTGCGACAGCGGTTCGCGCAGCAGCGAGCCCTCGGGCGGCAGGATCCAGGCGTAGGGCGCGAGGTCCACCCATTCGAGGCTGCTCTGGCGCGCCAGCGGGTGACCGGCGCGCACCACCACCGTGGTCTGGTCCTCGAACAGCACCTCTTCCTCGACGCCGGTGTCGGCCTTCTGCAGGGGCAGGGTGCCGAGGATCAGCTCGATCGCGCCCGAGCGCATCTCGTGCAGCAGCACGTCCATCGTCGCCTCGCGCACGATCACCGGCGTGGCCGGCGAGAGCTTCTTGAGCTTGAGCAGGCTCGCGGGCAGCAGCGAGATGGCGGAGGACGGCAGCACGCCGATGCGGATCTTGCCGGTGACGCCATGCGACAGCGCATGCAGCTCGTCGCCCACCTCGGCCAGCCCGCGCATCATCATCTTGGCGCCGCGGATCATGCATTCGCCAAAAGGCGTGGGCGTGACGCCGCGCACGCTGCGGTCGAACAGCTTCATCGCCAGCCCTTCCTCGAGCTCGGTCAGGGCCTTGGAAACCGCGGGCGTCGTGACGTTCATCGAGGCCGCGACCTTGCCGATCTGGCGGTAGTCGTCGAGCGCCACCAGCAGCTGGAAGTGGCGCGGCTTGAGGCCGGCGCGGATGTACCAATCGAGCTTCGCCATGAACGGTGTTCCTTCTCGAGTTTGCACCGGGATGGTGCGCCTCCATTTACCAATTGGTTGGGTCTGGCGCGGCGGGTGGCTGCCCATCGCGCAGGAGAGAAGCGTAGCAACTCTCGGGTCAGCCTGTGGTGAGCCGCCGTGGTGCATGCGCTTGCCGCTTTTTCGGGCCTTAACCAGACGGTAAAGGGAAGCGGCTCAATATTCAATTGTCATAAATCGCAAGGCTTCTACGATCCGTCCCCGATCAAGCAGTGTTTTTTCTCATGGACCAGAGGAGCGAGTCGATGGAAGTGATTGTCGTCGGGGGTGGAATCGGAGGCATGTCTGCGGCATTGAGCCTGCATGCCGCGGGCATCGGGGCGCAGGTGTACGAAGCGGCGCCGCAGATCGCCGCCATGGGGCTGGGCATCCACCTGCAGCCGAACGCGGTGCGCGAACTCAGCGAGCTGGGGCTGGCCGAGGCGCTCGACAGCCAGGCCGTCGCGATCCAGGAACTGGCCTTCTACAGCAAGCGCGGCCAGCGCATCTGGAGCGAGCCGCGCGGCCGCGAGGCCGGCTACCACTGGCCGCAGTACGCGATCAACCGCGGCACGCTGCAGGTGATCCTGCTCGAGGCCGCGCGCGAGCGCCTGGGCGCCGGGCGCATCCACACCGGCCACCGGCTGGCGTCCTTCGAACAGGACGAAACCGGCGTCACGGCCCACTTCGTCGACAGCGTCACCGGCGCGCCGCTGCCCCCGGTGCGCGGCGACGTGCTGGTGGCGGCCGACGGCCTGCATTCCGTGGTGCGCAAGCATTTCTACCCCGATCAGCCGCTGCGCTACGGCGGCCAGCTGATGTGGCGCAGCGCGGTCAGCGCCGCGCCCTTCCTGGGCGGCAGCACCATGATCATCGCGGGCCACCGCAACCAGAAGCTGGTGTGCTACCCGATGCGCAACCAGGCCGACGGCACGGTGATCCTCAACTGGATCGCCGAGCTGGGCCAGAGCGGCGACGGCCCGCCGCGCGAGGAATGGAACCAGAAGGTCGACCGCAGCAAGTTCTCCGGCGCCTTCGATGCCTGGACCTTCGACTGGCTCGACGTGCCCGCGCTGATGAAGGCCGGCGCCGAGGTCTTCGAGTTCCCCAAGGTCGACCGCGATCCGGTGCCGCAGTGGACCTTCGGCCGCGTCACGCTGCTCGGCGACGCCGCGCACCCGATGCACCCCGTGGGTTCGCAGGCCGGCTCGCAGGCGGTGGTCGACGGCCGCGTGCTGGCGCACCACCTGGCCGCCACGCGCGACAAGCCGCAGGAAGGCCTGCTGCGCTACGAGGCCGAGCGCCTGCCGCCGATGCGCGACATCGCGCTGCAGAACCGCACCCTGGGCCCGGAACTGGTCATGGAGATCGTCGAGGAGCGCGCGCCCAACGGCTTCGCCCACATCCACGACGTGCTGAGCGCCGAAGACCTGCAGGAGCGCGCCGATGCCTTCAAGCGGCTCGCGGGCTTCGCGGTCGAGAGCCTCAACAACCGGCCTTCCTACAGCGTCGCGCGGCCCTGAGATCGCGCAGCTGTTCCTTCCCTTTTCGTTACCACACCTCAGAAAGCCAGCCATGCCTCCACGCTTCAAGCCGATCCGCTCGCTGACCGCCGCGCTGCTTCTCGCAGCCTGCGCGGTGTCGGGCTTCGCGCAGCCACAACCACCCGCAGCCCAACCCGCGAGCACGATCGAATCGCGCCTGAAGACCGAGCTGCTCGCGCTCGGCTTCGCCGACGGCCAGCTGCCGGTGCTCAAGCCGGCCTTCGGCAACTACGTCGACGCGGTCAAGGTCGGCAACATGCTCTACCTGTCAAGCGCCGCGCCGCAGCGGCCCGATGGCCAGTTCGTCAAGGGCCGGGTGCCCGACCAGGTCGGCGTGGCCGACGCGATGGTCGCGGCCAAGCTGGCCTGCGTGCGGCAGATCGCGCGCCTGAAGCTGGTGCTGGGCGACCTGAACCAGGTGCAGCGCATCGTCTACGTGCGCGGCAAGGTCTATTCGCAGCCCGACTTCACCGACCAGACCAAGGTGACCGACGCCTGCTCCGCGCTCTACGTCTCGGTCTTCGGCGATGCCGGCCGCCATGCGCGCACCACCGAGGGCATCGTGGCCGGCCCCTTCGGCGTGGCGGTGGAGATGGAGACCTTCGTTGAACTGAAACCGACGGCGACGCTGGTGTCCGCCGCACCCGAGGAGAAGAAGTGAGCCCGCGTTCCACCCCCCGATTCGCCCGCCTCGCGGCCGGCCTGCTGTGCGGCTTCGCGCTGGTCGGCGGCGCCCTGGCCCAGACCACCACCAAGATCGGCTTCCAGGCCGGCCTCACCGGCCCCGCCGCGGCCGACGGCAATGCCGGGCTGGCCGCGGCCAAGCTCGCGGTCGAGCAGATCAACGGTGCCGGCGGTTTGAACGGCAAGAAGCTCGAACTGGTGGTCTACGACGACCAGGGCAAGCCCGAGCAGGCCGTGCCCATCGCCAACCGCATGGTGGGCGACGGTGTGCGCGCCGTGGTGTCGGCCGGCTTCTCCGGCCCCTCGCGCGCGGCCTCGCCGGTGTTCCAGAAGGCCAAGATTCCCTACATCGCCTCGATCGCCTTCGCGCCCGAGATCACGCGCACCGGCAACTACATGTTCCGCGTGACCAGCGTGGGCGAGGTGCAGGGCCGCGCCGCGGCCAAGCTGGTGGGCGAGGTGCTGCGCAAGAAGCGCACCGTGCTGCTGACCATCAAGACCGACTTCGGCAAGACCCTGGCCGCGGGCTTCAAGGAGGCCGCGCCCAAGTTCGGCGTGCAGTTGCTCAAGGAATACGAGTACGCGCCCAGCGACCGCCAGTTCGGCCCGCTGATCGCGAGCATCAAGGCCGACAACCCCGAGGTGATCTACGCCACCGGCTTCTACTTCACCGCCGGCCCGCTGGTCGCGCAGCTGCGCAGCGCGGGCATCACGGCCGACGTGGTGGGCGCCGAGTCGCTGAGCTCGCAGCAGTACATCGACATCGCCGGCCAGGCCGCCGAAGGCACGGTCATCACCAACGTGATCGATTGGGGCTCGCAGCTGCCCGAGATCGCCGACTTCCTCAAGGCCTACGAGAAGGCGACGAACAGCAAGGCCGAAGCCGCTGCCACCTCGACGCACGCGGCCGTGACCACGCTGGCCGCCGCGATCCGCAAGGCCAGGTCGGACGAGCCCGAGAAGATCCGCGCCGCGCTGGAAACCACCGAGGTGATGACCGCCATCGGCCGCATCAGCTTCAACAAGCTGCACGAAGTGAAGAAGAGCTTCCCGCTGAGCATCGTGCGCAACGGCAAGTGGGAACGCTTCGGCGTGATCGACGACGCCGCGCTGCTGGCGCCGCCCGAGCAATGAGCCTGTTCCTCAACCTCTCGTCGCAGGGGCTGATCAACGGCGCGGTGTACGCGCTGATCGCGATCGGCCTGGCGATGGTGTTCGGGCTGCTGCGCATCCTGCACATCGCGCATGCGGGGCTGTTCGCGCTCGGCGGCTACCTGGGGCTGGTGATCACCAACGCCACCGGCAGCTTCGCGCTCGGGCTGGTGCTGTCGATGGCGCTGGTCGCCGTCTGCGGCGTGCTGATGTACCGCCTGTGCTACGAGCCCATCCTCGACCAGCCGCCCTACGTGCCGCTGATCGCCTCGGTGGGCATGTTCCTCGCCATCGAGGAGCTGCTGCGGCTGGTGTTCGGCGACCACGGCCTGTCGTACCACGTGCCGCCGCTGGCCGGCGCGATCGAGCTGGGCAGCATGCGCATCAAGTACGCCGAGATCGCGGTGGTGGTGATGGCCTGCGTGCTGCTGGGCGGGCTGGCGCTGTTCGCCACCCGCACGCGCATCGGCATGGCTTGGCGCGCGACCGTCAGCGAGCCGCGCATGGCGGCTTCGTGCGGCGTGAGCCTGCGGCAGGTGCGCTACCTGAACTTCGCCATCGGCTCGGCCTTCGCCGCCGCCGCGGGCGTGATGGTGGGCGTGCTCAACAACCTGGTCGAGCCCTCGATGGGCGCGGTGCCCAGCTACAAGGCGCTGGCCATCATCGTGCTGGGCGGCCTGGGCAACATGGGTGGCACCCTGGTCGCGGCGCTGCTGCTGGGCCTGGTCGAAGCCTTCGGCGCGACCTACCTCTCGAACTACCTCGACCGCGACAGCATCGCATTCGCGGCCATGCTGTGCGTGCTGCTGATCAGGCCCGAAGGCCTGTTCTCGGGGCCCGCGCGCGCCACCGGCGGGCTCGCCAAGACACTGCAACTGAAGGGAGCGGCCAAGTGGGTGCTTACGAAACGTCCATCCTGACCTTGGTGGCGATCAACGTGATCCTCGCGCTGAGCCTGAACCTGATCTCCGGCCTCTGCGGCCAGGTGAGCCTGGGCCACGCCGCCTTCTTCGGCGTCGGCGCCTATGCCACGGCCCTGCTGGCCAAGGCCGGCTTCGGCCTCGGGCTCACGCTGCCGCTGGCGCTGCTGGCGGCGGGGGTCTTCGGGCTGGTGGTGGGCTTCTGCAGCCTGCGGGTGCGCGACGACTTCCTGGCCATCGCGACCATGGCGGCGGGCTTCCTGTTCCTCGGCGTGGTGCGCACCAGCGACGCGCTGGGCGGCGAACTCGGCATCTCGCAGATCCCCGAGACCGCGCTGGGCGACTTCTTCCCCTACTTCGTGGTGCTGTGCGCCGTGGCCGCGGGCCTGTTCTGCGCCTGGGTCAAGAAGAGCTGGCTGGGCTATGCCTTCGAGGCCGTGGCGGCCGACGAGATCGCCGCGCGCAGCCTGGGCATCGACACGCCGCGCTTCAAGCTGGCGGCCTTCGCGCTCGGCACCGCGCTGGCCGGCGTGGCCGGCTGCCTCTATGCCTACTACCTGGGCACGGTGGGTGCCGAGGCCTTCGGCTTCCCGGTGTCGGTGATGATCCTCGCGATGGTGGTGATCGGCGGCATGGGCTCGATCTGGGGCAGCGTGCTGGCCGCCACCCTGCTGACGCTGGCGCCCGAATGGTTCCGCTTCATCAACGACTACAAGCTGCTGGTCTTCGGCCTGCTGCTCTTCATGATGATGCGCTTCGTGCCCGGCGGCCTGTTCCCGCTGGTGCTGCGCCAGGCCGCGCGGCTGCGCGGGGGGAGGGCGGCATGAACGCGAAGGTGCAAGACAAGGCCGGCGGCGAGCTGCTGGTGATCGACGACGTGGGCGTGCGCTTCGGCGGCATCGTCGCGGTCGACGGCGTGTCCTTTGAGGTGCGCGACGGCGAACTGCTGGGCCTGCTGGGCCCCAACGGCGCGGGCAAGACCACGCTGCTGCGCCTGATCTCCGGCGTGGTCGACCCCACGGCGGGCGCGGTGCGCTTCCGCGGCGAGACGCTCAACGGCCTCAATGCCGCCAGGCGCGCGCAGCGCGGCATCGCGCTGTCGCACCAGATCGTGCGGCCCTTCCGCAGCATGACGCTGCTGGAGAACGTGGTGCTCGCGGCCGGCTCGGCCATCACCCGCACGCCCTGGCGCGCGCTGGCCACGGTGGACCGCCGCCCGCTGCGCGACGAAGCCATGCGCTGCCTGGAGATGGTGGGCATCGCCGCGCTGGCCGACAAGCTGCCCACGGCGCAGCCGTTGGGCGTGCTCAAGCGGCTCGAGGTGGCGCGCGCGCTGGCCACGCGGCCGCAACTGCTGCTGCTGGACGAGCCGCTGGCCGGGCTGGGCCACGGCGAGGCGCTGCGCCTGGCCGACCTGATCCGCTCGCTCAACCAGCGCGGCGTGACCATCGTGCTGATCGAGCACAACCTGGCCGAGGTGATGCGGATCTGTCCGCGCATCGTGGTGCTGAACAACGGCCGGAAGATGGCCGACGGGCCCGCCGCCGAGGTCATGGCCGACCCGGCCGTGATCGAGGCCTACCTGGGCGAAGGAGCCGCACTTGCTGAACATTGACAACCTCTCCTGCGGCTACGGCTCGGCCGTGGTGCTGCACGGGCTGAACCTGCAGGTCAACGCGTCCGAGGTGGTCGCGCTGATCGGCCCCAACGGCGCGGGCAAGACCTCGACGCTGCAATGCATCGCCGGCCATGTGCGCGCGCAGGCGGGCACGGTGCGCTTCAACGGCAAGGACCTGGCGCCGCTGCCGCCGCAGAAGCGCGTGCTCGAAGGCATCGCGCTGTCGCCCGAGGGCCGCAAGCTGTTCGGCGACATGACGGTGCGCGAGAACCTGGTGGTGGGCGGCTACAGCCGGCCGCGCGAGGCCACGGCGCGCAACATCGAACGCGTGCTCGACCTGTTCCCCCGCCTGGGCGAGCGCTTCGATTCGCTGGGCCGCACGCTGTCGGGCGGCGAGCAGCAGATGGTGGCGATCGGCCGCGCGCTGATGGCCGAGCCCAAGCTGCTCTTGATCGACGAACTCTCGCTGGGCCTGATGCCCAAGAACGTCGACATCTGCTACCAGGCGCTGCAGAAGCTGCGCGGCGAGGGCATCGCGGTGCTGCTGGTCGAGCAGAACCTGTCGAAGGCGCTGGCCTTCTCCGACCGCGCCTATGTGCTGGATTCGGGCCGGCTCGTGTGGTCGGGCACCTCGGAGGCCGCGCGCGCGCGGCGCGACCTGGTCGAGTCCATCCTGGGCCACGCCGCCAGCGCGGACCCCGCCACTGCATCCCACGAGGAACTGACTTCATGACGACGAACCACGCCATCGATGCGCTCTACGTGCGCTACCAGGTCCGCGACCTGGCCGTGATGGAGAGCTTCCTGCGCGACTTCGGCATGGTGCCGGCCGCAGCCGGCGACGGCCATCGCCTGTTCATGCGCGGCACCGGCGAGGCGCCCTTCGTCTACGAGGCGGTGCGGGGCGACGACAACCGCTTCCTGGGCGCGGGCTTCAGCGTGGCCGATGCCGCCACGCTCGAACGGCTCGCGGCCCTGCCGGGCTCGGGCCCGGTCGAGTCCGCGGCCGAGGTGCCCGGCGGCGGCCAGCGGGTGCGCATGCGCATGCCCGACGGCTTCGAGATCGATGCGGTGCACGGCGCCGTGCCCGCCGCGCCGCTGCCGGTGCGCGACGCGATCCCGCTCAACACGGCGCAGGCCAAGCCGCGGGTCAACACCGCCGTGCGCATCGCGCGCCAGGCCTCGCCGGTCAAGCGCCTGGGGCACTTCGTGCTGCACGTGAGCGACCACCAGGCCTCGGTCGCCTGGCTGCAGCAGCGCTTCGGGCTGATCGCCTCGGACTACCTGGCGATCCCCGACGCCCCGACGCAACCCATCGGCACCTTCCTGCGGGTGGACCATGGCGACGCGCTGGTCGACCACCACTGCATGCTGGTGCTGGGCACCGACCGGCCCGGCGTGCACCACTGCTCCTTCGAGGTCAGCGACCTCGATGCGGTGATGGCGGCGCACGACTTCCTGCTGGAGCGCGGCCACACGCTGGACTGCGGCGTGGGCCGGCACCTGCTGGGCAGCCAGATCTTCGACTACTGGCGCGACCCCTTCGGCTTCCGCATCGAGCACTACACCGACGGCGACGTGGTCAACGGCACGCACGTGCCCACCATCTTCGCCGGCACCGCCGACCAGACCACGCAGTGGGGCGCCAAGCCGCCCGCCGATTTCTTCGAGTGATCCGCACGGATCCTTTCGCAACCGAGCCACACACAACACACACATGGCCATTCAACACATCATCAGCCCCGAGGTCACGGAGCCCGCACCGGGCACCTGGTCCAACTGCCTGCGCGTGGGCGACACCGTCTACATCGCGGGCCTCACCGCGCGCGACAAGCAGCTCGCGCCCGCGGGCGGCGGCGAGTACGCGCAGGCCAGGCTGATCTTCGAACGCATCCAGCACCTGGTCACCGCCGCCGGCGGGTCCATGCAGGACGTGGTCAAGATCAACATGTACCTGACCCGCATCGAACACCGCGAAGAGGTCTGGCGCGCGCGCCGCGAGTTCTTCCAGGGCGCGTTCCCGGTCGCCACGCTGGTCGAGGTGAGTTCGCTGGCACAGCCCGAGATCCTGGTCGAGATCGAGGCGGTCGCGGTGCTCAATCAAGGCGGCCGCCCGGCCCAGCAGGTGGGAGGTGGCGCATGACCGGTTTCGTCCTGCCCGCACCCGCGGTCACCTCGGTGCCGGTGGCCGGCGGCGGCGCCTTTCCGGTGCGGCGCGTCTACTGCGTCGGGCGCAACTATGCGGACCACGCGCTCGAGATGGGTGTGGACCCCCGCGCCGAGCCGCCCTTCTTCTTCTGCAAGCCGACCGACACGGTGGTGTCGAATCCGATGGGCGCGGTGCCCGTGCCGTACCCGCCCCAGACGCAGAACCTGCACCACGAGGTCGAGCTGGTGGTGGCCATCGGCAAGGGTGGCGCGAACATCGCCGTCGAGGATGCGGCCTCGCACATCTGGGGCCATGCGATCGGCATCGACATGACCCGGCGCGACCTGCAGCTGGCCATGCGCAAGAGCGGCAAGTCCTGGGAGATCGGCAAGACTTTCGAGCGCTGCGCGCCGGTCGGCCCGATCGTGCCGCTGGACCAGACCGGCGAGCTCACGCAGGGCGCGATCGCGCTCACCGTGAACGGCGCGCCGCGCCAGGCCAGCGACCTGTCGAAGCTGATCTGGTCGACGCGCGAGATCATCGCCGCGCTGTCGCGCTACTTCACGCTCGCGCCCGGCGACCTGATCTTCACCGGCACGCCCGAAGGCGTGGGCGCGGTGGTCGAGGGCGACCTGCTGGAAGCCAGCGTCGCGGGGCTGGGCACGCTGCAGGTGCGCATCACGCCGGCGTCCGAAGGGACGCAGCCATGAGCACGTCCGAGTACACCCTGAGCGCCGACACCCGGGCCAAGCTGGTGCAGGTCGGCAGCGCCAACGTGGCGAACGCGCTGCTCAAGCGGGGCTTTCGCAACGTCTACCTGCTGGGTCTGCAGCCGCTCTCGCCCGAGCAGCCGCAGCTGGTGGGCCCGGCCTACACGCTGCGCTTCATGCCGGCGCGCGAGGACATCGACACCATGGCCAACTACGGCCGCAACGACAACCTGCACCGGCGCGCGGTGGAGGAGTGCCCGGTCGACCATGTGCTGGTGATCGACACCGGCGGCTGCGTGCGCTCGGCCGCGGCCGGCGACCTGATGGCCGCGCGCATGCGCCAGCGCGGTGTGGCCGGCGTGGTCACCGACGGCGGCTACCGCGACACGCCCGCGATCCGCAGGACCGGCCTGCCGGCCTACCAGCGCCAGTCGGCGCCGCCGGCCACGCCCATCGCCATGCACCCGGTCGAGCTCAACGGCCCGGTGGGTTGCGCGGGCGTGGCCATCTACCCCGGCGACGTGCTGGTGGGCGACGGCGAAGGCGTGGTGGTGATCCCGCAGCACCTGGTCGAGGAGGTCGCGGCCGAGGCGCTGGACGCGGTCGAGTACGAGGCCTTCGCCGAGCAGCAGATCGCCGGCGGCCGCTCGATCTTCGGACTGTTTCCGGCGACCCCGGAAAGCCGCAAGGAATACGACGGCTGGGTCGCGGCCGGCCGTCCCCCCCTGGAGCACACGCCATGAACCCGGTCCCGAACGAAGCCCTGATGAAGACGCTGGAGGTGCTGATCCGCACGCAGGATCTGGACGCCGCGCAATGGATCGACTTTCCCGAGTACGGCTTTCGGCAGTACTTCCTGTGGAAGAACGCCGAGACCGGCGCCAGCATCGCGCTGCTCGAGTACGAGAAGGGCGGGCGCATCCCGGTCAAGCACTCGCATGCGTCCAACCAGTTCATGTACTGCCTCGAAGGCCGCTACGAGTACACCGACAGCCAGCTCACGCTGACCGCGGGCTCCTTCTACATGAACCCCAAGGACCATCCCCATGGCCCGACGCTGGCACACGAGCGCAGCGTGCTGATCGAGATCTACGACGGGCCGCACTACTACGAGAAGCCCGTGTTCCACACCGATGAAAGCATCGGCGGTTTCCTGTCCAAGTCCTGAGTCTTCGCATCCAGAGTCTTCCCATGTTCGACACCCAAGAAGTCCTTTCCGAATTCCACATCCAGCCGGTCCACGGCGGCGCCTGCACCGGCACCGGCGGCTGGAGCGCCACCGAGGGCCGCAAAGCCTTCGAGGCGGTCAACCCCGCCGACGGCACCGTCACGGCCCGCGTGGCCGGCGCCACCGCGCAGGACTACGAGGCCGTGATGGCCGCGGCCGTGGCCACGCACGAGCGCTGGCGCATGGTGCCCGCGCCCCGGCGCGGCGAATTGGTCGCGCGCATCGGCGAACTCGCGGCCCAGCACCACGAGGGCCTGGCGGCGGTGGTGGCGCTCGACACCGGCAAGTCGCTGATGGAAGCCCGCAGCGAGGTGCGCGAGCTGATCGACATGGCGGCGCTCGCGGCCGGCCAGTCGCGCATGCTCTACGGCTTCACGCAGCAGTCGCAGCGCGCCAAGCACCGCATGTACGACCAGTGGCTGCCGCTGGGCGTGGTGGGCGTGATCTCGGCCTACAACTTCCCGGCTGCGGTCTGGGCGCAGAACGGTTTCCTCGCGGCCATCGGCGGCAACACCGTGGTCTGGAAGCCCAGCCCCAAGGTGCCGCTGACCGCGCTGGCGCTGCAGCACCTCTCGAACCAGGCGATGCAGGAGCTGGGCTTCGAGGGCGTGTTCACGCTCTTCATCCCCGACGACAACGCCGTGGCCGAGCGCCTGGTGGCCGACCCGCGCGTGGCGCTGGTCTCCTTCACCGGTTCGAGCGGCGTGGGCCGCAAGGTGGCGAACATCGTGGGCGCGGCGCTGGGCCGGCGCTACATGCTCGAGTGCTCGGGCAACAACGGCTGCATCGTCGACGAGACGGCCGACCTCAAGCTGGCCGCGCGCAGCATCACCTTCGGCGCGGTCGGCACCACCGGCCAGCGCTGCACCAGCACGCGCCGCGTGATCGTGCAGCGCACGGTGGCCGACGAACTGGTGCAGCTGCTCAAGCAATCCTTCGCGCAGATCAAGGTCGGCGACCCGCGCGAGCCCGGCACCGTGATCGGCCCGCTGGTCGACGCGCCGGCCATCGGCCACTACGAGGACGCCATCGCGCAGGCGGTGGCGCTGGGCGGCCAGGTGGTCTACGGCGGCAGGCGCATCGACCGGCCGGGCCACTACGTCGAGCCCACGCTGATCACGCAGACGAAGCCCGAGTGGCCCTGCGTGCAGCACGAGACCTTCGCGCCCATCGTCTACGTGATGACCTACGACACGCTCGAGGAAGCGATCGCGATCCACAACGGCGTGCCGCAGGGCCTGGCCTCGGGCATCCACAGCTCGAACCTGGGCAACATCGAACTGTTCCTGTCGGCGCAGGGCAGCGACTGCGGCATCGCCAAGGTCAACATGGGCACCACCGGCGCCGACATCGGCGCGGCCTTCGGCGGCGAGAAGGAAACCGGCGGCGGCCGCACCGCGGGCTCCGACGCCTGGAAGGGCTACATGCGGCGCCAGAGCGTGTGCATCAACTGGGGCGGCGAATCGCCCTGGGACCAGCGCATCGCGCTGTAGGGTTCAGCAGGGCTTCAGGGCGCCGTGCGCGGCGCCCCCAGGATCGCCGAGACCTTGTCGGCGGCGCTCTTCAGCGCCTCGACCGTCGCAGGGTTCGCCTGGGCCGGCAGGAAATGGATCGAGCCCACGATGGCCAGTGCGCCGAAGAGCTCGCCGCCGCTGTGGAAGATCGGCGCCGCCAGCGCGTTCACGCCCATGAACACCTCTTCGGGCGCCTCGGCCCAGCGGCGCTTGCGCACGATGTCGATCTCGGCGCGCAGGCGGTCCGCGTCGACGATCGTGTGCGGCGTGGCGGCCGCCAGCGGATGCGTCAGCAGGCGCTCCAGCAGCGCCGGGGCGCCGAAGGCCAGCACGATCTTGCCCTGCGCCACGGTGTGCAGCTTGTACTCGGTGCCGGAGCTCAGCAGGATCTCGAGCTGGCTGTGCCCGCGCACCAGGTCGAGCACGACCACGTGGTTGTCGGTGAAGGTGGTGATGACGATGGTCTGCCCCACCTGGTCGCGCAGCTCCTCCATGACCGGGCGCGCCAGGCTGACCACATCGAACTGCCGCACCAGCTTCTGGCCCAGCAGGAACAGCCGCCAGCCCACGCTGTAGCGGCTGCTGCGGGCGTTCTGGATCACATAGCCCTCCTGGCGCAGCGAGCTCAGGTGCCTGTGCACGCGCGCCTTGGGCATGCCGAGCCGCTCGGCCAGCTGGGTCACGCCCAGCTCGGCATTGGCCTCGGCCATCACCTCGAGGATGCGCAGCGAGATGACGGAGGTCGACGAGCTGTTGCCGTCCTGCGGCCCTTCCTCCCGGGTCCCTTCGTCCGTTCCGGTGCGGGGGGCGGGGAGGGCGGTGGGCAGGGAAGAGGGGTTCGATGGCATAGGAGAGGTCAGTCGTGTCGTGGGGCGCCGGGGCGCTCGAGCCGCAGGAAGCGCTCTGCGTACACATGGTACTTCTGGGTGTTGGGCTGGCCGGCGTCCTCCGGCCGCACGAAGCGGATCGAGCTGCGCCCGCGGCAGGCCTGCGGGAGGATAAAGCAGCGGATGAAGGTGGTCGCGCTGTCCCGGGTGGTGGGCGCGAGCACCGGCGCATGGCCCAGCTCGAACCAGGCGTCGCCGGGCCCGTGGACCTGCGTCGTGCCCTGGGTCTCGATGGTGATCTCGCCGTCGAGGCAGCAGCGGATGCCCGGCCCCTGGTGGACGTGGGTCAGCGCCACGCCGCCGGGCGGAAAGGCCACGCGGTCGCAGCGCATGAGCCAGTCGAAGCTGCTGTCCAGCTCGATCGCCTGCTCCAGCTTGCAGACCGAGCGCGTGGCCGGCGCGGAGCGCAGCGTGCCCGGCTGCGCCGTGTCGTGCGGCACCAGTTCCCAGCGCCAGAGCACCACCTCCGAATCGCCGGCCAGCAGCGCGAGCGCGTCGTCGCCGACCCAGGCCGTGTCGTGCACCACATGTTGCGCGCCGGTGGCGAATTCGACGGCGAGCTGGCCCTCGACCACATAGATCGCCCGCGAGAGGGCGGGCAGGTAGACCGGGGCGTGGTGGGCGGGGATGCGGTCTTCCAGAAGGCGCAGCTTGAATCGATGCATGGGAACTCCAAGGTTTGAAGCCTGGAGTATCGATAAACGAGACGCGTATGTCTATTAATGGTTAATACTGAGGTGAAATCTCATAAGACTTCATAAGATTCGTTCTTCGATACGAATGTATCTTTCATGAAGACGCGTGGCCGCAGCGTTTGCGGCCCCCCAGGAGACCTCCCATGAGCATGGCGACCGCCGGTACCGACCCGGCAACGACGACAACCCCGAACGCGCGCTGGTACGTGGGGCGCACCAAGGCGCAGTGGCAGACCTTCGGCTCCGCCTATGTGGGCTGGATGCTGGACATCATGGATCTGATGCTGTTCGCGATGATGATCAAGTACATCAGCGCCGACCTGGCCTTCGACAAGGGCGTGGCGGGGCTGATCGCCTCGATGACGCTGCTGGCCACCGCGGTCGGCGGCCTGGTCTTCGGCTTCCTCGCGGACCGCCTGGGCCGCACCCGCTCGATGGTGCTGAGCATCCTGTGCTATTCGCTCGGCACCGCGCTGTGCGGCTTTTCGCAGACCGTGACGCAGCTGCTGATCTTCCGCTTCATCCTCGGCCTCGGTGTGGGCGGCGAGTGGTCGGCGGGCGCGACGCTGATCACCGAGACCTGGCCGGCCGAGCACCGCGGCAAGGTGATGGCCTGGGTGCAGAGCGCATTCGCGCTGGGCTACGCACTGGCGGCGCTGGTCGCGGCGCTGGTGCTGCCGTACTTCGGCTGGCGCTGGGCCTTCGCGGTCGGCCTGCTGCCGGCGCTGTTCGCGTTCTGGGTCCGGCGCCACACGCCGGAATCCTCGATCTGGCTGGAGCAGAAGCGGCGCCTGTCGGTGGGCGAGACCTTCGCGGTGCTGTTCGGCAAGCACCTGCGGCCCACGCTGGTGTGCCTGGCGTTCACCTCGGCGGCGATGTGCGGCTACTGGGGGCTGTTCACCTGGGTGCCGACCTACCTCGCGACGCCGGTGGCCCAGGGCGGGCCGGGCTTCGACCTGCTCAAGTCGACCGCCTGGATCGTGGTGATGCAGGCCGGCGCGGCCCTGGGCTTCATCGTGTTCGGCTACTTCGCCGACGCCATCGGCCGCCGGCGCTCGTTCATCCTGTTCTTCCTCGCCTCGGCGGTGGCGGTGCCGCTCTACGTGGCGATCACGTCGCCGACGCTGCTGCTGCTGTTCGGCCCGGTCGTGGCCTTCTTCGGCACCGGCTTCTACAGCGGCTTCGCGCCGACCTTCGCCGAGCTGTTCCCGACGCAGGTCCGCGCGACGGCGCAGGGCTTCATCTACAACACCGGCCGAGCCACCAGCGCGCTGGCCCCCGCCGCGGTCGGCTTCCTCTCGCAGGGCAACGGCGTGAGCAGCGCGCTGGCCGCCACGGCCGGCTTCTTCGCCCTGGCCGCGGTGATCGTGTTCTTCTTCGTGCCCGAGACGAAGAGCGAGGCGCTGCGCTGAAGGCGGCACTGTCGCCAACTCGACCACCGGATCCGATGCGGGATATATGATGTTCCGTTGCCCCCCGGAGGGGGCGCGAGGTTCCATCCGTGTCCGTCCTGCCCCAGCTCTCCAGCGAAAACCTTTCTTCCCGTGTCTATGGCCGCATCCGCACCGCGCTGATGGACGGCGAGTTCTCGCCCGGCGAGCGACTGCGCATCAAGGACCTGTCGACCCAGCTCGGCACCAGCATCACGCCGGTGCGCGAAGCGATCTTCAAGCTGGTGAGCGAACGCGCACTGGAGATGCGCGCCGCCACCGCGATCCACGTGCCGACGCTGGGCCCCGACGACCTGCGCCAGATCCAGCTGATGCGCATGGCGCTCGAAGGCGCCGCCGCGGAGCGGGCCTGCATGCTGATGACCGCCGAGGAGCTGGACCGGCTGAGCAAGATCCAGGACGCCTTCGTGGTCGCGGCCTCGACCGATGCGGCGCTGGCCTCCAAGCTCAACACCGACTTCCATTTCGCGCTGCTGCGGGCCGCGCAGATGCCGCTGGTCACCGCGACCGTCGAGAACTTCTGGGTCATGATGGGCCCGCTGCTGCGGACCTTCCATACCGAGATCCCGCGGCGCGAGATCAGCAGCCGCAACCACAAGCACTACCAGGTGCTGCGCGCGCTGCGCAAGCGCGACCCCGAGGCGGCGCGCATCGCCATCCAGGCCGACATCCGCTGGAGCGACGTGATCATCGCCTGGCTCGAAAAACAGAACGCCAGCTGAACGCGGCCGCCCGCACCGCTCGTGCGGGCGTGTTTTGCCGCAACGGGCTTCCGTCGTCCGAATCGAAGATATATCATGCATCATGAGGGCGCCGCTCGACGACGTGCCCTTGCGCGCCGTCACGTCGGCGGCCCGCCTACCCACAGGAGATAAGCATGAATACATCGCAACGCCCCGCGACCGAGGCGCCCCGGCTGGCTGTCGTGACCGGCGGCGGCACGGGCATCGGCCTGGCGTGCGCCCGCCATTTCGCCGGCCTGGGATGGCGCGTGATCGCGCTGGGCATGGACCGCGAGGACAGCGCCGCCCCGGGCGTCGCGTTCTCGAAACTCGACGTCACCGACGAGGCCGCCGTGAAGCAGGCGGTGCAGGGCCTGGACGGCATCGATGCGCTGGTCAACGCGGCCGGACTGATCCGGCACGAAGGGCGTGAATGGGAGCCCGAGGGCTTCCGGCAGGTGCTGGAGGTGAACCTCGTGGGCACCCAGCTCGTGACCATGGCCTGCAAGGACGCACTGGCGAAGCGCCAGGGCGCGGTGGTGAACTTCGCGTCGATGTTCAGTTGGTTCGGCTCGCGCAACAACCCGTCGTACGCGGCCAGCAAGGGCGCGGTGGTGGCGCTCACGCGCTCGCACGCGATGGCCTTCGCCGAGCTCGGCATCCGCGTGAACGCGGTGGCGCCGGGCTGGATCGACACCCGGCTGGCCAGCGGCGCCATCCACAACCCCGACCGCGCGCCGGGCATCCTCGCGCGCATCCCGGCCAAGCGCTGGGGCGCGGCCGAGGAGGTGGCCGACGTGGTGGGCTTCCTCAGCACCGCGGCGTCGCGCTACGTGACCGGCGCGCTGCTGCCGGTCGACGGCGGCTTCCACATCGGCTGACGAAAAAAGCCGAGGCCGGCGCGCGTGCGCCGCCTCGGCCTTCTCCGGAGCCTCAGACCTCGAGCAGGATCTTCCCGATGTGCTCCGAGGACTCCATCAGCGCATGCGCCTCGGCCGCCCGGGCGATCGGGAACACGCGGTGCACCACGGGCGCGATCTGCTGGCTGCTCAGCAGCGGCCAGACCCGTTCCTGCAACTCGTCGGCGATGCGAGCCTTGTCCGCCAGGCTGCGTGGCCGCAGCGTGGAGCCGGTGAAGTGCAGGCGCTTGACCATCAGCGGCGTCCAGTCCAGTTCGACCTTCGAGGCCTCGAGGAAGGAGATCTGCACCAGCCGGCCCTCGACCGCCAGCGCCTGGAGGTTGCGCGCGATGTAGCGGCCGCCGACCATGTCCAGCACCACGTTCACGCCCTGGCCGCCCGTGGCCTCGAGCGCGACGGCGACGAAGTCCTGCTCGCGGTAGTTGATCGCGAAGCTGGCGCCGGCGTCGCGGCAGGCCGCTGCCTTGGCCGCGCTGCCCGCGGTGCTCAGCACCGTGGCGCCGAAGGCCCTGGCCAACTGGATGGCCGTGAGCCCGATGCCCGAGGAGCCGCCGTGGACCAGCACGCTCTCGCCGGCGCGCAGGCCGGCGCGCTGGAACAGGTTGGTCCACACGGTGAAGCAGTTCTCCGGCAGCGCCGCGGCCTGCAGCAGCGACAGGCCCCGCGGCACGGGCAGCACCTGCCCCTGCGGCGCGACCACGTACTGCGCATAGCCGCCGCCGTTGGTCAGCGCGCAGACCGCGTCGCCGACCTTCCAGCGCTCCACGCCTTCGCCCAGCGCGACCACCTCGCCCGACACCTCGAGGCCGAGGATCTGCGAAGCGCCGGGCGGTGGCGCGTAGAGGCCGGCGCGCTGCAGCGCCTCGGGGCGGTTGACGCCCGCGTACGCGACGCGGATCAGCACCTCGCCCGGCGCGGGCACGGGCCGCGGGCCGCTGGCGATCTTCAGCACCTCCGGACCGCCGCCCGCGCCGTGGTCGACGTAGTCCATCAACGACAGCGTGCTCATGCCGCGGCTCCGCTGCGCACCGAGTCGGTGGTGCCGCCGGCCAGCGCTGCGCGTGCCACGGCCTCGATGCCCGGGCCGTCGAGCCGGTAGTGCGCATAGAGGTGCGTGGGCGGCGCGATCAGGCTGTACTCGTCGTGGATGCCGTGGCGCACCAGGCGCGCGCCCGTGCCCTCGTCGGCCAGCACCTCGGCAACCGCGGCGCCGAGGCCGCCCAGCACGTTGTGCTCCTCGACGGTCACCAGCAGCTTCGAGCGGGCCGCGGCCTTCAGCACGGCCTCGCGGTCCAGCGGCTTGATCGTCGCCATGTCCAGCACGCCGACCGAATGGCCCGCGGCGCGCAGCGCCTGGGCCGCGTCGAGCGCACCCTTGACGGCCATGCCGCAGGCGATCAGCGTGAGGTCCGTGCCCTGGCCGTGCTCGATGGCCTTGCCGATGACGAAGGGCGTGCCCTTCTCGTAGACCTCGGGCTCGCGGCCGCGGCCGATGCGGAAGTAGATCGGCTCGGGCCAGTGCACCGAGGCCTTGATCGCGGCCGCGAACTGCGGGCCGTCCGCGGGCGAGATCACCGTCAGGCCCGCGATCGCGCGCGTGGTCGAGATGTCCTCGGTCGCGTGGTGCGAAGTGCCGTAGAAGCCCAGCGAGATGCCGGTGTGGTGGCCGACCAGGCGCACCGGCAGCTTGCTGTAGGCCACGTCCATGCGGATCTGCTCGCAGCACAGCAGGCCCAGGAACGACGCGAAGGTCGCGACGAAGGGCATGTAGCCCGTGGTCGCGAGCCCGGCGGCGGCCGTCACCATGTTCTGTTCCGAGATGCCGAACTGCGTGAAGCGCTCGGGGAAGCGGGTGGCGAACTTGTTGAGGCCGTTCGAGTACTGCAGGTCGGCCGAGCCGGCGACCACCGGATGGCCTTGCTCGGCCAGCTCGATGAGCGCGTCGGAGAAGTAGTTGAGGCCCGGCGTGATGGCGTTGAGGGCGCGGTACTGCCAGGATTCGGTGCTGAGAAGCTTGCTCATTTTCAGATGTCCTTGTTCATGATCTCGGCCACGGCGGCCTCTGCGTCGGCGGGGGCGAGGTAGCCCAGGTGCCAGCCCGGCTCGGTCTCCATGTAGGAGACGCCGCGGCCCTTGATGGTCTTGGCGATCACGCAGGCGGGGCGGTCGCGCGTCGTGTCGGCGCGCAGGCGGCGCAGCAGGGCGGTGAGCGCGCCCAGGTCGTGGCCGTCGACCTCGTGCGTTTCCCAGCCGAACGCGCGCCACTTCTCGGCCAGCGACTCGACGCCGATCACGTCGTCCACCTTGCCGTCGAGCTGGTAGCCGTTGCGGTCCACGATGCCGATCAGGCGCGACAGCTTGTGGTGGGCGGCGAACAGGGCGGCCTCCCAGACCTGGCCCTCCTGCATCTCGCCGTCGCCCACCATCGCGAACACCGCGAAGTCCTTGCCCTGCATGCGGCCGCCCAGCGCCATGCCGGCACCGGCGGACATCGCATGGCCGATCGAACCCGAGCTGAAATCGATGCCCGGCACCTTGGTCATGTCGGGGTGGTCGCCCAGCGGGCTGCCCAGGCGGGTGTAGTCGTCCAGCGAGGCCTTCGGGATGAAGCCCTTCTCCGCCAGGATCGGGAACAGGCCGACGGCCGCGTGGCCCTTGCCCATGAGGAAGCGGTCGCGGTCGGCCCATTGCGGCTCGCCCTCGCGCAGCCGCATCACGTCGTAGTAGAGCGACGAGAAGATCTCGGCGCAGGAGAACACCGAGCTGTAGTGCCCGACCTTCGCGATCTCGATCAGTCGGATGGTCTCGAGGCGCACGAAGCGGGCCTTCTCCCGCAGCAGCGCGATCTGCTCGGGGGAGGGCGTGAAGTCCGCGCTCGGCGCGGCGGTGGCGGGGGTTGGGGTCATGGGTCTTCCTTTTGTGGACTTAAATATATGATATATCTTCTTTCGGGACAAAGGCGGGCGCCTTCCTTTCGTCCCCGCTCAGAGCCCCAGATAGCTGGCGCGCAGGTGCGGGTTGTGCAGCAGTTCCGCGCCGGTGCCGGTGAGCGCGACGGCGCCGTTCTCGAGCACGTAGCCGCGGTCCGCGATCTTCAGCACCATCTGCACGTTCTGCTCGATCACCAGCACCGCCAGGCCGCGGTCGCGGATGCGCACGATGCTGTCGAACAGCCGCTGCACCATGATCGGCGCCAGGCCCAGCGAGGGCTCGTCGAGCGCCAGCACCTTGGGCAGCGCCATCAGTGCGCGACCCACCGCCACCATCTGCTGCTGGCCGCCCGACATGGTGCCGGCCAGCTGGCCGCGCCGCTCGGCCAGGATCGGGAACAGCTCGAACACTTCCTCCAGCGTGCGTTGGCGAACCGCCCTGGCGTGCGCGCTGCTGGCGCCCACGAGCAGGTTCTCCAGCACTGACATCTCGGTGAACAGCTGCTTGCCCTCGGGCGACTGGACGAAGCCCTGGGTCACGATGTCGTGCGGCTTGCGCCCGACCAGCGATTCGCCCGCGAGCTGGATCTCGCCGCGCGTGGCGCGCAGCAGTCCCGACACGGTGCGCAGGAAAGTGGTCTTGCCGGCCCCGTTGGCGCCGATCAGCGCGGTGATGCTGCCGGGCGCGAGTTCCAGGTCGACGCCGCGCAGCACCTGCTGCTCGCCGTAGCCGGACCAGACGTTCCGGGCGCTAAATATCGTTGCCGGCATAGCCTTCTCCAAAGTAAGCGGTGAGCACGCGCGGATCGTTGACCACGTCGGCCGGCTTGCCGTCCGCGATCAGCGTGCCCTGGTCCATCACGATCACGCGGTCGGACAGACCCATGATCACCTTCATCACGTGTTCGACGATCAGCACCGAGATGCCCTGGTCGCGCACCTTGTGCACCAGCCGCACCATCTCGCCGGCCTCGCTCGGCGTGGCGCCGGCCACGACCTCGTCCATCAGCAGCAGGCGCGGCCCGGTGGCCAGCGCGCGGCCCAGTTCGAGCTTGCGCTTGTCGAAGGCCGTGAGGTCGCCCGCGTCGTGGTCGGCCCGGGCGGACATGCCGAGGAAGTCGAGCATGCGCTCGGCCTCGGCGCGCGCCTTCGAGCGCGTGGGGTGGCGGGCGAAGGCGCCCACCATCACGTTCTCCAGCGCCGTCAGGCCGCCGAAGGGCCGCGAGATCTGGAAGGTGCGGGCGATGCCCGCATGGCAGATCTGGTTGGGGTTCATGCCGGCGATGTTGCGGCCCTCGAAGCGCACCTGGCCTTCGTCCAGCGGGTGGAAGCCCGCGATCAGGTTGAAGGCCGTGGTCTTGCCGGCGCCGTTGGGGCCCAGCAGGCCGAGGATCTCGCCCTGCCGCAGGCTGAACGAGACGTCGCGCACCGCGTGCACCCCGCCGAAGCGCTTCTGCAGGCCCTGGACCTCGAGCATGGCGTTGCCGATGGCGCTCATGGGCGCACCTCCTGGACGTCGATGGCGGGGGCCGGACCGGGCTTGCGCAGGCCGCGGCGCGTGAGCCATTGCTGCAGCGGCGCGATCACGCCCTTGGGGAAATAGAGCACCGCAACCATCAGGATGGCGCCGTAGATCACCAGGTGCAGGCCGGGGAAGCGGCCGCCGAACCAGGCGCGGGTGATCTCCGCGATCGGGTGCAGCAGCAGCGCGCCCAGCACCGGACCGAGCACGGTGCCCTGGCCGCCGACGATGGCCATCAGCGCGGTGTCGATCGAGAACTCCATGCCGAGGTTGCGCTCGGGATTGATGTAGCGGAAGAACTGCGCGTAGAACGCGCCGCCCAGCCCGGTCATGAAGGCGCTGATCGCGAGCGCGGTCAGCGAGCAGCGGGTGCCGTTGACGCCCAGCGCGGCCGCGCCGTTGGGGTCGCCGCGCACCGCCTTGAGGTAGTAGCCCAGGCGCGAACGCTCGAGCACCACCGTGGCCAGCAGCATGATCACCAGCATCGCGAGCGCGATGTAGTAGTAGGGCACCTTGCCCTCGAACTGGAACACCTGCCAGCCGAGGTCGCTGGGCGGCACCACCAGGCCCTGCGCGCCCTTGAGCGGGATGCCCATGAACTCGTCGGTGTTCTCCAGCCAGATGCGCACGATCTCGGCGAAGGCGATGGTGGTGAGCGTGAAGTAGGGGCCGCGCAGCTTGAAGTTCGGGTAGCCGAGGATCACGGCCAGGATGGCCGCGAGCAGGCCCCCGGCCAGCATGCCGAACCAGGGCGACCAGCCGAGCTGGGTGTAGAGCAGCACGGTCGCGTAGCCGGCCAGGCCGGCGAAGACGGCATGGCCCAGCGAGAGCTGGCCGACGTAGCCGCAGACGAAGTTCCAGGCCGACGCCATGTAGGCGAAGTACAGGATCATGGTCAGCGAGTGCAGCAGGTAGGCCTCCTGCACGAAGAAGGGCAGCACCAGCGCGATCGCCAGCAGGGGCAGGCCCAGGACCGCGGTGATGGAGCGGCGGGATGTAGACATGGAATTCCTTCAGATCTTGCGGCCAAGCAGGCCGTTGGGCCTGAACAGCAGCACGGCGATGAACAGGCCGAACGAGAAGATGGCGGCCGAGGTCGCGGTCACGTATTGCGAGGCCACCGACTCGAACACGCCGAGCAGCAGCCCGCCGAGGATCGAGCCCGGGATCGAGCCGATGCCGCCCAGCACCACGACCAGGAAGGACTTGACGCCGAACATCTGGCCGACGGTGGGCGTGAGCGACAGGAAGGGCGTGAGCAGCGCGCCGAACAGCCCCAGGATCGCGGCGCCGATGCCGAAGGTGTGGTTGTAGACGCGCTGGATGTCCACGCCGCTCAGCGCGGCCGCCTCGCGGTTCTGCGCGGTGGCGCGGATCGCGCGGCCGCTGTCGGTGTGGCGCAGCGCCCACCAGAGCGCCGCCGCGACCAGCACGCCCGCGGCGCAACCGATCAGCCGCGGGATGTTGACCGGCAGGCCGGCGACCAGCAGCGAACCGCTGGCGAACTCGACGTTGGCCGAGCGCACGTCCGGGCCGAAGCCCATCAGCACCAGGTTGTCGAGCACCAGGTAGAGGCCGGTGGTCAGCAGCAGAGCGCCGAGCGGCTCCACCACCAGCGTGGACTCGCGCCGGATCAGCGGGGCGATCACCACGGACTGGGTGAAGTAGCCCAGCAGATAGAGGAAGGGCACGGTCACCACGACCGAGGCGTAGGGGTGCCAGCCGAACGCAGCCCAGAGGCCCCAGCTCGCGTACATGGCGACCATGAGGAAGGAGCCGTGCGCGAAGTTGATCACGCGCAGCACGCCGAAGATCAGGCTGAGCCCGAGCGCGATGCCGCCGTAGATGCCGCCCAGCAGCAGGCCGTTGACGACGGCGTAGAGAAGAATCAGGGGATCCATAAAGGCTTTCGAAGCCCGCCGGGCCGTGGCCCGGAGAGCGAGGGGGTGCGAAACGCGAAGCCGCCCGGCACCGGGCCGAGCGGACGGACAGGCGCGTCGGTTCGCGCGGGGCTCAGCGACGTTCGGGCAGCGGCCAGACCGGGGTCACGCCGGCCAGCCGGTTCGCGGCGGGCCAGACGGTGCGGCGCTCGCCGCCGTGGTTCTGCGAGATCACGCCGTGGGCGAAGGTGTTCTGGCCGTTCTCGTCGAACTTGATGCGCTCGTAGCCGGTGATCAGCGCCGGGCCGCTGGTGATGTCGGTCGCGGCCAGCGCGGCGCGCAGCTTCTCGCGGTCGGCGCTGCCGGCGCGCTCGAGCGCATCCTTGACGATGTAGACGTTCGACACGCCCTGGCCGCCGTAGGCGTTGATGCTGTAGCCGATCGCGGCCGTGAAGCGCTTGTCGGCGTCGATCGACGCGGCGTCCTTGGTGGCCCGCATGATGTCGATCTGGAAGTCCTCCTGCACGAACATGTTCTCCACCGTCTTGGGCGACACGGCCTTGTAGAAGTTCGGATCCTCCGAGCCGCCGCCGACCGAATGCACGCCGTAGGGCACGTAGACGCCGGCCTCGCTGAACTGGCGGGTGAACAGAATGTGGTCGGGCGTGTAGGCCACCACGATCAGCGCCTCGGGCTTGGTGGCGCGGATCTTCAGCAGCTGGGCCGAGAAGTCCGACTGGTTCGGCGGATAGGACTCGTCGAGCGAGATCTGGTAGCCGCGTTCCTTGGCCAGCTTCTTGACGTTGGCCGAATGCGAGCGGCCCCAGTCGGTGCCTTCGTAGAACAGGCCGATGGTCTTCGGTCCCTTGCCGGTTTCCTTCTTGAGCATGTCGATGGCGTCGAGCTGCTCGCGGGCGTCGTAGGTTGCTTTGTTGTTCGGGCGGAACACGTACTTGAAGTTGCGCTCGGTGATCTCGTCCTTGACCGCGCCCGTGACCAGCCAGGGCGTCTTGTAGCGCTCGGCGAGCTCGGTCGCGGGGAAGGTCACGCCGCTGTTGTAGGCACCCACCACCATCGCGACGTTTTCGCGCGTGATCAGGCGCTCGGTCTCGGCCACGCCGACGTCGGGCTTGGACTGGCTGTCGGCGAAGAGGGGCACCAGCTTCGCGCCGCCCATCGACTTGACGCCGCCGGCCGCGTTGATCTGCGCGACCGCGACTTCGGCGCCGACCTTGGTCTGGTTGCCGATGGTCGCCGCGCCGCCGGACAGCGGCAGCACGAAGCCGATCTTCACGTCCTTGGCCTGGGCCGAGGCGAGGGCGCAGAGGCCGCCCAGGGCCATGGCGGTTGCCGCCATGGCCAGCGCGCGGAACGCGCCCGGTTTCGTAGATTGCATGGAGTGTCTCCTGGTGGATGGGGGAATGGGGTGGAAGAGAACGGGACTCAGCCCCGCGGCCCGAGGACGAACTCGGCCAGCAGTTGGACCTGGGTCTGGACCATGTGGACGCCGCGGTGCACGCGCAGCCCCAGGTCCGAAGCGCGCTGGAGCAGCGCGGTGGTGTCGGGCTGCATCACGACCTCGGCGACCACGGTCGCCGGGCCGAGCGTGGCCGGGTCGAAGGGCAGGGCGTCGCCCGCGTGCAGGCCCAGGGCGGTGCCGTTGATCGCGAGGTCGAGCGCCGAGGGGTCGGCGAGCGTGGCGTGCACCGTGACGTTCGGATAGAGCGCGGCCAGCTCGCGCGCCAGCGCTTCGGCCTTGGCCTGGGTCCGGTTGACCAGGTGCAGATGGGCCAGGCCCTGGTGGCACAGCGCGTGCGCGATCGCGGTGCCTGCGCCGCCGGCGCCGAACAGGGCGGCGCGCCGGCCGCGGATGTCGATGCCCTGCGAGACGAGGCCAGAGACGAAACCGATGCCGTCGTACATGCGGCCGACGAAGCGGCCGTCGGCGCCGCGTCGCGCCACGTTGCACACGCCCATGTGCAAGGCCGCGCCTTCCAGCGAATCCACCAGCGCGGCGACCGGCGCCTTGTGCGGGATGGTGACGACCACGCCCGCGAGGTTCTCGATGTGACGCAGGCTCTGCCAGGTCGACTGCAGGTGCGCGGGCGGTACCTTGAGCGCGAACATCACCGCGTTGAGGCCGCGGGCCGCGCAGTAACTGTTGAACAGCGCCGGCGTGCGCACATGCTCCGAGGGATAGGCGAGCAGCGGCACCAGGCGCGTGTGGCCGTCGATGGTCGGGTAGGCAGCGGACGGAAGGGGGACGGGGGATTGCACGGATGTCTTTCAAGTGTTGAGATGTATGATATATCCTGCGTCATGCGCCATATCTGGGGTTTACCCAGGCCCCCTCGTCACTCAAGGAGACAACCCGATGACCCCATCCCCCACCGCCGCTTCCGTCGGTGCTCCGCGTCCGCGCGTGTTCGGTGCGCCGCTGCGCTACATCCAGGGCCCGGGCGCGCTCGATGCGGTCGGCGCGCAGGCCGCGCTGACCGGAAAGATCGCGCTGCTGGTCGCGGACCGCGTGGTGCTGCAACTGGTGGAGCCCAAGGTGCGCGCCTCCTGCGCGGCCACCGGCGTGCGGCTGGAGGTCGCGCTGTTCTCGGGCGAGGTCACGCCGCCGGAGATCGAGCGCCTGTGCGCCCAGGTCCGTACGCTCGCGCCCACCGCCGTCATCGCCGCGGGCGGCGGCAAGGGCATCGACATCGGCAAGGCCGTGGCCCACGCGCTGGGCGCCGAAGTGATCAGCGTGCCGACGGTGGCCTCCAACGATGCGCCGACCAGCAAGATCTATGTGGTCTACGACGAAGCGCACCGCCTGCTCGCGGTCGAGCACATGGCGCGCAACCCCAGTGCCGTGATCGTCGACACCGAGCTGATCGCGCGCGCGCCGGCGCGCCTGCTGCTGGCGGGCATCGGCGATGCGGTCTCGAAGACCTTCGAGGTGGCCCAATGCCAGCGCGCGGGCGGCGCCAACATCTACGGCGGCGCCGGCACGCTGGCCGCGAGCGCGCTGGCGGCGCTGTGCTACGACATGCTGCGTGCGCACGCACCCGCCGCGCTGCGTGCGGTGGAGCGCCAGCAGCCCGACGCCGCGCTGGAGAACTGCGTGGAGGCGGCGGTGCTGCTGTCGGGCATGTGCTTCGAGAACGGCGGCCTGTCGATCGCCCATGCGATGACGCGTGGCCTGACCGCCGTGCGCGGTGCGCGCGATGCGCTGCACGGGCTGCAGGTGGCCTACGGCCTGCTGGTCCAGCTGGTGCTGGAGGAGCGCGACACGGCTTTCGTGCAGGAACTGGTCGGCTTCTACCGCGGCATCGGCCTGCCGACGTCGTTGGGCGACCTCGGCGTGAGCGCGCCGACCGCGGCCGAGATCCGTCAGATCGCGGAACTCACCATGACCGCGCCGCATGTGCGCAATTTCCAGCGCCCGCTCGACGCGGCGCAGATCGCCGCCGCGATCCACGGCATCGAGGCGGAGCAGGCGGTCGCGGCCTGAGGTGCGCGCGAGCGGGCTGCCGCTCATCCCGAAGACCCTAGTGCTTCGGCGCGGCGGTCGCCGGCGGGACCGCTTCGATGCGCTGCCGCACCGCGTCGGGCCAGGGCACCGGGCGGTGCGTGCGGTCGTCGCACAGCACCGTCGTCACGCGGGCCTCGAACAGCGCCTGCGCCGGGCCCTCGAGCCGGCAGAGCACCTCGGCGCTGGTGCGGCCCAGGCGCAGCACCCGCATGCGCATCTGCAGTTCGGCGTCGCGGGGCGCCGGCCGCAGGTAGTGCACGTCGAGGCGCAGGATCACCTGCGAGCAGGCGCCGGTGCCCGGCGCGGGCAGCCCGACGGCCACCGCATGCTCGTTGCGCACGTCCTCGCACCAGCGCAGGTAGGCCAGGTGGTGCACGTGGCCCAGCGCATCGAGGTCGCTCCAGCGCACCTGCACGCGCAGGCTCCAGTCCCATGGGGGCGGAGCCTCCCCTGGAGCGTCCTCAGGCGACGCCCATGCAGACATACTTGAGTTCCATGTAGTCGTCGATGCCGTGGCGCGAGCCTTCGCGCCCCAGGCCCGATTGCTTGATGCCGCCGAAGGGCGCCTCGGCGGTCGAGATCAGGCCGGTGTTCACGCCCACCATGCCGAACTCCAGCCGCTCGGCGATGCGCCAGCTCCGGCGCAGGCTGCGCGTGTAGATGTACGAGGCCAGCCCGAACTCGGTGTCGTTCGCGATCCGGACCGCCTCGTCCTCGTCGGCGAAGCGGATCAGCGGCGCGAGCGGGCCGAAGGTCTCCTCGCGCGCCACCAGCATCGCGGAGGTGACGCCGGTCATCACGGCCGGCTCGAAGAAATTGCCCTCCAGCCGCCGCCCGCCGACCGCCAGGGTCGCGCCGCCGGCCAGCGCATCGGCGATGTGCTCCTCGACCTTCTGCACCGCCTTGGCGTCGATCAGCGGCCCGACCTGCACGCCGGGCGCGACGCCGTTGCCGACCCGCAGCGCCGCGACCCGCGCCACCAGCCTGGCGGCGAAGGCCTCGTAGACCGCGTCGTGCACGAGGATGCGGTTCGCGCACACGCAGGTCTGGCCGTTGTTGCGGAACTTGGCGACCATCGCGCCTTCGACGGCCGCGTCCAGGTCGGCGTCGTCGAAGACGATGAAGGGCGCGTTGCCGCCGAGCTCCAGCGACAGCTTCTTGATGGTGGGCGCGCTCTGCTGCATCAACTGGCGGCCGACTTCGGTCGAACCGGTGAAGCTGATCTTGCGCACCCGCGGGTTGGCCGTGAGTTCGCCCGCGATCTCGCTTGCGCTGCCGGTCACGATGTTGATCACGCCCGGCGGAATGCCCGCCTGCTCGGCCAGCACCGCCATGGCGAGCGCGGAGAAGGGCGTCTGCGAAGCGGGCTTGACCACCATGGTGCAGCCGGCGGCCAGCGCCGGGCCGAGCTTGCGCGCCAGCATGGCGTTGGGAAAGTTCCAGGGCGTGATGGCGGCGCAGACGCCGATGGGCTGGCGCAGCGCGACCAGGCGGGTGTCGGCGTTGGCGGAAGGAATCACCTCGCCGTAGGTGCGGCGCGCTTCCTCGGCGAACCACTCGATGAAGCTCGCGCCGTAGGCGACCTCGCCGCGCGCCTCGGCCAGCGGCTTGCCCTGCTCGGTGGTCAGGATCAGCGCCAGGTCGTCCTGCGCGGCCATCAGGCGCTCGAACCAGTTTCGCAGCAGCGCCGAGCGCTGCTTGGCCGTCAATGCGGCCCAGGCCGGCAGCGCGGCTTCGGCGGCCTCGATGGCCTGCCGCGTGGCGGCACCGGACATGCGCGGCACCTGGCCGATGGTCTCCCCGGTGGCGGGGTTGCGCACCGTGAGGGTCTCCGGGGCGTCGAGCCAGGCGCCGCCGATCAGTGCCTGCTGGCGGAACAGCGTGGGGTCCTTGAGGCCTTGCATGATGGAAATGTCTCCTTTGAACGAATGATGATGCATGATATATCTTTTGACTCCCAAGCCATGCCATGAAGCTGTTCCATTCCCCCGCGTCGCCCTTCGTGCGCAAGGTCACGGTGACCGCGATCGAGCTCGGACTGGCGGCCAGGATCGAGCCGCTGCCGGCCGCCGCCAGCCCCGTCCGGCCCGACCTCGCGGTGGCCGCGCACAACCCGAGCGGCCGCGTGCCGACCTTGCTGACCGACGACGGCCTGGCGCTCTACGACTCGGCCGTGATCTGCGAGTACCTCGATGCGCTCGACGGCCGGCAGCGCGTCTTTCCCGCGCCGGGTCCGCTGCGCTGGCGGGCGCTGCAGGCGCAGGCGCTGGGCAATGGCCTGCTCGAGGCCGCGCTGCTCGCACGCTATGAAGGCACGCTGCGGCCCGAGTCCTGCCGCTGGCCCGCGTGGACCGAAGGCCAGCTGCGCAAGGTGAGCGCCTCGCTGGACGCGGCGGCGGCCCATGTCGCGGACGCCGACGATGCCTTCGACATCGGTCACATCACGGTCGCCTGCGCGCTGGGCTACCTGGACTTCCGCTTCCCGGACCTGGCCTGGCGCGAAGGCCGCTCGGAGGTGGCGGCCTGGTTCGAGGCGGTGCGGCAGCGTCCTTCGATGGTGGCGACGCAGCCCGCCTGACGCGCGTCAAAGACTGGCCAGCAGCACCGCCCGGCTCACATCCAGCGTGACGTCCTGCCGCTCGCCCAGTTGCTTCATGCCGTGCGCCGCCAGCTGGGCAACGACCTGTTCGACCTCCTCGGCACCGAGGCCGTAGGCCGACAGGCGCGTCGGGATGCCCAGTTGCTCGAAGAAGGCGCGCGTGCGGGCGATGGCCTGGTCGATGCGTTGATCCTCGGTGCCGCCGGCCAGGCCCCAGACGCGTTCGGCGTACTGCAGCAGCTTGGCGCGCTTGGCCTCGCGGCGTACCTGCAGCATCGACGGCAGGACGATCGCCAGCGTGCGGGCGTGGTCGATGCCATGCAGCGCGGTCAGCTCGTGTCCCACGACGTGCGTGGCCCAGTCCTGCGGCACACCCGCGCCGATCAGGCCGTTGAGGGCCAGCGTGGCCGACCACATGAGGTTGGCGCGCAGCGTCTCGTTCTCGGGCTCGGCCAGCGTGCGCGGGCCGATCTCGATCAGGAGCTGCAGCAGGCCCTCGGCCAGGCGGTCCTGCACCAGGCCGCCCGCGGGATGGGTCAGGTACTGCTCCATCACGTGCGTGAACGCATCGGCCACGCCGTTCGCCACCTGCCGGGCCGGCAGCGTGAAGGTCTTGGTCGGGTCCAGGATCGAGAAGGCCGGAAACACGTGCGGGCTCATGAAGACCAGCTTGGTCTGCGTGGCCTGGCGCGTCACCACCGCCGCGTTGTTCATCTCCGAGCCGGTCGCGGGCAGCGTCAGCACGCAGCCCAGCGGCAGGGCACGGTGCACGCTGCGGCCTTCGCTCTCGAGGATCTGCCAGGGGTCGCCCTCGAAGTCCGCGGCCGCGGCCACGAACTTGCTGCCGTCGATGATCGATCCGCCGCCGACCGCGAGCAGGAAGTCGCGCCGCTCCGCGCGCACCAGCGCGACCGCGCGCATCAGGGTCTCGTAGGTGGGGTTGGGCTCGATGCCGCCGAACTCCTGCACGTCGCGTTGGCCGAGGGCGCGCCGGACCTCGTCCAGCGTGCCGTTCTTCTGCGCGCTCGCGCCGCCGTAGAGCAGCAGCACGCGCGCGTTGGCGGGGACCCGCCGGTCCAGCTGCGCGATGGTGCCGGGGCCGAAGACGATGCGTGTGGGGTTGTGGAAATCGAAGTTCATCATGGTGATGTCTGTCCTCGTGAAGGCGGTCTTCAGCGGGTCGATGCCTTGCGGGCGCCGAGCGGCAGCCGCCACAGCTCGTAGCGTTCCGCGCCGCTCTTGACGGCGCCCGCGAAATGGTCGTTCAGCGCGCTGGAGGTGAAGACCAGGTCACCGCCCGGCAGCAGGGCCGGCGTGTCCGGCCAGTGCACGCCGTCGTCGGAAGCGATCAGCGCCATGGTGTTCGTGCGCGGGTCGTACTTCACGATGCCGTTGCGCGTGACGTCGGTGATGTAGAGCGCACCCTTCGCGTCGGTGACGATGCCGTCGGTGTTGCCGCCCACCGGGCCCAGGTCGCGGACGGCCGCATCGATCTGCGCCGCGCTCGCATCGGCCTGGCGCAGGATCGCGGTCGGGATCGCATGGGCGCGGGTGCCCGTGGTCACGGTCCAGTACAGCGTGCGGCCGTCGGGCGACAGCGCGATGCCGTTGATGCCGATCAGCAGCGGGTTGCCGGCCCAGACCTCGGCACCGTGCGAGACCACCTTCACCTCGCGCTCGATCTGCAGCGCCGGATGCCGGTCCAGCACGCGCCGGGCCTGGCCCGAGGCGAAGTCCAGCACGATCACGCCGACCATGTTGTCCGGCGCGCTGCGCATGCCGCTGTCGGAGATGTAGGCCACGCGGCGGCGCTCGTCGACCACGATGTCGTTGAGGAAGCTGCCCTTGCGGTCGGCCACGCCGTCGAGCGGGATGCGCTTGACCGTGCGGCCGGTCTTGAGGTCGAGCACCAGCACCTTCTGGGCGCCGGCCGGGGCCTCGGATTCACCGGCGATGAAGCCCATGTCGAGCGCCCAGAGCCAGCCGTTGCGGCGGTCGACGTGGAAGCCGAGCACGTTGCGCAGGGCCTGCTCCGGTGCCGCGGTCGTGGCGTTGCCCGTGAGCGATGGGAAGGCGCTGAGCCGCGCCGGGCCGCTGCGCGCGCTCAGGTCCAGCCGGCTGAGCGTCGCCGGTGCGGCGGCCGAGATCAGGCGTGGCGTGCTCACATAGGCCTGGCCCTGGGCGTCGAAGTGGATGCCGGCGATCGGCGCGCCGACCGAGCCCGCGAAGGGGGCCGGATCGGCGCCGCCTTGCGCGGGCTCCCAGCTGACGCCGGCATAGCTGCGCCAGCGTTCGAGCGGCAGGCTTTCGGCTGCGTGGGCGGCGTGCGTGCCGGTGACGAGGGCCGCCAGTGCGAAGGCGGCGATGCGGAAGGAGCGAGTGAACATGGTGTGCTCTGTGGGGAGGGGAAAGGAAGGAGAGGAGGCGACGCCTTCAGGCGACCTGCTTCAGGTGCAGCAGCTCGAAGGCGCCGATCAGCGGGCCGGCGGTGGCGCGGAAGTCGTCCATGTGCGGGCCGCGCATGTGGCGTTCCCAGGACGCGCGGTCGCGCCAGCGTTCGAAGAACACGACCCGGCCGGGCTGCGCCAGGGATTCGTGCAGTTCGTAGCTGATGCAGCCGGCCTGCGCGCGTGCCAGCGGCGCGAGCGCGGCCTGTGCCTTCACGAGGCTGGCTTCATGGCCGGGTTTGGCCTGGACCAGGGCGACGATGACGAGATCGGACATGGGGGGCCCGGCTCAGAGGATCGAGCGGAAGGTGCCGCCCTCGACGCGCACGGCCGCGCCGTTGGAGGCCGCGCCCTTCGGGCTGGCCAGCAGCGCCACCATGGCCGCGACCTCGTCGGCTTCGATCATCCGGGCGATCAGCGAGCTGGGGCGGTGGGTCTTGAAGAAGTGGGCCTCGATCTCCGCGTCGCTCATGCCGGCGCGCGGCGCGGTCTGGCGCAGGTAGTCGACGATGCCCTCGGAGCGGGTGGCGGCCGGCAGCACGCTGTTGACCGTCACGCCCGTGCCCTGGGTCAGCTCGGCCAGCCCGCGCGAGACCGCGAGCTGGGCCGACTTGCTCACGCCGTAGTGCACCATGTCCGGCGGCGTGAACGCACCGACCTCGCTCGAGATGAAGATCACCCGGCCCCAGTTCTTCCGCAGCATGCGCGGGAAGTAGTGGCGCGACAGCCGCACGCCCGACATCACGTTGACGTCGAGCATGCGCAGCCAGTCTTCGTCGCTGATCTCGGCGAAGGGCTTGGCTTCGTAATAGCCCAGGTTGTTGACGAGGATGTCGGTGTCGGGTTGCGCCGCGATCAGCGAGGCGGCGCCGTCGGCGGTGCTCTGGTCGGACACGATGGCCGTGAGCCTGGCGCCCGGCGCGGCCGCGGCGATCTGGGCCACGGCGGCGTCGAGCTTGTCGCGGCTGCGCCCGGTGAGCGTGACCGCCACGCCTTCGGCGGCCAGCGTGCGGGCGATGGCCAGTCCGATGCCGGCGGTGGCGCCGGTGACGATGGCGGTCTTGTCCTGGAGTTGCAGGTCCATGGTGGATTCCTTGGGGGCTTATTTCAGTCGTTGGAGCATTTCGTGGGCGACACCGAGCGCCGACGCGGGGTTCTGGCCGGTGATCAGCTCGCGGTCCGTCACCACGTTCGCGGTGAAGGGCACCTGGTTGCTGCGGTAGCTGCCGCCGGCCTGCTGCAGCGCGGTCTGCGGGTAGAACTTCATGACACCGCCCTGGAGCAGGGCCTTGGCCAGCGCTTCCTCCTGGTTGCTGATCACGGTCATGCGGTAGCCGGCGTAGAGCCAGTCCGGCCGCGGCGCGACCGTGCCCTTCGCCGCCAGCTGGCGGGTGAAGGCCGTTGCATCGGGCAAGGTCGACAGCAGCGCGATCGGGCCATGGCACACCAGGGCCGTGGTCTTGCCGCGCGCGTGGAAGTCCGCCAGCAGGCGGCCGAGCGCGGGGCTGGTCAGCAGGTCCTGCATGGGCGCGTGGCCGCCGGGCACGTAGACCGCGTCGAAGTGCGCGTAGCCGATCTGCTCCACGCGCGAGAGGCTGATCACCGGCGAGTCCGTGCGCGAAGTGAGCTTGAGCTGGTCCAGCAGCGCCTGGTGTTCACGCAGCGCGGCTTCGTCGCCGTCGAAGTGCGCCTTGTCGGCCGAGGACGCGTCCAGCGTGGGCGCATCGCCCCTGGGCGTGGCGAAGGTCAGCTGGTGGCCGGCCTCGCGCAGCAGCTTCACCGGCTGCATCAGTTCGTTGAGGTAGAAGCCGGTGGAGAAGACCTTGCCGTCTTTGAGGTCCAGGCGGTCGGCATCCGACAGCACGACCAGCACGTTGGCGGCCTGGGTGCCGAGGGCGGACAGGCCGAGCAGGGCCGCGGCGGCGAGTCGGCGAAGGGGGATGTGTTTCATGGAGGCTCCGATGGCGTGGTGTTCAGTCCCGGCGCAGCAGCAGCTCGCGCATCGCCGCGCCCACGCCCGCGGCCGACTGCGGGTTCTGGCCGGTGACGAGCCGGCCGTCGACCACGACCTTGGCGCTCCAGTCGGGCGCCGGATGGTGGTGCGCGCCGCGCTGGCCGAGCGTGGAGGCGAGCAGGAAGGGCACGACCTGGTCGAGTTTCACCGCGCGCTCCTCGTCGTCGGTGAAGGCGCTGAGGTTCTTGCCCGCCACCAGGTAGGCGCCGTTGCCCAGCGTCACGTCGACCAGCGCCGCCGGGCCGTGGCACACCGCGCCGACCACGCCGCCGGCTTCGTAGATCTCGCGCGTCACGCGGGCCACGTCGGGGTTGCCGGGGAAGTCCCACATCGCGCCGTGGCCGCCGGCGAAGAAGATCGCGGCGTAGCGCGAGGCGTCGACCGCGCCCAGGCGTCGGGTCTGGCGCAGCGCGGCGCGGAAGGTGCCGTCGTTCCAGTAGCGCGCGTTGACCGCGTCGCCCAGGTCCAGGCCGTCGACCGGCGGTTCGCCGCCCTGGATCGAGGCGAGTTCGTACCCGATGCCCGCGGCCTCGAGCTCGGCCAGCGGATGGGTCAGCTCGCCGAGGTAGAAGCCGGTGGCCTCGCCGGTCGCGCCCTTGGTGCCATGGCTGGTGAGCACCATCAGCACGGGACGCGCGGGGGTGCGGAGGGTGGTGGAGGACGTCATCGTTTGCTGCTCCAAAGAAAAAAGAGGGAAGACAGGGGCCGGAACCCGATGCCATGACTCTATTGAGAGCAATGGCGGCGATAAACTGCCGCCCAGGGAAAACATCTGTTCTTTAGGAGTCAAGATGAGTCGACGCTTCGATCACCTCGGGGATGTGGAGACCTTCGTCACGGTGGTCGACAAAGGCTCGATGACGGCCGCCGCGGTGGCGCTGGCGACCACGCCCTCGGTGCTGAGCCGCGCGATCACGCGGCTGGAGGCGCGGCTGGGCGTGCAGCTGCTGCGCCGCACCACCCGGCGCCTCAGCCTCACGGAGCCGGGGCAGCGCTACCTCGAGCAGGCGCGCGCGGCCTTCACGCTGATCGACGACGCGGAGCGGTCGGTGCAGGGCGCGGGCGACGGCGAGCTCAGCGGCCGGGTGCGGCTCAGCGTGCCCACCACCTATGGCCACCACAGGCTGCCGGCGGCGCTGCAGCGCTTCAGGCAGCAGTACCCGAAGGTGCGCATCGAGCTGGGCATCACCAACCGCAACGTGGACCTGGTGGCCGAGGGCTACGACCTCGCGATCCGCCTCGGGGCGCTGCCCGACAGCGGCCTGGTGGCGCGCCAGCTCGAGGACGCGCCGCTGTGCCTGGTCGCGGCGCCGGACTACCTCGCGCGCGCGGGCACGCCGCAGACTGTCGGCGCGCTGGCCCGGCATGCCTGCATTCCCTTCGTCATGCCCAGCACCGGGCGCGTCGCCCCCTGGGTCTTCATGGAGGACGGACGCGCGCTCGACTGGACCCCGCCGGCCGACCTGCAGGTGGCCGAGGACGTGCTGGGCGTGGTGTCGCTGGCCGCGCACGGCATGGGCATCTGTCAGACCTACGACTTCATCGCGCAGGACCTGCTGCGCCAGGGCCGCCTGGTCGAGGTGCTGGCGCACACGCGCGGGCGCTCGCGGCCCTTCTCGCTGATCTTCGCGCCGCACCGCAGCCTGTCGGCCGCGTCGCGGGCGCTGATCGATTTCCTGGCCTGAGCCCGGAGCGGTCCCGGCTCAACCTTCCTCTTCGTACCAGCGGTCCTTGCCCAGCATCACGCGGTGGTGGCCCTGGCCGGCCGGCATCATCGGGAAGCAGTTCTCCTGCGCCGCCACCTGCACGTCGAGGAAGAAGGGGCCGTCGTGGGCCATGCATTCGGCCAGCGCCGCCTCGAGCTCGGCCGGGTCGGCGACCCGCCGCGCGCCCCAGCCGAAGGCGCGCGCCAGCGCCACGAAATCGGGCAGGGCCTCGTTCCAGCTGTGGCTCAGCCGGTTGCCGTGGTTGAGCTCCTGCCACTGGCGCACCATGCCCATGTAGCCGTTGTTCGACAGCACCAGCTTGACCGGCGCGCGGTGCTGCATCGCGGTCGACAGCTCCTGGATGTTCATCAGCACCGAGGCGTCGCCGCTCACGCAGACCGCGAGCGCCGCGGGGTGCGCGACCTGCGCGCCGATGATCGCCGGCAGGCCGTAGCCCATGGTGCCGGCGCCGCCCGAGGTGAGCCAGCGGCGCGGGCGGTCGAAGCGCAGGTACTGCGCGGCCCACATCTGGTGCTGGCCCACGTCGGTCGAGACGATCGCGTCGCGCCCGCCCACGGCCTGCTGCAGCGAACGCATGAGCTGCTGCGGCAGGATCACGTCGGTGCGCGGCGCGAAGTCCAGGCAGCGCTTCGCGCGCCAGCGCTCGACGCGCTGCCACCAGGGCGCGAGCCGCTCGGCCGGCAGCCCCTGCAGCGCGGGCAGGACCCGCAGCGCCTCGAGCACCGCGGCGCAGTCGCCCACCATCGCCACGTCGACCTTCACCACCTTGTTGATGCTGGCCGGGTCGATGTCGATGTGGATCTTGCGTGCGTGCGGGCAGAACTCGTCGAGCTTGCCGGTCACGCGGTCGTCGAAGCGCGCGCCCACGCAGACCACCAGGTCGGCGTCGTGCATCGCCAGGTTGGCCTCCAGCGTGCCGTGCATGCCCAGCATGCCGACGAAGCGTGGGTCGGACGCCGGGAAGGCGCCCAGGCCCATCAGCGTCAGGGTGCAGGGCGCGTTGAGCTGCCGCACGAGTTGCGTGAAAGCCTCGCAGGCCGCGGGCCCGGAGTTGATCAGCCCGCCGCCGCCGTAGAACACCGGCCGGCGCGCGCCGGCCAGCAGTTCGGCCGCGCGCTGCAGGCTGCCCTGCGGCAGGGCCGCAGGGGCCGTGCGCGGCAGGCGGCGCGCCAGGGGAGCCGGCTCGCCGCCGCGCAGTGGCGCGGCCTGCACGTCCTTGGGCACGTCGAGCAGCACCGGGCCGGGCCGGCCGCCGGTCGCGACCGCGAAGGCGCGCCGCACCGCGGCAGGGATCGCGTCGGCCGAGCGCGGCTGGAAGTTCCACTTGGTCACGGGCCGGGTCATGCCCAGCGCGTCGCTTTCCTGGAAGGCGTCGGTGCCGATGGAGGCGGTCGCGACCTGGCCGCTGATGCACAGCACCGGCACCGAATCGCTCATCGCATCGAGCAGGCCGCTGATGGTGTTGGCCACGCCCGGGCCCGAGGTGACCAGCACCACGCCCACGCGACCGGTGGTGCGGGCGTAGCCCTCGGCCGCGTGCACGGCCGCCTGCTCGTGGCGCACCAGCACATGGCGCAGCCGCGGCTCGCCGTGTAGCGCGTCGTAGAGCGGCAGCGCGGCGCCGCCGGGGTAGCCGAAGATCGTGTCCACACCGCATTCGATCAGCGTGGCCAGCAGGGCCTGCGCGCCGTTGCGCACGATGGCTTGCGCTTCAGCGGCAACTGCGTCAGCGGCAGGCTGCGGGGGCAGGGTGGCGGGATCGCGTTCGAGGGCTGTGGTGTTCATGCCTCGATTCTTCGGTCAATAGCGCAGAATGTGCTTCTTGTTTTCGCCTTTTAAGGTGGCCAACTTGAAGAATCAACGTTCAAAAGAGAAATCCTCCGAAGGATCTTTCGACAAGATCGACATGGCGATCCTGCGCATCCTGCTGCAGGACTCGCGCCGCACGCTACAGGAGATCGGCACCGAGGTCGGGCTGTCGGCCACCAGTTGCTGGAGCCGGATCAAGCGGCTGGAGGGCGAGGGCGTGATCAAGCGCTACACCATCGACGTCGACCCGGGCAGCCTGGGCTACCACGACTCGGTGATCGTGCAGGTCACGCTCGAGAGCCACACCGACGAGATGCTCTACGAGTTCGGCCGGGTGCTGGCCACCATCCCCGAGATCCAGGAGGCCTACCTGGTCTCGGGCGACTACGACTACTACGTGCGCATCGCGGTGCGCGACACGCGCGACTACGAGCGGCTGCTGCGCGAGAAGCTCTACAAGATCCCCGGCATCCGCCACAGCAAGTCGAGCTTCGTGCTGCGCGTGCTCAAGGAGGCGACGGTGCCGCTGGCGGGGCTGTGATCAGGAGACCTTGGCCGCGATGCACTCGACCTCGATGCGCGCGTTGAACGCGAGCGCCGTGGCGCCGAAGGCGCTGCGCGCCGGGTAGCGGCCGGCGGCGAAGTAGGTCTGGTAGACCGCGTTGAAGGCCGACCATTCCGACATGTCGGCCAGCATCGCGGTGCACTTGACGACGTCGGCCAGCGCATAGCCGTGGGCCTCGAGCGAGGTCTGGATGTTGTCCATGACCTGCTTCGACTCCGGCGTGATGCCACCCGGTGCGAGCTTGAGCCCACCGGGGAGGTTCCCGATCTGGCCCGACAGGTAGAGCGTGGGGCCGACCTTCACGGCCTCGGAGAAGGGCAGGGTCGAGGGCAGCACCTTGCCCGAGTTCAGGTAGATGGGGGCGGTGGTGCAGGCGGCGGTCGACAGGGCCAGCCAGGCGGTGGCGACGAGGCAGAGGGTGCGGTGGCGCATGGGGGGTCCTTGGATGAGGGAAGGGGCTGGCTCAGGGCGTGCCGATGGCGGCCAGGAATTTCTCGATGTCGCCGAGGTCGTTGAAGACCGAGGGCGAGATGCGCGCGTGGTTGGCGCGCAGGGTGATCTCGATCCTGGCCGGTGCCAGGCGCGTGGACAACTGCGCCGCGTTCGCATAGGCGAAGGTGACGATCGGCGCGCGGGTCTCGGGCGGCGTCACGACCTGGAAGCCCTTGCCGCGCAGGCCGGCCTGCAGCGCATCGAGCATCGGCTGCTTGTACTGCTGGATCGCCTCCACGCCGACGCTGCGGATCCAGTCGATCGACGCGGCGCAGGCCACCTCCACCGCCGTCGCCGGGAAGGAACCGGCGAAGTAGCCCGAGACCGAATCGATCTGCACGCTCTCGTAGGGCACGCTGCCCGGCGGGTCGAGCGGGTAGACGTGCAGGATCGGCGCAGCGAAGTTGCGCGTCTGCCGATAGCCGTACCAGGGGCGCTGCAGCCGCGGCAGCAGGGCCTTGCGCACATAGAGGAAGGCGAAGCCGAAGTCGCCCATGAGCCACTTGTAGGTGCCGCAGGCCGCGAAGTCCACGCCCATCGCCTTGACGTCGACCGGTATCGCGCCCGCGGACTGGATCAGGTCCACATAGACCAGCGCGCCGCGCGCATGCGCGAGGTCGCAGACGGCCTTCACGTCGTGGGTGAAGCCGTTGTAGAGCGAGACATGCGAGATCGCCACCAGCCGGGTGCCGGGGACGATCGCGCGGTCCAGGTCGGCCAGCGAGATGCGGTAGCCCGCATCCATGGCGACCGTCACCACGTCGACACCGCGCGCCCTGTACTGCTCGTACATGTAGAACGAGCCCGTGAAATGCAGCGCGTCCGTCACCACCCGCCCGCCGCTCTGCGGCAGGCCCAGCGCCTGCGTGACCAGGTACTCGCCCATCGAGGTGCTGGGCACGTAGGCGATCTCGTCGGCATCGGCGTTGATCAGCGCGGCGAACTTGGCGCTGGCCGTCGCGTTGGTGCCGTTGAGCCCCAGCTTGCCCTTGGCGTAGGCCGTCGAGGCATCGGCGGCGAGCTGGCTCCAGGGGTGGTCGGCGGCCGAGTTGAGGAAGACCCGGTCGGCCACGCCCGGGAACAGCGCCTTGGCGGGCAGCGCGCCGGTGGTCGGCACCGGGTCGGTGGTGGCGGCCGAGGCCGTCGGCAGGAAGGAGCCGCCGGAGCCGCCACCGCAGCCGGCGAGCTGCGCGCCGAGGGCCGTGGCGACCGAGGCGCCGCACAGTGATTTGAGCCAGTGGCGGCGCGAACTGGGACGCGCTGCGATGTCGGTCATGGGTGTCATGGTCAATCCTGTTGAAGGTTCTACGAAATGTTGAAGAATGGGGCGGCATCCCGCCCTGGTGCACCGGCCTGCGCCGATGCGGTGCGGCGGATGCAGCGCTGCCCGCTGCGTGTTGCCGCCTCGGCGCGGTTGCAAGTCCCATGCCGATTTCAACAACACATCAAGTATTCAACAAAGTGTTGAATTCGATCTCAGGGTTTGTGCGATAACTGCAGCCCTATGTGCGCCAAGAAAACCTCCGCTCCCCCCGCTGCACCTGCCGCGTCCGCCCGTCCCCGCGCGGCGCGTGCATCCGCCCGCAAGCCGGCGCCGGCGCCGCCGGTCAAGGCGCAGCTCGCGACCGAGCGTCGACAGGTGCTGGAGGTGCTCAAGCCCATCGTCGCGATGATGGAAAGCATGCTCGGGCCCAACGTCGAGCTGGCGCTGCACGACCTGACACAGCCCGAGCGTTCGGTGCTCGCGATCGCCAACGGCCATGTCTCGGGCCGCCAGGTGGGCAGTTCGATCCTGAGCGGGCCCAAGGAAGACCGCGCCTTCGCCGCGGCCTGGAACGCCACGCTGGACCAGAGCCAGCGCGGCCATTCGGTGGTGGCCGACTACCCGACCGCCTCGCCCGGCGGCACGCCCCTGAAGTCGGCCACCGTCGTCTACCGCGATGCCGAGGGCACGCCCTTCGCGGCGCTGTGCATGAACGCCGACCTCTCGGTGCTCCAGCTCGCCCATGCCTGGCTCGGGCAGGCGCTGGCGGGCAAGCCGCGCGCGGCCGAGCCCGCCGCCCTCCCGGCCGAGGCGCCGGAGATGGACGTGCTGATGGACGACATCATCGCCTCGGCCATCCGCACGCTCGGCAAGCCCGTGCGGCTGATGAACAAGCAGGAGAAGGTCGCGGCCGTCGAGCAGATGCTGCGCCGCGGGCTGTTCATCGTGAAGGGCAGCGTGGGCAGCGCCGCGGCCGCGCTGGGCGTGTCGCGCTTCTCGATCTACAACTACCTCGACGAGATCCGCGGCCGCGACGCGCTGGCGCAGGGTTGAGCGCCAGCCGGTCGGGCCCTCGGTTCACAGGCCTTGCGGCCGCCCCATGTCCGGCTGCGCGTAATCGCACACGCCCTGCGGGAAGATGCGCGCCAGCCATGCCTTCTCTTCGACGCTGAAGGGATCGGCCGCGCCGCCCGTTCCGCGGGCGTAGGTGCCGTCGGCCAGCGCGGTGGCGATCGGCTTGGGCCGGCACTTGAACATGTCGCCGCGGTACGAATCGCCGGCCACCATGCGCGGGCTGGTGTTGACCTTGAAGCTCTGGGTGCAGGCGCCGGGGCGCGCCGAGTCCAGGATGCCGCTCCAGACCTGCGCGCCGGCCGCGATGGTCTGGCCGCTCGCGTTGAAGCACTGGTCGACGAAGCGCGAGGGCCGGGTGTCGCCCATGAGGTAGTCGTCGAGCACCTTGAGCGCATCGGTCGCGCGGGTCGCCACGCCGGCCTGGCTGGTCTCGCCGGTGAACCAGATCACCTGGTTGGCGGCGTTGCCGCCGCCGGCCTGCAGGCGCGCGCGGGCCGAGAAGGACTGGCGCGAGTTGTGCATGTCCAGCACGTCTTCCTTCCAGGGGCGCAGGTCGATCAGCGGGATCGCCAGCGACTTGCCGGTGAACACCTGGCCCGCCGAGTAGGCGAGGTTCATCGCGCGCAGGTCGCCGCTGCGCCGCGGCGCGGGCGTGCCCGCGGCGGTGCGGCAGTCGGCGCTGCGCTGCATGTTGCGGCTGTCGAAGGGGTCGGCCGGCGGCATCAGCCAGTCGACGAACGCGTCCTGCTCCTTCCAGCTGCCCACGCAGGCGTTGATGCGCAGGAACTCCTGCGTGTCGATGTCGCCGCTCCGCAGCGCCTGCAGGCCGTACTGCACGCCCACGTTGTCGATCGGGATCGGCGCGAAGCCGCGCGCGTCGGTGCCGTAGATGTTGGCCAGGTCGTTCCAGTGGGTCCACTTCACGTTGGCGAAGGCGTCGGGCCATCCCAGCGCCGCCGCCGTGCTCTTGAAGGCCGGATCGCTGAAGACCGGGTTGAACACGCCGGGCCCGGCCTTGCCCCAGCCCTCGATGCATTCGGAGGAGCCGGTGCCGCCGGTGAAGCTGTTGCGCCGCGTGTCGCTGGTGGCCAGGCCTTCGATCAGCGTGCGGTCGCTCCACTTGGTCCAGCGCGAGCCGGGATCGAGCGTGACCTCGTCCTTGAAGTACTGCTCGAGCAGCGAACAGTCGGACACATAGGGCACCTGCGTGACCATGTCCGGATAGGACTGGATCGGCACGCCCGCATCGAACAGGCCCTGCGGCCGGTTCTGCGCGAACATGTACTGCTGCACCGCGCCGCCCGAGATGCCCATCGCGACGGTGTAGCGGGGCTTGCCGTAGGTCTGGACGAAATGCTCCTTGACCATGACCGCCGTCTCCTCGGCCAGCCGCAGGTTGTAGTGCACGCCGGTCTCGTTGCCCGAGGAGGAGACGATCGCATAGCCCTGCTCCAGCAGGCGCGGCATCACCGGCTTCTCTTCGCCCCACAGGCCGCCGAACCACATGGCCTTGCCCTGCTGGTGGCCCACGCCCACGCCGCCGCGCATCCAGTAGACGAGCTTCTGGTTCCAGGCCGTGTTGTCCAGTTCCCCGGGCCGCGCGCTGCTCTCGGCGAAGGGCGCGAGCATGGCCGTGCTGTAGGCGAAGCGGTTGATGGTGCCGGCCTCGACGCGCACCACGAAGGGCAGGTCGGCGCCGTTGAGGCGCACCCGCTGCAGGTTGGCCGGCGGGTTGGCGAACTGCGTGGCCGGATCGAAGGGCGCGAAGTCGCTGCCCGTGTAATAGAAGTAGCGCAGCTGCGTCTTCACGCCGCATTGCCTGCTGTAGCCCAGCAGCGGGCTGCTCGCGTTGCCGGGGACCTGGTAGACCGGCATCCCGATGCCGTCGTGGTTGTCGACCTCGGGCGCGCCCAGGTTCGAGACCTGCGTGAGGCACATGAAGGCAGGCTGCTGCGGCCCGCTGAAGGCGGTCTCGCCCGATGGGCCGATGTCGCCGACCCAGAACTTCAGGCCGGCCAGCGAGACCTCGGGCTTGGGCGTGCCCGGGTCCACCGGCGTGCCGCCGTCGCCGCCATCGCCGCCGCCGCCCGCGGTGGGTGGCGTGGTCGTGGCCTGCGTGCCGTTGCCGTTGCCATTGCCGCCGCCGCATGCGGCCAGCAGGGCCGTCGCCAGCGCCACGCCGATCCAGGCCGGGGCCCGCTTGTGTGTCTCGTTCATCTGTGTCTCCTGCTCGCGGATGTGCGCCGGTGGCGCGCCGCTTGTTGATGCGTGTGCCGCACGGCCTGCGCATGCAGGTCGTGGGCTTCGGCATCCTAGGGAGGCGCTGCCGCGGCGAACAGTCAGAACACCGGGCGATGGCTGTCAGATAAACGGGCGGCGCAGGGCGGCACTGCGGCCGCGTCGTTCCCTACTGCAGCTTGAGCCCGATCTTCGCGATCAGCTTCTTGTAGAAGTCGCTGTCGCTGACCATCTGCGCCTTGAAGGCCGTGTTGTCGGCGTAGGAGTAGCCGAGGTTGAGCTTCTGCAGGCTGTCGATGAAGGCCGGGTCCTTGGCGGTCTTCTCGGCCGCGACCTTGAGGATCTCGATCACCTCGGGCGGCGTGCCCTTGGGCGCGGCCAAGCCACGCCAGGCGCCCAGCGACACGTCGATGCCGCGCTCCTTGAGCGTGGGCGTGCTCTCGAAGCCCTTGAGGCGCTGGTCCGACATCACGGCCAGCATCTTGAGCTTGCCCGCGGCCAGGTGCACGCCGACCTCGGCCGGGCTCACGGCCACCGCGTCGATGTGGCCGCCCAGCAGCGCGAGCACCGCGGGTGCCGCGCCCTGGTAGGGCACCTGGTTGAACTTGACCTGCGCCTGGTCCTCCAGCGCCGAGGCCGTGAGGTTCCAGATCGAACCGTTGCCCGCGTTGCCCATGCGCATCTCGCCGGGCGTCTTCTTCGAGGCCGCGAGGAATTCCTCGATGGTGTTCCAGGGCGCGTCGGCGCGCACCGTGATCGCGGACGGATCGAAGTTCAGCCGCGCGATGGGCGTCAGCGCATCGTGGGTGAACTTCACCAGGCCCAGGCTGTTCAGGAAGGTGAGTTCCACCGTCACCAGCGCGAGCTTGTAGCCGTCGGGCTTGCTGTTGATCACGTCGGTCCAGCCGATCGAGCCGCTGGCGCCGGGCTTGTTGTTCACCACGATGCTCTGCCTGAGGTACTTGCGCGAGACCTCGGCGAAGGCGCGCGCCAGCGCATCGGTGCCGCCGCCGGCCGCATAGGGCACGATCAGCTCGATGTTGCGGTCGGGGTAGGCGGCGGCCGGCTGGGCCTGCGCCAGACCGCTCAGGCCGATACCGGCCAGCGCCATCAGCGCCATGCGCCGGGTGTTCTTCGAAACCATCGTCGTCTCCTCGGGTTGTTGTCGGTTCAGCGGGAAAAGAGGGCGCTCAGGCGGCGCGCTGCAGCGGGATCACGCGGCGCTCGAGCGCGGCCAGGAGGTCCTGCTCGCGCGCCTGCACCGCGACCAGGCTCTTCGCCCGCACATGGCCATAGCCGCGGATGTCCTCGGGCAACGAGGCCAGCGCCACGGCCGCGGCGTGGTGGGCCGGGTCGGCCGACGACTGCAGCGTCGACAGCACGCGCTCGATGGTCTGCTCGTAGCGCGCGAGCACGGCGCGCTCGCCGCGGCGTTCCTCGCTGCGGCCGAACAGGTCGAAGCGCGTGCCGCGCAGCGTGCGCAGCCGGGCCAGCACCCGGAACAGCGGCAGCACCCAGGCGCCGAATTCCCGCTTGCGCAGCTCGCCGGTGGCCGGGTCGCGGCGCGACAGCAGCGGCGGCGCGAGGTTGAACACCAGCCGGTAGTCGCCCTCGAACTGCTGCCCGAGCTTGGCCAGGAAGCCGCTGTGCGCATGCAGGCGTGCGACCTCGTACTCGTCCTTGATCGCCATCAGCTTGAAGTGGTAGCGGGCCACGGCCTCGGTCAGCGCGCTGCTCTGGCCGAAGCGTCCGGCCTCGGCCGCGCGCACGCGCTCGACCAGCGCGGTGTAGCGCGCCGCATAGGCCGCGTCCTGGTAGTCGGTGAGGAAGCGGGTGCGCAGCGCGATGGACTCGTCGAGGTTCTTGGCGCGCGGTGGCGACACGGCAGCGCCTTCGCTGCCGCGCTTGAGCACCAGCAGCCGTTCGACCGCCTGCGGGTCGACCGCGGTGCGGCGGCCCCAGAGGAAGGCGTCGGCGTTCATGCGCTGGCCGGTGCCGTTGAGTTCGATCGCGGCCCCGATCGCTTCGGCGCCGATCGGGATCAGGCCGCGCTGGTAGGCGAAGCCCAGCATGAACATGTTCGCCGCGATGCTGTCGCCGAGCAGCGCGGTCGCGATGCGGCCCGCGTCGACGAACTCGGCCGCGTCCTCGCCCACCGCGTCGATCACGTTGCCGCGCAGGCCGTCGCGTGGGAACTGCATGTCGGCATGGCGCGAGAACTCGCCCGGCATGAATTCCTTGGTGTTGACCAGCACCCGCGTGCGGCCGCGCCGGGTCGCGGCCAGCGTCTTGGAGTTGCCGGCCACGATCACGTCGCAGCCCAGCACCAGGTCGGCGCCGCCCGCGGCGATGCGGATGGTCTTGATGGCCTCGGGCGAGGCGCCGAAGCGCAGGTGGCTCCAGACCGAGCCGCCCTTCTGCGCCAGGCCCGCCATGTCGAGCAGGCCGCAGCCCCGGCCTTCGAGGTGCGCCGCCATGCCCAGGATGGCGCCGATGGTGACCACGCCCGTGCCGCCCATGCCCGTGACGAGGATGCTGTAGACGCGCCCGTCGAGCGAGGGCAGCACCGGCTCGGGCAGCACCGGGAACAGCGTGGTGTCACTCACCGGCTCGGGCTTGCGCAGCGCGCCGCCCAGCACCGTGACGAAGCTGGGGCAGAAGCCCTTGACGCAGGAATAGTCCTTGTTGCACGAAGACTGGTCGATCTGCCGCTTGCGGCCGAACTCGGTCTCCAGCGGCTGCACCGAGACGCAGTTGGACTTCACGCCGCAGTCGCCGCAGCCCTCGCACACCAGGTCGTTGATCACCAGCCGCTTGGCCGGGTCGGGAAAGGTGCCGCGCTTGCGCCGGCGCCGCTTCTCGGCCGCGCAGGTCTGGTCGTAGATCAGGGCGGTGGTGCCGGGGATCTCGCGCAGCTCGCGCTGCACCGCGTCGATGTCGTCGCGGTGGTGCACCGTCACGCCCTCGGGCCAGCGCACGTCGGCCGCGTACTTGTCGGGCTCGTCGCTCACGATCACGATGCGGCCCACGCCCTCGGCGCGCACCTGGTGCGCGATCATCGGCACGTCGAGCGGGCCGTCGTGGCGCTGGCCGCCGGTCATGGCGACCGCGTCGTTGAACAGGATCTTGTAGGTGATGTTGGTGCGCGCGGCCACGGCGGCGCGGATCGCGAGCAGGCCCGAATGGAAATAGGTGCCGTCGCCGATGTTCTGGAACATGTGGGCGCGCCTGGAGAAGGGCGCTTCGCCGACCCACGACATGCCCTCGGCACCCATCTGCGTGTAGCCCAGGGTCGAGCGGTCCATGCTCTGCGCCATCCAGCTGCAGCCGATGCCGGCGTAGCCCTTGCTGCCGGCGGGCAGCACGGTCGAGGAGCTGTGCGGGCAGCCGCTGCAGAAGTAGAAGCTGCGCGACAGGATGTCGACCACGCCGCGCGGCGCGCGCCAGGCCTTGATCTCCTCCACGCGGCGGCGCAGGGCCGGGTCGTCCGCCAGCTCGAGCAGCCGCTCGCCGATGGCGATCGCGATCTGGTTCGAGTCCAGCGCCATCTCCGACTGGAACATCACCGCGCCCTGCTCGTCGCGCTTGCCGACGATGGCCGGCGTGTGGGCACGGCCGTAGAGCTGCTCCTTGAGCTGGAACTCGATCAGGCTGCGCTTCTCCTCGACCACCAGGATCTTCTGCAGCCCGTCGGCGAAGGCCACCGCGCCCTCGGGCTCGAGCGGCCAGGGCATGCCGACCTTGTAGAGCCGAAGCCCCTTGGCCACGGCCGCTTGCTCCGACAGGTCCAGGTCGTCGAGCGCCTGAAGCACGTCGAGGTAGCTCTTGCCGTGCGAGACCACGCCCAGCCGCGCCGAGGCGCTGTCGAGCACGATGCGGTCGATGCCGTTGGCGCGCGCGAAGGCGGTCACGGCGCCGAGCTTGTGGCGGTGCAGCCGCGCTTCCTGCGCATGCGGCGTGTCGGGCTGGCGGATGTTCACGCCGTCGGCGGGCAGGTCCACGCCCTGCGGCGCGACGATCTTCACGCGCTCGATGTCGACGTCGATGGACGCGGTGGCCTCGACCGTGTCCTTCACGCACTTGATGCCGACCCAGCAGCCGCTGTAGCGCGACATGGCCCAGCCGATCACGCCGTAGTCGAGGATCTCCTGCACGCCGGCCGGGCTCAGCACCGGGATCATCGCGTCGACCATCGCGAACTCGCTCTGGTGGCAGGTGGTGGAGGATTCGCAGGTGTGGTCGTCGCCCATCAGCACCAGCACGCCGCCGTGGCGCGACGAGCCCGCGAGGTTGCCGTGGCGGAAGGCGTCGCCGGTGCGATCCACGCCCGGGCCCTTGCCGTACCACATGGCGAACACGCCGTCGTGCTTGCCCTCGCCGCCGATCTCGGCCTGCTGCGAGCCCCAGACGGCGGTGGCCGCGAGGTCCTCGTTGACGCCCGGCACGAACACCACGTTGCGCGCGCCGAGGTGCTTCCTGGCCTTGGCGATCTGTTCGTCGAGCCCGCCCAGCGGCGAGCCGCGGTAGCCGCTGATGTAGCCCGCGGTGTCGAGGCCCGCGCGGCGGTCGCGTTCGTGCTGGGTGAGCGGCAGCCGCACCAGCGCCTGGGTGCCGGTGATGAAGATGCGGCCGCGGGTCAGCGTGTACTTGTCGTCGAGCGTGACGGCTTTCAAGGTCATGGCCTGCCTCGGGTGTGGAGTTTCTCGTGGGGCGAGGCGCATCGGGGCGCGCCTGCGATTCGGCATCCGCGAGCGGTGCCTTCGCAAGTGTCGACACTTTTGCACGGCAGCCCACTAGGGAAACTCCGCGCTCGGGCCCGGGCCGGCGCCCTGTGCAGCGCCGACACGGGCGCCACTCGCTACACTGAGGCGCGATCTGTCGCCTGGGCGACGGCGGACCCGCCTGCAAGGCACAGCTGCTGTCGCCACGATTCCTTCCTCACGCCGCATGCCCCGAACGCCCCGTCGACCCAGCCCCAGACCGCCGCGCGAGGCCCGCGAGGAGAGCAGCGTGGAGCGGCTCTACCTCACGCTGCGCGAGCGCTGCATGCACTACGACTTCAAGCCCGGCGCGCGCATCAACGAACAGGCGCTGGGGCGCGAGCTCGGCGTGAGCCGCGCGCCGCTGCGCGAGGCGCTGAACCGGCTGGCCGCCGAAGGCCTGCTCGACTTCGTGATGAACAAGGGCTTCCTGCGCAAGGCGATCAGCGTCGACGAGGTGTTCGACCTCTACCAGGTCCGCATCGCACTGGAGCGCCGGGCGGTGCTGCTCGCGGTGCAGCGGGCCGGCGACGAGGAGATCGCGGTGCTGGGCAGCTACTGGCAGCTGGTGATGGCCGCATCGGACGACCTGGCGACCGCGGACATGGTGCTGGCCGACGAGGAATTCCATCGCCAGCTCGTGGCGCTGTCGCACAACAAGGAACTGGCGGCCTTCATGGACGTGGTCACGCGCCGCATCCACGTCGCGCGGCACGTCGACATCGAGCAGTCGGACTGGAACGACCGCGCCTTCAACGCCCACGCCGAGATCGTGGCGCTGATCGCGCAGCGGGACACGCCGCGCGCGCTGGACGTGCTCACCGCGCACATCGACATGAGCCTGCACCGCGCGGTGCAGATCACGCGCGAGATGGTGGCGCGCTTCTCGCTGGGCGAGGCCGGGATGCCACGCCGGTGAGCCCGTCGGGGCCGCGGTCGCGGCGGAACGTTAGAGTTCAGCCCTTTCCTTTTCGCGCGCGACCGCCCCGTCATGCACACGCCCTCTCTCTCCGAACCTGAACACGCAAGACAGGACCTTCGATTGCAAAGCTATCGCATCGCCGTCGGCACCAGCCTGCTGGTCGTCCTGTTGCTGGTCGTCTGGCACGGGCTGGGCATGCTGCACCTGCAGCCCCTGCTGCTGATCCTGGGCGTCATCCTCGGCTGGGTGGGGGTCTTCTACCTGGCCTTCCGCAGCGAATGGAACCGCACGCTCGTCGATCCGAGCATGACGGTGCCGCAGATGAGCGCCGCGGCCCTCACGCTGCTGGGCGGTGCGTTCGCGGCGGACGGCGGCCGCGCGATGTTCCTGGTGCTGCTGGCGATGGTGAGCCTGTTCGGCGCCCTGCGCCTGCGCACGCCCGCGCTCATGACCTATGCGCTGGGCAGCGTCGTCGGCTATGCGGCGGTGCTGGGGCTGCTGAAGCTGTTCAAGCCGCAGGCCCTGGACATGCAGCTCGAGTGGCTGCAGCTGCTGGTGTTCGCGGTCGTCATGCCCTGGTTCGCGATGATGGGCGGCCACATCAGCGCGCTGCGCGAGCAGCTCAAGGCGGCCTTCCGCGCCGTTTCGGAGAGTGAGCGCATGCTGGCCGAGGCGCAGCGCCTGGCCCATTTCGGCAGCTGGAGCTTCGACCCCGTGACCCGCGAGGCCGCCTGGTCGAAGGAGACCTTCCGCATCTTCGGGCTCGACCCGCTCGACCGCGGCATGGCCGGCGCGGACTTCCGCTCGCTGGTGCACGAGGAGGACCGCGAGCGCTACATGCGCCTGATCGACCGCGCGCTGGGCGAGGGCAAGGAGTTCGACACCGAATACCGCATCTCGCTGCCCTCGGGCGCGGTGCGCTGGGTCCATGCGCTGGCGCAGCCGGCGGCCAACGCGGAGGGCAGCGGCCAGCTGCTGCGCGGCACGGTGATGGACATCACGCAGCGCAAGGCGTCCGAAGACCAGATCCGGCAGCTGGCGCACTTCGATGCGCTGACCGGCCTGCCCAACCGCAACCTGCTGATGCAGCTGCTGCGCCATGCGGTCGGCAAGGCGCAGCGCGGGTCGCCGCTCGCGCTGCTGTTCATCGACCTCGACGGCTTCAAGGCCGTCAACGATTCGCTGGGCCACGAGGTGGGCGACGCGCTGCTGGCGGCCTTCGCGCAGCGGCTGGGCCGCAGCCTGCGCATGTCCGACACGGCCGCGCGCCTGGGCGGCGACGAATTCGTGGTGATCGTCGACGACTTCGCCGGCCGGGCCGACATCGAGACCGTCGCGCAGCGCATCCTGCTGGCCGCCGCCACGCCCTTCAAGGTGCTCGAGCACGACTGCGCGATCTCGGCCAGCATCGGCATCGCGCTGTACGGACCGGACTGCGCGGACGTGAACGCGCTGATCAAGAACGCCGACCTGACGATGTACGAGGCCAAGCGCGCGGGCCGCAACGTCTACCGCTTCTGGTCGGGCGAGACCGCGGCGGTCGAGTGAGCCCCGCCCCGCAAGCGGCTCAGTTGATGTTGCTGCCGCTGATGGCGAAGGGCCGGCCGGGCAGGGTGTAGCCGCCGGCGTACTCGAAGGGCTGCCCCTGCTGCAGCGCGCAGCCCGCGGGCCGGGGACAGGCCGCGGTGGCCGGATCGTAGGTCCACATCACGACCGGCCCGTAGGCGTAGTTGCGCACCGTGCGGCCGCTGTAGTCGGCGACCGTGAGCAGGTAGCTCTCGGTGCCGTGGTTGTCCACGTCCTCGATCGCGATCGCGTCGCCCATGCGGCTGTCCTGCAGCGTGAGCAGGGGCCGGGCGGTGGTCCGGGCGGCGTCGAACTGCAGCAGCGTGGCCTTGCGTTCGGCGCGCGACAGCACCCACAGGTGGTCCTCGGGCTGGCGGTCGCCGTAGAGCGCGCTGCGTCCGTGCGTGGCCTTCTCCTTCAGGTAGGCGATGCTGGTCGGGTTGGCGCCGACCGCGACGCTGAAGCGCTCGCGGATGTCCTCGGGTGCTCCCCGCGCGCTGCCGCGCGGGTCGAGGTAGCGGTCGCCCAGCGTGAAGACGCGCAGCAGGCCTTCCTCTGTCGCGATGTAGGCGCGGTGCGGCGCCTGCAGCGAGAGCTTGACGGCGGTCGGCGGCTGCGGCAGGTCGACCACCTTGACCACCACCGGCCGCTGCGCGGGCGCCTGCTCGAAGACCGGCGGGAACTGGGCCGGGCCGTCGCCGCGTTGGCGCAGCAGCGCGTCGAAGTCGGCCTGCGACCCGGCGAAGTACTGCTGGCGGTAGAAGCGCAGCAGCGGGCCCAGGTCGATGAAGGCGGCCTTGCGTTCCGATTTGGAGATCACCACCGCCATGCCGGTGCGCGCGATGGCGTCGGCCAGGTCGCCGTCGAGGTAGCGCCGGCGTTGCGCCGCGGTCTGGATGTGCTCGGTGAAGAAGTTGCGCACGCGCTGGTAGTCGGCATCGGGCTTGCCGGTGCTCGCGCTGATCTCGGTCGGCGCCTTCATGCCCGCGGGCAGGTCGACGAAGCCCAGCAGCTTGGCCCCCAGGTAGTTGCCCAGGCCGGGCAGGCCCGGGTAGCGGTCGCGGTGGCTGCCCCAGTTCGCTTCCCATTGCGCGGCCGGCAGGGTCTCGCAGCCCTGGCAGCCGTCGGTCAGCGCGATCACCGCGACCTGGCCCTTGAGCGCGGCCGTGTCCCAGACGGCCACCAGCGCGAACTCGCCGCTGTTGGTGATCGCCAGGGCGGTCGGCGTCTTGCCGTCCGGCAGCTTGAGCTTGACGAAGTTGTGCGAGGTGTTCGAGCCGGCGCTGAGGATCCAGCCGTTGGCGAAGACGGTGAGCGTGTTGTTCACCCAGCCGCCGCGGCCGTAGCCGCGCGCGGCCGCGACCGGGCGCTGGTCCATCGGCACGGTGCCGATCGGCGAGCCGCGCTGGTCACCGGAGAAGCGCTTGGTGTTCTCGTCGTTCCAGCCGCTGTCGGCGCCGGTGTAGGTGGTCCAGCTGACCTCGGGCTTCCAGCTGACCACGTTGTGCGCGATGCCGTTGACCTGCAGGCTGGCGAGGCCGTAGGCCTTCTGCCGGCCCGCGGGCGCGGGATCGGGCAGGTAGGCGACGTTGGCGATGCTGGAGGCGTAGTCGCCCGCGGCCCCGGTCAGCCGCTCGCCGATCTGGTATTCGCCGCACCAGCCCTCGGCACCGCAGCCGCGGTCGCCCTTCAGGCCGTCGGCCTGGACTTCAGCGCGCTGGATCGACAGCGTGCGGTAGCTCCTGCTGGGCCGCGGACCGGGGTAGGTGGTGCCCGCGACCGGCGCGGTCGACGGCAGGCCGTAGCGGAAGACGATGCCGTCGTCGGTGCCCATGCGGGCCGCCATCGCGCGGTAGGCGGCCGGGTCGGCCAGCGCGTCCGCGGGCGCCGCCGGCGCGGCCTGCACCCCCCACGCCAGCAGAAGCGGGAGCGCGCGTGAGGCCGAACGCAAAAGCGTGTGCATTGCACGGTTTCCCGGGTTTGTTCTATTAAACAAAGGTACTAGAGTTAATACAATAGCTTACATGAATACCGAGCGTGACAACTTCTACGACTGGGCCAAGGAAAAGCCCGACACCCGCTTTGCGAGCCTGAGCCCGTCGACCCCCATGCGCCAGCGCGCGCACCCCAGCGGCTCGCCCTGGGTGCGCCTGGCGCTGTTCGCCGCCGTGGTCATCGGCCTCAGCGCCGCCTATCACTTCTTCCTGAGCTAGCGCGCGCTCACTCTCACTTCCGAGAGAACTGCTGTCGCGCCGCGCGCGTGATGGCCGCCACGCAGGGGTGCGTGATCCGGCGCTCGACCGAGATGCCGAAGAACTCCTCGACCAGTTCCGAGGCCCGCCCCAGCACCTTCACCCCGTATTGCGCACAGGTCTCGTCCTCGAGCACCGTGGGCGACATGAACACGCCGCGCCCTTCGCCGCCGAAGGCCTTGAGCAGCGCGGCGTCGTCGAACTCCCCGATCAGCCGCGGCCGCAGCGCGTGCTCGGCCAGCCAGAGGTCGAGCCGCTGGCGCATGGCCGAGGCCGAGCCCGGAATCAGCATCGGCGCGCCGTCCAGGCACTGAGGAAAGCCGCCTTCCAGCGCAGCGTGCAGGGCCGGCGTGGCGAAGAAGGTCATGGCGGTGGTGCCCAGCGTGTGGTTGAAGGCCTTCACGCTGGTCTGCTTGCCCATCGCCTCGTTGGCGATCACCAGGTCGAGCCGCTGCACCGACAGCTGGCCCAGCAGATCCCGGAAATGCCCCTCGTGGCAGATCAGCCGCACCTGTTCGGGGATGGCCAGCGCCGGCTCGAGCAGCCGGTAGGCGATGGCCTTGGGCACCGCGTCCGCGATGCCGACGCGGAAATTCAGCGTGCGCACGCCCGATCGCCGGTTGCCCACGGCCGCCTCGAGTTCTGCGCCCAACGAGAAGATTTGGTCGGCATAACTCAGCGCCGTGCGTCCTTCTGGCGTTAATTCGACGCCGCGGCCACTTTTCTGGAACAAATGGCAGCCCAGCGACTCTTCCAGTAACTTGATCTGCGTGGACAGGGTTTGCGGCGTGATGTGCAGCTGCTCCCCGGCCCGCACGATGCCGCCGGCCTTGGCGGCCGCCCAGAAGTAATAGAGGTGCTTGAAATTCATGGCGTCGCTTCCATAGTAAACAAATAACGAAGGGACGATGCCGAAAATACGACTTTTCTCGAAGGCTTGAAGGCCCTAGAGTGCAAAGCGACGCTTCCCCCTTTTTCGCCCGCGTGCTTTCAACCAGGACATCCATATGAACGAGACGATCTCCCGCTACGGCGCTTACGGCGCGCCGACCACCTCCGCGCAGCGCAACCAGGTGCTTCGCAACACCTACTGGCTGCTGGCCCTGTCGATGGTGCCCACGGTGCTGGGCGCCTGGCTGGGCGTGGCCACCGGCATCACGCGCGCCATGTCCCCGGGCATCGGCATGATCGTGTTCCTGGGCGGCGCCTTCGGCTTCATGTTCGCGATCGAGAAGACCAAGAACTCGGCCGCCGGCGTGCCGGTGCTGCTGGCCTTCACCTTCTTCATGGGCCTGATGCTCTCGCGCCTGGTCGGCACGGTGCTGGGCCTGTCCAACGGCGCCAGCCTGGTGATGACGGCCTTCGCCGGCACCGGCGCGGTCTTCCTGGGCATGGCGACGCTGTCGTCGGTGATCCAGCGCGACCTGTCGGCCATGGGCAAGTGGCTCTTCATCGGCGTGATCCTGCTGCTGGTGGCCGGCATCGCCAACTTCTTCATCCAGTCGAGCGCGCTGATGATCACGCTGTCGGTGCTGGCCATCGGCATCTTCTCGGCCTTCATCCTGCACGACCTCAAGCGCGTGAAGGACGGCTACGAGACCAACTACATCTCGGCCACGCTGGGCGTCTACCTCAGCATCTACAACGTCTTCCAGTCGCTGCTGGCCCTGCTCGGCCTGGCCGGCGGCCGCGACGAGTGAACGTTCCAGCCCTTCAAGTTCATTGAGCAGAACCACGACAACTAAACCTAGGAGAACACCATGCGCCTCAGCACCAAAGGACGTCTCGCCGTCGTCGCCATGATCGACGTGGCACTGCACCGCAAGGTCGGCCCCATCTCGCTGGCCGTGCTCAGCCGCCGGCAGCGCATTTCGCTGTCCTACCTCGAGCAGATGTTCGCCGACCTGCGCCGGCACGGCCTGGTGGCCTCCACCCGCGGTCCGGGCGGCGGCTACGGCCTGGGCCGCGAGGCGGCGTCGATCACCGTGGCCGACATCCTGTTCGCGGTCGACGGCCCCTCGGTCGACAGCCGCGCGGCGGCCGCGCCGGGCGAGGACGTGCAGCGCTGCGCCACGCCGGAGCTGTGGGATTCGCTGAGCCGCAAGGTGGTGGAGTTCCTCGACTCGGTGCATCTGCAGAAGCTGGTCGACGACCAGATCGCGCTGGGCGTGCAGCTGCACACCGAGCCGCTCAAGCGGCCCGAGCCGGTGCGCGCGGTGGTCAAGCCCTCGCGCCCCAACGCGCCCAACTCGGTGTTCGAGCTGGCGCGCTTCGGCATCGCCAGCTGACGGTGACCGCGGGGCCGAGGCCCCGCACCTTCTTCTTCTTTTTTTCCTAGAACTCGTAGGTCGCCGACACCCAGAGCCGGCGGCCTTCGTCGTTGTTGACGTAGGGGCTGCCGTAGGTCGGCGCGGCCTGGCCCGGCACCGCGTAGGCGCGGTAGTCGACGAAGTTCTTGTTCAGCAGGTTGTAGACCGCCGCGTTGATCGTCCACTGCTTGCTGACCTGGTAGGCGCCGCCGAGGTGCAGCAGGCCGTAGCCCTTGTAGTCGCCCAGCGCGTTCTTCGCCGCGATGGTGGCGGCGGTGGTGCCCGGGTCGCGGAAGCGGTCGCTGCGCACCTCGGCCCGCAGCCAGCCCGACCAGGCGCCGCCCGGCTGCCAGTGCAGGCTGGCGTTGAAGGCGTGCTTGGGCGTGTCGGTCAGCGGCTTGCCCTGGTTGGGGCCGCTCTTCTGCTGGCTGTGCGTGTAGGTGTAGTTCAACCGCGTCGACCAGGCCGCGTCGAGCGGGATCCGGGTGGCGAACTCCAGGCCCTGCGTCACGGCCTCGTCCACGTTGATGCTCTGGCCGAAGGTGTCGACCGCCGGCCAGTTGCCGAAGCTCACGCAGCCGGGACGGTTGGGCGACGGCCGGTAGCCGCAGTTCGGCAGGCCCGGGCCGCTGGTGATCTTGTCCTTGAACTGGTTGTGGAACAGTGCGGCGCTGGCGGTGAAGCCGGCCAGGTTGTCGTAGTAGGTGCCGATCTCGGTCGTGGTGCTGGTCTCGGGCTTGAGGTCGGGCGAGCCGATCAGCGGCGTGCGGCCCTGGTTGCCGAAGCCGTTGATGCCGGGCGCGAGCTGTTCCACGCGCGGCGTCTTGTAGCCGTTGCTCACGCCGCCCTTCAAGGTCCAGTTCGGCGTGGCGTTCCAGACGCCGTAGAGGCGCGGGCTGAGCTTGCCGCCGAACAGGCTGTGCTCGTCGTAGCGCGCGCCGAAGGTCAGGCCGAAGCTGTCGACGATGCGCCATTCGTCCTCGAGGAAGAGTGCCTTCTGCGTGAAGCTGAAGGTCTGCGGCGCGACGCCGTCCTTCATCTCGGCTTCCCACCACTGGCCGCCCACGGTGACCAGATGTCGACCCAGCGCGGTGACCAGCTTGCTGTCGAGCACGCGGCTCTCGACCTCCAGCGTGCGCGGCGAACCGGCGACGGCGCCCGGCGTGCCGGGCGGGATCGTGCGGCCGACGGTCTCGGTGCGGTTGACCATGTAGCTGGTGTCCCAGCGGCCGAAGCCGTAGCGGCCGGTGTGGGCCAGCGTGAGCTGGTCCCGGTCGTACTTCTGCTCGGGCGCATAGCCGCCGGTGCCCAGCGTGCCGAGCTGGCCACGCGCGTTGTCGTAGGTCTGGCGGCCGGCGTCGAGGTCCAGGCTCAGGTCGTGGTCGCGCGTGGGCGTGAGCGTGAGCCTGGCGCCGAAGTTCTCGATGTCCGACTTGACCGGGTTGGCGCCCATGACCGGCGCCACTTCCGCCCCCAGCTGGTTGAGGTAGCTGATGTCGGAAGCCTGGCGCTTGAACTTGGCGCCGCGCACGGCCAGGCCCAGCAGGTCCTGCTGGATCGGGCCGCTCAGGTAGAACTTGCCCGAGCGGGTGTTGCCGAAGTCCGAGCTCTGCTGCAGCGTGTAGTCGGCCGAGACCGAACCGGCCCATTGCTTGCCGACCTTGCGCGTGATGATGTTGATCACGCCGCCCATCGCATCGGAACCGTAGAGCGTGGACATCGGGCCGCGGATGACCTCGATGCGCTCGATCGCCGACACCGGCGGCATGAAGCTGGTCTGGGTCTCGGTGAAGCCGTTGGGCGTGACGTTGCCCGCGGCGTTCTGGCGCCGGCCGTCGATCAGCACCAGCGTGTAGTCGCTGGGCATGCCGCGGATGCTGATGTTGAGGCCGCCGGTCTTGCCGGCCGCGGCGCCCACGTCCACGCCCTCGACGTCCTGCAGCGCCTCGGCCAGGCTGTTGAAGCGCTTCTGCTGCAGCTCGGCGCGATTGATCACCGTGATGGAGGCGGGCGCATCCTTGATGTCCTGCTCCGAACCGGAGGCGGTGACCACGACCTCACGGAGATCGGCGGTGCCCGACTGGGCAAAGGAAGGGGAGGCGAAGAGGCTGGCCGCGCACAGGGCGACGGCGGACAGGCGCGGCAAGGCTGCGCCGGGATGGGCTTGAGGCATCCGGGGAAACTCCAGGAAAGACGACGGGAAAAACCGGGAACGTCGCTTCTGGAGAATGTTTTTGTGCTGCGCGCTGACCGAACTTGCAACAAGTGTATTGCAAATGCGAACTAGTTCGTTTCCCGTCTGCCTGGCCGGGCTGAACTTTCGGGCGTCCATGGCCTCACACTCGGCCCCTCGCATCTCACGCTGGACCTCTTCCTTGGCCGTCTTTCTTCCTGTTCGCTTCCTCGTGGGCGCCGCCGTGCTGCTCGGCGCCAGCGCCCTCGCGTCGGCCCAGTCCCTGCCCGAAGGCGTGCGCCTGGGCATGTCGGCCGATGCGCTGCGCGATGCCGTGCCCGATGCACAACGTGTCGCGCGCCCCCAGCGTCTGCCGGGCGGCCTGGCCGGCCTCTGGCGCGGCGCGCCCCGCCTGATCGAGGGCCTGGCCTTCGACCCGACCTTCTTCTTTGCCGCGGGGGCGCTGCAGCGCGTCGAATGGCTGGCCGCGGCCGACAGCCTGCCCGACCGGGGCGATGCCGCCTTCGGCGCCCTGCTGGACTGGGGACGGGCGCGCTTCGGCGCCGAGACCGCGGCGCGCGACCCCGGCAGCCGCTATGCGAGCTGGGCGACCGAGGACACCGACGTCTACCTGCAGCGCGTCGACGGGGCCGGGCACGCCACCGTGCGGCTGGTCTACAAGACGCGCGTACTCAAGGACGCGAGCGAACTCTGAGGCGGCGCCTCAGCCCTCGTTCAGCATGCCGCGTTCCTCGATGAACGCCACCACCTCGGCCACGCCGGTGTGCGTCTTGAGGTTGGTCATCACATAGGGCCGCTGCTTGCGCATGCGCTGCGTGTCGGCCTCCATCACGCCCAGGTCCGCGCCCACGTAGGGCGCGAGGTCGGTCTTGTTGATCACGAACAGGTCGCTCTTGGTGATGCCCGGCCCGCCCTTGCGCGGGATCTTCTCGCCGGCCGCGACGTCGATCACGTAGATCGTGAGGTCGCTGAGCTCGGGGCTGAAGGTCGCGGCCAGGTTGTCGCCGCCGCTCTCGACGAAGACCACGTCGGCATCGGGAAAGTCGGCCAGCATGCGGTCGATGGCCTCGAGGTTGATCGAGGCGTCCTCGCGGATCGCGGTGTGCGGGCAGCCGCCGGTCTCCACACCCATGATGCGTTCGGCCGGCAGCGCGCCCGAGACCGTCAGCAGGCGCTGGTCTTCCTTGGTGTAGATGTCGTTGGTGATCGCGATCAGGTCGTACTTGTCGCGCATCGCCTTGCAGAGCATCTCGAGCAGCGTGGTCTTGCCGGAGCCGACCGGGCCGCCGATGCCCACGCGCAGCGGCGGCAGTTTCTTGGTGCGGTGGGCGATGTGATGGAGGGCGGAGGACATGGCGGGTCTGGTGGTCTGGAAGTCAGCTTCTGAAGAGGCGGGAATATTGGTTTTCGTGACGGGCCGAGTAGACGGCGAGCATGGGCGAAAAAGCCTGGCGCGCGTCGTCGTCGAGCGCGATGGCATGGTCGACGGCAGTGGGAATCTCCTGTACCAGCCGCCCCAGCATGCGCTGGCCCGCGCTCTGGCCCAGCGGCACCGACTTCACCGCGGCGCCGATCATGTTCTCGGCCCAGCCGAAGGCGAAGGCCAGGCAGCCGTCGCGCAGGCTGGCCTGCGTGCGCGCCGCCGCGAAGGCGAAGGCGACGGGGTAGGTGATCGCCAGGCCCTCGAACTGCGCCGCCACGTCGCCGTGGTGCAGCTTGAGCCACTCGACGAAGGAGCGGCCCATCTGCTCGGTCTGGAGCAGGAACTCGGTCGACTCGCGGGTCTGCAGCACCCAGGCGTTGAGGGCCGCGATGCGCGCCGCGTCGGCACTGCGCCAGCCCGCGATCGCCTGGGCGACCACGGCCAGGTCGCCGCGCGCGAGGCCCAGGTGCAGCTGGTCGGCGATCCAGTCGGCGGCGCGCGCCTCGCTGTCCAGCCCGGCCCATTCCACGCCGGCTTCCAGCCCCTCGGAATAGGAGAAGCCGCCGATCGGCAGGGCCGGCGAGGCCAGCCAGATCAGCTGCAGGAGGCTGGCGGCGGGCAGCGCGCCCGCGGTGTCGGTCATCCGTGCGTGTGGTCGTGGCCGTGCGAGTGGCCATGGTCGTGGTCCCCCGCATAGGCGTCGGGGTGCAGCACCGGCCCCACGGGCGCCTTGCCGTGGGCATGCGCGTGGCCATGGCCGTGGCTGCCGCCATGCGCGCCGCCGTGGTCGCCATAGGCGCCGCCCTCGGGCTCGAAGGCCTGCTCGGCCTCGCGCACGATCAGGTGCATCGAGCGCAGCATCGCGGCCAGCACATGGTCGGGCTCGATCTTCAGGTGGTCGGGCTGCAGCTCGATCGGCACATGCCGGTTGCCCAGGTGGTAGGCCGCGCGCGTCAGGTCGAAGGGGGTGCCGTGCTGGGTGCAGTGCGTGATCACCAGCACCGGTTGCGGCGCGGCGATCACCTTGATCAGCGACCCGTCTTCCGCCACCAGCACATCGCCCCCGCGCACGGCCGTGCCGCGCGGCAGGAACACGCCGATGCGGCGGCCCTGCGAATCGACGGTGTCGAAGCGGCTCTTCTGGCGCACGTCCCAGTCGAGTTCGATGGTGGCGGCGCGCTTGAGCAGCACGGCGGCGAGGCCGCCGCCCTGGGGCATGAGTTTGTTGGCGTTGAGCATGGCTGGCTGACGCGGAGTGCGTCCGTGAAAATAAAGGAGTTCTTGAAGAATACCCAGCCTGTCAAGTCCGCGTCCGCCGTGCGCTCAGAACAGGAAATACCGCTGCGTCATTGGCAGCGAAGTCGCCGGCTCGCACACCAGCAGCTGGCCGTCGGCGCGCACCGCATAGGTCTGCGCATCGATCTCCATCTTCGGCGTGTAGCCGTTGTGCACCATGTGCTGCTTGCGCACGCCGCGCACGTTCTTCACCGCGCAGAGCGTCTTCTGCAGGCCGAAGCGTTCGCCGATGCCGGCCGCGAGTCCGGCCTGCGAGACGAAGGTGAGCGAGCTCTGGTGCAGCGAGCGGCCGTAGGCGCCGAACATCGGGCGGTAGTGCACCGGCTGCGGCGTGGGGATCGAGGCGCTCGGGTCGCCCATCGCGGCCATGGCGATGCTGCCGCCCTTGATGATGGTGAAGGGCTTGACGCCGAAGAAGGCCGGCTTCCACACCACCAGGTCGGCCCACTTTCCGACCTCGATGCTGCCGACCTCGTGCGCGATGCCGTGCGCGAGCGCGGGGTTGATCGTGTACTTGGCGATGTAGCGGCGGGCGCGGAAGTTGTCGTTGCGTGCGTTGTCCTCGGGCAGCGAGCCACGCTGCTGCTTCATCTTGTGCGCCGTCTGCCAGGTGCGGATGATCACCTCGCCCACGCGGCCCATGGCCTGGCTGTCGGAGCTGAACATGCTGATCGCGCCCAGGTCGTGCAGGATGTCCTCGGCCGCGATGGTCTCCTTGCGGATGCGCGATTCGGCAAAGGCCAGGTCCTCGGCGATGCCCGCGTCGAGGTGGTGGCACACCATGAGCATGTCGACGTGCTCGTCCAGCGTGTTCACCGTGTAGGGCATGGTGGGGTTGGTGGAGGAGGGCAGGAAGTTGTCCTCTCCCACCACGCGCAGGATGTCGGGCGCATGGCCGCCGCCCGCGCCTTCGGTGTGGAAGGCGCAGATGCCGCGGCCCTTCACGGCCGCGATGGTGTTCTCGACGAAGCCCGATTCGTTCAGCGTGTCGGAGTGGATCGCCACCTGCGTGTCGGTGGCGTCGGCCACGTCCAGGCAGTTGCTGATGGCCGCGGGCGTGGTGCCCCAGTCCTCGTGCAGCTTGAGGCCGATCACGCCGGCGTCGATCTGCTCGTGCAGCGCGGCCGGCAGGCTGGCGTTGCCCTTGCCCAGGAAGCCCAGGTTCATCGGGAAGGCGTCGGCCGCCTGCAGCATGCGCTCGATGTGCCAGGGACCGGGCGTGGAGGTGGTGGCGAAGGTGCCGGTGGCCGGGCCGGTGCCGCCGCCGAGCATGGTGGTCACGCCGGAGCTCAGCGCTTCCTCGATCTGCTGCGGGCAGATGAAGTGGATGTGGCTGTCGATGCCGCCCGCGGTGACGATGTTGCCTTCGCAGCTGATCACCTCGGTGCCCGGGCCGATCACGATGTCGACGCCCGGCTGCACGTCGGGGTTGCCGGCCTTGCCGATCGCCACGATGCGCCCGCCCTTCAGGCCGATGTCGGCCTTGACGATGCCCCAGTGGTCGAGGATCAGCGCGTTGGTCATCACAGTGTCGACCGCGCCTTCGGCGCGCATCCGCTGCGACTGCGCCATGCCGTCGCGGATCGTCTTGCCGCCGCCGAACTTCACCTCTTCGCCGTAGCCGCCCGCGCGCAGCGTGTAGTCGGCCTCGACCTCGATCACGAGGTCGGTGTCGGCCAGCCGCACGCGGTCGCCCACGGTGGGGCCGAAGATTTCCGCGTAAGCACGCCTTCCTATGGTCGCCATTTCAGCGTTCCTTTTTTCGTGAGATGCCGCGGAGCCGGCTTTGCCGGGCCGCTGGCATCGCCCCCTGGAAGGGGGGTGGCGAAGCGACACGAAGTGCGCGAAGACTGGGGGTCATGCCAATTTCCCTTGCACCAGGCCGCGAAAGCCGTAGACGATGCGGTCGCCCGCGAGATCGCAGAGCTCGACCGTGCGCTGCTGGCCGGGCTCGAAGCGCACGGCCGTGCCCGAGGCGATGTTCAGCCGCATGCCGCGCGCGGCCGCGCGGTCGAAGCCCAGCGCGCCGTTGACCTCGGCGAAGTGGTAGTGCGAGCCGACCTGGATCGGCCGATCGGCGGTGTTCTGCACCACCATCGTGAGCGTGCGCCGGCCGGGGTTGAGCACATGCTCGCCCTCGTCGGTGAAGAGTTCGCCGGGGATCACGGGCCGGGCCTCAGGCGAGTTGCGCCAGCAGCGCGGCACCGAACAGCGCGACGGCCGCGCCGGCCACGCGCGGCAGCCAGGCGCCGCGCTGGCGCAGGGTCCAGCCGATGGCGATGCCGGCGGTGTGCAGCAGCGCGGTGGCCAGCACCATGCCGGCGATCGCGAAGCCGGCGCCGTGGTCGCCCGCCAGTTCGTAGCCGTGGGCCACGCCATGGAACACCGCGAACACGCCGACCACCGCCGCGGCCACCGGCCCGGGCAGGCGCAGCCGTGTGGCCACCAGCAGGCCGATCACCAGCAGCGAGGCCGCGATCATCGGCTCGACCGCCGGCACCTGCACGCCCGCGAGGCCGAGCAGCGCGCCGGCCAGCAGCATGCCGGCGAAGCCCAGCGGGGCCCAGAGCAGGTCGCGTCCCGTGCGGGCGATCAGCGCGCTCCAGAGGCCGACCGCGACCATCGCCGCCAGGTGGTCCAGGCCGGTGAAGGGGTGCACGAAGCCCTGCACGAAACCGATGTCGTGGTGGGCCGCGCCGTCGACGCCGACGTGGGCCGAGGCCAGCAGCGGCAGCAGGCCGAGCGCGGCGGCGGCCAGGGAAGGGACACAGGAAGAACGCGTCAGGCGCATGGGAGGTCTCCGCTCGGGAATGGGAAAGAGAGAAAGGAGGAAAAGGGGGGGAGGTCAGACGATCGGCTGGTGGACGGTGACCAGCTTGGTGCCGTCCGGGAAGGTGGCCTCGACCTGGATGTCCGGGATCATCTCGGCCACGCCGTCCATCACGTCGGCGCGGGTGAGCACGCTGCGGCCTTCGCTCATCAAGGCGGCCACGCTCTTGCCGTCGCGCGCGCCCTCCATGACCGCGGCCGAGATCAGCGCGACGGCCTCGGGGTAGTTGAGCTTGAGCCCGCGGGCCTGGCGGCGCTCGGCGAGCAGTGCGGCCGTGAAGATCAGCAGCTTGTCTTTTTCGCGTGGCGTGAGTTCCATGGGACAGAAAAGGATGCGTGGAGGCCCGGGGGCCTGAAGAGGGGAATATGCAACAGTCGTGCCGTGGCACGGAAGATGCACCGAAAAGGGGTGATCGACGCCACCCCGCCACCGACGCCTCCCTCGCCCGACGACGCGCCGCAGCGCATCGTCAAGGTCCGGCGCGACTACAACAGCTGGGTGGCCAGCGAAACGCTCGAGGACTATGCGCTGCGCTACACGCCGCAGCGCTTTCGCAAGATGTCCGAATGGCGGGTGGCGAACACCGCCTTCGGCGGCGCCGCTTCGTTCCTGATCCTGGAAGCGGTCGGCGCCACGCTGCTGGTGCAGTACGGCTTCCTCAACGCCTTCTGGGCGGTGCTGGCGACCGGGCTGATCATCTTCCTGGCCGGCCTGCCGATCAGCGTGTACGCCGCGCGCTACGGCGTCGACATGGACCTGCTCACGCGCGGCGCGGGCTTCGGTTACATCGGCTCGACGCTCACCTCGCTGATCTACGCCTCCTTCACCTTCATCTTCTTCGCACTCGAGGCGGCCGTGATGGCCTACGCGCTCGAGCTGGCGCTGGGCATCCCGCCGGCCTGGGGCTACCTGGTCTGCGCGCTGGTCGTGATCCCGCTGGTGACGCACGGCGTGTCGGCCATCAGCCGGCTCCAGGTCTGGACCCAGCCGCTGTGGCTGCTGATGCTGGTGGTGCCCTTCGCCTATGTGATCGTGCGCGACCCTGGTGCGTTTTCGGGCCTGACGCACTACAACGGCGCCTCTGGGCGCGCGGGCGGCTTCAACCTGCACCTCTTCGGTGCCGCGCTCACGGTGGGCATCGCACTGATCACGCAACTGGGCGAACAGGCCGACTACCTGCGCTTCATGCCCGTGCGCACGGCGGCCAACCGGGTCCGCTGGTGGGGCGGCGTGCTGATGGGCGGGCCGGGCTGGGTGGTGATGGGCGTGCTCAAGATGCTGGGCGGGATGATGCTGGCGTATCTCGCCATCGGCCACATGGTGCCGCCCGAGCGCGCGGTCGATCCCAACCAGATGTACCTCGCGGCCTTCGAGTACGTGTTCCCGAACTACGGCTGGGCCGTGGCCGCGACCGCGCTGTTCGTGGTGGTGTCGCAGCTCAAGATCAACGTCACCAACGCCTATGCGGGCTCGCTGGCCTGGAGCAACTTCTTCTCGCGCGTGACGCACAGCCATCCGGGCCGGGTGGTGTGGGTGGTGTTCAACGCGCTGATCGCCTTCATGCTGATGGAGATGAACGTGTTCGAGGCGCTGGGCGACGTGCTGGGCCTCTACGCCAACATCGCCATCGCCTGGATGATGGCGGTGGTGGCCGACCTGGTGATCAACAAGCCGCTGGGCCTGTCGCCGCCGGGCATCGAGTTCAAGCGCGCCCACCTCTGGGACATCAACCCGGTGGGCGTGGGCGCGATGGCGCTGGCCTCGGCGCTGTCCATCGCCGCGCACCTGGGCGCCTTCGGCCCGCTGGCGCAGGCCTTCTCGGCCGTGATCGCGATGGGCACGGCGCTGGTCACGGCACCGCTGATCGCCTGGGCCACGCAGGGCCGCTACTACCTGGCGCGCGGGCCGGCGGTCGATGCCCGCACGCAGGTGCGCTGGGCCCGCGTCGAGCGCTCGCCCGCCGCCACGGCCGAGCGCGCCCGCCAGCGGCTGCGCACCCAGCGCTGCGTGATCTGCGAGCGCGAGTACGAGGCGCCCGACATGGCGCACTGCCCGGCCTACCAGGGCGCGATCTGCTCGCTGTGCTGCACGCTCGATGCGCGCTGCGGCGACCTCTGCAAGCCGCGGGCGAGCCTGTCGACGCAGTGGTCGGGCGCGCTGCGCTGGCTGCTGCCGCGGCGCGTCTGGCCTTATCTCGACACCGGCCTGGGCCATTTCCTGCTGCTCACGCTGATCATCGTGCCGCTGCTGGCCACGGTCTTCGGCGTGCTCTACCAGCAGGAGCTGCGCGCGCTGGGCGACAGCGCGCTGGGCATGCTGCCGCCGGGCGAGGCGGCCAGCGCCATCCTCAAGGCGCAGCAGGCCTCGCTGCGCTCGGGTTTCCTCAAGAGCTACATGGCGCTGCTGCTGATCGCCGGCATCGTGGCCTGGTGGCTGGTGCTGGCGCACCAGAGCCGCAAGGTGGCGCAGGAGGAATCCAACCGCCAGACCCACCTGCTGATGCACGAGATCGAGCGGCACAAGGAGACCGACCGCGCGCTGCAGGCCGCCAAGCAGAGCGCCGACGACGCGCGCGAGCAGGCCGACCACGCCAACCAGGCCAAGAGCCGCTACATCAGCGCCATCAGCCACGAACTGCGCACCCCGCTCAATTCCATCCTCGGCTATGCGCAGCTGATGGGCGAGGACGCGACCGTGCCGCCGCACCGCCAGCAGGCCGTGGCCGTGATCCAGCGCGGCGGCGAGCACCTGCTGTCGCTGATCGAGGGCACGCTGGACATCGCCCACATCGAGGCCGGCAAGCTCACGCTGCAGGCCCGGCCCATGCCCTTCGCCGCCGCCATGCGCGAGCTGGCCGACATGTTCGAGCTGCAGGCCTCGGAGAAGGGCCTGGCTTTCCGCTTCGAGCCCGCGGGCGACGTGCCCGAGGTGGTGCGCGCCGACGAGCGCCGGGTGCGCCAGATCCTGATCAACCTGCTGGGCAACGCGATCAAGTTCACCGCGCGCGGCGAGGTCGTGCTGCGGCTGCGCTACGCGCGCGAGTTCGCGGCGCTGGAGATCGAGGACACCGGGCCCGGCATGTCGGCGGCCGAGATCGAGCGCATCTTCGAGCCCTTCGCGCGCGGCGATGCGGGCGGTACGGCCACGCGCACCGGTGCCCCGGGCGCGGGCCTGGGCCTGACCATCGCCAAGATGCTGACCGACCTGATGGGCGGCGAGATGTCGGTGCAGAGCACGCCCGGCCAGGGCTCGGTGTTCCGCGTGCGGCTGTTCCTGCCGCGCGTGCATGCGGCGCCGGTCGCCGCGGGGCGCATGGCCGCGCCCTTGCCCGGCCCGGCGCGGCCGCGGCGCGGCTACCTCGGCGCGCGCCGGCGCGTGCTGGTGGTCGACAACGAGGAGGCCGACCGCGAACTGCTGGTGCAGCTGCTGGGGCCGCTGGGCTTCGAACTGCGCACCGCGGCCAGCGGCCACGACGCGCTGGACCTGGTCGCGGCCGGCTTCCGGCCCGACGCGATGTTCGTCGACCTCGCGATGCCCGGCATCGACGGCTGGGAAACCATCCGCCGCAGCCGCCAGTTCGATGCGGCGCTGGCGCCGCGCTGCGTGGCCATCGTCTCGGCCAACGCCTTCGACAAGCGGCTGGACAACGACGTGGGCATCGTGCCCGAGGATTTCTTCGTCAAGCCGGTGCGCCACAGCGAGCTGCTCGACTGGCTCGAACGCAAGCTGGGTCTCGAGTGGACGGCGGTGGCCGCGGCGCGCGAGGCACCGGTCGCCGCCGCCCCGGCCCAGGTGCGGCCCACGGCCGAACGCCTGCATGCACTTCAGGATGCCATCGGACTGGGTTATTTTCGGGGGATCATGAACCAGCTCGACGAGATCGACGCCGCGCAGCCCGAGTGCGCCGCCTGGACCGCGGCCCAGCGGGCCCTGGCGCGCCAGTTCCGCTTCGACGCGATGGACGGTGGCGCGCCGCCGCAGCCGGAGGGCGCGCGATGAACGACCCCAAGGCGCGCGACTTCGCCGGCAACAGCGACCTGGTGCTGATCGTCGACGACGTGCCCGACAACCTCGCGGTGCTGCACGACGCGCTCGACGAATCGGGCTACACGGTGCTGGTCGCGACCAGCGGCGAACAGGCGCTGCAGCGCGCGGCGCAGGCCCGCCCCGACATCGTGCTGCTCGACGCGATGATGCCGGGCATGGACGGCTTCGAGGTCGCGCGCCGGCTCAAGGCCGATGCGGCCACGGCCCACATCCCGATCGTCTTCATGACCGGGCTCACCGAGACCGAGCACCTGGTGGCCGCGCTCGAGGCCGGCGGCGTCGACTACGTGACCAAGCCGATCAAGCCCAAGGAAGTGCTGGCGCGCATGAACGTGCACCTGCAGGGCGCGCGCCGTGCGCGGCAGGAGGCGCAGCAGGCCGGGCAGGCACGCAACGCGCTCGACGCCTTCGGCTACGCCAGCCTCACGGTGCGGCTGCCCGAGGGCCGCGTGATCTGGCAGACCGCGCTGGCGCGCGACCTGCTGCTGCGCTACTGCGGCACCAGCGCGCCGCAGGCACCGCCAGCCGTGCTCGACTGGCTGGCGCGCCACCTGCCCGATGCGCAGCAGCGGCAGATCGAGCCGCCCGCGCTGTCGATCGCGCTCGGCCCCTCGGCGCTGAGCCTGCGGCTGCACCAGCAGACCGGCCACGACGACGACGGCGACGACTGGCTGATCATCATGCGCGAGCTGTCCGACACCACGGTGATCGAGGCCATGAGCCTGAGCCTCAAGCTCACGGCGCGCGAGGCCGAGGTGCTGTACTGGGTGGTCAAGGGCAAGACCAACCGCGACATCGGCGAGATCGTGGGCAGCAGCCCGGCCACGGTGAAGAAGCACCTGGAGCGGGTCTACGTGAAGCTGGGCGTGGAGACGCGCACGGCGGCCGCGGGCGTGGCGATCAAGCGGCTGCGCGAGTTGCAGCCGCAGTTCGAGATCTGAAGCCGTGCGCGCGCTGCGCTGGGCCTCGGTGCTGGGCCTGTTCGCCTCCGGCGGCGCCTGCGCCGGCGGTCATTTCGACGTGGACGATGCCGGCACCCTGGCGCCCGGCCGGTGCCAGTACGAGGCCTGGCTGAGCCGCAGCCCGGGCGATGCCTCGGCTGCCGACAACAACCTGCATCTGGGGCCGGCCTGCCGGGTCGGCCCGGTGGAGCTGGGCTTCAACATCGACCGTTTCGCGGTGCGTGGCGAGCGTGCCGCGCTGCTGCTCGGTCCGCAGCTCAAGTGGACCTTCCTGGGCGACGACCCGCAGGCGCGCTGGAGCGCGGCGCTGTCGGTGACGCTCGGCGTCGATGCGGTGCATGGCGGGCGGGCCGGCGGCCAGTTCGTGCTGCCCGTGACCTGGGCGCTCAGCCAGCGCCTGCAGGTCCATGCCAACCTGGGCGCGGACTGGGGCACCGGCGACGGCGAGCGCACGGTGCGCAAGGGGCTGGCGCTGGAATGGGCGCTGGCGGATGCGCTGTCGCTGATCGCGGAGCGCAACCGGGCCAGCGGCCTCTGGGCCTCGCGCCTGGGCGCGCGCATCAACCTCACGCCGACCACCAGCGTCGACCTGGGCTTCATGCGCCTGGGCCCGGAGCGGCTGCGCACGCTCACGCTGGGGCTGAACCGGGAGTTCAGCCGCCACTGACCGACGCGCGGCGCGCGCGTCGAGCCGGAAGGATCAGGACGTGACGGGCGAAGCGGCCACCAGGTGCTCGGTCAGGAACCAGACCTGCAGCTCGTTGGTGCGCAGCACGTTGCTCACGAACACGTCGTTGCTGCCGTCGTCGCCGGCCTCGTCGACCTTCTTGGCCGCCTTGCGGGCCTCGACGATGATCAGCTCGTGCGCTTCGGCCAGCCGGCGGATCTGCACCGCGGCGGGCTCGCGGCCGCGCGGCGGGCGCGGGATCTTGGTGGTCTCGGCGATGTCCGGTGCCATGGCCAGCGCGATGCCGCCCAGCAGCTGGATGCGCTCGGCCAGGATGTCGACCAGCAGCACCTGGGCCTCGAAATGCTGGTCGTACATCAGGTGCAGCTGGTTGAAGGTCGGGCCCACCACCTGCCAGTGGTGCTTCTTGTACATGTCGCGCAGCGTGATCGTGTCCGCCAGGCACTGATTGAGCAGCGCCACGCTCTCCTTGCAGACCTTTTCCGAAAGGCCATTGGGCAGCTTGACGATCTCGCCAAACTTCTGCGTCTCGTGGCTCTGCTGGTCGAGGTCGGGTTGCACCGCCTTCTGCTTGGCGGTCATGGGGGCGGTCTTGTCGTTGTCTTGGGTGGCCATCACTGAACTCCGTGATTGAAAGAAAGAGGAGGGAGGGGAAAGCCTCTTTCTATCGATCGCGGAGGTCCGGCCGCGTAGGCCGGCGTGCCATTTCCGTGCAGAAGATCGGCCGGCATCCTGCCGGCCCCGGGCGCTCACTCGATCTTCACGCCCGCGTCGTTGACCACCTTGGTCCACTTGGGGATTTCCTTCTGCAGCAGCTGGCCGAAGGCCTCCGGCGTGCTGGCCACCACCTCCACGCCCTGGTCGCGGAACTGCTTGACCACCTCGGGGTCCTTGAGGATCGCGACGATGTCCTTGTTGGCCCGGTCGACCATGGCCTTGGGCACGCCGGCCGGCATCTGCATGCCGAACCAGACGATCACCTCGTAGCCCGGCACGCCGGCGGCCTGCACCGTGGGCGTGTCGGGCAGCAGCGCGGCGCGCTCGGTGCCGGTCACGGCGATCGGCTTGAGCTTGCCGGCCTTGATCTGCTGCATCAGGTTGGGCACGTTGTCGAACAGCACGTCGATCTCGCCGCCCAGCATGGCCATCACCGCGGGCGCGCTGCCCTTGTAGGGCACGTGGGTCATCTTGGTGCCCGTCATGCTCATGAACAGCTCCATCGACAGGTGGTTCGACGAGCCCGAACCGGTCGAGCCGTAGTTGAGCTTGCCCGGGTTCTTCTTCGCGAAGTCGATCAGTTCCTTGAGGTTGCTCACGCCCGGCAGGTCGGGGCGGATCACCAGCGCGTTCTGCGTGTAGCCGGCCCACACCAGCGGCTGGAAGTCGGCCGTCGCGTTGTAGGGCAGCTTGGCGCCGTAGAGCGCGGGCAGGGCCGAGAAGGGCAGTGGCGTGATCAGCATGGTGTAGCCGTCGGCCGGTGCCTTGGCCGCCAGGTTGTTGCCCAGCACGGTGTTGCCGCCGGGCCGGTTGTCCACCACCACCGACTGCTTCCACACTTTCGACAGGCGGTCGCCGACGGTGCGCGCCAGCGTGTCGTTGAAGCCGCCGGGCGTGTAGGGCACGATGATGCGCGCGGGCTTGCTCGGGTAGTCGTCGGCACGCGCGAGGCCGCAGAGCGTGAGGCCCAGGCACAGCGGCGCCAGCAGGCGCAGCAGGGTTCGTTTCGCGATGGTCATGGCTTGTCTCCGTTTTCTTCTATGGGTGGGGCGGTCTCAGAACTTCACGACGTAGCCGGGTCCGTCGACCATCGGGTACTTGTCGAACAGGCTCTCGTCCACTTCGATGCCCAGGCCATGGCCCTTGGGCGGCTCGACGCAGCCGTCGGCGCCGATCGCGAAGGTGCTGCCGAACATGTCGCGGAAGGGGTTGAACTTCGACACGCAGGCCTCGAAGTAGCCCGCGTTCTCGGTGGCCGCGAGGAAGTGCAGCGTGGCCGCGTGGTTGAGGCCGGTGGCCGAGCTGTGGGCATGCACCGGGATGCGGAAGGCCGAGGCCATGGCCGCGATGCGCACGCCCTCGGTGATGCCGCCGCTCTTGGACAGGTCGGGCTGCCAGACCTGCACCGCGCCCGCGTCCAGCATCTGGCCGAACTCGAAGCGGGTGAAGTGGTTCTCGCCGGCCGCGATCGGCACCAGCGGCGTGATCTTCGCGGCCTCGCGGTAGGACGCGAAGTCGTTGCAGGCGAAGGGCTCCTCGAGCCAGCCCGCCTGGATGTCGGCCAGCGCCGGCAGCACGCGGCGCACGTCGGCGATGGTGTAGGCGGTGTTGGCGTCGGTCAGGATGTCGATGTCCTCGCCCAGCACCTCGCGCACCTTGCGCACGCGGGCGATGTCGTTCTTCACCGTGTCGCCGATGCGCAGCTTGACCGCCTTGTAGCCCTGCTCGACGTACGACTGCGCCTCCTCGGCCATGGCCTCGGCCGGCTGGTAGCCCAGTGCGATGCCGCCCGCATAGGCCGGGATGCGGCGGTGCGCGCCGCCCAGCAGTTCGTACAGCGGCATCTTGGCCGCCTTGCCGCGGATGTCCCACAGCGCCATGTCGATGCCCGACAGCGCCAGGCAGGTGCCCGCGCCCAGGCCGTGGCTCGACAGCTGCATGCGGTGCACGCGCTGCCAGGCGCCCACCACGTCGGTCGCGTTCATGCCGACCAAGAGCGGCTGCAGCGTGTTGTGCACCAGCGCCACGATCGCGCCGGGGCTGCGGCCCGGGTGCGCCTCGCCGTAGCCGGTGATGCCTTCGGAGGTCTCGACGCGGATGATGATGCAGTCGCGCTTGAGCGTGCTGCCGATGCCCATGGTCACGGTCTTGCCTTCGGGCAGGCGGTAGGACAGCGGCACGGCGGTGATGCGGGTGATCTTCAAGGGGTGTCTCCTGGTGGGCGTGGAAGGGTGGGGAACGATGCGGTCAGGCGTTCGCCGCGTGCGGCCGGGCGAAGACCTCGGGATTGACGATGTGGGGGGGCTGCTCGCCGCGCAGCAGCACGGCCGCCAGCGTGTCGACGGCCAGCAGGCCCATGGCGCGCTCGGCCTCCTGCGTGAGACCCGCGAGGTGCGGCGTGAGCAGCACGCCCGGGTGGTGGCGCAGCGCGCTGTCGGCGGGCAGCGGCTGGGTCTGGAACACGTCGAGCACCGCGCCCGCGAGCCGGCCTTCGGCCAGCGCCGCGGCCAGGTCGTCCTCGCGCAGCACCGGCCCGCGTCCCACGTTGACCAGCACCGCGCCGGGCTTCGCATGGGCCAGCACCGCCGCGTTGACCAGGCCGCGTGTCTGCGGCGTGAGCGGGCAGGCGATCACCACCACGTCGCTGGCCGCGAACAGGGCCTCGATCGACAGCGTGGCGATGCCCGCCGGCACCTTCGATGGCGTGCCGGTGCAGACCGCGAGCGCCATGCCGAAGCCCTGCATCGCCATGGCACCGATGCGCTGGCCGATCGCGCCGTAGCCGATCAGCCCCAGCGTGCGGCCCCGCAGTTCATAGGTGCGCGCGCCGGCCTGCGCGCGGGCCGCCCAGTCGCCGGCGCGCACGCTGGCGTCGAAGGCCGCGAGCTGGCGGCTGTGCGCCAGCAGCGCCGCGAACACGTACTCGGCCACCGCGTTGGCGTTGACGGCCGGCGTGTTGCCCACCGGAATGCCGTTCGCGGTGGCGCGCTCGACCGGGATGAAATCCAGCCCCACGCCCTGGCGCATCACGCAGCGCAGCGCGTTCGGGCCGTCGAACAGGTCGGTGGGCAGCAGGCGGCGCACCACCAGGCCCTGCGCCTGCCGCACCGCTTCGCGCAATGCTGCATCGCTCTCGGTGCGCGAGAGACCGTCGGGCAGTTGCGCGACCTCGGCCCAGCCGCTCAGGCGTGCTTGCGCATCGGGATGCAGCGGATCGGTCAGCAGAACGCGGGGAAGGGTCATGGCGCGGCGATCGTTGACGGCGGACCTCGACGCGAGCCCGTGCCTCGGCAAGCCGTGCCGGGGCCTTTGTCTCAGTCGTCCAAGGTGCGTTGCCGTTGAAGTTGTGTGATGAATCTATCACACAACTTTGCGCCGGTGGCCCGGGTTTCTGCGGAGCCTCAGCGTTCGACCGTGCTGCCGCGCAGGCTGCCCAGCTTGGCCCGCGCCACGCGCTGGGCGGCGGCACGGCTGTCGCCGGTCCAGAAATCCTTACCGGCCTGCTCGATGCGTTCACCGGTGTTGCGCATGTGCAGGAAGGCCGCGGTGCGCGCCGCCGCCGGGTCGCGTGCCTTGATCGCGGCGCAGATCGCCTCGTGCTCGGCCAGCACCTGGGCCGCGAGTTCGGGCCGCCGAGCCTCGTTGGTGCGGGTCAGGCGAATGGCGTCGTGCAGCGCGCGTGTGAGCATGCCCAACAGCTCGGTGTAGTGCGGGTTGTGCGCGGCGTGCGAGATCGCGATGTGGAAGGCCAGGTCTTCCGCCACGCCGTCGCCGCCGTCCTTGACCGCGCGGGCGATGGCCCGCAGCGCCTGCTGGATCTGCGTCATCTCGGCACCGCTGCGGCGCTCGGCCGCCAGCGCCGCCATCTCGGCCTCGATGCCGCGGCGCAGTTCGAGGATGCGCAGCACGCCCTCGGCCGGGTTCTCGTGGGGTTGGCCCAGGCGGAAGGCGTCCGACACCTTGGGGTCGCGCACCACCGTGCCGCTGCCCTGGCGGGTCTCGACCAGGCCCTCGGACTTGAGGCGCGAGATCGCCTCGCGCACCACGGTGCGGCTCACGCCGTACTGCTCGGTCATCGACTGCTCGGTCGGCAGCCGGGTGTTGACCGGGTACACGCGCGAGCGGATGTCGGCGGCGATGAGCCCCGTGACGCGATCGGCCAGCGTGCCTTCCGCTGCGGGGCGTGCGCTCGGATCGTCGGTTTGGGAGAAGGCCATGTGTCGTTGGAATGGGCGTTTCTGAAGTGTCGAAGAATACCACCGCGGCTTCTTCGCTTGACAAAGTGATATGACGTATTTGTAATACGACTGGAGACAACATGCTGCATCGCAACGATGCATGAAAACCCTGAGAGCCCATGACCCCTGTCGATCGTCCCCGTGCCTTCCTCTGCCGCCGCTTCACGCCCGCCGTCGAGACCGCGCTGCACGCGCGCTTCGCGCTGCAGCTGAACGAGGACGACAGCATCCTCGCGTCCGCCGAGATCGCGCGCCGCGCGCACGGCAGCGAAGTGCTGTTCGTCAGCGCCACCGAGGCGGTCGACGCGGCCGTGATCGCGCAGCTCGCGCCCACGCTGCGCACCATCGCCACGCTCTCGGTCGGCCACGACCACATCGACCTGCCGGCCGCGCGCGCGGCCGGCGTGCGGGTGCTGCACACGCCCGACGTGCTCAGCGACGCCTGCGCCGAGATCGCGCTGATGCTGCTGCTCAACGCCTGCCGCCGCGGCTTCGAGGCCGACCGCCTGGTGCGCAGCGGCGCCTGGGCCGGCTGGGCGCCCACGCAGCTGCTGGGCATGGGCCTGGTCGGGCGCCGGCTGGGCATCTTCGGCATGGGCCGCATCGGCCGCGCGATCGCGGTGCGCGCGCGCGCCTTCGGCCTGCAGATCCACTACCACAACCGCAGCCGGCTCGACGCCGCGCAGGAAGAGGGCGCGACCTATCACGCCACGCTCGACGGCCTGCTCGCGGCCAGCGACATCCTGATGGTCGCGGCACCCGGTGCGCCGTCCCTGCGCGGCACCTTCGATGCGCAACGGCTGGCGCTGCTGCCCGAGGGCGCGGTGGTGGTCAACATCTCGCGCGGCGACCTGATCGACGACGCGGCGCTGATCGCCGCGCTGCGAAGCGGCCGGGTGCGCGGCGCCGGCCTCGACGTGTTCGCCAACGAGCCGAACGTGCATCCGGGCTACCGCGCGCTCGACAACGTGTTCCTCTCGCCGCACATCGGCAGCGCCACGCACGAGACGCGCGACGCCATGGGCTGGCTCTTGATCCGCGGCATCGAAGCCCTGGCGCGCGGCGAGACCCCCGACAACCTGCTTTCCTGACCCCCACCCTCACACCCATCACCATGAAACTCCAGCACCCCGACCTGTTCCGCCAGCAATGCCACATCGGCGGCCGCTGGGTCGACGCCTCCGACGGCGCCACCCTGCAGGTCACGAACCCGGCCGACGACAGCGTGCTCGGCAGCGTGCCGCGCCTGACCGCGGCCGACGTGCGCGGCGCCATCGATGCGGCCAACGCCGCGCTGCCCGGCTGGCGCGAGACCAGCGCCAAGGAGCGCTCGCGGCTCATGCGCCGCTGGTTCGACCTGTGCATGGCGCACCAGGACGACCTCGCGATGCTGCTCACGCTCGAGCAGGGCAAGCCGCTGGCCGAGGCCAAGGGCGAGATCGCCTACGGCTCGAGCTTCATCGAGTGGTTCGCCGAAGAGGCCAAGCGGGTCTACGGCGACATCATCCCGGCCGCCTCGCTCGACCGCCGCATCGTGGTGCTCAAGCAGCCGGTGGGCGTGGTCGCGGCCATCACGCCATGGAATTTCCCCAACGCGATGATCACCCGCAAGGCCGGCGCCGCGCTCGCGGCCGGCTGCACCATCGTGATCAAGCCCGCCTCGGCCACGCCGTACTCGGCGCTGGCGCTGGCGCAACTCGCGGCCGAAGCGGGCATCCCGGCCGGCGTGCTCAACGTGGTGACCGGCTCGGCCTCGACCGTGGGCGGCGAGCTCACCGGCTCTTCGGTGGTGCGCAAGCTCTCCTTCACCGGCTCGACCGAGGTCGGCAAGCAGCTCATGGCGCAGTGCGCGGCCACGGTCAAAAAGGTGTCGATGGAGCTGGGCGGCAACGCGCCCTTCATCGTGTTCGACGACGCCGACCTCGACGCCGCCGTGGCCGGCGTGATGGCCTCGAAATTCCGCAACGCGGGCCAGACCTGCGTGTGCGCCAACCGGATCTTCGTGCAAGCCGGCATCTACGACCGCTTCACCGAGAAGCTGCGCCAGACCGTCGAGGCGCAGGTGGTCGGCAACGGCCTCGAGCCGGGCGTGAACCTGGGCCCGCTGATCGACGACGCGGCCGTGGCCAAGGTGCGCGAGCACATCGAGGATGCGGTGGCGCTGGGCGCGCGCATCGTCACCGGCGGCCAGGCGCACGCGCTGGGCGGGCGCTTCTTCACGCCGACCATCCTGTCGGACGTGTCGCCGCAATCCAAGCTGATGCAGGAAGAGACCTTCGGCCCGGTGGCGCCGCTGATCCGCTTCGAGACCGACGACCAGGCCGTGGCCATGGCCAACGACACGCCCTTCGGGCTGGCCGCGTATTTCTACACCCAGGACTACGCGCGCGCCTGGCAGGTGGCCGAGGCGCTGGAGGTTGGTATCGTCGGGCTCAACGAAGGGCTGATCTCGACCGAGCTCGCACCCTTCGGCGGCATCAAGGAATCGGGCGTCGGGCGCGAAGGCTCCAAGTACGGCGTCGACGACTATGTCGAAATCAAGTACGTGTGCGCGGGCGGCCTCGGCCGGCCGGCGCGCGCCAAGGCATGAACACAGCACTGAATATTTCGCAGGAGAGAAAGCAATGAGCAACAACAAGAAGATCGGCCTGATCGGCGTCGGCATGATGGGCCACGGGATCGCCAGCAATATCGTCAAGCACGGCCATGCGCTGGCGGTGCTCGAGCACGCGGGCAACCAGCCGCTCGACACCCTCAAGGCCGCGGGCGTCACCACCTTCCAGACCGCGCGCGAACTGGCCGCGGCGGTCGACGTGCTGCTGCTGTGCGTCACCGGCTCGCCCCAGGTCGAGGCGGTGCTGCTGGGCGAGGGCGGCGTGCTCCAGGGCCTGCGCAAGGGCACGGTGATCATCGACTGCTCGACCGCCATCCCGGCCTCGACCGAGCGGCTGGCCCAGGTGGTGGCCGAGGCCGGCGGCCGCTTCATGGATTCGGCCATGACGCGCACGCCCAAGGAAGCCGCCGAAGGCCGGCTCAACCTGCTGGTGGGCGCCGACGAAGCGCTGTTCGCCGAATGCCGGCCGCTGCTGGCCTGCTTCGCCGAGAACATCACGCATGCGGGCGGCGTCGGTGCCGGCCACCGCATGAAGCTGCTGCACAACTACGTGTCGCTGGGCTCGGTCGCGCTGATCGCCGAGGCCGCGGCCTGCGCCGAACGCGCGGGCGTGGCGCCCGAGGTCTTCGTCGACGTGCTGAGCAAGGGCGGCGGCGGCGGCACCGCGCTGGAACGCCTCAAGCCCTTCCTGCTCGCCAAGGACCCGAACGGCCTGCGCTTCGCGATGTCGAACGCGCTCAAGGACCTGGGCTACTACACCACCATGGCCAGCGACAGCCACTCGGCCCGCGCGATCGCCGAAGGCGTGCGCCAGACCTTCGAGGGGGCGGTGAACGGCAGCGATCCGCAGACGCTGGTCCCCGAACTGGTGGCACTGCTTGCCAAGCGCGGCGACGGCAGCTGATCCAGTCCTCACCCCCCAAAGCAGAAAGCCGCCCCGAGGGGCGGCTTTCTTGTGGGTGAGGCACCGCAGGCGCCTCGGAGGTGGTCCTAGTCCTCGACGAAAGCTTCTTCGCGCTTGGCCTTCACGGCCGGCAGCAGCACGATCACCAGCAGCAGCAGCGCGGCGGCCAGCAGACCCGCGGAGATCGGCCGCATCACGAACACGCTCCAGTCGCCGCGCGACAGCAGCAGCGCGCGGCGCAGGTTCTCTTCCATCATTGGGCCCAGGATGAAGCCCAGCAGCAGCGGCGCGGGTTCGCACTTGAGCTTGAGGAAGGCGTAGCCCACGATGCCGAAGATCGCGACCATCCAGACGTCGAAGGTGTTGTTGTTCTCCGAGTACACGCCCACCGCGCAGAACAGCACGATGGCCGGGAACAGCCACTTGTAGGGAATGGTCAGCAGCTTGATCCAGATGCCGATCATCGGCAGGTTCAGCACGATCAGCATCAGGTTGCCGATCCACATCGAGGCGATCAGGCCCCAGAACAGTTCGGGGTTGCTGGTCATCACCTGCGGGCCCGGCTGGATGTTGTGGATGGTCATCGCGCCCACCATCAGCGCCATCACGGCGTTGGGCGGGATGCCCAGGGTCAGCAGCGGGATGAAGGAGGTCTGGGCACCGGCGTTGTTGGCCGACTCGGGGCCCGCCACGCCGCGGATGTTGCCCTTGCCGAAGGGTACTTCGCCCGCCTTGAGCTTCATCTTCTTCTCGATGGTGTAGGCCGCGAAGGCCGACAGCAGCGCACCGCCGCCCGGCAGGATGCCCAGGGCCGAACCCAGCGCCGTGCCGCGCAGCACCGCGGGCGTCATGTCCTTGAAGTCCTGCTTGGTGGGCCACAGGCCCTTGACCTTGGCGGTGAACACTTCGCGCTCGTGCTCGGGCACGGCCAGGTTGGCGATGATTTCGCCGTAGCCGAACACGCCCATGGCGATGGCGATGAAGCCGATGCCGTCGGTGAGTTCGGGGATGTCGAAGCTGTAGCGCGCCACGCCCGAGTTCACGTCGGTGCCGACCAGGCCCAGCGCCAGGCCGAACAGGATCATCGTGATGGCCTTGAGCAGCGAGCCCGAAGCCAGCACCACGGCGCCGATCAGGCCCAGGATCATCAGCGAGAAGTATTCGGCGGGGCCGAACTTGAAGGCCAGCTCGGTCAGCGGCGGCGCGAAGGCGGCCAGGATCAGCGTGCCCACGCAACCGGCGAAGAAGGACCCCAGCCCGGCCGCGGCGAGCGCGGGCCCGGCCCTGCCTTTTCTGGCCATCTGGTAGCCGTCGATCACGGTCACGACCGAGGAGGATTCGCCCGGCAGGTTGACCAGGATGGCGGTGGTCGAGCCACCGTATTGGGCACCGTAGTAGATGCCGGCCAGCATGATCAGCGCGGCCACCGGAGGCAGCGCGTAGGTGGCGGGCAGCAGCATCGCGATGGTCGCGACCGGGCCGATGCCGGGGAGCACGCCGATCAGCGTGCCCAGCAGGCAGCCGACGAAGGCGTAGACGAGGTTCTGCGCCGTGAAGGCGACGCCGAAACCAATCGAGAGATTCGTGATCAGGTCCATGAGTGCTTGTGTCTCGTTGTGGTGTGCGTGCTCAGCCGATGAACGTGGGCCAGACCGGGAACTGCAGCTTCAGCGCGACCACGAAGGCGAGGTAGCTGCCGAGCGCGAGGATGGTCGCCAGCACGGCGACACCCTTGAAGCTGAACTGGTCGCCGGCGAGGCTGGCGATGAAGGTCAGCGCGTAGATCGCGACGATCAGGCCCATCGGCGGCAGGCCGATGCTCGGCAGGCCGCCCAGCAGCACGCCGAAGATCAGGTTGGCGCCGATCACGAAGCCCAGCGGGCGCCAGGCGATGCTGCCGATGGGTTCACCGTCCTCGGTCTCGATGATCAGCGCCTTGAGCGCGATCAGCGAACCCATGATGGCCATGAGGATGCCGACGATCAGCGGGAAGTAGCCCGGGCCCATGCGGGCGCCGCTGCCCACGTTGTACGTGGTGGCGCCCCAGGCGAACGCCACGCCGAAGGCGCTGAAAAGCACGCCCGAGTAGAAGTCTCTCTGACTTTTGATTTTCAACCTTTGTCTCCTGTAGATGCAATGAATCGCGACGGCGCGCGCGAGCGCCGCGACGGGCACGGGAAGTGCGCAGGCGATGGTAGGAAGACAGAGGCCGCGCGTGCATGACGAACACATTGCCGTTTGGCAATGTGGGCGGCCGGCGGGCGCACCCAAAAAAAAGACCGGCACGGCGGAGGCCGTGCCGGTCGCGCGGAAGGCGCGGGTGCTTATTCGCTCAGCGAGGTGCTGCGCAGTGCCGCATCGCCCGCGATCTCGGCTTCGGAGAAGGGCACCTTGAGCCACTGGCCCGCGCTGTAGGCCCGGGTGTAGTCGCCGTTGTGCGCCGAGGCCGGGTCGTCCGACAGCGAGAAGGTCAGGAAGGTGCGGGCGTCCACACCGCCTTCGGGGAAGCGCACCACCTGCATGTAGCTGTTGCCGTTGGGGTTGGCGTCCATGCTGTAGCCGCCCTTGTCGAGCCGGTTCTCCGAGCAGGCGATGGTGAAGTAGCCCGGGCCGCCGCAGCCGCCGTACAGCGGGATCTTCTGGCCGCCGCGGGTGGCGAACAGCACCTCGCCGCGGGGCGCGTCCAGGGCGTAGCCGCTGGCCTCGACGCGCGCGATGGCGGCGCCGAAGGCCTGCTGCAGGCCGGCTGCGGCCGTGGCCTTGAGATCGCGCGGCGTGTTGACCGCATCCTTGGCATCGAAGGGCACGTTGTAGAGCGTGGCGGCCGGCAGCAGCGCGGCGCGATTCCAGAACTCGTCCCACACATGGGCGCCGCGCGAAGCGACGGTGCCGATGTTGTCCCAGTTGCGCAGCGCGGCGCAGGCCGGGCCGGTGTCGACGTCGCGGCCGATGGCTTCCTTGGTCTGCGGGTCCGTCGCGACCGTGATCTTCGGCGTGGCGCACACCAGGTCCAGCGCATCGTTCTTGAACAGCTCGGCCGTCAGCACGCGGCTGTTGAGCACCATGCGCTGCACGATGTCGCTGGTGGCTCGGTTGCCGCCGTAGCGGTCGGTGCCCGCCAGGCGCTCCTGCGCCAGCCGGTTGCCCATGCGGGTGCGGAAGCTCACGGCCTCGGTGCCGGCCGGGCCCATGATGTCGGGGTAGTCGGTCAGCGGGGCCTTGGGCTGCGTCAGCCAGTAGCTGTCGTTCATGTTCGCCACATAGTCGTCGCGCTGCAGGCTGGGCATGCGCGAGGCGCCGATCGCGCCTTTCTGCGCCGAGTCGGCGTCGGTCTGCCAGTCGCAGTAGCCGCGCGAGCCGTCGAAGATCGGCACCCGCGGCAGGCTGGCGCGCAGCGACAGGCCGGTGGGCGTGGTGCAGCTCGCGGTCTGGGCCGGCGACACGTTGGGCACCGCGCCGATGTCGGCGTACCAGGCCTTGGCCGCGCCCCGGCCGACGGCCACGGTGTTGACCCAGGGAATGGCCGCTTCCTCGCGCTGGATGGCGATGAACTCGTCGAGCGACTTCGCCTGGTTCCAGCGCAGCCAGTTGCGGAAGGTGCGGTAGTTCTCGCCGTTGATGTCGCGCATCGCGAAGGCGGTGGTCTGGTTCCAGGCCAGCGCCGGGTTCAGCAGGCCGAGGTTGACCATCGGGCCGTACTCCGACTTGTAGAGCGTGCGCGTCACGGGCGACACGCCGCCGTCGCTCTGCTTGACCTTCACCGTGATGGCGGTGGCCTGCATCTTCACGGCCACGCCGTCACGCAGGTAGCTGGTCGGGTTGCCGGACGCCAGCTTCAGTTCGAAGAAGCCGAAGCGGCGCGCGGTCGACACAGTGTGGCTCCAGGCCACGTTGTCGTTGAAGCCGATCAGCATCACCGGGATGCCGAGGAAGGAGGTGCCGCTCACGTTGAGCTGGCCCGGGATGGTGAGCTGCGCCTGGTAGAAGCGGTCGGGCCCGCGCCAGTACCAGTGCGGGTTGCCGAACAGCAGCGGGCTGCCGTCGCCGGTGGCCAGGGTGCCGAAGCCGATCATGTTGCTGCCCACGCCTTCGTGGCCGCCCACCTGCAGCTCGGGCAGCTGCATCGTCGCGGACGCGAACTGCGCTGCCGCCTTGCGCGCGCTCAGCTGGGTGGGGCCGCTCGCCGCGGGCGCGAGTGCGCCGGCGATGTGGGGCAGGAAGTTGCTGTAGCCGCCCGCGAGGTTGGCTGCATACATGCGGCGGTAGATGTCGTCGGTGCTCACCGGCCGCACCCAGGCCTCGCTGGCGCAGGCCGCGTTGGCGCCGGCCTTGGCCTTGACGTCGCGCACATAGCGGTTGTAGCCCGCGGCGAAGCCGGTCACCAGCTGCTTCAGGTTGTCGGGCTGGGCCGCGATCATCTTCTGCACCACGTCGTCGGAGATCACGTGGCGATGGAAGAAGTCGGACTCGATGTTCTTCGGCCGGCCGATGGTGCTGCTGGCCAGCAGCTGCGCGTCGGCGCCGAGGAACTGCGAGCGCTCGCCGCGGTAGGTGAGGAAGGAATCGGCCATGGTGCAGAGGTTGTCCTCGGCCTGTGCATAGCCGTAGCCGTAGCCCGCGCCGGCCCAGGTGTCGGCCTTGATGTGCGGCACGCCCATGGCGGTGCGGCGGATCTCGGCCTTGTAGGTGGCGGTGGGCGGCGTTCCGGGGTCGGGCGGCGGCGAGATGTCGCCGCCGCTGCCGCCGCCGCAGGCGCTGAGCAATGCGGCTGCCGCGAGCGCGACGATGGAAAGCGGCAGGGCGCCGCGCGAGGCTTGGACTCGTCTCATGATCTTGTGTCTCCGGTGATGCCCTGCTGTCAGGGCAGTGCGCAGCTTAGGGAGACAAGGCGGCGCCGACTTGTACGGAGCCGCTGATGTGCGGGGCCGCCGGACCCGGACTCAGGCGCAGGCGGCGGTGCGCCCCCAGGCGTGCGAGGCATGGGCGTCGGCCGTCACCTGCACCTGGCTGGCGAGGAAGGAGGGCGCGAGGCCGAAGTAGCGCTGGAAGGTGCGGCTCATGTGGGCCGCGTCGGTGAAGCCGCTGTTGAGCGCCACGTCGGTGAGCTTGCGCGGGCGGGTGAACTGCTGCACCGTGAGGCGCACCTTGGTCCACAGCGCATAGCGCTTGATCGACACGCCCACCTGGGCCGCGAACAGGTGCGTGAGCCGGTCGGGCGACAGGCAGGCCAGGGCCGACAGCTCGCGCAGTTGGATCTGGCCCGCGTGGCTGCGGATGGCCTCGATCACGCGCGTCACGCGCGGGTCGATGCGCGCGGCGAGCAGCGGGCTTTCGGTGATCGACGCGATCATGCCGTTGCTCAGCGCCTGCACCCGCTCATCGGGCAGGGCGCCGTACTGCACCGGTTCGAAGTCGTCGCGCAGGCGGCCGAAGCGGCGCGCATCCAGCGGCTGGATGCCCTGGCCGCCCATGCGCGTGGCGAGCATGCGGTAGGCGTTGCCGGCCGGGTCGAGGTTGAGCGACAGCAGGCCGCAGCCTTCGACGTCGAGCCGGCGCGAGACGTGCGGCGCGATCAGCGCGGCGGTGCAGCGCACGCGCGTGCCGTCGATGCCTTCCAGCGTGAAGGGGTGTCCGCTCACCGAGGCCAGCAGGGTGGCCGACGAGCGCGCCGTCAGGCCCGAATGGATGGCCGGCGTGACGTAGAGAAAGCTGTCGTCCCACAGGTGCAGGAAGTTCGGGGGTGTGCCCATCCTCGTGACTCTTGTCTTGTTGTGTTGTCTCCAGCGGCGATCGTAGGGCAAGGCTGCCCGGTCGCTCAGAGGGATTCCACGCAGGCCGCCAGCGCTGCGGCTACTCGATGTGCGCGGGCAGCTCGACCGTGGCGCGCAGCCCCGGCGCGGCGTCGGCCAGGTCGAGCCGGCCGCCGTGCAGCGCGATCACGGCCTGCACGCTGGCTAGGCCCAGGCCGTGGCCGGGCAGCCGGCGGTCCAGCCGATGGAAGCGCTGGCCGATGCGCGGCAGCTCGGCCGCGGGGATGCCGGGGCCGTCGTCCTGCACCGTGAGCAGCGCCAGGCCGTGCGCGGTGCGGGTGCCGATGCGCACGGTGGCGCCGGTGCCCGCGTACTTGAGCGCGTTGTCCACCAGGTTCGCGACCGCGCCGGCCAGCAGGTCGCGGTCGCCCAGCACCGTGGCCGGGTCGGCGGGCTCGCGCCGCAGCGTCGCGCCCTGCGCCTCGGCCACCGCGTCGTAGAGCTCCATCACGTCGTCGGCGATGCGCTGCAGGTCGACCGGGCCGAAGTGCTGGCGCCGCGCGCCGGCCTCGGCCTCGGCGATCTGCAGCAGCTTCTCGAACACCAGCGTGAGCTCTTCCACTTCCTGCATCGCCGCGGCGATGGCCAGCGAGCGTTCCTGCGGCGAGGCCTGGTCGCGCTGGGCTGCATGCAGCCGCGCGAGGATGCGCATCAGCGGCGTGCGCAGGTTGTGCGCGATGGTGTTCGACACGTGGCGCACGCCGTCCATCAGCGACTGGATGCGGTCGAGCATGGCGTTGATGTCGCGGCTCAGCAGCGCGAACTCGTCGTCCTCGGGACCGATCGCCACGCGCTCCTCCAGTTCGCCCGCCGCGATGCGCGCGGCCGTGCGGCGCACGTTGCCCACGCTGCGCTCGAGCTCCTGGCGGAACACGAAGGTGCCGCCGATCAGCAGCAGCACCGCCACGATGCCGGCCGCCGCGCTGGCGCTGGCGATCAGCGATTCGATGGCCTCCTGGTCGCGCAGGTCGTGGCCCACCACCAGCATGCCGCCGTCGGGCAGCTCGCGAGCCAGCAGGTAGCCGGTCACCAGCCGGTCCGCGCGCCGCACGCGCCGCTGCGAAGGGCCGCCGGCGAAGGGCGCGCCCTCGGGGGCGGCATCGAGGTTGCCGGCCATCACGCGGCCGTCGGGGTCGGCCAGCAGGTAGATCTCGTTGTCCGAGTCCCGGCCATCGCCCAGCGAGCGCGCGATCTCCGCCGCCACGGCCGCATAGCCGCCGTCGGCGAAGCGGGATTCGAGCTGCTGGGTGGCGCCCGTGACCTGGCGCGCCATGCGCTGGTGCAGCACGCCCACGGTCTGCAGGTAGACGATGGCCAGCGCGGCCAGCATGGTGATGGCCACCAGCAGGCCGTAGTAGAAGGCCAGCCGGAAGCCGACCGAACGCCACAGCCGCTGCAGGCCCGCGATCATTCGCCGGAAGAAGCCGAGGCCGCCGGCTCGACGCCCATGCGGTAGCCGATGCCGCGCACGGTATGGATCAGCGCGGCAGCGCCCGGCGTGTCGAGCTTGCCGCGCAGCCGGCTGACCTGCACGTCGATCACGTTGGTCTGGGGGTCGAACTGGTAGTCCCACACCGCCTCGAGCAGCATGGTGCGCGTGAGCACCTGGCCCGGATGCATCATCAGGAAGGCCAGCAGCCGGAACTCGCGCGGCTGCAGCGCGATGGGCCGGCCCGCGCGCTCGACGTGGCGGGTGGTGAAGTCCAGCTTCACGTCGGCCAGCTGCAGCGTGCGGATCTCGGGCGCGGTGCGCGAGCGCCGCACCAGCGCCTCGGCGCGCGCCGAGAGTTCGGAAAAGGCGAAGGGCTTGGCCAGGTAGTCGTCGCTGCCGGCCTTGAGGCCGCGCACCCGTTCGTCGAGCGCGCTCAGCGCGCTGAGCACCAGCACCGGCGTCTTCTTGCCCAGGCCGCGCAGGGTGGCCAGGATCGACAGGCCATCGACCTCGTTGGGCAGCATGCGGTCGAGGATCACCAGGTCCCAGCTCTCGCCGGTGACGCGGGCCAGCGCCTCGCCGCCGTCGCGCGCGATCACCGCCACATGGCCCAGCGCGCGGAAGCCGTCGGCGATGTAGCGGGCGTTGTCGGCGTCGTCCTCGACGATGAGGCAGCGCCACATGGGCGTGGCCGCGCTCATCGAACGCGCTCCGTGCGAACCGCCTCGCTCATGCCGTCTCGGCCCCTTCGATCAGGAAGCGCACGCGGCGCACGCCCTGCCACTCGTCGGCATCGAGGCGGAAGGCCAGCAGCACCCTGGGCGGCAGCGGCTCGGTGTGGCCGAACCAGATGCCGTCGACCGGCTTGCCCTGGTGCTTGAGCCGCACCGCCAGGTGCTTCTCGGCCACCAGGCGCTGCGAGATCACCTCGACCTCCTCGCTGAAGGTCGGCGGCGCGAAGCCCTGGCCCCAGACTTCGCGGTGCAGCGTGTCGACCAGGTCGACGCGCATGTACTCGGCCGCGATCGGGCCGTCGGTGTCGAGCCGGCGCGTGAGCGAGGCCGCATCGAGCCATTCGAGCGCGACCTGGGCCAGCGCGCGCTCGAACACCGCGAACTGCGTGCGCTCGACCGTGCAGCCCGCGGCCATCGCATGGCCGCCGAAGCGCAGCAGCACGCCCGGGTGCCGCTTGGCCACCAGGTCGAGCGCGTCGCGCAGGTGGAAGCCCGGGATCGAGCGGCCCGAGCCCTTGAGCTCGTGTTCCTTGCCCGGCGCGCCGCTGGCCGCGAACACGAAGGTCGGCCGGTGGAAGCGGTCCTTGATGCGCGAGGCCACGATGCCGACCACGCCTTCGTGGAACGCGGCGTCGAACACGCTGATGGCGGCCGGCATCGCCTCCTGGCCCTCGCCGTCGGTGTCGAACAGCGACTCGGCCAAGAGCAATGCCTGGTCGCGCATGCCGCCCTCGATGTCGCGCCGCTCGCGGTTGATGCCGTCGAGCATGCGCGCGAGTTCGTCGGCCCGGCCGGCGTCGTCGGTCAGCAGGCACTCGATGCCCAGCGTCATGTCGGCCAGCCGGCCCGCGGCGTTGATGCGCGGGCCGAGCGCGAAGCCGAAGTCGAAGGTGGTCGCGACCGGCGCCTTGCGGCCGGCGGCGGTGAACAGCGCGGCGATGCCCGCGGGCAAGGCGCCCGCGCGGATGCGGCGCAGGCCCTGCGCCACCAGCCGGCGGTTGTTGGCGTCGAGCTTGACCACGTCGGCGACCGTGCCCAGCGCGACCAGCGGCAGCAGCACGTCGAGCTTCGGTTGGCTGGCCGCATCGAACACGCCACGGTTCCTCAGCTCGGAACGCAGCGCCATCAGCACATAGAACATCACGCCGACCCCGGCGATGCTCTTGCTCTCGAATTCGCAGCCGGGCTGGTTTGGGTTGACCAGCACGTCGGCCTCGGGCAGCACTGGGCCGGGCAGGTGGTGGTCGGTCACCAGCACGGCCAGGCCGCGCGCCTTGGCGGTGGCCACGCCCTCGACGCTGGCGATGCCGTTGTCGACGGTGATCAGCATGTCGGCGCCGCTCGCGGCCACACGCTCGGCGATCGGCGGCGTCAGGCCGTAGCCGTCGACCACGCGGTCGGGCACCAGGTAGCTCACCTGCTTCGCGCCCAGCAGCCGGAGGCCGCGCACGGCCACGGCGCAGGCGGTGGCGCCGTCGCAGTCGTAGTCGGCCACGATGCACAGGCGCTTGTCGTCGCGGATCGCGTCGGCCAGCAGCACGGCCGCTTCGTGCGTGCCCTTGAGCGTGGCCGGTGGCAGCAGCCGCGCCAGGCCGTCGTCGAGTTCTTCCTTGCCGAGCACGCCGCGGGCCGCGTAGAGGCGGGCCAGCAGCGGATGCACGCCCGCCTGTTCCAGTGCCCAGACGCTGCGTGGCGGGATGTCGCGCGCGATGATCTTCATCACAGCGAGGCGAGCACGGTGGTGGCCTGGGTGCGGTTGAGCAGGTTCTTGAACCAGCCCAGCGGGCCGCGGGGCTGCACGCCGAACTGCCGCGCGCTGCGGTCGCCGCACAGCGTGAGTTGCACCGCCGTGCCCTGGCGGTAGGCGGCCAGCAGTTCGGCGACGGGGCCGGCGTCGAGTGCCTGCCAGGCCGCGGTCCAGGCCAGCGCGTCGTCGCGCAGGGCCGGGGTGCGCAGGGAGGTGTCGACCGTCGGCCCTTCGGCGGCCGAGGGGGCCGTGCCCAGCACGCCGGTGCCGCTGAGCCAGAAGGAGTTGATCGGCGGCACGCCGCGCGCGATGCGCTCGTCGTTCACGCGCTGGGTGTAGAGCAGCATCTGCATCTCGTTCTGCAGCTTGCGCAGCGGCTTGAGCGCATCGGTCAGCGGCGCCCATTCGGAGATCGGCCGGCCGGCCGCGCGGTCCACCGAGGCGCTGGGCAGGCTGCGGAACATCTCGCCGCGCGCCAGCCAGCGGCCGGGCGCGCCCGAGCGGCGCAGCACGATGCCGTCTTCCTGGAAGAAGGGCCGGGCCGCTTCGAGCAGCGCCTGCGATTCGGCCTCGTCGATCGCCATGTCGGCCGGGTCGTCGAGCACCACCTCGTCGATCGCGACCTCCCAGTGGCACAGCGTGAACACGCCCCAGGGCTCGTTCGAGCCGGCGCGCGACAGGCCGGTCCGCTGCGCCTCGCGCGCGGCCCAGGGGAGCAGGCCGTCGGCGCCCTCGAGGCCGAGCGCGCGGCCCAGCGCCCGCTCGTGCGGGGGCGAGAGCGTGGTGTCGGGCTGGGTGTCGTCGTGCAGCACCGCGAGCCGGGTCAGCAGCGCGTCGAGGTTGGGCAGCTGCAGACGGGAGAGCACCGCCTGGCAGGCCGGGGTGCGGCGGCCGGCGAAGGGGATCAGCAGATGCATCGGGGAAGAGGGGTGGGCCATGGGGGCATATTGTCGCGGTGCGGCCGCCAGGTCCGGACGGGATGCCACAATTCCGCCATGTCGCACCCCCTCGCCCCGCACGCCGTGCCGACGCCGCTCCTCACGGCAGCCCGGCCCCACGCCTGATATGCCCCTTCCCTACGAACTGCAACTGGGCTGGCGCTACACCCGCGCCGGCCGCGCGACCCGGCGCAACGGCTTCATCTCCTTCATCTCCGGTGTCTCGATGCTCGGCATCGGCCTGGGCGTGGCGGCGCTGATCATCGTGCTGTCGGTGATGAACGGCTTCCAGAAGGAGGTGCGCGACCGCATGCTGGGCGTGGTCTCGCACATCGAGATCTTCTCGCGCGACGGCCAGGCGCTGCAGGACATCGGGCCCATCATGGCCGAGGCGCGCAAGAACCCGCAGGTGATCGGCGTGGCGCCCTTCATCGCGACCCAGGCGCTGATCGCGCGCGGCGAGGACATGAAGGGCGCGCTGGTGCGCGGCATCGAACCCAAGCTCGAGCCCGAGGTGACCGACATCGCGACCACCGCCCAGAAGGGCGCGCTCGAGAAGCTGGTGCCGGGCGAGTTCGGCATCGTGCTGGGCGGCGAGCTGGCGCGCTCGCTGTTCGTGCGCCCCGGCGACCAGGTCACGCTGGTGGCGCCGGGCGGCCAGGTCACGCCGGCCGGCGTGGTGCCGCGGCTCAAGCAGTTCACCGTGGTCGGCACCTTCGATTCGGGCCACTACGAATACGACTCGGCGCTGGCCATGATCCACGAGCAGGACGCGGCGCGCGTGTTCCGGCTCGAGGGGCCCAGCGGCGTGCGCCTGAAGCTCAAGGACCTGAACCAGGCGCGCGAGGTGGCCGACCAGCTGGCCGCGACGCTGCCGGGCAGCTTCCTGATCCGCGACTGGACGCGCCAGAACAAGACCTGGTTCGCCGCGGTGCAGGTCGAGAAACGCATGATGTTCATCATCCTCACGCTGATCGTGGCGGTGGCCGCGTTCAACCTGGTGTCGACGCTGGTCATGACCGTGACCGACAAGCGCGCCGACATCGCGATCCTGCGCACGCTGGGCGCCAGCCCTAAAAGCATCATGGGCATCTTCGTGGTGCAGGGCGCGATGGTGGGCGTGATGGGCACGCTCGGCGGGCTGCTGCTGGGCCTGGGCATCGCCTACAACATCGACGTGATCGTGCCGGCGCTGGAGCGCCTGTTCCACGCGAGCTTCCTGCCCAAGGACATCTACCTGATCAGCCGCATGCCCAGCGACCCGCAGCAGTCGGACATCCTGCCGATCACGCTGATCTCCCTCGCGCTCGCCTTCGTGGCGACGCTGTACCCGAGCTGGCGCGCCAGCCGCGTCAATCCCGCCGAAGCCCTGCGCTATGAATGACATGACCACGCCCCTCGAAGGCTTGTCCCCGCAGGTCCGCCCCGCCGCCAAGGTCGTGCTCAAGGTCCGCGGCCTGACCAAGCGCTTCCAGGAAGGCCGGATCGACCTCACGGTGCTGCACGGCGTCGACCTCGACGTGCATGCGGGCGAGACGCTGGCCATCGTCGGTGCCTCGGGCTCGGGCAAGAGCACGATGCTGCACCTGATGGGCGGCCTCGATGCGCCGAGCGCGGGCAGTGTCGAACTGCACGGCCAGAACATCGCGCACGCCGACGCGGCCGCGCAGGGCCGGCTGCGCAACAAGCACCTGGGCTTCGTCTACCAGTTCCACCACCTGCTGCCGGAGTTCAGCGCGCTCGACAACGTCGGCATGCCGCTGCGCATCCGCCGCGCGCCGCCGGCCGAGACGGTCGAGACCGCGACCCGCATGCTGACCGCCGTCGGCCTGGGCGAGCGGCTGCACCACCGGCCGGCCGAGCTGTCGGGCGGCGAGCGCCAGCGCGTGGCGATCGCGCGCGCGCTGGTCACGCAGCCCGACTGCGTGCTGGCCGACGAGCCCACCGGCAACCTCGACCGCGCCACCGCCGACGGCGTGTTCGCGCTGATGATCGAGCTGGCCCGCAGGAACGGCACCGCCTTCGTGATGGTCACGCACGACGAGGCCCTGGCCCGGCGCTGCGACCGCGTGCTGCGGCTGGTGGCGGGGCGGCTGGCCTGAGCCGGCGCCCCGGGCCCGGTCAGGCCTTGGGCTTGTAGGCCACCACGTCGATCTCGACCTTGGCATCGACCATCAGGCGCGCCTCGGTGGTCGAGCGCGCCGGGCGGTCGGCACCGAAGTAGCTCATGTAGACGCGGTTGAACGCACCGAAGTCGCGCGCGTCGTGCAGCCAGCAGGTGGTCTTGCAGACGTCGTCGAGCGTCGCGCCGGCCAGCGCGAGCACGGTCTTGAGGTTCTCCATCACCTGGCGGGTCTGCGCCTCGATGCCGCCGGCCACGATCTCGCCCTCGGCATTGGCCGGCACCTGGCCCGACACATAGATGAAGTCGCCCGCGCGCACGGCCGGGGAGAAAGGGCGGACCTGGCGGTCCGAGGCATTGGGCGGACCGCCCAGAAATTCGAGAGGCATGGAGGCTCCTGGTGGGTTGTGATTGAAATTCTATTTCAACCAATCGCGCAGTACATAGGGTAAATACGCGTGATTTGGCACGGATGATGCTTCAAAGTCGGCTCGATCTGAAAGTGTTTTTCAAAACCATCGCCCCACGAAGGAGTCTCTCCATGTTCGCAGCCACTTCCAGGCGCGCGCTGTTCGGCGCCGCTTTGCTCGCCGCGCTCTGCGGCGCCGTGCCGGCCCAGGCCCAGGCCCCGCGCACCCACGCCACGCTGGCGATGGTGGCCGAGCCGCAGACGCTCGACCCGATGGCGTCGACCGCCGACCTGGTCGGAACCATCATGCAGCACGTCTACGAGACGCTCTACACCTTCGACGCCAAGTGGAACGTGGTGCCGATGCTGGCCGAGTCGATGCCCAAGGTCTCGGCCGACGGCAAGACGTATGCGATCGCCCTGCGCCGCGGCGTGATGCTGCACAGCGGGCGCGAGCTCACGGCCGACGACGTGGTGGCCAGCCTGCAGCGCTGGATGGCGCAGTCGCCGCGCGGCAAGGCGCTGGGCAACGTGGTCGACAGCCTGGTGGCCAAGGGGCCGCAGGCGATCGAGATCGTCTTGAAGGAGCCCTATGCGCCGCTGCTGTCGCAGCTCGCGCTGCCCAGCGGCATGGCGGCCATCATGGCCAGGGAGTCGATCGCCTCGCCGCTCAAGGACTTCGTCGGCACCGGCCCCTACAAATTCAAGGAGCGCAAGCCCGACCAGTACGTGCTGCTCGCGCGCTTCGAGCAGTACAGCGCGCGCAAGGAGCCGGCGAACGGCTACGGCGGCAAGCGCGAGGCCCTGATCGAGGAGCTGCGCTTCGTGCCCGTGCCCAACGCCAGCACCCGCGTCGAGGGTTCGCTGGCCGGCCAGTACGACTTCGCCGACCTGCTGCCCACCGAGGCCCTGCCGCGGCTGGAGAAGGCCGCGGGCAAGACGGTGCCGGTCATGACGCCGGCCTTCGGCTTCCCCTACCTGGTGTTCAACACCAAGGAAGGCGTGGCCGCCAGCCAGGCCGTGCGCCAGGCCATCCAGATTGCGCTGGGCGAGGGCGAGATGCTGGCCGCGGGCTTCGGCGACACGCGCTTCTTCGTGGCCGAGGGCAACCACTTCCCCAAGGGCTCGCCTTTCTATTCGACCGGCGGCACCGAGCAGTACAACCAGCGCAACGCGCCCAAGGCCAAGGAAGCCGCCGCCAAGGCCGGCTACAAGGGCGAGCCGATCCGCGTGCTGACCAGCCGCCAGTACGACTTCCACTACAACATGGCGCTGCTGATGGCCGAGCAGCTCAAGCGCGCCGGCTTCAAGGTCGAGCTCAACGTGGTCGACTGGGCCACGCTGGTGCAGCGCCGCAACGACGCCAAGCTGTGGGACATCTACGTCACCCATTCGGGCCAGTTCCCCGAGCCGATGCTCTCGCCGCCGCAGCTGGGCGACGGCGCGCCGGGCTGGTGGGACACGCCGGCCAAGAAGGCCGCGCTGCAGGCCTTCAACACCGCCAGCGACCCCGCCAGGCGCGGCGCGCTGTGGGGCAAGGTGCAGGAGGTCGTCTACACCGAGGTGCCCTACGTGAACGTGGGCAAGTTCAACGGGCTGTCGGCCAAGAGCCCGGCGCTCGACAACTACCAGCCGGCCACCTGGCCCTACTTCTGGAACGCGAAGATCAAGTAGGCGGTGCCAGCCATGTTGCGTTTTCTGGCGACCCGCTTCGCGGGCATGCTGGTGGTGCTGGCCATCGTCGCGGTGCTGGTCTTCGTGCTCACGCGCGCGGCGTCCGGCGACCCGGTGTCGGTGCTGCTGGGCGACCAGGCGACCGCGGCCGACATCGCCCGCGTGCAGAAGGAGTACGGCCTCGACAAGCCGCTGCCGGTGCAGTTCGGCTACTGGCTGCGCGAGGTGCTGCAGGGCAACCTGGGCCAGTCGATCTTCCTGCAGCGGCCGGTGGCGCAGGCGCTGCTGGAGCGGGCCGAGCCGACCACGCTGCTGTCGCTGATGGCGGTGGCCATCGCGGCGCTGATCGGGCTGCCCTGCGGCATCGTCTCGGCGGTGCTGCGCGGCAGCTGGATCGACCAGCTCTTCACCGGCGTCGCGATGCTGGGCGCCAGCATCCCGAGCTTCTGGTTCGGCATCGTGCTGATCCAGCTCTTCGCGGTGTCGCTGGGCTGGTTCCCGGTCTCGGGCTACGGCGCGCCGGACGCGGCTTTCGGCGAGCGCCTGCATGCGCTGATGCTGCCGGCCACCGTGCTGGGCATCCTGAACTCCGCGCTGATCATCCGCTTCACGCGCGCCTCGATGCTCGACGTGCTGGGCGAGGACTACGTGCGCACCGCGCGCTCCAAGGGCCTGTCGGAGACCGTGGTGGTGCTCAAGCATGCGCTGCGCAATGCGCTGGTGCCGATCGTCACGGTGCTGGGCCTCACGGCGGCGCTGATGATCGGCGGCGCGGTGGTGACCGAGACGGTGTTCGGCCTGCCGGGCGTGGGCAGCCTGGTGGTGAATGCGGTGCTGCGGCGCGACTACCCGGTGATCCAGGGCGCGCTGCTGGTGATCGCCGGCATCTACGTGCTCATCAACTTTTCGATCGACCTGCTGTACGCGGTGGTCGACCCGCGGGTGAAGGTATGACGACGATCCGTCTTCCCCGGATGCTGCGGCAGCTGATGCACCGCCGCATCGTGATGGTCTCGGCGCTGGTGCTGCTGGTGATCGCGGTGCTGGCCATCGGCGCGCCGCTGTTCGCCGGCGCCGACCCCAACGACACGGCGGTGCTCGAGCGCCTGAAGCCGCCCAGCGCCCAGCACCTGCTGGGCACCGACGAGCTGGGCCGCGACATGTACGCGCGCATCGTGCACGGCGCGCGCTATTCGCTGTCGATCGCGGCGCTCACCGCGCTGGGCTCGGTGCTGTTCGGCACGCTGATCGGGCTGGTGGCCGGCTTCTTCCGCCGGCTCGACGCGCCGCTGATGCGCGTGGTCGACGCCATGATGTCCTTCCCGGACATCCTGCTGGCCATCGCGCTGGTGGCGATCCTCGGCGCCTCGCTGGCCAACGTGGTGCTGGCGCTGGTGCTGGTCTACACGCCGCGCGTGGCGCGGGTGGTGCGGGCCTCGACGCTGGTGGTGCGCGAGCTGCTGTTCATCGAGGCGGTGCGCGCGCTGGGCGTGCGCACCTCGCGCATCCTGTGGCGCCACGTGCTGCCCAACCTGCTGTCGCCGATCCTGGTGCAGGTGTCCTTCATCTTCGCCTACGCGATCCTCGCCGAAGCGGGCCTGTCCTTCCTCGGCGTCGGCATGCCGCCCGAGATCCCGACCTGGGGCACGATGGTCGCGGGCAGCCAGCAGTACGCCGATCGCGCCTTCTGGGTGGTGCTGTTCCCGGGGCTGGCGATCATCCTCACGGCGCTCTCGCTGCAGGTGCTGGGCGACGGCGTGCGCGACCTGCTCGACCCCAAACTCAAGAAGGCGGCATGAGCATGACGATCACCCCCCGCCTCACGGTCAAGCACCTGAGCACCAGCTTTCCCACCGAAGACGGCTTGGTCCGATCGGTGGCCGACGTGAGCTTCTCGATCCTGCCCGGCCAGACCACGGCGCTGGTCGGCGAGTCGGGCTCGGGCAAGTCGGTCACCAGCCTCACGCTGATGCGCCTGCTGCCCAAGACCGCCAACGCGCAGGTCGATGGCCAGACCGCCTTCGTCACGCGCGAAGGCAACACCGTCGACCTGCTGGCGCTCGGCGAACGCGAGATGCGCTCGCTGCGCGGCAACCAGCTGTCGATGATCTTCCAGGAGCCGATGACCAGCCTGAACCCGGTGTTCCGCATCGGCGAGCAGATCGCCGAGAGCGTGCGCCTGCACAAGGGCCTGGACCGCCAGGCCGCGCTGGCCCATGCCCTGCGCATGCTCGACCTGGTCGAGATCCCGGCCGCGGCCCAGCGCCTGCACGAGTACCCGCACCAGCTCTCGGGCGGCATGCGGCAGCGCGTGATGATCGCGCTGGCCATGGCCTGCGACCCGACGCTGCTGATCGCGGACGAGCCCACCACCGCGCTCGACGTGACCATCCAGGCGCAGATCCTCGCGCTGATGCGCCGGCTGCAGGCCGAGACCGGCATGAGCATCCTGTTCATCACGCACAACCTCGGCGTGGTCGCGCACCATGCCGACGACGTGGTCGTGATGTACGCGGGCCGGGTGGTCGAGCACGCGCCCGTGCGGCCGCTGTTCGCGCAGCCCGCGCACCCCTACACCCAGGGCCTGCTGGCCTGCCTGCCCGGCAAGGCTGCGGCGGCCGGGCAGCCGCGGCCCAAGCGGCTGTTCGCGATCCGCGGCCAGGTCTCGAGCCCGCTGGCGCCGCCGCCGGGCTGCGCCTTCGAGCCGCGCTGCGACCAGGCGATGCCCGCCTGCAGCGCCGCGATGCCGCCGCTGTGCGAGACGCAGCAGGACCGAGAAGCCCGCTGCATCCGCGTGCAGCCGGCCCCGTCTTGCGCCCTCCCCTCCCGGGAGAGGGCGGGGGTGGGGGCACCGGACGCTTCCATGGGCGCGGCTTCATCCACCGCCGGGCGCCCCCATCCCAACCCTCCCCCGAAGGGGGAGGGAGTCCACACCCAGCACCCACGATGACCACCGCCACCCCCCTCATCGAAGTCCGCGGACTCAAGAAGTACTTCGGCTCTGGCGCGCGCCCGGTGCGCGCCGTCGACGACGTCTCCTTCGCGATCCGTCCCGGCGAGACCCTGGGCCTGGTGGGCGAATCGGGCTCGGGCAAGAGCACCATCGGGCGCACCGTGCTGCGGCTGGTGGAGCGCACCGACGGCGCGGTCTTCTACCGCGGCGAGGACATCGGGACCTTCTCCGGCGAACGCTTGCGCAAGCTGCGCGGCAAGCTGCAGATCATCTTCCAGGACCCGTACGCGAGCCTGAACCCCAAGATGCGCATCGGCGCGATCCTGGGCGAGGCGCTGTCCACCCACGGCCTGCACAAGGGCGCCGCGGCGCGCGATGCGCGCATCGCCGAGCTGCTGGAGACCGTGGGCCTGCGGCCCGAGCACGCCAGCCGTTTCCCGCATGAGTTCTCGGGCGGCCAGCGCCAGCGCATCGGCGTGGCGCGCGCGCTCGCGGTCGAGCCCGAGTTCATCGTGGCGGACGAACCGCTGTCGGCGCTCGATGTCTCGATCCAGGCCCAGGTGATCAACCTGCTGGCCGACCTGCGCGAGCGGCTGTCGCTGACCATGCTGTTCATCTCGCACGACCTCGACGTGGTCGAGTACCTGTGCGACCGCGTGGTGGTGCTGTACCTCGGCAAGGTGATGGAGGTGGCGAGCACGGCCGAACTGTTCGCGCGGCCCACGCACCCCTACACCCAGGCGCTGCTGGCCGCGAGCCCCAAGCCCGACCCGCTGCAGCCGACGCAGCATGTCGCGCTCCAGGGCGACATCCCGAGCCCGATCGCGCCGCCCTCGGGCTGCGTGTTCCGCACGCGCTGCCCGCATGCGATCGAGGCCTGCGCGCAGACCGTGCCGCCGCTGCGCGAGATCTCGCCCGGGCATCATCGCGCCTGCCTCCGCGCCGATCTGCTGGCGCACACCGCCGAAGGACGCCTTCCATGACCTCTCACCCGACCGACCCCGAATTCCTCGACCCGCTGCTCGACGGCCGCTACAAGGGCTACCCGCGCACCCAGGCCGCGCGCCCGCGCAGCACCGTCGGCGACGCCGGCTGGAACCTGCTGGCCGGCGACCTGCCGCTGCCGCTGGCCGTGCTCCGGCGCGAGGCGCTGGCGCACAACCTGGCCTGGATGCAGGCGCGGGTGGACGCCTGGGGCGTGAGCTTCGCGCCGCACGGCAAGACGACGATGTCGCCGCAGCTGTTCCGGCGCCAGCTCGAGGCCGGTGCCTGGGGCCTGACCTTCGCCACCGTCACGCAGCTGGCGGTGGGCGTGGCCGCCGGCGCGCGGCGCACGCTGATCGCCAACCAGGTGCTGAGCGACGAGGACCTGGGCGGCATCCAGCAACTGCTGCGCGCCCATCCGGGCCTGCGCATCGTGTTCCTGGTCGACTCGCTCGCGCAGCTGTCGCTGATCGACGACTGGGCCGCACGCCATCCGGGCAGCCTGCCCTTCGAGGTGATGGTCGAGATCGGCATCGACGGCGCGCGCACCGGCTGCCGCACCCACGCCCAGGCGGTGGCGCTGGCCGCGGCCGTCAAGGCCAGCGCCGCGCTGCGGCTGGTCGGCATCGAATGCTACGAAGGGCAGGGCGCGACCGGCGACAGCGGCCACGACCGCGCCTACACCGACGCGCTGATGGACCGCATCGACGCCGTCGCGCGCGAGGCCGTCGCGAACGACTGGTTCGAAGCCGAGGAGGTGCTGGTCTCGGCCGGCGGCTCGGCCATCTACGACATCGTCTCGGCGCGGCTCGCGCCGGCGCTGGGCCGGCCGGTGCGCGGCGTGCTGCGCTCGGGCTGCTACATCACGCACGACCATGGCACCTACCAGCGCTACCAGCGCTCGGTCGATGCGCGCCTGGGCTGCGAGGCCGGCGAGAGCCTGCGCGCGGCGCTGGAGGTCTGGGCGACGGTCCAGTCGGTGCCCGAGCCCGGGCTGGCGATCGTCGCCATGGGCAAGCGCGACGTGTCCTTCGACCTGTCGATGCCGGTGCCGATCGCGCGCGCCGCGCGCGGCGCCGCCGCCACCGCGCCGGTGCCGCCGGGCTGGACCGTGAGCGGCCTCAACGACCAGCATGCCTACCTGCGCTGGGAGGCCGGCGAAGAAGCGCTGGCGCCAGTGGTGGGCGAGCGCATCGGCTTCGGCATCTCGCATCCCTGCACCACCTTCGACAAATGGCACTGGATGCCGGTGGTCGAGAACGACTACCGCGTGAGCGACGCGGTGGTCATGCACTTCTAGCCATGACGAACCCTTCCTGCCCGCGCGCGCTGTGCGCCGCCTTTCTCCTTCCCCTGCCGGCGGCCCGGCCCCGGAGCCACTGATGTCACCGTCTCTTCTTCAACGCGTCGCCGAGATCCGCAGCGGCGCACCCGCGACACGGCGCGCCATCCTCGACCTGATCCTGGAAGACCCGGACCGGGTGCTCGAGGAGAACTTCGAGATGCTGGCCGAGCGCTCGCGCAGTTCGGTGCCGACCATCATGCGCACCTGCCGCGACCTGGGCTTCGCCGGGCTGCGCGAGTTCAAGCTCGCGCTGGCGCAGGAGCTCGCGCTCGGCGGCTCGCCGCTGCACCGGCGCGTCAACATCTCGGACGCGGCCGACGAGGTGGTGGCCAAGATCTCTCGCAGCGCCGCGGCCTCGGTCGCGGGCGTGCGCAGCCAGCTCGACATGGCGGTGCTCGACGGCGCGGTGGCCGCGATCGCGGCGGCGCCGCACGTCGACCTGTACGGCGCGGGCGCCACCTCCTGGTTCATGGCCAGCGACCTGCAGGCGCGGCTGTTCCGCCTCGGCCTGTCGGCCAACGCCTGGTCCGACTACCACCTGCAGCAGGTGGCGGGCGCGGCCCAGCGGCCGGGCGGCGTGGTGATCGCCATCTCGCACGTGGGCGGCATGCCCTCGCTGCTCGATGCGGTCGACATCGCCCGCGCGCAGGGCGCGCGCGTGGTCGCGCTCACGCGGCCCGGCACCGCGCTAGCGGCCAAGGCCGACTTCCTGCTGGGCCTGTCGGTGCCCGACGACGCGGTGATGCACGTGGGCATCGACGCCTACCTCACGCACCTGACCGTGATCGAGATCCTCACGGTGCTGGTCGCGCAGCGCCGCGGCGACCCCGCGATGCAGCGCCTGCAGCGCGCGCGCGAGGCCTTCCAGCGCCACGGCATCGACGCCACCACGCACCCGCTGCAGAGTTGGGACGGCGGCGGGCTGGTGAGCGGCCCGGCCGCCCACGAGACGCCCGGCGGCGGCCGCGGGAGCGCGGCATGAGCCGGCCGGTGCTGCTCGAACACGGCCTGGTGATCGACGGCTCCGGCGGCCCGGCCTGGCCCGGCGACGTGCTGCTGGTCGGCGACCGCATCGCGGCGCTGGGCGAAGGCCTGCGCACCCGCCTGCCCGCGGGCATGGCGCCGGAAGACCTCGAGGTGGTCGACTGCCGCGGCAAGGTCATCGCCCCCGGCTTCATCGATGCCCACACCCACGACGACGCGATCGTGCTGCGCGACCCGCTGTGCCTGCCCAAGGTGTCGCAGGGCATCACCACGGTGGTCACCGGCAACTGCGGCATCTCGCTCGCCCCCTACCGCACGCCGCAGTCGCGCCCGCCGCTCACGCTGCTGGGCGCCGATTCGTTCCGGCACCCGACCATGGCTTCGTACCGCGCCGCGGTCGATGCGGCGCAGCCGGCGCTCAACGTGGCCGCGCTGGTCGGCCACACCACCTTGCGCTTCGCCGCCATGGCCGCGCTGGACCGGCCGGCCGATGCCGAGGAGGCGGCGCGCATGGCGGTCCTGCTCGAGGGCTGCATGGCCGACGGCGCGCACGGCCTGTCCTCGGGCCTGTTCTACGAAGAGGCCTTCCAGGCGCCGGCCGAGGAGGTGACCGCGCTGGCGCGCATCGTGGCCCGGCATGGCGGCGTGTACGCCACCCACCTGCGCAGCGAGATGGCGACCATCCTCGAGGCCATGCACGAGGCCGGCGACACCGCCTTCAGCGCGGGCGTGCCGCTGGTGCTCTCGCACCACAAGTGCGCCGGCCCGGCCAACTGGGGCCGCACGAAGGAGACGCTGCCGCTGGTCGAGGCGCTGGCGCTGCGCCAGCCGATCGCGATGGACGTCTACCCCTACGTCGCCGGCTCCACCGTGCTGCGCGAGGACCTGGTCGACGGCGTGATCGACGTGCTGCTGACCTGGTCCGACCCGCATCCCGAAGTGACCGGGCGGCTGCTGTCCGACGTGGCGGCGGAATGGGGCGTCGACCAGCAGGAGGCCTGCCGAAGGCTGCAGCCCGGCGGCGCCTGCTACTTCCAGATGAGCGAGGACGACGTGGAGCGCGTGATCGCCCATCCGCTCACCATGATCGGCAGCGACGGCCTGCCGCACGACCGCCATCCGCACCCGCGGCTGTGGGGCGCCTTCCCGCGCGTGCTGGCGCGCTACTGGCGCGAGCGCCGGCTGTTCACGCTCGAGCAGGCGGTGCACAAGATGACCGGCATGACGGCGCGCAACCTGCGCATCGGCGAGCGCGGCCTGCTGCGCGTGGGCCTGATGGCCGACGTGGTGGTGTTCGACCCCGAGACGGTGCGCGACACCGCCACCTACGACCGGCCGCACGGCGTCAGCGAAGGCATCGACCACGTCTTCGTCAACGGCCAGTGCGCGTACCGCGGCGGCGAGGCCCGGGTGCTGGCGCGCGCCGGCCGCATGCTGAGCCGCGCGGCCGCCTGAGCGCGGCGTGCGGGGCCGCGACGGCGGCCTTCATCCCCTGACGCCGTCCTGGCATGCACCAGGTCAAAGCAGGGTGCTGCACCAAACAGGCCTCAAAATGCACGTTTTTTGACAAAGTGCACCTTTGAGGAGCGAGATGAAGCACGCGACCGTCGAACAGTTCATGGCCCATGTGGCGCAACGCAACCCCGGCCAGCCGGAATACATCCAGGCCGTGACCGAGGTGATGCAGAGCCTCTGGCCCTTCATCGCACGCCATCCCAAGTACCTGACGCACAGCCTGCTGGAACGCCTGGTCGAGCCCGAGCGCATCGTGATGTTCCGCGTGTCCTGGACCGACGACCACGGCGAGGTGCAGGTCAACCGCGGCTACCGCATCCAGCACAGCCTGGCCATCGGCCCCTACAAGGGCGGCCTGCGCTTCCATCCCTCGGTCAACCTGTCGATCCTCAAGTTCCTGGCCTTCGAGCAGACGCTCAAGAACGCGCTGACCACGCTGCCCATGGGCGGCGGCAAGGGCGGCTCCGACTTCGACCCCAAGGGCAAGAGCAACGGCGAGGTGATGCGCTTCTGCCAGGCCTTCGCCAGCGAGCTGTTCCGCCACGTGGGTGCCTACACCGACGTGCCGGCCGGCGACATCGGCGTGGGCGGGCGTGAGGTGGGCTACCTGACCGGCATGGTCAAGAAGCTCACCAACCGCGCCGACTGCGTGTTCACCGGCAAGGGCCTGTCCTTCGGCGGCTCGCTGATCCGGCCCGAGGCCACCGGCTACGGCAACGTCTACTTCGCGCAGGAGATGCTCAAGCGCCAGGGCCGCAGCTTCGACGGCCTGCGCGTGAGCGTCTCGGGCGCGGGCAACGTGGCGCAGTACACCATCGAGAAAGCCATGGCGCTGGGCGCCAAGGTGGTGACGGTGTCCGACTCCAGCGGCACGGTGATCGACGAGGAAGGTTTCACGACCGAGAAGCTGGCCGAACTCATGGAGGTGAAGAACCACCTCTACGGCCGCGTGAGCGACTACGCCGAGCGCGTGGCCGGCACCCGCTTCGAGGCCGGCGCCACGCCCTGGCACGTGCCGGTCGACGTGGCGTTGCCCAGCGCGACCCAGAACGAACTCGGCGAGGAAGACGCCAAGACGCTGGTCAGGAACGGCGTGGTCTGCGTGGCCGAAGGCGCCAACATGCCTTCGACCATCGAGGCGGTGCATGTGTTCGAGTCCAACGGCGTGCTGTTCGCGCCGGGCAAGGCCAGCAACGCCGGCGGCGTCGCGACCTCGGGCCTGGAGATGAGTCAGAACGCCTCGCGCCTGTCGTGGCCGCGCGAGGAGGTCGATGCGCGGCTGCTGCAGATCATGCAGAGCATCCACGAGGCCTGCCTGCACTACGGCGAAGGCGAGGGCGGGCGCATCAGCTACGTCGACGGCGCCAACGTCGCGGGCTTCGTCAAGGTGGCCGACGCCATGCTGGCGCAGGGCGTGGTCTGACGCGACCCGGTTCCGCTTCAAAGGCGGCAAGATCCTTTCTTTTTCTCAATCCCTTGAGAAGCGATGAAAGACCTTGCCGCGCTTCCCGATCCGCTGCGACGGCCCGGACCTGACCCGGCGCCCCTGCTGCAGCGGCTGCGCCTCGGCCTGCTGGCCTTGGCGCTGCTGCTGTGCGGCGCGGCGCATGCCGCGGACCAGGCCGACCCGGCGCCGTGGATCGAACTGCGGGCCGGCAGCGTCGTCAGCACCGTCGACGGCCTGACCGCCACCGAGGCCATCACACTGCCCTACCACTGGGACCGCCGGCACGGCGGGCGGCCCGGCAGCGCCGTCTTCGACCTGCCCTTCACGATGGCGCAGGTGCCCACCGAACCCTGGGGCCTGTACATCCCGCGCGCGGGCAGCGCCTTCGAGGTCGGCCTCAACGGCCATCTGCTCCAGACCTTCGGCGACCTGGTCGAGGGCGGCGGCGCCGACTACGCCAAGACGCCGGTCTACGTGCCGGTGCCCCCGCACATGCTGCGCGCGGGCGAGAACCGGCTGCAGGTGCGCATCCGCGCCGACTCCGGCCGGCGCGCGGGCCTGTCGGCCATCACGCTGGGGCCGGCGGTGCAGGTGCGCAACGCCCTGTTCTCGCCGGCCTACGCCTGGCGTTTCACCGGCACGGTGCTGCTGACGGCCTTCAGCATCGTGGTGGGGGCGGTCGCGCTGGCCCTCTGGCTCACGCAGGCCGACATCGGCGCCGACGGCAGCCGGCGCCGCGAGCGCCTCTACCTGTGGGCGGCGCTGGCCGAGTTCTGCTGGGCGCTGCGGGTGGCCGACGGCGCCGTCCGCCACCCGCCGCTGCCCTGGGTCGCCTGGGGCGTGCTCATGACGGCCTGCTACTCGGGCTGGGCCGCGTCGGTCGTGATGTTCTGCCAGCAGCTGGCCGGCTGGCAGGACCGGCCGGGCATGCAGTGGCTGCGGCGCGCCGTGGTGGTGGTGTTCACCATGCCGGTGATCGCCTGCTACGTCGCGCTGACCCGCGCCGAGCCGCGCTGGCTCACCGGCTGGCTGGCGCTGGAGCTCGTCGCGGTCACGGCCTATGTGCTGTTCTTCATCGGCGCGACGCTGCGCCGGCCCAACCTGGCGCGGGTGCTGGTGGCCTCGGTGGCGGCGCTCACGATCGCGGTGGCGGCGCGCGACTGGCTGGTGATCCGCATGAGCGACGCCTACGGCGAGACCACCTGGGTGCGCTACACCTCGACCTTGTTCGGCCTGGCGCTGCTGGGCATCGTGGTCGGGCGCTTCCGCCAGGCCAGCGTGCAGGCGCGCGAGCTGCTGCACACGCTGGCGGCGCGCGTGGCCGACCGCGAGCGCGAACTGGCCTCGGCCTACGCCATGCTCGAGCGCGGCGCGCGCGAGCAGGAGCGCACGCAGGAACGCGAGCGCATCCTGCGCGACATGCACGACGGCGTGGGCTCGCACATCAGCACCGCGATCCGGCAGCTGCAATCGGGCCAGGCGACGCAGGCCGAGCTGCTGCGCACGCTGCGCGATTCGCTCGACCAGCTCAAGCTGTCCATCGACTCGATCCAGCTGCCGCACGGCGACGCCACCGCGCTGCTGGCCGGCCTGCGCTACCGGATGACGCCGCGCTTCGCCAGTTCGGGCATCGCGCTGGAATGGGCGGTGGACGAACTCGATCCGGTGCCGCGGCTGGATGCGCCGGCCATGCGGCAACTGCAGTTCCTGCTGTTCGAGGCGATCTCGAACGTGCTGCAGCACGCGCAGGCCAGCGTGCTGCGGATCGAGGCGGCGATGCAGGGCGCCGCGGTGTGCATCCGGGTGATCGACAACGGCGTCGGCTTCGATGCCGCGCGGCCGCCGCGCGCGCTGCAGGCCCGGGCGCAGGCCCTGGGCGTGCCCTTGCGCATCGAAAGCCGACCTGGGCGCACGGTCGTCCGGATCGATTTCGTGTGAGGGGGGCGCCGGCGCGCCGATAATCGCGGCCCATGTCGGCCGTCTTCCAGCAACCCTCGCTCCTGCGGCGCATCGCCCCCATCTTCCAGGGCTTCGACGGCTTTCTCGCATTCGCGGTGTTCCTGCTGGCCTGCGCCGGCCTGCTCACCATGTATTCGTCGGGCTACGACCACGGCACGCGCTTCATGGACCACGGCCGCAACATGCTGCTGGCGGGCTTCATCATGTTCGTGGTGGCGCAGGTGCCGCCGCAGCGGCTGATGAGCTTCGCCGTGCCGCTCTACGTGGCGGGCGTGGCGCTGCTGATCGCGGTGGCCATCTTCGGCATCACCAAGAAGGGCGCCAAGCGCTGGATCAACGTGGGCATGGTGATCCAGCCCAGCGAGATCCTCAAGATCGCCACGCCGCTGATGCTGGCCTGGTGGTTCCAGCGGCGCGAGGGGCAGTTGCGGCCGCTCGATTTCGCGGTCGCCACCGTGCTGCTCGCGGTGCCGGTCGGGCTGGTCATGAAGCAGCCCGACCTCGGCACCTCGCTGCTGGTGCTGGCGGCCGGCCTGTCGGTGATCTTCTTCGCCGGCCTGAGCTGGAAGCTGATCGTGCCGCCGGTGCTGATCGCCGCGGTCGCGATCACGCTGATCGTGGGCTTCGAGTCGCAGCTGTGCGCCGACGGCGTCGACTGGCGCGTGCTGCACGACTACCAGAAGCAGCGCGTGTGCACGCTGCTCGACCCGACCAAGGATCCGCTGGGCAAGGGCTTCCACATCATCCAGGGGATGATCGCCATCGGCTCGGGCGGCATCGGCGGCAAGGGCTTCATGCAGGGCACCCAGACGCACCTCGAATTCATCCCCGAGCGCACCACCGACTTCATCTTCGCGGCTTACTCCGAAGAGTTCGGCCTGGCCGGCAACCTGGCGCTGATCGGCGCCTTCATCTTCCTGATCTTCCGCGGCCTGGCGATCGCGCTCGACGCGCCCACGCTGTTCTCGCGGCTGCTGGCGGGCGCCGTGACCATGATCTTCTTCACCTACGCCTTCGTGAACATGGGCATGGTCAGCGGCATCCTGCCGGTGGTGGGCGTGCCGCTGCCCTTCATCAGCTACGGCGGCACCGCGATGGTCACGCTGGGCCTGGCGCTGGGCATCCTGATGTCGATTTCGCGCGCCAGGCGGCTGATGCTGTCCTGACCCGGGGCGGTGCCGAAGCCTGGGCGCCGCGCAATGGTGTTCGGGGCGAGCAATAATCCCCCATGATCTCCCGCGAACCCACCATCGAGCGCCTCGCCACGGCGCAGCGCCTCCTGCTCACGCCCTTCGGTCTCGACGAGTCGCACCTCGGCAAGGCGCTGGCCGAAATCAAGGCGCACCAGGTCGACGAGGCGGATCTCTACTTCCAGTACACGCGCAGCGAAGGCTGGAGCCTGGAAGAGGGCATCGTGAAGACCGGCAGCTTCAGCATCGACCAGGGCGTGGGCGTGCGTGCCGTGAGCGGCGAGAAGACGGCCTTCGCCTATTCCGACGACATCTCCGAAGCCTCGCTGATGGACGCGGCGCGCACCGTGCGCTCGATCTCCTCGGCCGCGCGCAGCGGGCGCGCCCGGGTGCCGGCGCGCAAGATCGCGTCGAGCCGCTCGCTCTACGACGGCGTCGACCCGATCTCCACGCTCGACAGCACCGCCAAGGTCAAGCTGCTGGAGAAGGTCGAGCAGCTCGCGCGCAGCCGCGATCCGCGCGTGGCGCAGGTCATGGCCGGCCTGGCCAGCGAGTACGACGTGGTGCTGGTGGCGCGCGCCGACGGCACGCTGGCGGCCGACGTGCGGCCGCTGGTGCGGCTCTCGGTGACCGTGATCGCCGAGCAGAACGGCCGGCGCGAGATCGGTTCGGGCGGCGGCGGTGGCCGCTTCGGCCTGGCCTATTTCGACGACGAACACATCGCCGAGTACGTCGACCAGGCCGTCAAGGCCGCGCTGACCAACCTCGAGGCGCGTCCCGCTCCTGCCGGCGAGATGACCGTGGTGCTCGGCCCGGGCTGGCCCGGCATCCTGCTGCACGAAGCCATCGGCCACGGCCTGGAAGGCGACTTCAACCGCAAGGGCTCGAGCGCCTTCTCGGGCCGCATCGGCCAGCGCGTGGCCGCCAAGGGCGTGACCGTGCTCGACGACGGCACCATCGCCGACCGCCGCGGCTCGCTCAACGTCGACGACGAGGGCAACGCCAGCCAGCGCAACGTGCTGATCGAGGACGGCATCCTCAAGGGCTACATCCAGGATTCGATGAACGCGCGCCTGATGGGCGTCAAGCCCACCGGCAACGGCCGGCGCGAGAGCTACGCCCACGTGCCGATGCCGCGCATGACCAACACCTACATGCTGGGCGGCGACAAGGACCCGCAGGAGATCGTCGCGAGCATCAAGAAGGGCCTGTACGCCACCAACTTCGGCGGCGGCCAGGTCGACATCACCAGCGGCAAGTTCGTGTTCTCCGCGAGCGAGGCCTACTGGGTCGAGAACGGCAAGATCCTCTACCCGGTCAAGGGCGCGACCATCGTGGGCAACGGCCCCGACGCGCTCACGCGCGTGAAGATGATCGGCAACGACATGGCGCTCGACTCCGGCGTCGGCACCTGCGGCAAGGAAGGCCAGAGCGTGCCGGTGGGCGTGGGCCAGCCGACCTTGCGCATCGACGGCCTGACGGTCGGCGGCACCGCCTGACGCGGCGGCGCAACAGCGATCTTCCAAAGCCTGTGCTAGAGTCCTCCCCCATGTCTCTGCGCGCTGCTTTTTATTTTTCGTACTTTTGGTTCCGGATCTCCGGCGGCCTAGAGGCGAGCGCGTAAAGCAAACGTACACCCCCTCCAAAGACCGCCGGCGCTCACGCCCCGGCGGTTTTTTTATGCCCTTTTGTTTTTTGATCAGGAGCACACGATGAGTCAGCCCACGGCCCAAGCCAGCGACAGCTGGTATGCGAGCGTCGAGAAAACCAGCCGAACCGACGACGAACGCATCAAGGACATCAACGTGCTCCCGCCTCCAGAACATCTGATCCGCTTCTTCCCGATCCGCGGCACCGCGGTGGAAACGCTGATCTCCGACACCCGCCGCAACATCCACGACATCATGGCCGGCAGCGACGACCGGCTGCTGGTGGTGATGGGCCCGTGCTCGATCCACGACCCGGCCGCCGCGCTCGAGTACGCGCGCCGCCTCAAGGTGCAGCGCGACAAGTACGCCGATTCGCTGGAGATCGTGATGCGGGTGTACTTCGAGAAGCCGCGCACGACCGTGGGCTGGAAGGGCCTGATCAACGACCCGTACCTCGACGAGAGCTACCGCATCGACGAGGGCCTGCGCATCGCTCGCCAGCTGCTGATCGACATCAACCGCATCGGCCTGCCGGCGGGCAGCGAGTTCCTCGACGTGATCTCGCCGCAGTACATCGGCGACCTGATCGCCTGGGGCGCGATCGGCGCGCGCACCACCGAGAGCCAGGTGCACCGCGAGCTGGCCTCGGGCCTGTCGGCGCCGATCGGCTTCAAGAACGGCACCGACGGCAACATCCGCATCGCCACCGACGCCATCCAGGCGGCCGCCCGCGGCCACCACTTCCTGTCGGTGCACAAGAACGGCCAGGTGGCGATCGTGCAGACCAACGGCAACAAGGACTGCCACGTGATCCTGCGCGGCGGCAAGGCGCCGAACTACGACGCCGCGAGCGTCGCCGCGGCCTGCAAGGACCTGGAAGCCGCCAAGCTGCCGCCCACGCTGATGGTCGACTGCAGCCACGCCAACAGCTCCAAGCAGCACCAGAAGCAGATCGACGTGGCGGGCGACATCGCCGCCCAGATCGCGGGCGGCAGCCGCAGCGTGTTCGGCGTGATGGTCGAGAGCCACCTGCAGCCCGGCGCGCAGAAGTTCACGCCCGGCAAGGACCGGATCTCCGACCTGAGCTACGGCCAGAGCATCACCGACGCCTGCATCGGCTGGGACGATTCGACCGCCGTGCTCGACACGCTGTCGCAGGCGGTCAAGCGCCGCCGCGGCTGAGCGGAAAGAGAAAGAGGCCGCTCAGCGCCCGGCGCGCAGGGCGGCCAGCAGCTTGTCGTGCACGCCGCCGAAGCCGCCGTTGCTCATGCAGACGATGTGATCGCCCGGCTGGGCCGCTGAAGCGACCTGCGTGACCAGCGGCTCGATCGCATCGACCACGCGGGCGCGCTCGCCCATCGGCGCCAGCGCGGCGGCCGCGTCCCAGCCCAGTCCGCCGCTGTGGCAGAAGGACAGGTCGGCCGCCTCCAGGCTCCACGGCAGCTGCGCCGCCATGGTCCCGAGCTTCATGGTGTTGCTGCGCGGCTCGAACACCGCCAGGATGCGCTCGCGCTGCCGGCCCTGGCCGTCGAGCTGGCGGCGCAGGCCGTCGAGCGTGGTGCGGATCGCGGTCGGGTGGTGGGCGAAGTCGTCGTAGACCGTGATCGCGCCGCCCGTGCGCTCCACCGCGCCGCGCAGTTCCATGCGCCGGCGCACGTTGTGGAAGCTGCCCAGCGCCGCGGCGGCCTCGGCCGGCGCCACGCCCAGGTGTTCGGCCGCGGCGATGGCCGCGAGCGCATTCATCTGGTTGTGCCGGCCCGACAGCGTCCAGGCCACATGGCCGACCTTCCGGCCCGAGCGCAGCACGTCGAAGGCGTCGTGGGCGCCGTCGGCCTGCCATTCGGCGCCTTCGCCGAAGCCCGCCACCGCGCTCCAGCAGCCCTGGGCCAGCACGCGCCGCAGGCTTTCTTCGGTGGCGTTGACCACCACCCGGCCGCTGGCCGGCACGGTGCGCACCAGGTGATGGAACTGCCGCTCGATGGCCGCCAGGTCGTCGAAGATGTCGGCGTGGTCGAACTCGAGGTTGTTGAGGATCGCGGTGCGCGGCCGGTAGTGGACGAACTTGCTGCGCTTGTCGAAGAAGGCGGTGTCGTATTCGTCGGCTTCGATCACGAAAGGCGCCCCTACGCTCGGCACTGGCGTGTCCTCGCTGCCCCCCGAGGGGGCGCTCGCTGGCTGGGGGCGGCCCGGCGCTGCGCTCGGGCCGGCTCCCAGTCTTGCGGAAACGCCGAAGTCCAGCGGCACGCCGCCCACCAGAAAGCCGGGCGCATGGCCCGTGCGTTCCAGCACCCAGGCCAGCATCGAGGTGGTGGTGGTCTTGCCGTGCGTGCCGGCCACGGCCAGCACGTGGCGGCCCTGCAGCACGTGCTCGGCCAGCCATTGCGGGCCGCTGGTGTAGGCCGCGCCGGCATCGAGGATGGCCTCCATCAACGGAAACTTGGGCGTGCCGTCCGCCAGCCGGGCGCGCGACACCACGTTGCCGACCACGAACACGTCGGGCGCGAGCGCCATCTGGTCGGCACCGAAGCCTTCGATCAATTCGATGCCGAGTGCGCGCAGCTGGTCGCTCATCGGGGGATAGACGCCTGCGTCGCAGCCCGTCACGCGGTGGCCGGCTTCGCGCGCCAATGCGGCCACGCCGCCCATGAAGGTGCCGCAGATGCCGAGGATATGAATATGCATCGGTCGATTCTAGGGATGCTGTCCGGTCTTCTTCTTCGGCTGCTGCAGTGCGGGCAGAATGCCGCCATGGACACGCCCAAGCGCGAAATTGCCGCCACCGCCGCCCGCCTCGTCGTCGAGGAGGGGATGGAGTACGGCCCGGCCAAGCGGCGCGCCCTGCGCGAGCTGGGCTTGCCCGCGCGCACGGCCTTGCCGCACAACGACGATGTCGAAGCCGAGGTGCGCGAGTACATCGCGCTCTTCTGCGCCGACACCCAGCCGCAGGAGCTCCAGGCGCTGCGCCTGCTGGCGCTGGAATGGATGGAGCGCATGGCGGCGTTCCGTCCCTACCTGGGCGGCGCGGTCTGGCACGGCACCGCGACGCGGCTGTCGGACATCTACATTCAACTCTTCTGCGACGACTGCAAGTCGGCCGAGATCGCCCTGATCGACCACCATGTCGACTACGAACCCCGCATGGTCGCGGGCTTCCATGGCGAGCAGGTCGAGGCCCTCAGCGTGCATGCCAGGAGCCAGCGGCTGGGCGAGGAAATCGGGGTGCACCTGCTGGTGTACGACCTCGACGACCTGCGCGGTGCGCTCAAGCCCGACGGCCAGGGGCGCACGCCTCGCGGAGACATCGCCGCGCTGCGGCGACTGATCGAAAAGGACACGATATGAACTCCACCTCGACCCGGCGCCGATGGCTGGTCAGTGGTGTGGCCGGCGCCGCGGCCGCCGCCGGCATCGGCGCGGCCTGGTGGCGCCACGAATCGGCTTCGGGCGCGGGCGGGGAGCGCCTGCAGCCCGAGTTCTGGAGCGCGCGCTACGAACGCCCCGAAGGCGGCGAACTCGACTTCGCCGACTTCAAGGGCAAGCCCCTGCTGCTGAACTTCTGGGCCACCTGGTGCCCGCCTTGCGTCGAGGAATTGCCCATGGTCGATCGCTTCTATCGCGATCATGGCGCCAACGGCTGGCAAGTCGTCGGTTTGGCGATCGACAAGCCCGAGGCCGTGCGCAAGTTCCTGGTCCGTACGCCGGTCTCCTTCCCCATCGGGATCGCCGGCCTGCAGGGCACGGACCTGGTCCGGAACCTGGGCAATACCGCGGGCGGATTGCCCTTTACCTTGGTCGTGGGGGCCGACGGGATTGTTGCGGCACGTAAAATGGGCCAGTTGTCGCCAGCCGACCTCGAGGCTTGGCAACGTGCGGAAGTTCACAGTTAGAATCCCGCCGCACAACCGGTAGTTGGCGTACGAACGCCGAAATAAGCCGGTTTTCAGGTAAGTTCAATCCGAATGACCGGCAAAGCTGGCAATGGAGTCCCATGGATCTGCGCAAACTCAAGACACTGATCGATTTGGTGTCTGAATCGAATATTTCCGAACTGGAAATCACCGAGGCCGAAGGCAAGGTCCGCATCGTCAAGGCCGGCGAAGCCGCGCCGGTGCAATACGTTCAGAGCGTGGCCGCCCCCGCGGCAGCCGCGGCGCCCGTGGGCGTCCCCGCCGCAGCCCCGGCAGCGCCCGCCGTGGCGGCCCCCGCGGCCGGCCACACCGTGAAGTCGCCGATGGTCGGCACCTTCTACCGCTCGTCCAGCCCGGGCGCGGCCGCCTTCGTCGAAGTCGGCAGCCAGGTCAAGGAAGGCGACACGGTCTGCATCATCGAAGCGATGAAGATCCTCAACGAGATCGAAGCCGACAAGTCCGGCACCATCACGCAGATCCTCGGCGAGAACGGCCAAGCGGTCGAATACGGCCAGCCGCTGTTCATCATCGAGTGACCATGTTCAAGAAGATCCTGGTCGCCAACCGCGGCGAGATTGCCCTGCGGATCCAGCGGGCCTGCAGCGAGATGGGCATCAAGGCCGTGATGGTCTATTCCGAAGCCGACCGCGACGCCAAGTACGTCAAGCTGGCGCAGGAGGCCGTGTGCATCGGCCCGGCGCCGTCGGGGCAGAGCTATCTCAACATGCCGGCGATCATCTCGGCCGCCGAAGTGACCGATGCCGAGGCCATCCACCCCGGCTACGGTTTCCTGAGCGAGAACGCCAACTTCGCCGAACGCGTGGAGCAGAGCGGCTTCCAGTTCATCGGACCGACGCCGGACAACATCCGCACGATGGGCGACAAGGTCTCGGCCAAGCAGGCGATGATCAAGGCCGGCGTGCCTTGCGTGCCCGGCTCCGAAGGCGAGCTGTCGGACGATGCCGCCACCAACAAGCGCATCGCGCGCGCCATCGGCTACCCGGTGATCATCAAGGCCGCGGGCGGCGGCGGTGGCCGCGGCATGCGCGTGGTCCACACCGAAGCGGCGCTGATCAACGCGATCCAGATGACCAAGGCGGAGGCCGGCGCGGCCTTCAACAATCCGGCCGTGTACATGGAGAAGTTCCTCCAGAACCCGCGCCACATCGAGATCCAGATCCTCGCCGACAAGCACAAGAACGCGGTCTACCTGGGCGAGCGCGACTGCTCGATGCAGCGCCGCCACCAGAAGGTGATCGAGGAATCGCCGGCGCCGGGCATCCCGCGCAAGCTGATCGAGAAGATCGGCGAGCGCTGCGCGGCGGCCTGCAAGAAGATCGGCTACCGCGGCGCCGGCACCTTCGAGTTCCTCTACGAGAACGGCGAGTTCTACTTCATCGAGATGAACACGCGCGTGCAGGTCGAGCATCCGGTGACCGAGTTCACCACCGGCATCGACATCGTGAAGACGCAGATCATGGTCGCGGCGGGCGAGAAGCTGCCGTTCACGCAGCGCCAGATCGAGATGCGCGGCCATTCGATCGAATGCCGGATCAACGCCGAGGACGCCTACAAGTTCACGCCTTCGCCGGGCCGCATCACGATGTGGCACGCGCCGGGCGGACCGGGTGTGCGCGTCGACTCGCATGTCTACACCAACTACTTCGTGCCGCCGAACTACGACTCGATGATCGGCAAGATCATCGTGCACGGCGACACGCGCGAACAGGCGCTGGCGCGCATGCGCACCGCGCTGAGCGAGACCGTGGTCGAAGGCATCCAGACCAACATCCCGCTGCACCGCGAGCTGATGGTCGACGCCAAGTTCATGGCCGGTGGCACCAACATCCACTACCTCGAAGAGTGGCTTGCGGCGCGAGCCCGGTGATCCGACGTGTTTGAACTCCGCCTCCTCGCCCCCGAAGACCGCATCGAGACCCTGAGCGATGCGCTCGACGCGCTCGACGCGCTGAGCGTGTCGGTGGAAGACGCCGACGCCCAGACCGATGCCGAGCAGGCGCTGTTCGGCGAGCCCGGCATGCCGCCGCCCAAGGACGGCTGGCAGCGCTCGCGCGTGATCGCGCTGTTCGCCGACGAGGCGCTGGCCCGCGGCGCGGCCGCGGTGCTGGCGGCGCAGGACTTCTTCGAGGGCTGCGAGACCATCGGCGTGGCCGACGTGCCGGAGCAGGACTGGGTGCGGCTGACGCAGTCGCAGTTCGCGCCGGTCGAGATCACGCCCGAATTCTGGATCGTGCCGACCTGGCACGAGCCGCCGGCGCAGGCGCGCCAGGTGATCCGGCTCGACCCGGGCCTGGCCTTCGGCACCGGCACCCATCCCACCACGCGCATGTGCCTGCGCTGGATCGCGACCGCGCAGCGCACGGCCTCGGCCCGCGTGCTCGACTACGGCTGCGGCTCCGGCATCCTGGCGATCGGCGCGGCGAAATTCGGCGCGGCGTCGGTCGATGCGGTGGACATCGACCCGGCGGCCGTCGAGGCCACCCGGCTCAACGCCGAGGCCAACGCGGTGCAGCTGCAGTCCGGTCTGCCGGACGCGGCGAGCGGGCGCTACGAGGTGGTGCTGGCCAACATCCTGGCCACGCCGCTCAAGGTGCTGGCGCCGCTGCTGTGCGCCCATGTGCAGCCCGGCGGCTCGCTGGTGCTGGCCGGCATCCTCGAGCGCCAGGCCGACGAGCTCAAGCAGGCCTACGCGCCCTACGCCGCGCTCGAGGTCAGCGACAGCGAGGACGGCTGGATCCTCATGACCGCGCGCCTGTAGGTCGCTGCGGGCCCTGGGGCCCCCACCTACAATCCACGCCTCATGAGTCTCGCCACCCGCTGCCCCGCCTGCGGCACCACCTTCCGGGTGGTGCGAGACCAGCTCCGGATCTCGGACGGCTGGGTGCGTTGCGGCCGCTGCAGCCATGTCTTCGACGGCGCGGCCGAACTGCACGATCCGCTGTCGGACCCGCTGCCGGTGACGGCGCCGGCCGTGCCCGCAGCCGAGACTCCCGCCGCGCCCAGCGCCGGCATCGATTTCTTCAGCGACGCGCTCTCGCGGCTGCAGGCCGACGGACCGGCGCCGGCGCAGCGCGCGCCCGCCGAACCATCGGCATGGCCTTCGCTGGACATCCCGGCGCCCGCCTGGCCGGCGTCTCCGGTGCGCGAGGACCCGGTGCTCGACGATGCCGTCGAACCCGAAGAAGAGGCGACGCAGCCGTCCGCCCTGGCGGTGCCGGTGCAACCCGACGGCGGCTGGGCGAGCCTGCCCTCGCTGCAGTGGGATGCGGCGCCGATGGCGGCTGCTGTCGCGGCCTCGCCGCCGGATGCCCACGAGATCGAGGCCGAGGCCGAAGACATCGGCCCCGCAGGGCCCAGCGCCCTGCGGCAGTCGCGCCTCGCGGCGCTCCAGGCGGCGCGCGCCCGTCGTGCCGCTGAGGCCGAGCGCCCACGCGCCATCGACGACGAGGCGATCACGCTGGCCCTGACGCCCAGCGAACCCCTGGCGGGCGATGCGACGGGCGTGCCCGTGTTCGGCATCGCGCGCAGCTTCCGCGCCAACCCCGGCGCCCAGCCGATGCGGCCACCGTCGCGGTGGTGGCCCCGCCTGCTGCGTGGCTTCGTGCTGCTGGCCCTGGTGCTGCTGCTGCTTGCGCAGGTGCTCTACCAGCAGCGCGACGCGATCGTCGCGCGCCAGCCGGCGCTGCAACCGTGGTTCGCGGGCCTCTGCGAACGCCTGGGCTGCCAGCTGTCGGCCTTGCGCCGCATCGCCGACGTCACCATCGACGGCGCCTCCTTCCTGCGCGAGAAGGAGGGCGAGGGCTACCAGTTCAGCTTCACGCTGCGCAACCGCGCCGCCATCCCGCTGGCCATGCCGGCGGTCGAACTGTCATTGCTCGACCTGGAGGAGCGCGTCGTGGTGCGGCGCGTGCTGCGCCCGGCCGAGTACGGCGCGCCAGCGGTGCTGGCGGCGCACGCGGAGCGCATGACGCAGCTGCCGATCGTGCTGGTCGGCGAAGACGCGTCCTCCGCCTCGCGCGTGGCCGGCTTCCGGCTCGATGCCTTCTATCCCTGAGCGCGCTCCTTGTCGCGCGCTCCTCTCATCCTTTCATTCCTCTAACCGGCGGCTCAACCATGGCAGCAGTGATTTGCGGTTCTCTCGCGTTCGACACGATCATGACCTTCGAGGGCCGGTTCGCCGACCAGATCCTCCCTGATCAGTTGCACATCCTCAACGTGTCCTTCCTGGTGCCGGCGCTGCGCCGCGACTTCGGCGGCTGCGCGGGCAACATCGCCTACGCGCTGAACGCGCTGGGCGGCCGCGCGCTGCCGATGGCCACCGTGGGAAGCGACGGCGCGGACTACGTCGCGCACCTCCAGGGCCTGGGCATCGGCACCGAGTTCGTGCGCGAGCTGGCCGACACCTACACCGCGCAGTGCTTCATCACCACCGACCTGGCCAACAACCAGATCACCGCCTTCCATCCGGGCGCGATGCAGCAGGCGCACGTCACGCGCATCACGGCGCGCGACGACATCCGCCTGGGCATCATCTCGCCCGACGGGCGCGACGCCATGCTGCAGCACGCCGAGCAGTTCAAGCAGGCGGGCATCCCCTTCGTCTTCGATCCGGGCCAGGGCCTGCCGATGTTCAACGGCGACGAGCTGGCGCGCTTCATCGAGCAGTCCGACTGGGTCACGGTCAACGACTACGAGGGCAAGATGCTGAGCGAGCGCACCGGCTGGGACAACGCCGAGATCTCGCGCCGGGTGCGCGGGCTGGTGGTCACGCTGGGCGAGGAGGGCTGCGACGTCTGGGTGCAGGGCGAGCGCACCCACGTGCCCGCGGTCAAGCCGACGGCGATCGTCGATCCCACGGGCTGTGGCGACGCCTGGCGCGGCGCGCTGCTGTTCGGGCTGGAGCAGGGCTGGCCGCTGGAGAAGTGCGCACTGCTGGGCAACCGCATCGGCGCCCTGAAGATCGCGCAGCGCGGTCCTCAGAACTACACCGTCGATCGGCAGCAGCTGGGCCTCTGAGCGCGCGGCGAGCGCCCATAAAAAAGCCCGGGACCTTGCGGTACCGGGCTTTTGACCTTCAGGGCCCCGAGAAATCTCAGGGCTTGCTGGCGGTCGGGAAGGGCCAAGCGGCCTGTGGGTTCAGCGTCGTCTGCGCAGCAGGGGCAGGGGCTACGGCAGCCTTCGCGGGCGCCTTGGCGGCCTTCTTGGCAACAGGGGCCTTGGCAGCGGGCTTGGCGGCAGGGGCTTTGGCGGCAGGCTTGGCAGCGGGCTTCTTCGCGGCTTTCTTGGCGGCGGGCTTCTTGGCCGCTGCCTTCTTCGCGGGGGCCTTCTTCGCCGGCGCCTTCTTGGCAGCGGCCTTCTTGGCCGGTGCCTTCTTGGCGGCGACGGCCTTCTTTGCCGGAGCCTTCTTCGCTACGACCTTCTTGGCTGCGGCCTTCTTGGCCGGCGCCTTCTTGGCAGCGACCTTCTTTGCCGGAGCCTTCTTCGCCGCGACCTTCTTGGCAGGAGCCTTCTTCGCCGGCGCCTTCTTGGCTACGACCTTCTTGGCCGGGGCCTTCTTGGCGGCGACGGCCTTCTTTGCCGGAGCCTTCTTTGCTGCGGCTTTCTTAGCCGGCGCTTTCTTTGCAGTTGCCATTTCTTTCTCCTTGATCAAGTTGAAAAATCAACCTTTTGAAGCACTCCACGCACGCTTGTGTACGTGAAGCGATCCATGGCGTTGGGAATCAAGCCCCAGCACCATGAACACCTGCGCCCTCGCCACGCCGCGTTCTGTGACGCAGTGGGTGTCGAAGGCAATTCCTGAATTCATCGATTCTTTTCGTTCAAAAGTTCAGTCCCAGGAGAGCGCACCACCCGACTGGTATTCGATCACGCGGGTTTCGAAGAAATTGCGCTCTTTCTTCAGGTCGATCATTTCGCTCATCCAGGGGAACGGATTTTCTTCGTTCGGGAACAGCGTCTCGAGGCCGATCTGCTGCGCACGCCGGTTGGCGATGTAGCGCAGGTAGCCCTTGAACATGGAGGCGTTCATGCCGAGCACGCCGCGCGGCATGGTGTCCTCGGCGTACTGGTACTCGAGCTCGACCGCCTTGAGGAACAGGGCCTTGATCTCGGCCTTGAACTCCGCGGTCCAGAGGTTGGGGTTCTCCAGCTTGAGCTGGTTGATCAGGTCGATGCCGAAATTGCAGTGCATCGATTCGTCGCGCAGGATGTACTGGTACTGCTCGGCGGCGCCGGTCATCTTGTTCTGGCGGCCCAGCGCCAGGATCTGCGTGAAGCCGACGTAGAAGAACAGGCCTTCCATCAGGCAGGCGAACACGATCAGCGACTTGAGCAGGGTCTGGTCGTTCTCGTGCGTGCCGGTGTGGAAGTGCGGATCGCTGATGGCCTCGATGAAGGGGATCAGGAACTGGTCCTTCTCGCGGATCGACGCCACTTCGTTGTAGGCGTTGAAGATCTCGCTCTCGTCCAGACCCAGCGATTCGACGATGTACTGGTAGGCGTGCGTGTGGATCGCTTCCTCGAAAGCCTGGCGCAGCAGGAACTGGCGGCATTCGGGCGCCGTGATGTGGCGGTAGGTGCCCAGCACGATGTTGTTGGCGGCCAGCGAGTCGGCGGTCACGAAGAAGCCGAGGTTGCGCTTGACGATGCGGCGCTCGTCTTCGGTTAGGCCGTTCGGGTCCTTCCACAACGCGATGTCGCGCGTCATGTTCACTTCCTGCGGCATCCAGTGGTTGGCGCAGGTGGCGAGGTATTTTTCCCAGGCCCACTTGTACTTGAAGGGCACCAGCTGGTTGACGTCGGTCTGGCCGTTGATGATGCGCTTGTCGGCGGCGTTGACGCGGCGGGCGACGGCCGGCACGGCCTGTGGTGCACCAGCGGCTGCGGTGCGCTGTGCGGTGGGTGTTTGCGAAGTCGGGACTTCCATCGAGCGCGCGATCGGTGCGCCGTTTTGCGATGAATGATGCAAGCCTTGTTGCATGTCCTTTGGCAAGGAGGGTTTGACTTCTTCGTCCCAGGTCAACATAGAAAAATCCAATGCTCAAATTATGTGAGCAACGATGTGAGTTGCAAAGTGCCTCTCACATCGTGCTCGGATTATGTCGTGCTTATGTTGCTCGCATGCATCGCATTTCATGTCGGGCGATGCCGCGAATCACATTCGCATCAGGCTGACGTCACTGGCACGCTTCGCAGGTCGGATCGTCGACGCCGCAGAAGGCGATGTCGGTGGCCGGCATCGCGGCGAGCTGCGCCTGTGCCGCGAGTGCGGCGGCCTCGATCGCGCTCAGGCCCGACGACGATTCGTTGGCGCCGCCGGAAGACACTGCGTTGAGGCGGCCCGATTGCACGGTCGACTTCTCGGCGTGCGTCGCGCTCTGCGTGCGCAGGTAGTAGGTGGTCTTCAGGCCGCGCAGCCAGGCGAGCTTGTAGGTGTCGTCGAGCTTCTTGCCCGAGGCGCCGGCCATGTAGATGTTCAGCGACTGCGCCTGGTCGATCCACTTCTGGCGACGTGCCGCGGCTTCCACCAGCCACTTGGTCTCGACCTCGAAGGCCGTGCCGTAGAGCGCCTTGATGTCCTGCGGCACGCGGTCGATCGGACGCAGCGAGCCGTCGAAGTGCTTCAGGTCCATGACCATCACGTCGTCCCACAGGCCCAGGCGCTTCAGGTCGCGCACCAGGTAGTGGTTGATGACGGTGAACTCGCCCGACAGGTTCGACTTGACCGACAGGTTGCCGAAGCAGGGTTCGATCGAGGCGTCGACGCCGATGATGTTCGAGATGGTCGCGGTCGGGGCGATGGCCGTGCAGTTGGAGTTGCGCATGCCGTCGGCCTTGATCTTCTGGCGCAGCGCGTCCCAGTCGAGCGTGGCCGAGCGGTCGACCTCGACGTAGCCGCCGCGGGCCTGTTCGAGCAGGTCGAGCGTGTCGATCGGCAGGATGCCCTTGTCCCACAGCGAGCCCTTGTAGCTCGAGTACTTGCCGCGTTCCTTGGCCAGGTCGGTCGAGGCCCAGTAGGCGTAGTAGCAGATGGCTTCCATCGACTCGTCGGCGAACTGCACGGCTTCCTGCGAGGCGTAGGGAATGCGCAGCTCATACAGCGCGTCCTGGAAGCCCATCAGGCCCAGGCCCACCGGACGGTGGCGCAGGTTCGAGTCGCGCGCCTTCTTGACCGCGTAGTAGTTGATGTCGATCACGTTGTCGAGCATGCGCATCGCCGTCGAGATCGTCTTCTTGAGCTTGGCCTGGTCGACCTTGCCGTCCTTCAGATGCTGCAGCAGGTTGACCGAGCCGAGGTTGCAGACCGCGGTTTCGGTGTCGCTGGTGTTCAGCGTGATCTCGGTGCAGAGGTTCGACGAGTGCACGACGCCGGCGTGCTGCTGCGGCGAGCGCACGTTGCAGGCGTCCTTGAAGGTGATCCAGGGATGGCCGGTCTCGAACAGCATCGTGAGCATCTTGCGCCACAGGTCGGCTGCGGGCAGGGTGCGCGAGGGCTTGATCTCGCCGCGCTGCGCCTTCTCTTCGTAGGCGACGTAGGCGCGCTCGAACTCGGCGCCGAACAGGTCGTGCAGGTCGGGCACGTTGTTGGGCGAGAACAGCGTCCAGGTGCCCTTTTCCATCACGCGGCGCATGAACAGGTCGGGGATCCAGTTGGCGGTGTTCATGTCGTGCGTGCGGCGGCGGTCGTCGCCGGTGTTCTTGCGCAGCTCCAGGAACTCCTCGATGTCGAGGTGCCAGGTTTCGAGGTACGTGCAGACCGCGCCCTTGCGCTTGCCGCCCTGGTTCACGGCCACGGCCGTGTCGTTGACCACCTTGAGGAAGGGCACGACGCCCTGCGATTCGCCGTTGGTGCCCTTGATGTGGCTGCCCAGCGCGCGCACGCGGGTCCAGTCGTTGCCCAGGCCGCCGGCGAACTTCGACAGCAGCGCGTTCTCCTTGATCGACTCGTAGATGCCGTCCAGGTCGTCGGGCACGGTCGTCAGGTAGCAGCTCGACAGCTGCGAGCGCAGCGTGCCGGCGTTGAACAGCGTGGGCGTGCTCGACATGAAGTCGAAGGACGACAGCACTTCGTAGAACTCGATGGCACGCGCTTCGCGGTCGATCTCGCCCAGCGACAGGCCCATGGCCACGCGCATGAAGAAGGCCTGCGGCAGCTCGATGCGGGTCTTGCGCACGTGCAGGAAGTAGCGGTCGTACAGGGTCTGCAGGCCGAGGTAGTCGAACTGCAGGTCGCGTTCGGCCTTGAGGGCGGCGCCCAGGCGCGGCAGGTCGAACTGCAGCAGCTTCTCGTCGAGCAGCTCGTTGTCGACGCCCTTCTTGATGAACTGCGGGAAGTAGTCGACGTAGGCCTGCGAGCGTTCGGCCGGCATCACTTCGCGGCCGATGATCTCCTTGAAGATCGTGTGCAGCAGCAGGCGCGCGGTGGCGAAGGTGTAGTCCGGGTCCTTCTCGATCAGCGTGCGGGCGGCCAGGATCGAGGCCTTGTAGACCTCGTCGAGCGGCACGCCGTCGTACAGGTTGCGCATCGTCTCGGCCTGGATCGGCGCGGCGGTGATGGTGTCGCCCAGGCCTTCGCAGGCGGACTCGATCAGGCCCTTGAGTTCGTTCAGGTCGAGCGCGACGCGCTCGCCGCGTTCGAGCACGTGCAGCGCGGGCGCGGCCGGCGCGTCCTGTTCGCCCTGCTTGGTGCGTTCCTGCGACCGGCGTTCGCGGTAGAGCACGTAGGCGCGTGCGATCTCATGGTGGCCACCGCGCATCAGGCCCAGCTCGACCGCGTCCTGCACGTCCTCGATGTGGAAGGTGCCGCCGCTCGGGCGCGAGCGCACCATGGCGCGCACCACCGACTGCGTCAGCGTGTCGACGGTCTCGCGCACGCTGGCCGAGGCCGCGCCCTGGGTGCCGTGCACGGCCAGGAAGGCCTTCATCAGCGCGATGGCGATCTTGTTGGGCTCGAAGGGCACGACCGCGCCGTTGCGGCGGATGATCTGGTAGTGCGTGAGCGCCTCGTTGGTGGGCGTGCCTGCGGTGTCGCGGGCGCCGGCGTTCTGCTGCGGCACGTTGGCGCGGGCGGCGGACGGTGTGTTCAGGGCTGTTTGCATGCGGTCCTCTGTTTGGCGATTTCTTGTTGGGGGAACGGCGAGGCGGCTCGGCGTTCGGCCGTCGGGGCCACGCTGCGTTCGTGGCCGTCGGAGCGGGCAGGCACACTATATCTAGTGTGTGGGGTGCCCACAATCACTAGATGTAGTGTTTTTCACGGACTTCAATGCAGGTGGAAGTGCGTGCTTCGCGGCTGAGGCGCGTGCCATGCGGCATGGTTACTGGATCAGTTTGCACGAAGCCAGCAACCACGCCGCTTTCCAGCGCTTTTGGGCTTGCAGGCCCCGTGGTTACTGGGCCGCGCGTCCTGCAAAGTGTGCGCGGTCCGGCGCGAGCCGCAGGGCATCGCCGATGCCCGAGCGATTGAAAATCTTTAGCGCCCCACCGTGCCCGCGGGGAACATCGCGGCCGGCCAGCCGGTGTCGGCCTGCAGCCGCGGCCAGGTGAAGCCCGGGCCCGGATCGATCTTGCGGCCCGGCGCGACGTGCTCGTGCCCGGCCACGAAGGCGATCGCGTAGTGCTGCGCGATCGCCGGGCAGAGGCTGGCCAGCGTCTCGTATTGCGCGTCCTCGAAGCGTTCGCCCTCCAGGCCTTCGAGCTCGATGCCGATCGAGTCGTCGTTGCAGTTGCTCCGGCCGCGCCAGGCCGAGGGGCCGGCATGCCAGGCGCGCGCGTCGCAGCTCACGAACTGCCAGAGCTCGCCGTTGCGCCGCACATAGAAGTGCGCCGACACCTGGGTGCCGCGGATCTGCTGGAAATAGGGGTGCGCATCCCAGTCGAGCTGGTTGGTGAACAACCGCTGCACCTCGTCGCCGCCGTAGCGGCCGGGCGGCAGGCTGATGGAATGCAGCACGATCAGGTCGACCTGTGCGCCCTCCGGCCGGGCGCCGAAGTTGGGCGAGGGCAGCGCCCTGGCGAAGCGGTACCAGCCCGCCTGCCACAGCGCGTCGGTGTCATCCTTCATCGCCGGCGCCCGCGGCTTCCTCGCCGCCCGGTGTGCTGATGCCCAGGCGCGCGATGCGGTAGCGGATCTGGCGCAGGCTCAGGCCCAGGCGCGCCGCCGCCGCGGTGCGGTTGAAGCCGCTCTCGCGCAGCGCGCGCACCAGGATCTCGCGCTCCTGCTGGTCGAGGTAGGTCTGCAGGTCCGGCGGCACGGCGGGCGGCACGGCCGCCGGCGCTGCCTGCGGCGGAGCGGCGGCTGGCAGCGCCGCGGCGGCCGGGCGTTCGAGCGGCGCCGCGCCGCTGGCCTCGAAATCCAGGTGCAGCTCGTCGCCGTCGTTCAGCGCGACCGCGCGGTGCAGCAGGTTCTCGAGCTCGCGCACATTGCCCTGCAGCGGATGGGCCGTCAGGCGGTCGACCACTTCCGGCGAGAGCACGGGCACGCTCATGCCGGCGTCGCGGGCGATGCGCGCCAGCAGCGCGGCGCACAGCAGCGGCAGGTCCTCGCGCCGGTCGCGCAGGGCCGGCACCGCGATCTCGATCACGTTGAGCCGGTAGAACAGGTCCTGGCGGAAGCGGCCGCCCTGGACCTCGGCCTGCAGGTCCTTGTGGGTGGCGCTCACGATGCGCACGTCGACCGCGTCCTCCTGCGTCGAGCCGATCGGCCGCACGCTGCGTTCCTGGATCGCGCGCAGCAGCTTGGACTGCATGGCCAGCGGCAGGTCGCCGATCTCGTCGAGGAACAGCGTGCCGCCGCGGGCCGCCTGGAAGTAGCCGTCGCGGTCCTGCGACGAGCCGGTGTAGGAGCCCTTGCGCGCGCCGAAGAACTCGGCCTCGAGCAGGTTCTCGGGAATCGCGCCGCAGTTGACGGCCACGAAGGGGCCTTCGCTGCGCTGGCTGCAGGCATGCACCGCGCGCGCGACCAGCTCCTTGCCGGTGCCCGACTCGCCGCGCACCAGCACCGGCGCCATGCCGCGCGCGACCTTGGCGATGCGCGACTTGACCAGGCGCATCGGTTCCGAATCGCCGACCAGGCGATCGAGCGCGGCCGTGCCGCTGCCGCCGACCGCCTCGGCGCGGCCCGACGGCGCGGCGGGCACCGCGCGCGCGGGCACGGCTGGGGGCTGCACCGCCGAAGCGACCACGGCGCGGAACTGCTTGAGGTCCACCGGTTTGGTGAGGTAGTCGAAGGCCCCGGCCTTCAGCGCCTCGACGGCGTTCTCGGCCGAGCCGTAGGCCGTCATGACCACGCAGCGCTCGCCGCGCTGCTCGCGCTGGATGCGTTGCAGGATCTCCATGCCCAGCCCGTCGGGCAGCCGCATGTCGGTGATCACCGCATCGAAGCGCTGGCCTTCCAGGTGCTGCCAGGCCTCGGCCACGCTGCCGGCGGCCTCGACGCGGTAGCCCTCGCGCAGCAAGGTGAGCTCGTAGAGCGTGCGCAGGTCGGGCTCATCGTCGACGACCAGGATCTGCGCCGTGCGCGCGGCGGGGGGATGGTTGGAACTCACGGGGCTATTGTGTCAGTCGCCCTTCGGCTGGCGCGAAGCTCACGAAGAAGGCATTGCCCTCCGGCCCGGTCGGCGAGACGGCGCGCCGCTCGTAGCCGATGGTGGCGCCGTGGCGTTCGCAGAGCTCGCGGCAGAGGAAGAGGCCGAGGCCGCTCGAGCGGCTCTCGGACGAGAAGAAGGGTTCGAACAGGTGGCGCTGCACGGCCGGCTCCAGCGGGGCGCCGTCGCTCCAGACCTGCAGGCCGGCGCGGCCCTTGGCGTTGCGCCGGGTGGTCAGCTGGATCGAGCCTTCGCGCTCGCCCGCGTAGCGCGCCGCGTTGTCGAGCAGGTTCACCAGGATGCGGCGCAGGTGCTCGATGTCGAAGCTCACGTCGCTGCCGCCGGCCTCGAGCATCAGCAGCACGCCGTGGCGCCGGGTCTGGCGCACCCATTCCTCGGCGATGGTGCGCACCGTCGGGTCGAGCGCGAACTGCTCGCCGAGCGGCAGCACGCGCTGCTGGCGCACGCGCGCGACGTCGAGCACGTCGTCGACGATGCGCGAGAGCCGTTGCGCGTTCTGCTCGACCATCGCGATCAGGCGGCGGTGCGCGGGGTCGGTCAGGTCCTCGCTGAGCAGGGCGCCGGCCTGGGTGATGGCGGCCAGCGGATTGCGGATCTCGTGCGCCACCGCCGCCGACATGCGGCCCATGGCCGCCAGTTTCTCGGTGCGGATGCGGGCCTCGAGCTCGCGCAGGTCCTGCAGGAACATCACGCAGAGGCCGTCGGCGCGGCCTTCGGTGGCGGGTGTCAGGCGGGTGCGCACGCGCACCTCGCGCGCCGCGCCCTGGGCCTGGGCCACCGGCAGTTCGCGCATCTGCGCGGCCTGCCGGCTGAAGGTCTGTTCGGCCACCGCCGCGAGCGGCCGCCAGGCGGGCTGCGTGCCCAGCGTGAAGGGCAGCACCATCGAGGCCAGGCCCTGGCCGAGGATCGCGTCGGCGGCCGGATTGGCCGCGTGCACCCGGCCGTCGGCACCGATCACCAGCACACCTTCGCTGAGGGTCTCGATCACCAGGTCGTTGACCTGGGCGTGCATCTGGGCGGCGCTGCGCCCGCGCTGCGCCAGCGTGACCTCGCGCGCCAGCCGGCGCGACAGCTCGTTGGCCAGCAGCGCCACCACGAACAGGCCGGTGCCGGTCAGCGCGGCCTGCACGAAACGCGGACTGACGTCGCCGCTCATGTCGAGCCAGCGCCAGCCGGCATCGGCCAACAGCAGCAAGGTGACCGCGGCGGTGGTGCCCAGCCCCACCATCAGCGTGCCCAGCACGGCGCCCATCAGCACCGGCAGCGCGAACAGCGGCGTGTAGTTGATGCTGCCGATCTGCAGCAGCTGCAGCGCGGTGAAGGCGGCCAGGTCGATCGCGATGGTCGTGCCCCAGGCGATGCCGAAGCTGCGCAGTGGCAGGTGGAAAGGCGCGAAGCGCGCGCTCAGCAGCGTCGCGACCAGGTAGCCGGCCGAGATCAGCGTGGCCACCGTGTGCACCGTCTGGCTGAGCGCGTAGGCCAGCAGCTGCAGCAGCAGCAGCACCATCGCGACGAAGCAGCGCGCGGTCATGAAGCCGCGCCACAGCCGATGCAGCGCGGTGTCGCGGTCGGCCAGCGGTTCGAGCTCGGCCCAATCGGTCGCAGGCTCGCCGCGGGACCAGATGAAGGGGGCCATCGCGCCGCGGGTCAGCCGGCGCCGGCGCGGCGGTGGTCGACGCTGCAGTAGACCCCGCCCGGGCCCGGCAGCGCATCGGTGGCGGGCAGGTGCAGCCCGCAATGCGCGCAGCGCACCATGGCCTGCGGCGGTCCGACGGCCGGTGCGGCCGGCTTCTTGGGCGCGGCGGCGCGCTTCTCGCGCATCTCCTCGCGCCGGCCTTGCCGCCAGGCCCAGATGCCGATCGCGACGACCAGCAGCACCAGCAGGTACTTCATGCGATGGCTCCCCGGTTCAGCAGCACCTCGAGCACGAAGCGCGAGCCCACGTAGGCCAGCAGCAGCAGCGCGGCGCCGGCATAGAGCACGCGGCGCGCGGTGCGGCCGCGCCAGCCGAAGCGCGCGCGGCCGACCAGCAGCACCGCGAAGGTGAGCCAGGCCAGCACCGAGAAGGTCGACTTGTGGTCCCACTTCCAGGCGCGGCCGACCGCGCCGTAGAGCGTCTCGCTGAACAGCAGGCCGGCCAGCAAGGTGGCCGACAGCAGCACGAAGCCCGCGGTCACGAAGCGGAAGGTCAGGCGTTCGAGCGTCAGCAGCGGCACCTCGGCCTGCGGCGCGGTGGCCATGCGGATCTGCTTCTCGGCGCGGGTCGTGAGCCAGGCATGCACCACGGCCGCGCCGAACAGGCCGTAGGAGGCGATGCCCAGCGCCAGGTGCAGCGGCAGCCAGGGCGAGGCCGCCACATGCAGCGGCGTGCCGGGGAACAGCACCGCCAGCAGCACCACCACCGCGCCCAGCGCGGCCAGCACGCGGCGCACCGTGAGCTGCGGGAACATGCGGCTCTCGACCGCGTACACGGTGAGCACCAGCCAGGCCATGACCGACAGCGCGGGCGCGAAGCCGAAGCGCGGCACGGCGCTGACCAGGCCGACGGCCAGTGCCAGGCCATGCAGCAGCCACGCCAGCCCGAGCGCGGATTGGGTGGCCTGGCGGTTGAGCCGGGAGGCAGCGGCCGCCGTCAGCCCGTAGGCGGCGGCGGTTGCGATGCCCAGCGCCACGCCGAGTGGGGAGGGGATCGCTAAAATCATGGGGTCAGTTTATCTCCCCCAGGCGTCCGTTCTGCGTGACGCCGCGCCAGCCCCTACACAGGGCCCATGATGCGGAGCGGCCCGGCCGCATCCGCGATCGTTGGTGCAGGGGAGCGGCCGCGACCGGGCTTCGGGTCACGACTTTTCACAGCTTCGCCGCGAGCGGAGAACCAGGTACTTTCCTTCATGGCCACCGCCCTTTCCGAAAAATTCTCCCGCCTCGTCAAGACGATGAGCGGCCAGGCGCGCATCACCGAGAGCAACGTGCAGGACATGCTGCGCGAGGTGCGCATGGCGCTGCTCGAGGCCGACGTGGCGCTGCCCGTGGTGCGCGACTTCGTCGCCCGCGTGAAGGAAAAGGCGCTGGGCCAGGAGGTGCTGGGCTCGCTCAAGCCGGGCCAGGCGCTGGTCGGCATCGTCAACCGCGAACTCGCCGCCACCATGGGCGAGGGCGTGTCCGACATCAATCTCGCGGCCCAGCCACCGGCGGTGATCCTGATGGCCGGCCTGCAGGGCGCGGGCAAGACGACCACCACCGCCAAGCTCGCCAAGCACCTGATCGAGAAGCGCAAGAAGAAGGTGCTCACGGTCTCGGGCGACGTCTACCGGCCGGCCGCCATCGAGCAGCTCAAGACGGTCACGAAGCAGGCCGGGGCCGAGTGGTTCCCGAGCACCGCCGACCAGAAGCCCATCGACATCGCGCGCGCCGCCATCGACCATGCGCGCCGCCACTTCTTCGACGTGCTGCTGGTCGACACGGCCGGCCGGCTGGCGATCGACGAGGTGCTGATGAAGGAGATCAAGGAGCTCCACGCCGAACTGAAGCCGGTCGAGACCTTGTTCGTGGTCGACGCGATGCAGGGCCAGGACGCGATCAACACCGCCAAGGCTTTCAAGGACGCGCTGCCGCTGACCGGCATCATCCTGACCAAGACCGACGGCGATTCGCGCGGCGGCGCGGCGCTGTCGGTGCGGCAGGTCACGGGCGTGCCGATCAAGTTCGCCGGCACCAGCGAGAAGATCGACGGCCTCGAGGTGTTCGACGCCGAACGCCATGCGGGCCGGATCCTGGGCATGGGCGACATCGTCGCGCTGGTCGAGCAGGTCACGGCCGGCGTCGACGTGGCGGCGGCGCAGAAGCTCGCGGCCAAGGTCAAGAGCGGCGCTGGCTTCGACCTCAACGACTTCCTGTCGCAGCTGCAGCAGATGAAGCAGATGGGCGGGCTCTCCAGCATCATGGACAAGCTGCCGCAGCAGATGGCGGCCAAGGCCACCGAGGCCGACATGACCCGCGCCGAGCGCGACATCCGGCGCAAGGAAGGGATCATCCAGAGCATGACGCCGCTGGAGCGCCGCAAGCCCGAGCTGCTCAAGGCCACGCGCAAGCGCCGCATCGCGGCCGGTGCGGGCGTGCAGGTGCAGGAAGTCAACCGCCTGCTCAACGAGTTCGAGCAGATGCAGGGGATGATGAAGAAGATGAAGGGCGGCGGCCTGATGAAGATGATGAAGAAGATGGGCGGCATGAAGGGAATGGGCGGCCCGGGCGGTCCCAAGCTGCCCTTCTGAGAAAGCGCACTTTCCCAACGATCGAAGCCCGCCGGGGTCTGCTCCGGCGGGCTTCTTCGTTTGCGCTGGCGCAATGGGGGCCTTCCTCGGCACCATGAAAAAAGCCGACCCGGAGGTCGGCTTCGTGTCGCGGAGGCGGGACGCTCAGGCGGTGGCCAGCGCCGCCGGACGCGCCAGGCGGATCGCATGCATCCAGGCGCGGCGCAGCACGGCGGGCGAACGCGATTCCTCGGGGATCAGCAGGAAGCCGCGGTCGCGCAGCGTCGTGCCCAGCGCGATCTGGCTGGTCAGCACGGTCAGCGGTATCGCCAGCAGCAGCGGCAGGCCCACGGGCATCAGCCAGATCAGCGCGCTCGGGTCGATCAGCGCGATGCCGACGGCCAGCAGGGCGATGATCGCGGTCATCGGTGCCAGCTGCGAGAAGGCGATGCGCCACGGCACGGCGGCGGCTTCACGCGGGGGCGACTTCCAGTTGAGCTTGACGCCGGTGAGGGCGACCAGCACGAACAGCGAGTGGGCCAGCATCCGGACCGGTGCCTGCACGATCGCCAGGCCGCTCTCGAGCATCGAGCTCTTGGCCAGGCCCCAGACGCCGCCGTACTGGCGTTGCTCGCCGCGCATCAGCACGGCGGCGATGCCCAGCAGGCGCGGCAGGAACAGCAGGGCCAGGGTCCAGATCCACAGGCCGGCCAGTTCCATGGGCAGCACGTTCCAGCTCGACACGATGCTCGAGCCGCTGAGCCACAGGGCCGTGCCCAGCGTCAGGAAGGCCAGCCACAGCGGGGCCGAGACATAGGCCATGGTGCCGGTCACGAACATCGCGCGGTGCACCGGGTGGATGCCGGGCTCGGCCATCAGGCGGGCGTTCTGCAGGTTGCCCTGGCACCAGCGGCGGTCACGCTGCAGTTCGGACAGCAGGTCCGGCGGTTGCTGCTCGTAGCTGCCGACCAGGTCGGACACCAGCCATACGTGGTAGCCGGCACGGCGCATCAGCGCGGCTTCGACGAAGTCGTGCGACATGATGCCGCCCGACATGCCGCCGGTGCCTTCGATCGGCGCCAGCGCGCAGTGGTCCATGAAGGGCTTGACGCGGATGATCGCGTTGTGGCCCCAGTAATGCGATTCGCCCAGTTGCCAGAACTGCATGCCCAGCGTGAACAGGCGGCCCGTCACGCGGGAGGCGAATTGTTGGGCACGTGCATGCAGCGTGACGTGGCCAATGGCCTGCGTCGCGGTCTGGATGATGCCGGCGGTCGGGTTGGCTTCCATGAGCTTGACCATCGAGGTCAGGCAGTCGCCGCTCATCACCGAATCGGCGTCGAGCACGACCATGTAGCGGTAGTCCTTGCCCCAGCGGCGGCAGAAGTCGGCCACGTTGCCGGCCTTGCGGTGCGTGCGGCGGGTGCGCAGGCGGTAGTAGACCTCGACCTGCGGCTGGTTCGGGCTTTCGGCCAGCGCGGCGCGCAGGTCTTCCCAGGCGGCGCGCTCGGCGGCGGCGGTCTCGGGGGTGTAGCTGTCGGACAGCACGAACACGTCGAACTGCTTGGCGTGGCCGGTGGCGGCCACCGATTCGCAGGTGGCGCGCAGGCCGGCGAACACCGTGGCCACGTCCTCGTTGCAGATCGGCATGATGATCGCGGTGCGGGCTTCCGGGTTCATCGGATGGTCCACTACCTGCTTGGCCGAGAGCGCGTGCTTGTCGCCGCGCACCGAGACGTAGAAGCCCATGAGCGCGGTCACGAAGCCGGTCACGACCCAGCCCGACAGCAGGCCGTAGAGGCCGATCTGGCCGTATTCGAGCCAGACGTTGTCGTAGTCGGGCTGGACGCCGGCGAACAGGGTCGAGGCGATCGCGGTGCTGAACAGGGCCAGCAGCATGAAGGCCAGGCGGCGCTGCTTGGCGGCGCGCTGCCAGGGTTGTTCGGGGCCGAGTTCCTTGGCCTGCTCGCGGGCGGTGGTGCCGCCGGCGCCGAGCTTGACCAGCATGGCGGTGCCGATGCTGTTCCAGAAACCGCGCCACGGACGCGGCGCCATCGAGCCGCGGTTGACCGGCGGGGCGGTCACGGCGTTCGGGTGGCGGTCTTCGCGCAGCGTGCTGCGCTGGCGCAGCTCGGCTTCGTGGGCCAGGACGTTCAATTGGGAGAAATCGTTGGGCTTCATGTGCGGCTCACCCACGTTGCTTGGAAAGGGAAGGCGTGTCGCCAATTGCCGGAAAGCGCTTGAAGACGCTGTCGGCAGCGGTACCACCCAGGCCGTCGTAACCCGGCGTCGAAACACCGGCGGCACGGCTGCGCGAGAGGGAAGACTGCTTGGAACGCAGGCTGTCACGCTGCGGGCGCAGTGCAAAAGAGGGGCTGGAGAGGGCTGTCATGCGTCTACAGGGGCAAGGCCCGTGCCAGCATGGAAAAACCCATTGGAATCAGCGACTTATGCGCGCCCGACCGGTTTGGGCCGGCGTTTGGGGGGCTGGAAGGCCCGAAAAGCCCTCAATTTGTCGCCAAACCCCGACAGCCGGGCGGGGTGCTGGGACAAAGTCCAGCAAAATCAACGACTTACTTGCGTCGCTCGTCAGCGACAGGCTCGGCGCCCCCGACCGGCGGCGTGTCGGCCTTGAAGTGGCCGGGCGTGAGTTCGTGCTTCTGCAGCAGGCGGTAGAACTCGGTGCGGTTGCGGTCGGCCAGGCGCGCGGCGTCGGCCACGTTGCCGTCGGTCAGCTTGAGCAGGCCCACCAGGTAGTCGCGCTCGAAGCGCTGCTTGGCGTCGGCATAGGTCTGCACTTCCACGCTGGGCACGCGCAGCGCGCGCTGCACCAGCGCCAGCGGGATCAGCGGCGAACTCGAGAGCGCGCAGACCTGCTCGACCACGTTGAACAGCTGGCGCACGTTGCCGGGCCAGGAGGCGGTGGTCAGCGCCTTGAGCGCCTCGGGCGCGAAGCCCGACAGCCGCTTGCCGTACTTGGTCGACAGGCGCTGCAGGAAGTGGTTGGCCAAGAGCGGGATGTCCTCGCGCCGCGCCGACAGCGGCGGCAGCGTGAGCGTCACCACGTTCAGGCGGTAGTAGAGGTCTTCGCGGAACTGGCCGGCCTCCATGGCCGCGTCGAGGTCGCGGTGGGTGGCCGAGACGATGCGCACGTCGACCGCGATCGACTGGGCCGCGCCAACCGGCCGCACCGCGTGCTCCTGCAGCACGCGCAGCAGCTTGACCTGCAGCGCGGGCGGCATGTCGCCGATCTCGTCGAGCAGCAGCGTGCCGCCGTCGGCCTGCTGGAACAGGCCCTTGTGGTTGGCGTGGGCGTCGGTGAAGGCGCCCTTCATGTGGCCGAACAGCTCGGACTCGAGCAGGGCCTCGGGGATGGCGCCGCAGTTGACCGCCACGAAGGGCTTGTCGGCGCGCGCGCTGGCCTTGTGGATGGCGCGCGCGAGCACTTCCTTGCCCGCGCCGCTGTCGCCGCGCAGCAGCACGCTGGCGTCGGACTTGGCGATCATGCGGGCCTCGGCCAGCACCTCGGCCATGCGGCTGCTGCGGCTCACGATCTCGGAGCGCCAGCTTTCGTCGCCGCCGCTGCTGGGCGCGGTCGAGGGCGCGCCCAGCGCCAGCGCCTGGCTGATCTTCTCGAGCAGCTCGCGCGCGTCGTAGGGCTTGGTCAGGTAGGTGAACACGCCGCGGGCCGTGGCCTCGACCGCGTCGGGGATGGTGCCGTGCGCGGTCAGCAGGATCACCGGCAGCGTCGGGTGGTGCTTGCGGATCTCGTCGAACAGCGCGAGCCCGTCGCGCCCGGGCAGCCGCACGTCGCTGAGCACCAGCTGCGGATGCTCGATCTCGAGCTGGGTGAGCGCCGATTCGGCCGAGGTCACCGCGGTCACCTGGTAGCCGGCGGAGTTCAGCCGCATCGAGAGCAGGCGCAGCAGGTCGGGGTCGTCGTCGACCACCAGCAGGCGGGCGCCCTTGGCGTGCACGTCGGTCGGCTTGGATTCGCTCATGGTGCGGGGGCGGTGGCGGGCTTGCCGCCGTTGGTGTGCGGCGCCGGCGCGCTGGCGGGCCGCGCGAAGCTGCGCTCGATGGCGCGCAGCGCCTCGATGCGGTCGTTGAGCTGGTCGATGCGGCGCTGCGCGTCGCGCGCCTGCTGGGCCTGGCGGTCGCGCTCGTCCTCGACCTTGCGCTGTTCCAGGTAGCGGGCCGCCAGCACGCGCGCCAGCGGCTGCAGCGGCTGCGCGTCGGCGGTGGGGTTGGCGATCACGCGCTGCAGCAGGCCGAGCGAGCGGGCCAGGTCGGCCGGCACCCGGGTCTGGGCCAGCACCAGCGCCAGCTGCATCTGCACCGCGGGGGCGTCGCCCGGGTCGCCCAGGCGCGCGATCTCGGTCGCGAGTTCGGGCGTGCCCAGCGGGCGCAGCTTGTCGGCATAGGCCAGCATGGCGTCGACGGGCGGCGTGCCGCGCGGCGTGAAGGCCAGGGCCGGCTGGGTGGCGGGGGCGACGGGCTCGGCCTCGACCGGCCTCACCTGGACCACCGGTGCGGGTGCCGGGGCCGGCGCGGGCGGGGCGGGAGGGATCGCGCGCGGCGGCGTGACGCAGGCCGCCAGGGCCATCGACGAGCAGATCGCCGAGGTCAGGGCAGCGCGGCGGACGAACGAAAAAGACATGGTTCGGAAAACGCGGGGTGCGGGCTTGTGTTCTGGGAAAAAAGCGAGGGGCGGGGGCGGCTCAGACGGAGCGGGGCAGCTCGATGCGGAAGCGCGCGCCGGGCCCGCCCGGCAGCAAGGCGATGCGGCCGCCATGGGCACCAATGTACTCCTGCACGATCGACAAGCCGATACCGGTGCCTTTCACCGTGTGCTCGGGCTGGCGTTCGCCGCGGTAGAAGGGCTCGAAGATCCGGTCGCGGTCGCCCTCGGCGATGCCCGGCCCGGCGTCCGCGATGTCGATGCGGGCGGTGTCGCTGGTGCTGGAGACCTCGACCTGGATGGTGCCGCCGCTGGCCGAGAAGCGGATCGCGTTCGACAGCAGGTTGGCCACCGCGGTGCCCAGCTTGGCCGGGTCGACCGTGATCGACAGCGGCTCGCCCTCGACCCGCACCTGCAGCCCGTGGGCCTGCCATTGCAGGCGCTGCGCCTCGACCTGTTCCTCGATCAGCGGCAGCAGCGCGGTGCGCTCGCGGTGCAGGTCGCGGGCCTCGAAGGCGGCCGCGTTGAAGCGCAGCAGCGCCTCGATCTGGCCCTGCAGCGAGATCGCGTTCTGCTGCAGGATCTGCGCGACCTCGCGCTGCGCCGGGTTGAGCGCGCCGGTCACGCCATCCTCCAGCAGCGAGATGCCTTCGCGCAGCGCGGCCAGCGGCGTCTTGAGTTCATGCGACACATGACGCAGGAAGCGTGCCTTGTCGGCGTCCAGCTCGGTCAGCCGCAGCCGCAGCCATTCGAGCTGCTGCGACACGCGCCGCACGTCGGCCGGGCCGCGGATGTCGATCGGCACGTCGAGCCGGTTCTCGCCCAGGCCGACGATCGCGCGCTCCAGCCGCTTGAAGGGCCGCGCGAGCCAGACGCCGAAGGCCAGCGCCAGCGTGACCGCCAGCGCGCTGGCCGCCAGCACCTGGCGCATCAGGCGGGTGCGGGCGTCCTCGATGCGGGTCGACAGGGCGGTGTTCTGCGCCTCGATCTGGGTCTGGGCCTGCTGCGCGATGTCGGTGTTCACCGCATCCAGGTCGCGGAACTGCATCGCCAGCGTGCTCTCGCGCGCCAGCGCGGTCTCGGCCGGGCCGGCCAGCAGGCGCTCCATGGCGTCGAGCTGCATGCGCCAGGCGTCGATCGAGCTGCGCGGCACGCCGTTGTCGGCCAGCCGGGTCAGCACGTTCTGCGCATCGCGCGCCGCGTCCTCGAAACGCCGGCGCAGCACGCCGTCGTTGAGCACCAGCGACTGGCGGCCGGCGCGCTCCATGGCGGCGCTGCGCTCGGCCAGCGACTGGGCGGCGCCCGAGAGCGCGAGCGCGCGCGAGGCCGCGTTGCGGCTCTGGGTCATCAGCGCGTCGTACTGGAACACCGAGCGCAGCGCGACGCCCACCAGCAGCGCGGTGATCAGCAAAAAGGCGAACAGCAGCAGCTGCTGGAACGAGCCGCGGGCGGATTTCAGCGGCGTCATCAGAGGGCCAGCGATGCCGTGGCCGCCGCCGTGCCCGCGCGTTCGCGGGTCGGCACCTCGCCGCGCAGCGTGTAGGCCAGCGAGCGGGTGATGTCCAGGTCGATCAGCTGGCCGACCAGGCGGGCATCGCCCTCGAAGTTCACCACCCGGTTGCAGACGGTGCGGCCCATGAGCTCGTTGGCGTCGCGGCGCGAGGCGCCCTCGACCAGCACGCGCTGCGTGGTGCCGACCAGCGCGGTGCCGAAGCGCTTCACGTTGCGGTCGATCACGGCCTGCAGCCCGTGCAGCCGTGCCAGCTTGACCTCGTGCGGCGTGTCGTCGTGCAGGGCCGCGGCCGGCGTGCCGGGACGCGGGCTGAAGATGAAGCTGAAGCTGGCGTCGAAGTCGAGGTCGACGATCAGCTTCATCATCTTCGCGAAGTCCTCGTCGGTCTCGCCGGGGAAGCCGACGATGAAGTCGCTGCTGAGCGCGAGCTCGGGCCGGATCGCGCGCAGCTTGCGCACCGTGCTCTTGTATTCCATGGCCGTGTAGCCGCGCTTCATCGCCATCAGGATCCGGTCGCTGCCGTGCTGCACCGGCAGGTGCAGGTGGCTCACCAGCTGCGGCACCTTGGCGTAGGCCTCGATCAGCCGCGGCGTGAACTCGTTGGGATGGCTGGTGGTGTAGCGGATGCGTTCGATGCCCGGGATCTCGGCCACGTACTCGATCAGGAGCGCGAAGTCGGCGATCTCCGAGGTGCCGCCCATGGTGCCGCGGTAGGCGTTCACGTTCTGGCCCAGCAGCGTGATCTCGCGCACGCCCTGGTCGGCCAGGCCGGCGATCTCGACCAGCACGTCGTCGAGCGGGCGGTTGACCTCCTCGCCGCGGGTGTAGGGCACCACGCAGTAGCTGCAGTACTTGGAGCAGCCCTCCATGATCGAGACGAAGGCGGTCACGCCCTCGACGCGCGCCGGCGGCAGGTGGTCGAACTTCTCGATCTCGGGGAAGCTGATGTCGACCTGCGGCTTGCCCTGCGTCTCGCGCTGGGCCAGCATCTCGGGCAGGCGGTGCAGCGTCTGCGGGCCGAACACGATGTCGACGTAGGGTGCGCGCGCGATGATGGCCGCGCCTTCCTGGCTGGCCACGCAGCCTCCCACGCCGATCTTCACGCCCTTGGCCTTGAGGTGCTTGACGCGGCCCAGGTCGCTGAAGACCTTCTCCTGCGCCTTCTCGCGCACCGAGCAGGTGTTGAACAGGATCAGGTCGGCCTGGTCGATGTCCTGCGTGGGCTCGTAGCCCTGCGCGGCGTTCAGCACGTCGGTCATCTTGTCCGAGTCGTACTCGTTCATCTGGCAACCGAAGGTTTTGATAAAGACTTTTTTGCTCATGGCGTGGGGGGATGGCGGGCCATCGGGGAAAGCGGCCGGCGCGCCGGTGGCGCGGGCGGAAAGAGGAAGTAAAAGGCGTGTCGGGCGCCGTCGTGGGACCAGGCTATTCGCCGAACTTGGGCAACTGGTCGAAGGGCGTCTTGCCGTCGTCGCGCGGTTGGCTCGCCGCCACGAAGGGCCAGAAGTTCAGGAAGGGTCGTTCGACCGAGGCGCGCGCGACGCTGGCCTCGGTCGGCGTGAGGATCCACACCTCGCGCACCAGCCCGGCGGCATCGCGGGTGTAGTTGACCAGCAGGTTCTGGCCGGTGATGGCGCCGGTCGTGACCACCATGTTCTGGGCGCTGCGGATGCGCGCGCCGGGCGACAGCCGATCGGGCTGGCCGTCGAGGCGGATCTCGGGCGCGGCCACCACCGTGAGCCTGCCGCGCAAGGTGCCTTCCGGAAAGTGGCGGCCGCCCTTGGTGGCCTCGTTCTGCACCTGCCCTTCGAGGTCGTCCTGCGCGAACGCCTGCGACGCGGCACCGAAGCCGGCCACCAGCGCGCACGCCAGGGTCAGGGCGGCGTAGAGGGGCGGGGGCTTCGGCGTGGGGCGGTGGCAGCGGTTCATGGCATCTGTCCAGAGGCTGTGGAGCCCCCGATTTTAGCGGCGCACCTCCGCTGCGCCGTGCGGCTCAGCCGCAGGAGGCGAGGGCGGACGCGGGGCGCCGGCCGGGTGCCGCGCCGTGCCCCCGGCGCAGCGCGAGCGAGGCGACCAGGCCGTCGCCGAGTTCGAGCGGCTGCAGCCAGACGCGTTCGATGCCGTCCGCGGTGGCGATCTCGACCGTGCGCTCGTCGGCCCGGGTGCCGACCTCGAAGCCGGCCGTGGCCAGGTGCAAGCCGATGCCCACCGCCTTGAGACAGGCCTCCTTGCGGGTCCAGCAGCCCAGGAAGGCCGCGTCGCGGACGGTGGCGTCGTCGTCGCCGATGGCCGCGATCGCCGCGCGCTCGCCGGGCGCGAAGTAGGCGTCGGCCAGCGCGCGGGCGTCGGGCATGGGCCGCAGCAGCTCGACGTCGATGCCCGTGGCCAGGCGCTCCGACAGCGCCAGCACGCCGGTCGCGCCGCTGTGGCTCAGGTTGAAGTGCAGTCCGGGGACGTCGGCCAGGGCCGGCTTGCCGAAGGGGCCGGCCGTGAACTGCAGCGCCGCGGGCGACAGCCCGGTGCGCTGCCCGAGCAGCTGGCGCAGCGCGGCCCGCGCCGCCATGAAGTGGTGCCGGTCCTTCTCGAAGACGAAGCGGCGCGCGCGCGCGATCTCGTCAGGCGAGAGCGTGGCGATGGCCGCGGCCGGCAGGTACTGGTCCAGCGGGAAGCGCCAGAGTTCGCAGGGCTCGGGGGTGGACGCCACGACGGACGAGACGATCAGCCGCATCAGCGTTTCCAGAAGGGCAGCGCGCGCAGCCGGGCGAGCAGGCGGCGCACGGGCGTCTGCGCGGCGGCATGGCGTGGATGCACCGCCAGCTGCGCCAGGGTCTCGGACAGGTAGCGGCTCGGTTCGGTGCGCAGGCCCAGCAGTTCCTCGGCCTGCTGGATCACCCGCATCGCCAGCACCGAGTGGCCGCCCAGCGCGAAGAAGTTGTCGCCGCTGTGGATGTCGTTCACGTCGAGGCCGATCGCGCTGGCCCAGAGCTGCGCGAGCTGGGCCTGCTCGGGCTGCAGCAGGGGGCGCGTGCTCTGCAGCGAACTGCTGCTGCTCGGGCGCGGTTGTTGCTGCTGCTGTCGGGGCGGTGCGGGCGGCGCGGCCACCGCGCGCGGCGGCTCGATTGCGGCCTCCGGGTCCTGCTGCCGGCCCCTGAATTCGATGCCGCCGTCGGGCCGCAGGCGCGCGCGGTCGCCGGTGCGGTAGAGCCGGCCTTCGGCGGCGAAGGGGTCGGCGACGAAGCGCTCGGCGGTGAGCGTGGGGCGGCCGATGTAGCCCCGCGCGACGCCGCGCCCGCCCAGGCACAGCTCGCCGACCAGGCCGGCCGGCAGCAGGTCGAGCGTGGGGCCGGTGATGTAGGCCGTGGTGTCGGCGATGGGATGGCCGATCGGCAGGCTGGCCGTGTCGGCCGGCAGCCGCGCCGGCGCCGTGTAGCTCAGGGCGATGGCCGTGCACTCGGCCGAGCCGTAGGCGTGCACGAACTGCAGCGCCGGCAGCGCCTCGAGGGCCCGCCGCACGTGCGGCACCGAGAGCGCTTCGCCGCCCACGAACAGCTGCCGCAATCCGCGCAGCGAGGCCGGGTCGTCGTCGATCAGCCGGTTGAACACCGTGCCCGGCAGGAATGCGGCGCTCACGCCGTGCCCGGCGATCGTGCGGGCCAGGCCGCGTGCGGTGGGCTGGACCTCGTCGTGCACCACGCAGCAGCCGCCGTTGAGCAGCGGGCCCCAGATCTCGGCGGCCGACACGTCCATTCCCGGCAGCGCGGCGTGCAGCACCACCGCCCCGGGCTGGAAGCCGAGGTCGCCCGGGCCCACGGCCAGGATCGCGCGATGCAGGATCTCCGTGCCCTTGGGCACGCCGGTCGTGCCGGCGGTGTAGAGCACGCAGGCCAGCGAATGGCCGTCGAGCGCGACGGGGGTCGGGGAGGGCGCGGCCGCCTCGGCGTCACCGGTGTGCAGCAGGCTCACGCCGGCCGGCAACGGGTGGGGCCAACCCTCGGGGCCCAGCAGCAGCCGGGCACCGGCGTCGTGCATCCGGAAGGCCAGCTGTTCGTGCGGCAGCCCGGCCTGCAGCGGCAGGTAGGCGGCACCGGCCTTGAGCACCGCGAGCAGCGCGACCACCGAGGCCATCGAGTGGTCGAGCAGCACGCCGACGGTGGCGCCCGGGGCCGCGCCCGCGGCCTGCACCCGCGTCGCCAGCCGGGACGCGCGGGCCTCGAGCGCACGGTAGCTCAGGGCCTCGTCGCCGCGGGCCAGCGCGATCGCATCGGGCCGGGCCGCGACCTGGGCATCGAACAGCGAGACGACGGTGCGCGTCGCATCGCAGGGCGGCGTCGGCCGGTTCCAGTCGCTCAGTTGCTGCGCGCGCTGCCGTGTCGACAGCGAGGCGATGTCGCCCAGCGTGCGCCAGGCGGGCGCGTCGGAGAGGTGTTCGGTGATGGCCGCGACCGCCTCGAGCAGTTCCGCGGCGGTGGCGTCGTCGACCAGGCCGGCCTCGCGGTCCAGCCACAGGCGCGGCGTGTCGGCGTTGTCCAGTCCGATCAGCAGGGGCGGCGTGCGGCCATGGCCATCGCCCTGCGGGGCCAGGCCCCAGGCGTGGATGGGCATGCGGGCCTCGTTGAGGGTGCCGGAGGCGGCCATGCGGGAGGCGTCGAGGGCGGCCAGCCAGGCGCCCGTGGCCAGCGTGCTGCCGCAGTCGATGGCGCGCCGCAGGCCGCGCGGCCATTCGGTCAGCGCGGGGGCGGCCGCGCCGGTCCAGCGCGACAGGGCCAGGATCCAGGCCCCGAGGTACACCGTGTCGGGCAGGCGGCCGTGCTCGGCGGCCTGCGACCGCGTGCGCTCCACCAGCGCGGCCGGCAGGGCCAATGCGCTCGCATGCCGCGCGCCGTCGCGCCCCGGCTCGCCGCGGGCGAACAAATCCAGCAGCGCGTCGGACGCCTGCAGTGGCTCTGGCAGTGTGGCGTTTGCCATCGATAGGGCGGTGTGAAGAAAAGCGGGCCCCGAAGGGCGCTCACAGTGTGTCTAACTGTAATGTAAACATAAAGTACTCGTGTAACCAGGCTTTTCTGCACGATACAGTCATCTGGCAACGCGCGGCGCGCGGATTGGTGGACCGTTGCGGTAAAAGGCGCGCGCGCGTTCGAAGGGCGGATCGCCCCGAAGGGCGCAAGGGGCGACGCTGCGGCGTCAGCTCAGGTGGCGCACGTCGCCCCAGCCCACCAGCGAGAAGCCTTGGGGCGTCCAGAGCAGGCGGTTGATGGCGGCATTGCCCAGGTGCCAGGTGCGTGGCGCCTGCAGTTCCTGGCCGGTGGCGGCGCGGTAGAGCACGTCCATCACGCCGCCATGGGCCACCAGCACCACCAGCGCGCCGGGGTGGCGCGCCGAGAGCTCCGCGGCCACGCTGGTGACGCGGTGGCGGAAGGCGATCAGCGACTCGCCGCCTTCGGGTTCGAACTCGGGATCGCGGGTGCGCCAGCGCCGGGCCTCGTCGGGCGAGTTGGCCTCGATGTCGGCGAAGGTGCGGCCCTCGAAATCGCCGAAGGCGCGTTCGCGCAGCCGGGGTTCGGGAACGACCTCGAGGCCCAGCGGGCCGGCCACGGCGCGGGCCGTGTCCCAGGCGCGCGCGAGGTCGCTGGCATAGACCGCTTCCACGGTCTCGTCGGCCAGCGCCTGGCCCAGCTGCTGCGCCTGCCGCTGGCCGGTGGCGTTGAGGCCGATGTCGAGCTGGCCCTGGATGCGGGTGTCCACATTCCAGGCCGTCTCGCCGTGGCGGATGACGATCAGGCGCGTGACATCCATGGTCGCGAAGGCGGGGTCACTTGGACTTCGGCGGGATTTCGATGTCGACCCGGCGCTCGCCCTGCGGCGGCGTCGGGAAGCCCTGCAGCGCGGCCTGGAACATCACCGGCAGCACGGCCGCATCGAGGTTGTAGGGGCCGTCGTTGCGGGCCCGGGTCTCGTAGACCACCTTGTTCGAGGGCAGCTCGCGCAGCACCACGCTGACCTCGCGCAGGTACCAGGGGTTGGCCGGCGGCGCGAAGGCCGGGCCGTACCAGCCGCCGCCGTACCAGCCGCGGCCGTAGCCATAACCGTAGCCCGGGCCCCAGCCGTAGCGCGGCCCCGGTCCCCAGCCCGGGTAGAACCAGGGGTCGGCCCAGGGCGACAGCACGGGCGTGACGCGCGCGCCGATCTGTGCGGTGTAGCGCGGCGATGCATCGTCGCGCTTGAGGCCCGCGCCTTCGAGCGCCGGCGTCGCCATGGCCTCGAGCGCCTCGGCACCGCGCGCGCCCGCGCCGTCCTGTTGCGAGGGCAGCCGCTCGAAGCGGTAGGTGGCGCCGGCGTTCAGGTCGGCGGCCGGCAGGTTGGAAAAGCTCTGCACGTCGCTGTCCACCACCCAGCGGGTGGCGCAGCCGCTGAGGGCGGTCAGCAGCGCGAGGGCGGACAAAACTCGCTTGATCGTCATGTCAGGATCTCCGGACGGTGGCTGGTAACGACGCCACCGTCGCGCGCATCAGAGCTGAACAATGCGCAGCGGCGAGGGCGCCGTGAACTCGGGGGCGTCGAAGGCCTTGTCGCCTTCGGGATCGGGCACCCCGGTGGCCTTGAGACCCTTGAAGTCGAAAGACGTTCCGTCGAGCAGGTGCGAGGGCACGATGTGCTGCAGCGCGCCGAACATGTTCTCGATCCGGCCCGGGTGCTTCTTCTCCCATTCGCGCAGCATCTCGCCCACCTGCTTGCGCTGCAGGTTCTCCTGGCTGCCGCAGAGGGTGCAGGGAATGATCGGGAATTCGCGGTGCCGGGCCCAGCGGATCAGGTCCTTCTCGGCCACGTAGGCCAGCGGGCGGATCACCACGTGCCTGCCGTCGTCGCTCACCAGCTTGGGCGGCATCGACTTGAGCCGGGCCGCGAAGAACATGTTGAGGAAGAAGGTCTGCAGCATGTCGTCGCGGTGGTGGCCCAGCGCGACCTTGGTGGCGCCGAGTTCGTCCGCCACGCGGTAGAGGATGCCGCGGCGCAGCCGGCTGCACAGGCCGCAGGTGGTGCGGCCCTCGGGGATCACGCGCTTGACGATGCTGTAGGTGTCCTGCTCCTCGATGTGGAAGGGCACGCCCAGCGCCGTGAGGTAGGCCGGCAGCACGTCTTCCGGGAAGCCGGGCTGCTTCTGGTCGAGGTTGACCGCCACGATGTCGAAGTGGATCGGCGCGCGGGCCCGCAGCTTGAGCAGGATGTCGAGCAGCGCGTAGCTGTCCTTGCCGCCCGAGACGCAGACCATGACCTTGTCGCCGGGCTCGATCATGTTGTAGTCGACGATGGCCTGGCCGACCTGGCGGCACAGTCGCTTCTCGAGCTTCTGCGTTTCGCGCTCGATCTTCAGACGCTCGCCCGGTGCGGCGGTGCCTGCTTCTTCTTCCGTCCAGATGGCGCTCATGACCATTGCCCCGTTTCCACGCGAATCGCCACTTCGCAGTCGTCGAAGATCTCCAGCTTGGCGATCTTGACCCGTACGCCCAGCACGCCGGGCAATTGCATCAGGCGGTGCGCGAGCTTGCCGATCAGGCTCTCGAGCAGGTTCACGTGCACGGCGGTGCACTCCTCGATGATGATGCGCCGCACCTTGCGGTAGTCCAGCACATGCATGATGTCGTCGTCGGCCGGCAGCAGCGGCTGGCTGCCGAGATTGAGCTCGGCGTCGACCTGGATCTTCTGCGGCGTGTCTATTTCCTGGTCGAGGATGCCGAGGCTGGCGTCGAAGCGCAGCTTGTTCAGCGTGAGGATCTGGGTGCCCTTGGTCAGCATGGTCCGCTTCCGGTCTTACATCAGCGAGAAATCGCGTTCGAATTTCATGAGGTGCTGGCCGCCATCCACCAGCAGCGTGGTGCCGGTGATGGAGCGGTTCTCCAGCGCGAATTTCACGGTGGCCGCCACGTCGGCGGCGGTCGAGGAGCGGCCCAGCGGGCTGGCCGAATGCAGGTCGCGGAATTTCTCCTCGCTGAGCATGTGGCTGGTGAGCGTCAGGCCCGGCGCGACGCCCACCACCCGCAGCTGCGGCGCCAGCGCCAGCGCCAGGATGGTGTTGGCGGCCTCGAGCGCGGCCTTCGACAGCGTGTAGCTCAGGAAGTCGGGGTTCTGGTTCCAGAGCTTCTGGTCGAGCAGGTTGACCACCGCGCCCTGCGCGTCGGCGCCGCGTGTGAGCAGGTGCGTGTGCAGCGCCTGCGACAGCAGCACCGGCGCGGCGGTGTTGGTGCGCAGGTGCGCGTCCAGCGTGGCGAAGCTCAGCGTGGCGGCATCGTCGTGCTCGAACAGCGAGGCGCTGTTGACCACCGCATCGAGCTGGCCGAACTGCGCCACCACCTGCGGCACCAGCGCGCGCACGGCAGCTTCATCGGCCAGGTCGGCGCCGACCAGCGCCGCCGGCCGGCCCGAGCGCGCGGCGCAGTCGGCCGCGGTCTGGCGGGCCTCGTCGGCCGAATGGCGGTAGTGCACCGCCACCTGCCAGCCGCCGTCGGCCAGCGCGAGCGCGATCTCGCGCCCCAGCCGCTTGGCGGCGCCGGTGACGAGAACGGTGCGCAAGGGAGGCGCGGAGGGGGAGCTGGAAGGGGGCAGGGGCATCGGGAGACAATCGGCGGCGTGAAGACCGCTCCTCCAATTTTAACGACCGCCCTCGACCGCCTGATCGGCCAGGCCATTCAGCGCGCCGGCGGCTGGCTGCCTTTCGATCGCTTCATGGCGCTGGCGCTCTACGCGCCCGGCATGGGCTACTACGCCAACGCCAGCCGCAAGTTCGGCCACATGCCCTCGTCCGGCAGCGATTTCGTCACCGCACCCGAGCTCACGCCCCTGTTCGGCCAGGCGCTCGCGGTGCAGGTGGGCGAGGCGCTCACGCGGACCGGCACCGACGAGGTCTGGGAATTCGGCGCCGGCTCGGGCGCGCTGGCGCTGCAACTGCTCGACACGCTGGGCGACCGGATCAGGCGCTACCGCATCGTCGACCTGTCGGGCTCGCTGCGCGCGCGCCAGCAGGAGACGCTGGCCGGCCATGCGGCCAAGGTCGAGTGGCTCAGCGAACTACCCGAGGCGATGCGCGGCGTGGTGGTGGGCAACGAGGTGCTCGACGCGATGCCGGTGCAACTGCTGGCGCGCGTGGGCGGCCGCTGGTTCGAGCGTGGCGTGGTGGCCGGTGCGCAGGGCGGCTGGGCCTGGGAAGACCGGCCGACGCTGCTGCGGCCGCCGCTGGACATCGAGGGCGAGCACGACTACCTGACCGAGATCCATCCGCAGGCGCAGGCCTTCGTCGCCACCCTGGCCGACCGGCTCACGCAGGGCGCGGCCTTCCTGATCGACTACGGCTTCCCCGAGTCGGAGTACTACCACCCGCAGCGCCACATGGGCACCGTGATGTGCCACCAGGGCCACCAGGCCGACGGCGATCCGCTGGTCGCGGTGGGGGCCAAGGACATCACGGCGCATGTCGATTTCACCGGCATCGCGCTGGCCGCGCAGGACGCGGGCCTGTCGGTGCTGGGCTATGCGAGCCAGGGGCGCTTCCTGATCAACTGCGGGCTGCTGGCGCTGTCCGACCAGGCCAGCGTGCCGCAGCGCGCGCTGGCCGCGCACCTGGTGCACGAGCACGAGATGGGCGAGCTGTTCAAGGTGATCGCGCTGGGCGCCGGCGAGCCCTGGGAGCCGCTGGGCTTCGCCGAGGGCGACCGCAGCCACACGCTGTAGCTGCAGTCGCGGGGCGTTCAGCGGTTGCGCACCTTGCGCAGCTCTTCCCGCAGGAACTCGCCGGCCTCGCGCGGCGGTGCATCGCCGAGCTTCACCCTGTAGGGTTTGCCGGTCATCTCGGAGCGCGAGGCGCAGAGGTCGATGAAGTCCTCGGCGGTGGTGATCTTCTCCTTGAAGTAGGCGTACTTCGCCTGCATGTGCTGCGCCGCCTCGGCCGAGGTGTGGACCGTGCCGTTGCGCATGAAACTCATCGTCGTCATCTGCTCCACGCGCTGGATCAGCGCGGTGATGGTCGCGTGCTCCTCGGCCGAGGGCGTGGCCAGCGCGAGCGACGAACAGACCAGCAGCACGGCGGGCAGCAGCCGCTTCAGCCATCGAACCCATGCCATGCCGTGTCTTTCGTGAACCTGAGATGAGCCCATGCTAGACAGGGCTGCCATGCCATGTCAAACGCGCTCGGGTCTAATCGGCCTTCCGCCACGGCTTCCGTCTTTTTGCTCCCATGCGTCCTCTGCCCGACCTGCTCCGCACTGCCCATGCCCTCGCCGACGCGGCGGCGGCCCAATCGATGGCGTACTTCCGCACGCCGCTGGACATCATCACCAAGGCCGACGAAAGCCCCGTGACGCTGGCCGACCGCGCCGCCGAGACCGCGATGCGCGCCGCGTTGGCCGCCGCGCTGCCGGAAGACGGCATCTACGGCGAGGAGCACGGCCAGGAACGGCTCGAGGCCGGCCGTGTCTGGGTGATCGACCCGATCGACGGCACGCGCAGCTTCATCACCGGTTCGCCGCTGTGGGGCACGCTGATCGGCGTGCTCGAGGGCGAGCGCATCGTGCTCGGCATGGTCGACATGCCGGTGCTGGGCGAACGCTGGGTCGGCCAGGCCGGCGTGGGCGCCCACCGCAACGGCGTGGCCGTGCGCGTGAGCGGCTGCCGCGAGATCGCCCAGGCGCGCATCGTCACCACCTCGCCCGACATCTTCGATGCCGCCGACTGGCAGGCCTTCGACGCGCTGAGCCGGCGCTGCGCGATGCGCCGCTTCGGCGGCGACTGCTACGGCTATGCGCAGCTGGCCGGCGGCACCATCGACCTGGTGGTCGAGACCGGCCTGCAACCCTACGACTACCTCGGCCCGGCCGGGCTGATCGAAGCGGCCGGCGGCGTGATCACCGACTGGGAAGGCCGCGCGCTGGGCCTGCAATCGAACGGCCGGGTGGTGGCCGCGGCCACGCCCGAACTGCACCGCCAGGCGCTGGCCGCGCTGGCGGCCTGAGGCGACGCGATGATCCGCTGGCTGATCGTCGTGGTGCTGGCGCTGGTGCTCATGAGCGGGCTCACGGCGTGGCTGCGGCGCTTCGGCTTCGGGCGGCTGCCCGGCGATTTCGCGTTCCGGCTCTTCGGGCGCGAGTGGCAGCTGCCGATCGCCAGCACGCTGCTGCTGAGCATGATCGCCGCGCTGGTGGCGAAACTGATCTGACGACAAGACGAGAAAGAGGCGACATGAGAGCGTGCGTGGACATCGGCGGCACCAAGGTGGCCGTCAGCCTGGCCGAAGCCGGCAGCGAGCAACTGCAGGCCCGGCGGACCGAGCCGACCGCCAAGACCGGCGACAACGATGCGGTCGCGCGGCAGGTGCTGCGGCTGATCGACGCGGCCTGCGCCGAGCTCGGCGTGCCGGCGCAATCCATCGAGAGCGTGGGCGTCTCCTCGGCCGGCCCCTTCGTGCTGGCCGACGGCTGCGTCGAACTCGCCACTCCCAACATCTGCGGCGGTCTGGCCGGCCCGGCGCGCGGCCTGCCCAACGACTGGATGACCGCCGTGCTCGAGGCGCCGCTGCGCCAGCGCTTCGGCCGGGTGCGGGTCGAGAACGACGCGGTCGCGGCGCTCGAGGCCGAGCGCCGCTGGGGCGCGCTGCAGGGCATGGACCACTGCGCCTACGTGACCTGGAGCACCGGCGTGGGCGTGGGCCTGTGCGTCGACGGCCGGGCCCTGCGCGGCAAGAACGGCAACGCCGGCCACGCGGGCCACACCTTCGTTTCGGACGACGACAACCACGACGCGCTGTGCGGCTGCGGCAACGTGGGCGATGTCGAAGGGCTGATCGCCGGCAATTCGGTGGAGCGGCGCTTCACCCAGCCCGCGGCCGAACTGTTCGCCGACGCCGTGGCCGGCGAGCCGCAGGCGCTGCAGCGCACCGACGCGCTGTGCCGCGTGATGGGCCGCATGCTCTACAACCTGGTGGCCACGCTGGACCTGCAGGCCATCAGCCTGGGCGGCAGCGTGTACTGGCACAACCGCGAATTCCTGCTGCCGCGGCTGCAGGCCGAGATCGACGGCCGGCTGCTGCCGCTGACGCGGGGCGTGCGGCTGCTGTCGGCGGGGCTGGGCGACAAGGTCGGCGACTACGCGGCGCTGGCGCTGGTCGACTGAGTCGGTCTACAAGAACATCCCGCCCGATGCCTCGATGCGCTGACCGTTGATCCAGCCGTTGCCCGGCTGCAGCAGCAGGGAGATGGCGCCGCCGATGTCGTCGGGCGGGCCGACGCGGCCCGGCGCCACCCCGTTGACCGCGATGACGCGCGGCGCCGATTCCTCCGCCCGACAGGGTCCCTGCGCTGTCCGCACAAGCGGTGCAGGCGCTGATGGCGTGGATGGACGAGGTGCTGGGCCCCTTCCTGGCCGGGACGCCCTGAGGCTCAGCGCACCTGGGGCATGGCCCGGAGCGTGTCGAGGAAGGTGCGGCGCCACCAGTGCACGTCGTGCTCGCGGATGCGCTGCAGCAGCTTCTGGTGCCGTGCGCGGCGCTCGTCCAGCGGCATGTGCAGCGCCTGCTGCACCGTCTCGGCCGTGCCGTGCACGTCGTAGGGGTTGACCAGCAGCGCTTCCTTCATCTGTTCGGCCGCCCCGGCGAAGCGCGACAGCACCAGCACACCGGGGTCGGCCGGGTCCTGCGCCGCCACGTACTCCTTGGCCACCAGGTTCATGCCGTCGCGCAGCGGCGTCACCAGCCCCACGGCCGCGGCGCGGCACAGGCCCGGCACGCGCTTGCGCGCCACCATGCGGTGGATGTAGCGCACCGGCATCCAGTCGAGCTCGCCGTAGTCGCCGTTGATCGCGCCGCACAGCGACTCGAGCTCGCGCCGGATGTCGGCATAGGCGTCGACCGATTCGCGCGTGGGCGAGGCGATCTGGATCAGCGTGGCGCTGCGGCGGTTCTCGGGGTAGTTGGCCAGCAGCTCGCGGAAGGCGCGCACCCGGTGCGGGATGCCCTTGGAGTAATCCAGCCGGTCGATGCCCAGCAGCAGCCGGCGGCTCGCGTACTCGCGCTTCATGGTCTCGTACATGTCGCGCGACTCCTTCGCATGCGTGAGCGCCGCGAACTCGTCGACGTCGATGCCGATCGGGAAGGCGGTGCAGCGCACGGTCTGGCCGTAGGCGCGGTACATGTCGTCGTCCAGCGCTTCGCCGCGGGCCTCGTTCTGCACGTAGTGCGCGAAATGCTGCACGTCCTGGTTGGACTGGAAGCCGATCAGGTCGTAGGCGAACAGCGAACGCGCGAGCCACTCGTGCTGCGGGATCGCCGCCATGATGATCTGCGGCGGCAGCGGGATGTGCAGGAAGAAGCCGATGCGCTGCCTGCAGCCCATGGCGCGCAGTTCGGCCGCCAGCGGGATCAGGTGGTAGTCGTGCACCCAGATGATGTCGTCTTCCTGCAGCAGCGGCATCAGTTTGCGGGCGAACAGCTGGTTCACGCGCCGGTAGCCGCCGATGAAGCCGGCATCGAAATTGGCCAGGTCGAGCCGGTTGTGGAAGACGGGCCAGAGCACGTCGTTGCTGTAGCCCGCGTAGTAGCTGTCGTGGTCCTCGCGGCTCAGGTCGATGGTGGCCAGCGTGACCTTGCCGGCCTGCTGCTTGTGCAGCTCGCCTTCGCCGGTCGGGCCGTCCTCGACGATGGTGCCGCTCCAGCCGAACCAGAGGCCGCCGGTCTGCTGCAGCGATTCGCCCAGCGCCACCGCCAGGCCGCCGGCGGCGGGCTTGCGCGGATCGGCCACGCGGTTGGAGATCACGACCAGGCGGCTCATGGCTTGGCCTCCGGACGCGGTCCGTTGACCAGCAGGTCGCGCGCCGCGAGCAGCCACTCGTAGACCGCCAGCGTGGAATCGAGCCGGTGCAGCGCCTGCGTGGGCCCGGAGCCGACCTTGATGGCGATGCCGCCGCGCGGCTGCACCACGGCGAAACCGCTCTCGTCGGTGGTGTCGTCGCCCGCGAACACCGGCACCCGGCCGGCGAAGGGGGCTTCGTGCAGGAAGGCGTCGATGGCGATGCCCTTGTTGATGCCGGCGGGCTTGACCTCGAACACGAACTTGCCGTGCAGCAGCTCCAGCTGCGGCTGGCCGTCGAGCACGCGCACCATGGCCTCGCGGCAGACGGCTTCCAGGTCCGGTGCCATGCGGTAGTGCAGCGCGATCGCCGCGTGCTTGCGCTCGACCAGCAGGCCGGGATGGGCGCCCGCGAGTTCGTTGCAGGCCTCGAGCACGAAGCCCAGGTCGGGCGCGCGCTGCTCCTGCATGTGGCCTTCGGCATCGCGGCGCTGCACGCCGTGCTCGCCGGCGGCCGGCAGGCGCAGCGGTGCGAGGAAACGGTCGATCGCGTCGATCTGCCGGCCCGACACGATGGCCAGTGCGCCGCCCAGCAGCTCGTGCAGGTCGGTCAGCAGGGCCACGAGCGCGGGCGGGACTTCGATGGCCTCGGGCGTTTCGGCGAGGGCCACGAGGGTCCCGTCGAAATCGAGGAAGAGGGCGGCGTCGGGAGTGAGTCTTGGAGGCGTCTGCATCGGTCGGTCACCTTAGCAGCGCCTCGCGCCGCGCCGCGTCGGCCAAAGCCGCGACCCTGGCCTCAGTTCGCGGCCTGGAGCCACGCGGCGATGGCGGCCGTGCGCGCCCGCGCCACCGCCTCGCCGATCGCCGGCCCGGTGGCGCCCGCCGCCACCGCGGCCTGCGCGATCGGGCGCGTGGCCACCGCCAGGGCGGCGTCCAGCGCGGCCTGCAGCCGCGCGCACTGGGGATAGGGGCGTTCCTCGAAGCCCAGCCGGCCGCGCGCGTCGCATTCGCAGGCCTGCAGCACCTGCGCGAAGCGCTCGGGCTTGCGCAGCGCGTCGCAACGCTCCAGCAGCCGCATCAGCGCGGCCGCGCCCAGTTCGGCGCTGCGGTGGATGTTGCCGTGCTCGCGCGCCACCACCTCGGCCAGCTCGCGCAGCTCGACCGGCACGCGCCAGCGCTCGCACACCGCCTGCAGCAGCTTGACGCTGCGCTGCTCGTGGCCGATGTGGCGCGGCAGCACGTCGGCCCGCGTCGTGCCCTTGCCCAGGTCGTGCACCAGGCAGGCGAAGCGCACCGGCAGCGGCGCTGCCAGCCGGGCCGCCATGTCGAGCACCAGCATCAGGTGCACGCCGGTGTCGATTTCCGGGTGGTGCGCCTCCGGCTGCGGCACGCCCCAGAGCCGGTCCACCTCGGGCAGCAGCACGGCCAGCGCGCCGCAGTCGCGCAGCACCTCGAACATGCGCGAGGGCTTGGCTTCCATCAGGCCGCGCGACAACTCCTGCCAGACGCGCTCGGGCACCAGCGCATCGACCTCGCCGGCGGCCACCATCTCGCGCATCAGCGCCAGCGTTTCGGGCGCGATGCCGAAATCGGCGAAACGCGCGGCGAAGCGCGCCACGCGCAGGATGCGCACCGGGTCTTCGCGGAAGGCGTCGGTGACGTGGCGCAGCACCTTGTCTTGCAGGTCCCGCTGGCCGTGGAAGGGGTCGACCAGGTCGGCCGCATCGGGGGCCTCGGCGCCCGCACGCTCGGCGGGCAGGGCGATCGCGTTGACCGTCAAGTCGCGCCGCGCCAGGTCCTGTTCCAGCGTGACATCGGGCGCGGCATGCACCACGAAGCCGCGGTAGCCGGGCGCGCTCTTGCGTTCGGTGCGGGCCAGCGCGTACTCCTCGCGCGTGCGCGGGTGCAGGAACACGGGGAAGTCGCGCCCGACCGGCAGGTAGCCCAGCGCGCCCATCTGTTCGGGCGTGGCGCCCACCACCACCCAGTCGCGATCGCTTCCGGCGCGGCCCAGCAGCGCATCGCGGATCGCGCCGCCGACGAGAAAAATCTTCATGTGTCCAAGTGTAGGGACAATCCCTGGGTGAAAAAAGCACGATCGTTCGTTAAGCTGCCGGGGCCGGTCAGCGGAACCCCGCGGCGTGCCGGCGGCAATCCATGGAGGCTATTCGTCATATGAAGAAAACAATGTATGCGCTCGCGGCCCTGGCCGTTCTGGGATCGGGCAGTGCCATGGCCCAGAACGCGGGCGACTGGGTGCTGGGCGCGGGCTGGCTGCACTTCGCGCCCCAGGATTCGAGCAAGCCGCTGACCTTCACCTCGCCGATCAACGCGGCCGTGCCCGGCTCCGGCTCCGGCGTGGACAGCTCGAACACCTTGGGCCTGAGCGCGGTCTACTTCATCGACAGCCGCTGGGCCGTCGAGGGCGTGTTCGGCGTGCCGCCGAAGTTCAACCTGCAGGGGGAAGGCTCGCTGGCACCCATCGGCAAGCTGGGCGACGCCAAGCAATGGAGTCCCACCGTGCTGGCCAAGTACTACTTCGGCAACGGCAACGACGCCTTCCGTCCCTTCGCCGGGGTGGGGGCGACCTATGTCTGGTACAGCGACGTCAACCTGACGCCCGGCCTGCAGGGTGCGCTGGGCGCGCGCCTGGGCCGCCCGCCGGGCAGCACCAGCACGTCGGCCAAGCTCGACAAGTCCTTCGCGCCGGTGCTCAACGTGGGCGCGGCCTGGCAGTTCGACAAGCACTGGGGGCTGTCCTTCTCGGTCTCGTACATCCCGCTCAAGACCACCGCCAAGCTCACCACGCGCAGCGCGAGCGGCGCCACCATCGCGACCAGCGAAGCGCGCCTGAGGCTGGACCCGATCGTGACCTACCTGTCGGCCACCTACCGTTTCTGATCGTCATTGCTGTCACACACGAAAAACGCCGCGCATCGCGCGGCGTTTTTCTTGAGGGCGCGCGGCCGTGGCTCAGTCGCGCAGGCGGTAGGGCTCGTCGACCACCACGAAGGCGTGTTCTTCGAGGGCCGCGTCGGTCCACGCCTTGACGCCCGGCAGCGCATGCACGCGCGCGACATAGGCCGCGACCTCGGGCGGCACCGGCAGCGCGTAGGTCTTGAGGCGCGAAGCCATGGGCGCGTAGTAGGCGTCGGCGATGCTGAACTCGCCGAACAGCATCGGGCCGCCATGGCGGGCCAGCAGGCCGCCCCACAGTTGCACCAGCCGCGCCAGTTCGTCGCGCACGTCGGCGCGGTCGCGCATCAGCAGCCGACCCTGCGATGCCAGGTCGGCCTCGACGTTCATGCCGCAGTGGTTGCGGATGGCGCGGAAGCCCGCGTGCATCTCGGCGCATGCGCTGCGCGCCTCGGCGCGGCGGGCCTTGTCTGCGGGCCACAGCGCCTTGTCGGGGAAGGATTCGGCCAGGTACTCGGCGATGGCCAGGGTGTCGGACACCACGATCGCGCCGTCGACCAGGAAGGGCACGGTGCCCGCGGGGTTGAGCGGCTGCACGGTCTTCTTGAACTGCGAACCGGGCTCGGAGAAGTCGTCGCCGAAGCGGACCATCACCTCTTCGAAGGGGATGCCGGCCTGGGTCATCAGCACCCAGGGGCGCATGGACCACGAGGAGTAGTTCTTGTTGCCGATGTAGAGCTGGAGCATGGCGATTCTTCCGCGAGCAAAAGACACGATGCTAGCGCTGCCGCGGCCGCCGATTGATGCCCAAGCGCGGCGCCACTGATGCGTTCAGCGCGGCGGCGGCGGGCCGGGGTCCTTCGACAGCAGGGTCTGCGACAGCTCGGTGGCGGGCCGGAAGCCCGGCACGCGGCCCAGCAGGGTCACGATGCGCGGCACCAGGCCCAGCACGACCAGCGCGAGCAGCGTGCTCAGCACCGCCGTCACCTCGCGCCCCAGTCCGCAGGCCATGCCGATGGCGGCGGTCAGCCAGAGGCCGGCCGCGGTGGTCAGGCCCTGCACCTGCTGCTCGTCGCGGCCCGACTTGAGGATGGTGCCGGCGCAGAGGAAGCCCACGCCCGCCACCAGGCCCTGGATCACACGGCTCATGTCGGCCGGCAGGATGCCGGTCTGCTGCGGGATCAGCACGAACATCGCCGAACCGATGGCCACCAGCATGTGGGTGCGCACGCCCGCGGCCTTGCCGTGCTGCTCACGCTCGAAGCCCAGCATGAAGCCGAGCACGGAGGCGAGCAGCAGCCGCACGAGGATGCGCACGAATTGCGCGAGGTCGGGGACATCGGAGAACTCCGAGGCGATCACCGCAGTGACGTCGTTCCACCAGTCCATGGTCGTGCGTGCCGGGCAGTTGAGAAGCCCGCGAGTGTCGCGCGCCAGGGCGCCCGGGCCTGTAGGCTGGCGCCCTGTTCGCCGCGGACGCTCAGATGCGCGCGGCGGTGGACGCCGCCGCCGACGGCAGCGTCTCGTGAGGCGCGGTGATGCCGACGTGGGAGGGCAGCGCGGGCAGGTGCCCGTGCCAGCGCCGCACCGAACGCTGGAAGAACAGGCTGTTGGGGATCTTCAGCGTGGTGCCGGCCTCGGCGCTGCCGCTTTCCTCCAGCGTGGTGTAGACCAGGTTGATGTCCAGCACGCGGCCCTTGAGGCCGGGCTTCTCGCCGTTCTCCAGCACCTCGACCAGGTCGTCGAGCCGGAACATGCGCGTGGTGAAGATCAGCAGCGCGCAGAAGATGTTCGACAGCACGCTCCAGGCGGCGAAGAAGGCCACCGCGCCGACGGCCGCGAAGCCGGTGAAGGCGGTCCAGAGCACCGTGCCCGAGACACCGATGCGCCCCAGGCTCCAGAGGATGGCGCCGCCGTAGATCAGGAAGCCCGCGAGCCGGCGCGAGACCACCGCCACTTCGTTGGGCAGCGCATAGCCGGTGGTGACGCGCCGGATCAGGCGCCGGACGATGCGGTAGAGCACCCAGGCGCCCAGCAGGATCAGCGCGACCTGGACCGCGGGGACGATGATTTCCAGCCATTCGAGCACCCAGTCGGGCAGGCTGGCGCGCAGGGTCTGCAGCGATCGGTTCATGTCGTCGGCGCGGCGCTCAGGGCAGGTCCTTGCTCGGGTCGGGCTCGCCCGCGTTGCGCGGGCCCACGCGGCCCAGCCGGCTCTTGAGCGACTGCGGCTGGCCGCTGATGATGGCCGCGTAGTTGGTGGTGTTGGCCAGCACCTTCTTCACGTAGTCGCGCGTTTCCGCGAAGGGCACGTTCTCGGCCCAGATCGCGGCGTCGAGCACCGGGCCGTTGCGCCAGTTGCGCGGCCGGCCGGGGCCGGCGTTGTAGGCGGCGGCGGCCATGGCCATCGAGCCGTCGAAGTCGTCGAGCGCCAGCTTGAGGTAGGCGGTGCCGATGGTGATGTTGGTCTCGCGCTCGTTGATCTGGCTGGGCGTGAAGCCGGTCAGGCCGATCTTGTTGGCGGTCCACTTGGCGGTGGCCGGCATCACCTGCATCAGGCCCGAGGCGCCGACGCCCGAGCGCGCGTCCATGATGAAGCGGCTTTCCTGGCGGATCAGGCCGTAGACGTAGGCCGGGTCGAGGCCGATGTCCTGGCTCTTGCGCAGCACCGTGTCGTGGAAGGGCATGGGGAAGCGCTGGTCGATGTCGATCGCGCCCTTGGTGCGCTCGCTGGTGTTGATGCAGCGGTCCCAGACCTCGCGCTGGCAGGCCAGGTCGGCCGCGGCCAGCAGCTCGCGGTCGCCCAGGCCGCCGGCGTCGTGCAGGTTGGTGGCGTAGTTCCACTCGCGCACGCCTTCGGGCCGCAGGCCGATCGCGATCGCATAGAGCCCGCGCGCCAGCGAGGGGTTGTTGCGCGCGGCCTGCTTCTCCTCGGCGGTCAGCGGGGCCGGCTTGGTCGGCACCACGGCGCGCTGGCCCAGGTCTTCCAGCGCCAGCAGCTCGTAGAAGCCGCGGGTGCCGGCGATGGTTTCCAGCAGCGTGCGGGCCTGCGCCTTGCGCTCGTCGCCGCCCATCGCGTTGAGCGCGCGGGCGCGCCAGTAGACCCAGGTCGGGTCGGCCTGCGCGGCCTCGCTCATGGCCGTGACCGAGGCGTTCACGTCCTTCCACTGGCCGCTGCGCAGCGCAGCGCGCACCTTCCAGCCCAGCATGTCGTCGGACAGGTCGCTGTTCTTCGTCACGTTGGCGAAGTAGAGGTTGGCCTGCGGCGAGAGCTTGCCGGCCGATTGCCGGCCGATCGCGCCCCAGACCCAGTTGCGCTCCTCGGTGCTCAGCATCGGGCTCCACTTGCCTTCGAGCTGGGCGGCCGCCACGTCCGGGTCGGCGATGGCGGTCTTGATCAGCGCCAGCACCACCATTTCCTTGCGCGCCTTGGAGGCGGCCATCACGGCGCCGGTCAGGAACTTGGGCGCACTGGCGTTGAGCTGGGCGAACATGGGCAGCGCCTCGGGCTCGACCAGGCCGATGGCGTCGCGCGCGGGCTGCGGGCGGTTGGCCTCGATGGCCAGCCGCGCCTTCTTCCAGGCGACGTCGGGCGGGAGCTGGCGCGCGGCCAGCAGCTGGCCGGCGGCGGTCAGGCAGCCGTCGTCGGCCTCGCGCTGGCGCAGCCAGCCCTCGCGGACCTCCTCGACCTGGGCCTTGGTGACGCCGCCCGTGCGCTGCATGTCGGCCAGCACCGCGTAGCAGCGCACCTGCACGTCGTCGCGCATGCGGAAACCCGCGTACATCGGGGCGAAGCCGTCCCAGTCGCGGCGCTTGCCCAGCAGCAGCAGCCAGTCGTTGCGCAGCCGGTCTTCCTGGTAGCTGCCCGCGTAGCGCGAGAGGAAATCCTGCACTTCCTGCGGGCTGGCGTCGTCCAGGCGCGCCTTGAGCTCCCAGTAGGCGGCCCAGGGCTCGAGCGCATGGCCGCGGGCCTGCGGCAACAGGGCCGCGAGGCGGGCCTTGTCGCCGCGCTGGAACGCCTGTTTCATCTGGACGAGCACGTCGTCGTTGGCGTTCTGCGCGCACGCAGGTTGGAGGAAGGATGCGATCGCGAGAGCGAATGCACCGAGGAGGTGGCGCCGGGGTGCCAGAATGCCAGGAACTTGCATCGGGGGATTATGGACAAGGCACACGATGGAAACGCGGCGGAAGGCCGCAAGGAAACGGCTGCTTTTCTCAAAGCGCAGTTGCGGGCCGCGCTGATCGAGCAACGCCTGGGGATGCCGGACCGCCTACAGCGCTCCGATCTTTTGCAGCGCGTGATGCGGATCTGGCTGGTCGGACGGCCCGACACCGTGATCGGCGCCTACTGGCCGATCAAGGGCGAATTCGACCCCTTGCCGGCGCTGCACCGCTGGAAGGAGGACGGCGAACTGATCGACGAGCCGCACCGGCGCCGGATCGGGCTGCCGGTGGTCAACCGCGCCCACAAGACGCTGACCTTCCACTCCTGGTACCCGGGCTGCCCGATGGAGAACGATGCCTACGACATCCCCAAGCCCAAGGACACCGAGTTGATCGTGCCGACGCTGCTGTTCGTGCCCTGCCTGGGCTACAGCGCTGGCGGCTACCGGCTGGGCTACGGCGGCGGCTTCTACGACCGCACGCTGGCCTCGCTCGAGCCGCGGCCCTTCACCGTGGGCCTGGGCTTCACCGACGGCTTCCTGGAGAACCTGGAGCCCGAGGCGCACGACGTGCCGCTGGACGCCATCCTGAACGACAACGGCGTGGTCTGGCCGATCAGCTGACTCGCCCCCGAGGGCTCGGCGGCCCGGCAAAGCCGGTTCCGCGGTAGCACGGGACTCTCCCCCGAGGGCTCGCGCACTGCGTGTCGCTTCGCCTTCCCCCCGTCCGGGGGCGACACCGGCGGCCCGGCAAAGCCGGTTCCGCGGTGTCCCTGGCCTGAAACGCCGAGGCCTCAGTCCAGGTAGTCGACGGTGTCGGGGTCCGGCACTTCGCCCACGGTCGCGCGGGTGGTGGCGGCCTGCTGCTGCAGCCAGTCGCAGAAGGCCGTGATCTCGGGGCGCAGCGCGTTGCGCGGGCCGACCATGAGCCAGTAGGCCATGGGCGAATCCAGCCGGTGCTGGGGCAGCACCTCCACCAGGTCGCCGTTGGCCAGGCTCTCGGCGATCAGCGAGCTGCGGGCCAGCACCACGCCCTGGCCGGTCAGCGCGGCCTGGACCATCTGGTAGGCGTAGTTGAAGTAGAGCCAGCGCTTGGGCTGGGCCCGGCTCTGGCCGTTTTCCTCGAACCAGCGGCGCCAGGTGAGCCATTCGAGGTGGGTGCGGTGGGCGTCGCCGGCCTCGATCAGGGTGAAGCCCGCCAGGTCGGCCGGCGACTTGATCGGCGGACGGCTCTTGATCAGCCAGGGGCTGGCCACCGGCGTGAGCGTCTCGCCGAACAGCCGGATCGCCTCGCGCGGCATGTTCTCGGGCGGGGCGTAGCGCAGCGCCATGTCGACGTCGGCCACGTCCAGGTCGACCGCGGTGTCGCTGGCGTCGATGCGGATGTCGATCTCGGGGTTGTCGCGCTGGAAGGCCTCGAGCCGCGGGATCAGCCACATCGATGCAAAAGACGCAAAAGTCGTGAGCGAGACGCTCTTGCGCCCCGCGCTCTGGCGGATCTGCCGCACCGCGCCGTCGATGCGCGGCAGCGACTGCTGCACCGCCAGCAGCAGCTGCGCGCCGGCGCCGGTCAGCTCGACCGCCCGCGTGTGGCGCAGGAACAGCGCCACGCCGACCTCTTCCTCCATCGCCTGGATCTGCCGGCTGACGGCCGATTGCGTGAGCGCCATCTCCTCGGCGGCGGCGCGGAAGTTGAGGTGGCGCGCCACCGCCTCGAAGGCCCGGAGGTGGCCCGCGGAGATCGGCCGGGTGCGCAGATGGGTCTGGGAGTGCTGCATGGATTGATGCGGTCTGGGAATCAGTAGCGTACTTCCATTTCATTGGACCGCCAATGCGGGGAAGCAGATGATTCATTCCCGAAGCGCGCAATCTGCGCCTTGGAGAAACAGCCCCCCAGGAGTCCACCATGTCCGCCGTCTGCACCTCGCCATCGCTCTCTTCCCTGTCCCTGCCGTCCCAGGCCGCCGTGCCGCCCGCCGTGCGCCGTGGCGCCTGGCAGCTGGCCGCCGGCCAGGCCCTGAGCCTCAAGGCGCAGGGCGACAGCGTGCTGAGCGTGCGCCAGGGCCGGATCTGGGTCACGCGCGACGCGACCGTCCAGCAGGCCACCGAGGACCTGGTGCTGGCCCCGGGCGAGACCCTGCGGGTGGCGTCGGGCCAGCGCGTGGTGATGGAGCCCTGGGACGGCTTCGGCGCCACCTACAGCTGGGACGCCGCCTGAGGCCTTCCGCCCCCCGGGCGCGGCCTCAGCCGTGGATGTCGAAGCCCGGCTGCAGTGCCAGGAAGCGCTGCAACGCGGCGTCGCCGTCGAGTGACTGGAGGCCCGCCATGTCTTCGGCGCCCTCGCTCTGCGCAAAACCCAGGTCGAAGCGCCGGTAGCGCCGTTCGGTGCGCGCCTTCTCGTAGAGCACCCGCAGGTCGGTGTGCCGCGCATCCTGCCGCAGGCGTTCCAGCAGCATCGTCACCGCATCGCGCGGCCCCTCGATGTGCTGGCAGAAATGGATCCCGTCGAACACCAGGAGGCCGGTGATGCCGCGTTCGGTGTTGCGACGGCGTGCCTGGGCCACGATCTGGCCGACGACGGTCGGCGTCTGGTGGGGTGCGAGGACGCTGAAATAGAGGAGTTCGTGGAGTGCTGGAATGGACATGGTGGCGCGCGAGGCGTGCGGAGTGTAGGCAGCCTTCGGACGCAACGAAATGTCAAAAGACACAGGCCGGGCGCCTATAGTCGGTGCGTGAAATTTGAAGACCACGCCCCTTCCTCGCCGCCGCCCGGGCGCCGTGAGCGGGCCTGCGACAGCTGCACGCTGCATGGCAATCCGGCCTTCCTGCCGACCTCGCCGGAAGAACTGCGCACCATCGAGGATTTCCGTGTCGGCACCCGCACGGTCGCGGCCGGCCAGGTGCTGATCCAGGAGCATGTGCGCAGCTCGCAGCTGTTCACGCTCTACAGCGGCTGGGCCTTCCGCTACAAGACGCTCAAGGACGGCCGCCGCCAGATCCTGAGCTTCCTGCTGCCGGGCGACTTCATCGGGCTGCAGGACGAGTTCGCCGAAGGCCAGACGCACGGCGTCGAGGCGGCCAGCGAGGCGAGCTTCTGCGTGTTCGAGCGCGACCGGCTCTGGGACGTGTTCCACGCCCAGCCCAAGCTGGGCTACGACATCACCTGGCTCGCGGCCCGCGAGGAGAAGATGATCGACGACAACCTCGTGACCGCCGGCCGGCGCAATGCGAGCGAGCGGGTGGCGATGCTGCTGATGCACCTCTACCGGCGCGCCGAGCGCCTGGGCATGGTGCGCGACGGCTGGGTGGAGTTTCCCTTCAACCAGCAGCACATCGCCGATGCGCTGGGCCTGTCGCTGGTGCACACCAACAAGACGCTGCGGCGGCTGCAGCGCCTGGGCCTGCACAAGCTCGAGGCGGGCTGGCTGCGCATCCTGGAGCCGCATGCGCTGGAGACGCTGGGCGACTATTTCGAGCGGCCGCTGCGGCGCGTGCCGCTGATTTGAGACCTGTGTCACGCCCGGCGGCGGCGCGCATGTGCCGCCGGCCGCGCCATCGCGTATCGTCGGGGCTCCCTTTCCGGTCGGCGCTTGCAGCCGCGCCGAGCCTTCCACCCCTCCCGCTCCCAGCCATCGTCCCGTGAAGCTTTTGTCCCGCCAGCGTCTGCGCCAGATCTTCATGGTCGGCGGCGTCGAATCCTTCGGGGTGATCCTGAGCGGCATCGCCGGCCTGCTCATCGTGAACGTGCTGCCCAAGGAGCAGTACGCCGCCTACACCTTCCTCATCGCCTGCACCACGCTGATGATGGGCATCACCGACCTGGGCCTGGCGCACTGCTGCCTGCCGGTGGTGGGCCAGCGCAACCGCGACGTGCCCTGGGTGGTGGCGGCCTGCCACCACGTGTTCCACAAGCGCTGGGTGCTGCTCTCGGCGGGGCTGCTGATCATCGTGCCGTACTGGTACTTCACCTCGCGCCAGCACGGCTGGACCGGCCCGGGCTACTGGCTGGCGTCGGTGCTGGTCCTGGGCGTGGTGCTGGTGCAGCTGCGCGAGCACTACGCCACCACCGTGCTGCTGATCCTCGCGCAGATCTCGACGCTCAACCGCATCACCTTCGCCTCGTACGGGGTGCGCATCGCGCTGGTCGCGGCGGTGCTGCTGCTGCCCATGAACGCCTATTCGACCGCCGGCCTGATCACCGCGACCGCGGGCGCCAGCCTGGTGGCGCTGATGCTCTACGGGCGCCACTTCCACCAGCAGGGCATCGGCACCCATCGCCTGGGCGCCGACGATGCCCGGCGGGTCGACGGCGAGATCCTGCGCATCGCCAAGCCCTTGGTGCTGCCGGCCGTGTTCTACCAGGTGCAGGGCGTGGTCACGGTGTTCATCGTGTCCCTCTTCGGCACCGCCAACATGGTGGCCGAGGTGGGGGCCTTCGGCCGCCTGGCGATGGCGCTGGTGGTGGTCGACCGGGTCGCGAACGTGCTGCTGTTCCCCGCCATCGCCCGGGCGCCCGCGGGGCCGCGCTTCGTGCGGGTGCTGGCGCAGATCCACGGCCTCTACCTGCTGGCCATGGGCTGCACCTTCCTGACCTCGCTGCTGTTCCCGCAGTACTGGATCCTGCTGCTGGGCGAGCAGTACCGCAGCATGACGCCGCTGGTCTGGATGATGTTCCTGTCGTCGCTGCTCGGCAACGCCGCGGGCTTCGCCTTCCGGACGCTGACGGTGCGCGGCGCCACGGCCCGCCAGAGCTTCAGCATCGTCGCGACCCTGGTCACGCAGGTGCTGTATCTGTGGCTGGTCGGCATCAGCGACCTGAAGTCGGTGCTGGGCTTCGGCCTGGCCAGCAGCGCCGCCAGCTTCGTCTTCCAGTACAGCCTGCTGCTGGCCTGCTGGCGCGAGTGGCGCACCGAAGCCGTGTCGCCGGCCTGAGCGGAGCGCTCAGCGGCGCTGGTAGACCCGGCCGATGGCCGACGCCAGGCGCAAGGCGAAGCGATGGCGCTTGATCTCGGCGTCCGAGAAGGCCCGGATCGGACCCTCGATGTGCTGGAAGTAGGCCTTGGTCGCCACCGAGGGCGACTGGCCGCCGATCGCGTTGCGGATGTGCGGCGTGTTCCAGGGCTTGGGCGAGCCGATCGCGTGCGACAGGTAGTAGCCGCCGGCGGTGAAGTCCATCGCGTCGGGGCCCGCGGTGTTGAGCGTCGCCTCGTGCGCGGTCAGCGCGAAGTTCAGTGCATCCTGGTCGGTCGAATGGAAGAGCGCGGCCGAGCCGCCCGCCTTGAGGTGCTTGACACCCTGGTTGTAGTCGAGCACCAGGCTGCACAGGCGCTCCCAGAGCACCAGGAAGTCGACGTGCCGGCGCGGCACGCCGATGAAGCCGGCGTTGTAGTAGCGCTCGATCGGCCGGATCGACGCGATGCCGTGCTGGGCGAAGAATGCGCTCCAGAGCAGCCGCTTCGGGTGGCGCGAGGGAAAGGCCCAGTTGACGTCTTCGGCCAGCGAGAGGGCGTCGTCGGTGAACCAGCCGCAGAAGGAGGGCCAGTCGCACTTCATCACGATGTCGGGGTCGATGTAGGCCACCGTGTCGCTGTCGGGCGCGTACTTCTCGAACACGTCGCGCACGAAGGTCGGCTTGTAGTAGGTGAAGTGCACCGGCGTGTCGAGCAGCACCATGCGCAACTGGAAGTCGGGGCTGACCTGGTAGGTGGCCGTGGCCGCGTCGTACGACGGCGAGCCGGTGAGCCAGGCCGGCAGCGCGCCCCGGTAACCCGCCCAGAGCACGCCGGAGAAGCCGGCGGTGACCAGCGAATTGCAGAGTGCGGCAACCCCGAAGTGGTAGTTCCCTTCGAACAGCGTGCAGAGAGAAATTTTCATGGAGCTTGGGGTTGTAGCGCGCGAAGTGTAATCAAAAGTTTTAGTTCTCTTGCTTCTTTTCCCGATGCGCCGCGCGATTGTGCAGTTCCGGGCCCCAGACTGTGACGAAATGGACATCTGCCACGGCCGATAATCCGGCCCGACCGAACACCAGAGAAGCAAGAAGCATGAACAAAGCGCATACCGAGCAGCACACGACGGCTGTCGATGTCGTGGTGATGGCTGCCGGCAAGGGCACCCGCATGAAGAGCGCGCGCCCGAAGGTGCTGCACCGCCTGGGCGGCCGGGCCCTGGTGGCACGGGTGCTCGACACCGCCGCGCAACTGGGCGCGCGCCACGTCGTGGTCGTGACCGGCCATGGCGCCGAGGCGGTCGAGGCCGCCATCGGCGCCGATTTCACCGCCATGGCGCCGCGCTTCGCGCGCCAGATGCCGCAGCTGGGCACCGGGCACGCCGTGCAGCAGGCCATGCCCAGCCTGCCCGACGACGGCACCGTGCTGGTGCTGTCGGGCGACGTCCCGCTGATCGGCGAGGCCGCGCTGCAGGCGCTGGTGGCGGCCAGCGCCGGCGAGCGCCTGGCCTTGCTGACCATCGAATTCGACGACCCCACCGGCTACGGCCGCATCCTGCGGGCGCCCGATTCGGGCCAGGTGCTGGCCATCGTCGAGCAGAAGGACGCCAGCGAGGCGCAGCGCGCGGTGCGCGAGGTCTACAGCGGCATCATGGCCGTGCCGGCGCGCCTGCTCAAACCCTGGCTGGCGCGCCTGGACAACCGCAACGCCCAGGGCGAGTACTACCTGACCGACATCGTGGGCTTCGCCACCGGCGACGGCGTGCCGGTGGTGGCGCACCGCATCGACGACGCGGCGCAGGTCGCGGGCATCAACAGCCCGGCCCAGCTCGCGGCGCTGGAGCGCGTGCTGCAGCTGCGGCAGGCCGATGCGCTGATGACCGCCGGCGTGCGGCTGGCCGACCCCGCGCGTTTCGACCTGCGCGGCACGCTCGCCTGCGGCAGCGACGTCGAGATCGACGTCAACTGCGTGTTCGAGGGCGCGGTGGCGCTGGGCGACGGCGTGCGCATCGGTGCCCACTGCGTGATCGCCAACGCCCGCATCGAGGCCGGCGCGGTGATCCATCCCTTCACCCACATCGACGGCGAGAAGGCGGGCGTGAGCGTCGGCGCCGACGCGCGCATCGGCCCCTTCGCGCGCCTGCGGCCCGGCGCGCAGCTGGGCGCCGAGGTGCACATCGGCAACTTCGTCGAGGTCAAGAACTCGACGCTGGCGGCCGGCGCCAAGGCCAACCACCTGGCCTACCTGGGCGACGCCACGGTGGGCGAGCGCGTCAACTACGGCGCGGGCAGCATCACGGCCAACTACGACGGCGCGAACAAGCACCGCACCGTGCTCGGCGACGACGTGCACATCGGCAGCAACTGCGTGCTGGTGGCCCCCGTCACCATCGGCGCGGGCGGTACCGTGGGCGCCGGCTCGACGGTCGGCAAGAGCACCGAGCCCGGCGCGCTGACCGTGGCGCGCGCGCGCCAGACCAGCTTCCCGAACTGGCAGCGGCCGGTGAAGACCCCGCGCTAGATCGGGAACAGCGGCAGCCGCGGATCGAATTTCGCGCGCTTGACCGAGAAGAAGGCCTTGACGTTGCGCACGTTGGCGTCGGCGTTGAACAGCCGCTGCGCCAGCGCGTGGTAGTCGGGCATGTCGCGCGCGATCACCACCAGGATGAAGTCCGGGCCGGGCGACACGCGCCAGCACTGCTGCACCGCGTCGTCGGCGACCGCGCGCGCCTCGAAGGCGTCGAGCGAGGCGGCGTCCTGGCGGTCCAGCGAGATCTCGGTCAGCACCTGCAGGCCATGGCCCAGGAGCGGCGCGAGCCGGTCGGGCGAGAGCAGGGCGACCTGGCGCTCGATCATGCCGGCGGCGCGCAGCCGCTGGACGCGGCGCATGCAGGTGGGGGGCGAGATGTGGACGCTGCCTGCCAGCTCCTGGTTGGTCTGCAGGGCGTCGTGCTGCAGCGCATCCAGCAGCCGCAGATCGATCAGATCAAGGGTTATTTCTTCCATTTTCAGATATCAGGAGAAATTTAATTTCTTCATTGTTGTTGTGAGTAATTTTATTCCAAAAATACAGCAATATTGACAGCAAATATCTTGAACCCAGACCTACGATCGCGGCCTTTCCAGCTCCATTCAAAGGCCTTCCCATGTGCGGCATCGTCGGCGCAGCCTCCCATCGCAACATCGTTCCCGTCCTGGTCCAGGGCCTTCAGCGTCTCGAGTACCGCGGTTACGACTCCTGCGGGGTGGCCGTCCATGCGGGCAACCTGACGCGCACCCGCACCACCTCGCGCGTCGCCGACCTGGTCACCCAGGTGCACGACGACCGCGTCGAAGGCCTGACCGGCATCGCCCACACCCGCTGGGCCACGCATGGCGCCCCGGCGGTGCACAACGCCCACCCGCACTTCAGCTACGGCCCGGGCGAAGACGCCGACAGCGCCAAGGCGCCGCGCGTGGCGCTGGTGCACAACGGCATCATCGAGAACCATGAAGTGCTGCGGGCCGCGCTGCAGGCCAAGGGCTACGTGTTCTCGAGCCAGACCGACACCGAGGTCATCGCCCACCTGATCGACAGCCACTACGACGGCGACCTGTTCGATGCGGTCAAGGCCGCGGTGCGCCAGCTGCACGGTGCCTACGCGATCGCGGCCATCTGCCGCGACGAGCCGCACCGCGTGGTCGGCGCGCGCGCCGGCTCGCCGCTGATCCTGGGCGTGGGCGCCGACGGCGCCGAGAACTTCCTGGCCAGCGACGCCATGGCCCTGGCCGGCGTGACCGACCAGATCGTCTACCTGGAGGAGGGCGACGTGGTCGACCTGCAGCCGGGCAAGTACTGGATCGTCGACCGCGAGCACAAGGCGGTCAGCCGCACCGTGCGCACCGTGCTGGCCCACAGCGGCGCGGCCGAGCTCGGCCCCTACCGCCATTACATGCAGAAGGAGATCTTCGAGCAGCCGCGCGCCATCGGCGACACGCTCGAGGGCGTGCAGGGCATCGTGCCCGAGCTGTTCGACGGCGTCGGCCAGGACGGCGCCACCGGCGCCAGCGCGCACCGCGTGTTCCAGGCCATCGACAAGGTGCTGATCCTGGCCTGCGGCACCAGCTACTACAGCGGCTGCACCGCCAAGTACTGGCTCGAAGGCATCGCCAAGATCCCGACCCAGGTCGAGATCGCGAGCGAATACCGCTACCGCGATTCGGTACCCGACCCGAAGACCCTGGTCGTGACCATCACCCAGTCCGGCGAGACGGCCGACACGCTGGCCGCGCTCAAGCACGCGCGCTCGCTCGGCATGGAACACACGCTGACCATCTGCAACGTCGCCACCAGCGCGATGGTGCGCGAGTGCAAGCTGGCCTACATCACGCGCGCCGGCGTCGAGATCGGCGTGGCCTCGACCAAGGCCTTCACGACGCAGCTCGCGGGCCTGTTCCTGCTGACCCTGGCGCTGGCGCAGGCCAAGGGCCGGTTGAGCGAAGCCGACGAGGCGCGCTACCTCAAGGAGATGCGCCACCTGCCGGTCGCACTGCAGTCGGTGCTGGCGCTGGAGCCGCAGATCATCAGCTGGGCCGAGGACTTCGCCCGCAAGGAGAACGCGCTGTTCCTGGGCCGGGGCCTGCACTACCCGATCGCGCTCGAAGGCTCGCTCAAGCTCAAGGAAGTGACCTACATCCACGCCGAGGCCTACGCCGCCGGCGAACTCAAGCACGGCCCGCTGGCGCTGGTGACCAGCGAGATGCCGGTGGTCGCGGTGGCGCCCAACGACGCGCTGCTGGAGAAGCTCAAGAGCAACCTGCAGGAAGTGCGCGCCCGCGGCGGCGTGCTCTACGTGCTGGCCGACGGCGATGCGCGCATCGAGAGCAGCGAAGGCCTGCACGTGATCCGCATGCCCGAGCACTACGGCGCGCTGAGCCCGCTGCTGCACGTGGTGCCGCTGCAATTGCTGGCCTATCACACGGCCTGCGCGCGCGGCACCGATGTCGACAAGCCGCGCAACCTTGCGAAGAGTGTGACGGTGGAGTGAGGGGGCGGGCCTCCTGCGCGCGTCGCAGGCCTTCCGCCAGCGGCTGCGCTGAACCGGGCGCCGGGCGTCAGTTGCGCGCCGGGGCCGGCTGCAGCGCCGCCAGCACGAAGCGCGTCGGCCCGCTGGCGCCGCGCTCGCTGACCGCCAGGCCCAGCTGCCGCCACAGCGGCGGGCTCAGTGGGCGCACGGCGATGCGGGGATCGCGCGCGGGCTCCTGCGATTCCTGCGGCAGCAGGGCCGCGCCGTAGCCGGCGGCGACCAGGGTCCGGATGGCGTCGTTGTAGTTGAGCTCGATGCGCGGCCGGCAATGGACGCCCGCCGCGGAGAACCATTCGGCGGTCAGCCGGTAGAGGCTGGTGGAGGCGTCGTTCATGATCAGCGGCCGCTCGGCCAGCCACTGCGGGCTCAGCCGCCGGGGTGCCTTCCATTCCGCCGGCAGGAAGGCCACGACCGCCTCGCGCCGCACGGGCGTGACATGGATGCCGCGCACAGCCGCCTGCGGCAGCGCCACCACCGCCAGGTCCAGGCTGCCCGCGGCGAGCCGGGCCATGCTGTCCTTCGAGGTCAGCACCTGCACGTTGACGTCGATGCCCGGATGGTGGCGCGCCAGGCGCTCGAGCGCGGGCGGCAGCAGGTGCGCGATGGCGCCGGTCGAGGCGCCCACCCGCACCCGGCCGGTCTGGCCGGCGAGCTGGCGCCGCACATCCTCCACGGCATCGTCGGCGTCCGCCAGCAGCCGGCGCGCACGCGCGATGAAGCCCTCGCCCAGGGCGGTCGGCTGGGCGGGGCCCCGCCCGCGCACGAGCAGCTGGCCGCCCAGGCGCGACTCCAGCTCCGCGATCTGGACGGTGACGGTCGGGGCCGCGAGATGGAGGGCGCGCGCGGCATTGGCCAGCGACCCGAGGTCGGCGATGGCCACCAGGGTGCGCAGATGGTCGAGGCTCAGTTCACGCATCGCGCTAATTTAACTTTTCTTAATTTCAGCTTCCAGATATTTAGCTGGAGCCATCGCGGCTGCGTGCCTACCATCGCACGCCATGGACCTCACTCTCTTCATCGACGGCGACCAGGGCACCACCGGCCTGGACCTGCAGAACCGGCTCCAGGGTGGCGAATTCCGCATTCGCACCTTGCCGGCGGCCCTGCGCAAGGACGCGGCCGCCCGCCGGGCCGCGCTCAACGCCTGCGACATCGCCATCCTCTGCCTGCCCGATGCCGCGGCGCGCGACGCGGTGGCGATGATCGAGAACCCCGGGGTGCGTGTCATCGATGCCAGCTCGGCGCACCGCACCAGCCCGGGCTGGGTCTACGGCCTGCCCGAACTCGATGCGGCGCAAGCCGGGCGCATCGCCTCGGCGGCGCGGGTCACGAATCCGGGCTGCTATCCCACGGCCGCGATCGCCTTGCTGCGGCCGCTGACGGACGCGGGCCTGCTGCCCGCCGACTACCCGCTGGTGATCCACGCGGTCTCGGGCTACTCGGGCCAGGGCCGGGCCGGCGCGGAAGCGCACGAGGCCGGGGAGGGCGCGCATTCGTTCAAGGTCTATGGCCTGGCGCTCGAGCACAAGCATGTGCCCGAGATCGAGGCCTATGCCGGCCTGACGCAACGGCCGCTGTTCGTGCCGGCCTATGGCAGCTACCGCCAGGGCATCGTGCTCACCATCGCATTGCATGCGCGGCTGCTGCCTGCCGATGCGTCGGGCGCGCGCCTCCACGCATGCCTTGCCGAGCGCTACCGCGACGCGGCGCATGTGCGCGTGCTGCCGCTGTCGTCCGACGCGCCGATCACCGAACGCGACCCGCAGGTCCACAACGGCAGCAACGACATGAGCCTGGCCGTCACATGGAACGAGCGCACGGGCCAGGTCGTGCTGAGCGCGGTGCTGGACAACCTGGGCAAGGGCGCCGCGGGCGCGGCGGTGCAGAACCTGCGCCTGATGGCCGGGGTTTGAACGAAGGGGCTGCCCGGATGAACTCCGGCGCAGGCCTCGATCGGCGGCGCCTCGCGGAAGGCGCGGCCGTGGCCGGTCAGCCTTTCTGGTCCAGGCTCAGCCGGTCGGACATGAAGTCCAGGAACGCGCGGATCTTGCTGGGCATCCCCTTGCGGCTCAGCACCAGGGCGGTGGCGTGCATCGACGGGCTCTCCCAGTCCTTGAGCACCCGGCGCAGCCGGCCCGAGCGCAGGTCGTTGGCGCACATCACGTTGGGCAGCATGCTGAGCCCCACGTGGCCGATGGCCATCTCGCGCGCGATCGAGATGTTGTTCACCACCACCTTGCCCTCGATGTGCGCGAAGCGGTGCGTGGCCTCGTTGCGCAGCGTCCAGATGCCGTCCGCGCGCTGCTGCGTGGTGATGATGCAGTCGTGGCGGTGCAGCTCGTCCACCGACAGCGGCACGCCGCGGCGTTCGAGGTATTCGGGGCTGGCGTAGACGCCGCGGGTGATCGTCGCGATGCGCCGGTAGGTCAGTTCGGTGTCCTTGAGCGGCCCCAGCTGGATCGTGAGGTCGTAGGGGTCTTCCCTTGGATTGACCGCGCGGCTGTTCACGTCGACCTCCAGTTCCAGCTCCGGATAGGCCAGCACGAACTCGGCGATCGCCTTGCCGATCCACGACACGCCGAAGTCGATCGGGATGCTCACCCGCAGCGCGCCGCGCATCGCGGTCTGCAGCTGCAGCGTCTCGAGGCCGGCCTGCTCGACCTCGTCGACCACGCGCCGGCAGTGCTCGTAGAAACGCGCGCCGATCTCGGTGGTCGTGAGGCGGCGCTGGCCCTTCTTCAGCAGCACCGTGCCCACCTGCTGCTCGAGTTGGGTGAGCTTGCGGCTGATGGTGGATTTGGGCATGTCCAGTTCCGTCGCCGCGCGCGTGATGCTCTGCGCGTTCACGACGTCATAGAACAGTCGAAGCGAATTCAGATCCAGTTTGTCGGCCATGGCCCGGGTGTCTCTCTCGTGTGCTGAAACAGGCGCCGAGCGTAGTCGACATCGCCGCCCGTGGGGGCTTCGTGCGTTCCACCGCTGGAACGCCCGGTCCAGTTCTGACCCTATTCGGAACGCAGGCCCGTTCCTACCATTTGCCCACAACAAGACAAAGCGCGTGGCCCCTGGTGCAGGGGCCGCGCCCCGGATTCACCACAAGACGGAGACACGCCAATGAACAGACACGCACTGTCGCGCCGGACGCTGCTTCGGGCCGCCTCGGCCTGGGCACCCGCCTCGGTCCTGGGCCTGGGCACGCTGGCCGCGCGCACCGCGGCCGCCCAGCCGGCCCTCAAATGGGCCAACCTCGCGCCCGGCTTCACCACCCTGCTGACCGACTACATGGTCGCCAAGGAGCTCGACAAGGCCAACGGCCTGCAGCTGGGCAAACCCACCTCGTACACCGCGGTCACCACCTACTACAACGACTTCGTCGCGGGCAACTACGACATCTGCATCGGCAGCTGGGACACCTTCGCCTCGCGCCACCTCGCGGGCGTGCCGCTGCAGTACGTGTGCTCGGTGACCACCGGCAACATGATCAACATCATCACCCAGGCCAAGGGCCCGGCGACGATCCAGGCGCTCAAGGGCAAGACCCTGGCGGCGCCGCAGTCGACCGGCACTTACCGGATGATGCGCGCCGTGGTCAAGGAGCTCGCGGGCATCGACCTGGAGAGCCACGCGGTGGTGCAGAACGTCGACAACCCCGCGGCCTCGGTCACGCTGGTGATGGCCAACCGCGCCGATGCCGGCCTGACCTGGGAGCCCAACGTCTCGGTCGGCCTGGCGCGCGTGCCCGACATGCGCGTGCTCTACAACGCCGGCGAGGAATACCGCCGCCGCGTGAACCTCGACCTGCCCTACTTCGGCGTGGCGGTGCGCAAGGACGCCATCGCGCGCGACCCGACGCTGGTGGCGCGGCTCAACAAGGCCTTCGCTCAGTGCATCGACGGCATCACCGGCAGGACCGATGAGGCCGTGGCCATCGCGGGCGCCAACTCGGGCATCCCGCCGGAGGTGCTCAAGACCGCGATCGCCTCGAAGCGGCTGGAGTTCAAGCACACCTCGATGCAGACCGAGGAGGGCCGCCGCAGCATCCGCACGGCCAACGAGTTCCTGGTGCGCAACGGCGCGCTGCCCAAGGTGGTCGACAACGGGTTCTTCGCAGAATGAAACAGGCCGACATCCAGATCCCCGGCGCGGCCAAGCCCGCGCCCTCCGTGTCGGCGCGCAAGCCGCCGACCACCGCCGCCATCGTGACGCCGAAGCCGCGCGACCGCAGCGACCTCAAGGCGCTCTGCGTGGTGGTGGTGCTGATCTTCGCCGCGATGGAGATCGGCAGCTGGTACGTGCCCGACTACGTGATGCCCTCGCCGGTGGTGATCGCCAAGGCGCTGGGCCAGCTGCTGAGCACCGACCTGCTGCATGTCGCGATCACGCTGGGCCGGCTTTGCGTGGCCATCGTGTTCTCGGCCTTCGTCGGCGTCGCGATCGGCCTGCTGATGGGCACCTCGAAGAAGGTCGGCCCCTACCTGAAGGCCCTGGTGGTGGTCGATACCGGCATCCCCGCGCTGTCGTGGATGCTGCTGGCGGTGTTCTGGTTCAAGGACCCGGAGGCGCGGATCTTCTTCATCCTCACCGTGATCCTGCTGCCCTTCTATGCGCTCAACGTGTACGAAGGCGTGCGCGCCCTGTCCACCGACTGGGTCGACATGCTGGAGAGCTTCCGGCCCAGCCGCTGGCAGATGCTGCGCTACCTGGTGGCGCCGCACATCGTCCCCTACATCTTCCTCACCACCAAGTCGGTGATCGGCTATGCGATCCGGATGGTGATCTTCGCGGAACTGGTGGCCTCGGCCTTCGGCATCGGCTCGCGCATGAGCTTCGCGCAGTCGACCTTCCGCATCGACCAGGTGCTGGCCTGGACCGTGCTGCTGGTGGTTCTCAACCTGGTGATCCAGTGGGTCGCCACCCTGGCCGAGGCGCGTTTCCTCGGCTGGCGCAAGGAAGCGAAGGTGCGCTGATGACGAACGTCCCCACCCCCCTGATCGAGCTGCGCGACGTCAGCAAGCGCTTCGGCAGCCACACCGCGATCGACCACCTGTCGATGGAAGTGCGCGAAGGCGAGACCGTGGCGCTGCTGGGCCAGACCGGCGCCGGCAAGAGCACCGTGATGTCGCTGCTCATGGGCACGGCCTCGGCCGACGACGGCACGGTGCGCGTGGCCGGCGCCGACCCGGCCCGCGACTTCGTGGCGCTGCGCGGCAAGCTGGCCGTGAGCTTCCAGACCGACCGGCTGCTGCCCTGGCGCACCGCGCAGGAGAACGTCGAGCTGGGCCTGCTGCTGCTCAACCGGCCGCGCGCCGAAGCCCGCGAACGGGCCGCGCAATGGCTGCAGCGCGTGAAGCTGGGCGATGCCGGCCACAAGTACCCGGCCGAGCTCTCGGGAGGCATGCGGCAGCGGGTGTCGCTGGCGCGCGCCCTGGCGGTCGATCCGGCGCTGGTGCTGCTCGACGAATCCTTCAGCCAGCTCGACCACGTGACCTCGCAGACCCTGCGCCGCGACTTCGCCGAGATCGTGCGCGAGCAGCGCAAGACCTGCGTCTTCGTCACCCACCGCATCGAGGACGCGCTCGAGATCGCCGACCGCATCCTGGTGCTGGCCGCGCCGGCGCGGGTCTGCCTCGAGCTGTCGGTGAGCGCCGCGCAGCGCCAGGACGCGGCCTGCATGGCGCGCATGCACCAGCAGATCGAGCGCGCCATCGGCGGCGACACCGACGACCCGGCCGAGGCCGACCCCTCTTCATTCACGACCACAGAGCACTAAGAGAAAGCGAAACTTCCCATGAGCTACCAGGACATCATCGTCGAGCAGGTGGAGGGCTGGCTGGAGGTCACCCTCCACCGGCCCGAGAAAATGAACTCGCTGCGCGAGACCACCGCCGAGGAGATCCTCGACGCGCTGGGCGAGGCCGAGTCGAAGCGCGAGATCGCCGCCGTGATCCTGCGCGGCAGCGACAAGGCCTTCTGCACCGGCATCGACACCAGCGAATTCACCATCGGCGACAACGAGTACTTCGACTTCTATCGCAAGCGCCGGCGCGCGCGCAAGGTCAACGAGCTGTTCCGTTCGCTGCCCGGCTACAGCAAGCCCGTCATCAGCGCCATCGAGGGCTTCGCGCTCGGCGGCGGCCTCGAGCTGGCGCTGGTGGGCGACATGATCGTGGCCGGCGCCAACGCCAAGTTCGGCCTGCCCGAGATCCGCCTGGGCCTGATGCCCGGCGGCGGCGGCACGCAGACGCTGCCGCGCCTGATCGGCCCCGCGCTGGCCAAGGAACTGATGTGGACCGGCCGCCGCATCAGCGCGGCCGAGGCGCGCGAGTACCGGCTGGTCAACCACGTGACCGAGGCCGGCCAGGCGATCGAGAAGGCGCGCGAGCTGGCCCGCACCATCGCCGGCAACGCGCCGCTGTCGGTGATGTTCACCAAGTCCGTGATCGACCGCGGCATGGACCTGCCGCTGGCCGAGGGCATGGCCGCCGAAGGCGACGTGTCCTTCATGTTGTATTTCACCCAGGACCGCAAGGAAGGCCTGAGCGCCTTCCGCGAGAAGCGCGCCCCTGGTTTCCGAGGAGAGTGAGAGATGAAGAAAAGAGACATCGTGATCGGCGGCTACGCCGAGACCGCCATCGATTTCAAGACCGGCCGCAGCGCCTACGACCTGGCGGGTGAAGCGCTCGACCAGCTGCTGGAGCGCACCGGCATCGACCGGAGCGAGATCGACGGCCTGTCGGTCACCACCGCGCTGTCGGAGGCGCAGAACCCCTTCTTCGCGGTCTACATGACCGAGGCGCTGGGCATCACGCCGACCTGGCTCAACTACGGCGGCATCGGCGGCTGCTCGGCCACCGGCGGCGTGGCGCGCGCCATGTCGGCCATCCGCGACGGCATGTGCAAGCTGGCGGTCGTGATGTCGTCCGACGCGCCCAGCTCCGACTGGCGCTCCAACTACGGCGCCTACCGCAGCGAGTTCCAGGACCCGCCCGGCGTGCAGGGCCCGCCCGCCACCTTCGGCCTGCTGATGAGCCGCTACATCCACCAGTACGGCCTCGACCCCGAGGCGCTGGGAAAGATCGCGATCACCCAGCGCGCCCATGCGCTGCACAACCCCAACGGCTACAAGAAGTTCCAGAAGGAACTCACGATGGAGGAGTACCTGAAGTCGCGCGTCATCTCCGACCCGCTGCGCGTGCTCGACAGCGTGATGTTCTGCGACGGCGCCAACGCCTTCATCGTCACGACCGAGGAGAACGCCAGGCGCCTGGGCCTGAAGAAGATGGTCTACCCCGTGGCCTACGGCGAGGTCACCAACTTCAACGGCAGCGACCCGCTGGCCGACATCACGCAGTCGGGCTTCACCAGGATCGGCCCCGAGGTGCTGCGCAAGGCCGGCCTCGCGCCCAAGGACGTGCGCATGTTCCAGCCCTACGACGACTTCACCATCGCCGTGATGATGCAGTTCGAGGCCTTCGGCTTCTGCGAGCGCGGCGAAGGCTCAGCCTACACGCTGCGCACCGACCTGTCCTTCAACGGCGAGCTGCCGCTCAACACCGGCGGCGGCCAGATCTCGGCCGGCCAGCCCGGCCTGGCCAGCGGCGGCCTCAACCTGGCCGAAGCCGTGCGGCAGATGTTCGGCGAAGGCGGCAGCCGCCAGGTGCCCGACCCGCGCAACGCGCTGGTCACCGGCATCGGCGTGATCCCTTACGGCCGCAACTGGGGCACCAGTTCGGCCATGGTCCTGGAGGCATGAAGAACATGAGCGATACCACCCCCACCACGCCGGCCGCGCCGGTCCGTCCCGTGCCCCGGCAGGGCGTCTACGTCGACAGCAAGCCCTTCTGGGACGGCATTGCCCAGGGCAAGCTGGTGCTGCAGTACTGCACCGTCGCCAAGCGTTTCCAGCACTACCCCAAGCCGGTCAGCGGCTTCACCGGGCGCCGCACGCTCGAGTGGCGCGAGGTCGCCGGCACCGGCACCATCTACGCCTGCACCGTGGTGCGCATTCCGGGCCCGGGCGTCGAAGGCCGCATCCCGCTGTGCGTGGCCACGGTCGAACTCGACGAGGGCGTGCGCATCATCGCCAACGTGCTGCGCTGCGCGCCAAGCGACCTGGCGATCGGCAAGCGGGTCCGGCTGGCGATCGACCAGCTGACGCCCGAGCAGGCCTACCCGGCCTTCGAACTGGCCTAGGAACGTCATGCGTCTCGAACACTTCATGGCGGCGCATGCGCTGCGCACGCCCTCGAAGCCGGCCGTCGTCGTCGGCGCCCAGCGGCTGAGCTACGGCGAGCTGCTGTCGAGCGCGCGCTCGCTGGCGGCCGGCCTGCGGCGCGCCGGCGTGGTGCAGGGCGACCGCATCGTCGTGTACCTGCCCAACTGCATCGAGTTCGTGCAGATCATGTACGCGGCCTTTTCGGTCGGCGCGATCGTGATCCCGGTCAACACCCGCAACACGCCGCGCGAACTGGTGTATTTCGCGCAGGACAGCCAGGCGCGCGTGCTGGTGTTCCATGCCGAGAGCGCGCCGGCCATCGATGCGCTGGCGAGCGAACTGCAGGGCATCCGCCGCGTGGCCGTGGGCGGCGCGGTGGCGGGCGCCGAGTCCTTCGAGACGCTGCGCACCCATTCCGACGAACGCCTGCCCGAGCTCGCGCTGTCGCCCGACGACGCGATGATCCTCTACACCTCGGGCACCACCGGCAAGCCCAAGGGCGCGATCCTGACCCACGCCAACTTCGTGATCGGCAACGCCTTCATCAACGCGGTGGAGTGGGGCGTGACGGCCGACGACGTGTTCCTCGTGACCACGCCGCTCGCGCACCGCACCGGGCTGGCGCGGCTCATGAACTCGATGTGCCTGGGCTCCAAGCTGGTGGTGATGGAGCGCTTCGACGCGCAGGCCGCGGTCGACACCATCGAGCGCGAGCAGGTCAGCGCGGCCGGCATGGTGCCCACCGTGGCGCGCATGCTGATGCCGGTGCTGGCCGGGCAGGCCGCGCGCTGCGCGAGCCTGCGCCACATCATCGTCACCGGCGAGGCCTTCCCGGTCGAACTCAAGCGCCGGATGATCGGTTACCTGCCGCAGGCGCGGCTGCATTCCTTCTTCGCGATGACCGAGGTCGGCTCGGTCACGGTGCTGGGCCACGAGGAGCAGTTCACCCATCCCGCCTCGGTCGGCCGCGTCACGCCCGGCGTGCAGGTCAAGCTGGTCGACGACAAGGGCCAGCAGGTGTCGGTCGACGACGTGGGCGAGATCCTGGTGCGCTCGGGCGAGGCCGGCCGCTTCACCACCATGAAGGGCTACTTCGGCCGGCCCGAGGCCACGGCCGCGACCATCATCGACGGCTGGATCCACACCGGCGACATGGGCCGCTTCGACGCCGACGGCTACCTCTACATCGTCGACCGCAAGAAGGACATGGTGCTCAGCGGCGGCTTCAACATCTACACCAAGGAAGTCGAGCAGGTGCTGGTCGAGCACGACGACGTGGCCGATGCGGCGGTGGTGGGCGTGCCCGACGAGATCTTCGGCGAGGCCGTGGTGGCCTTCATCGAACGCCACCCGGGCCGCGCGCTGAGCGTGGAGGCGGTGCAGGAGCACACCCGCTCGCGCATCGCCAGCTACAAGAAGCCCAAGCACGTGTTCTTCGTCGACGCGCTGCCGCGCAACGGCGTGGGCAAGGTGATGAAGGCCGAGCTGCGCGAGATGGCGCTGGCGCGGCTGGCGCCGCAGCCCGCGCGGCGCGTGCCGGCATGAGCGCCGAGGCCATGCGCTGGGACACGCAGGCCGCCCACTGGATCGGCGGCCAGTGGCTGCCCGCGGGCCCGTCCTTCGCATCGACCAACCCGGCCGACGGCACGCTGGTCGGCCATGCGCCGGCCGGCGGCGCGGTCGAGGCCCGGGCCGCGATCGACGCCGCGCGCCAGGCCTTCGAGACCACGCCCTGGCGCCACAGCCCGCGGCTGCGCGCCCAGGTGCTGCTCGACATGGCGAACCGGCTGGCGGCCGACGCGGCACCGCTCGCGCTGCTGCTCACGCTGGAGAACGGCAAGGTGCTGCGCGAGTCGGCCGGCGAGGTCGAGGGCGCGGCCTCCGAACTGCGCTACTACGCGGGCATGGCGCGCAGCGCGGCCGGCCGCGTGCTCGAGCCCGCGCCGGGCGTGCGCTCGCTGATCACGCACGAGGCCGCGGGCGTGGTGGCGATCATCGTGCCCTGGAACGCGCCGCTGATCCTGTTCGTGCGCTCGCTGGCACCGGCGCTGGCGGCCGGCTGCACCGTGGTCGTCAAGGCGGCGCCGCAGGCCGCGCTGTTCATGCACCGCGTGGCGCAGCGCCTGGCCGAGACCGAGGGCCTGCCGCCCGGCACCGTCAACATCGTGCACGAGGCCGGCAGCGAGGCGGCGCAGGCCTTCGTCACCGCGCCCGGCGTCGACGTGCTGAGCTACACCGGCAGCACGGCCGTCGGCAAGGCCATCATGGCGGCCGCCGCGCCGCAGCTCAAGCGGCTGTCGCTCGAGCTCGGCGGCAAGGCGCCCTGCGTGGTCTGCGACGACGCCGACCTGGGCCTGGCGGTGCGCGAGATCCTCGCGGCCGGCACCATCCTGTCGGGCCAGCAGTGCACGGCCGCGAGCCGGATCCTGGTGCAGCGCCGCCTGCTTGGCGACTTCCGCGATGCGATGGCGGCGGCGATGCGCGACTTCCGCGTCGGCCCGGGGCAGCTGCCCGACAGCCGCATGGGCGCGGTGATCGATCGCGCGAACCGCGACCGCATCCTGGGCCTGGTCGAGCAACTGGGCGCGCGCCATCGCCTGGTGGTGCGCGGCGGCCCGGTGGCGGACCTGCCCGCGCACGGCGCCTTCGTGTCGCCCACGCTGGTGGAGGTCGACGACCCGCAGTGCCCGGCGGTGCAGGACGAGCACTTCGCTCCGCTGATGACGCTCGAGGCCTTCGACGACGACCGCGGCGCGGTCGCGCTGGCCAACGCCACCCGCTTCGGGCTGGGCGCGAGCGTGTGGTCGCGCGACAGCGCGCGTGCCCAGCGCATCGCGCGCGAGATCCGTTGCGGCACCGTGTGGATCAACGCCCACAACAAGCTGTTCGCGGAAGCCGAGGTCGGCGGCTACAAGGAGAGCGGTTTCGGCCGGCTCCATGGGGCCGAGGGCATGCACGACTTCCTCGAGATCAAACACGTCTACCAGGAGATCGGCAGCCTCTGAGGCGGCCGCGATTGCCACCATGCTCAGACCCGAATCGGCCGCCGACGCGGCCTTCCGCCACGAGGTGCGCGACTGGCTCGCGGCCCACGTGCCCGAGGCCTTGCGCCACAAGACCTTCCGTCCGCTGCCCGCCGAGGGCATGCCCTGGTACCGCGCGCTGTCGCAGCGCGGCTGGATCGCGCCGCACTGGCCGCGCACGCACGGCGGCATGGGCGCGAGCCCGGTGCAGCAGGTGATCCTGATGGAGGAGATGGCGCGCGCCGGCACGCCCGACTTCCCGACCCAGGGCCTGAACCACATCGGCCCGATGCTGATCGCGCGCGGCACGCCCGCGCAGCAGCAGCGCCACCTGGGGCCGATCCTCGCGGGCGACGCGATCTGGTGCCAGGGCTATTCCGAGCCGGGTTCGGGCTCCGACCTGGCCAGCCTGCGCACCCGCGCCGAAGTGCGCGGCGACACCCTGGTCATCAATGGCCACAAGATCTGGACCACCTGGGGCCACCACGCCGACTGGATGTTCGCGCTGGTGCGCACCGCCAGCAGCGGCAAGCCGCAGCACGGCATCACCTTCGTGCTGATCGACATGAAGACACCGGGCATCCGGCGCCGGCCGATCCGCACCATCGCGGGCGACGAGGAGTTCGCCGAGGTCTTCCTCGACGAGGTGATGGTGCCGCTGGAGAACGTGGTCGGCGAGATCGACAAGGGCTGGCAGGTGGCGACCGCCGTGCTCAGCGAGGAGCGCTTGCGCATCGGCGCGCCCGCGCAGGCGCTGCGGGCGCTGGAGCGGCTGCGCATGATGCTGCGCGCCACGCCCGCGGAGCGCGTGCCGCCCGGCGTGCACGAGGCCGTGGCGCTGGCCGAGGTGGAGGTCGAGACGCTGGTCGCGGCGTATCTCGAAGCCGCCGAAGCGGCGGCGCAGGGCCTCGCGGCCGACAGCTCCTACCTCAAGCTGCTGGCCACCGACACCGTGCACCGGCTGCTCGAGCTGGTGCGGCAGGTCGCGGGCCCGGCCGCCGCGCTGCGCGACGCCACCCGCCACGGTGCCGACCTGCTCGATGCCACCGAGATGTTCCTGCAGGCGCGCCGCCTGGGCATCTACGGCGGCAGCAGCGAAGTGCAACGCAACATCATCGCGACGCGGGTGCTGGGCCTGCCGGTCGCCGGAGCCAAGCCATGAACGCCGAAGCGAGCGCACCCCTGCGCATGATTGCCGAGAGCGCCGCCGACTTCGCGGCCTCGCACGGCGGACCGGGCGCCGCGCGCCGCGTGCACGAAGGCGGGCCTGCATGGGAGGCCGATGCGTGGAAGGCCATCGCCGGACTCGGCTGGCTCTGCATCGCGGTGCCCGAGGCGGCGGGCGGCCTGGAACTCGGCGCGCCGGCGCTCTGCGTGGTCGCCGAGGAAGCCGGGCGCGCGCTGCTCATGCCGCCACTCACGGCGGGCATGGCGGCGGCCGCGGTGCTGGCCGAGGGCGGCGACGCCGCCGCGCCCACGCTGCAGGCGCTGATCGAGGGCACGCTCCATGTCGCGCTGGCGCAGGCCGAGCGCGGCGCAGACGGCACGCGCACGGCCTCGCTGGTGCCCGAGGGCGATGCGGCGGCGCAGTGGCTGGTCGCGAGCGGGCAGGGCGCCGACTTCGAGGCGCGAGGGCTCGACCCGGCCGCCCTCGGCATCGCCCTGCGCGTGCGCCACGCGGTGGACGGCAGCCGCCTGGCCGACCTGGCCATCGAGCCCGCGGCCTGGGCCGATGCGCCATGCCTGTTGTCGGGCGCGGTGGGCGAAGCAGCCTGGGCGCGCGGCCGGCAGCTCGCCTGGCTGGGCGATGCGGCCTACCTCTGCGGCCTGATGGACGCGGCCTTGCGCCTGGCGCTCGACTACCTGCGGCTGCGACGCCAGTTCGGTGTGCCGATCGGCAGCTTCCAGGCGCTGCAGCACCGCGCCACCGACTGCCATGTGGACGTCACCGCCACCCGGGCGCTGGTGCACGAGGCCGCGCGCGCCGCCGGCACCGCGCGCGCGGCCTGGGCCGCGGCGGCCGCGGTGCAGCGCGCGTCCGCGGCCGCGTTGCGCGTCACGCAGGAGGTGGTGCAATTCCATGGCGCGATCGGCTTTGCCGACGAGCACGACGCGGGCCTCTGCCTGCGCCGCGCCATGACCGTCGGCGCGCGCCATGCGGGCGCGGCGCTGGCGGCGCTTCAAGGCCGCTGAGAACGAACGAGAAGAACAACAGGAGACAACCGAGATGAGCTACCCCACGATCGTTTTTTCCGGCCGCACCTTCACGCCCGAATGGATGGAGGCCGAGGTCGAGCGCCTCTGCGCCGGCCTCGAGGCCGCGGGCGTGGCGCATGGCCAGACGGTGGCCGTGATGATGCGCAACAGCCCGGCCTATGCGGCGCTGATCCTGGCCTGCCGCCGGGCCGGCGTCTACTTCGTCTCGCTCAACTGGCACTGCAAGCCGCCCGAGGCCGCCTTCATGCTCGAGGACAGCGGCGCCGCGATGCTGTTCGTGCACGACGACCTGCTCGCGCAGGTGCTGGCCGGCGTGCCGGCCGGGGTTGCGCTGGTGGCGGTGCCGGCCGATCCGGCGCAGCCGCTGCCCGACGTGTCGGGCCGGGCCGCGCGCTGGGACGGTTTCGGCGTCGGCGTGCCGCCGATGGCGCCGCGCCCGCGGCTGCATTTCGGCTCGGTGCAATACACCTCGGGCACCACCGGCAAGCCCAAGGGCGTGCGCCGGCTGGCGCTGGCGCCCGAACTGCGCGATGCGCTCGAGCTGGAGTCGCGCCGCATCGGCCGCATCGCCTCGGGCATGGCGCCCGGGGTCACCGCCATGCTGTGCGCGCCGATCTACCACAGCGCCTCCACCATGTACCTGGTGCAGGCCTGCGACGCGGGTGCGACGCTGGTCCTCGAACCCGCCTTCGATGCGCTGCGCACGCTCGAGCTGATCGAGCGCCATGCGGTCACCCATGCCTACCTGGTGCCCACCATGTACCGCCGGCTGCTGGCGCTGGGCGAGGCCGAGCGCGCGCGCTTCAGCGTGGCCACGCTGCGCCATGTGGCCTCCACCGGCTCGCCCTGTCCGCCCGAGGTCAAGCGCCGCATGATCGACTGGTTCGGCCCGGTCATCACCGAGGCCTACGGCGCCAGCGAGACCGGCTACGTGACCTTCATCGATTCGCCCACCTGGCTGGCCAACCCGGGCTCGGTCGGCCAGGCGCTGGGGCCGGCGCGGCTGCGCATCGTCGACGAGGCGGGCCGCGCGCTGCCCCCGGGCCAGGTGGGCGCGATCCACGTGCGCCAGCCCGCTTTGCCCGACTTCACCTACGTCAACAACCAGGCGGCGCGCGACGCGATGGAACAGGACGGCCTGGTCGCGCTGGGCGACGTGGGTTATCTCGACGAGCGCGGCTTCCTCTACATCTGCGACCGGCGCACCGACATGATCATCTCGGGCGGCGTGAACATCTATCCGGCCGAGGTCGAGGCCGTGCTGCAGGGCATGCCCGGCGTGGCCGACTGTGCGGTGTTCGGCATCCCCGACGAGGAGTTCGGCGAGGGCGTGGCGGCCGCGGTGCAGCTGCGGCCCGGCGCCGAGCTCGATGCGGCCCGCATCCAGGCCTTCCTGCGCGAGCGCATCGCCAACTTCAAGGTGCCGCGCACCATCGACTTCCATGCCGCGCTGCCGCGCGAGGACACCGGCAAGATCTTCAAGCGCCTGCTGCGCGAACCCTACTGGCGCGACCAGACGCGCCGCATCTGAAGCCCCACCGTCGAGGCGCGTCCCGCGGGACGTGCGCCGCCGGTGTGCCCGCCCATCGCCTCCAGGAGTCCACGCATGCGCCTTCCCCCGATCCTTTCCGAGCGGTTGCGGTTGCCGGTGATCGCCTCGCCGCTGTTCATCATCTCGAACCCCGAACTGGTGATCGCCCAGTGCAAGGCCGGCATCGTCGGTTCCTTCCCGGCGCTCAACGCGCGGCCGCAGGAAGAACTCGCCCACTGGCTGCAGCAGATCACTAACGCGCTCGCCGCGCACGACCGCGCCCATCCGGATCGGCCGGCCGCGCCCTTCGCGGTCAACCAGATCGTGCACCGCACGAACGACCGGCTGCAGCAGGACCTCGAGGTCTGCGCGCGCTTCAAGGTGCCGATCGTGATCACCTCGCTGGGCGCGCGGCCCGAGGTGAACGAGGCGGTCCATGCCTACGGCGGCATCGTGCTGCACGACGTGATCGACAACGCCTTCGCGCGCAAGGCGATCGAGAAGGGCGCCGACGGCCTGATCGCGGTGGCGGCCGGCGCCGGCGGCCATGCGGGCACGCAGTCGCCCTTCGCGCTGGTGCAGGAGATCCGCCAGTGGTTCGACGGCCCGCTGGTGCTGTCGGGCGCGATCGCCAGCGGACGGTCGATCCTGGCGGCGCGCGCCATGGGCGCCGACCTGGCCTACATGGGCTCGGCCTTCATCGCCACCGAGGAGGCCAACGCCGCGGCGGCCTACAAGAAGATGATCGTCGACAGCACGGCCCGCGACGTGGTGCACACCAACCTCTTCACCGGCGTGCACGGCAACTACCTGCGCCCCTCGATCGTCGCGGCCGGCCTCGACCCCAACCAGCTTGCGGCCGGCGATCCGGGCGCGATGAACCTGGGCACCGGCCGCATCAAGCCCAAGGCCTGGAAGGACGTCTGGGGCTGCGGCCAGGGCATCGGCGCGATCGACCGCGTGCAGCCGGCCGCGGCGCTGATCGACCGCCTGGCGGCCGAGTACGCCGCCGCGCTCGGCGAGGGGCTGGGCCGCCCGCGTGCCACGGCCTGAATCGAATTCGAGACCCACAACAAAAGGAGACAAGCATGAGCAAGCATCTTTGGATTCGGGCCGCGCTGTGCGCGCTGGCCACGGTGGCGCTGCAGCCGCTGGCCTGGGCGCAGGCCGCGCCCACGCTCAGCAAACCCGGCCGCATCGTGGTCACCGTGCCGCCCGGCGGCGGCATCGACACCATCGCGCGCCGGCTCGGGACCAAGGTGGCACCGGCCCTGGGCCAGCCCGTGATCGTGGAGAACCGGCCGGGCGCCTCGGGCGTGCTGGGCGTGGACAACATCGTGCGCTCCGCGCCCGACGGCAGCTCGCTGATCCTCGCGGCCGGCTCCACCATCACCGTGCTGCCGCACCTGATGAAGAAGCTGCCCTACGACGCCACGAAGGACCTCACGCCGATCGCGCAGATCGGCGTCACGCCGCTGGTGATGCTGGTCAATGCCGACAACCCCGCCAGGACCCTCGGCGAGTTCGTGGCCGCGGCCAAGGCCCGGCCGGGCCGCATGAGCTACGGCTCCTATGGCAACGGCACGCTGGGCCACCTGATCGGCGAGGCCCTCAAGCATGCGGCCGGCGTGGACCTGGTGCACGTGCCCTACAAGGGCTGCGCGGCCGCGATCAACGACCTGATCGGCGGCCAGCTGAGCGCCGTGATGTGCGACATCGGCTCCTCGGCCGCCTTCCTGCAGCCCGGCAGCCGGCTGCGCGGGCTGGCGATCACCGGCACCGGCCGCGTCGCGGCCTTCCCCGCGATTCCCAACTTCCCCGAGGCCGGCTATCCCACGCTCGGCCCGCTGGTCGGCTGGCTGGGCATCTTCGGCCCGGCGAACATGCCCAAGCCGCTGGTCGCGACGCTGATGGCCGACTTCGCGGCCGTGATGAAGACCGAGGACATGCGCGCCGCGCTGGCCCAGATCGGCTACGAGGTCGGCGACCCCGACCCGGCGCGCTTCGCCCGCACGGTGCGCGAGGACACCGTGCTCTGGGGCAAGCTGATCCAGAGCATCGGCGGCATCGCGCTGGAATGACCAGGAGCACCCGCACCATGCGCGAAGCCTTCACCACCCTCACTGCGTTCATCGGCCGCACGCACGAGGTCCGCTGACGATGGACCTCGATTTCACCGCCGCCGAAGAGGCCTTCCGCGCCGAGGTGCGCGCCTTCCTCGCCACGCAGCTGCCGGCCGCGCTGCGCACCCGCGTGGCCGAGGGCCGCACGCTGACCAAGGCCGAGATGGTGCAGTGGCACGCGATCCTGCAGTCGCGCGGCTGGCTCGCGAGCCACTGGCCGCGCGAGCATGGCGGGCCGGGCTGGACCGCGGTCGAGCGCTTCATCTTCGAGTACGAATGCGCGCTGGCCGATGCGCCGCGCACCTTGCCCTTCGGCCTGATCATGCTGGGGCCGGTGCTGATCCGCTACGGCACGCCGGCGCAGAAGGCGCACTGGCTCCCGCGCATCCTCGACGGCAGCGACTGGTGGTGCCAGGGCTATTCCGAGCCCGGCGCCGGCTCGGACCTGGCCGCGCTGCGCACCCGCGCCGTGCGCACCACCGACGCGCGGGGCGAACACTACCTCGTCAACGGCCAGAAGACCTGGACCACGCTCGCGCAGCATGCCGACATGATCTTCTGCCTGGTCCGTACTTCGACGGAGGCGCGCCCCCAGCGCGGCATCAGCTTCCTGCTGATCGACATGAAGTCGCCCGGGGTGGAGGTGCGGCCCATCCTCACGCTGGACGGCGAACACGAGGTCAACGAGGTGTTCTTCACCGACGTGCGCGTGCCGCTGGAGAACCTGGTGGGCGAGGAGAACGAGGGCTGGACCTGCGCCAAGTACCTGCTCACGCACGAGCGCAACGCCGGCATCGGCTTCTGCGTGGCGGCGCTGCAGCGGTTGAAGACGGTGGCGGCGCGCGTGCAGCGCCAGGGCCGCCCCCTCGACCAGGACCCGCTCTTCGCAGCCCGCATGGCGCGGGTCGAGATCGCGCTGGAGAACCTCAAGACCACCAGCCTGCGCGTCACCGCCGCCGTGGCCGCGGGCGGCTCGCCTGGCGTGCAGAGCTCGGCGCTCAAGGTGCTGGGCAGCGAGATCCGCCAGGAGCTGTCGTCGCTGATCCGCCGCGCGGTCGGGCCGCGCGCCCAGGCACAGCTGGCCGATGCGCTGGCACTCGACGGCAGCCCGCCCGAGGCCGCCACCGCCTCCGCGCAATACCTCAACAACCGCAAGCTGTCGATCTTCGGTGGCTCCAATGAAGTGCAGCGCGGGATCATCGCGAAGACGATGCTGGGCCTGTGAGCCATGGAGGAGGTGGAGGTGGCGCGGCGTTCAGTGGGCGAGCCGCAGGCTGCGCAGCATGTTCACCAGCCGAGGGCCGATGTCGTGCACCAGGTCTTCCCGAGTGCAGCGGAAAGTGGGCACGACGCAGTTGAAGATCAGCTGGCGCCCCTCGGGCGTGGTGTCGAAGGGCGCTGCGACCGCGGCCACCTCGGGCCGGAGTTCGCCGTGGTTCGCGCAGAAGCCGGCGCTGGCATAGAAGTTCAGGTTGGCACGGATGTTGGGCTCGTACTGGGCCCACAGCGCCGGCTGCCGCAGCCGGATCTCGTGGATCAGCGCCTGCCGCTCCGTCGCGGGGCAGGCCGCGAGGTAGGCCCAGCCGATGGCCGTGGCCGCGATCGGGTAGCTCAGGCCGATGTCGGCGATGCGTGCCGAGAAGGCCGAGCGGCTGCGGCTGACCTCGATGAAGACCATGTCCAGCCGGTCGCGGATCGCCAGCGACACCGAGCCGCGCACCGAGGCCGAGAGCTCGTGCATCGGCGCGCGCGCGGCCTGGCGCAGCCCGATGTTCGCCAGCAGCGGATAGGCCAGCGACACCACCGCCGAACCCAGTGCGTAGCGCTGCGAGTCCGGCACGTTGCGCAGGTAGCCCAGCGCGCAGAGCGTGTAGGTGAGGCGGGAGATGGTGGCCTTCGGCAGCCCGGTCTGTTCCGACAGCTCGCGGTTGCCCAGGGTCGGCCGGGCGGGCGTGAAGCATTTGAGCAGCGCGAGGCCGCGCGCCAGCGTGGTGGCGAACTGGCGATCGCCGCCGAAGTCGGCGTCTTCGGCCAGCACGCGCCGCACCGATGGCGGCGTTTGATTCTTGTTGGATGACATAGCGAAACATCGATGGAGATACGAATGGAATATCCATATCTTAGACGTCCCTATTAAACCGGAGACCCACCATGTTCTACGAACCCGGCCGCACCGCCAGCGGCCTGCCCTACAACCCTTTCAAATCCTGCTGCGTGCCGCGACCCATCGGCTGGATCTCGACCGTCAGCCCGCAGGGCGTGCACAACCTCGCGCCCTACAGCCAGTTCCAGAACCTGACCTGGGACCCGCCGACCGTGACGGTGGCGGTCAACTGCCGGCCCGACGGCTCGATGAAGGACACCGCCGCCAATGCGCTGGCGACCGGCGAGTTCGTCTGGAACATGGCCACCTACGATCTGCGCCAGTGGGTGGTGTCCTCGGCCCAGGCTTTCGGGCCGGAGGTCGACGAGTTCAGCCAGCTGGGCATTCCCACCGTGCCCTCGAGCCGGGTCAAGCCCTTGCGCGTGGCGGCCTCGCCCGTGCATTTCGAATGCCGGCTTCGGCAGTCGCTCTACATCCCGGCCAACACGCCGGAGGCCAGCACCTACCTGCTGATCGGCGAGGTGATCGGCGTGCACATCCAGGAGGACGTGATCGACGCCGACGGCGTGCTCGACATCCTCAAGATCAAGCCGCTGGCGCGCGTCGGCTACCTCGACTACGTGACCGTCGAGTCGAAGTTCCAGGTGGTGCGGCCCGACTTCGAGGGCCTGGACACCGTGCCGTACATGCAGGAGGCGATGAAATGAGAAGGCGCCTGATGCTGCGCGTCGCCGCCGCTGGCGGACTGGCGGCGTCGACGGCCACGTTGCCGGCGCGGGCCGCCGACTATCCGAGCAAGGCACTGCGCATCGTGGTGCCATGGGCGGCTGGTACCGGCACCGACCTGAATGCGCGCGCAATCGCGCAGCAGATCACGGCCGACAGCAGGCAGGTGGTGGTGGTCGACAACAAGGCCGGCGTGGGCGGCTCGATCGGGACCGCCGAGGTCGCGCGGCTGCCGGCGGACGGCTACACGGTGCTCGCGACCTCCAATGCCCATGTGGCGAACCTGTTCCTGATCAAGAACCTGCCGTATGACCCCTTGCAGGATTTCGTGCCCGTGGGGAGCACGCGGCGGCTGCCCTCGTTGCTGGTGGCGCGGCCCGGCCTCGGGGTGTCGACCATCGCGCAGCTCACCGAGCTGGCACGGCGCGAGCCCGGCAAGATCAGTTTCGGGGCCGGCACCTCGGCCGGCCGCATGGGCATGGAGCTCTACCAGCAGATGGCGGGCGTCAAGCTGCTGCACGTGCCCTACAAGAGCGCGACAGCGGCGCTCAACGACCTGCTGGGCGGGCATTGCGACGTGATGTTCGTCGACATCTTCAACAGCCTCACGCAGATCCGGGCCGGCACGCTGGTGCCGCTGGCGGCCTCGGGCCGCACGCGGCTCAAGGTGCTGCCCGAACTGCCGACGGTGGCCGAGTCGGGCCTGCCCGGCTACGAGATGACGAGCTGGAGCGGCCTGTGGCTGCGCAAGGGCGCGCCCGAGGCGGCCGTGGCCTACCTCAACCGGATGGCACGCAAGGCGGCGGAGGCCGAGCGCGAGAGCGTCGAGGCCACCGGCGGCGAGGTCTTCGTGGACACGCAGGAAGCCTTCGCGCGCTTCGTCGACGCCGAGGTGGCGCTGTGGCGCCGCACCGCGGCGGCGGCGAAGATCGTGCCCGAGTGAGGCACGGCGCGCCCTGGCGCCGCTAAGCTCGCGCCATGTCCCATGACCGTTTCTCCGAGCTTGCCGTGTTCGTCCGCGCGGTCGAAAGCGGCGGCTTCTCGGCCGCCGGGCGCCAGCTGGACCTCAGCGCCTCGGCTGTCAGCAAGGCGATCTCGCGCCTGGAGGAGCGGCTGGGTGCGCGCCTGCTCCACCGCACCTCGCGCTCGCTGCAGCTGACCTACGAAGGCGAGGTCTTCATCGTCGGTGCGCGCCGGGTGCTGGAGGCGATGGACGATGCGCAGCGCAGCCTCAGCGAACTCACGGCCGAGCTGAGCGGCAGGCTGCGCATCTACACGCTGCCCAGCTTCGGCTACACGCTGGTGCCCTTCATCGCCGAGTTCGTGCGGCGCTTTCCGCGCATCAGGATCGACATCCAGCTGGGGGCCGAGCGGGTCGACCTGGTGGAGCGCAACATCGACCTCGCGATCCGCCTGGGGGCGCTGCAGGACAGCGCGTACTTCGCGCGCAAGATCGGGCTGACCAAGCACGTGATCTGCGCCGCGCCGGCCTACCTGGCGCGCCGCGGCACGCCGGCCACGCCGGCGGCGCTGAAGGACCACAACTGCCTCAACTTCTCGATCCGCACGCATGACATCCACTGGGGGCTGCGCGCCGAGTCGCCGCTCAAGCCGGCCTCGGTCGATGGCGACATCACCTCGAACCAGGCCGAGATGCTGCACCGCCTGTGCGTGGCCGGCGTGGGCATCACCGAACTGCCCTACTACGTGGTGGAGCAGGACATCGCCAGCGGCGCGCTGGTGACCCTGCTCGACAGCGACGCGCAGCCCGAGCACGATCCGATCTGGGCGATCTACCCGCACAACCAGAACCCGAGCCCGCGCACCACGGCCTTCATCGAGTTCCTGCGCGAACGCATCGCGGCCTCGCCCGGCTTCCTGCCGCCGGGCTGAAGCGCGCGGATCAGGCCGCCTGCGGCCCGGGCCACAGCAGCGTGCGGCCGTCCCAGTCGCGCGCCTGCCGCGCGATGCCGGCATAGAAGGCCTCGCTGGTGTCGGTGATCTCGATCAGCTCCTTCATCGCGTGCAGCGGCGTGGCGCCCTCGAAGTAGGCGATGCGTGCGCCGCGCGCGGTGCGCGCCGTGTAGAGCGCCTCGCGACCCTGCGCCTGTTCCTCGGCCACGCGCGCATCGAACTGCCGCGTGCCGATGCCCCAGTGGTGGAAGCCGTGGCCACGGCGCGCCACGCCGTCGCGGAACACCGAAGGCTGGTCGTCGTGCTGCTGGATCAGCTCCAGCATCAGGGTGCCGTGGAAGGCCAGCGCGATCGACAGGTCGTGGCTCACCTCGCGGCCGCGGTAGAACGCGCCGGGCCGCGGCTGCGAGGTGCGGAAGCGGTACCAGGGCCCGACCCGGAGCTGGGCGCTGAAGCTGGCCATGGCCTGGTCGATGTCCTCGACCACATGGCCGGCCTGGATCGCGGTCTCGGGGCGGCCGCCGAAAAGGAAGTCGTTCATCGTGGGGTGCGGGTTTCGAAGGAGTGGGGGAAGAGCAGGGCCTTGGTCGCGACGCGGCTGTAGGCCGCTTCGAAGGCCTGCAGGCCGTCGCGCAGCGCGTAGCGGTGCGTGACCAGCGGCGCGAACTGCGCCGGGTGCGAGGCCACGGTGTCGATCACCTGCTGCCAGCCCTCGCGCGTGTTGCCGTAGCTGCCGCGCAGCTGCAGCTGGCGCCGCACCAGGCGCGTGATGTCGATCGCGCCCGGCGCCGGGTGGATGCCGGTGGCCACCAGCACCCCCTGGCGGCGCAGCAGGCCCAGGCCCTCGTCGACGGTGGAGGCCACGCCGGTCATCTCGATCACCGCATCGAAGCCCTCGCCGGCCAGGGCCGCGAGCCGCTGTTCCGAGCCGGCCTCGGCGCGGTCGACCAGCGTGTCGAAGCCCATGCGGCGCAGCACGGCGAAGCGGTGCGTGTCGGCATGGCCGGTGACGACGATCTGGCGTGCGCCGGCCAGGCGCGCGAACAGCGCCGCGCCCTGCGCGATGGCGCCCGCGCCCATGATCAGCAGCCGCTGGCCGGCCGCGATTTCCGACAAGGCAATGGCATGGTGCGCAACCGTCAGCGGCTCGATCAGCGCACCGAGTTCGCGGTCGAGCGTGTCGGGGATCGGCAGGCAGTGGGCGGCCGGCACCGTGACCCAGGGCGCGAAGCAGCCGTCGCGCTGCGTGCCGATGCCGACCGGCAGCGCGACCACGCGCCGGCCGAGCAGTCCGGCCGGCGCACCTTCGCCGAGCCGGACCACGCGGCCGCAGAACTCGTGGCCCAGCGTGAGCGGCAGCCGCGGCCACAGGAAATCGTAGGCTGAACCCTTGGCGTCGTAGATGTGCAGGTCGCTGCCGCAGATGCCGGCGGCCTCGACTTCGATCAGGACGTCGCCGGGCGCCGGCGTCTGTGGTGCGGCGGCCTCGGCCAGCGCGACGCCGAAGCCGGGCGCCAGTTTTCGCAATGCAAGCATGGTGGTCCTGTCTGCCGCTCAGGCACTGTTGGCACGCAGGCCGCCATCGATCACGAAGGGCTCGCCGGTCACGTAGGGCACCAGCCCGGCGGCCAGGGTCGCAACCAGCCGGCCGACGTCCTCGGCCTCGCCCCAGCGCCGCAGCGGCACCTCGCCGCTCGCGATGCGCGCGTCCTGCGGGCCGGTGTCGAGCGAACCGGTCATCTCGGTGCGGATGAAGCCGGGCCGGACGTCGTGCACATGGATGCCGTGCGGCGCGAGTCGCAGCGCCATGACCTTCGCCATCATCGCCACCGCGGCCTTCGACATGCAGTACTGCGAGCGGTTGAGCCGTGCATAGTGCGCCGCCATCGAGGAGATCACGATGACGCTGCGGTAGGGCCGCGGCGCCGGGTCTTCGAGCATGCGCCGCGCGACGGCCTGGGTCAGGAAGAAGGTGCCGCGGATGTTGAGGTCGAAGTTGTGGTCGAAGTCCGCGGGCGTGATGTCCAGCACGTCCTTCAACGGCCGCGCGGCCACGCCGGCGTTGTCGACCAGGCAGTCGACGCGTCCGTGCAGTGCGAACACATCGGTCACCAGGGTCGCGTGGCCTGTCAGGTCTGCGATGTCGGCCGTTCGGAGATCGGCTTGGGCGCCGAGCGCGCGCAGTTCGGCCAGCGTGACGCGTGCACGTTCGTCGTCGTGCAGGTCGACCAGCACCAGGTCGAAGCCCTGGCGGGCCAGTGCGAGCGCGCAGGCGCGGCCGATGCCCTGGCGCCCGCCGGTGACCAGGGCCACCGGGCGGTCGGTGGGCGCGCTCACTTGCCACCGCCCAGCTGGCTCGGCCGGCTGCTGTAGGCGGTGAGCGGCGGGCAGGCCGCCGGGTCGACGATGACGTCGATCACCGTTGCCCGGTCGGCGGCCAGGGCGTCCTGCAGCGCGGCGCGCAGCGCGCCCGGCGCCTCGACCGTGACACCGTGCAGGCCGCAGGCGCGCGCCACCGCGGCGTGGTCCACCCGCTCGAAGCGGGTGTCGGTGCGGCCGCCGTAGCGGAACACCTCCATGTCCTCCTGCATGCCGAGCACGCCATTGTTGAGCACCAGCAGCACCAGCTTGATGCCGTGGCGCCGGATCGTCTCGAGTTCGCTCCAGACATGGCCGAAGCCGCCGTCGCCCACCACCGACACCACGGTCGCGCGGGGTTGCGCGAGCTGCGCCCCCATCGCGAGCGGCAGGCCCCAGCCCAGGCCGGCCAGGCCGCGCGGCACCAGGAAGCGGTCGCCCGCGCGGCGTGCCGTGAGGCAGAGCGTGGTCCAGACCGAGGCGTAGCTGGCGTCGGCCGTGACGATCGCCTCGGCCGGCAGCAACTGCTCGAGTTCGTGCATCAGGCGCTCGGGCCGGATTGGCAGTCGGTCCTCGGTGCGCACGCCCTGCTGCAGCCGACGCGCTTCGGAGCGAGAGGACGCAATGCGCTCCTGCAGTGCGGCGCGTCCCGCATTGCGCAGGCCAGGTTCATGGTGCGCCATCGTCTCGGCCAGGGCCTCCAGGCCCAGCCGCGCATCGCCGACCAGGCGCAGCGCCTCGTAGTTGCGGTCGATCTCCACCGGGTCGATGTCGAGGTGGATGAAGCGCGCGTGGCGCGGGTACTGAGCCCAGGTATCGGTCCCGTTGGCGGCGGTGCGCGTGCCCACCAGCAGCACCACGTCGGCGTCGGCGATCAGCGAGCGCGCCTCGTAGGCCGGCGCACCGACCGCGAGCACGTTGCCGATCACGCCGAGCGACAGCGGATGCAGCTCCGACACCGCGCCCTTGCCCATCATGGTGGTCGCGACCGGCAGACCGAAACGCTCCTGCATCGCGGCCAGGGTCTGCGCCGCGCCCGAGAGGTGGACGCCGCCGCCGGCGATGACCAGCGGGCGCTGTGCGGCCATGAGCAGGCGCGCGGCCTCGCGTACGCGCTCGGGGGCCGGCACCACCGGATCGAGCGGGAAGCGGCCGTTGTTTGCGCGACGCGTTGGCGCGTCCGTGGCCTCGCTGTCGGCGATGTTCACGGGCAGCAGCAGCACCGCCGGCCCGCAACGGCCGCTGGTCGCGGCGCGGAAGGCCATGTCGACCCATTCGTCGACGCGGTCGGCCGTGTCGATGCGGCCGACCCACTTGGCGCAGCCGGCGAACAGCTTGAGGTGGTCGTACTCCTGGAAGGCATTGCGCTCGCGCAGCGCCACCGGCACGTCCTGCACCAGCGCCACGATGGGCACCGAGGACTTGAGCGCCTCGGCCAGCGGCGCGACCAGCAGCGTCGCGGCCGGCCCGTTCTGCGCGGTCACGACCGCGGTCTGGCGGCTGATGCGCGCATAGCCGTCGGCCATGGCGCCACCCGCGTTCTCGGTGCGGTAGCCGATGTTGCGCATGCCTTGCTTGGGCACCGCGAGATGGAAGCGCACGGGGTTGCACTGGCCGAAGACGACTTCGACGCCATGGCGACGGCAAGCCGCCGCCACACGGTCGGCCACGCTGCCACCGTTCTGTTCGGAAATGGACATGAAAAACCTACTTGGGGGAAGAACTGGGGAAGCGGCTCTTGAGCTTGGCGACGTCGTCCTGCGAGCGCTCCAGCACCACGCGGTACTGCGCGCCCGTGAGCGGTGCCGGCTCGATGCCGTAGGTGTCGCGCAACTGGGCCTGGAAGGCCGGATCGTTGACCACCTTGAGCGTGGCCGTCTCGAGGCGTTTGCGGATGGGCTCGGGCAGGTTGGCGGGCCCGCCGACGCCGAAGTAGACGTCGGTCACCACGTCGTAGCCCAGCTCGCGCAGCGTAGGCACCTCGGGCAGTTCGCGCAGCCGCGTCTCGCTCGCCACCGCCAGTGCGCGCAGCTTGCCGTTCCGGACGTGCGGCATGAAGTCGGTGGGATTCTGCAGTACCACGTCGATCTGCTTGCCCAGCAGCGCCACCACCGAGTCGGAGCCCGAGCGGTAGTTGGCGGTCTCGAACTGCAGCCCGGTCTTCTGCGCCAGCAGCAGCATGCCGAGCGTGTTGACCGAACTCGGCGCGCCGAAGTTCAGGCCCCCCTTGGCCTTCTTCGAGGCCGCGATCAGGTCGTCGATGTGCCGGTAGGGCGAGTCGGCGTTGACCACGATCGCGTACAGGTAGCGGCCGACGCTGGCGATCGAGCTGAAGTCCTTGACCTTCTGCGGCGTGTCGGTCACGAGCTGCCAGGTGGACATGCCGGAAGACAGCATGCCGATCTGGTAGCCGTCGGGTTGGGCGCGGGCCAGCAGCCCGCCCATCACCGTGCCCTGGCCGCCGGGACGGTTGAGCACGATCACGGGCTTGCCCAGTTCCCTGGACAGTTCGACGCCGAGCGCGCGGCTCACCAGGTCGGTGGTGCCACCGGGGCCGAACTGGACCATGAAACCGATCTCGCGCTCGGGCCATTCCGCGCAGGCGGCGGTGGTGAAGAGCGCGAGCAGGAAGGCCCCGAGCGCTTGGCGCCATGGTCGGGAACGGGCGGGAAAGAGGGTCATGTGGGCGGGTCTCCGTTGTTGAATGGCCGCCACGCAGGCCCTGTCATGGCACTGTCGAAGCGGCCCGGAAATGCTACGGAGATCGCGCGCCGGGTTCGAGCCGTCGCGCGGAATCACGAGGATGAACATCCGTCACAGATGGCGGCATGCGGGGCCGTTGGCATCAAGGCCGATGCGCTGCGCGCGCGCTTCCTGTCCACCACGCTGCCGATCTTCGAGCGTCTGGGCATCCATGTGGTGTCGGTGTTCGCGCCAGGCGCACCGCAGGGGGATCTCTGGTACATCGTGCGCTTCGACAGCGAGGCCCAGCACGCCGCGGCCTGGGCGGCCTTCGGAGCGAACGAGGAGTGGCGGCGGGCCAAGGCCGCGTCCGAAGAGGACGGGCCACTGCTGGCCAGCCAGAAGGGCTGCTTGCTCGCGTCGCTGTTCGAGCGCGCCGACTGAGTCTGCGCGGCCCGCGGACCTCAGCGCCGTTCGGGCGTTCCGAGGTGCCGCAGCAGGGCGGCGTCGAAGGCGGCGGGTTGGTCGATGTTCGGAAGGTGCCCGGCCTGGGCGATGACTTCGAGCACGGAGCCGGCCATGCGCCGCTGGATGTCGGCCATGGCCTGCGGCAGCACGCCGTCGTTGGCGCCGACGATCAAGGTGGTGGGCAGGGCGATTTCGTGCACGCGTGCGAGGTAGTCCAGCCCCTGGATGGCGCGCGCGCAGCCCACGAAGCCCGTCACCGAGGTCGACGACGCGACCTGCAGCAGGCGCTGCGCGGTGTCGGGATGCGCGTCGAGAAAGGCGCGGCCGAACCAGCGTTCCAGCGTCGGTTGGGCCAGCGCGGCGCAGCCTTCGCGCTCGGCGGTGGCGATGCGCTCGTCCCAGGGCGCCGCGGCTTCGGGCGGCATGTCGGCGCGCGCGGCGCACAGGCACAGGCTCTCGAGCCGGTCGGCATGCGCCAGCGCCAGGCCGAAGCCGCTCATGCCGCCCAGCGACAGGCCGACGTAGTGCACCTTCTGGAGCCCGAGTGCGTCGAGCACCGCGACCGTGTCGTCGACCAGTTGCTGCATCGTGGCGGGCGGCTGGTGGGCGACCGAGTCGCCGTGGCCGCGCGTGTCGGCGCACAGCACCTGCCAGCCGCGCGAGGCCAGCAGCGCCGCCTGTGCCGTCCACATGGCGCTGCTCGAGAGGATGGAGTGCGCCATGTACACGGCCGGCGCGCGAGGGTCGCCGTGGCGATGCACCGCGATCTGGCCGGCGGCCGAGGGCAGGGGGATGAGCTCCGAGAGGGTCTGCATGGAAAGCGTCCTGAAGTGCTGGACAAAGGGGCGGCTCAATAGCCGGCGAAGAACTCGATCGCCACCTGCTCCGGCGGCACGCCGCAGGCGTCGAGGCCGTCCTGCATGGCCGCGACCATCGCGGTCGGTCCGACGATGTAGTAGTGGCAGGCTTGCCAGTCGGGCACTTCCTGCTGGATGAGCTCGGCGGTGATCAGCCCGCTGCGCGTGGACGGCGTGATCGCGCCGCCATGCGGTGCTGCCTCGCCCTGTTCGGCGATCACATGGACCACGCGCAGCAATGGCAGCTCGGCGCAGAGCCGCGCGAGTTCGTCGCCCCAGGCGGCGAGATCGGGCGTGCGGTTGCCGTAGAGCAGGGTGACGGGCGGCGTGGCCTTGCCGCATGCCGCCTCGTGCTGCAGGTGCCGCAGCATGCTGTAGAAGGGCGTGATGCCGATGCCGCCGGCCAGCATCACCAGCGGCCGGCTCGGGTCCGCGGGCAGCACGAAGTCGCCCATCGCCGGGCTCAGCAGCACGCTGGCGCCTTCGCTGCCGAGCGCGCAGGTCGACAGGTGGCGCTTGAAGGGCGTGTCGCGCATGCGCATCGCGATCATCAGCTGCGGGTCGTGCGGTGCGCTGGCGATCGACAGCATGCGCTCGCCGTCGTCGGAGCCGTCCTCGGGGACGTCGAAGCCGGCAAGCTGCACGCTGACGAATTGGCCGGCCTCGAACGCGAAGCCCGCGGGGCGCTCGAGGAAGAAGGCCACGGTGTCGGTGGCGACGGTCGTGCGTGCGAGCACGCGGACGGAGAAGCTGTCGGGGTCGGTCATGGGGCGCTGCCGTTTCGGGTGGGGGAAGGGGCGGGGGACCAGGAGACGCTGACGTCGCCGCCGACGAAGGTCTGGCAGGCCATGCGGTAGCCCTGTGCCAGCTCGGCCTCCGACAGGTGCTTGCGCTCCTTGGGCTTCACCGTGTCGGCATGTTCCAGGCCGCGTTCGATCCGGCATTTGCAGGTGCCGCACAGGCCGCCGCCGCACTTGAAGGGAATGCCGCCCTGCCCGCGCAGCGAGACCCGCAGCAGGTTGCTGTTCTCGGGCGCGGTCAGGACCTTGTGGTCGTTGGTGATGAAGGTGATGCTGATCATGGGCGGTCGAGTTCCGATGCGTCGATGTGCACCAGGCGCACGTCCAGGGTCCCGAAGTTCACGAGCTGCGACAGTTCCTCGCGCGCGGCCTCGAGCGTGTCGAAGCCCGGCAGGAACTTGGAGGGCACGAGATTGCGCAGGGGCGGATCGCCGTCTTCCACGATCGCGACCTTCACCGGCCGCAGCAGCTGTGCGATCACGAAGCGCGCGCGCCGCTGGCCGCAGAAGAAATAGTCGTGGGCTTCGACGGCATGGAGCCCGTCGCACAGTTCGGTCCGGAACTGCCCGTCCTTGTTCGTGAGGATCACGTATGCAGAGGCCATGGGAAAGGTCGGTGGGATGTCAGGTGGGCGCGGTCTCGCCCTGGCTGATCTCGATGTCGTGGTGGATCCAGAGCTGGCAGGCCAGCCGGAAGCCCGCATCGAGTTGCTCGCCGAGCTGCTTCTTCTCTTTCCAGTTGGGCTCGGCCAGGTGCTCGGCGCCGCGCAGGACCCTGCACATGCACTTGGAGCACTTGCCCATCCCGCAGCCGTAGTCGAGGTGCGGAAAAGGGAACTGCTTGATGCCGGCGCGCACCACCAGGTTGGTGTTGGGCCGCACCTCGCCTTCGTGGCACTGGCCGTCTTTACGGATCACAACTTTGGGCATGGGCAATCGGTTCCATGGGTCGCGGGGTGGGGCGCTCGGGCCGCATCGGTCGGCGCCAGGGCTCGAGGGCTAATGTCGAAGCGAAGCCCGGCGCGCGTCAAACCACATCAGCGCCGCCGATGCGAGACATCAAAAGCATTGATAGGAGTAGACGGTTTGCATCGCCAATCCATAGGATCACGCCAAGCCCCCCAAGGGCCCCGTGCCGCGCGCCCCCGGTGGCCGCGGACCTCAGTTCAGACCCACGAAGGACCACCCCATGACCGCATTGATGAGCAAGGAAGATTTCCGCCACGCACTCGAGGAAAAGGTGCGAGGCAAGAGCGCGAACAAGTCGCCGTTCAGCATCGCCTGGGCCGAGGGCCGGCTCTCGCGCGCCCACCTGGCGCGCTGGGCCGAGAACCACTACCACTACGTGGGCCCGTTCGCGGACTACCTGGGCTTCATCTACGCGCGCACGCCGGCCCATCTGCTCGAGGTCAAGGACTTCATGCTGGCCAACATGTACGAGGAAGAGATCGGCGGCGACCGCCACACCGACCTGCTGATCCGTTTTGCGGAAGCCTGCGGCTCCTCCCGCGCGCGGGTCACCGACCCCGACAACATGCTGCCCTCGACGCGCGGCCTGCAGAGCTGGTGCTATTCGATGGCCATGCGCGAGAACCCGATCATCGCGGTGGCCGGCATCGTGGTGGGGCTGGAATCGCAGGTGCCCTCGATCTACCGCAAGCAGGCGCCGACGCTGCGCGACCAGTACAAGTTCACCGACGAGGAGGTCGAGTTCTTCGACCTGCACATCGTGTCCGACGAGATCCACGGCGAGCGCGGCTACCAGATCGTGATCGAGCATGCCGACACGCCGGAGCTGCAGGCCGCCTGCCTCAAGGCCTGCGAGGTCGGCGCGCAGATGCGCCTGCTCTACACCGCGGAGCTCTTCCGCGTGTACGTCCAGCAGGACCTGGAGAAGGAAGCGGCCGCGCTGGTCGACTGAAGCCTCCGATTCCCGCACCCACATCGACACAGCATGAGCATCCAACAAGACGCCCTCAACCTCATCGACGGCCGCTGGCAGCCCGCGGCCGGCGGCGCATGGGGCCACCGCCACGACCCGGCCGACGGCGCGCCGCTCGGGCGCCATGCGGCCTCGGAGCGCGGCGATGCCGAAGCGGCCGTGGCCGCGGCACGCCGGGCCTTCGAGTTGCCGGGCTGGTCGCAGAACCCGCGCCTGCGCCAACTGGTGATGCTGCGCTGGGCCGACCGGCTGGAGGCGCAGGCCGAAGCGCTGGCGCAGCTGCTGACCCGCGAGAACGGCAAGGTGCTGGCGCAGTCGCGCGGCGAGATCGCGGGTGCGGTGTCGGAGATCCGCTACTACGCGGGCCTGACGCGCTACATGCCGGGCCATGTGTTCGAGGTCGAGCCCGGCGCCTACTCGACCCTGCTCAAGGAGCCCGCGGGCTTGGCCGGCATCATCGTGCCGTGGAACGCGCCGGTGGTGCTGCTGATCCGTTCGCTGACGCCGGCCCTGGCCGCGGGCTGCACCACGGTGATCAAGCCCGCGCCGCAGACGGCGCTGATCACCGCGCGCGTGATCGAGGCCCTGCACGCCTGCGAGGGCCTGCCGCCCGGCGTGGTCAACCTGGTGAGCGAAGACGGCCATGCGGTGGCGCAGTACCTGAGCGAGAGCGCCGAGGTGGACGTGCTGAGCTTCACCGGCTCCAACGCCACCGGCCAGCGCATCATGGCCGCGGCCGCGCCCACCATGAAGAAGCTGTCGCTGGAGCTGGGCGGCAAGTCGGCCTGCCTGGTGTTCGAGGACGCCGACATCGAGCAGACCGCGGCCGCGATCGCGGTGGCCGCCACCATCATCAGCGGCCAGCAGTGCACGGCCGCGCGGCGCGTGCTGGTGCATGCGCGCCAGTACGACGCCATGCAGCGGGCCCTGACCGCGGCGCTGGCCGCGCAGCGCGTGGCGCCGGGCCTGGTCGAGGGCGCGCAGATCGGGCCGCTGATCGACGCCGACGCGGCCCGGCTGGTGGGGCAGCGCATCGACGATGCGCTGCAGGCGGCCGATGCGGTGCTGCTGCGCGGCCGGCGCGAAGGCAACTTCGTGCACCCTTCGCTGGTGGCGCACCGCGACACGCGGGCCTTCTTCGTGCAGGAGGAGATCTTCGGCCCGCTGCTGGTGCTGGAGCGCTTCGAGGACGAGCGCGAGGCCATCGTGCGCGCCAACCACACCGAGTTCGGCCTGTCGGCCAGCGTCTGGACGCGCGACGGCGCGCGCGCGATGCGTGTGGCCCGCGCGCTGCGCAACGGCACGGTCTGGATCAACGACCACAACAAGCTCTTCGCCGAGGCCGAGACCGGCGGCTACCGGCGCAGCGGCCTCGGCCGGCTGCACGGCTACGACGCGCTGATCGACTTCCAGGAGATCAAGCACATCTACCAGCAGGTGGGCACGGCCTGAGCCAAGGCTGCGCGGGCGCCTTCTACAATCGCGCTCCACCCGCGCCTCCGGGCGATCTCACACCACAAGGCCCGCGTGGACCTCCGGCAGATTCAGTACTTTCTCGCGCTCTTCGAAGACGGCTCGATGACGCAGGCCGCGAAGCGGCTCGACGTGGTCCAGCCCACGCTGAGCATGCAGATCGCGAAGCTGGAGGAAGAGCTGGGCCAGCCGCTGTTCGAGCGCAAGCGGCGCGGCATGGCGCCCACCGCGCACGGGCGGCTCATGTACCGCCTGTTCCTGCCCATCGTGCGCGACATCGACAACGCGCGCGAACAGCTCGCGCAGCGCAGCGAGGTGGTCACGGGGCATGTGTCGCTGGGCCTGATCTCCTCGGTGGCCGAGAGCGTACTGCCCGAGGCGCTGTCGCGCTTCAATGAAGCCTACCCGCACGTGGAGGTCACGGTCTCGGTCGGCTACAGCGCCATGCTGATCGACTGGGTGACCAGCGGCCAGCTCGACGTCGCGATCATCAACGAGCCGCGCGCCAAGCTCTCGCTGGCCACCGAATCGCTGGCCGAGGAAGACATGCTGCTGGTCACGAGCGCCGAGCACGGCCCCCGGCTGCCCGCCAACGTGCGGCTCGCGCGGCTGCCCGAACTCGACCTGGACCTGGTGCTGCCCACGCGCCGGCATGGCCTGCGCGGCGTGCTGGAAGCCTCCGCCCGGCAGGAGGGCATCGTGCTCGCGCCCAAGTTCGAGATCGACGTGCTGAGCACCATCGTGCGGCTGGTGGAGCGCACGCGCTTCGCCACCATCCTGCCGCGCATCGTGGTGCAGCGCGCGGTCAACGAGGGCACGCTGTCGGTCTGCCCGATCCTGTCGCCGCGCATCGTGCGGCACGTGGTGCGCGTGAGCCACAAGCGCCGGCCGCTGAGTGCCGCCACCCATGCACTGATCGACCTGGTGGCCGACGAGATCCGGCGCGTGCTGAGCGCGGGCGACGCGCGCAAGTGAGCCGCGCGGGCGGGCGCTGAAGCGCCGCCGTGCCGCATCGACGCTTCGCCCGCCGCCTGACCGAGCGGCCTTTGCCAATTCGCAAGCTTCGCAAATTCGCGGATTTCACTTCGCACAGATTCGCCTTTTCAGTCCTTCCGTCGATGCAGGCCTTTGCGTAGATTGCGAGGCCATGAACCCACCCGCTGGAACCACCGCGCTGCACGAACTGGTGCTGCCCGCCCATGCCAATCACCGCGGCACGCTGTTCGCGGGGCAGGGGCTGCAGCTCATGACCAAGGCCGCCTTCCTGGCCGCGCGCGGGCTGGCGCAGCGCGAGGTGGTGATGGCCGGCGTGACGCGCGCCGACTTCCTCGCCCCGGTGCCGGTGGGCCACCAGCTCACCCTGCGCGCCTGGGTCAGCCGCATCGGCCGCAGCTCGATGACCGTGTGCGTGACCGGCCTGGCCGACCGCCCCGGCATTCCCGTGGAAGAAGTTCTCAAGGGCGTGTTCGAGATGGTGGCGGTCGACGCCGCCGGACGCCCCGCCGCCATCGACCGTTCTTACCTGGACAAGGAAACCGCATGACCCCCACGACCCCCACGACCGAGCGCGCCGCACCGGCGGCCGCCTTCAAACCCAAGAAGTCCGTCGCCCTGTCGGGCGTGACCGCGGGCAACACCGCGCTGTGCACCGTCGGCCGCACCGGCAACGACCTGCACTACCGCGGCTACGACATCCTGGACATCGCCGAGGTCTGCGAGTTCGAGGAGATCGCGCACCTGCTGGTGCACGGCAAGCTGCCCACACGCGCCGAGCTCAAGGCCTACAAGGCGCGGCTCAAGGCCATGCGCGGCCTGCCCGCGAGCGTGAAGAGCGCGCTCGAGAGCCTGCCCGCCGGCGCCCATCCGATGGACGTGATGCGCACCGGCGTCTCGGCGCTGGGCTGCATCCTGCCCGAGAAGGACGACCACAACCTGCCCGGCGCGCGCGACATCGCCGACCGGCTCATGGCCTCGCTGGGCTCGATGCTGCTGTACTGGTACCACTGGAGCACCCAGGGCAAGCGCATCGAGGTGGAGACCGACGACGACTCCATCGGCGGCCACTTCCTGCACCTGCTGCACGGCGAGAAGCCCTCGGAGGCCTGGGTGCGCGCGATGCACACCTCGTTGAACCTGTATGCCGAGCACGAGTTCAATGCCTCGACCTTCACCGCGCGCGTGATCGCCGGCACCGGCAGCGACATGTACTCCTCGATCGCCGGCGCCATCGGCGCGCTGCGCGGCCCCAAGCACGGCGGCGCCAACGAGGTGGCCTTCGAGATTCAGAAGCGCTACGACGCACCCGACGAGGCCGAGGCCGACATCCGCCGGCGCGTGGAGGCCAAGGAAGTGGTGATCGGCTTTGGCCACCCGGTCTACACGGTCAGCGACCCGCGCAACGTGGTGATCAAGGGCGTGGCCCGGCAGCTGTCCGACGATGCCGGCTCGACCAAGATGTACGACATCGCCGAGCGGCTCGAGTCGGTGATGTGGGAGGTCAAGAAGATGTTCCCCAACCTGGACTGGTTCAGCGCGGTGAGCTATCACATGATGGGCGTGCCCACGGCCATGTTCACGCCGCTCTTCGTGATCGCCCGCACCAGCGGCTGGGCGGCCCACGTGATCGAGCAGCGCGTCGACAACAAGATCATCCGGCCGAGCGCCCACTACACCGGTCCGGAAGACCTGGTGTTCGTGCCGATCGGGGCGCGCAGCTGAAGCGTGGCGCTGGATGCCCACGCGGCGATCCGGCGCCGTGCCAAAGTCGTGCAGCACAACGACTCCCGCACCGACCAAGAACCGAGCCTTGATTCCAGAAAGGCGCGCGGCGCGCCCCGCGACCGACCCACCACGATGAACTCTTCCTACCGAAAAAAGCTCCCCGGCACCGCGCTGGACTACATCGACGCGCGCGCCGCGGTCGACGCCCTGCGGCCCGGCGCCTGGGACGGCCTGCCCTACACCGCGCGCGTGCATGCCGAGAACCTGGTGCGGCGCTGTGACCCGGCCATCCTCGAGGACTGCCTGCTGCAGCTCGTGGAGCGCCGGCGCGACCGCGACTTTCCCTGGTACCCGGTGCGCGTGGTGTGCCACGACATCCTGGGCCAGACCGCGCTGGTGGACCTGGCGGGCCTGCGCGACGCGATAGCGGCCGAAGGCGGCGACCCGGCGCAGGTGAACCCCGTGGTGCCGGTGCAGCTGATCGTGGACCATTCGCTGGCCGTGGAGTGCGGCGGCTTCGATCCCCAGGCCTTCGAGAAGAACCGGCAGATCGAGGACCGCCGCAACGAAGACCGCTTCCATTTCATCGAGTGGACGAAGCGCGCCTTCGCCAACATGGAGGTGATCCCGGCGGGCAACGGGATCATGCACCAGATCAACCTGGAGAAGATGTCGCCGGTGGTCTATGTGCAGGACGGCCTGGCCTTCCCCGACACCTGCGTGGGCACCGACAGCCACACGCCGCATGTCGATGCACTGGGCGTGATCGCGGTGGGCGTGGGCGGCCTCGAGGCCGAGAACGTGATGCTGGGCCGCGCCTCGTGGATGCGCCTGCCCGACATCGTCGGCGTCGAGCTCAGCGGCCGGCGCCAGCCGGGCATCACCGCCACCGACATCGTGCTGGCACTCACCGAATTCCTGCGCCAGCAGAAGGTGGTCGGCGCGTATCTCGAATTCTTCGGCGAAGGCACGCAGGGCCTGACCATCGGCGACCGCGCCACCATCTCCAACATGTGCCCCGAGTACGGTGCCACGGCCGCGCTGTTCTACATCGACGAGCAGACGCTGGCCTACCTGCGGCTCACGGGCCGCGAGGACACGCAGGTCGCGCTGGTCGAGCGCTACGCGAAGACCGCCGGCTTCTGGGGCGATGCGCTCCAGACGGCCCGCTACGAACGCGTGCTGCGTTTCGACCTCTCGGGCGTGGTGCGCAACATGGCCGGCCCGTCGAACCCGCACCGCCGCCTGCCGACCTCGCAGCTGGCCGCGCGCGAGATCGCCGTCGGCCTCGACGCGGCGCGCCAGCAGGAGGCCGCGGGCCTGATGCCCGATGGCGCGGTGATCATCGCGGCCATCACCTCGTGCACCAACACCTCGAACCCGCGCAACGTGATCGCGGCCGCGCTGCTGGCGCGCAACGCCAACCGGCTGGGCCTGCAGCGCAAGCCCTGGGTCAAGTCCTCGCTGGCACCGGGCTCCAAGGCGGTCGAGCTCTACCTGCGCGACGCCGACCTGCTGCGGGAGCTGGAGCAACTGGGCTTCGGCATCGTCGCCTTCGCCTGCACCACCTGCAACGGCATGTCGGGTGCGCTCGACCCGGCGATCCAGCAGGAGATCATCGACCGCGACCTCTACGCCACCGCGGTGCTCTCGGGCAACCGCAACTTCGACGGCCGCATCCATCCCTACGCCAAGCAGGCCTTCCTGGCCTCGCCGCCGCTGGTCGTGGCCTACGCGATCGCGGGCACGATCCGCTTCGACATCGAGCGCGACGTGCTGGGCGTCGTCGAAGGCAAGGAGATCCGCCTGCAGGACCTCTGGCCCGGCGACGAGGAGATCGATGCCATCGTCGCGGCCTCGGTGCGGCCCGAGATGTTCCGCCAGGTCTACGAGCCCATGTTCGCGATCCACCCCGACAACGGCGAGAAGGTCGGCCCGCAGTACGACTGGCGCCCGCAGTCGACCTACATCCGGCGCCCGCCCTACTGGGACAGCGAGGGCGTGGGCGCGCTCGCGGCCGTGCCGCGCACGCTGCGCGGCATGCGGCCGCTGGCCTTGCTGCCCGACAACATCACGACCGACCACCTGTCGCCCTCCAACGCGATCCTGCTGGACAGCGCCGCCGGCGAGTACCTGGCGAAGATGGGCCTGCCGGAAGAGGACTTCAACTCCTACGCCACGCACCGCGGCGACCACCTGACGGCCATGCGCGCCACCTTCGCCAACCCGCAGCTGGTCAACGAGATGGCGGTGGTCGACGGCGTGCAGCAGAAGGGCTCGCTGGCGCGCCTCGAGCCCGAGGGCCGGGTGGTGCGCATGTGGGAGGCCATCGAGACCTACCTGAGCCGCCGGCAGCCGCTGATCATCGTGGCCGGCGCCGACTACGGCCAGGGTTCGTCGCGCGACTGGGCCGCCAAGGGCGTGCGCCTGGCCGGTGTCGAGACGGTGGTGGCCGAAGGCTTCGAGCGCATCCACCGCACCAACCTGCTGGGCATGGGCGTGCTGCCGCTGGAGTTCAAGCCCGGCACCACGCGCCTCACGCTGGGCCTGGACGGCAGCGAGACCTTCGACGTGGCCGGCCGGCCCGCGCCGCGCACCGATCTCACGCTGCTCGTGCACCGCAGGAGCGGCGAAGTCCTGCAGGTGCCGGTGACCTGCCGGCTCGACACGGCCGAGGAGGTGTCGATCTACGAGGCCGGCGGCGTGCTGCAGCGTTTTGCGCAAGACTTCCTGGCCGCGAACAAGCCGGCCGCCTGAAGACCACCACCCTCTCCTCACCATGGCATCCGTACCTCAGATCAAGATCCCCGCCGTCTACATGCGCGGCGGCACCAGCAAGGGCGTGTTCTTCCGCCTGCAGGACCTGCCGCCGGCCGCGCGCGAAGCCGGGCCGGCGCGCGATGCGCTGCTGCTGCGCGTGATCGGCAGCCCCGACCCCTACGGCAAGCAGATCGACGGCATGGGCGGCGCGACCTCGTCGACCTCGAAGACCGTGATCCTGTCGCCTTCCACCCGCCCGGAGCACGACGTCGACTACCTCTTCGGCCAGGTCTCGATCGACAGTGCCTTCGTCGAATGGACCGGCAACTGCGGCAACCTGTCGGCCGCGGTCGGCCCCTTCGCCATCGCGCACGGCCTGATCGACCCGGCCCGCGTGCCGCGCGACGGCCTGTGCACCGTGCGCATCTGGCAGGCCAACATCGGCAAGACCATCGTCGCGCAGGTGCCCATCGTCGACGGCGAAGTGCAGGAGACCGGCGACTTCGAACTCGACGGCGTGACCTTCCCGGCCGCCGAGGTAGCGCTGGAGTTCATCGACCCGGCCGACGAGGGCGATGGCGAGGGCGGTGGCGCCATGTTCCCGACCGGCCAGGTGGTGGACGACCTCGAAGTGTCCGGCGTCGGCACCTTCAAGGCCACGCTGATCAACGCCGGCATCCCTACCATCTTCCTCAACGCCGCCGACATCGGCTGCACCGGCACCGAGCTGCAGGAGGCGATCAACGGCGATGCCAGGGCGCTGGCCATGTTCGAGACGATCCGCGCGCATGGCGCGCTGAAGATGGGCCTGATCCAGCACATCGGCGAAGCAGCCCGACGCCAGCACACGCCCAAGGTGGCTTTCGTCGCACCGCCCGCCGGCTACACGGCTTCCAGCGGCAGGGCCGTGCAGGCGGCCGACGTCGACCTGCTGGTGCGCGCACTGTCGATGGGCAAGCTGCACCACGCGATGATGGGCACGGCCGCGGTCGCGATCGGCACCGCCGCCGCCATTCCCGGCACGCTGGTGAACCTCGCGGCCGGCGGCGGCGCGCGCCAGGCGGTGCGCTTCGGCCACCCCTCGGGCACGCTGCGCGTGGGCGCCGAGGCCCGCCAGGTCGACGGCCAATGGGTTGTGACCAAGGCCCTGATGAGCCGCAGCGCCCGCGTGCTGATGGAAGGCTGGGTCCGCGTTCCCGGCGACAGTTTCTGATTGGAAGATTTCGAATGTCCACCCGCAAGCAACTCAAATCCCTGGCCGAGGCCCGCCGCGGCCTGATCGTTCCCGGCGCCTTCAACGCACTGTCGGCCAAGGTGGTCGAGGACCTGGGCTTCCAGGCGATCTACATCACCGGCGCCGGCGTCACCAACATGTGGTTCGGCATGCCCGACCAGGGCTTCATGGGCCTGGCGGAAATCGCCGACCACACGGCGCGCATCCGCGATGCGGTGTCGGTGCCGCTGATCGTCGATGCCGACACCGGCTTCGGCAATGCCCTGAACGTGCGCCACACGGTGCGCACGCTGGAGCGCGCGGGCGCCGACTGCATCCAGTTCGAGGACCAGGTCGCGCCCAAGCGCTGCGGCCATTTCTCGGGCAAGGAGGTGATCGCCACCGAAGAAGCCGTGAGCAAGATCAAGGCCGCGGTCGATGCGCGCCAGGACCCCGACCTGCTGATCATGGCGCGCACCGATGCGGCCGCCGTGCACGGCTTCGAGGCCGCCGTCGAGCGCGCGCAGAAGTTCGCCGAGGCCGGGGCCGACATCCTGTTCGTCGAAGCCGTGACCACCGCCGACGAGATCCGCGCGCTGCCCCGGCGGCTGGCCAAGCCCCAGCTCATGAACATGGTGATCGGCGGCAAGACGCCGATCTTCAACGCCACCGAGCTGGGCGAACTCGGCTACGGCATCGTGCTCTACGCCAACGCGGCGCTGCAGGGTGCGGTCGCCGGCATGCAGAAGGCGCTGACGGTGTTGCGCGACGCGCAGGAGGTGCAGGAATCGAGCGGCCTGGTCGCGACCTTCGCCGAACGCCAGCGCCTGGTCGGCAAGCCGGAATGGGATGCGCTGGAGAAGCGCTACACCTGAGAACGCGCCTCAGGTGCTCGCCTGCGGCGCCGACAGCTCCGACGAGTGCCGCGCGAGCTCGACGAAGGCCTTCAGGTAGTCGACGTCGATGTCGATCTCGCGCGCGCCCAGGAAGATCTGCTTGGCGATGCCGCGCGGGCCCAGCCGGACCGGCACGATGTCCATCTTCTGCGCATATTCCTCCACCAGCCAGCGCGGCAGGGCGGCCACGCCGCGGCCGCTCGCGACCATCTGCAACATGATGTCGGTGGTCTCGATGGCCTTGTGGCGCCGGGGCGTCACGCCCGCGGGCATCAGGAACATGTTGTAGATGTCCAGCCGGTCCGTGGTGACCGGGTAGGTCACGAGGACTTCCTTGCTCAGGTGCGCGGGCTTCACGTAGGGCAGGTTCGCCAGCGCGTGGCCGCGCGGCACCACCAGCACCTGCTCGTAGTCGAACACCGGCTCGTAGTGCAGGCCCGGCTTGTAGAGCGGGTCGGGCGTCACCAGCAGGTCGATCTCGTGGCCGAACAGCGCGCCGATGCCGCCGAACTGGAATTTCTGCTTCACGTCCACGTCCACGTCGGGCCAGTTCGCGAGGTAGGGCGAGACCACCTTGAGCAGCCACTGGTAGCAGGGATGGCATTCCATGCCGATGCGCAGCGAGCCGCGTTCGCCCTGGGCGAACTGCCCCAGGCGCTCCTCGGCCAGCGCGAGTTGCGGCAGCACCCGGTTGGCGACCGCCAGCAGGTACTGGCCCGCCTGGGTCAGCCGCAGGCTGCGGCCTTCACGCTGCCAGATCTCGGTTCCGAGCTGGGCCTCGAGCTTGCGGATCGAATGGCTCAGCGCCGACTGCGTGAGGTGCAGCACCTCGGCGGCCGCCGTGAGCGAGCCCTGCTTGTCCACTTCCTGGACGATCGACAGATGGCTGCGCTCGAGCATGGCGAATGAGTGGAATTCATCGATGAGTGAAGTCGGGCGATCTTACTTCACGGGTCGCAGGGCGTGGATCCCGCCTGTCCCAGGCTGGCGGTCCTTTGCGGGATCCATCGCTGCCACTCACGGGCGCGCCGCGCCCGGTGCCGAGGTCTGCGACGGTGCCGTGGCGCCGCCCACGACCAAGCCGCCGCCGCCGCCCAGGCCCTGGGCGATGCACCTGCTCGGCGTAGCGGGGGCGGCAGGTGAGCACGACCAACCGCTCGTTTGCGAGGCGACTTCGCCGCACGCTTGCAGCGGGTCACTCGCGGGATCTACTTGAGGTGCGGTAGATGGTAGCGACAGGAATCTCTGAACTCCCGCGCCTCATGTTGCAGCCACATCTCGACCTTCTGAACCGAATCGTCCGCGTCGGGTGGCGTGATGAAGGCATAGGAAGCGACCGAAGGTACGCTGAGCTTGAAGATGTCGATCAAACGGCCGGACACCAGGTCATCGAGAACCAATGCAGCCCGCCCCATGGCGACTCCTTGGCCATTGGCGGCGGCAGCAAGCGCGAGCAGAGAAAGATTGAAAGTGTTCCCGAGTTCCAACTCGCCAATGCCCACCTCCGCTTGCTCGAGCCAGAATTCCCACTCCTCGTATTCGCCGGCACCGACCCAAGGGCTGCTGTCGTGCAGTAGCCATTGCGGCTTGAGCTGCGCCGGTGTCTTCAGCTCCGGATGCTGTTCCAGAAACTTCGGACTGGCGACGGGCAAAAGCCATTCGTCCAGAAATGGCTTGGCTTCCAGGTCTTCGTAGCGGCCGAGATCGTATCGCACGGCTGCATTGAGCCCCTGCCGATGAAGTTGCAGCAGATCGAGACGGTGGAACTCTCCCTGAATCTTCAGGTGGGTGCCGGGACAGGTTCGAAAGAAGTTGCCCAGCCGCGGGGTGAGCCACACCATGGCAAAGGATGGGGAACAGCTCAGAGTGACTTCTTCACGGTTCTGGCTGGCGCGAAGCTGTGAAAGCGTGAGGTCCAGCGAACGAAAGGAATCGTGCGCCACGGCATACAGTCGCTCTCCTTCGGGGGTCAAGGAAAGTGAACGGGAAGCGCGTACAAAAAGAGGGCGCCGCAGGGCGCCCTCCAGGTTTTTCACTTGCTGGCTGATCGCGCCTTGCGAAACGCACAGCTCCGCTGCTGCGCGGGTGAAGTTGGCATGCCGGGCCGCGGCCTCGAAGCTCCGCAGCCACACCATCATGGACGAAGAAAGCAGGCTCATGAAGCGACCACAGACTGTGAATGGGAGGAAGGGTTGCGGATCGAGTCCGGGCTTCGCGGCGCCTGTGGGTTGAAGTCAGGCCGCAGCGATGGCGGTTGGATCGGTCCGTTGCCGGCCACAGTTTGCCTCAGCTTCTGCAGGCGGGATGTACCCGTTGGGTCCGAGCGGCCGCTGGGCGAGCAGGGCGACGCTATGGTCCACAGCCCCGTGGTGACCGTGGCCATGTGCGATGAGCAGCGTGCTCAGGCGACAGCGCCAACACCGGCCAGCAGGCGCTGATCGGCGCGAAGCGCGGAAGCCAAGCATTCACCGATCCGTCCTTGCGGAGCGTCTAAGCATCTGTCTCCATGGCATGCGCCCGCGCGCCTTCAGCGAGATACGTTTCGTATTCTTCCTTCGGGACCATGCCGCCGCCCGTGGCCCAGATAAGGTGCGTCGCGTTGTTCCACGCGCCTGTGGAAATCCCCAGGCACTGGGGATGCGCATGGAGCCGAGCGAAACCTGGGGCGCCCGCCACTGCGGACGGCTCCAGCCGGATGCCCTCGCTCGACTGCGCCATGTACACCAGCGCAAACATCTCATCATCGGTCAGCGAGTAGATGGCGCTGATCATGCGATGCATGGCACGCCCGACGAAACCCGATGGCCGCCCCACGGCGAGCCCGTCCGCGGCGGTGTGATTGCTGATGCCGAAATCGCCGATGGCCACCTCATCGTGAAGGCCTGTGTACATCCCGAGGAGCATGCAGGGCGACTGCGTCGGCTCCGCGAAAACACAGTGAACGTTGTCCCCGAATGCCTGTTTGAGCCCGAAGGAAATGCCGCCAGGGCCGCCCCCAACGCCGCAGGGAAGGTAGACAACGAGCGGCGATTCCGCCGTCACGGCAACGCCCATCGCCTCCAGTTGCTGCTTCAGTCGCCACCCACCGACGGCATAGCCGAGGAACAGCGTGCGGGAGTTCTCATCGTCGACAAAATAGCTTGTCGGATCGCGCTCGCTTTCCTTGCGGCCGTTCTCGACGGCCACACCATAGTCTCCCGCATGCTCGACCACATTGACACCATGCGAGCGCAGCTTGGCCTTCTTCCAGGCGCGAGCGTCATCCGACATGTGAACCGTCGTGGCAAAGCCAAGCGTAGAGGCAGCGATCCCGATCGACAGGCCCAGGTTGCCGGTGGAGCCGACAACCACGCCATGACGGGAAAAAAGCCTTTTGGCGGCGGGCTCGGCCAGCTTCACATAGCTGTCCCCCTCTGAAAGCAATCCTGCCATCTGCGCCAATTTCTCACCGTGGCATAGCACTTCGTAGATGCCTCCACGCGCCTTCACCGAGCCGGAAATGGGAAGGTGGCTGTCGAGCTTCATCAGCAGCCGCTTGGGCACCTCCACGTTGTAGCGGCGAGCGATCTCTGTTGCGAGTCTGGGAATCTCGCGGACTTCGGATTCGATGATGCCTGCAGCCTCGCTCACATCGGGAAAAACGCTTGCCAGATACGGCGCGAAACGCTGCAGGCGCGCCTCTGCGTCGGCCACGTCCTCGTATGCCAACTCGATATCGGTGCGTGCCTGCGCGAACGCGACCATATTGGGATTGATCCAAAGCACAGGCTCGCCCTTGACCATCTCGCGCATCAACGGATGGGAATCGGCCCAAGCTTCGAGCGTTTTTCCATGCACGACCTTCCCACAGGAAATTTCAGCAACGTTGCGATCTTTGACTGCATCCATGTCGTTCGCGCTTACTTGACGGTGCGCTCGAGGGCCTGAAAGAACAGCTCGGACTGAAGCCGCTCGCCTTGTAGTTGGGCCGCGGTGATGGCCACCAGTTCAACGTTGACCGAACGCGTCGGCACCCCCATCGCCCTGGCCTGAACTTCAAGCTGGCAGGCGCGTTCCAGGTAATAGAGGTCGTCGTAGGCGTAGTCCAGGCGATCCCCGCACACAACCACGCCGTGGTTCGCCAGGAAGACGACGTCGGCCCCCTGGGTGGCGCCGGCAATGCGCTGCCCTTCCGCATGGTCCAGTGCGAGACCGTTGAAAAGCGGGTCACTCGAGATTCGCCCATGGAACCGCATGGCGTTCTGCGAGAGCGTGGTGTCCAAGGCGCATTGCTCCGTCAGGCTCAGTGTGGTGGCGAACGGCGCATGGCTGTGGAGCACCACCTGCTTCCTGGCCACACGGTGCATGGCCGCGTGGATGAACATCGCCGACGGTTCCACGCTGTGGCGGCCGACCAGCTTGTCGCCGTTTCCATCCACCAGGAGGATGTCGTCCGCCTGGATCTCCTGCCACATCAATCCACGGGGGTTGAGCAGAAACTTGTCGCCGTCCTGCGGGAGCGCGACGCTGAAGTGGTTGCACACGCCTTCAGCCAGCCCGTGCATCGCCGCTGCACGGAGCGCCACGGCCAACTGCTCGCGCAGGCGACGGATGGGGGGATTCAAGTAGATTTGGGCGACGCTGTCGGAGACCGCGCAGAAATCTTCAGACAACAGGGGGGGCGTAGTGCGCATCGCAGTTCCAGGGTGTTCGACTTTTGTGTTCGACTTTTATCGGGCACTGGCGCAGGCCAGCGGGGAGGGGGACTCTGCGCGTTCCTTCATTCGCAGAATCAGGACGAGAACAATCGTGAGCAGCATCCCGCCTGCCATGTACACCAACCCGTAGGCCAGGCTGCCGGTGCGCTCCTTGATCAGGCCGATGCCAAAGGGACCGAGGTATCCGCCCAGGTTGCCAATCGAGTTGATGGCCGCCAGGCCCGCCGCCGCACCCGCACCGGTGAGAAAGCGCCCGGGGAGGGTCCACAGGACGGCAGATGCCGAGTACAGGCTGAACCCCACGAAGCAAAGGCAAAAGAGTTGCATCGCGAGTGAGGAAAAGAACGCCGCGCCCAGCAGCCCCAGGATGCCAACAAGGGAGCATCCGACGATGTGAAAGTGGCGCTCGTTCCGCTTGTCGGAACTGCGTGGAATCACCAGCAAGCCGATCACACCGAAGAGGAAGGGGACGGCCGACAGGAACCCGGTCGTCAGGTCGGTCACTGCAAACCCTTTGATGAGCGTGGGGAGCCACAGGGACAGGCCGTAGATTGCCAACGGAATTGGCACGTAGGCAAAGGCAAGCATCAAGACACGCGCATCCTTCAGAGTGCCCAGAAGACTGTGGCTTGCTTCCTTCGAGCGGATTCTGTCCGCGTCCTGCTTGACTTCGCGGTTGAGGATCTCAGCCTCTTCCTTGGTCAGCCACTTGGCGTCCGACGGTGTATCGGGCAGAAGCTTGAGCGTCGGGATGACAAGCAGAACCGCCGGAACGCCGCACACGATGAAGACCCATTGCCATCCTTGAAGACCCCCCAGGCCATTCATGCCGAGCAGTGCACCCGCCAGCGGGCCCGCAAGCATGGGTGCGAGGGGTTGGGCGAAAGCGAAGAGACCGTAGATTTTCCCGCGCCGCTGGGCGGGGTACCAAAGCGTGAGGTAGTACAGAACGCCAGGGTAGAAGCCGGCTTCCGCCGCACCGAGCAGAAATCGGAACCAGTAGAAGCTGGTGGGACTTTGAATCAGCGCCATCGCGGCAGTGATGCACCCCCACGTGAACAGAATTCGGGCAAACCACTTCCGGGCGCCCACGCGCGTGAGGATGAGATTGCTGGGAATCTCGAAGACGATGTAGCCAAGGAAGAAAAGGCCTGCACCCAGGCCGTAGGCCGCGTCGCTGATGCCCACATCGACGTTCATCTGGAGCTTGGCGAATGCCAGGACCGATCGGTCGATGTACGCAACCAGATACAGGAGGACGAGGAACGGAACCAGCCGCAAGGTTACGCGCTTGTAGAGGGCATCTTCTGACGTCATGTTTGTCTCTGCTTCGTTCTTAAGGGTTTGGGAGTTGGCGCGTGTTCAGTGTGTGAACGGGTCGGAGATGTCTTTGTCGCGAGGCCAGAACGGCGTGACCTTGTTCTTCCAGGGAAGCGCGGCAAGATTGGAAGACGATGAGCCGACGCTGTCGATGAGGAACCACGAGGCCCCTTCTCCGAGCAGATTCCGGAAATTCATGCCGTTCTTCAGCACCACGATGTCCATTCCGGCGCTGTCGATGCCGACCGCTCGGAACTGCTCGTCCGCATACTCGTAGGTGCCATGGGTCGTCACGAGGACGAAGATGTTGCGAACCTGGAGAACGGCGCAAGGCCCCATGTAGCCCGTCGTGCCTGCGGACGGGCCGGCCAGATAGGTGAATTCGCCGGAGTGGACAGTCACCACCTTGGCGGTGATGCCGAGCGGCGACCCATGCCTGCCGTCGAGCTTGAACCCGACGGCGACAGACACCGTGGCGCCGACGCCTGCGGCCGTTGCCAGGCTCGCCACCTCGGCGTCGACCAAGGAGAGGGCGCACTTCGCTTCTCCCGCCTGCGCCATCAGATGCGCAAGAACGAATGCGGCATCGCCTGCGGCGCCCGCGCCGACGCTGTCACCGGTGTCGGCCAACACACATGGCTTCACCTCGGCAGTGAGCGCGCGCGAGATGGCGTCGTCGACCGGCAGGAGCGGCAGGACGAAGGCTTCACGGCGCGCCCAGAAATCGGTGGCGACCGTTTTCGCGGCACGTTTCGCAAGCTCCATCTTCTGGTCTGCGATGGCGACCACCACATTGCTCGCGTGGTCGTCGTCCAGCCACGGCTGACAGGTGAAGTAGCTGATGGATTCGACGCCATCGCGTTCGAGCTCTCTCGCCAACGCCTTGACTTGCTGCAGCGGAGCGCCCGGTACGAGCGTCGATCCGCCAACCACCGGGATCAGCATCTTGAGCCGCACCATGGACATCACGGGCCGCAGTTCACCGGTGAGCGCGCGCAGCAACAGCCGGCAGGCCTTCTTGCCTGTGGTGTACGCGTCATCGTGGGGGTAGTTCTCGTAGCCAACAAGAATCGACGCGTGCTCGACCATTTGCTCGGTGACATTGGCATGCAGGTCGAGACTCACGGCAATGATGGGCTTGTCACCGACAGCCTCACGAACCCGTCGAAGCAGTTCGCCTTCTGCGTCCGGATAGCCAGGCGACGTCATTGCGCCGTGCAGGGCGAGATAAATACCATCCACCGGGCCGATATCTTTCAGACCCCCGATGATCTTGTCGACGACATGCTCGAAGAACCTTCTGTCGACTGTGCCACCGGACCCGCCTTGCGTCGCGAGGATGGGAATCACGCTGACGGAAGCGCTCTCTTGCAATGTCTCGATGCCACCCGTGAGGGCGAGCGGACTCGCAGCGATCCCGGGGATCACCTCGGTCTTTTCCAGGAACAGGGCGAACTCGCGAGAGCCGCAAATCTTGGGGGAAAAATCGTTGCCTTCGAATTCAAAGCTCGCGACAGCAACATTGAAATGCGTGGAATTCATTGGCTCTTTTTTTGGGGGGTGAAATGCGGGGCCTTCGAAGCGTCGCTCGAATGGGATTCAACTGTTGACGTCGAAATTATTGGTTTTTTCGAGTCAAAGAAAAAACCATTTATAGTTCTCTGTCCATTAGTCAAACTAATTTGTCGGCGGTGTTTGACTGGACGGCGTTTGCCCGAGATCGGCCTGATCACGCTGGCGCTGACGCCGAGTTCGGGGGCGCTGCAGCGGCGCCTGACCAAAGCGGTCTGCCTGGCCCCGGTTTCTGGCGCGCAGCAGTGGCATCGGTGCAACCCTGCAGCGACGCGGTGGGCAGAGTCAGGACCTGAGCGCAGCGGGACCGATGTAGCGGAACGACGGCGCAGTGATCCTGCAGCACAGGTCGATGGGCGCCATCCGGTCCCTCGCCATGAAAAAAGCCCGGCGCTCTCGCGAGCGGCCGGGCTTCGTGTTTCGACGGCGTATGCCGATCACGCGCTCACTTCTTCTTGCGCGTCGAACCGCGCGTCGCGCCCGGCGCCGAGGTCTGCGACGGTGCCGCGGCGCCGTCCACGCCCAGGCGGCCGCCGCCGCCCAGGCCCTGGCCCTTGACCGTCTGCGCCTTGTAGTTGCGCAGCGCCACGACCATCTGGTTGAAGGCGTCCATGAAGGCCGCGCTGATCACCTTGCCCTGCGCGGTGTTGGTGTAGCCGCCCAGGCCGCCCGCGGCGGTGCCGCCGAAGATCTGGCCGAAGCCGCCGAAGTCGGTCTTGGAGGCGCTGCCTTCGGAGGCCGCGACCTGCACGCCCGAACGGTTGTCGATCAGCGTCAGCAGCGTGCTGGCTTCCTTGGTCTGCAGGTTGCCGCCCACGGCCGCGAGCACGCCGCCGTAGCGGCCGCCGACCAGGCCGCCGAGCGAGGCGCCCATGCCGCCGGCATTGCTGTTGTTGAACACGATCTCGGGCGACAGGCCGTAGTCGGAGGCCACCATCTGGCCGCCGCCGAAATTGCTGCCCTGGCGCATTTCGCCCGACTGCATCAGCGCGCGCTCGCGCGTCATCGCGTTCATGCCGGCCGCGCCGCGCTCGACCACCACGAAGCAGTTCGATTGCTGGATCAGCAGGCGCAGCAGGTTGGACGTGGGCGGCAGCTTGTACTCGTTGCGCAGGATCGTGTACCAACCGGCCGACTGGTTCTCGATCAGCGAGACCGTGCCCAGCGGCGAGGCGCATTTCTCGAGCGCGCTGTTGGCGTTGGCCGTGGCGTCGCCCGCGGCCGCGCCGGTGGCGACGGTCTTGGCGCCCTGGGCGCCCATCTGCATGTCGGTGGTCTGGCAGGCGGCGAGCATCGCCAGGCCGGCCAGCACCGACGCGGTCCGGGTGAGGCGCATCAGGCGCGCGGGGTGGGTGGCAGTGTGCATGGTCAGGGTCCGGAGCGGCCGCGGCGCGCGCGCAGAACGACGGCTCTGGCCGCAATCCGCAGACTGCTTTTCATTGATGGCTTAGGGAGGAGGGAGCGCCCGGGGCGGGCGAGCCGAAAGTTAAGCGCTGGGCACCGGCGCCGCCAGTGCCGAAAGTCATGTTTCGCTGGTGAGCGCGCGCCGCAGCGCCGCGGCGTTGACCGGCTTGAACAGCATCGGCACGCCCGATTCGCGTGCATGCCGCAGCGGCTCGGGCGCGGTCTCGCCGGTGATCAGCAGCAGGGGGCGCTCGATGCCGAAACGCCGGTGCAGGCGCAGGCCGACGTCGAGCCCGTTGGCGCCCTCGGGCAGCCGGTAGTCGCAGATCAGCATGTCGGCCTGCTGCGAGGGCACGCGGGCGCGGCTCAGCGCGTCGATCGCGCCCTGCTCGTCGCCGACGGCCATCACCTCGATCGACCAGGCGCGCAGCAGCACGGTCATGGCTTCCCGGATGTCGGCCTCGTCGTCGATCAGCAGCACGCGCCGGGGCAGGCTGCCGGCCGCGCGCGCGGCCTGCGCGACGCGCGCGCGGGCTTCGGCCAGCGGCAGCGAGATGCGGAAGCGGCTGCCGCGTCCGATGCGCGAACGCAGCTCGACCGGATGGCCGAGCAGGCGCGACAGGCGCTGCACGATCGACAGGCCGATGCCCAGGCCGCGCGCGCGGTCGCGGCCCGAGTTGCCGACCTGGTAGAACTCCTCGAAGATCCGGTCGCGCTGGTCGGGCGCGATGCCCGCGCCGGTGTCCAGCACGTCGATGCGCACCGTGCGGCCGTGCGCGCGCGCCGTCACGGTGACGCCGCCGCGCTGGGTGTACTTGACGGCGTTGTCGATCAGGTTCGACAGCATGCGCGCCAGCAGCTGCGGATCGCTGTGCACCCAGAGGCCGCTGGCGCGCAGGCGCAGCTGCAGGTCCTTCTGCTCGGCCTGGGCCGAGAACACGTGGTTGAGCGACAGCAGCAGCGCATCGATCTGCACCGGCTGGAAAGTGGGCGTGACCACGCCGGCGTCCAGGCGCGACACGTCGAGCATGGTGTCGAGCGACTTGCCCAGCGCATTGACCGCGCGCATCAGGCGCTCGGCGTTGCGCCCTTCGGGCCGGTCCTGGAGCGCGGTCTCGAGCGCCGCGCCGAACAGCGCGACCGCATGCAGCGGCTGGCGCAGGTCGTGGCTGGCGGTGGTCAGGAAGCGGGTCTTCTCGGCGCTCGCGCGCTCGGTGGCCGCGACCTGCTCGCTCAGGCGCGCGGCCAGCGCCTCGTTCTCGAAGCGCAGCAGCAGCGCATCGGTCAGCTGCCGGTGCTCCTGCACACCCACCCGCAGCATCAGCGTGAGGTTGACCGTGGCGAAGGCGGCGAGGAACCAGTGCATGCCGTCGCCATGCACGATCAGCGCGGCGATCAGTCCGCCCAGCATCGGCAGCGTGTGGCCGTACATCGCGACCGTCAGCGGCCGCAGCGACTGCACGGCGCGCGCGCAGTTGCCGAGCATCACCACCATCAGCACCGCGGTCACGGCGATGTTGCCGGCGGGTACGAACAACCAGGGCGCCATGGCATCCGCCAGGCCCATGAGCGTGACGGTGACCGTGATGCGCCGCACCCATCGCGGGCTGTCGGCGGCCGGCGCCGCGGGCGTCCAGCGCGGCGCGAAGGCCAGGTAGGCATAGAGCGCGAGGTGGATGCCGACGAAGGCGAGCACCGCGGGCGAACGCAGCTGCAGGTAGAGGAAGCCGCCGAGCAGCAGGATGAACACCACCCGGGAGACCAGCGTGGCGTTGTAGATGTAGTAGACCGAGGCGACGTGCTCGCGCAGCACGCGCTGTTCGAGCGCATCGTCGTCGCCGCGGCCCGCGGGGCGGGCGGGGACGCGCGCGCGCATGGACCGCGGGCTCAACGCAACTGGCTGATCAGCTGCGCCCGCGAGCGCACGCCGAACAGCAGCAGCAGTGTCGAGACATGGTTCTTCACCGTGCCTTCGCTCAGGTGGGCCAGCTGCGCGATCTCGCGGTTGGCCTTGCCTTCGAGCACCCACTGCAGCACCTCGAGCTGCCGCGGCGTGAGCTGCTCCAGGGCCTCGGGCCGCTCGGCCGACGGTGTGGTCGACAACGGCCCGGGCAGCGCCGGCAGCCCGATGGCGGCGCTCTGCACGTCGAGCAGGCCGCAGGCGCGGATGAAGCTCACGACCTCGTTGAGGTCCGCCGACTTGGGCAGGAAGGCGAGCGCACCTTGGTCGAGCGCACCGCGCGACAGCGTGGTGTCGACGGTGCCCGAGAGGACCACGATGCGGGCCAGGGGAAAGTGCGTGCGAAACGCGAGCAGGCCCTCGAGACCCTGCGTGTCGGGCAGCGCGAGATCGAGCAGCACCAGGCCGATCGCGTCCTGCGCGGCCGCGTAGAGCGACAGCGCGCTCGCCAGGCTGTCGGCCTCGAAGACCTCGGTGGCCGTGGCGGCGTCGGTGGCCTGCGACTGGACCAGCGCGCGCACGCCGAGGCGCACCAGGTCGTGGTCATCGACGACCAGGATGGCGCGCGGGCGTGCGGGGAGGGGAGCGGTGTCGGCGTGCGGGCGCGCGAGGGGAGGCGGGATCGATTCGGTTCGCATTGCGAACCATGGTAGCGAAGCGCCCGGCACGCGGAAGTGCCGGAAGTCATCTTCGCGCCGGCTCAGCCCTGCGCCGGGCCACCCACGGGATCGGCGTCTTCGTCCTCGACGGACGGGTCCGGCTTCAGGAAGCCGGCCGCGTTCTCGTCGGCGCCGGGCTTGCCGGCCGCTTCCGCTTCTTCCTTGTCGACCTGCGCGACGCGGATCTGCGCCTCTGTGCGGGCCTGTTCGATCAGCACTTCGGTCTGTGCGAGTTCGTCGGGCGTGGATGACTGCATGGCATGGGCTCCTTGAATGGAGACCAAGGGTTGCCGGCCTCTGGTCCCGAGGGTGTAGGAGGCCGCGCAGTGACGCGATGGGCGAGATCGCCGCGATGCGGCGGGAAGAGGGGGAAGAGGGGGGAAGAGGGCTTCGGCGAACGCCGCGCCGTTCAGCGCACCGCGACGATGAACAGCCGTGGGAAGGGCAGCAGCACGGTGCCGTCGGCCAGCGGCGGGTAGGCCTCGGTCACGGCCGCGAGGTAGCGGGCCAGGAAGCCCGCCTTCTCCTCCGGGTCCAGCGGCCCCAGGTAGGGGCGCAGGGCCGAGCCCTCGAACCATTCGACCACCGCCGACGGGCCGCCCGCCAGCGGATGGAAGTAGGTGGTGCGCCAGACATCGACGTGGCTGCAGTGCGGCCGCAGCAGCTGGTAGTAGAACGCCGCGCTGTGCCGTGCGGGATGCTTGACCTCGCCGATCCTGGCGGCCCACGGGCCTTCGGCCGCGGTCTGGCGCGCGAGCCGGTGCGCGGGCTCCTCGAGGTTGTCGGGCGTCTGGATCGCCAGGCTGCCGCCGGGCACCAGCTGCCTGGCCAGGTGCGGGTACAGCGTCGCATGGTCGGGCAGCCACTGGAGCGCGGCATTGGCCAGGATCACGTCGAAGGGCTGGGCCGGCTGCCAGGCGCCGATGTCGGCGAGCGAGAAATCCAGGGCCGGCAGCCGCCGGCGCGCGGCCGCCACCATGTCGTCGGAACTGTCGACGCCGCTCACCTGCGCCTGCGGGAAGCGCGCGGCCAGCACCTCGGTGGAGTTGCCAGGGCCGCATCCCAGGTCGATGGCGCGATGCACGGTTTCGGTCGGGATGGCCGCGACCAGGTCGCGGACCGGGCGGGTGCGTTCCTGTTCGAAGGTCGAGTATTTTTGGGCGGACCAGGTCATCGTGTGTTCCTCGGGTGGGTTGGCGTGTGCCGCAGCGTAAGTCGATCGAGCTATGATTTCAAATGCCATGAATGAAGAGTTGCCATACCTCTGAGGTATCTCGATGCTGGAACTGCGACGACTCCATGCCTTTGTCGCGATCGCGCAGGAAGGCCACATCACACGCGCCGCGGAACGCCTGGGCATGCAGCAACCGCCGTTGACCCGGCTGCTGCAGGGCCTGGAAACCGAACTGGGCGTGAAGCTGGTCGAACGCCTGCCGCGCGGCGTGCGGCTCACCACGGCGGGGCAGGCCCTGCTGGAGGAGGCGCTGGCGGTGCTGGCGCGGGCGGACGGCGTGGCCGAGGTGGTGCGCCGCGCCGACCGCGGGGAACAGGGGCGGCTCGGCATCGGTTTCACCAGTTCGGCCGCGCTGCATCCCTTCGTGCCGCGGGTGCTGCGCCAGTTCAGGGAGACGCTGCCGGGCGTCGCCGTGGTGCTGGAGGAGGCCGGCACCGGCGAACTCATGGACGCGCTGGTCCATGAGCGCCTCGATGCCGCCTTCGTGCGTTCGCCGCTGAGCGGCACGCCGGCGCTGCAGGCCGTGCCCATCCTCGAGGAGCCGATGCTGCTGGCCATGCCCATGGAACATCCGCTGGCACGCGGCCCCGAGGCGCCCTTGCCCCTGTCGGCCCTGGCCGGCGAGGCCTTCGTGCTGTACCGGCGCCGGGTGGGGCTGGGCCTCTACGACGCGATCCTGGTGGCCTGCCGCGAGGCGGGCTTCAGTCCGCGGGTGGTGCAGGAGGCGCCCCGCATGACGGCCACGCTGAGCCTGGTCGCGGCGGGCCTGGGCGTGTCCATCGTGCCGGCCTCGATGCGGCGCCTGCGGGGCGACGGCATCGCCTACCGCGCGCTCTCGGAGTGTCCGGGCCTGAGCGCGCCGCTGCACCTCGCGACGCGGGTGGGGGACAGCGCATCGGTGCTGCGCCGCCTGCGGGAGATGGTGGCCGCGGCGGCACTGGCGGAGGCCTCCCCACGGCGCGGCGCCTCAGGTAAAGGTCGGATATCAATTCGTGAAAACCTTGGCAACGGGTAGTTATAGAACTTTTGACAACTGTCATAAATGGTCAGTTGAGCACTACGATGACCGCATGTCTTTCCCGAACCCCGACTCCTCCGAATTCGCAGCACTGATGGACTTTGTCGCGACGGGCGGGCGCGATCGGGACGCACTGCAGGCGTACCGCGACCCCGACGCCCTGAGCGCGGAGCTGCTGGCGCCGCGTGCGCGCGCCATGACCGCCAGCCTGGTGACCATCGCCAAGGCCGTCATCGGCCGGCCCGGCTGAGCTTCCGCTCCGGTCCGCCGTCCTAGCGTGCGGGCGCGGGAATCGGCGTGACGGTCTCGCGGATCACGCCACCACCCATCACGCTGCCTTCGGTCGCCGAGACGCCCGTGCCACGGATGCGCGCTTCGCAATCGGCCCGGTCGGCCACCGGCTGCAACTGGCAGCGCTCGAGCGCGTTCTGGTCATAGGCGCTGGGCGAGGCGCTGGTCAGCCCGCTGCGCTGGGCCTCCTGCCTGGCCGCGCCGGCTTCCCTCAGGCAGGCCGCACGGTCTTGCTGCACGCCGTCGCAGGTGGCGCGTTCACGCTGCATGCGGGCATCGGTGCCCGGCGCGGCGCCCTGGGCGAAGGCAGCGGGCGCGCCGGCCAGCGCGCCGGTGGCGCAGAGGGCGAGGGCCAAGGAACGGACAGAGATCTTCATGGTTGCAACTCCTGGATAGAGGGCCGCGCCGGTGGAATCCGGGGGCCTGGGCGTGCCACTCTGGACCCGTGGCGCCCGCTCGCTGCGGGACGGCATGGCGAAGCGCCGGGCAGGCCGCCGCCAATCGCTGTCGGACGGTTCTTTCACGTGGCCCGGCGGAACGCGCCATCCCGGGGCGCCGCCTGCCTTCACATCCGCGGCGGCCCAATTGTGGCGATTGGCCGACAAAAAGAGCCGGTCTTCGCAGGCATCATGCAAGCCGCCAAAACCGGCAGGCTGCATTGCGGCATTTTTTCTTCCCCCGCATGGCTGACCACGCTCCCTTCCCCGCTGCGATCGCTGACCCGGCTTCGACGCCGGACCTTCTCTCGTCCTGCCATGTGGAACCGATACGGGTGCCCGGCGCGGTGCAGCCCCACGGCCGCCTGCTGGTGCTCGATGCGGCGACCCGGCGGCCGGTGGCCCGCAGCGAGAACTGGCCGCCCGACGCGGTGCCGGCGGCCGTCAGCGCGCTCGATGCCTTCCCCTGGCCCGAACTGCCGCCCGGCGCCGCACCGAGCGCGCTCGGCGTCTGGACGCTGGACGGCGCCCGCTGGGACGTCTCGGGCCACCGGACCGAGCGGCACCTGCTGCTCGAATTCGAGCCGGCGCAACCGACCGAGGGCAACGAAGCCCCGATCTACTCGCTGACGCGGGTCTTCCTGCCCTGCCTGCAGGACGCCGAGTCGGTGCAGGCGCTGACGCAGCTGGTGGCGGCCGAGATGAAGCGCCTGACCGGCTTCGGCCGCTGTCTGGTCTACCGTTTCGACGAGGCGGGCCATGGCGAGGTGCTGGCCGAGGCCATCGATGCCGGCTACGACAGCTATGCCGGCCACCATTTCCCGGCCGGCGACATCCCGCAGCAGGCGCGCGCCTTGTACGTGCTCAACCAGTTCCGCCTGATCGCCGATGCCAACTACATCCCGGTCCCGCTGCGCATCGAGGACGGCGCGCTGAGCGCCGCCGACATCGACCTGTCGCAGGCGCAGCTGCGCAGCGTGTCGCCGATCCACCTCGAGTACATGCGCAACATGGGCACGCTGGCGTCCATGTCGGTCTCGATCGTCATCGACGGCAAGCTCTGGGGACTGATCTCCTGCCACGACCACGCGCCACGCTTCATCGGCATGTCGACGCGGCTGGCCTGCGAGCACCTGGGGCAGCTGCTCGCGCTGCAGATCCGCTCGAAGGAAGCCAATCGCCTGGTCGCCGAGCGGCTGGCGTTGCGCCAGCTGACCCTGCAGATCGTGGCGCATCTCGCGGACAGCGACGCCACCCTCCAGCGCCTGGTGCTGGAGCCCTCGCTGATGCTGCGCGTCGCACGGGCCACGGGGGCCGCGGTGGTGCTCGACGATGCGGTCTGGAGCGTCGGCGATGTGCCGTCCGACGCCGACGTCCAGGGCCTGGCGCAGTGGATCGCCGGCCTCGGCCAGGAGGTCTATCACAGCGACACGCTGGCCCGGCACTACGCGCCCGCGGCCAGCCTGCCGTTCACCGCGGCCGGCGTGCTGGCGGTGTCGATCTCGCAGGTGCACCGCCACCTGATCCTGTGGTTCCGGCCGGAGATCGTCAAGACCGTGACCTGGGCCGGCAACCCGCGCAAGAACGCGATCGCCGAAGACGGGCGCATCCACCCGCGCAAGAGCTTCGAGGGCTGGCAGGAGCGCATCCGCGGCAGCGCCGAAGCCTGGTCCGATGCCGAGATCGGTGCCGTCGGCGAGCTGCGGCAGGCGCTGATCGGCATCGTGCTGCGGCGGGCCGAGGAACTCGCGGAGGTGGCGCATGAACTCACCCGCGTGAACAAGGAACTCGAAGCCTTCTCGTACACGGTGTCGCACGACCTGCGGGCGCCGATGCGCCACATCGCCGGCTATGTCGACCTGGTGGTCGACTCGGAGGGCAAGGCGCTGTCGCCGCGCGCGCTGCGCTACATGACCAACGTCAAGGACGCCGCCTCGTTCGCCGGCCAGCTGGTCGATGCCTTGCTGGACTTTTCGCGCATGGGGCGCGCCGCGCTCAAGCAGCGTGCGGTCGACACGCAGCTGCTGGTCGGCGACCTGGTGCGCGAGCTCTCGCGCCAGGAGCCGCCGGGCCGGCAGGTCGAATGGGTGCTGGATGCGCACTATCCGGCGATCCATGCCGATCCGCTGCTGCTGCAGGTCGCGGCCCGCAACCTGCTGGGCAATGCGCTGAAGTACTCGCGCGGCCGCGACCCCGCGCGCATCGCCGTGCGGGCCGTCAGCACCGAGGCCGGCGACGGCCTGGAGGTCGAGGACAACGGCGTCGGCTTCCAGATGCAGTACGTGGGCAAGCTCTTCGGCGTGTTCCAACGCCTGCACCAGGCCGAGGAATTCGAAGGCACGGGCATTGGCCTGGCCAACGTCAAGCGCATCGTCGAACGCCACGGCGGCACGGTCTGGGCCGAGGGCGAGCCGGGCGTCGGCGCCCGCTTCGGCTTCGTGCTGCCCCGGCGCGAGGACCTCCCCGACCCGAACCCGACCGACACCCTTCCAACCCCCCCGCACGGAACCCTGTGATGCTGAAGCCGATCCTTCTCGTCGAAGACGACAAACGAGACCTCGAACTGACCCTGATCGCGCTCGAGCGCAGCCAGCTCGCCAACGAGGTGGTGATCCAGCGCGATGGCGCGGAGGCGCTCGACTACCTCAAGCGCGAAGGCGAGCACGCCGGCCGCACCGAGGGCAATCCGGCCGTCATCCTGCTCGACCTGAAGCTGCCCAAGGTCAACGGGCTGGAGGTGCTCGAAGCGGTGCGGGCCGACCCGGCGCTGCGCAGCGTGCCCGTCGTGATGCTGACCTCGTCCCAGGAAGAGGCGGACGTGCTGAAGAGCTACCAGCTGGGCGTCAACGCCTACGTGGTGAAGCCGGTGGCCTTCGACCGCTTCGTCAGCGCCATCGCCGACCTGGGCGTCTTCTGGGCCGTGCTGAACGAACCGCCGCCGGGTTCCCTGAAGGCGCTGCGCCACAATGAGCAGCCCTGATCCGACGGCCCGTGCCGGCCATGCGGCCGCGCTGCGCGTGCTGATCCTCGAGGATTCGCGCTTCGACGCCGAGCTGCTCACCGAGACCCTGGCCCAGACCTACGCGGCGATCGAGACCACGATCGTGCAGCACGAGCAGGGCTTCGTGCAGGCCCTGGCGCGCCATCGCTTCGACGTGATCCTTTCCGACTTCGAGCTGCCCGGCTTCTCCGGCGGGCAGGCGCTGGAACTGGCGCGCGCGTCGGCGCCGTCGGTGCCCTTCATCTTCGTCTCCGGCGTGATCGGCGAGGACAACGCGGTCGAGCTGCTCAAGCGCGGGGCCACCGACTACGTCAGCAAGGGGCGCCTCGCGCGCCTGCCGCTGGTGCTGGACCGCGCCTTGAAAGAGGCGGCCGATCGCCGCACGCTGGGCATCGCGGAGCACCGCTTGCGCGATGCGCACGCGGCCGCCGGCCGCATCGAGTCGCGCCGGATGGCGCTGATCGAATTGAGCGACCGCATCCGCGACATGGACGACCCCATCGAGATCGCCTACATGGCGGCGCAGACGCTGGCGCAGCAGCTGGGCGTCGACCGGGCCGGCTATGGCGTGGTGGACACCGCGGCCGAAACGATCACCATCGAGCGCGACTGGAACGCCCCCGGCGTGCGCAGCCTGGCCGGTGTGCTGCGCTTTCGCGACTACGGCAGCTACATCGAGGACCTCAAGCGCGGCGTGGCGGTGGCCTTCGCCGACGCCCGCGAGGACGCCCGCACCCGGGCCACCGCCGCCGCGCTCGAGGCCATCCACGCGCGCGCGGTGGTGAACATGCCGCTGACCGAGAACGGCGGCCTGGTCGGCCTGCTCTACCTGAACCATGGCGAGGTGCGCCCCTGGCCCGGCGACGAGCTGGAGTTCGTGCGCGACGTCGGCGACCGGCTGCGTTCGGCCATCGCGCGGCGTGAGGCGCAGATCGCGTTGACGGCCTTCGCCGCCTCGCTCGAACGCCAGGTGGAAGCCCGCGCGGCCGAGCTCGAGGCGGCCCGGGAGCAGCTGCGGCAGAGCCAGAAGCTCGAGGCGGTGGGCCAGCTCACCGGCGGCCTGGCGCACGACTTCAACAACCTGCTGGCCGCGATCTCCGGCAGCCTCGAGCTCATGCGCCGGCGCGGCCCGCTGGCCCGTCCGGGCGACCTCGAGCGCTACATCGGCGTGGCGCAGGGCGCCACGCAGCGGGCGGCGGCCCTGACGCACCGGCTGCTGGCTTTCTCGCGCCGCCAGACGCTCGAGCCCCGGCACCTGGACCTGAACCCGCTGATCCGCGGCATGGAAGACCTGATCCGCCGCACCGTCGGGCCCGAGATCCGGCTGGACGTCCAGGCCGCGCCGGGCCTGTGGAGCGCGCATGTCGATGCGGGCCAGTTCGAGAATTCGCTGCTCAACCTGTGCATCAACGCCCGCGATGCGATGCCCAACGGCGGCCAGCTGGTCATCGAGACGGCCAACCTGTCGCTGGACGCGCAGGCCGCCCGCGCCGCCGACCTCGCGCCCGGCGCCTACGTGTCCATCTGCGTGCGCGACAACGGCGTCGGCATGACGGAGGAGGTGGCGCAGCGCGCCTTCGACCCCTTCTTCACCACCAAGCCGCTGGGCATGGGGACCGGCCTGGGCCTGTCGATGATCTACGGCTTCGCCAAGCAGTCCGGCGGCCGCGTCGGCATCCGGTCGAAGGTGGGCGAAGGGACGGCCGTGACCATCGAGCTGCCGCGCAGCGAGGTGCCGGCCGAGGCCCAGGCGGCGCCGCCTCCCGGCATGGAGCCCGCGCCGCGCGCGCCTGCCGGCGAGACGGTGCTGGTGGTCGACGACGAAGCCGCGCTGCGCATGCTGATCGTGGAGGTCATGCAGGAACTCGGCTATGCCACGCTCGAGGCCGGCAACGGGGCCGAGGCCCTGCGCTGGCTGCATTCGGGCCGGCAGATCGACCTGCTGATCACCGACGTGGGCCTGCCCGGCGGCATGAACGGCCGCCAGGTGGCCGATGCCGCGCGCACCGGGCGGCCCCAGCTCAAGGTGCTGTTCATCACCGGCTACGCGGAAAGCGTGGTGCTCGGCCAGGGCTCCTTCGACCGCGACATGCACGTGATGACCAAGCCCTTCGAGATGCACGCGCTGGCCCGGCGCGTCAAGGAGCTGATCGAGGGGCCCTGAAGCGCCTCGGACCCGGGCGCGCGCCTAGGCCGGTTGCACGGCGGTCGCCCGTCCGGCCGCGATGCGCTGCGCCAGGTGCGCCAGCGCCTCCTCGACCTGGTCGACCAGGATCAGCGAGAGGTCGCCCGGCTGCAGCATCGCCAGCGCGCGGTCGATGGCCACGAACTCGCCGCGGATCTCCTCCACATGCTGGGTGCGGCGCGCGCCCTGCAGGCCCTGGCGCAGCAGCGCCATCACCTCGCCGTCGGCGCGGCCGCGTTGGGCCGCGTCCTGGTAGAGGATCACGTCGTCGAAGGCTTCGCCCAGGATCGCGGTCTGGTCGCGGATGTCGCAGTCGCGCCGGTCGCCGGCGCCGCTGATCACCACCGAGCGGCGCTGGGCCGGCAGGGTGTCGACCGCGGCCACCAGCGCCTTCATGGCGTCGGTGTTGTGGCCGTAGTCGGCGATCACGGTGGCGCCGTTGTACTCCATCACGTTGAAGCGGCCCGGCACGCCGGCCGCGTCGTTCATGAAGCTCGACAGCCCGCTGCGGATGGTGTCCCAGTCCAGGCCCACGGCCCAGGCCGCGGCCGTGGCGGCCATCACGTTCTCGACCTGGAAGGGCAGGGTGCCATTGCGGGTGATCGGCACGTCGCGCAGCGGCACGCGCTCGCGCCACGAGCCCTCGGCCGCGACCAGCGCATCGCCGTCGATGTGCACGGTGCGCTTGCCCTGCGCGCGGTGCGTGGCCATCACCGGGTGCTGGCGGTCGACGCTGAAGAAGATCACGCCGCCGGGGCAGCCGGCCGCCATCGCGGCCACGTTGGGGTCGCTGGCGTTGAGCACCGCGTAGCCCGCCTCGGCCACGTTGCGCACGATCACCCGCTTGAGCACCGCCAGGTCCTCGACCGTGGTGATGTAGTTCAGGCCGAGGTGGTCGCCGCTGCCGATGTTGGTCACCACCGCCACCTGGCAGCGGTCGAAGCCCAGGCCCTCGCGCAGCACGCCGCCGCGCGCGACCTCGAACACGGCCGCGTCGACCTCGGGGTGCAGCAGCACGTTGCGCGCGCTCTTGGGGCCGCTGCAGTCGCCGCTGTCGGTCTGGCGGCCGTCGACCCACACGCCGTCGGTGTTGGTCATGCCGGTGCGCAGGCCGCTCGAGGCCAGGATGTGGTTGATCAGCCGCGCGGTGGTGGTCTTGCCGTTGGTGCCGGTCACGGCCACGACCGGGATGCGGCCGTCGTCGCCGTGCGCGAACAGCGTGTCCATCACCGCCTCGCCGACCGCGCGGCCGCGGCCGAACGAGGGCGAGATGTGCATGCGCAGGCCCGGCGCGGCGTTGACCTCGACCACGCCGCCGTGCTGCTCTTCCAGCGGACGCAGCACGTTCTCGCACACCATGTCGACGCCGCAGATGTGCAGGCCGACCATCTGCGCCGCGTCGACCGCGCGCGCGGCGATCTCGGGGTGCACGGTGTCGGTCACGTCGGTGGCGGTGCCGCCGGTCGAGAGGTTCGCGTTGTTGCGCAGCACCACGCGCTGGCCCAGCGCGGGCACGCTGTCGGGCGTCAGGCCTTGGGCCTCGAGGCGGCCGACCGCGATGTCGTCGAGCCGGATCTTGGTCAGCGAGGTCGCATGGCCCTCGCCGCGGCGCGGGTCGAGGTTGACGGTGTCGACCAGCTGCCGGACCGTGGCGCTGCCGTCGCCGATCACCTGCGGCGGATCGCGCCGCGCGGCGGCCACCAGCCGGTCGCCCACCACCAGCAGGCGGTAGTCGAAGCCGGGCAGGAATTTCTCCACCATGACTTCGCCGTAGGTCGCGGCCGAGGCGTAGGCGGCGTCGAGCTGTTCGCGGCTCACGATGTTGACCGTCACGCCCTTGCCCTGGTTGCCGTCCTGCGGCTTCACCACCACCGGCAGGCCGATCTCGAGCGCGGCGGCCCAGCCGTCGGCGGCGTCGCTGACCGGGCGGCCCAGCGGCACCGGCACGCCGGCCGCGTTGAGCAGCTGCTTGGTGAGTTCCTTGTCCTGCGCGATGGCCTCGGCCACGCCGCTGGTGCTGTCGATCTCGGCCGCCTGGATGCGGCGCTGGCGCGAGCCCCAGCCGAACTGCACCAGGCTGCCGCGGGTGAGCCGGCGGTAGGGGATGCCGCGGGCCACGGCCGCGTCGACGATCGAGCCGGTGCTCGGGCCCAGGCGCTCGGATTCATCGAGGTCGCGCAGTTCGGCCAGCGCGGCCTGCAGGTCGAAGGCGCCGTCGTCCAGCGCGGCGGCGATCAGCGCCTCGGCCAGCTTCACCGCGCGCCGGCCCACGGCCTCCTCGCAGTACTGCATCACGACCTGGTAGACGCCGTCCTCGGTGGTGCGCGTGGTGCGGCCGAAGACCACGCTGCAGCCCGACTGGGCCTGCAGCGCCATCACGGCGTTCTCCAGCACATGGGCCAGCGCCAGCGGCTGGCCCAGCACCATCGGGTGCAGTTCGCCGATGGTCGGGAACAGCGCGCGCAGCCGGGCTTCGAAACCGGGCAGCTGCTCGATCGCGTTCTCGGCGCCGTGGCAGGCGACGACGGCTTCGATGGCCGTGTGACGGCTCCAGAGGTTGGGGCCGCGCAGGGCGCGGATGCGGGTGACTTGCATGGCGGTGAAACCTTTGCGGCCATCGAAGGCCGTCGATTCATCAGGCGAATTGGGGCTCGGGCTGGGGTGCGCTCTGCGACAGCTGCAGGGAGGCGAGGGCGGCTTGCAGGTCGGCCTCGAAGGCCTCGGCGCCGGCACCGATCAGGTTGAGCGGAATGCCCAGCGCCCAGGCGGCGGCGACCGCGGCCAGCAGCACGTCGAGGCTGACGCCCGCGTGCGTGGCGCGCCAGACCGTGAGCCGGCCCAGGCCGGGCAGGAAGGATTCGCTGGTGCCGTTGGCCAGCACCACGCGGTCCTGGCGCACCAGCACGGCCCGGCCGCCCTCGGCGCGGTGCGGCGCCAGCGCGGCGGCCTGCGGGTCGGCCGCATAGAGGATCACGGCGCCGTCGCACAGCGGCGCCAGCGCGGCCACGCGCGGGTCGGCGGCGTTCAGCACGGCGGTGCCCTGGGGCAGCACCACGTCGACCTGGGTGCGCAGCACCCGGACCATCTGGTCGCTCTCGGTGATGTCGAACTCGGCCAGCGCCTCGGCGCCGTCGAGGTCGGTCACGATGCCGACCTGGCAGCGGTCGTAGGCCAGGCCGTCGCGCAGGATCGAGGCGGCGCCGTTCTCGATCACCACGGCCTGCACCGAGCGGTTGACCAGCAGCCGGTGGCCGGCTTCCCAGTTGGCGCTGGGGCGGGCGTCGACGCGGCGGCGCTCGAGGAACAGGCCGTCGCCGCAGGCCAGGCCGGTGTAGCGGCCGCCCAGGCCGGTGAGCCAGGCCAGCAGGCGTGCCAGCACCGCGGTGTCGCGCGAGCCGGCCACGCCGACCACGGGGATGCGGCCGGGCAGTTCGGCGTCGTCGCCATCCGGGAACAGGTGCTCGCAGATCACGCGGCCCACGGGGCGAGGCGAGCCGACCGCCGGCTTCAGGTGCATCAGCAGGCCCGGGCCGGCGTTGACTTCGACGATCGCGCCGCGTTGGGCCGCCAGCGGCCGCGAGATGTCCTCGGCCACCAAGTCGATGCCGGCGATGTCCAGGCCGACCACGCGCGCGGCCAGCACGGCCGCATGGGCCACTTCGGGATGGACCTGGTCGGTGCAGTCCACGCCCAGGTTGCCGCTGCGCTGGATCGTCACGACCCGGCCCTTGGCCGGCACGGCCTGGCCGTCGAGCGCCTGGCGCTGCAGTTCGAGCTGCAGCTTGGCGTCGGTCGCGACGTCGATCACGTCGAGCGGGAACTCTTCCTCGGCGCCGCGGCGCGGGTCGCTGTTGAGCTGGCTGTCGATCAGCGCGGCCACGGTCGAGACGCCGTCGCCGGTCACGGTGATGATGTCGCCGCGCGCCGCCGCGACCACCTGGCCGCCGACCACCAGCAGGCGGTGCTCGTGGCCGCGCACGAAGCGCTCGACCATCACATCGCTGCCTTCGGGCTCGGCCACCGCGAAGGCGGCCATGACTTCTTCGCGCGTCGTGAGTTCGAGCGAGACGCCGCGGCCGTGGTTGGCGTCGGAGGGCTTGACCACCACCGGCAGGCCGATGTCCTCGGCCGCTTCCCAGGCTTCCTCGGCGCTCTCGACCACCTGGCCTTCGGGCACCGGCACGCCGCAGCTCTGCAGCAGCGACTTGGTCAGTTCCTTGTCGCTGGCGATCGATTCGCCGATGGCGCTGGTGTGGTCGGTCTCGGCGGTCCAGATGCGCTGCTGGCTCGCGCCGTAGCCCAATTGCACCAGGTTGCCGCCGTTGAGGCGCAGGTGCGGAATGCCGCGGTCGGTGGCCGCGCCCACGATGGCCGCGGTGCTCGGGCCCAGGTAGCAGTCCTCGACCTTGGCCTTGACCACGTCGACCGCGCGCTGCACGTCGGCGGCGTCGAAGGGCGTGTTGTTGATGGCGGCCATCAGCAGGCGATGGCCCTCGGCCAGCGCGACGCGCGCGACCTGCTCGTCGCGGGCGCGGAACACCATCCGGTAGACCGCGTGCTGCGAGGTGCTGCGGGTCTGGCCGAAGCCGGTCGGCATGCCGGCCAGGTTCAGCAACTCGATCACCACGTGCTCGAGCACATGGCCGGCCCAGGTGCCTTCGTTGAGGCGCTGGATGAAGCCGCCGCGCTCGCCCACGCCGCAGTGGTGCTCGATCAGCGCCGGCAGCAGGGTGGTCAGGCGCTCGGTGAAGCCGGGCACCAGGTTGGAGGGGAAGTCCTCGAGCCGGCCCAGGTCGAGCCAGACCTCGAGCACCGGACGGTAGGTCCAGAGGTTCGGGCCGCGCAAATAACGGGTACGGAGCAGTCGGATGTCGTCGAAACAGGTCATGGAAACGTTCGTTGTGCTTGGGCCGAGCACGCGGGCGCCCTCAGGCGCGCCCATGGCGATCGATCAGAATCGGCGCCGGGCGGGCACCTTGGCGTGGTTCGGCGAGGACCAGAGACACAGAAAGACAATGCAACATCACGATCCAATCGGCACCCCGGAGGGCGAAGCGGGGCCGGTTTCAGAAGCGCTGAAAAGCCGGCTCTCAGTCGCGGAAAACGTTCTGGCGACGCTCACGGTTGACCTTGACGGCGAACTTCGGTTTGCACAAGGGCTGCTGGCCCTCAGCGATCGGCGCCTGCTGGCCCGATCCGCAGAGGGGGTTTGGCGTGAGTGGGCGCTCACAACAGCCGGACTTTCCATGCAGCTGAGCGATCACGCGGGCGTCGGCACCATCGACCTGCAAAGCGATGCCGGCCATCTGGCGCGCTGGCGTTACACCTTGGCACAGCAAGCGGACGCGCTGCGCCTGTTCAAGTTGCTGGGCCAGCGGGCCGGCAGTGTCGCGCTGGCGACAGAGCCGGTCGACGCGGACGAACTGCCCGCCGAAACCGCGTCGGCCGCGCCGCCTTCCACCTGGGTGCTGCTGCGCCTGGGCCGCTTCGCCAAGCCCTACCGCAAGCAGCTGATCGCCGGCTTCCTGCTCACGCTGGCCTCGACCGCCGCCACGCTGGTGCCGCCCTACCTGACCATCCCGCTGATGGACGACATCCTGATCCCGTTCCAGAACGGCCACCAGATCGCCATGAGCAAGGTCGCGCTGTTCCTGGGCGCGCTGCTCACGGCCGCGCTGGCCGGCTGGGGCCTGGGCTGGGCCCGCACCTACCTGCTGGCGCTGGTGTCCGAGCGCATCGGTGCCGACCTGCGCACCACCACCTACGAGCACCTGCTGACGCTGCCGCTGGACTACTTCGGCGGCAAGCGCACCGGCGACCTGATGGCGCGCATCGGCTCCGAGACCGACCGCATCAACGTCTTCCTCTCGCTGCACGCGCTCGACTTCCTGACCGACGTGCTGATGATCGTGATGACGGCGGTGATCCTGTTCTCGATCAACCCGCTGCTGGCGGTGGTCACGCTGGTGCCGCTGCCCTTCATCGCCTGGATGATCCACGTGGTGCGCGACCGGCTGCGCACCGGCTTCGAGAAGATCGACCGGGTGTGGAGCGAGGTCACCAACGTGCTGGCCGACACCATCCCGGGCATCCGCGTGGTCAAGGCCTTCGCACAGGAAAAGCGCGAGGCCGACCGCTTCCATGCCGCCAACGCCTACAACCTGCAGGTCAACGACAAGCTCAACAAGACCTGGTCGCTGTTCACGCCCAGCGTGTCGCTGCTGACCGAGATCGGGCTGCTGGTGGTCTGGGGCTTCGGCATCTGGCAGGTGGCGCGCGGCAGCATCACGGTGGGCGTGCTGACCGCCTTCATCGCCTACATCGGCCGCTTCTACACCCGGCTCGACTCGATGAGCCGCATCGTCTCGGTCACGCAGAAGGCCGCGGCCGGCGCCAAGCGCATCTTCGACATCCTCGACCACGTGAGCAACGTGCCGGAGCCGCTCAACCCGGTCAAGGTCGCCCGGCCCTCGGGCCGCATCGAGCTGGCCGACGTGGGCTTCCGCTACGGCTCGCGCGCGGTGATCCGCGACCTCGACCTGGTGATCCAGCCCGGCGAGATGATCGGCCTGGTGGGCCACAGCGGCTCGGGCAAGAGCACGCTGGTCAACCTGATCTGCCGCTTCTACGACGTGACCGACGGCGCGATCAAGGTCGACGGCACCGACATCCGCCGCTTCGCCGTGGCCGACTACCGGCGCCACGTCGGGCTGGTGCTGCAGGAGCCCTTCCTGTTCTTCGGCACCATCGCGCAGAACATCGCCTACGGCAAGCCCGAGGCCACGCGCGAGGAGATCGTCGCGGCCGCGCGCGCGGCCCATGCGCACGACTTCATCCTGCGCCTGCCGCACGGCTACGACTCGCTGGTGGGCGAGCGCGGCCAGGGCCTGTCGGGCGGCGAGCGCCAGCGCATCAGCATCGCGCGCGCGCTGCTGATCGACCCGCGCATCCTGATCCTCGACGAGGCCACCTCGGCGGTCGACACCGAGACCGAGAAGGAGATCCAGAAGGCGCTCGACAACCTGGTGAAGGGCCGCACCACCATCGCCATCGCGCACCGGCTGTCGACGCTGCGCAAGGCCGACCGGCTGGTCGTGATGGACCGCGGCGAGGTGGTCGAGGTCGGCCCGCACGATGTGCTGATGGAGAAGCAGGGCGCCTACTGGCGGCTCTACCAGGCGCAGCTGCGCCAGGCCGACGAGGAGGCCAGCGACGGTGCCGTGGCCGAGCGCGCCGCGGTGGCCGTGGCGCTGCTGTCGAACCAGAACCATGCGGCCCACCCCGCGGGAGAGGCGTGATGACAACCCCCGACTTCCAGCTCGCGCGCGACGCCTTCGGCCGCCTGGTGCTGACCGATGCCGAGGGCCAGCGCCACGAGGGCATCGTGCCGGTGCGCGCCTTCCCGCTCAGCGCGCCGCAGGCCGGCCTGTCGCTGGTGGGCGCCGACGGCCGCGAGCGGCTCTGGATCGACCGGCTCGACGAGCTGCCGCCCGCGATGCGCGCGCTGCTCGACGAGGACCTCGCGGCCCGCGATTTCGCGCCCGCGCTGCTGAAGCTGCATGCGGTGTCGAGCTTCGGCGTGCCCAGCACCTGGCGCGTGGACACCGACCGCGGCCCGACGAGCTTCGTGCTCAAGGCCGAGGAAGACATCCGCCGGCTGGCCGACGGCGCGCTGCTGATCGCCAGCGCCCACGGCGTGCAGTTCCGGATCGCCGATCCCAAGACGCTGGACCGGCCTTCGCGCAAGCTGCTCGAGCGTTTTCTCTGAGGTGCGGCGGCCGGCCGCGCGTGGCGACCGGTGCGTCAAGAAAAAAATCATTCGGCGAGTCCGACCGTGCACAGGTCGCTCGCCGTTTTCTTTGGCCCGAATGAAAACTTTCCAATTCTTTTTTGGCCTGAATTGAGGGGTCTGTATGCAATGCCTCAATTCATTGAAATGACATTGCATTTCCATCTGCTACGAGGAGAAGTGGTGCACTTCAAAGCGTTTTCCAGGGGAAAACTTGGCCTTTAGGATGTAATCAAAAAACATTAGATCCACGAAGCTTTTACAGGCTTCGGAATTGAGAAAAAGGACGCAAAAAAGCACGCTTCAATAGCGCCAGCGTGTAACGAAAGGCTGATAATTGTTTCCAGTCGTTATGAATTCAGTCCTTTTTCCCATTGCCATCCGCACGCGTTTCGACCGGTCGAGCGATCGGGCGCAGGGCGGGGGGCGGGGCCACAGATGACGGACGCAGCCACCGCGGCACTGCGCAGGCCCTCGCTGGGCCTGAGCGTCGAAGGGCTGGCCCCGCGTGACGAGCTGCTGCTGAAATCCCTGGTGCGCCTGCTCGATCACCGCACGCAGCACCAATGGAGCTTCCATGCCGCGCGCTGCGACCTGCTGATCGCGGGCGAGGGCCTCGGCGGCCTGGCCGCGGTGTCGGGGGCGGCCGCGGGCGACGGGCCGCCGCCGACCGTCCTGCGGGCCGCTCGCGCCGGATCGGGCGCCCACGAACTGAGCCTGCCCTTGAATCCCGAAGCGCTCGAGCAGGCGCTCAACCGCGCCGGCGCGGCCATCGTCGAAGCCCGCCAGCGCGCCGAGGCGCGGGCGGCGGTACCGATCCTGGACGACGAGCAGGCCTTCCAGCTGACGCGCTGGCCGCCCTCGGAGCTGCTGCGCGGACCGGGCCGGCTGGCGCTGGCGACCCTGCTGGTCAGCCGGCCCTGCACCGTGACGCAACTGCACCTGCGCGGCTGCGCCGAGCGCTCGGTCTGCCTCGCCTTCCTCCACGAGCTGCAGCGCGCTGAGCTGTTGCGCAGCGACGCGCCGCGCGCGGCCGCAGCCACGAGCGCCCCGGCGCCCGTGCCCGCGCTGCCGGGCCTGTTCGCGCGCATCCGCCGCCGCCTCGGCCTGCGGCCGGGCCTCGCCTCATGATCGAACACAAGATCCTTTTTTCCGGAACCATGGGTGCCGGCAAGACCACGGCCATCGCCGCGGTCAGCGAGATCGGTCCCCTGAGCACCGACGTGCGCAACACCGACGCATCGGTGGCCAAGGCCACCACCACCGTCGGCCTCGACTACGGCGAGCTCACGCTGGACAACGGCGAGCGCCTGCGGCTGTACGGCACGCCGGGGCAGTCGCGCTTCGCGTTCATGTGGGACATCCTGGCCCGCGGCGCGCTCGGCCTGGTGATCCTGATCGACAACAGCCGCCCCGATCCGCTGGCCGATCTCGATGTCTACCTCGACGGCTTCGCCGACCTGATCGGGCGTTCGGCCTGCGTGGTGGGCATCGGCCGCACCGAGACCCATGCGTCGCCCGACATCGACGCCCACGGCCGCCACATGGCCGCGCGCGGCGTGGTGTGCCCGGTGCTGCCGGTCGACGTGCGCGAGCGCGCGCAGGTGCTGCAGCTGCTCGACCTCCTTCTTCTCCAGCTCGAATCCCGGTCCCTGTCGGACCTGCGCGCATGAACATCCCTCCCCACATCCATGCGGTCGCCCAGGCCGCCGTCGACAGTCTCATGCGCGAGGTCAAGGGCGTGCGGGCGGTGGTGGTGTCCACCGAGGACGGCTTCGAGGTCACGGGCCGGATCGAGAACACCGCCAAGGTGGCGCAGCTGTCGGCGGTGGCCAGTTCGCTGGCGGCGCTGGGCTCGCTGTCGGGCGAGGAAAGCAACCTCGGCGCCTGCACCAGCGTGACGGTGGAGGCGGCCCACGGCCATGTGGTGATGGTGCAGGCGCGCCATCGCGAGGTGGACCTGATCGTGAGCGTGGTCGCCGGGCGCGACGCGGTCATCGGCCAGGTCCTGTACTTCGCCAAGCAGGCGGCGCGCACGCTGGCGCAGGCCTGAACGCGGCGTCGCGCACACATCGATCGCCGGCGCCCATTTCTCGCCCGGGCGGCGGCTTTTTCAACGGGCGATGAACTCAACGAGGAAATGAAATGGCAACCATCAAGCAATCCATGGAAGACCTGATGACCAGCGACGGCGCCATGTGCGCCGCCCTGGTGGACTCGGACAGCGGGATGATCCTGGGCCAGATCGGCTCGGGCCTCGACCTCGAGGTGGCTGCCGCGGGCAACACCGAAGTCGTGCGTGCCAAGCTCAAGACGATGCGCTCGCTGGGCATCAACGACGCGATCGAGGACATCCTGATCACGCTCGGAAAGCAGTACCACATCCTGCGTCCGATGGTGAAGCAGGAGGGCCTGTTCCTCTACGTGGTGCTCGACAAGGCCAAGTCGAACCTGGCGCTGGCCCGGCGCAAGGTGCTGAGCGTCGAGCAGGACCTGGTGATCTGAAAGGGCGGCCGAAGAACGGCCGCCCGGCCGTTCAGTCCAGCAGGTCGGAGTACTCGCCGCGCTCGTAGCCGCCGACCGGTTGCCAGGGCAGCGTCTTCGGCGCCGGGATGGCCGCGGCGGTCATCACGTTGAGCGAGGTGCCGTGCGCGTTGCGCTGCTCGATCCGGCGCGCATAGCGGCCCGCCACGTCCCAGTCGATGCGCAGCGTGCTCTCGCCCTGCTGCAGCTCGTAGCGCTGCACGCCCTTGCCGGCCGCGCCCAGGTCCTTCATGCGCTTCAGGCTCGCCGGGTCGACCAGCCAGTAGGCGTTGGCCCAGGAGCCGTTGTAGCCGACGTTGCCGTAGTTGGCGGCATCGACCTCGATCAGCTTGCGCTGCTGGCGCAGCACCATCCCCACCTGCACCTTGCCGCCCGCATCGCGCCGCACCCACAGCGGCGCGGCGGTGTTGTCGGCATGGGCGTGGCCGATGTGCACCTTGCCCTCGCGGGCTTCGTGCGCATGGTCCTCGCGCAGCGCCGGCGGCAGCTCGCGCTCGACCCACACCGAATCGGCGCGCCGGAACATCAGGTCGGCGTAGCGGCTCTCGCGCTGCACGCCGTCCTTGCCGATCGTCAGCACGTGGTGGCTGATGCGCAGGTTCTGGTCGGGCGCGGCAGCGTCGCCCGCGGCAATTCCCGCCAATGGAACGACTGCGAGAAAGGCCGCCAGCCCCAGGCCAGGGATGCCGCGGAACCGGCTTTGCCGGGCCGCTGGCATCGCCCCCTGGAAGGGGGTTGGCGAAGCGACACGCAGTGCGCGAAGACTGGGGGTGAGCTTGTTCACAGGCCGGCCGCTTCCCGAACCTTGTTGAACACCTTGGTGTTCTCCACGGTGCCCTTGAACAGCTTCGAGCCCGCGCCGCCCGCGAACAGCATCACGTCGCCGCCGCCGTGGGTTTCCGCGCCGGGCGTGCCGAGGTTGATGCCGACTTCCTGCAGGTAGTTGTCGTCGGTGGTGTCCATCGCGCTCTGGTCGTCGCGCACCGGGCCGCGTGCGGGCGCGATCCAGGGCTTGTTGCCGTCTTCGGCGTTGACCTGGCTCGAAGGCGTGGCGTTGGGACGGCCGCCGTTGCCGAACACCAGCGTGGTGTAGGGCTTGCCGTCCGCGGCCTTGGTCGGCTTGCCGTCGGCATAGCCGTTGACCAGGCCCAGGATCGGGTTGCCGATCTTCGGGTAGCCGTTGAAGGCCATCGCGTGGTCATGGTCGGCCGTGACCACCACCAGCGTGTTCTTCAGGCCCGGGTCCTTCTTGTTCATGATGTCCAGCGCGGTCTGGATGGCCGCGTCGAAGGCCAGCGTGTCTTCCAGCGCGCGCTTGGCGTTGGTGCCGTGCAGCGCGTGGTCGATGCGGCCGCCCTCGACCATCAGGAAGAAGCCCTTGTCGTTCTTGCTCAGCACGCCCAGTGCCTTCTCGGTCATGTCCGAGAGGCTGGGCTGGTCGAGATTCTGCTTCACGCGGTCCAGCTCGTAGGCCATTTCGCTGGGCGAGAACAGGCCCAGCAGCTTGCCCGTGGCGGCCGTGTCGACGGCCTTGAGCTTGGTGCCGGTGTCGACGTAGGCATAGCCCTTGGCCTTCATCGCGGCCACCAGGTCCACGCCGTCGGTGCGCTTGGTGCCGGCGCCGACCAGGTAGTTGCGCTGGCCGCCACCCATCAGCACGTCGATGCCGTCGAGCAGCTTGGGGTTGTAGTTGGCATGGCCCGGCACGCTCTGCTCGGCGATGGTGTTGTAGCCGTTGCGGTTGCAGATGTGGGCGTAGGTGGTGGCCGGCGTGGCATGGCCGACGCGCGTGGTCGACACCGCGCCGACCGCCCGGCCCTTGGCCTTGGCCAGCTCGAGCAGCGTGTCGGCGGCCTTGCCGTTGGTGGGCGGGCAGGTGGTGTTCTCGCCGTCGATGTACTGCTTGCCGGCGCTGTCGACCGCGACGGTGTCGCTCGACATCGAGATCACCTCGTTGCGCATCTTCACGCCCGTCATGTAGGCGGCCATCGAGGGTGCGCTGTCGGTGGTCTGGCCGTCGAGCGAGAAGGTCTTCACGCGGGCCGCATAGGGCAGCGACTGCATCACGAGGTTGGCGCGCTCGGAGCTCGCCAGCGAGCCGGGCTTGGCGGCCAGCTGCTTCTCGCCCTTGTAGATGCGCGCGGCGGTCACGGTGACCGGGCCCATGCCGTCGCCGAGGAAGAAGATCACGTTCTTGGCTTCGCCGGCGGCGTGGGCGCCGAAGGCCAGCGTGCCGGCGGCGGCGCAAACGAGGGCGGCGGCCAGGCGGGTGGTGCGATTGGTGCGGTTCATGGTCGTGTTCATGGTTGTGTTCGTCGGTGCGCGGCGCTTGCCACTCACAGGCCGACCGCCTTCTTGATCAGGCCGAACACGTCGGTGTTGGTGAGGACGCCGGAGAAGTTGTCCGCGCCCAGGCCCTGCGCGCCGAGGAACACGTCGGCACCGCCGTGGGTTTCGGAGTCGCTCGTGGGGTCGGTCGGGACCACGGCTTCCTGGCGGTAGTCCTTGTTCTCCAGGGCCGTGCTGTCGATGGCGCCACGCGTGGCCAGTCGAACCGGGCCATTGCCGAAGCCGATGATGGTGTAGGGGTTGCCTTCGACGTCCTTGCTGGTCTTGCTGGTGTCGACATAGTCCTTGACCAGGCCCAGCACGCCCGGCTTGCCGGTCTCGGTCTTGCCGGTGCGCGCGGCATAGCCGTTGAGCTGCAGCGTGTGGTCGTGGTCGGCCGTGACCACCACCAGCGTGTTCTTCAGCCCCGGGTCGACCGCCTGCATCTTGTCGAGCGCGAGCTTGATGGCGTCGTCGAAGGCGCCGGTGTCGTGCAGCGCGCGGCGCGCGTTGGTGGCGTGCAGCGCATGGTCGATGCGGCCCCCTTCGACCATCAGGAAGAAGCCCTTCTTGCGCGCAGCCAGCGCGTCGATGGCCTTGCCGGTCATCTCGGCCAGGCTCGGTTCCTTGTCGGCGGCGCGGTCCAGGTCGTAGGCCATGTGGCTCTTGGTGAACAGGCCGACGATCTTGGTGCTGCCGTCCACCGGCAGCTTGTCGAAGGCGGCCTTGTCGGCGGCGAAGCTGTACTTGGCGGTCTTGAGCTCGGCGATCAGGTCGCGCTTGTCGGTGCGCTTGCCGCCCGCTTCCTTGGACAGGAAGTAGTCGGTGCCGCCGCCAAAGAGCACGTCGATGCCGTCACCCAGCTTGCCGTTGAAGCCGCTGCCGCCCGGCACCAGCGCCGCGGCGATGGTGTTCTCGGCGTCGCGGTGGCAGACGTGCGAATAGGTCGCGGCGGGCGTGGCGTGGGTGATGCGCGTGGTGGTCACCACGCCGGTGGCGTAGCCCTTGGCCTTGCTCTGTTCGAGCAGCGTCTCGACGGCCTGGCCGTTGGTCGGCGGGCAGGTGCTGTCGAAATTGACGTGGTAGGCCTTGCCCGCGGCATCGGTGGCCTTGGTGTCGGGCGTCATCGAGATGACTTCGTTGTTCATCTTGACGCCGGTCATGTAGGCCGACATCGAGGGGGCGCTGTCGGTGACCTGGGCGTCGTTCGAATAGGTGTGGACGAAGGCCGTCTCGGGCAGCGTGTCCATCGTCAGGTCGCCGTCCTCGCCGACCTTGTAGATGCGCGCGGCGGTCATGGTCGTGATGCCCATGCCGTCGCCCAGGAAGAACAGCACGTTCTTCGGCGTCTGCGCCACGGGCGGCGTCGGCGTCGTCGGCGGCGGTTGCAGCTGCGGGCCCTGGTTGCTGCCGCCGCAGGCGGACAGCAGCAGTGAAACGCCCAGCAGCGCTGGGGCAATGAAGCGTTGGGTCATGCGACTCCCTCGGATGGTTGTTCGGGTGGTGCGCGCGGCGCGCACCTGTTCCGAGGCGGGAATCTAGAGACCGCAGATGACCGGTCCGTGACGAGTCGGATCCCGCACGGAAGTTCACGGCCTGGCGAAAAAGATAGGCGGCGCCGGTCGTCGGCTTGTCATGTGCGGCGTGCAGGCGCATGGCACGGCCTGCGAAAATCGCGGCTTTGAATGCAGCGGCCCGGCCGTTGAAGGAAATGCCCGTGCACACCACCGCCCTCGTCCTGTTCTCCGGCGGCCAGGACTCGACCACCTGCCTGGCCGACGCGCTGGCGAAGTACCAGCGCGTCGAGACCCTGGGCTTCGACTACGGCCAGCGCCACCGCGTGGAACTCGACGTGCGCCGCACGGTGCGCGAGCGCATCGCCGAACGCTTTCCGGACTGGGCGCCGCGCCTGGGCGAGGACCACCTGCTGACGGTCGATGCGCTGTCGCAGCTCGGCGGTTCCTCGCTGACCGAGGAGGTGGCGTTCGCGATGCAGGCCGACGGCCTGCCCAACACCTTCGTGCCCGGGCGCAACCTGCTGTTCCTCGCGCTCGCGGGCGCGCTGGCCTACCGCCGCGGCCTGCAGGTGATCGTCACCGGCGTCTGCGAGACCGACTACTCGGGCTACCCCGACTGCCGCGACGACACCATGAAGGCGATGCAGCTCGCGCTGTCGCTCGGGCTCGACCGCCGGCTGGTGATCGAGACGCCGCTGATGTGGATCGACAAGGCCCAGACCTGGGCCATGGCCCACCGGCTCGGCGGCGATGCGCTGGTCGAGCTGATCGTCGAGGAGACCCACACCTGCTACCAGGGCGACCGCAGCCACCGCCACGCCTGGGGCTACGGCTGCGGCAACTGCCCGGCCTGCGAACTTCGCAAGACCGGCTGGGCGCGCTACGCCGCCGGCTGAACCGTCGTGGTGTTCAGCCGGTAACGCGCGCCGCCGGCGTCGCCGTCCTGCTGCGGCACCAGCGTCCAGCGCTGGTTGTGGAAATCGCCCACGGCCGCGCGGTGCGCGATCGACACCATCGCACCGCCCGCGGCCTTCACCGTGTCCGACAGCCGCTGGTAGAGCACGCCTTCGGCCTGCGCGTCCAGCGCGCTGGTGATCTCGTCGGCGAACAGCCAGGCCGGTTTCTTGAGCAGCACGCGCGCGATGGCCAGCCGCTGCTGTTCGCCGCCCGAGAGCTTCTGGCTCCAGGCGTCGCTGTCGTCGAGGCGCGTGGCGAGGTCGGGCAGCAGGGCGTCGTTCAGGGCCTGCCGCAGCTGGTCGTCGCCGAAGTCGGCGGCCGGGTGGGGGTAGGTCAGCGCGTCGCGCAGCTTGCCGTCGGGCACGTAGGGGCGCTGCGGCATGAAGGCCACGTTGTCGGGCACCTGCATCCGGCCTTTGGAGAAGGGCCAGATGCCGGCGAAGGCGCGGAACAGCGTCGACTTGCCGCTGCCCGACGGGCCCTGCAGCAGCACGCTGTCGCCGGGCTTCACCGCGAGCGCGGCGCCGGCCAGCAGCGGCGTGCCGTTGGGCAGGGCCACCGCGAGATCCTCGGTGTGCAGCACGGCCGCGGGCGTGCGCTGCAGGCCGTCTTCGCGCTCCGCATGGGCGCGCATGCCGTCGTCGAAGCTGGTCAGGCGGTCGGTGGTGGCGCGCCATACGGCCACGCTGTCGTAGTTGTCGACGAACCAGCTGAGCGACTCCTGCACCTTGCCGAAGGCCGAGCTGATCTGCATCAGGTGGCCGAGCTGGAAGGCGCCGCCGAAGTACTGCTGCCCGGCCACCAGGAACGGAAAGATCACCGCCGCCTGCCCGAAGAAGGAGGTGAAGGTGACCAGGTTCTTCTGCTGCTTGATCAGCGCCAGGTAGTTGCGCAGCACCTCGCCGAAGCGCAGCTCGAGCCGCTCGCGCTCGACCGTCTCGCCCTTGTCCAATGCGATGGCCTCGCTGTACTCGCGCACCCGCACCAGGTGGTGGCGGAAGTCGGCCTCGTAGCGCTGCTGCCTGAAGTTCAGCCCGATCAGCGGGCGGCCGATGAAGTGCGTGATGGCGGTGCCGACGATGGAGTAGCCGAGCGCCACCCAGACCATCGCGCCGACGACCTGGTAGGTGGTGCCGTGGAAGCTGAACGAGAAGCTGCCCGACAGCGCCCACAACAGGCCGATGAAGCTCATCAGCGTCACCACCGCGTTCAGCAGGCCCATCGACAGCGTCATCGTGGCGCTGGTGAAGATCTGCATGTCCTCCTGGATGCGCTGGTCGGGGTTGTCCGGCGTGTGGCTGTCCTTGGCCGCATAGCGGGCGAGCTCCAGGTGGTAGAAGGTGCGGTCCGCCATCCAGCGCGACAGGTAGCTGCGCGTCATCCAGGCCCGCCAGCGCAGCTGGAGCAGCTGCGTCACATAGAACTTGAGCACCTGCACCGCGATGTTGGCGAAGGCGATCCAGCCGAAGATGCCCACCTCGTGCCAGAAGACCACCGAGTCCTTGTTCTGCAGCGCATCGTAGAAGCGGCCATACCACTGGTTGCCCAGCACGGCCACATACACGAACAACAGGTTCAGCGCGACGATGCACAGCAGCATCGCGCGGGCGCGCCATTTCTCTTCCGAGCGGAAGTAGGGCGCCGCGAGCGTGAAGACGCGCCGGAGCACCTGGGCAAAGCTGCCGGCACGCGCCGAGATGGATGGAGACATGCGGATTCCCTCGCTGGCGTCGTGCGCCGAACATCGTGAGGCGCCCATGGTAGGGCGCGAATCCTTAGCCGGGGCTGAAAGCGTGCGCCGATGCGCTCGTCCGGGCATTGATGCGGTGACGCCGGCATGACAGGCGAGCGGCCGGAGCGCGCAAGACACCGGTCACGCGCCTGACAAATCTCTGTCACATGGCACTGCGAGCATCGCCGCGTTGACCCGTGTCCGCGTGCTTCGCGCACGTCCCCTCCTTCTTTCCTAGGGACTCCCCACATGCTGCGTCGTTCTTTTCGCTGGGCCCTCGTGCCGGCCGCCCTGCTCTCGATGGCCTTCACCGTGGCCGCGCAGGGCCGCACCGAGCTGCTGGTCTACACCGCGCTCGAAGCCGACCAGGTGCAGGCCTACAAGGCCGCATTCGAGAAGGAGAACCCGGCGATCGAACTGAAGTTCGTGCGCGACTCGACCGGCATCGTCACCGCCAAGCTGCTGGCCGAGAAGGCCAACCCGCAGGCCGACGTGGTCTGGGGCCTGGCCGCCACCTCGCTGATGCTGCTCGACAAGGAAGGCATGCTCCAGCCCTACGCGCCCAAGGGCCTGGACGCCATCAAGCCCACCATGCGCGACCCGGCCAACCCGCCCAAGTGGGTCGGCATGGACGTGTGGTCCTCGGCCATCTGCTTCAACACCGTCGAGGCGCAGAAGAAGAACCTGCCCAAGCCCACCAGCTGGGCGGACCTGACCAACCCGGTCTACAAGGGCCAGGTCACGATGCCCAACCCGGCCGCCTCGGGCACCGGCTACCTGATGGTCTCGGGCTGGATCCAGATGATGGGTGAGGACAAGGCCTGGAAGTACATGGACGCGCTGCACCAGAACATCGGCATCTACAGCCAGTCGGGCAGCAAGCCCTGCCGCCAGGCCGGCGCGGGCGAGTTCGCGCTCGGCATGTCCTTCGAATACCGCGCCAACAAGACCAAGCGCGACGGCGCCCCGATCGACATCGTACTGCCCAAGGAAGGCCTGGGCTGGGACATGGAAGCCACCGGCATCCTCAAGACCAGCAAGAAGCAGGACGCCGCCAAGGCGCTGGCCGACTGGGCCGTGACCAAGCAGGCCAACGAGCTCTACGCGAAGAACTTCGCGGTGCTGGCGCTGCCGGGCGTGCAGGAGAAGCTGGAGTTCGTGCCGGGCGACGTCGAGAAGCTGCTGGCCAAGAACGACTTCACCTGGGCCGCGGCCAACCGCGAGCGCATCCTGACCGAATGGTCGAAGCGCTACGAGTCGAAGTCGGAAAAGAAGCCGGGTTGATGAGAACCCGGATGGCCGGACGCAGAGAGCGCAAAGATCGCGCAGAAGACGCAGAAAAAGCAAATTCAAGAAGAATTCCCTTGTCTTCCTTTGCGTCTTTTGCGAGGCCTCTGCGTCCGGAAGTCCATTGAAATGACCGCTTTCCTTTCCCTGCGCGGCATCGGCAAGTCCTTCGGCGCCACCCGCGTGCTCGACGGCATCGATCTCGACATCGAGCCCGGCGAGTTCGTCTGCCTGCTCGGCCCCTCGGGCTGCGGCAAGACCACGCTGCTGCGCATCGTCTGCGGCATCGAGCGCGCCGACCGCGGCCAGATCCTGCTGGGCGGCCAGGACATCGCGGGCCTGCCGCCCGCGGCGCGCGGCTTCGGCGTGGTGTTCCAGTCGTACGCGCTGTTCCCCAACCTCACGGCCGCGCAGAACATCGCCTACGGCCTGCACCCCACGGGCGCGCTGGCGCGCGAGATGGCCAGGCGTTCGCGCGAGATGCTCGACCTGGTCGGGCTCGCCGCGCATGCCGACAAGTACCCGGTGCAGCTCTCGGGCGGGCAGCAGCAGCGCGTGGCGCTGGCGCGTGCCCTGGCACCCAACCCGCGCCTGCTGCTGCTCGACGAGCCGCTGTCCGCGCTCGACGCGCAGGTGCGCGCCAGCCTGCGCAGCGAGATCCGCGCGCTGCAGAAGCGCCTGGGCATCGTCACCATCATGGTCACGCACGACCAGGAGGAAGCACTGTCGATGGCCGATCGCGTGGTGCTGATGCACAACGGCCGCATCGCGCAGGCCGGCACGCCCGGCGAGCTCTACCGCCAGCCGCGCACCCGCTTCGTCGCGGGCTTCGTGGGCCGGATGAACATGCTGCCCGCGACCGTGCTGGCCGACGGCAAGGTGCGCGTGCGCGACAGCGAACTGTTCTGCGCGCCGGGCGGGCTCGGCGTCGGCGCGCAGGCCACCGTGGGCATCCGGCCCGAGCACGTGGTGGTCTCACGCTTCGGTTCCGAGCTGGGCGTCAACAGCTTCGCGGCCCGCCTGCTCGACACCGAGTTCTTCGGCCACCGCACCTCGGCGCGACTGGCCTGCGAAGCGCTGGGCACCGAGATCGAGGTCGAGCTCCCGGCCGATGCGCGCGGCGATGGCGGCGAGCCGCTGGTGCCCAGCAGCATGGTGCACATCCAGCTTCCCCTGAACGCACTGTCCGTTCTGGCGCATTGAGCATGAGCAGTCTTCCGGACGCCGTCGCCGTACCGCCGGTGGCGATAGCGCGCAGCAGCGCGTTCGATCGCGAACGCTGGATCACGGGCGCGGCCGTTCTGCTGGTCGTGCTCCTGCTGGTCGTGATCGTCGCGCTGCCCGTCGGCGCGCTGGTCGGCCAGAGCTTCTTCGACCGCGCGGGCGCCTTCGTCGGCCTGGCCAACTTCGCGCGCTACCTCGACAACCCCGCGCTGGTGCAGTCGGCCTTCAACAGCCTCTGGCTGGCGGCGATCAGCGCGGTGATCTGCACGGCCATCGCCTATGTCTACGCCTACGGCCTCACGCTGTCGTGCATGCCGGCCAGGGGCCTGCTGCGCGCGGTGGCGCTGGTGCCGCTGCTCGCGCCGTCGCTGCTGCCGGCCATCAGCCTGGTCTACCTGTTCGGCAACCAGGGCCTGTTCAAGGGGCTGCTGGGCGAGGTGTCGATCTACGGGCCGCTGGGCATCGTGCTGGGCTCGGTGTTCTGGACGCTGCCGCATGCGCTGCTGATCCTCACCACCGCCATGGCCACCTCCGACGGCCGGCTCTACGAGGCCGCGCAGACCATGGGTGCCTCACGTTGGCGCATCTTCCGCACGGTCACCTTGCCGGCTTCGCGCTATGGCCTGATCGTGGCCGCGATGGTGGTGTTCGTGCTGGTCATCACCGACTTCGGCGTGCCCAAGGTGGTGGGCGGCCAGACCGGCGTGCTCGCGACCGACATCTACAAGCAGGTGGTGGGCCAGCAGAACTTCCAGATGGGCGCGGTGGTCGGGCTGGTGCTGCTGATCCCGGCGGTGCTGTCCTTCCTGGTCGAGCGCCGCGTGCGCAGCCGGCAGGCCGCGGCGCTGTCGGCGCGCGCCACGCCCTACCAGCCCGAGCCGGTGCGCGCGCGCGACCGCGCGCTGCTGGCCTTCTGCGTGTTCACGGCGCTCGCGATCCTGGTGATGATCGGCATGGCCGTGTTCGCCTCGCTGGCCACCTATTGGCCCTACAAGCTCACGCCCTCGCTGAAGAACTACGACTTCAGCAACATGGACGGCGGCGGCTGGGGCAGCTACTTCAACTCGCTGCGCCTGGCCATGTGCGCGGCGGTGGCGGGCGCGCTGCTCACCTTCGTCTCGGCCTACCTGGTCGAGAAGCCACGCCACTTCGGCCTGCTGCGCGAGCTGCTCAACCTGCTGGCCAACCTGCCGCTGGCGGTGCCGGGGCTGGTGCTGGGCGTGGGCTACATCTTCTTCTTCATCTCGCCGTCGAACCCGCTGCGCGCCATCTACGGCAGCATGACCATCCTGGTGGTGTGCACGGTCGCGCACTTCTTCTCGGTGGCGCACCTGACCTCGCTCACCGCGCTGCGGCAGCTCGACCGCGAGTACGAGTTGGTGTCGGAGTCGATGGGCGTGCCCTTCTGGCGCACGCTGTGGCGGGTGCACCTGCCGGTGGCGCTGCCCACGGTGCTCAACGTGGGCGGCTACTTCTTCGTCAACGCGATGACCACCGTCTCGGCCGTCGTGTTCCTCTATTCGCCGCAGACCACGCTGGCCGCCATCGCCGTGCTCAACATGGACGATGCCGGCGACGTCGCGCCCGCCGCGGCCATGGCCTCGCTGATCATGCTGACCGCGGCCATCGGCCGGGGCGTGTTCGCGCTCGCGGGGCACTGGGCGATCCGACGCACCCAGGCCTGGAGACGCCGCTGATGCCCGACGCCACCCAACACTTCGACCTGATCGTCGTCGGCGCCGGCATCGTCGGCCTGGCCCATGCCTACACCGCGGCGCAGCGCGGCCTCCAGGTCTGCGTGGTCGAGCGCGATGCGGCCGCCGTCGGTGCATCGATCCGCAACTTCGGCTTCATCACCGTCACCGGCCAGGCGCCGGGCGACATGTGGCGGCGGGCGATGCACAGCCGCGCGGTGTGGAACGCGGTCGCACCGCAGGCCGGCATCGACATCGTGCACCGCCACCTCTGGCTGGCGGCCTGTCGGCCGGAGGCGCACGCGGTGCTCGAAGCCTTCCTGCGCACGCCGATGGGCGAAGGCTGCGATCTGCTCGACGCAGACGATGCACAGGCCAGGGCGCCGGCCCTGCGCCTGGCCGATGCGCAGTCGGTGCTGTTCAGCCCGCACGAGCTGCGCGTCGAATCGCGCACCGCCATCGGCCTGCTCACGAAGTGGCTGGCCGAAGCGCATGGCGTCGTGTTCCGCTTCGGCGAAAGCGTGCACGAGGTCGATACGCCGCGGGTGCGCACGTCGCGCGGCACACTGCACGCCGAGCGCGTGGTGGTCTGCACCCACGCCGAACTGCACGGCCTGTTCGCCGATCGCATCGCCGCGCAGGACCTCACGCTGTGCCGCCTGCAGATGTTGCGCGTCCAACCCGAAGCCGGCTTCCGCCTGCCGGGCGCGGTGATGACGGACCTGAGCCTGGTGCGCTACGAGGGCTACAGCACGCTGCCCGAAGCCGCGGCGCTGCGCGCGCGGCTGCAGGACGAAGAGGCGGCGTCGCTGGCGCACGGCATCCACCTGATCGTGGTGCAGAGCGCCGACGGCTCGCTGGTGGTCGGCGATTCGCACCACTACGCCGACGCGCCCGAGCCCTTCGCGATGGAGGCGGTCGACCAGCTCATCCTGCGCCACCTGCGCAGCACGCTGAACCTCGAGGCCGCGCAGGTCACCGAGCGCTGGACCGGCGTCTACCCCTCGTCGAAGACCACACCCTGCGTGATCGATGCGCCCGACGACGCCACGCGCGTGGTGCTGGTCACCAGCGGCAGCGGCGCGAGCACCGGCTTCGGCATCGCGCACGACGTCTTCGAAGCCTGGTAGCCCCGACGGCCGCCCTCAGATGTTGGTGCTCGAGGGAATGCGGCTCGGCAGCAGGTGCTCGTAGGGCCGCGGCCGCGTCGCGTTGCGCTGGCGGATGGTGGCTTCGATGCCGACGAGCGCGCGGCGGAAGCGCTCCAGCGGCCCGCCGGGGCCCGCGATGGCCGGATCGACCAGCACCGGCAGGTGCGGGAAGGCGTTGTCCTTGTACTCGCCGAGCATCCGGTAGTACACGCCCCCGAGGATGTGGAACAGCAGGATCTGCTCCTGTGCCGCGAGCCGCGAGGGCAGCATCTGCGACCAGCTGGCCTCGGTCTGCCCGGTGCGCGTGACGGGGGGCGGCGTGCCGGTCATTCCCGCGCTGAAGGGCGCATAGGTCATCACCGAGTACTGCGGGAAGTTCACGGCCGCGTGCTGTGCGCTGGTGTTGAAGAGGATCGCCGTCAGCACGTCGATCAGCTGGGCGCGCGTGGTGATCGGCCGGAAGCCGTGCACCTTGCCGTGGGTCGCGAGGTCGGTGGCCCAGGCCTTGAGCTCGTAGTCCTGCGTGACATCGCCGTCGCTCAGGTAGTAGGTGCCGACGTAGTCGCCGACCCATTGCGCGATCGCCTTCCACACCAGCAGCGCGTCGTCGCGGTAGGGGTAGTCGGGCAGCGCCGCCGTGTCGTCCACGCCGCGCGCGCGCAGGTCGTTGGGCAGCATCATGCGCTCGTAGAAGTCGTAGGCCAGCCGGTCGCGACCGCACTCGCGCTGCAGCGTCTCGATGGGCGCGCAGAGGATCACGTCGCCCGTGGTCAGCGGCGCCATGATCAGCAGCGTGGCGCCTTCGTTGATGAACATCGCGCCTTCGACGTGCGGCGACAGCAGCCGGCTCAGCGGATGCGCGGTGGGCAGCTGGCGCTGCGTGGCCATCGCGAAGGCCTCGGACATCAGGTGCGTGCGACTCAGGTGCACGAACATCTCGTGGTAGTTGAAGTCGGCCACCTGCACCACGGTCTTGGCCGATTGCCAGGCCCAGTAGGCCTCGGCATTGGCCGTGTCGTCGACGCGCAGGAAGATCGGGTTGCGCGTCGCGTCCTGGCCGCACTGGATCGCGACCGGCACCAGCGAGCGGCCGGCCTTGGGGCGCGCGAACAGCGCGATGGGTGCCGCGGCATAGCCCGTGCCCGTGAGCGGCTTGCTCGTCGGTCCCTGCGGCGCCATGTCGCCCAGGTCCTGGTAGTCGAGCAGGTAGAGCCGGCCCGAGGCCGCGGCATCGGCGAGGCTGTCGCCGGCGCCCATCACCTGGCGGTACTGCGCGTCGCTGAGCGGGAACTTGGCCGGCAGTGCCGAGGCGCGCTGGATCAGCGTCGGGTTCGGTCCGGCGACACGCATGGCGGCGAACAGGTCGTTGTCATGCAGCAGCTGCGAGATCGCGGGCTTTTCGATGGTCACGAACAGCGCGTCGTACTGCGCCACGGTCTTGGGGCCGCCGAGCGCGTTCAGAGGACCTTGCGACAGCAGCTGCTGGTGGATCTGCCGCAGCTGCGTGCCGATGTCGCCAGCCGTGCCCACGAGGCCTGTGAGCACCGCCAGGGCCGTGGCGGGCAGGGTGAGCAGGCCGCCGTTCGCGGCCAGCAGCTGGTCGAAGGCCGCCTGCAGGCTCGCGAGGCGCGTGCGCAGGTTGTCGAGCGCCTGCAAGCTGCCCGGGGCCTGTGCGCTGGTGACGAAGGAGGCCGCGAAGTTGGTCACGGCCTCGAGCGCCTTGGTGAGCGTCTTGAGCTGGTGCTCGAGGGCGGGCAGCTCGCCCGGCGGCACCACCGCGCCCATCGGCACGCCGGCGAGGTTGATGTGCGATTCGGTCCACACATAGGTGGCCTGGCGCCCGGCCAGCTCGAGCCGCCGCGCCGCGGCGCTGAGCGGATCCAGCTTCTGCGGCAGCCGGGGCTGGAGGACCGGGACGGCGGCCGACGCGGTCGATGCCTGCCCTGCGAGCAGGCCGAGGCCCCCCATCGAGGCGGACCATTTGAGAATCTCTCTGCGCTTCATCGTTGAACTCCCTGACGTTGTGATTCCTGGAGCGTTCGAAGAGGTGACAGCCGGATCGAACGCTCGTTCCATTCGGCTGCGGATTCTGTGGAGGGGCCCTGGCCTTGGCAACGCCGGTCTTCGCCTGCCGCGCGAATGCGAGAAAAAATGCCGTTTGGGCGGGGCTTTTCGTCCTGGGGCGAAAGCCGAACGAAAGCCGGGTGGCCGGCTTCAGCGGCCGGCGGTGTGCGGATGCCGTGCGCCTTCGTACAGCGCCCGCGCCAGCGCGCGATGTCGCGCGAGCAGGGGCGCGAGCTCGAGGCCGGTGAAGCGTCCGTCGCGGATGCGCACCTGGCCGTCGATCACGCTCAACGCGGTCGAGGCCGGCGTGCAGAACACGAGGGCTGCCACCGGGTCGTGCCCTGCGCCCGCATGCGCCACGCCGCGCAGGTCGAAGGCCACGAGATCGGCCGACATGCCCGGCGCGAGCGCGCCGATGTCGTCACGGCCCAGCACCTGCGCGCCGCCCAGCGTCGCGATCTCGAGCGCCTCGCGCGCGGTCATCGCGGCCGGGCCGTGGCCCACGCGCTGCAGCAGCAGGGCCTGCCTTGCCTCGCCCAGCATGTGGGCGCCGTCGTTCGAGGCGCTGCCGTCCACGCCCAGGCCCACGGGCACGCCCGCGCGGCGCATCGCACCGACGGGTGCGATGCCCGAGCCGAGCCGCATGTTGGAGCAGGGGCAGTGCGCCACGCCGGTGCCGGTGCGGCCGAACAGCGCGATGCCGGCCGGGTCGAGCTTGACGCAGTGGGCATGCCACACGTCGCGGCCGACCCAGCCCAGGTCCTCGGCGTACTCGGCCGGCGTCATGCCGAACTTCTCGCGCGAGTAGGCGACGTCGTTGTCGTTCTCGGCCAAATGGGTGTGCAGCGACACGCCGCGCGTGCGCGCGAGCACCGCCGACTCGCGCATCAGCTCGCGCGAGACAGAGAAGGGCGAGCAGGGCGCGAGCACGATGCGGCGCATCGAATGGCGCGAGGCGTCGTGCCAGCGGTCGATCAGGCGCTCGCTGTCGGCCAGGATCGCGGCCTCGGTCTCCACCACCGCATCGGGCGGCAGGCCGCCCTGGCTGCGGCCCACGCTCATGCTGCCGCGCGCCGCGTGGAAACGCATGCCCATGGCGTCTGCCGCCTCGATCGAGTCGTCGAGCCGCGCGCCGTTGGGAAAGAGATAGAGGTGGTCGCTGGTGGTGGTGCAGCCCGAGAGCATCAGCTCGGCCATCGCGGTCTGTGTCGACACGCGCACCATCTCCGGCGTGAGGCCGGCCCAGAGCAGGTAGAGGTTGGTGAGCCAGCCGAAGAGCTCGGCGTCCTGCGCGGCCGGCACGGCGCGCGTCAGGCTCTGGTACATGTGATGGTGCGTGTTGACCAGGCCCGGCATCAGCACGTGGCCGTGCAGGTCGATGGCCTCGGCCTGGCCGTTTCGCAACGCCTCCAGGTAGACGGCGGGCAGATCGGCCGTAGGGCCCACCCAGGCCACCGCGGGGCCATCGCACACCACGGCGCCGTCGGCGATTTCGCGCCGCGCGGCGTCCATGGTGACCAGAACGTCGGCATGTCGAAGAATCAGCATGTCGGCATTCTGCCGCCGCTCAGCGTTCGGACAAGCCCATCGCCGGATCGCTCACCGTGTGCTTGCCGGTTTCCACGCGGCCGGCGAAGCGGCGGTAGTAGGCCGGGTCACTGTCGCAGGTGACCGCGAAGTCGTACCACTGGCCGCTGGCCGCGAGCTCCCAGTGCTGGTCCACGCTGGCGCCGCCGGCCACTTCCGCGGTCCAGGGGCCGTCGTTGCGGTAGGCCTTGGGCACGATGGTGAAGCGGCAGGCGGTCTTGCCGTCGTTGCGCATGCTCAGGTAGACGTTGCCGTTGGCGATGTCGTAGCAGACGCGCACCTCGGGGCTCGCGGCGCCGCCCGCGCGCAGCGTGTTGAGGTTGCCCTTGAAGTGGCGATGGAAGCCGTTCGGGCCGAGCACCCAGAGGTCGTAGGCGCCGGCGTTGTCGCTCATCGCGCTCCAGGCGTCGTCGAGCGTCTTGCCGGCTTCGACCATGTAGCGGCGCGGCAGGCGGTCGAGGTTGAGCTTGTCGTAGACATGGAACACCGCGGCGGCCTTGCCGCTGTTGGCGAACAGCAGCTGCACCTTGCCGTTGAGGGCATCGGTCCTCGCGCTTGCGTGCAGCTCGTAGGGCAGCGCGCGCGACGGGCGGGTGCCCGTGGGCTGGCGCGGCAGCTGCGGATCGAGCGGCAGCGGCACCTGGGGCAGCTTGCCCTGGTCGGTGCGCAGCTGGTCGGCCTGGTCCCGGCTCAGGCGGCCGCCGAGCGTCGGCAGCGTTTCGGTGTTGGGCGTGGCGAAGTTGAAGGCGCTCGTGAGGTCGCCGCACACCGCGCGCCGGAAGGGCGAGATGTTCGGCTCCTTGACGCCGAAGCGGGCCTCGATGAAGCGCAGCACCGAGGTGTGGTCGAAGGCCTGCGAGTTGACCCAGCCGCCGCGGCTCCAGGGCGAGATCACGTACATCGGCACGCGCGGGCCGGGGCCGAAGACGCGGCTGTCGGTCGGGGGCTGCGAGCTGCTGCCCGCGGGCGGCGGCTGCGTGAAGTACTCATGCGCCAGGTCGGCATCGGCCAGCGTGGTCTTGCCGGCCGGCTTCTTGTTGGCGTCGAGCGAGGGCGCCGAAGGCGAAGGCACGTGGTCGAAGAAGCCGTCGTTCTCGTCGAAGTTGACCAGCAGCACGGTCTTGCTCCAGACCTCGGGCGCGGCGGTCAGGGCGTCCAGGATCTCCTGGATGAACCAGGCGCCCTGCACCGGGCTGGAGGGTCCTGGATGCTCGCAGTAGGCCGAGGGCGCACTGATCCAGCTCACCTGCGGCAGGCGGCCCGCCAGCACGTCCTTGCGGAAGGCGTCGAGGTACTCCTCGGGCTTGGTGCCGGGCAGGGTGTTGGCGATGCCCTTGTAGAGCGGGTTGCCGGGGTTGTCGCTGGCCGCGTCGTAGGCGTGGTAGGGCACGGCCTGGCCGGGGTTGGAATACGGCGAGCCGGGGCCGCCACCGCTGGAGACCGGGAAGGCCGAGGCGCGGTTGGCGCGACGGAACTGGCGGAAGGCGCCCAGCATGTTGTCGCCCCATTCGTCGGGCATGTTCTGGTAGCAGATCCAGTTCACGCCCGCGTCCTCGAGCCGCTCGGCGTAGGTCTTCCAGGTGTAGCCGGTGTTCACCGCGGACGCGCGGCCGTCCAGCCAGTCCCATTCGTTGTTGACGTAGGCCACGCCCTGCGCGGTCGGGCCGTTGGTGCCCGTGAGGTGGAAGGAGCGGTTGGCATCGGTGCCGGTGTGCATCGCCGCGTGGTAGCTGTCGCACAGCGTGAAGGCGTTGGCCAGCGAGAACTGGAACGGCACTTCGGCTTCCTTGAAGTAGCCCATCGACGCGTCGGTCTTGTAGCGCGGCCATTGCGAGAGGCGGCCGCCGTCCCAGGCGTTCTGGCTGTCGTCCCATTCGTGCGGCGTGCCCTTCACGCGCTGCGCGTTGCCCTTGGACTGGTCGAGGTGGTAGGGCAGCACGAGCCGGCCGTTGCCGTCGGCCTGCTGCCACACGTTGCGCCCGCCGGGCAGCGGCACGGTGAAGCGGTCGCCGAAGCCGCGCACGCCCGGCAGCGTGCCGAAGTAGTTGTCGAAGGAGCGGTTCTCCTGCATCAGGATCACGATGTGCTCGACGTCCTGGATGGTGCCGGTCTTGTTGTTCGCGGGAATGGCGAGCGCGCGGCGGATGCTGGGCGGGAAGGCGCTGAGCGAGAGCGCGGCCAGGCCGGTGGTGGCGGTGCCGGTGAGGAATTTGCGACGGGAGTTCATGGCTTGCTTCTTCGGGTCGTTCATGGCGCGCAGCTCTTCACGGGGGCCACACCGGTGTCGGGCGGCGTGGTGGGTTGCGTCGGTGTCGTGGGCGGGGTGGGCGCCGCGGCGCCGTTGTCGCTGCTGCTGCCGCCGCAGGCCGACAGGGCGCCGGCCAGGACGAGCACGGTCGCGAGACGCGTGCCAAGGGTTGAGATTCGCATGAGAGACCTCTGGGCGTTGTGGTGATCGACAGAGCGATGGCGCGGGCGCGATGGCCCGCGTTTTTGCTCGTGAAGGCGTGGGGAGGTCCGTGGACCGGACCGTCGCCCAAGGCTAGGCAGCGGGCATGACCTCGCGATGAACCTTCCGTGACATCGCGTGCATCGAGATCGCGCCCGAGGCGCCTCGGGGCGTGGAGAACCGCAGGGAAGAACGCGCGACCCGGTGTCGCGCGCGGCGCTCAGGACTCGTTGCTGATGCCGCTGCTCACATGCCCGGCCGGCACATGGCGCGCGGCCGCATCGACGTGGCCGGTCTGGTCGTCGAAGAAGAAGTCGGGCTCGAACTCGCGCAGGAACTCGCCCTTGGGCAGGCCGCCCAGGAACATCGCCTCGTCGACGCGGATGTTCCAGTTCATCAGCGTGCGAATCGCGCGCTCGTGCGCTGGCGCGCTGCGCGCCGTGACCAGCGCGGTGCGGATGCGCATCGAGGCGTTGCCGGCCATCTGCAGGCGATGCAGGGCCATCAGCAGCGGCTTGAACGGCCCCTCGGGCAGGGGCAGCTCGGCCTTGCTCGATTCGTGCAGCTGGAAGGCGTCGAGACCCTCGGCCTGGAACACGCGCTCGGCCTCGTCGCTGAACAGCACCGCATCGCCGTCGAAGGCGATGCGCACCTCGTTGGGAAAGGCGTCGCTGGCCTTGACCGATTCGACCAGCACGCGCGCCGCGGGAAAGCCCGCGTGCAGCGCCTCGCGCACGTCCTGCGCGTTGACCGAGAGGAACAGGTGGGCCCGCAGCGCGCGCAGGTAGCCGAAGGGCGCGCGGCCCTGGGTGAACACGCCGCGCTGCAACGGCAGTCCGGCGGCGGTGCTGGAGCGGAAGATGCGCATGCCCGAGACCGGGTCGTTGCGCGAGAGGATCACCACCTCGACCCGCTGCACGCCGTCGTCGTTGAAGCGCAGCAGTTTGCGGATCAGCGAGTAGGCGATGCCCGGGGCGGCCGGCTGGTCGATGCGCTCGAACTGCAGCCGCATGTAGCCCTCGTTGTCGCCCGACTCGAAGATCCGGTTCTCTTCCTCGAGGTTGAACAGTGCACGCGAGGAGATCGCCACCACCAGCTTGTCGTCGAGGGTGGCGGCCATGGCGTCTACTTCACGAATTGGTTGAGCTGGATGATCGGCATCAGCACCGCCAGCACGATCAGCATCACGACCCCGCCCATGCCCACGATCAGCAGCGGCTCGAGGATGGTGGCCAGGTGCATCGCGCGGCGCTGCACTTCGGCGCCGAGCTGGGTGGCGGCGCGCTGCAGCATCAGCGGCAGCGTGCCGGTCTGCTCGCCCAGCCGCGCGAACATCGAGACGATGCCGGGGAAGCGCTTCTTCTGCGCCAGGGCCGAAGCCAGCGGCGCGCCTTCGCGCACCAGCACCAGCGCGTCGAGCGCGTCGGCGCGCATCGCGCGGTTGCTCAGCGTCTCGGCCGCGGCCTGCAGCGCGCGCAGGATCGGCACGCCGGCGGTCGTCAGCATGGCCAGCGTGCTGGCGAAGCGCGCCGCGTTGTAGCCGCGCGCGAGCTTGCCCACCAGCGGCAGGTTGAGCCAGGCGGCATCGAACTTCTCGCGGAAGGCCGGGCGTGCGAGCGCGGTGCGAATCGCGACGGTGCCGGCCACGATGGCGATCAGCATCGTCCAGCCGTAGTTGCGGACGAAGTCGCTCAGCGCCAGCATCGCCACCGTGAGGAAGGGCAGCGCGCGCTTGGTGCCGGCGAACACGTTGGCCACCTGCGGCACCACGTAGCTGACCAGGAAGATCACGATCACGATCGCCACCAGCGTGACGATGGCCGGATAGAGCGCCGCGCCCACCAGCTTCTGCTGCAGCGCCTGGCGCTGTTCGAGGTCGTCGGCCAGGCGCTCGAGCACCAGGCCCAGGTTGCCGCTGTGCTCGCCCGCGCCGATGACCGCGGTGTAGATCGGCGAGAACTCGCGCGGGTGCTGCGCCAGCGCGCGCGCGAAGGGCGAGCCGGCATTGACCTCGGCCCGCAGCGAGGCCACCAGGTTGCGCTGGTTCTCGCGCTCGGCCTCGTCGGTCAGCGCGGTGAGCGCGCGTTCCAGCGGCAGGCCGGAGGACACCAGGCCCGCGATCTGCCGCGTCCACACGGCCAGCTCGGTGGTGCTGAAGGCCCGCGCGCCGCCGAACAGCCGGCGCCAGCCGCCCGACTCGCGCCGCTGCGCGTTGGCGTTGCCGACGATGGTGACGGCCAGCGGAATCAGCTGCTGCGCGCGCAGCATGCCGCGCGCGTTGCGCGCGGTGTCGGCCTCGATCACCCCCTTGCGGGCATTGCCCTGGGCGTCGATGGCTTCGAAGGAATAGGCCGGCACGTCAGTCTCGCGTCACGCGCAGCAGTTCGGCGCGTGAAGTGACGCCGGTCTGCACCAGCCGTTCGCCGTCGGCGCGCATCGAGCGCAGGCCGCCGCGCTCGGCCGCGGTGAAGATCTGGCTCTCGGGCGCGCGGCTGTGGATCAGCGACTGCACCGCTTCATCGGCGACCAGCAGTTCGAAGATGCCGGTGCGGCCCTGGTAGCCGGTCTGGCCGCAGGCGTCGCAGCCCACGGGCACGGCCTCGCCGTTCTCCGAGCGGGTGGCGCAGGTCGGGCACAGCTGGCGCACCAGCCGCTGCGCGAGCACGCCCAGCAGCGAGGAGCTCAGCAGGAAGGGTTCGACCCCCATGTCGGTGAGCCGGGTGACGGCGCTGACCGCGTCGTTGGTGTGCAGCGTGGCGAGCACCAGGTGGCCGGTCAGCGAGGCCTGGATCGCGATCTGCGCGGTCTCGAAGTCGCGGATTTCGCCGATCATGATCACGTCCGGGTCCTGCCGCAGGATCGCGCGCAGGGCCTTGGCGAAGGTCAGGTCGATCTTGGCATTGACCTGGGTCTGGCCGACACCGGCCAGCTCGTACTCGATCGGGTCTTCCACCGTCATGATGTTGCTGCGCGTGGCGTCGAGCCGCGCCAGCGCCGAGTACAGCGTGGTGGTCTTGCCCGAGCCGGTCGGGCCGGTCACGAGGATGATGCCGTGCGGCTGTGAGATCAGGGTCTCGAAGCGCGACAGCGTGTCGCCCAGCATGCCCACCGATTCGAGCGTGAGCTTGCTCTCGTTCTTGTCCAGGAGCCGCAGCACCGCGCGTTCGCCGTGCGCGCTGGGCAGGGTCGACACGCGCACGTCGACCGCGCGGGTGCCGATGCGCAGCGAGATCCGGCCGTCCTGCGGCAGGCGTTTCTCGGCGATGTCGAGGTCGGCCATGATCTTCAGCCGCGAGATCAGCGCGGCATGCAGCGCGCGGTTGGGCTTGACCACCTCGCGCAGCGTGCCGTCGATGCGGAAGCGCACCGACGACGTGCGCTCGTAGGGCTCGATGTGGATGTCGCTCGCGCCGTCGCGCGCGGCCTGCGTAAGCAGCGCGTTGAGCATCCGGATGATGGGCGCGTCGCCGGCCGATTCCAGCAGGTCCTCGACCGCCGGCAGCTCCTGCATCATGCGCGAGAGGTCGGCCTCGCCCTGCACCTCGCTGACCACCGTGGCGGCGTTCGATTCGCCGTTGGAGTAGGCGGCGCTGATGCGCTGCGCGAGCTGCTCGGTCGGCAGCGGCTCGAAGGTCTTGATCGCGAAGCGGCGCGCGACTTCGCCCAGCGCGCTGCGCGGCGGGTCGCGCGGCATCCAGAGCGTCAGGCTGCCGTCGTCGGCCTCTTCCAGAAGCAGCTGCTGGGCACGCGCGAAGGCGTAGGGGAGGGGGTAACGCATCGCCCGTCGGTGCTCAGGGAAGTTCGCGCGTGGTCGCGGGGTCGGCGGTCGGGGGCAGCGTGCCCTTGAGCGGCGTGTCCTTGGGCGCGACCCTGTTGTCGATCATCGGCGGCGGGATCAGGCGCGTGCCCTCGATGCGGCGGCTGCTGTCGTTCGACTCGGGCGTCGGCTGCAGCAGCAACTGGGGCAGCTGGGGCAGCACCGGCGCCTCGGTCACGCCGCGCAGCATCACGTTGTCGGTGGCCGGCTGCAGGTTCTGCTGCAGGGTGCGCAGCATGTCGTAGCGCTCGGTCGCGAGCGCTTCGCCGCTGATGCTGTCGCGCAGCACCATCGGGCGCAGGAACACCATCAGGTTGGTCTTCTTGCGGCTGCGCGTCTCGCTCTTGAACAGGTTGCCGAGCACCGGGATGTCGCCCAGGCCGGGCACCTTCTCGTCGGCGCGCGCGTATTCGTCGGTCAGCAGGCCGCCGATGACGATGATGCTGCCGTCGTCGACCAGCACGCTCGATTCGATTGAACGCTTGGAGGTGGTCGGCCCGTTGGTGTTGTTGGCGGTGCCCGCGACCACGCTCGACACTTCCTGGAAGATGGTCATCTTGACCGTGCCGTTCTCGCTGATCTGCGGCCGCACGCGCAGCGTCAGGCCGACGTCCTTGCGCTCGACGGTCTGGAACGGGCTGACGTTGGTGCTGCTGCTGCCGGTGTTGGTGTACTGGCCGGTCACGAAGGGCACGTTCTGGCCGATCACGATCTTGGCTTCCTCGTTGTCCAGAGTCAGCAGGTTGGGCGTCGACAGCACGTTGCCTTCGCCGTTGCTCTGCAGGAAGCGCGCCACCAGGCCCAGCGCGTTCACGCCGTTGATCTTGGTGCCCAGGCCGATGTTGAAGCCGCTCGAGGGCTGCGAGGGCACGCCGCCGGCCGCCGTGGCCGCCGACAGGTTGAAGATGTTCTGGCCGCCGAGGCTGGAGTTGGTGCCGACCGCGCCGGTGGAGCCGATGGCGGTCTGCCACTGCACGCCGAACTCGGCGGCCTTGTCGGCGTTGACCTCGACGATCAGGCTTTCGACCATCACCTGCGCGCGGCGGCTGTCGAGCTTGTCGATCACCGCGCGCAGCTGGCGGTACTGCGGCTCGGGCGCCGAGATGATCAGCGAGTTGGTCGAGGGGTCGGCCTGGATCTGGCCGCCGGTCGAGGGCTGGTTGGCGTTGTTGAGCGGCGTGGTGGCCGCGGCGCTGGTGGTGCTGCCGCTCTGGCTGCTGGTGCCGGTCTGGCCCGCGGTCTGCGGATTGGTGGCGCTGCCCAGCGTGCCGGCCGCGCCCGAGTTGCCGCCGGTGCCGCGCGCATCGGTCGACATGGCGGCGCGCAGCGTGGTGGCCAGCCGCACCGCGTCGGCGTTCTTGAGGTACACCACGTAGATGTTGCCGGCCGCGCCGTTGCCGTTGTCGAAGGCCGGGCGGTCGAGCTTGTCGACCAGCGTGCGCACCAGCTGGACCCGGGCCGGGTTGGCGGCGCGCAGGATCAGCGCGTTGCTGCGCGGGTCGGCCACCAGCGTGGTGCGGAAGGTGGCGTCGACGGTGCCGGGCGCGGCGCCCGCCGGGCCGGTGGCGCTGCCGCCTTCGATCAGCCGCGTGATCAGCGGCACCATGTCGGTGGCCACCGAGTGGCGCAGCGGGATCACCTCGATGTCCGACGCGTTGGGCACGTCGAGCGAGGCCACGATGCGCGCCAGGCGCTGCATGTTCTCGGCGTAGTCGGTGATCACCAGCGAGTTGTTGCCGGGGTTCACGTTGATGGTGTTGTTCGGCGCGATCAGCGGGCGCAGCACCGGCAGCAGGTTGTTGGCCGCCTCGTAGTTGAGCTTGAAGACCTGCGTGACGATCTGGTTGCCGCTCATGCGGGCCGCGGCGCCGGTGGAGCTGACCACGGTGCTGCCCTGCAGCTTGGCGTCGGCCTCGGGCACGATCTTGTAGAGCCCGTCGGCCTCGACGATCGCGAAGCCCTGCAGCCGCAGCGCGGCGGCGAACTGGTTGAAGGCGGCCGCGGGCGGGATCGCGCGGTCGGTCTGCAGGCTGATCGTGCCCTTGACGCGTGGATCGACCACCACGTCGCGGCCGGTGATCACGGCCATGGTGCGCGCCACCGATTCGATCTCGGCGCTGCTGAAGTTCAGCGTGATCGGCTCGCCGCGGCGCGGCGCGGCGTCCTGCGCGAAGGCCGAGGGAAGGCAGGCGGTCATCAGGACCTGTGCCGCGAGTGCGACAAGGCCGAGGCGCATGCCGTGAGAAGACAGATGCTTCATGGTCAACCCAGTGTGATGAGCGAGCGCGTGCCCTGGCGCCGCCCGATGATGTTCAACAAGTTCGAAAGCGCGTCTTCGCGGCCCGGGGCCGCACTGGCCTCGCCGTCGAAACGCATCGCGGTGCCGTTCCAGCGGCCGCTGCCGCTGAGCACCAGGCTGCCTTCACGGGTGGTCAGCAGCAGGCTCGGCGCGGGGCCGCCCTCGATGGTGACGCGGTAGCTGCCCATGGGGCGCAGCGTGGAAAGACTCGACGAGATGTCGGTGGCGTCGAGCGTGGCCCGGCCGGAGAGGCCGAGCGTGCGGCCCTTGAGTTCCATGGCGAAGGCCTGCGTCGACAGTTCGAGCATGCCTTGGGGCTTGAGCGTGTTCCAGGGCGCGCCGAAGCCGCTCAGCATCGCGGCCGGCCAGGTCGAGCGGCCGTCACCCCAGGCGAGCAGCGCGCCGTCGGCGCGGGGCCGCACCTGCAGGCGCAGCGGTTGCGGCGCGCAGCAGGGCAGCGTAAAGGCCGCGTTGACCGCGCCCCAGCCCGGCCGCAGCGTCCAGCTCAGCGTGCCGGGCAGCGAGATCGACTCGGCGCCGCGCCCGCCGCTGGAGAACACCACGCCGGCGTTGCCGTTCCAGACCGTGCCGCGCGCATTGATGAGCTGCAGCTGGTTGCCGCTGGCCTGGGCCAGGCCGGCGGCCAGCCAGCGTGCCGGCGCATAGAGCGCCAGCGTCGCGAGCCCGCCCAGCAAGGCCCCGACGAGCGCCCAGCGCCAGCCGGCGCTGGGGCTCGGTGCGTGGGAAGAGGAGCGGGTTGCCATGCGGGGCGGTCTCACTTCGCGGGCAGGTTCATGACCAGCGTGCCGTCCCAGCGCACCAGCGCATCGGCCGGGGCGGGGGCGGCCGTGGCGCCGCGCGGCGCCGGCGCGGCACCCGCCTGCGAACGCGTCAGGTGCACTTCGCGCGGCACCGCGCGGGCGTTGCCGCGCGCCTGGGCCAGCCATTGCGCCAGGCCGTCGGCCGAGGTGCCGCGCAGCGTGACCAGCACGCCTTCGCCGGCGCCGGCGACCTGCATCTGCGCATTGCCGCCCAGGCTTTGCTGCACCGAGGACTCGATGGCGCGCAGGGCTTCGTCGCGGCTCGCGCGAGGTTGCGATTGCAGGGCCCTGGCCTGGATCTGCAGCGCGCTCATGCGCTGCAGCTGGGCGTCGAGTTCGGCATGGGCGGCCGGGGCGGTGGCCAGGGTGCGCAGCGCCGGCGCCAGCCCGACCCACCAGAGCAGCGCCAGCAGCAGCAGCGCGACCATGCCCTGCACCAGGCGCTGTTCGCGCAGTGCGAGCGACGGCCACCAGGCGTCCCAGCGGGCTTGAAGCTTGTCGATCCACGGGCTCATCGTTGGGTCTCCGCCTGCACCAGCAGCAGGTCGCCTTCGCTGCGGGCGCTGTAGCCGCGCGATGCCAGCGTGGCCGACAGGGTGCTGGTCTCGGCCATGCCCAGGGCCAGGCCGCGCAGGCGCAGCTGGCCGCCGCTGTAGTCGACCGCGGTGGGCACGCGGCCGGGCGGCAGGCTGCTGGCCAGCGCGCCGAGCATGGGCTCGAGGTCGGCCGGCGACACGCCGCCGGTGGCCTGCTGCAGCGCCGCGACCTCGCGGGTCATCTGCAGCTGGGGTTCGTAGATCGGCACCGAGGGAAAGGTCTGGGCCAGGATGCTGCGGACCGTGCCGCGCTTGGCGTCGAGCGCGCGGCGCTCCTTCCAGGCCCAGGCGTTCACGCCGATGAGTTGCGCGGCCAGCAGCAGCAGCACGCCCCAGCGCGCGGCACGCCACTGCGGACCGCGCCACAGTGCCTGCACGATCGCGCCGAGCTTCTTGCCGGCGCGCGCGCGGCCGGTGGAGGCGAGATCGAACTGCGCCAGGTCCCAGCCCGACTGCGCGGCCTCCAGCCAGCGCTCGGCCGGCTTGGTGATCGGCAGCCGGTGCGCGAGCAGCTCGTCCGCCAGTTCGGCCACCGCCGGCTCGGCCGATGCGATCGTGTCTTCGGGCAGGCTGCCCAGCGCGCTGACGCCGGCGGGCGCGAGCGGCAGCGACAGCACGCCCTGGCTGTCGCACAGCGTGAGCGAGGGGTTCTCGGCCTGGCCGGTGGCGAACAGCCGCGGCGGCGCGCCCGCGGGTTGCGGCGCGAATTCGGGGACGATGCGGTTGACGCGGTGGCCCGCGCCTTCGAGCGCCTGGACCGCGCCGCGCAGCCAGGCCTTGTGGCAGGCGGCGACCCAGACCGGCTTGCCCGTGGCCGCGGAGGGCTCGAGCGCGAAGTGCAGGTTCTCGGGCTCCTCGAGCAGCCGGTCTTCGAGCAGGCCGTTGAGCACGGCGCGCAGGCGCGAACTGCTGCTCAGGCTGCCCTGCGGCAGCGTCACCTGGTGCCAGGACAGCGCGGCCGCGGGCAGGGCCAGCACGAGCTCGTCGCTGGTGGGCAGCAGGGCGGGCAGGGCATTGCCTTCGCCGCGTGCCTTGCGGCCATCGGCAGACCACATCGCCCAGCCGTACTCGCCACCGGTGGGCGCGGGTGGAGGGGGAAGGGTGACGATGAGCAGGGGCATGGCGGTCGAAAAGGGGGCTATTGTAGGAGAGGGCTGACCGCGTTCGCTATGGACTTCATAGCGATCGATTCAGTGCCGGTGCGTGCTCGCGGCACTTTTAATTGATCTTTGTGTCAGCACGTTTAACGTGTCACCTTGTCCGTGGGCAAGGTCACACCGGCACCCCGTTCGCGCCAGACGATGCTGATGTCCATGCCGTTGCGCTTCACCAGGGAATGCTCGTCCACCCAATGGCGATCGAGGCGCAGCCGGCCGTGCACTTCGAAGTAGCTGGTTTTCACCTCATGCTGCCCGTCGGGGAACTGCGCCGAGCCCATGTAGGGCTTGGCGTCATCCAGTTTGCGGAAATAGCTGCGTGCCCGCTGGGTCACCAGGCGCTGGGCGCCGGCGAGGTCGAGCTCGGGAATGCTGGCATACAGGGCCTCGGCGCTGGCGGTGTTGATGTTCAGCGGTGTGACCACCGGGAGCACCGTGACGTACGGTTCGATCACCGCCACCGTGGCCGGCGAGACGCCGAGCCAGACCAGCTGCGAGACCTGCTGCGGAATCAGCGGCTTGTCGGTGTCGTCCGTCGGTGCGCTGACCGGCGTGCCGCCGTTCGGGGAGGGCGCGGCCGGTGGCGGGTTGGCGCGTTGCAGGGCATTGGTCATGGTCGCCACCTCCTGCGGCGGCAGGCTCAGCAGCGCAAAGAGCTTGACGAAGGCCGCGACCGCCGCGGGCACCGGCTTGCCGTCTTTGACCAGGTTCATCACGTTGAGCTTGGACTGCGCATCGACGATGCGGCCCGACAGGAAGGCATCGGGCAGGCCCTCCAGCGCGTCGCTCGACACGTTCTTGTCGGCCGCCAGGAAGCTCGACAGGCGCGCTTCCTCGAGCGGCACCGCCCAGGGCTCGGTGAGATTGTCGTTGTCGAGGATGCGGCCGTCCTCGCGCAGGATCAGGCGCGACCAGTCGAGGGCGCCGATCAGCACCCAGGAAGCCTGGACCCGCGCGCGCTCGGCCGATTCGACCTCGGTCGCGCGCCATTGCTGCCACAGCGCCGCGGCGGCGAAGGTCGCCACCAGCGTGACCGTGAGCATCGCGGCCAGCAGGGCGGCGCCGGCCTGCCGGCCGGCAAGGGCGGGGCGGTGCGTGCTCATGATGTCTTCGGGGTGGCGGCGGTCGGCCGCACCCAGTCGCGGGTCAGCGTGCCGGTCAGGGCGGCACCGGGCGGGAGCTGCAGCACCAGGCGGATGCCCTCGGGGATCGTGGTGGTGTCGGTGCTGACCGCCTGGGTCCAGACGCCGCCCTGGAAATAGGCGAGCTGCCAGCTCGCCAGCGGCACCAGCGACAGCGCGCTGCCGCCGGCAACCACACCCTCCTGGCCCCAGGCGCCGGCACGGTCCCAGGCCTGCTGCCACTCGGCGCGGGTGACGATGGGGGGAGACTGCCAGCGTTGCCACTGCGTGGCGCCGGCCGCGTCGGCATGCATCGCCCAGGCCACCACGTAGAGCGCGGGCTGGCTGTTGTCCGCGCTGCGGCGCGTGAGCCGCAGCACGCTGCCGTTCCAGTCGAGCGGGCGCAACTGCGTGAGGGCCACCGTGGCGTCGAGGTCGGTCGACCATTGCGACAGCGTGGTCTGCAGCGTGAGCACCGCATCGCCGCGGGCCTGGGTCTGTGCCTGGGCGCGCGTCATGCCGTCGATGCCGCGCCAGCTCATCATGGCGAGCAGGGCCATGGCCGCGATCGCGACCATCAGCTCGATCAGCGTGAACCCGCCGGCGCTTGTTCGGGTGCGCATGTCAGTAGCGGCTGATCACGGTCGAGACCTGCAGCACGGAGGCGTCGGACGCGTCGCGCACCTGCACGTCGACGCGGCGGAAGTTGGGGTTGAGGGTCTGGATGGTCGACACCGTGACGCCGAAGTCCACGCCCGCCTGGCTGCATACCAGCGTGGCACTGCCGACGGCCGGCATCTGTCGCGACAGGCGGGCCTTGACCAGTTCGTTCTCGGCGCACAGCTGGGCCAGCATCACGTCGCTCTGGCGCTGGGCATTGCGGGTCAGCGCCGAGACCGCCTGCGTGCCGGCGGCCAGCGCGATGGCCACGATGGCCAGCGCGACCAGCACCTCGATCAGCGTGAAGCCGGCCGCCGCGACGTGGCGGCGGGTCATGGCGAGACCACCGCGAAGGGCCGCAGGCCGTCGGTGGCGATGCGCAGCGTGCGGCCCGGCGGGGTGCTGCTGGTGATCAGCACCTGCTGCGCGGGAACGATGGGTTCGGGCCCCAGCTGCAGGCCCACGACCGGCTGGCCATCGGCAGTGACCGCTTGCGCGCTGATGCCTTCGGACATCCAGGTGGTGGGGAGCGCGTCCGGTGGCAGGCCGTCGAAGGCGAAGGCGCCCGGGCCCTGCGGCGTGGGCCGCCAGCGCACCGTGGCGCCGCTGGCCCGCGACTGGGCGCGCGCCGATTCGAGCAGCGCGGCGAGCCGGTCGCCCTCGCGCTCGAGCGAGGCCTGCCCGGAGTCGCGCAGGGCCAGGCCGACGCCGGCGGTGGCGATGGCGATGATGGCGATCACCACCAGCAACTCGAGCAGCGTGAACCCGTCGGATCGAACGGGTGCCCGGACCTTGGGTGGCGAGGCGCGCTTACTGCCAGCTGCCGATGTCGGCATTGTTGCCCTCCCCGCCGGGCTGACCGTCGGCGCCCAGCGAGAGCACGTCGATCTCACCCTTGATGCCCGGGTTCAGGTACTGGTAGGGGCGGCCCCAGGGGTCGTTGGGCAGCTTCTCGACGTAGGGCTTCCAGTTCGGGGCGGCGGGGCCAGTGGTGGGGCGCGTCACCAGCGCCTGCAGGCCTTGCTCGGCCGTCGGGTAGCGCTGGTTGTCCAGGCGGTAGAGCTTGAGCGCCTGCATGATGTTGTTGACATCGGTCTTGGCGGCGGTGGCGCGCGCGTCGTCGGCGCGGCCGATCACGTTGGGCACGATCAGCGCGGCCAGCACGCCGATGATGACCAGCACCACCATCAGTTCGATCAGCGTGAAGCCGCGCTGCAGGGCGCGTGCGGTAGGGCTGCGGTAGGAAGACATGGGAAAAGTATCGGTCGTTGGCATGAAGGGAGTGCGTCGCTGCATGATAATCCGGCCCCATGTCGCTTCTCTACGCATCTCCTCGCTGGCCCGCCGCCACCACCACCCTCGGGGTGTGGGCGCTGGCCGCGGCCAGTGTGGTGTTCTGGGGACTGCGGCTGGCGTCGCCCAGCGACGGGCTGGCCCCGCCCCCGGTGGCCGGCGTGCCGGTCGCGACGATCGATTCCGCGGCGGTGGCCCAGCTCTTCGGCGCGCCCTCGGACAAGGCGGCCGCCGCCGTCGCGACGCCCCAGGCGGCCAGCCGCTTCGTCCTGCTGGGCGTGGTGGCCGACAGTGCCCGGCAGGGCGCCGCGCTGATCGCCGTCGACGGCAAGCCCCCGCGGCCCTTCCGCGTCGGCAGCCAGCTGGTCGATGGCTATGTGCTGCAATCGGTGAGCGTGCGCAGCGCGGCGCTGGGCGGCAGCGTCGGTTCGCCCACGGCGATCACGCTGCAGCTGCCGGTGCGGCCCATGGCGATTCCCTCCGCGCCCACACCCGTGACAGCGGGTAACAGCTGAGACCTTTGGCTCAGGCCTGCAGAAACAGGCGGTAGACCGGGTTCGCGGTTTCTTCCACGAAGGGGTAGCCCAGCGTCTTCAGGAACTCGTCGAAGGCCGCGTGGTCGCCGGCCGGCACCTGCAGTCCCACCAGGATGCGTCCGTAGTCCGCGCCCTGGTTGCGGTAGTGGAACAGGCTGATGTTCCAGTTGGGCCGCATCATGTTCAGGAACTTCAGCAGGGCGCCCGGCCGCTCCGGGAACACGAAGCGCAGCAACCGCTCGTCGTGGGCCAGGCCGGTGCGGCCGCCGACCATGTGGCGGATGTGCTCCTTGGCCAGGTCGTCGTGCGTGAGGTCGATAGCGCCGAAGCCGTGGGCCTTGAAGGTGTCGGCGATGGTGGTCGATTCGCCGCGCACGGTGGTCGTCAGGCCGACGAACACATGCGCCTCCTTCGTGTCGCTGATGCGGTAGTTGAATTCGGTCACGTTGCGCGACGCGCCCGGCAGCGCGCTGACCAGTTCGCAGAAGCGGCGGAAGCTGCCGCGCGCCTCGGGAATGGTCACGGCGAACAGCGCCTCGCGCTCCTCGCCGACCTCGGCGCGCTCGGCCACGAAGCGCAGCCGGTCGAAGTTCATGTTCGCGCCGCACAGGATCGCGGCATAGGTCTCGCCGCGCTTGCCATGGCGTTCGACGTATTCCTTGATCGCGGCCACGGCCAGCGCGCCGGCGGGCTCGACGATGCTGCGGGTGTCGATGAACACGTCCTTGATGCCGGCGCAGACGGCGTCGGTGTCGACCGTGATGAACTCGTCGACCAGGTCGCGCGCGATGCGGAAGGTTTCCTCGCCCACCAGCTTGACCGCAGTGCCGTCGGAGAACAGGCCCACGTCGGGCAGCGTGACCCGCTCGTGCGCCGCGACCGACTGCATCATCGCGTCGGAGTCGTTCATCTGCACGCCGATCACCTTGATCTCCGGGCGCACGGCCTTGATGTAGTTGGCCACGCCCGAGATCAGGCCGCCGCCGCCGATGGCGACGAAGACCGCGTCGAGCGGCCCCTGGTGCTGGCGCAGGATCTCCATCGCGATCGTGCCCTGGCCGGCGATCACGTCCGGATCGTCGAAGGGATGGACGAAGGTCAGGCCCTGGGCCGCCTGCAGTTCCAGCGCGTGGCCGTAGGCGTCGGAGTAGCTGTCGCCGAACAGCGCCACCTCGCCGCCCAACGCGCGCACCGCATCGATCTTGAGCTGGGGCGTGGTGACCGGCATCACGACCACCGCCCGGGTGCCGAGGGTGCGGGCGCTCAGCGCCACGCCCTGGGCGTGGTTGCCGGCCGACGCGCAGATCACGCCGTTGGCGAGCTGCGCGGCGCTGAGCTTGGCCATCTTGTTGTAGGCGCCGCGCAGCTTGAAGCTGAACACCGGCTGCTGGTCTTCGCGCTTGAGCAGGACGGTGTTGCCGATGCGCGCGCTCAGGGCGCGGGCGGGTTCGAGGGCCGATTCCACCGCGACGTCGTAGACGCGGGCGGTCAGGATGCGCTTGAGGTAGTCGGCGGGGGTCAGCGGGGGGGTGTTCTGTGGCATGGAACCCCGATCATAGTTTTCCACTGCCCCCCAAGACCGGCGCAAGCCATTCCAGGGACACCGCGGAACCGGCTTCGCCAGGCCGCCGGTGTCGGCCCCTCGAGGGGGCGGCGCTGAAAGCGAATCGGGGGTGGGACAGGTGCCCCCTTGAGGGGGAAGCGCTGAAAGCGCGTCGGGGGTGGGGCGGCCCTCAAGAAAAAAGCCCCGAGTCTTGCGACTCGGGGCTAAATCCACCAATTGAGAGGGTGGAGGAGACAACCGGTGCACACGGCTTCGTGTGCGATGAAATAAAGTATATCGGTTGTTTGCTGCAATGCAACAAGGCAGTGACGCTTTTCCCACACAAATCGGGCCGCGACCGTGATTTTTAGACGGTAGCGCCTACTTTTCCTGGAGTTTCTAGACATGGAATGCACAGTCAGCTGGACCGGCAACGCGGGCACGCGATCGGCCATGGGCTTCGTCGCCGAGACCGGCAGCGGTCACGTCCTCACGATGGACGGCGCGCCCGATGCCGCCAAGCCGCAGAACGGCGGCCAGAACCTCGCGCCGCGACCGATGGAAACCTTGCTTGCCGGCACCGGCGGTTGCACCGCCTACGACGTGGTGCTGATCCTCAAGCGCGGCCGGCATGCGGTGGAAGGCTGCAGCGTCAAGCTCACGAGCGAGCGCGCCGAGACCGATCCCAAGGTGTTCACCAAGATCCACATGCACTTCACCGTGACCGGCAAGGGCATCCCGGCCGCGGCCGTCGAGCGCGCCATCGCGCTGAGCCACGACACCTACTGCTCGGCCAGCATCATGCTGGGCAAGACCGCCGAGATCACCACCAGCTTCGACCTCGTCGAGCACTGAGCGGAGCCGTGGCGTCAGATCCGGTGCGCCACCGTGGTCATGACCTTGGAGGCGGCCCGCATCAGCAGCTTGGCCGGCGCCGGCAGGTCGGTGGCGCCCGCGTCCCAGGCCTGGGCGGCGTGGCGCGCCTCGTCCAGCTTCATCTGCGTCACCACGGCGCGTGATTCAGTGTCGCCCGCGGGCAGGCGGTCGAGGTGGCTGTCGAGGTGCGCCTCGACCTGCCGCTCGGTTTCGGCCACGAAGCCCAGGCTCAGCGGGTCGCCGGCGCGTCCGGCCAGCAGGCCCAGCCCGAAGGCGCCGGCATACCAGAGCGGGTTCAGCCACGAAGGGCGGTCCCCCAGCGCGTCCAGGCGCTCGCGGGTCCAGGCCAGGTGATCGGTTTCCTCCTGTGCGGCCTCCATGAAGTGCGCGCGCAGGAGCGGATCGCGGGTGGAAGCCGCCTGCGCCGTGTAGAGCGCCTGGGCGCAGACCTCGCCCACATGGTTCACCCGCATCAGCGCGCCGGCCTCCTTGCGCTGGGCCGGCGTCAGCTCCGAGGGAGCGGCCTCGGGTGCGGGCGTGGCGCGGGTGGCGTGCGGTTTGGCGAACAGGGTGCGCAAGGCCGAATCGGCGGCCACGAGGAACGGGTCGATGGAACGAAGCATCCAGCCATTCTGACGCGGTGGCGGCCCCGTGCCTCCGGGTCCTATTGCTTTTCACATGGTGGGAATTTGGGGGTGGGAGGTGCTTTGTCGCATCTTTGCAACGAAAGGCGCGGCCCAGTCGACATTTCGGGTGAATTCTTTTGCCCTGCCGCGGATGGTCTGGTGCAATAGCAACAACTTCCCAAAAGGAGGTTGGCCCGGGGTCCGGTGGGAGCGCAAAGTGTTCAGCACAGCGTTCTCTCTGCACCGGAGCCCTATGTTTAACCTTGGAGAAACTTGCAATGAAAAAATCCCTAGTTGCTCTGGCTGTTCTGGCTGCTGCCGGTGTTGCCTCGGCCCAGTCGTCGGTCACCCTGTTCGGTATCGTCGACGCTTCGGTCAGCCACTACTCGGTCAAGGATGGTCAAAGCCAGACCGTGCTGGGTAACGGCGGCTACAACTCCAGCCGTCTGGGCTTCCGCGGCACCGAAGACCTCGGTGGCGGCCTGGCTGCTGGTTTCTGGCTCGAAGCTCCCCTGTCGAACGACGACGGCAGCCAAGTGCGCGCCTTCAACTTCACGCGTCGTTCGACCGTGAGCCTGTCGGGTGGTTTCGGTGAAATCCGCCTCGGCCGTGACTACACCCCGACCTTCTGGAACGACACCGTGTTCGATCCGTTCGGCACCAACGGCGCCGGCACCAACGTGATCTCGACCATCCACAACGCTGGTGGCCTGATCGGTGGCCTGCCCGCAGGTGCTCTGACCGACGGCAACTACGTCCGCGCCAGCAACACCATCGGCTACTTCCTGCCGCCGAACCTGGGTGGTTTCTACGGTCAAGTGCAACTCGGCCTGGACGAGCAAGTGCACAACGACGTGGGCTTCAACTCGAAGGCCGGTCGTTATGTCGGCGGTCGCTTCGGCTACGCCAACGGCCCCCTGGACGTCGCTCTGGCTTACGCTCAAAGCAAGACCTTCAACTCGGCTACCACGTCGGTTGACGTGAACACGCTGAACCTGGGCGCTTCGTACGACTTCGGCGTCGTCAAGCTCTTCGGTGAACTGTCGCAAGTCAAGAACGACGTGCAACAAGCTGGTCTGGCTGACACCGACGCGAAGGCCAACGGCTTCCTGATCGGCGCTACCGCTCCGATCGGTGCTGGCCTGATCCGCGCTTCGTACTCGATCGTCAAGCTCGACGTCGACGGCGTGGCAAACGATCCGAAGGCTCAGAAGTTCGCACTGGGCTACGTGCACAACCTGTCGAAGCGCACGGCTCTGTACGCTACGCTGGCTCACGTGTCCAACAAGAACGGCGCGAACTTCACGACCTACCCGGGCGGCAACGCTGTGACCGGCATCGCTGGCACCGCGAACAAGAGCTCGAACGGCTACGACTTCGGTATCCGTCACTCGTTCTAATCCCTCGCTGGCCTTTGGCCAGCTTGGTTGAAAGAACCCAAAGCCGCCCGGCGCAAGCCGGGCGGCTTTTTTCATGCGCATCGTTTGCGATATCGGGCTTTTTCAGTCCAAAACAGTGCGCGCACACTGCATCTGCATGCGCTTGTCAACATCGCTTGACCCGGGGTCGGGCACGGTGCTTGCTCTGTAGCATTCATCCTTTTGACTGCCATCTCCTGAATGCTTGCTTTTGTTCTGCGTCGCCTGTTTCAGGCTGCGATCGTGATGGTCGCGGTGGCGTTCATCTCCTTCTTGTTGTTCCAGTATGTCGGCGATCCGGTCGTGTTCCTTTTGGGACAGGATGCGAAGCCTGAACAGATCCAGCAGCTGCGCTCGGACCTGGGTCTGGACCAACCCTTCTTCGTCCAGTTCTGGCACTTCCTCTCGAACGCGGTGCAGGGCGAATTCGGCCTGAGCCTGCGCCAGGGCGCGAAGGTCTCGCGGCTGATCGGCGAGCGCTTCCCGGCCACGCTGGAACTCGCGCTGGTCGCGGGCGTGATGGCGCTGGCCATCGGCATCCCGATGGGCGTCTACACCGCGCTGCGCCGCGGCTCCTTCATGAGCCAGGTCTTCATGACGCTGTCGCTGATCGGGGTCTCGCTGCCGACCTTCCTGATCGGCATCCTGCTGATCCTGGTGTTCGCGGTGCACCTGGGCTGGTTCCCCAGTTTCGGTCGCGGCGACACGGTGCAGCTCGGCTGGTGGAGCAGCGGGCTCTTCACCGTCGACGGCTGGATGCACGTGATCCTGCCGTCGATCACGCTGGCCATCTTCCAGCTCACGCTGATCATGCGGCTGGTGCGCGCCGAGATGCTGGAGGTGCTGCGCACCGACTACATCAAGTTCGCGCGCGCACGCGGCCTGAGCAACCGCGCCATCCACTTCGGCCATGCGCTGAAGAACACGCTGGTGCCGGTGATGACCATCACCGGGCTGCAGCTCGGCGGCCTGATCGCCTTCGCCATCATCACCGAGAGCGTGTTCCAGTGGCCGGGCATGGGCCTGCTGTTCATCCAGGCCGTGACCTTCGCCGACATCCCGGTGATGTCGGCCTACCTGTGCCTGATCGCGCTGATCTTCGTGGTCATCAACCTGGTCGTCGACCTGCTGTACTTCGCGGTCGATCCGCGCCTGCGCGTGGGCAAGGCGGGAGGGCACTGAGATGCAGGCGGCACGACTGCGGCCTGCGGGCCGCGCCTTCGCGCACATCGCGGAATTCCACCCCGAACTCACGGCCCTGCGCCGCGACCTGCATGCGCACCCCGAGCTCGGCTTCGAGGAGGTCTACACCGCCGCGCGCGTGAAGGAAGCGCTGCGCGCCTGCGGCGTCGACGCGATCCACGAGAACATCGGCAAGACCGGCTTCGTGGCCCTGATCCGCGGGCGCAGCGACACGCGCGGCGCGATGATCGGCCTGCGCGCCGACATGGACGCGCTGCCCATGACCGAGCACAACGACTTCACCTGGAAGTCGGCCAAGCATGGCCTGATGCACGGCTGCGGCCATGACGGCCACACCACCATGCTGGTCGGTGCGGCCCGCTACCTGGCCCAGACGCGCAACTTCGACGGCACCGCGGTGCTGATCTTCCAGCCCGGCGAGGAAGGCTTCGCGGGCGCGCGCGTGATGATCGAGGACGGCCTGTTCGAGCGCTTCCCGGTGCAGTCGGTCTACGGCATGCACAACTGGCCCTCGATGAAACCCGGCACCATCGGCCTCAACATGGGCGCGATGATGGCCGCGGCCGACCGCATCACCATCGACGTCACCGGCCGCGGCGGCCATGGCGCCCATGCCTACCAGACGATCGACCCGGTGCTGGTGTCGGCGCACCTCATCACTTCGGCGCAGAGCCTGGTCTCGCGCAACGTGCGCCCGATCGACAGTGCCGTGGTCAGCATCTGCGCGATGCAGGCCGGCGACCTGGGCGCGATGAGCGTGATCCCCGGCAAGGCCACGCTGGTCGGCACGGTGCGCACCTTCAGCACCGAGGTGCAGGACATGATCGAGCACCGCCTGCGCGAACTCTGCAGCGGCGTGGCGCTGGGCTTCGGTGCCAGCGCGAGCGTGAACTACGAGCGCATCTATCCGGCCACGATCAACACCGCGCGCGAGGCCGCCTTCGCCGCCGACGTGGCCGAGCGCCTGGTGGGCGCCGAGCATGTCGAGCGCGACATGGAGCCCAGCATGGGCGCCGAGGATTTCTCCTTCATGCTGCAGGTCAAGCCGGGTGCCTATTTGCGCATCGGCCAGGGCGGCAGCAGCGGCGCCGGCAGCACCTCGCTGCACAACAGCCGCTACGACTTCAACGACGAGATCCTGCCGCTGGGTGCCGCCCTGCACGCGGGCCTGGTCGAACAGGGCATGCCGCTCGCGCAGCAGGCCTAACCATTTTTTTCAACGCAGTCAGGAGTCCTTCCATGAACCTCAAATCCACCGTGCTTGCCACCGCCGTCCTGTCTGCGCTGTGCGCCGTCGGTACGGCCGCCAACGCGCAGACCATCCGCGTGGCGAACCAGGGCGACGCGCTGTCGCTCGACCCGCATTCGCTCAACGAATCGCTGCAGCTGAGCACCACCGCCAACGTGTACGAGACCCTGGTCGGCCGCAACAAGGACCTGAGCGTCGCGCCGCTGCTGGCCACCAGCTGGAAGCAGACCTCGGACACCGTCTGGCGCTTCGAGCTGCGCAAGAACGTGCAATTCCATGACGGCACGCCCTTCACCGCGGACGACGTGGTGTTCAGCTTCGCCCGCGCCGCCGGCGAAGGTTCGGACATGAAGTCCAACACCACCGACATCAAGGAAGTGCGCAAGATCAACGACCACGTGATCGAGATCGAGACCCGCGGTCCGTTCCCGATCCTGCCGGAGGTCATCACCCAGCTCATGATCCTGAGCAAGAAGTGGTGCGAGGAGAACAAGGCCACCACCCCGGTCGACCGCCGCAAGGGCATCGAGAACACCGCCTCGTTCAAGGCCAACGGCACCGGCCCCTTCCGCGTGCGCGAGCGCCAGCCCAACGTGCGCACGGTGTTCGTGCGCAACCCCACCTACTGGGGCAAGATCGAAGGCAACGCGCAGGAAGTCATCTTCACGCCCATCGCCAACCCGGCCACCCGCGTCGCGGCCCTGGTCTCGGGCGAGATCGACGTGATGGAACCCGTGCCGGTGCAGGACATCGCGCGCATCAACGCCAGCCCCAACGCCCGCGTGATCGCCGGCCCCGAGCTGCGCACCATCTTCCTGGGCATGGACCAGAAGCGCGACGAGCTGCAGTACTCCAACGTGAAGGGCAAGAACCCGTTCAAGGACAAGCGCGTGCGCCAGGCCTTCTACCAGGCCATCGACATCGTCGGCATCCAGCGCACCGTGATGCGCGGCGCCTCGCGCCCGACCGGGCTGATGGTCGGCCCCGGCATCAACGGCTGGACCGAAGCCCAGGACAAGCGCCTGCCGCTGGACGTCGACGGCGCCAAGAAGCTGCTGGCCGACGCCGGCTACCCGAACGGCTTCGAGGTCACGATGAACTGCCCGAACGACCGCTACGTCAACGACGGCCAGATCTGCCAGGCCGTGGCCGCCAACCTGGCCAAGATCGGTGTGAAGATCAACCTCGCGGCCGAGACCAAGGGCACCTACTTCCCGAAGGTGCTGCGCCGCGACACCAGCTTCTACATGCTGGGCTGGACGCCCACCACCTACGACTCGCACAACGCGCTGACCGCGCTGATGGCCTGCCCCGACGACAAGACCGGCGCCGGCCAGTTCAACCTGGGTGCCTACTGCAACCCCAAGGTGGACGAGCTGACCAAGAAGATCCAGTCCGAGACCGACAAGGCCAAGCGCGACGCGATGATCAAGGAGGCCTTCGACCTGCACACCGCCGACGTCGGCCACCTGCCGCTGCACCAGCAGACGCTGGCCTGGGGCGTGAGCAAGAAGGTCGCGCTGACGCAGATGGCCGACAACTACATGCCCTTCAAGTGGATGAGCATCAAGTAACTGGCCCACCCCCGGCTCCGGCGCACTGCGTGTCGCCGGACTCCCCCTCAAGGGGGCAACACCAGCGGCCCGGCAAAGCCGGTTCCGCGGTGTTTCACGAACGGGCTTCGCTTCGCTTGCCATCGGGCAGGCAAGAAGCGGCGCCTTCACTACTCTCACGATGACAAATACTCTCGCGCGCTGGTACGACAGCGACGTCGGCTACAGCTTCCGGACCTCGCCCGTCGCCATGGCGGCGGCGCTGGTCGCGTTCGTCTGCATCTTCTGTGCGGTCTTCGCCGGCTGGGTGTCGCCGCACAACCCCTTCGACCTGGCCAAGCTGGAACTCATGGACGCGCGCCTGCCGCCGGCCTGGTATCCGGAGGGCAGCCGCAAGTACTTCCTCGGCACCGACGACCAGGGCCGCGACATCCTCTCGGCCGTGATCTACGGCGCGCGCATCTCGCTGATCGTCGGCGTGGTGTCGGTGGTGCTCTCGGTCGCGGTCGGCACGATGCTCGGGCTGATCGCGGGCTTCCGCGGCGGCTGGGTCGACGCGGCGCTGATGCGCCTGTGCGACGTGATGCTGTCCTTCCCGCCGATCCTGGTCGCGCTGCTGATCTCGGGCGTCGGCCGGGCCCTGTTCCCGCAGGCCGACACCACGGTGGCCTTCGGCGTGCTGATCTTCTCGATCTCGCTGACCAAGTGGGTCGACTACGCGCGCACGGTGCGCGGCTCGACCATGGTCGAGCGCAACAAGGAATACGTGCAGGCCGCACGCGTGATCGGCGTGGCGCCGCTGCGCATCATGGTGCGCCACGTGCTGCCCAACGTGACCGGCCCGGTGATGGTGCTGGCCACCATCCAGGTCGCGACCGCCATCATCACCGAGGCGACGCTGTCCTTCCTCGGCGTCGGCGTGCCGCCGACCTCGCCCTCGCTGGGCTCGCTGATCAACAGCGGCAACCAGTACCTGTTCTCCGGCGAGTGGTGGATGATCGTGTTCCCCGGCCTCATGCTGGTGCTGATCGCACTCAGCGTGAACCTGCTGGGCGACTGGCTGCGCGACGCGCTCAACCCGAGGCTCCGCTGATGACCGCCCCCCTGCTCGAAGTCCGCAACCTGGTCGTGGAATTCCCCGGCCGCCGCGGCACGCTGCGCGCGCTGGACAACATCTCCTTCGACATCGCCCCGGGCGAGATCCTCGGCGTGGTCGGCGAGTCCGGTGCCGGCAAGTCGCTCACCGGCGCGGCCATCATCGGCCTGCTCGAGCCGCCGGGCCGCGTGGCCGGTGGCGAGATCCGGCTCGAGGGCGAGCGCATCGACCAGCTCTCGCACGAGAAGATGCGCCACATCCGCGGGCGCAAGATCGGCGCGATCTTCCAGGACCCGCTGACCTCGCTCAACCCGCTCTACACCGTGGGGCGCCAGCTGGTCGAGACCATCCAGGCGCACCTGCCGGTCAACGGCGCCGAGGCGCGCCGGCGCGCCATCTCGCTGCTGCAGGACACCGGCATTCCGGCGGCCGAGCAGCGCATCGACCACTTCCCGCACCAGTTCTCGGGCGGCATGCGCCAGCGCGTGGTGATCGCGCTCGCGCTCGCGGCCGAGCCCAAGCTGATCGTGGCCGACGAGCCGACCACCGCGCTCGACGTGTCGATCCAGGCGCAGATCATCCAGCTGCTCAAGCGCATCTGCAAGGAACGCGGCGCCGCCGTGATGCTGATCACGCACGACATGGGCGTGATCGCCGAGACCTGCGACCGCGTGGCCGTGCTCTACGCCGGCCGGATCGCCGAGATCGGCCCGGTGCAGGAGGTGATTCACCAGCCCGCGCACCCCTACACGATGGGCCTGATGGCCTCGATCCCCGACATCGAAGTCGACCGCGAACACCTCAACCAGATCGACGGCGCCATGCCCCGCCTCAATGCCATTCCGCGCGGCTGCGCCTACAACCCGCGCTGCCCGCGCGTGTTCGAGCGCTGCACGCAGGAGCGGCCCGATTTGATCAACGCCGGCGCCACGCGCGCGGCCTGCTGGCTGCACGATGCGCACGACCCGCACACCGCGCTGCACGGGCAGGGAGCGGCGGCATGAGCACGACGACGAACACGATGAATACCTCGCAGGCCGGTGTGCCGTTGGTCGAGGTGCGCGACCTGGCCAAGACCTTCGACGTCTCCTCGCCCTGGCTCAACCGCATGATCGAGCGCAAGCCGCGGCAGCTGCTCAACGCCGTCGACGGCGTGAGCTTCGAGATCGAGCGCGGCAAGACGCTGGCGCTGGTGGGCGAATCGGGCTGCGGCAAGAGCACGGTCGCGCGGCTGATGGTGGGTCTCTACGGCCCCACGCGCGGCGGCATGCAGTTCGACAACCAGGACGCGCACGCCGCCTTCAAGACGCCGGCCGGCCGCACGCTGCGCCGCCGCATCCAGATGATCTTCCAGGACCCGTACGCGAGCCTGAACCCGCGCTGGATCGTCGAGGACATCATCGGCGAGCCGCTGCGCGAGCACGGCATCCTCAAGGAAGGTCCGGCGCTCAAGCAGCGCGTGGGCGAACTGCTGCAGTCGGTGGGCCTGAGCCCGCTGGACATGCCCAAGTACCCGCACCAGTTCTCGGGCGGCCAGCGCCAGCGCATCTCGATCGCGCGCGCACTGGCCACGCAGCCCGAGTTCCTGGTCTGCGACGAGCCCACCTCGGCGCTCGACGTGAGCGTGCAAGCCCAGGTGCTCAACATCATGAAGGACCTGCAGCGCCAGCAGGGCCTGACCTACCTCTTCATCTCGCACAACCTCGCGGTGGTGCGCCACGTGGCAGACCAGGTGGGCGTGATGTACCTGGGCCGGCTGGTCGAGGTGGCGGACAAGCACAAGCTGTTCGACAGCCCGCAGCACCCGTACACCCGCATGCTGCTCGACGCGATCCCGCAGATGAAGCACACCGGCCGCGCGCGCACGCCGGTGCAGGGCGAGGTGCCGAACCCGCTGAACCCGCCCACGGGCTGCACCTTCCACCCGCGCTGCCCGCACGCCAACGCGCGCTGCAAGGCCGAGCGGCCGCCGCTGCAGATGCTGCGTGGGGTGAAGGTGGCCTGCCACGCGGTGGAAGAGGGGCGGATCTAAGCGCCGAGGCGCCCCGTTCCAGAAACACCGCGGAACCGGCTTTGCCGGGCCGCCGGTGTTGCCCCCGGAAGGGGGAAGGCGAAGCGACACGAAGCGCGCGAAGCCCTCGGGGGAGAGCTATTGCTCTTCGCTCCAGGCGAAGCCGTCCCTGGCGATCATCGCGCTCGACGCACTCGGCCCCCAGGTCCCGGCCGCATAGGGCCGCGGCCCGCCGTCCGAACCCCAGCTGTCGATCAGCGGCTCGACCCAGCGCCAGGCTTCCTCCTGCTCGTCGCTGCGCACGAACAGGTTGAGGCGGCCGTCGATCACGTCGAGCAGCAGGCGTTCGTAGGCGCCCACGCGCTCGCTGCCGAAGCGCTTGTCGAAATCCAGGTCGAGCTGCACCGGCGCCAGCGGCTGCGTGGCGTCGCCGCTGTTGCTGCGCTTGCGGTTGTCCTGGGCCTGCGACAGCAGGTGCAGCTCCAGGCCGTCCTTGGGCTGCAGGTTGATCACCAGCTTGTTGCGCGCACCGGCCGGCGCGCGGAAGATGGCGTGCGGCGTGGAGCGGAAATTGATCTCGATGCGCGCATCGCGCGAGGCCAGGCGCTTGCCGGTGCGGATGTAGAAGGGCACGCCGGCCCAGCGCCAGTTGGCGATCTCGGCGCGCAGCGCGACGAAGGTTTCGGTGCGGCTCTGCGGATCGATGCCGGCCTCCTGCAGGTAGCCGGGCACGCGTTCGCCATAGGCGGTGCCGGCCGTGTACTGGCCGCGGATCGCGTGCAGGCCCAGGGTCTCGGGCGTCCAGGGCTTGAGCGAGCGCAGCACCTTGAGCTTCTCGTCGCGCAGCGCGTCGGCATGGGCGTTGATGGGCGGCTCCATCGCGATCGCGCAGACCAGTTGCAGCGCATGGTTCTGCACCATGTCGCGCAGCGCGCCGGTCTGGTCGTAGAAGGCGCCGCGCTTCTCCACGCCCAGGTCCTCGGCGATGGTGATCTGGATGTTGGCGATGTGCTCGCGGCGCCAGATGGGTTCGAACAGGGCGTTGCCGAAGCGCAGCGCGAACAGGTTCTGCACCGAGGGCTTGCCCAGGTAGTGGTCGATGCGGAAGACCTGCTTCTCGCTGAGCACCTTGCCCACCGCCTCGTTGATCGCGCGGTTCGAGGCCAGGTCGTGGCCCAGCGGCTTCTCGAGCACCACGCGGGTGCGCGCGGTGTTGAGCCCGGCCGCCGCGATCTGCTCGACCACCTGGGTGAACAGCGCGGGCGCGGTGGCAACGTACATCACCACCGTGTCGGCGTTGCGGCGCTCGAGCGTGTCGGCCAGCTTGGCGTAGTCCTCGGGCTTGGACAGGTCCATGCGCAGGAAGTACAGCATCGAGGCGAACTTCTTGAACTCTTCGGGATTGGGGCGCTTGGAGCCCTCGACCGCCTCGAAGCGCGACTGGATCAGTTCGCGGTACTGGTCGTCCGACAGGTCGTCGCGCGCCACGCCGATGATGCGCCCGCCTTCGGGCAGGCTGCCGTGCCGGAAGGCCTGGAACAGGGCCGGCATCAGCTTGCGCCATGCGAGGTCGCCAGTGCCGCCGAACAGAACGAGGTCGAAGCTCATGGAAGGAAAATCCGTGAAGTGGGTGAAATGCCGAATACGAAGCTTGCCATCCGAATGGTACTTGTACCGATTCGACAACCGTGGCGTGCGGGCTACGCTCGAGGGGGCGGCCCGTGGGCCGCCGTTCCATTGTCAAAGGCGAGAGTCCAACATGAACAAGAAGTTTTGGGTCGCGGCGGCCCTGGTGGGCATGGCGACCGGTGCATCGGCACAAGGTACCGTCAACGTCATCTGCTCGGTGCAGGCCGACTGGTGCAACATGATCGCGACCGTGTACGCACGCACCACCGGCGTGAAGATCAACCTGGCCCTCAAGGGCTCGGGCGAGGCATTGGCCCAGCTGATCGCCGAGAAGGACAACCCCAAGACCGATGTCTGGTTCGGCGGCACCGGCGACCCGCACCTGCAGGCGGCCGAGATGGGCCTGACGCTCGATTACAAGTCGCCCAGCCTGCCGCAGCTCTACCCGTGGGCGCAGCAGCAGGCGCAGCAGTCGGGCTACAAGACGGTGGGCGTGTACTCGGGCCCGCTGGGCTTCGGCTACAACACCGAACTGCTGAAGAAGAAAAAGCTGGCCGTGCCCCGCAGCTGGGCCGACCTGCTCAAGCCCGAATACAAGGGTGACATCCAGGTCGCCAACCCCGCCTCCAGCGGCACCGCCTACACCATGATCGCCACGCTGGTGCAGATGATGGGCGAGGACAAGGCCTTCGAATACCTCAAGGGCCTGCACAAGAACGTCGGCCAGTACACGCGCTCGGGCACCGGCCCGATCAAGGCGGTGGCGCGCGGCGAGACCGCGGTGTCGATCAGCTTCGTGCACGACGCGCCGCAGGAGAAGATGCAGGGCTTCCCGGTCGAGACCGTCACGCCTTCGGAAGGCACGGGCGCCGAGATCGGCTCGATGAGCATCATCAAGGGCGCGCGCAACCTCGAGCAGGCCAAGAAGTTCTACGAATGGGCGCTCACGCCCCAGGCCCAGACCTTCGGCGCCGCCGCCAAGCAGTACCAGCTGCCCTCGAACAAGGCGACCGCGGTCGACCCCAACGTGCCGGACTTCAAGAAGATCAAGCTGATCAACTACGACTACGCGAAGTACGGCGCCAGCGCCGAGCGGCGCCGCCTGATCGCGCGCTGGGAGAAGGACGTCAACTCGCTGCCGCGCTGATCCGGTGTCGGCCGCACGCCACCCCCGGACCGCTGTCTGGGCCTGCCTGGTCGCGGGCCTCGTCGGCTACCTGTTCCTGCCCTGGTATGCGATCCAGGACACCAGCTGGTACGAGGCGCTGCCCCAGGTGTTCGGCAGCGCCGAAGGCGCCAACGGCCTGCTGCAGGCCGCCACGCAAGGGCGCCGCTGGCTCTTCATCGGGCTCGTCGGCCTGGCGCTCTGCGCGGTCGGCGCGCTGCAGCCGCCGGGCCGTGCCCAGGGGCGCTGGCTGCTGGCCGGCGGTGGCCTCGGCTTCGTCGGGCTGGCCGCCAGCGGCTTCCTGATCGGGGCGCGCGGCTGGAGCGTCGCGGCCTTCAACAGCAGCTTCGGCGAGCTCGCGGTCAACCAGTTCGGCATCGGCGCGGGCGGCTTCGTCGCGCTCGCGGCCCTGCTGCTGCTGGCCGCCTTCGGCCTGGCGCGGCTGGGCTTCTTCAAGGGCGACCTGTTCGTGGCGGGCGCGGTGCTCGGCTGCGGCACGATCATGGCGCTGTTCATCGCCTACCCGGTGTCGAAGGCGCTGGCCGGCGCCTTCATCGACGAGGACGGCGGCTGGTCGATCGCGGCGCTGGTGGCGCGCGTCGGCACCGAGCGCATCTGGGGCCTGGGCTGCGTCACGGGTGGCACGCGCTGCGGCGTGGCCTGGAACACGCTGTTCCTGGCGCTGCTCACGGCCGCCGGCACCACCTTCCTGGGCACGCTGATGGCGCTCATGGCCGAGCGCGGCGGCAAGCGCTGGCAGGGACCGCTGCGGGTGCTGGCGCTGCTGCCGATCATCACGCCGCCCTTCGTGGTCGGGCTCGGGCTGATCCTGCTGTTCGGCCGCGCGGGCGTGGTCAACCAGCTGCTCGAAGCCTGGTTCGGCATCGAGCCCACGCGCTGGTTCTACGGCATGCCGGGCGTGCTGGTGGCGCAGTTGTTCGCCTTCACGCCGATCGCCTTCATGATCATGCGCGGCGTGGTGCAGGGCATCGCGCCCAGCCTGGAGGAGGCCGCGCAGATGCTGCGCGCCGACCGCCGCCGCACCTTCCTCACGGTCACGCTGCCGCTGCTCAAGCCGGGCCTGGCCAACGCCTTCCTGGTGGGCTTCATCGAGAGCATCGCCGACTTCGGCAACCCGGTGGTGGTGGGCGGCCAGTTCTCGGTGCTGTCGACCGACATCTTCTTCGCCATCGTCGGCGCGCAGTACGACCAGGGCCGCGCGGCCTCGCTGGCCTGGGTGCTGATGCTGTTCGCGCTGGGCGTGTTCGCCTTGCAGCGCGGCCTGCTGGGCAAGCAGAACTACACCACCGTCAGCGGCAAGGGCGACGCGGGCATCGCGATGCCGCTGCCCGACGGCGTGCGCCGCACCATCTATTCGATCGCCTTCCCCTGGATCGTGTTCACCGTGGTGGTCTACCTGTTCGCCTTCGCCGGCGGCTTCGTCCAGACCTGGGGCCGCGACTACACGCTGACGCTCAATCACTTCAAGACCGCCTTCGCGCTCGAGTGGGGCCAGTTCGGGCTGGTGTGGGCCGGCACCGCGTGGAACTCGCTGATCACCACGCTCAAGCTGGCGGGCATCTCCGCGCCGATCACCGCCGGCCTGGGCCTGCTGATCGCCTGGCTGCTGGCGCGCAACGAGTTCAAGGGGCAGGGCGCCTTCGAGTTCGCCGCGCTGCTGGCCTTCGCGATTCCGGGCACGGTGCTGGGCGTGAGCTACATCCTGGCTTTCAACGTGCCGCCCTTCGAGCTCACGGGCACCGGGCTGATCATCGTGCTGTGCTTCATGTTCCGCAACCTGCCGGTGGGCGTGCGCGCCGGCACCGCGGCCTTCAAGCAGCTCGACCGTTCGCTCGACGAGGCCTCGCTGATGCTGCGCGTCTCCACCGCGCAGACGCTGTTCAAGGTGGTGCTGCCGCTGCTCAAGCCGGCGCTGGTGGCCGCGCTGGTCTATAGCTTCGTGCGCGCCATGACCACGGTCAGCGCGGTGATCTTCCTGGTCACGGCCGAGAACGAACTGGCCACCACCTACATCATCGGCCGCGTCGGCAACGGCGACTACGGCGTGGCGCTGGCCTATTGCACCGTGCTGATCGTGCTGATGTCGGCGGCCATCGCGCTGATCCAGCTGGTGGTCGGCGAACGCAAGCTGGGGCGGCGCAAGGCCGGCGCGGCGCCGGTCGTCGTTGGGCATTGAATACGGACCTCCGGACGCAGAAGACGCAAAGGTTGCGCAGAAAACGCAAAAGAAACCCTCCAGGTTCTCTTTGTCTTTTTTGCGACTTTTGCGAAAGCTTCGCGTCTTCTGCGTCCGGCAATCTGGAAGTTTGATCTATGAGCAACGGTATTGAGTTTCGCAACGTCACCAAGCGCTACGGCAGCGACGCCTCGGCCCCGCTGGCCGTCAAGGGCATCAGCTTCGAGGTGCCGGTGGGCACGCTCACCACCATCCTCGGCCCCTCGGGCTGCGGCAAGACCACCACGCTGCGCATGATCGCGGGCCTCGAGTCGCCGACCTCGGGCGCGATCGTGATGGGCGGGCGCGACGTGACCACGCTGGGCCCGGCCGAGCGCAACGTGAGCATGATGTTCCAGAGCTACGCGCTGTTCCCGCACATGGACGTGATCCAGAACGTGGGCTACGGTCTGCGCATGAGCGGCGTGGCCAAGGACGAGGTCGGGCGCCGCGCGCGCGAGGCGCTCAAGGGCGTGGGCCTGGTCGGCTTCGACCACCGGTTGCCCAGCGAACTCTCGGGCGGCCAGCAGCAGCGCGTGGCGCTGGCGCGCGCGCTGGTGCTCGAGCCGGCGGTGCTGCTGTTCGACGAGCCCTTGTCCAACCTGGACGCGCGCCTGCGCCGCGAGATGCGCGAAGAGATCCGCATGCTGCAGCAGCGCCTCAAGCTCACGGTGGCCTACGTCACGCACGACCAGAGCGAGGCGCTGGCCGTGAGCGACCAGATCATCGTGATGGACCACGGCGTGATCGCGCAGCGCGGCACGCCGCAGCAGCTCTATTCGCGGCCCGAGAGCGAGTTCGTCGCCGGTTTCATGGGCGAGGCCAGCGTGTTCCCGGCCACCGCGCAGCCCGACGGGCAGGTGGCGCTGGGGCCGCTGCTGCTCACGCCGCCGCATGCGGTGGCGGCCGGCGCGGTCAAGGTGGCGGTGCGGCCCGAAGCCTGGCAGATCGGCACGGCCGAGGGCCTGCCCGCCACCTGCACCAAGGCGGCCTACCTCGGCAGCTTCTACGAATACGGCTTCGACACGCCCATCGGGCCGGTGTTCGCGGTGTCGTCCGACCTGACCCGGCCGCTCGCGGCGGGGGCGCAGACCGTGCTGGGCCTGGGGCGGCACGGCGTGTCGGTGGTGCCGGGCGGCTGAGGGGCGCTGACAGAGCGCTGTCAGGGTGCCGTGGAACAATGGCGCCATGAACGTCGTATTCGATCTGGGCGCCGTGCTCGTCGGCTGGGAGCCCGGCCGCCTGCTGCAGGCGCATTTTCCCGAGCGCGCCGCCACCGCCGAAGCCGGCCGCGCGCTGGCCAAGGCCTTCTTCCACCACGCCGACTGGCTCGACTTCGATTGCGGCATCCGCAGCGTCGACGAGGTGGTCGCGCGCACCTCGGCGCGGCTGGCGCTGCCGGCCGATCGGGTGCATGCGATGGTCGCGCCGCTGGGCGAGCGGCTGGAGCCGATCGCCGAAAGCGTGGCGCTGCTGGCCGACCTGCGCGCACAGCGCGAGGCGGGTGCCGAGGTGCGGCTCTACTACCTGTCGAACATGCCCGTGCCCTATGCCCGCGCGCTGCAGCGCCGGCTGCCTTTCTTCGAGTGGTTCGACGGCGGCATCTTCTCGGGTGACGTGAAGCTCATCAAGCCCCACAGCGACATCTACCAGATGCTGGCCTGGCGCCATGGCTTCGACCCGGCGAAGACGCTGTTCATCGACGACACCGCGGCCAACGTCGAGGCCGCACGGGCTCTGGGCTGGCACGCCATCCACTGCACCGCGCCCAAGGCGCTGGCGGCGCAGGTGGCGCGCTTCGTGCCCTCGCTCGCTTCCGCCTAGTTCAGCGGTGCGCCCGTGCGCACCACCTTGTCGACGTCGAAACCCAGGCTGCGCGCGTAGTCGAGTTCGACCTGCAGCGAGGCCTCGTCCAGCACCGGATCGCGCGACAGCACCCAGAGGTAGTCGCGGTCGGGCGTGCCGACCAGCGCGACGCGGTAGTCGCGGTCGAGCTTGAGGATCCAGTAGTCGCCCCAGACCACCGGCAGCCAGCTGAGCCAGGCCGGCGCGAAGCGCACCTCGAGCCGGCCGGCGCCGGGCTGGCCCGCCACCGGCACCACGCGGGCGCTGCCCACGGCTTCGTCGAAATTGCCGTCGGCGCGGATGCAGCGGTTGCGCACTTCCACCGTGCCATCGGACAGGGGCGTGTATTCGGCCGTGACCGGGCCCGCGCAGTCCTTCTGGAAGCGGTTGGGCAGCCGGGCCTGCTCGTGCCAGAGGCCGGCATAGCGCTTGAGGTCGATCGGCGCCACGGCCTGCAGCGGCGCGCGCATCAGCGGCGCGCCGTCGGCGGGCCCGGCCGGCACCCGGGCATGGGCCCGGGCCGCGCGCGCCACGCCGAAACTCGCCAGCGCCAATGCGCCACCCACGAGGAAGGCGGTGGCCAGGGTACCGACCGAGGCGCTGAAGCGGCGGTCGTCGAAGGCGGCGGGCACCGCGGGTGTGCGGGGAGGGCGAAGCGGCATGGGACTCTCCATAAAAGCAGCCTTCGACCCTAAGCGCCCACTCACCGGCCTTTCGTCAGCCATGGACCACACGGTCTGTAGTTTTGCGGCGGGATAATGGCCGCATGAACCAACTCGATGCCCTCCGCCAATGGACCACCGTGGTTGCCGACACCGGTGACTTTCATCAGCTCGCCCAGTTCAAGCCGCAGGACGCGACGACCAACCCGTCGCTGATCCTCAAGGCCGTGCAGAAGCCCGACTACCGGCCGCTGCTCGACGAAGCGGTGCGCGCCCACAAGGGCCGCCCGGTGGACGAGGTGATCGACCGGCTGCTGGTGCGCTTCGGCACCGAGATCCTGTCGCTGGTGCCCGGCCGCGTGTCGACCGAGGTCGACGCCCGCCTGAGCTTCGACACCGCCGCCACGCTGGCCCGCGCCGACCGCATCGTGGCGCTGTACCGCGCCGAGGGCATCGACCCCGAGAAGCGGCTGCTGATCAAGATCGCCGCGACCTGGGAAGGCATCGAGGCCGCCAAGCAGCTCGAGCAGAAGGGCATCCACACCAACCTCACGCTGCTGTTCTCCTTCGCCCAGGCCGTGGCCTGCGGCGCGGCCGGCGTGAAGCTGATCTCGCCCTTCGTCGGCCGGATCTACGACTGGCACAAGAAGTCCGCCGGCAGCACCTGGAACGAGGCGGCCAGCGCCGGCGCCAAAGATCCCGGCGTGCAGTCGGTGCGCCAGATCTTCGACTACTACAAGCACCACGGCATCGCGACCGAGGTCATGGGCGCGAGCTTCCGCAACGTCGGCCAGATCGCCGCGCTCGCGGGCTGCGACCTGCTGACCATCAGCCCCGACCTGCTGGCCGAACTGGCCGCCAGCGACGCGCCGCTGGCCCATGCGCTGGACGCCGAAGCCGCCAAGGCGCGCGAGATTCCGCGCGTGGTGCTCGACGAGCCGGCCTTCCGCTTCGCGCTCAACGAGGACGCGATGGCGACCGAGAAGCTGGCCGAGGGCATCCGCGCCTTCGCCGTCGACGCGGTCAAGCTCGAGAAGCTGATGGAGGCGCAATGAGCGCCCGCACGGGCACGCGCTGCGACCGCACCGCGGCCTGGAAGCAGCTGCAGGCGCACTACGCCGAGACCGGCCGTGACTTCGACGTGCGCGAGGCCTTCGCCACCGAAGGCACGGCGCGCTTCGAGGCGCTGAGCGAATCGGCACCGCACGTCTTCGCCGACCTGTCGAAGAACCGCATCGACGCGCGCACCGAAGAGCTGCTGCTGGCGCTGGCGCGCGAGTCCGGCCTCGAGGCGCACCGCGACGCGATGTTTGCCGGCGAACCCATCAACGGCACCGAGGACCGGGCCGTGATGCACTTTTTGCTGCGCGCACCGGCCGATGCCGTGACCACGCGCAAGGCCGAACTGGCCGAGGTGCACGCCACGCTCGATGCGATGCTGGCGTACGCCGAAGCGGTGCGGGCCGACCACACGATCACCGACGTGGTCAACATCGGCATCGGCGGCTCCGACCTGGGCCCGCAGATGGCGGTGCTGGCGCTCGATGCCTTCACCGCGCCGGGCAAGCGCTTCCACTTCGTCTCCAACGTCGACGGCCATGAGCTGGCCGGCGTGCTCAAGGGCCTGGCGCCCGAGCACACGCTGTTCGTCGTGGCGTCCAAGACCTTCACCACCGCCGAGACGCTGGCCAATGCGCAGTCGGCCAAGCGCTGGTTCACGCAATCGGGCGGCGTCGACGTGGCGCGGCACTTCGCCGCGCTCACCACCAACGTCGAGGCCGCGCGTGCCTTCGGCATCGAGAAGACCTTCGGCTTCTGGGACTGGGTGGGCGGGCGCTACTCGCTGTGGTCGGCCATCGGCCTGCCCATCGCGCTGGCGATCGGCGCCGAGGGCTTCCGCCAGATGCTGGCCGGCGCGCACGCGATGGACGAGCATTTCCGCACCACGCCGCTGGCGCAGAACCTGCCGGTGCGCCTGGGCCTGCTCGACGTCTGGTACCGCAACTTCCACGGCTTCACCAGCCGCAGCATCGCGCCCTACCACAGCGCCCTCAAGCGCCTGCCGGCCTACCTGCAGCAGCTCGAGATGGAAAGCAACGGCAAGCAGGTCGACGCCAGCGGCGCGCCGCTGCCCTTCGGCACCTCGCCGGTGCTGTGGGGCGAGCCGGGCACCAACGGCCAGCACGCCTACTTCCAGATGCTGCACCAGGGCACCGACGTGATCCCGCTGGAGTTCGTCGCGGTGCGCGAGGCCACGCACGAGCTCGAAGGGCACCATCCCAAGCTGCTGGCCAATGCGCTGGCGCAGGCGCAGGCGCTGATGGTCGGGCAGGTGGACCCCGGCGGCCACAAGAATTTCCCGGGCAACCGGCCCAGCACCTTCTTCGTGCTGGACCAGCTCACGCCGGCCTCCCTGGGCGCCTTCCTCGCGCTGTACGAGCACCGCGTGTTCACCAGCGGCGCGCTGTGGGGCATCAACAGTTTCGACCAGTGGGGCGTGGAGCTGGGCAAGGTGCTGGCGCGCGACATCGAACCGCGACTGGCCTCGGGCGACGTGGCGGGGCTCGACCCGTCGACCGCGGGGCTGCTGCAGCGCCTGCGCTGAGGCGATACCAGCGCCACCGGAAAAGGCCGCGACAGCGGCCTTTTTTGCGTCCAGGGCCTGTACTGTCTCAGCGCCGATTCAATGCTGTCTTGCTCGATATAGGGAATCCACTAGCCATTCGATGCATAAAAGTATCAATGGCCTCCTTTGGCGTACCGATACCGACGCGCCGTCTCTACAGAATCGGCTTCGGCGGCAGACGGCCGCGAGAACCACAGGAGACAAGTCATGAAGCGTTGTTATCTCAAGGCGGGCGTTGCGCTCGCGATCGCCGGCGCGGGCTTCGCGCACGCCGCCACCGAGCTGGTCATCGCCACCGTCAACAACGGCCACATGATCGAGATGCAGAAACTCACGCCCTTCTTCGAGAAGGCCAACCCCGACATCAAGCTCAAGTGGGTGACGCTGGAGGAGGGCACGCTGCGCCAGCGCGTGACCACCGACATCGCCACCAAGGGCGGCCAGTTCGACGTGATGACCATCGGCCTGTACGAGGCGCCGATCTGGTCGAAAAAGGGCTGGCTCAAGCCCATCGCCACCGACGCGGCCTACGACGTGGACGACCTGCTGCCCGCCATCCGCGCCGGCCTGTCGACCGACGGCAAGCTCTACGCCGCGCCCTTCTACGGCGAAAGCTCGATGCTCATGTACCGCAAGGACCTGGCCGACAAGGCCGGCATCAAGTTCTCCGACCAGCCGACCTGGGCGGAGGTCAAGGCCTTCGCCGACAAGGCCAACGACCCCAAGGCCGGCGTCTACGGCATGTGCCTGCGCGGCAAGCCGGGCTGGGGCGACAACATGGCCTTCCTGAGCACGCTGGTCAACACCAACGGCGGCCAGTGGTTCGACATGCAGTGGAAGCCGCAGATCGACACCAAGGCCTGGAAGGACGCGATCACCTTCTACGTCGACCTGATGAAGAAGGACGGCCCGCCCGGCGCCTCGGCCAACAGCTTCAACGAGAACCTCGCGCTGTTCAACGAAGGCAAGTGCGCGGCCTGGGTCGATGCGACCATCGCGGCCTCGTTCATCAGCGACCCCAAGCAGTCGAAGGTGGCCGACAAGGTGGCCTTCGCGCAGGCACCGACCGCCAGCACGCCCAAGGGCGCCAACTGGCTGTGGTCGTGGAACCTCGCGATCCCGGCCAGCTCGACCAAGGACGAGGCGGCGCAGAAGTTCATCAAGTGGGCCACCTCCAAGGACTACATCAACCTCGTGGCCAAGGAAACCGGCTGGGCCTCGGTGCCCACCGGCACGCGCAAGTCGACCTATGCCAACCCCGAGTTCCAGAAGGTCGCGAAGTTCGCCGAGGCCGAGAAGAAGGCCATCGACAGCGCCAACCTCACCGACAGCACGCTGCCCAAGTCGCCCTACGTCGGCGTGCAGTACGCGGCCATCCCCGAGTTCCAGGCCATCGGCGTGGCGGTGGGCCAGCAGATGAGCGCGGCGCTGTCGGGCAAGGTCACGGTCGACCAGGCGCTCAAGACCTCGCAGACGGCGGCGGAGCGGGAGATGAAGAAGGCCGGGTACTACAAGTAAGCCGTCCCTCTCCCTCCTCCGCCGGGGGAGGGCCGGGGTGGGGGCCCGCGCCGCATCGATCGCTGCAGTGATCGATGGGGAGCCCCATCCCCGCCTTCCCCCAAAGGGGGAAGGAGCCAGAGACAACAAGAAGGGACCTGCTCATGAACCGACTCCTGCCCCGCGCCCTCATGGCGCCCGCGGTGCTCACGCTCCTGCTCTGGATGATCGTGCCGCTGGCGATGACGATCTACTTCTCCTTCGTCAGCTACAACCTGATGCAGCCGGGCGAGCATCCCTTCGCCGGCTTCGAGAACTTCCACTACTTCGTGACCGATCCGGACTTCTGGCCGGCGGTCTCGAACACGCTGCTGCTGATCGGCAGCGTGATCGTCATCACCGTGGTGGGTGGCGTGCTGCTGGCGCTGCTGGTCAACGAGCCCTTCCCGGGCCGCGGCATCGTGCGGGTGCTGCTGATCTCGCCCTTCTTCGTCATGCCGGCAGTCAACGCGCTGCTGTGGAAGCACATGATGATGAACCCGATCTACGGCGTGCTGGCCGACCTGTGGCGCCTGTTCGGTGCCACGCCGATCGACTGGCTCACCGACGTGCCGCTGCTGTCGGTGATCATCATGGTGGCCTGGCAGTGGCTGCCCTTTGCCTGCCTGATCTTCATCACCTCGCTGCAGTCGCTGGACCGCGAGCAGATGGAGGCCGCGCGCATGGACGGCGCCTCGGCGCCGCAGCGCTTCTTCTACCTGACGCTGCCGCACCTGGGCCGGCCGATGGCGGTGGTGATCATGATCGAGATGATCTTCCTGCTCAGCGTGTTCGCCGAGATCGCCATCACCACCAACGGCGGTCCGGGCAACGAGAGCACCAACCTCACCTACATGATCTTCAAGCAGTCGCTGATGAACTTCGACGTGGGCGTGGCCTCGGCCGGCGCGCTGTTCGCGGTGGTGCTGGCCAACATCGTGGCGGCCTTCCTGATCCGCATCGTCGGCAAGAACCTGGATTAGACATGGCTCTCCCCCAGTCTTCGCGCACTTCGTGTCGCTTCGCCAACCCCCTCGCCGGGGGCAACACCAGCGGCCCGGCAAAGCCGGAGCCGGTTCCGCGGTGTTCCACGAAGGTGCTCCGGCGCCATTGAAAGGCTCTGTCATGCAACCCAACCCCCTGCTCCAGAGCCTGCGCACCCTCGGTGCCTGGGCCGCCGCGCTGCTGCTGTTCTTCCCGCTGGGCTGGCTGTTCCTCACGGCCTTCAAGACCGAGCTGCAGGCCATTGCGGTGCCGCCGCTGTTCGTGTTCGAGCCCACGCTCGACAACTTCGCCGAGGTGCAGCGCCGCAGCGACTACCTTCTGTACGCGCGCAACTCGCTGATCACCAGCCTGGGCTCGACCGTGCTCGGGCTGCTGATCGCGGCGCCGGCCGCGTACTCGATGGCCTTCTTCCGCACCAGGCGCACACGCGACATCCTGATGTGGATGCTCTCGACCAAGATGATGCCGGCGGTCGGCGCGCTGGTGCCGATCTACGTGCTGGCGCAGAGCGCGGGCCTGCTCGATTCGCTGAGCGCGCTGACCCTCGTGTTCACGCTGTCGAACCTGCCGATCATGGTCTGGATGCTCTACACCAGCTACAAGGACATCCCCAACGAGATCCTCGAGGCCGCGCGCATGGATGGCGCCAGCCTCTGGACCGAGTTCCGCCACGTGGTGCTGCCGCTCTCGGTGGGCGGCCTCGCGTCGACCGGCCTGCTGTGCCTGGTGCTGAGCTGGAACGAGGCCTTCTGGGCGCTCAACCTGGTCTCGGCCAAGGCCGGCACGCTGGCCACGCTGATCTCGCAGTACTCGAGGCCCGAAGGCCTGTTCTGGGCCAAGCTGTCCGCGGCCTCGCTCATGGCCATCGCGCCGATCGTGGTGTTCGGCTGGTTCAGCCAAAAACAACTCGTCCAAGGCCTGACCTTCGGCGCCGTGAAATGAACACCCCCAGTCTTCGCGCACTGCGTGTCGCTTCGCCAACCCCCTCGAGGGGGCGCTGCCAGCGGCCCGGCAAAGCCGGTTCCGCGGCAGCTCCCGCATCGGGCTGGGCGCCTGCGATCCGTGCAGGCGTCTCGTCAGCCTGCTCATCCGCAATCAAGGAGTTTTGAATGGCCTACCTCGAACTCAAGAACATCCAGAAGAGCTTCGGCGACGCGCACATCATCCGCGGCGTGAACCTCGAGATCCAGAAGGGCGAGTTCATCGTCTTCGTCGGGCCCTCGGGCTGCGGCAAGTCGACGCTGCTGCGGCTGATCGCCGGGCTCGAGCCCACCACCAGCGGCCAGCTGATGCTCGACGGCAAGGACATCACGAACCTGGCCTCGGGCAAGCGCGACCTGGCGATGGTGTTCCAGAGCTATGCGCTCTATCCGCACATGAGCGTGGCCGACAACATGTCCTTCGCGCTCAAGCTGGCGGGCGTGCCCAAGGACGAGATCCGCAGGAAGGTCGCGCATGCGGCCGAGCAGCTCAACCTCACGCAGTACCTCGCGCGCACGCCCAAGGAGCTCTCGGGCGGCCAGCGCCAGCGCGTGGCCATCGGCCGCGCAATCGTGCGCGCGCCCAAGGTCTTCCTGTTCGACGAGCCGCTGTCCAACCTCGACGCGGCGCTGCGCGGCAACACGCGGGTCGAGATCCACAAGCTGCACGTGGCCCTGGGCGCCACCAGCATCTACGTGACCCACGACCAGGTCGAGGCCATGACGCTGGCCGACCGCGTGGTGGTGCTCAAGGACGGCGTGATCGAGCAGGTCGGCACGCCGATGGAGCTCTACGACCATCCGGTGAACCGCTTCGTCGCGCAGTTCATCGGCATGCCCTCGATGAACATGGTGCCGGCCGCGGCCATCCCCAGCTTCTCCTCGAAGACCGGCGGCCGGCTGCCGACCGACGGCTTTCTCGGCGTGCGCCCCGAGGGCCTGCAGGTGCACCCGGGCCACGGTGCGGGCGTGCCCGGCCGGGTCGACCTGGTCGAGGCGCTGGGCGCCGACACGCTGATCCACGTCGACGTCGACGGCGTGCCGCTGATCGCGCGCCAGAACGAGCGCACGCCGCTGCGCGTGGGCGACGACGTGGGCGTCGAGCTCGACCCCACGGTGCTGCACCTGTTCGACCGCCAGGGCCAGGCGCTCGCGGCCTGAATTCCTTTTGTCTTCTTCTTCATCCGAAAGCTCGACGTGACACTCGCAACCGTGCCGGACACCGACCTCGTGGTGCTGCACCTGGGGCTGGGCTCCTTCCACCGCGCCCACCAGGCGGTCTACCTGCAGCGGCTCATCGACCAGGGCGACACGCGCTGGTCGCTGGTCGGCGCCAACCTGCGCGCCGACATGGCCGAGGTGCTGGCCGCGCTGCAGGCCCAGGGCGGCGCCTACACGCTGGAGACCGTGACACCGGCCGGCGCCTTCCACTACGAACGCATCACGGCGATCCGCCGCGTGCTGCCTTACGAGCCCACGCTGGCCGCGGTGATCGCCTGCGGCGCCGACCCCGCGACCCGCATCGTCTCCTTCACCGTGACCGAGGCCGGCTACTACCTCGATGCCAAGGGCGCGCTCGACCTGTCCTTCGCCGAACTGGCCGCGGACATCGAGCGCGCACGCCAGGGCGAAGCCGGCCAGACGGTCTACGGCGCGCTCTGTGCGCTGCTGCGCGCGCGCAGGGCTGCGGATGCGGGCCCGCTCACGCTGCTCAACTGCGACAACCTGCGCCACAACGGCGAGCGCTTCCGCCACGGCCTGCTCGAGTTCATCGCGCGCAGCGGCGACACCGCCCTGCGCGACTGGGTGCAGGCGAACACCACCTGCCCCAACGCGATGGTCGACCGCATCACGCCGCGGCCGCCGCCCGAGCTGCGCGAACGCGTGCGCGCGGCCACGGGCATGGACGATGCCGCGCCGGTCACGGCCGAGAGCTTCATCCAGTGGGTGATCGAAGACGACTTCGCAGCGGGCCGGCCCGCCTGGGAGCGCGTGGGCGTCGAGCTGGTGGCTTCGGTCCAGCCCTACGAGGAGGCCAAGATCCGGCTGCTCAACGCCACCCACAGCTGCATCGCCTGGGCCGGCACCCTGGTCGGCCTGCAGTTCATCCACGAGGGCACGCACCGGCCCGCGATCCGCCGGATGGCCTACGACTACGTGACCGACGACGTGATCCCGGTGCTGGGCGCGCCCGGCGCACCGAGCCCGGTCGACCTGCCGGCCTACCGCGACGTGGTGCTCGAGCGCTTCGGCAACCCCGCCATCCGCGACACCAACCAGCGCGTCGCGATGGACGGCTTCTCGAAGATCCCCGGCTTCATCGCGCCCACGGTGCGCGAGCGGCTCGCGCGCGGCGAAACCATCGACAGCGTGGCCATGCTGCCCGCGCTGTTCCTGGCCTTCCTGCAGCGCTGGCATGCGGGGCAGCTGCCCTACGTCTACCAGGACCAGGGCATGGACCCGGCGCTGGCGCATGCGATCTGCGACGCGGCCGACCCGGTGGCCGCCTTCGGCGCCGACCGCGCGCTGTGGGGCCCGCTGGCCAGCGACCCGCGGCTGGTCGATGCGCTGCGGCGCGCGAGGCGGCGCGTGGACGCCTTCGTCGCGCAGGAGGGCTGAGCCATGCGCATCGCATTCGTCGGCGAAGCCCTGATCGATTTCACCGCCATCGAAGGCCTGCGCTTCGAAGGCCACGAGGGCGGCGCGCCCGCCAACGGCGCCATCGCCGCGGCGCGCCTGGGCGAGCCCACGGGCTTCATCACGCAGCTCTCGACCGACCTGTTCGGCGAGCGGCTGCTGCAGCACCTGCAGCGCAACGGTGTCGACACCCGCTTCGTGCTGCGCAGCGACGCGCCCTCGACGCTGGCCTTCGTCGAACGCACGCCAGAGACCAACCGCTACGCCTTCTACACCCAGGGCACGGCCGACACGCGCTGGGCGCCCGATCCGCTGCCCACCTTGCCCGACAGCTGCCGCTACCTGCACTTCGGCGCCATCTCGCTGCTGACCGAGCCCGCGGCCGGCCGCATCACCGCCCTGGTCGAGGCCCAGCGCGGCCAGCGCATCGTGCTCTTCGATCCCAACGTGCGGCCCAGCCTGATCCCCGACATGGCGGGCTACCGTGCCCAACTGCCGCGCTGGGTCGCGGCCTGCGACCTGCTCAAGCTCAGCGACGAGGACGCCGCGCACATCGCGCCGGGCCGCGCGCCGGGCGATGCGGCCGCGAGCCTGCTGGCATCGAACGAAGGCCCGGGCCCGCGCGCGGTGCTGCTCACGCGCGGCGGCGAGGGCGTCACCCTGTACCGCGCGGGCCGGGCGCCGATCGACGTCCGGCCGCCTTCCGTGCAGGTGGTCGACACCATCGGCGCGGGCGACGCCTTCGCGGCCGCGCTGTCGGTCGCGCTGCTGGCGCAGGGCGTCGAACACGCCGCGCAGCTCGATGCGCTGGGCGACGAAGCCTGGCACACCGTGCTGCGCTTCGCGGTCACCGCGGCCGCGCTCAACTGCACGCGCGCGGGCGCGGCGCCGCCCACGCGGGCGGAACTCGACGCGGCACTGAATCATTCTTCCAAGGAACAGGCATGACGAATTCCACTTCCGGCCGCCTGGCCGGCCGCCATGTGCTGGTGACCGGCGCGGGCGGCGGCATCGGCCTCGCGATCGTGCAGGCCTGCCTGGCCGAAGGCGCGTGCTGCAGCGTGGTCGACCGCGAGGCCGACACGCCCGAGGCGGTGCGCACGCTCGCGGCCAGCCATCCCGACACGCTGGCCTACATCGCGGCCGACGTGACCGACCGCGCGGCCGTGGCCCGCATGCTGGCCACCGCGCAGGCCCGCTTCGGCGCGCTGCACACGCTGGTCAACAACGCGGCGGTGTTCGACATGGCGCCGCTGCTCGAGAGCGACGAAGCCTCCTTCGACCGGCTGTTCGCCGTCAACGTCAAAGGCATGTTCTTCACCATGCAGGCGGTGCTGCAGCACATGGTCGAGGCCGGCACGCCGGGCGCGTCGGTGGTCAACCTGGCCTCGCAGGCCGGACGCCGCGGCGAGGCGCTGGTGTCGCACTACTGCGCGACCAAGGCCGCGGTGATCAGCTACACGCAGAGCGCGGCGCTGGCGATGGCGCCGCACGGCATCCGCGTCAACGGCATCGCGCCGGGCGTGGTCGACACGCCCATGTGGGCCGGCGTGGACGCGCTGTTCGCGCGCTACGAGAAGCTGCCGCTGGGCGAGAAGAAGCGCCAGGTCGGCCTGGCGGTGCCGCTGGGCCGCATGGGCACGCCCGGCGACATGGCGGGCGCGGTGGTGTTCCTGGCCAGCGACGAGGCCCGCTACATCACGGCGCAGACACTCAACGTCGACGGTGGTAGTGTGATGAGCTGAGCACGGCCCGGCAGCCCCGCAACCTATGCGATCCCTTCCCCGTCAGCGCGAACCCGAACTCGAGCACGACCTCGCGCGCTCGCCGGCGCTCGGCTACGAGGCGCCCGCGGAAGCCGGCTGGGTGCGCTGCCTGGCGCACGGCTACCCGAGCCCGCTGGCGCGCTGGCACTGCCACGACGAGTACGAGCTGCACCTGATCACCTCGACCTCCGGCAAGGCCTTCGTCGGCGACTGGATCGGTCCCTTCCAGCCCGGCCACCTGGTGCTGTGCGGGCCGCGGCTGCCGCACAACTGGATCTCGCTCGACACGCCCGATGCCGGCGTGCCCACGCGCGACCTGGTGATCCAGTTCCGCCACGACCCGGTGGCCGAGGCCGCGCGCCAGATTCCCGAGCTGGGCGAGGTGCAGCTGCTGCTCGAGCGCGCGCGGCACGGCATCGAGTTCTTCGGCCTGTCGGAGCAGGCCGAGCGCCACTGGCACCAGGTCAAGGCCACGCACGGCCTGCGCCGGCTCGCGGCCTTCTGCGAGTTCCTGGCCGACCTGGCCGACTGCACCGACTACCGGCTGCTGTCGAGCGTGCAGATGAAGGGCGCCGAGGGCGACGCCGAGGTCGATCGCATCAACGCCATCGTCAACCGCATCACCGACAACGTGGCCGAGCCGATCGCGATGGCCGAGGTGGCGGCCGAACTGGGCATGAGCGAGAGCCGCTTCAGCCGCTACTTCCGCCGCGCCACCGGCAACAGCTTCACCGACTTCGTCAACCGCGTGCGCATCAACAACGCCTGCCACCTGCTGATGCAGACCGACCACTACGTGACCGACATCTGCTACCAGGTGGGCTTCAACAACGTCGCCAATTTCAACCGGCGCTTCCTCGAGGTGAAGGGCATGACGCCGAGCGAATTCCGCCGCCAGGCGGACAGCCGCTTTGGAGGCGCCCACTGAAATCGGGGGGCGGGCATCCGGACGAACCTTGCTGAAATCGGGAGCGGGCATCCGGACGCAGAGGACGCAAAGATCTCGCAGAAGACGCGAAAGAAGACATTGTTTTTTTTCTCTTCTTTTTTGCGTCTTCTGCGAAACCTCTGCGCCTTCTGCGTCCGGCAGCCCGATCCCTTCCGTCAAGACAAGAGAAGAGAAGAAAAAATGTACCTGGGACTCGACCTCGGCACCTCCGAGCTGAAGGCGCTGCTGCTCGCGGACGACCACCGCATCGTCGGCGTGGCGCGCGCACCCTTGACCGTCAGCCGGCCGCAGGCGCTGTGGTCGGAGCAGGACCCTGCGCAATGGTGGGGCGCGCTCGAGACCGTGATGCAGGCGCTGCGCACCGCGCATGCCGAGGCGCTGGCGCGGGTGCGCGCGATCGGCCTGTCGGGCCAGATGCACGGCGCCGTGCTGCTCGATGCGGCCGGCGAGGTGCTGCGCCCCGCGATCCTCTGGAACGACGGCCGCAGCGCCGCGCAGTGCGATGAACTCGCCGCCGCGGTGCCGCGTCTGGGCGAGATCGCGGGCAACCTCGCGATGCCCGGCTTCACCGCGCCCAAGCTGCTGTGGGTGCGCGCGCACGAGCCCGCGCTGTTCGCCCGCACCGCCCACGTGCTGCTGCCCAAGGACTGGCTGCGCTGGCGCCTGAGCGGCGAGATGGCGAGCGACATGTCCGACGCGGCCGGCACCTTGTGGCTCGACGTGGGCGCGCGCGACTGGTCGGACGAACTGCTGGCCGCCACCGGGCTCACGCGCGCGCACATGCCGCGGCTGGTCGAAGGCAGCGCGGTGTCGGCCGTGCTGTCGCCGGACCTGGCCGCGCGCTGGGGCCTGGGCCCGCGGGTCGCGATCGCCGGCGGCGCGGGCGACAACGCGGCCAGCGCGATCGGCATGGGCGTGGTGGCGCCGGGGCAGGGCTTCGTCTCGCTGGGCACCTCGGGTGTGATCTTCGTCGCCACCGATCGCTTCGCGCCCAACCCGGCACAGGCGGTGCACGCCTTCTGCCATGCGCTGCCGGGCCGCTGGCACCAGATGTCGGTGATGCTGTCGGCCGCCAGCGCGCTGAGCTGGGCGGTGCGCGCCTTCGGTTTCGCCGACGAGGCCGCGCTGCTGGCGGCCGCGGCCGGGCTCGATGCCCCCGCGCGCGCCGCGGCGCCGCTGTTCCTGCCCTACTTGTCGGGCGAGCGTTCGCCGCACAACGATGCGCAGGCGCAGGGCCTGCTCTTCGGCCTCACGCATGCGCACGGCCCGGCCGACATCGCCTACGCGGTGGCCGAGGGCGTGAGCTTCGGCCTGCGCGACGGCCTCGACACGCTGCAGCCGCCGCAGGGCGACCTGGCGCTGGTCGGCGGCGGCGCGCGCAGCGCCTGGTGGGCCCAGTTGCTGGCCGACATCCTCGAGGTGCCGCTGGCGCTGGGCGAAGGCGGCGAGGCCGGCGGCGCCCTCGGTGCCGCGCGGCTGGCCTGGCTGGCCGATGGCGGCCGCGTCGAGGCGGTGTGCCGCGCGCCCGAACTGCGCCGGCGCTTCGTGCCCGAGGCCGCGCAGCAGGCCGGGCACCGCGCGCGGCATGCGCGCTTCCAGGCGCTCTACCGCGCGCTCAGGCCCTGCTTCCCGCGCTGAGCAAGAAGAGGCTCAGGCGCTCCTGCCGACCAGCGCGGGTTGCGCGCGGTAGGCCTGGGGGAACAGGCGCTTGAGATCGGCGATCTTCGGCAGGTCGTTGGCCACGATGTAGGGGTCGTCGGGGTGCCGCGTCAGGTAGTCCTGGTGGTAAGCCTCGGCGGGGAAGAAGCGCTTCTGCAGCTCGATGGTGGTGACGATCGGTAGGTTGCCGAAGGTGCGGGCCTGCGTCAGCTGCGCGATGTAGGCCTGAACGATGCGTGCCTGCTCGAGGTTCTGCGCGAACACGGTCGAGCGGTACTGCGTGCCGGTGTCGGGCCCTTGCCGGTCGAGCTGCGTCGGGTCGTGCGCCACCGAGAAGAAGATCTGCAGCAGCCGCGCGAAGCTGATCTGGCGCGGGTCGTAGCGGATGCGCACCGCCTCGGCATGGCCGGTGTCGCCCAGGCCCACGGCCTCGTACTTGGCCGTGTGCTCCGCGCCGCCCGCATAGCCCGACACCGCGCTGCTCACGCCCCTGACGCGCTGGAACACGCCCTGCACGCCCCAGAAGCAGCCGCCCGCCAGCACCGCGACCGCCTCGGTGTCGCCCGAGGCCACGGCCGGGTCGGTGGTGGGCGCCGGCACCACGGTCGGCGCCTCCGCCGCCCGCGCGGGCCGCGCGACCAGCCAGCCCGCGCCGCCGGCGAGCAGCACGGTCAGCAGGGACCGGCGAAGTGGAAGCGAAGGAAAGGTTCGGGTGCGCATGCGTGTCTCCGTCGTTGGAGTGCGAAGTGTCCCGCAACACGATGCCCGATCCGCGCGCCCATGAAAAAAGCCCTGCAGCTTGCGCTGCAGGGCTTTTGGGTCGCTAGGACCGCAATAGCTGCCCCCTTTTTCGTGGAACACCGCGGAACCGGCTTTGCCGGGCCGCTGGTGTTGCCCCCGGAAGGGGGAGGGCGTAGGCGACACGAAGTGCGCCGCAGCCTCGGGGGCGAGCCATCACATCCCCATGCCGCCCATGCCGCCCATGCCACCCATGTCGGGCATGCCGCCGCCGGCGCCAGCTTCGTCCTTCGGTGCTTCGGCGACCATGGCTTCGGTCGTCAGCAGCAGCGAGGAGACCGAAGCTGCGTTCTGCAGTGCGGTGCGGGTGACCTTCGTCGGGTCCAGGATGCCCAGTTCGAGCATGTCGCCGTAGGTGTCGTTCGCAGCGTTGAAACCGTAGTTGCCCTTGCCGGCCAACACAGCGTTCACCACCACCGAAGCTTCGCCACCGGCGTTGTTCACGATTTCGCGCAGGGGGGCTTCGACGGCCTTGAGCACCAGCTTGATGCCGGCGTCCTGGTCGGCGTTGTCGCCCTTGATCGAGTCGCCCACGGCTTGCTTGGCACGCAGCAGAGCCACGCCGCCGCCAGCCACGACGCCTTCTTCCACTGCAGCGCGGGTGGCGTGCAGGGCGTCTTCGACGCGAGCCTTCTTTTCCTTCATTTCGACTTCGGTGGCAGCGCCGACCTTGATCACTGCCACGCCGCCGGCCAGCTTGGCCACGCGCTCTTGCAGCTTTTCACGGTCGTAGTCGCTCGAAGCTTCTTCGATCTGGATGCGCACTTGCTTGACGCGGGCTTCGATGTCACCGGCAGCGCCAGCGCCGTCGATGATGATCGTGTTTTCCTTGCCCACTTCGATGCGTGCAGCCTGACCCAGGTCGGCCAGTGTGACCTTCTCGAGCGTCAGGCCCACTTCTTCGGCGATGACCTTGCCGCCCGTCAGGATGGCGATGTCTTCCAACATGGCCTTGCGGCGGTCGCCGAAGCCAGGGGCCTTGACGGCCACGACCTTCAGGATGCCGCGGATCGTGTTCACGACCAGGGTCGCCAGGGCTTCGCCTTCGACTTCTTCGGCAATGATCAGCAGGGGACGGCCCGACTTCGCGACTTGTTCCAGCGTGGGGAGCAGGTCACGGATGTTGCTGATCTTCTTGTCGTAGAGCAGCACGAAGGGGTTGTCCAGAATCGCCGATTGCTTTTCCGGGTTGTTGATGAAGTAGGGCGACAGGTAGCCGCGGTCGAATTGCATGCCTTCGACGACGTCCAGTTCGCTGTCCAGCGACTTGCCGTCTTCGACGGTGATGACGCCTTCCTTGCCGACCTTGTCCATCGCGTCAGCGATGAGCTTGCCGATGGTTTCGTCGCTGTTGGCCGAGATCGAGCCGACTTGCGCGATTTCCTTCGACGTGGTCGTGGGCTTCGAAGCCTTCTTCAGCTCGGCGACCAGGGCCGTCACGGCCTTGTCGATGCCGCGCTTCAGGTCCATCGGGTTGATGCCGGCGGCCACGTACTTGAAGCCTTCGCGAACGATGGCTTGTGCCAGGACCGTCGCGGTCGTGGTGCCGTCACCGGCGTTGTCGCTGGTCTTCGAAGCCACTTCCTTCACGAGCTGGGCGCCCATGTTCTGCAGCTTGTCCTTGAGTTCGATTTCCTTGGCGACGGACACACCGTCCTTGGTCACCGTGGGGGCGCCGAACGAACGCTCCAGCACCACGTTGCGGCCCTTGGGGCCCAGGGTCACTTTGACTGCGTTGGCCAGGATGTTCACACCCTCGACCATGCGTGCGCGGGCTTCGCCGCCGAAGACGACGTCTTTTGCTGCCATGTTGTATTACTCCGAATGGATTGAATGAATGGAAAGAAGGAAAGGAGAGGCTCAGCTCGCGACAACCGCGAACAGGTCGTCTTCCTTCATGACCAGCAGCTCGTCGCCGCCGACCTTGACGGTCTGGCCGCTGTACTTGCCGAACACGACGCGGTCGCCGACCTTGACGGTCAGGGCGATCAGTTCACCCTTGTCGTTGCGCTTGCCCGGGCCCACGGCCAGGACTTCGCCCTGATCGGGCTTCTCGGCGGCTGCGTCGGGGATGACGATGCCGGAGGCGGTCTTGGTTTCGCTGTCAACACGCTTGACGATCACGCGATCGGCCAAAGGACGAAGGTTCATTGCATCTCCTGGAGGGATATAGAAACGGGGGTTGTTGAGGGCGTCGGCCACAGGCCGGATCGCCCATCGCTTGGAAACCGCGTTGTTAGCACTCGGTCTTGGCGAGTGCTAATGATAAGGGCTTTTGCGGGGGTTTCAAGGGCGAGGACCTGACAGGCGTCCGCATTTCCGCCGGCAGGCCGGGCCAGACCGAAGGAAAGGGCGCGCTGCCGCGGCGTCTGCCTTGAGGTCGCAAGATGGCGCGGAAGCGCAGGTCCCGGACGCGGTAGCCGGGGTCGAAGCTCGTCGCGCGCGCTCAGGGCGCTGGCAGGCGATCCCGGGCCACGGCGACGAAGAAACCGACCCCGTAAGGGAGCGCGTCGTCGCAGAAATCGTAGGCCGCGTTGTGCAGCGATGCGCTGTCCCCGTTGCCCAGGTTGGCATAGCAGCCGGGCACGCGTCTGAGCAGTTGTCCGAAATCTTCCGACCCGGTGTTGGCTGGCGCGTCGGCCTCGATGCAGCCGGGGCCAAAGCTGCGCTCCATCAGCCGTTTCACGTTCTGGGTCAGTGCGGCGTCGTTGACCGTCGGCACGAACACGCGGGTGTACTTCACCTCGGCGGTGCAGCCGTGCGCGTCCGCGACGCCCCTGGCGACCCGGGTCAGTTCTTCCTCGATCAGTTGACTTACTGCAGGGCTGAACGAACGGCAGTCCCCGTCGATGACGACCTCTCCGCTGCTGACATTGCGGGTGCCGGAGGAGTGGATGCTGGTGCAGGACACCACGGCCATCTCGCTTGGGGGGATCACCCGGGAGACGACGGTCTGCAGTGCCGTGACGGTCGCGGCCGCCGCCACCAGCGCATCCCGGCCCTGGTGCGGCCTGGCCGAGTGAACACCTTTGCCGCTGATCCGGATCTCGAAGTTGTCCTCGGCGGACTTGAAGGCGCCGCTGCAGGTCTCGAATCTTCCGATGGGCAGGCCGGGCGCGTTGTGCAAGGCATAGGCTTCGGCAGCGGGGAAGCGTTCGAGCAGGCCGTCCTCGAGCATCGCGAGCATGCCCTGGCCCCATTCCTCCGCCGGCTGGAACACGAAATGGATCGCGCCATCGAAGCCGCCTTCCTGCGCCAGGATCTGCGCGGCGCCCAGGAGCATGGCCGTGTGTCCGTCGTGGCCGCAGGCGTGCATGTAGCCGCTGCGGGTCGATGCATGGGGGCGATCCTCCCCAGGCGCCTCGGCGATGCGCAGCGCGTCCATGTCCGCGCGCAGGATGATCGACTTCGTGGCGGTGCCGCGCCGAAGCGTGCCGACCACGCCTGTCTTGCCCACGCCCGTCGTCACCGCCATGCCGCAGGCCTGCAGCAGCGATGCCACCTGCCTGGATGTGCGCGTTTCCTCGAATCCGAATTCCGGATGCGCGTGGATGTCCCTGCGAATCGATCGCAGGGCGTCCAGGAAGCCGATGTGGAAGGTTTTCATCAGTCCGCCGTGAATCCGCTGGCCTTGATGGGGGCCTCCCACTTGGCCAGGCCCGCAGCCTGACGCTGTGCCAGTGCCTCGGGCGAGGCATAGGCCGGCGACATCGCGTACTGCTGGATGCGGTTGCGCAGCTCGGGCGAAGCCAGCGCCTCCTTCAAGGCCTTGTCGAGCCGCTCCACCTTGTCCCGGGGCAGGCCGGGCGGGCCGTAGATGCCGACGAAGCCTTCGGCGGAAAGGTCGAAGCCCGATTCGCGGATCGTGGGCACGTCGGGCAGCACCTCGAGGCGCTTGTCGCCGGGCACCGCCACGATGCGGATCTTGCCGGACTTGGCCATCTCCATGGGTTCGAGGATGGTGTCGATCATCATTGGGATCTGCCCGCCCACCAGATCCGTCATCGCGGGCGTTCCGCCCTTGTAGGGCACATGGGTGAATGCCGTGCCAGAGATGTTGCTGAACATGAGGCCGAGGAAATGGCCCATCTGGCCGGCGCCGGAGGTGGCATAGGCAGCTTCCTGGGGATTCGCCTTCGCCCAGGCGATCAGTTCCTTCAGGTTCCCCTTGGGGGCCTTCGGGCCCACGGCGATGCACAGCGCGAAGTTCGCCACGCCGGCCACGGGCGTGAAGTCCTTGACCGGATCGAACTCCAGCTTCTTGTAGACGTGCGGGAAGATGATGAAGGGGGAGCTGTTGGCCAGTATCAGCGTCAGGCCGTCCGGCTTGGCGCGCTTGATCTCGCTGAGCGCCAGGCGCTGCGCTGCGCCCGGCTTGTTGTCGACGATGACCGGCTGGTTCAGGGTCACGCGCAGGCGGTCGGCCACGGCCCTGGCCACCGAGTCCAGGGCGCCGCCGGCGGAGAAGCCGACCAGCAGGCGGATGGGTGGGTTGGCGTCCTGCGCCGCCGCCAGGTGGCAGAACATGGACAGGCCGGCGAGCGCGGCGATGAAGGTGGAGCGACGCATGGAGATGCCTTCTGAAGTCGTTGTCGATGGGGACGGGTCAGCGGCTGATCCAACGGGACTGCCGCGCTTGCACTGAATCGGCGGATTCGCCAGCCAGTTCCTGGTACACCTGCGGCGCGGTCGCCCCTTCGGTGTTGACGATGAGCACGCGCGATTGCGCATCGAGCGCCACGTGCGCGGACAGGACCGGGTCGCTGCGCAGCCACCGCAGCGCGGCCAGGCCGGCCGTGCCGGACTCACCAGCCACGATCGGCACGTCGTTGTCGCTGCCCCTGGCCAGGATGCGCATCGCCTCGATGGCCTGCTCGTCTTTGATCGTCATGAAGTGCTCGACGCTGGTGGCCAGGAACTTCCATGCCAGGGGCGAGGTTTCGCCGCAGGCCAGGCCCGCCATCACCGAATCGACGGAGCCGGTGGCCCTGGCGGCGCGGCCCTGGATGGCGCTCTGCAGCAGGCAGTCCGCCTGGGTCGGCTCCACGACGATGAAGCGAGGCCGCTGCAGGCCGTGGTATTCCCACAGGTAGCTGAACAGGCCCGCGGCCAGGCCACCCACGCCGCCCTGGAGGATCACGTGCGTGAACGCACCGGCTTCGTTGGGGCGCGCGCCCGTCTGCTCGACGATTTCGGCGGCGATGGTGCCGTAGCCCTGCATCACGTCCCGAGGGATGTCCTCGTAGCCTTCATAGGACGTGTCGGACACGACCTGCCAGCCGTTCTCAGAGGCGAGGCGCGCGGCCTCGTCGACCGACGCGTCGTAGTTGCCGGCGACGCGCACGATCCGCGCGCCGAATGCCGCGATGGCCTGCTCGCGCTCCGCGCTCACCTGGGCATGCAGCACGATCACGCAGCGGCATCCCGCATCGCGCGCCGCGGCGGCCAGGCCGCGTCCATGGTTGCCGTCGGTGGCACTGACCACGGTGTAGGAGGCGAGCTGCGCCGCATGGCGGCCACTCAGGATGGCGGTCGGCTCGAAATCGGGATGCAGCCGCAGGATCTGCCGCACCAGCGCGATCGGTGCCCCGAGCGCCTTGAAGCTGCCAAGGGGCGAACGCACCGATTCGTCCTTGACGCTGAGCCGGGCGACCTCCAGGGCTCGCGCCAGGTCGGGCAGATCGTAGAGCGGTGTGGCCACCCGTGCGATACCGGTCCAGGGCGCCAGCCAGCGCCGGCTCTCCAGCGCCCCCTCGATGTCCAGCATGGCGCGCAGCTCGGCGGGATAGGGCGTGCGCTCGGCGCGCGGGTTGGCGATCAACATCCATCGTTCTCCGGGGTTCGGGACAGGGCTCTTGCAAGTTCGTGCCATGGGCGACAGAGGGGCCGTCGACGCATCGCTCTGAGGTAAATGTTATTCATCACTGACGCGGAAAATTCTTAAAATCAGGGGTTGAAGTTGAATGATTTATCAATCTCATGGCTGCTTTCCGGCAGCCCTTTCACATGACCCCCAAGCTCGACAACTACGACCGCGTGCTGCTGGCCGCCATCCAGGAAGACGGGCGCATGCCCCAGAGCGAACTGGGTGCGCGTGCCAACCTCTCGACCGCTGCAGTCAACCGCAGGCTCCGGCTGCTGAGCGAGGCCGGTGTCATCGAGGGCTACACGGCCCGCATCCATCCCAAGGCCGTGGGCTACGGATTGACTGTCGTGGTGGAGGTGAAGGTTGAAAGCGAACGCGCCGACCTGCTGGACGAGATGCGGCACGGGTTTGAGGCCTGCCCGCAGATCCAGCAGTGCTACTACGTGACCGGCGAGTGCGATTTCGTGCTGATCTTCCTGGTCCGCGACATGGACCAGTACGTCGAATTGACCCGGCGCCTGTTCCACGGCAACAACAACGTCAAGGCTTTCAGGACGCTGGTGGTGATGGACCGGGTGAAGACCGGCGCCAAGGTGAACATCGAGGCGGCATAGCGCGGTGCCCACCCCATGGGGCGCCGGTGCACCGCCGTGCGATGACGGTGCAGCCGACGCCGCGGTGCCCACCCCATGGGGCGCCGGTGCACCGCCGTGCGATGACGGCGCAGCCGACGCCCGCGCTCAGCTGCGTTTCGCGTGCCCCGTCACGCGCAGCTGGAAGCTCCGCAACTGCGCGCCGCTCACCGGCTGGCCCGAGACATCGGTCACACGCAGCACCCACTCTCCCTTCGAGGCTTCGGCGAAGAAGGCATTGCTCGACGACAGGGGGATGCCGAAGTCGCTGCCGCCTTTCAGCGTCGACATCGGCGTGAGCACATGGCTCACCGTGCCCGAAGGCGAGGTCAGCGTGGCCGAGAGCGCGCTCGGCCGGGTGTGGCTGGTGGCCAGGCTGAACTGCACCGATTCGATCGCCACGTTCGCATCCAGCCGCACCCGCAGCGCGGCCGACGACGGGGCGCCGCCGATCTCCGACGGCCGGTCGGCCGAGGCGGTCCATCCGCTGTCCTGCAGCGGCGGCAGCGTCCGGAAGCCGCGCGCCATGGCCACGGCCGCGCTGGCATCGACCAGGCCGAAGCCGTACCAGTTGCTGAAGCGATAGCCCGCCGCGTTGCTGACCCAGCCGGCGTCGACCAGGGTGCCCCGGGCGCTGACGGCGGGCTGGGCCAGGTCCAGCGGGCGGGCGGTGGAGGCCAGGATGAACTTCACATCGCGCTGGGTCAGCGCCGGGTTCGCGTTCAGCATCAGGGCCGCGATGCCCGCCACCATCGGCGCGGCCGAGGAGGTGCCGCCGAAGGCCGCGGTGTAGTGGCAGTCGGGGTCCAGCGGCGTGCCGCCGTCGAGCGCGTTGAGGCGCATGGCCGTGGTGTTCAGGCCCTCCGCACACCCGCGGATGTCCGTGGTGACGATGCCGGGGCCGTAGTCGCGCTGGCCCGGGCCCGCCACGTCGAGCTGCCGGCCGCCTTCGCCGCCCGGCGCCGACACCCAGACCGCGGCGCCGGCGGAGGAGAAGTACGAGCGCGCGCCGCGTGCATTGACCGAGGCGACGGCGATGGTCTGGCGGAAGTTGGCGGCCGGATCGGTGTTGGCCAGCACGCAGCTCAGGCCCGCTGCACTGGCGTCGCAGCCTGCGAACTGGTCGTTCTTCTCCATGTCCTCGGGCTGCATGAAACCGTTGCCCGCCGCATAGACATAGACCCCGCCCTTGCCCGCGCGCGTGCCGCTCATGAGCGACTCCCAGGCCTGGAGTTCGGCCTGCGCAATGGCCGGATAGGCGCCGGTGTAGGGCGCGCCCAGGCTGGTGTTGAACACGTCGGTACTCTTGGCCTCCGCGCCTTCGCCCCAGGCATAGCCGACGTACTTGCGGAAGGCCGCGGCCTGTTCGGCCACCGTGCCGCTGAAGATGACTTCGCCGACGTTGAAGCCCTGCAGGCCGGCCTCGGGCGCCACGCCGCGGCCGCCCCGGCCGTTCCAGCCCAGGGCCGCGACGATGCCGGCGACGTTGGTGCCATGGCCGTCCTTGTCGCCCAGGGGCTGGGTGTCGTCGAGGAAGTTCTTGCTGCCGCCGGGCACGATGTTGGCGGCCAGGTCCTCGTGGCCGATGTCGATGCCGCTGTCGACCACCGCGACCTTCACGCCCTGGCCGCGCAGGCCCTGGGCGTGCAGCGTGCCGATGTTCAGGTCCACGCCGGCGCAGGGCAGCGTGTCGGCGAACACGGCCTGGCCGATGTTCTTCAGGTACCACTGGTCGGTGAACAGCGGGTCCTCGTTGGCGGCCGTGGCGCGCTGCAGGGGCGCGGCCGTGTCCGCGCAGCGAACGTCCAGCGTGTGGCGGTTGGGCGAAGCCGCGACGACATCGCCGTTGCCGTTGCCACTGCTCCCGCCGCCGACATCGGTGCCTCCGCCGCCGCTGCCCGTGCTGCCATTGCCGCCGGTGTTCCCGCCACCACCGTTGCCGCCGCCGCAGCCGGCCAGCAGGGCCAGCGCGACGATCGGCAGCGCACGGTGGGCGGAGGTCCAACCACAAGATAAATACTTAACTTTCTTCAACTGAAGATCCTTTGGAGGTGAATAAAGAAATGGGCCGGAGGGACGTCGTGCGCCGCCTGCAGGGCATCGGTTCTTATTCTCTTTTTGTTGTAGAAAGTTTTATTTTTTATGAAATGTTGGTTGAATATTGTTGACAAAAAATGATGAAAAAACATGAAGTTAGTCATGTTTTTTGGGTGTCGATGAATCTTCGTTGGCCTGTTGTTTTTCCTGGGATTTTGGTTTTGAATTGAAAATTCAAATTAACAATTTCAATTAGAAAGCAGCAATTCCAGCCCCAGGCGCTCGCCACTGCGCACCCGGCCGATCCCGTGCCGCAGATGGACCGCGTAGGTGCCCTTGCTGCCCACCTGGGGCCGCTGCGCCACGGCGATCACCGCGACATCGCCCCGGCGCAGCGGCACGACCAGGGGCCGCGACTGCATGCGCGGGCGCTGCTCCGTCATCACGAAGGCGCCGCCGGTGAAGTCCTCGCCGGGCTCGCCGAGCAGGGCCACGAGCTGCAGCGCGAAGCCCTGGGTCTCGGCGCCGCGGTCGTGCAGGGGCTGGTCCTCGCCGGCCCGCAGGCGGCTCAGGCTTGCCTGCGACGCTTGAAAGACGCCCGGCGTGCCGGCGTGGCGCGGCGGCCGTCCCAGGGTGTCGTTCCAGCGCGCCGAGATCGGCGCCAGCCGCGGATGGAAGGCCCGCTGCAGCTCGGCGACCCCAACGGGCCAGCCCGTGCCTGTCGTCAGCGCGCGGATCTGTGCGTCGCCGAGCATTGCGGGGATCGCCACGAAGCCCTCCTGGTTGAGCCGGGCTTCGAGGCCGGCCCAGTCCAGCCGGGCGACCGCTGCGTCGAAGCCCACGCTCAGGCCGCCTCGCGCGCGAGCAGTGCGCGCTTGCGCTCCACGCCCCAGCGGTAGCCCGACAAAGCGCCGTCGGTGCGCACCACGCGGTGGCAGGGGATCGCGACCGCCAGGTGGTTGGCGCCGCAGGCCTGGGCCACGGCCCGCACCGCCTTGGGCTGGCCGATGCGCGCCGCGAGTTGCGCATAGCTCACGGTGGTGCCGGGCGGGATCTCGCGCAGCGCCTGCCACACCCGCTCCTGGAAGGCCGTGCCCTGCACGTCCAGCGGCAGGTCCAGGCCCAGCGAAGGCGCCTCGACGAAGCCCACGACCTGCGCCACCAGCTGTTCGAAGTCGCCGTCGGCGCCGATCAGCTCCGCCTTGGGAAACTGGTCCTGCAGCTCGCGCACGAGCCGATCGGGGTCCTCGCCCAGCAGGATCGCGCAGATGCCGCGCGGGCTCTGCGCGACCAGGATCGCGCCCAGCGCGCATTGGCCGACCGCGAAGCGGATGCGCTGGTTCGGGCCGCCCGCCAGGTAGTCGCGCGCCCGCATGCCCAGCAGGTCGTCGGCGGTCGCATAGAAGCGGCTGTTGGAGTTGAAGCCCGCGCCGTAGATCGCATCGGTGACGGTAGCGCCGTGCTCGGCCGGTTCGGCGCGCAGACGGCGCCCGCGAAAGGCCGAGGCATAGGCCTTGGGCGTGAGCCCGGTCTGGGCCTTGAACACGCGGTGGAAATGGTGCGGGCTCAGGCCGACCTCGGCGGCGAGCGCGTCGAGTTGCGGTGGCGACTCCGAGCGCTCGATCAGCCGGCAGGCCTGGGCGACGGTGGCGGCGCGCTGCGCGGCCAAGGCGCTGCGGTCGCCCGCGGCGCGCTGGCTGCTGCGGTAGCCCGCGGCCTCGGCTGCCTGCGCGGTGGCGAAGAACACGGTGTTCTCGCGCTTCGGCCGCCGGGCCGAGGCGCTGGGCCGGCAGTACACGCCGGTGGTGCGCACGGCGTAGACGAAGTGGCCGTCGGCGCGCGCGTCGCGCGCCTGCACGGCGGCCCAGCGCTGCTCGTCGTCCGGGTAGGCCGGGGTGGCGTCGGCGTCGGGGTGCTTGAGGATGGCATTCATGGTGGTGCTCCAGAGGAGATCCCAGTGTCTTGCGGACTTCGATCGCAAGCACTCCGCTTCTTGCGCTCGAACTGGCGTGCCCGGCTCAGCCCGCCCGGCGAAAGGTGAGGTTGATGCGCTGCAGGCCGAGCCGCGGGTGCGCGTCGCCCTGGAGCGGCATCACGCCGTGGTAGCGCAAGCGGTCGGCGCCGCCCCAGACCACCACGTCGCCGTGCTGCAGCAGGACCTTCTGCGTGGGCTGCGCGCGCGCGAGGCCGCCGAACAGGAAGCGCGCCGCCATGCCCAGCGACACCGACACGATGGGCGCGCCGTAGTCCTGCTCGTCCTTGTCCTGGTGCAGGGCCAGCCGCGCGCCGGGTTCGTAGCGATTGACCAGGCAGGCGTCGGGCGAGAAATCGGCGAAGCCCGCGGCGGCGGCGGCTTCGCTTGCGAGGCGTGTGAAGGCCTCGGGCATCGCGGGCCAGGGCTGGCCGGTGAGCGGGTCGACGGCCGCGTAGCGGTAGCCGCGGCGGTCGGTGGTCCAGCCCAGCGCGCCGCAGTTGGTCAGCGCCACCGACATGGTGAAGCCGCCCGGCGTGACCATGCGCCGGAACGGCGACACCGCCGCGATCGCGTCGATGCAGGGCAGCAGATCGCCGACCCGCGGCAACGCGAAGGCCCGCAGCACCACGGCCTGCGGGCCCAGGCGCAGGTCGGGCAGCGGGGCCTCGTCGTCGAAGAGCGCGAGCGTGTGCATCACAGGGCGTCGTGGAAGATCAGGCCCACAGTGTGCCGCTGGCCGCCGTGCACCCGGCTCACGCCGTGGCGCATGGCCAGCCTGCGCGTGCGGCCACTGGGGCCTGTCTCGGGGCGCTGGTTGACCGTGAAGACCACTGCGTCGCCTTGCGTCAGCGGCACCACGTCGGCGCGTTGATGGCCCGTGCGGCTCTCGGTCATCACGAACTCGCCGCCGGTGAAGTCGACGTCGGGTCGCGACAGCAGGATCGCGACCTGCAGCGGAAAGACGTGCGCGCCATAGAGGTCCTGGTGCAGGCAGTTGTGGTCGCCTTCGCGGTACGACAGGATCAGCGGCGTGGGCCGGCGCTGCCCGGCGCGGTGGCAGCGATCGAGGAATGCGGCGAGCGTGGCGGGGTAGCGCACGTCGATGCCGAGCTGCGCGTTCCAGCGGTTCGCGATCGGCACCAGCCGCGGGTAGAGCGCGTGCCGCAGTCGTTCCAGCAGCGGCGGCAGCGGATAGGCGAAGTACCTGTATTCGCCGCGGCCGAAGCCGTGGCGCGCCATCACGACGGTGGAGCGATAGAGGGCCTCCTGCGTGTAGAGGCCGGCCAGTTGCCGGCACTGGTCGGGCGTGAGAAGGCGCGGCAGCAGCGCATGGCCTTCGGCGTCGAGCGCGGCCGCGAGGGCGGCGTCTTCGGACGTGTCGGGCGATGGCGTGAAAAAGTCGTGCATGGCCGACCCAGTCTAGGCCGGTGCCCTGCCGCACGGCACTCCGATCCTTGCGCCCGAATTCTTCGCCGGCGCCTCAGGCCGCTTCTTCTTCAGGCACCGGAAACAGCCGCCGCCGGTAGCGCGCCGAGGCCAGCCGCGCGCCGCAGGTCGGCGAGCACCAGATGCGGTCGCCGCGCCGCGAGCGGTCGAGGAACATCACGGGGCAGGTCGGGCTCGCGCATTCCTTGATGCGACTGCGCGCCTCGCTCGAGAACAGCGCGATCGCGTCGCGCGCCAGCAGGGCCAGCACATGGGCGTTCGACACCTCGGCCAGCGGCTCGAGCGCGGTGCCGGTGCCGTCGAGCAGGCGCGGCAGCGGCGTGTGGCAGGCCCAGGCATTGATCTGCGTGATGGCGTCGTGCTGCGGCGCGCGCTGGCCGCGGATGGCTTGCGCCGTCTCGTAGATGGCGGCGCGCAGCACGCGCATGTCGGCCAGGCCCTCTTCGCCCACCGGCAGTTGCGGCACGGGCAGCTTCATCCTGCGCAGCCAGCTGTGCCAGAGGTCTTCGTTGCGCACGCGTTCGTAGCGTCGGCTGGTCCATTCGCCCAGCGTCTCGACCAGCAGCAGGCAGGGCACGCCGGCGCGGAACTTGAAGGAGAAATCGCCGGCCTTGAGCGGGCGCACGGCGACGTGCGCGCGCGGCGTCGCCTCGGGGATGTGGGGTCTGCGTCCGCTTTGCACGCGGGGCAGTTTAGGAGCGTTGCCGTTCGCGGTCCGCGTCGGTGATCGCATATGGATATCTGTTTTCCTTCCTTGGTCGACTCAGGGTCGACCCTTAGATTCGTCATTGGTATGACCCATGACGACGAACTCCAGGCGGCCCTCGCGGCCGCCGCACCACCTCCCCACGGGACGGCCCGCGCATGAGCGACGACAGCAGTGCAGCGCTGCAGGCCGAGCGCATCGCGGGCCGCCGGCCCAGGCTGGGTGTGTGGACCGCCCTGGCCGGCCTGCGCAGCTGGCTGTCCATCGTCATGTTCCTGCTCGCCTGGTATGCGGCCTCCGCGGCCGGCTGGCTCAACCCGCGCACGCTGCCCGGCCCGGACCGCCTGCTGCTCACCGCCTGGACCATGGTGCAGGACGGCTCGCTGCCCCATGCACTGCTGGTGAGCCTGTCGCGCGTGGTGCAGGGTTCGCTGCTGGGCCTGGCCGTGGGCCTGGCGACCGGCGTGTTCGCGGGCTTCTCGCGGCTGGGCGAGGACTTGGTCGACAAGCCCATGCAGATGCTGCGCACCATCCCCTTCACCGCGCTGGTGCCGCTGTTCATCCTCTGGTTCGGCATCGACGAAACGCCCAAGGTGCTGCTGGTGGCCTTCGGTGTCGCGGTGCCGATGTACATCAACACCTTCGGCGGCATCCGCAACGTCGACGCCAAGCTGGTCGAGGTGGCGCGGGTCGCGCGCATGGGCCGCTTCGCGATCGCGCTGCAGGTGCTGCTGCCCGCGGCCCTGCCCAGCCTGCTGGTGGGCCTGCGCTTCGCGCTGGGGCTGGCCTGGGTGGCGGTGATCATCGCGGAGACCGTGGGTGCCGACTCCGGCATCGGCTTCCTGCTGACCAATGCGCGCCAGTTCGTGCGCACCGACATCATGCTGGTCTGCGTGGCGGTCTATGCGCTGCTGGGCCTGGCGACCGACTACGGGGTGCGCCTGCTCGAGCGCCTTCTTCTTTCCTGGCGCCGTGTCTACACGGGTTGAAGCCAGCGTCTCCTTCGTTTCTTCTCTCTCGCATCCCATGTCCCTGATCGTCGGCGCCCATCCGCAGAACCCTTCGCTGTCCATCCTCGCCCGCCGGTCCGCCCTGCGCGCCTCGCTCAAGGCGCAGGGCATCGACTTCTTCATCCACGGCGCCGGCGCGCAGACCATCCCCTTGATGGAACTCGACGTGCTGCAGCTCATGGGCACGGGCGCGACGCCGCCGATCCTGGCCAAGGCGCGCGAGCTGCCGGTGGTGGTGTTCGGCATGTCCGGCCCGCGCGCCGAGCGCGGCGGCGTGGTGGTGCGCGCCGATTCGGGGCTGCACAGCCTGGCCGACCTGAAGGGCCGCGGCATCGCGCTGATGCCGGTCTCGTGGCACACGCAGTTCCTGGCGGCCGAGCTGCACGCCGCGGGCATCGACTGGCGCGAGGTCAACGCGGTCGAGCTGCTGCCCGCCACCGCCAAGGACGCCTTCGAGGCCGGCCTGCTCGACGCCATCGTCGCGACCGATCCGCTGTTGTCGAAGATCGAGTCCACGGTGCCGGTGCGCGTGCTGGCGCAGCCCGGCAGCAGCTTCTCGAACCGCTCGGTCTACTGGGCGCGGCAGTCCACCGTGGCCGCGCATCCGCAGGCGGTGCAGGCGCTGGTCGATGCCATCGCCGAATCCGACCGCCTCACCGCCGCCGACCCGCTGGCCGCCGCGCAATTGCTCGAAGGCGTGAACGGCAACACGGCCGCGCAATGGCTGCCTTCGCTGCAGTCGCGCCCCTGGGGCATCGACGTGCCCGACGCCGGCTTCGCGGCCGAGCAGCAATCGCATGCGGACATCTTCGCGCGCTTCGGCCTCATCCCTTCGCCGCTCGACGTGAGCGACACCGTGACCGCCGCCTTCCCGGCCGGCCGCGCGCACTGACTCAAAGGAATCGATCATGGAAGTTCTCTGGTACCTCACCGGCCCCGACGGCCGCTACCCCTGGCGCGCCGACGGCGCCCGCGCGCTCACCTATCCCTACTTCCAGCAGCTCGCGCGTGCAGTCGACCACCTGGGCTACACCGGTGCCCTGCTGGCCACGGGCTCGCACGACGCCTGGGTGCAGGGCGCGTCGCTGATCCCCTACACCGACAACTTCCAGCACCTGATCGCGGCCCATCCGCCCCTGCTGTCGCCGGTGCTGCTGGGCAAGATGATCAACACCTTCGACCAGTTCTCGAAGGGCCGGCTGCGCGTCAACATCGTCAACGGCGACGCCAAGCTGATGGCGCAGTACGGCGTGCACCTGAGCCACGACGAACGCTATGCCTACACCGACGAGTACCTCACGGTGCTGACGGCGCTGCTGCGCGGCGAGACCGTGACCTTCAAGGGCAAGTACATCCACGTGGTCGACGCCGGCATCCCGCTGCCGCCCTACCGCCAGCCCGCGCCGCTGTGGTTCGGCGGCTCCTCGCCGGCCGCGCACGAGGTGGCGGCCAAGCACATCGACACCTACCTCTCGTGGGGCGAGACGCCGCAGCAGGCCGAAGAGAAGATCCGCGAAGTGCGCGCGCTCGCGGCCAAGCACGGCCGGGCCGACAAGATCCGCTTCGGCATCCGCTTGTACGTGATCGTGCGCGAGACCGAGGCCAAGGCCTGGGAAGCGGCGGCTGACCTGTACGAGCACATGGACGAGCGCTCCATCGCCGGCGCCCAGTCGTACGTGGCCGGCATCGATTCGATCGGCCAGCAGCGCATGTCCGCGCTGCACGGCGGGCGCAAGCCGCGCGACCTGCGCGAGCTCGAGATTGCGCCCAACCTCTGGTCGGGCATCGGCCTGGTGCGCCACGGCCCCGGCACCGCGCTGGTCGGCAGCCCCGAGCAGGTGCTCGCGCGCATCCAGGACTACCGCGATGCCGGCATCGAGGTGCTGATCGTCTCCGGCATGCCGCTGCTCGAAGAGGCCTACCGCTTCGCCGAGCTGGTGCTGCCCCATCTGCCCGTCGACCGTGCGGTCGACCCGGGCGTCACCTCCGCCTGGACCAAAGAAAGGGATACGGCATGGAAAAAGCAAGCATGAAATCTTCGGACCTGAACAACAGCGGCCGCCGCGCGGCGCTGGGCCTGATCGGCGGCGGCGTGCTCGCCACGCTGCTCGCGGCCTGCTCGCGCGAATCCACGCCGGCGCCTGCCGCCGCGGGCGCCGCACCGGCCGCACCCGCCACCGCCGCCACCACCGCCAAGGTCGCGCGCATCGCGCCGCTGCAGGCCTTCAACTTCCTCACGCTGGCGCAGCTGAGCGGCGGCATCGAGAGCTCGGTCCAGGCCGCGGGCGGCTCGGTGGTGTGGAAGCCGCCGTTCCCGGCCTACGTGCCCACGGCCGAGGCGCTGCGCGGCGGCGCGATCGACATCGGCAGCGGCAGCGCCACCTCCTTCCTCACCGCCTCGACCGCCGACAAGGACCTGGTGGTGTTCGCGGCCGAGAAGAGCTCGGGCAAGGACCAGGGCATCGTCGCGACCGGCGCCAGCGGGATCCGCACCGTGGCCGACCTGGTCGGCAAGAAGATCGCGGTCAACAAGGGCGGCACCGGCGAGTACCTGCTGCGGCTCGCGCTGGCGCGCCACGACATCCCGGTCGAGAAGGTGACCGTGGTCTACCTGGGCCCGACCGATGCCTCGACCGCCTTCGCGCAAGGCCATGTCGACGCCTGGGCCGTGTGGGAGCAGTTCTTCGCGGCCGGCCAGGCCGAGCCCGGTGCGCGCGTGGTGGTCTACGGCGGCGACATCGGCTCGCTCAACCGCAACGTGCACGTCACGACGCGCGCCTTCGCGCAGGCCCACCCGGACTTGGTGAAGGCCGTCTACGAGGCCTTGCGCAAGGAGGCCGAGGCGGTGCAGGCCACGCCCGGCCGCGTGGCCGACCTGAACGAGAAGCAGGGCGTGCCCAAGGCGGTCGCGGACATCATCCGCCAGGTGCCCCCCTCGACCGTGGTGCCGGCCGACGACGCGCTGCTGCGCGAGTTCCAGGAGATCGCCGACTTCTATGCGAAGCACGGGCTGACGGCCCAGCCGATCGAGGTCAAGGGAACCACCGTCGATGTCGCTGCCCTCTGATCGCGACGACCGCCGCGTGCAGCTGCGCGGACTGACGCGTCGCTTCGGCGATGCGCCGCCGGTGCTGCGCGGCCTGTCGCTGGACATCGCGCCGGGCCAGTTCGTGGCCCTGCTGGGCCGCAGCGGCTCGGGCAAGTCCACGCTGCTGCGCGTGCTCGCGGGCCTGGACGGCGGCCAGGAGGCCGAGCGGCTGCAGGTGCCGGCCTCGGTGTCGGTGGCCTTCCAGGAGCCGCGGCTCTTTCCGTGGCTGCGCGTCTGGCGCAACGTGGTGCTCAACCTCGGCGGCGACGACCGCCGAGCGCAGGGCGTCGCGGCGCTGGCCGAGGTCGGCCTGGCCGACAAGGCCGAGGCCTGGCCGCAGACGCTGTCGGGCGGCCAGGCGCAACGCGTGTCGCTGGCGCGCGCGCTGGCCCGCGAACCCGCGCTGCTGCTGCTCGACGAGCCCTTCGGCGCGCTGGATGCGCTGACGCGGCTCACGATGCAGCGGCTGGTGCTCGACCTCTGGCAGCGCCACCAGCCGACCGTGCTGCTGGTGACCCACGACGTCGACGAAGCCCTGCTGCTGGCCGACCGCATCCTGGTGCTCGACCAGGGCCGCATCGTGTCGGACCTGGCGCTGGACATCGCGCGGCCGCGGCGCATGTCGGACCCGGGGCTGGAGGCACACAAGGTCGATCTGCTGCAACTGCTGGGCGTGGAGGTCGACGCCTGATTCAATCGGCCTGCAGGAAGTCCAGCAGCGCCGCGTTGAAGGCCGCGGCCTCGGTCGCGCTGAACGCGTGGCCGCCCTCGGGCACCAGGTGCAGGCGCGCTTGCGGCAGACTCTCGGCCAGGCGCTGCGAACGCGTCCACGGCACCAGCACGTCGTCGCGCGCAGCCATCACCAGCGTGGGTGCCTGGATCTCCCGCAGCCGTTGCGAAACATCGAAGGCACGCAGCGCACCGATGCGCGCCAGCAGGTTCTCGCGGCCCTGGAAGTGCGCGATGCCGTGCGCCACCTCGGCCTCGACCTGCTCGGCGTTCGCCGACAGCCAGGCGGCCGGGTAGAGGAAGATCGGCTGCGCCTTTACATAGGCCGCGGCGCCGCCCGCGTCGAGCACATGCAATCGGGCCTCGAAGCAGCGCGCGGTCTGGCTGTCGAGCGTGTCCCAGGCATTGACCAGCACCAGGCGGTCGAGCCGCTGCGGATGGCGCAGGCCGAGTTCGAGTCCGACCAGCCCGCCCAGCGCATGGCCCATGAAATGCGCGCGCTCGATGCCGGCCGCGTCGAGCAGGCCCGCCACCTCGTCCGCCATGTCGGCGATGCGGTAGCCCGCGGGCAGCGCGCCAGCGTTGCGGCCGGTGCCGCGGTGGTCGTAGCGCATCACGCGGAAGTGCGTGGCCAGCGCATCGAATTGCGGCTGCCAGAAGCCGGCACCGCCACCGAGGCCGGCCGACAGCACGACCGTGGGGGCGGCCGCATCGCTGCGGCCGACGAGTTCGTAGCGCAGCGCGCTCATGCGGCCATCTCGATGCCGAGCTCGCCCCAGATCTGGTCGTAGAGCGCGTTGAACAGCGGCAGCTTGCGGATCTTCAACGGGTGCCGCATCTCGGCCGCGATGTCGATGTCGTGCACCGCATGCACCCGGCCGGGCCGGCTGCTGATGACCACGATGCGGTCGGCCATGGTGATGGCCTCGCCCACGTCGTGCGTCACCAGAACCACGCTGCACTGGCGCTCGCGGATGATGCGCAGCATGTCGCCCTGCAGGATCAGCCGGGTCTGGCTGTCGAGCGCGGAGAAGGGCTCGTCGAGCAGGATCACGTCGGGGCTGAAGGCCAGCGTGCGCATGAAGGCCACGCGCTGGCGCATGCCGCCCGACAGGCCCGAGGGCAGGCTTTCCTCGAAGCCCTTCAGGCCGTAGGCCTCGATCAGGCCGCGTGCGATCTTGTCGGCCTCGGCACGTGGCACGTTGCGCACCTGCAGGCCGATGATCACGTTCTCCAGCACCGTGCGCCAGGGCAGCAGCAGGTCCTTCTGCAGCATGTAGCCGACGTGGCCGGTGGCGTCGTGCACCGGCTTGTCGTTGACCAGGATGCTGCCCTGCGTGGGCTGCAGCAGGCCCGAGATGATGTTGAACAGCGTGGTCTTGCCGCAGCCCGAGGGGCCGACGATGGCGACCACCTCGCCGCGCTTCACCTCGAAGCTGATGTCGTCGATGGCCGTCACCGCCTTGGGCGTGCCCTGGTTGAAGGTCATGCCCACGTTGCGGGCGGACAGCACGGTGTCTTGGGAGTTCATGGCGTGGCCTCGGTGGTCTCTGTGGAATGCTGCGCCAGGAAGGCGAGCACGGTGTCGTTGAAGAAGGCCGGCTCGACGCGCGAAAGCGCGTGTGCGCCATGCGGTGTGCGCACCAGCCGTGCGCCGGCGATGCGCTCGGCGAGCAGCCGGGACGAATCCGGTGGCGTGAGGATGTCGTCGTCGGCCACCAGCACCAGGGTCGGGCACTGGATGCGCGGCAGGTAGGGCAGGCCGTCGAAGGCCATGATGCCGTCGACCCGGCTTTCGAGGATGCTGGCCGAGGGCGAGCCCGCGGTGGCCGCGGCGATGTCGCGTTCCAGCAGGTCGTGGTGCGCGCAGACGTGGTCCGGCGGATAGAGGAAGACCGGCGTCGCGCGGTGGTATTCGGCGATGCCTGCGCTGCGCAGCAAGGTGCGGCGCAGCGCGAGGCAGCGCGCCATCTGCGCATCGAGCGTGGCCCAGCTCGCGTAGAGCACCAGGCTCGCGACGCGTTCGGGCTGCGTGGCGGCAAGCACCTGGCCGATCGCGCCGCCCGTCGAATGGCCCACCAGGTGGGCGCTTTCCACGTCGAGCGCGTCCATCAGCCGCAGCAGGTCGGTGGCCATAAGCTCGACCGAATACGGCATCTCCGAATGCGTGCTGCGCCCGGTGCCGCGGTGGTCGTGCAGCAGCACGCGGTGGCGCGCGGCGAAGGCCTCGAGGTTGGGCTGCCAGTAGCCGGCCACGCCGCCGAGGCCGGCGACGAGCAGCACCGGCGTGCCCTCGTCGCGGCCGGCGATCTCGTAGTGGAGGCTGGCGTCGCCGATGTTCGCGAGCGGCATGGCGCGACCGCCTCAGCGCCAGGCCAGCCGGCGCTCGACCCAGCCGACCAGCGTGTCGAGCACCAGGGCCAGCGCCATCAGCGCGAAGATGCCGACCCACACCCCGTTGAGGTTGTAGAGCGTGCCCGCGTAGTAGACGTGGTAGCCCAGGCCCTTCTCGGCCGAGATGTACTCGCCCACCACCGCGCCGATCATCGCGAAGCCCACGTTGAGGCGCAGCGCCGAGCTGATCCACGGCAGCGAGCCCGGCACGATGACCATGCGGAAGATCTGCCAGCGCTTGGCGCCGATGGCCTTGAGCATGCGCACGTAGTCGTGGTCGACCTCCTGGCTGCCGGTGAAGCTGGTGAGCATCGAGACGATGAAGGTGATGGACGCGGCCACCGCGATCTTCGACTCCATGCCGATGCCGAACCACACGATGATCAGCGGCGCGAGCGCGATCTTGGGCAGGCCGTTGAGCGCCACCATGATCGGCCGCAGGATCGCGGCCACGGTGGGCGACAGCCACAGCAGCAGGCCCGAGACCGAGCCCAGGATGCTGCCGATCAGGAAGCCCAGGATGGCTTCCTGCGCCGTCACCCAGGTGTCGCGCAGCAGCGCGCCCGAGCCCAGGCCCGAGACGAACTCGCGCCAGATGCCCGTGGGCTGGCCGTACGAATAGACCGGCAGCCATTCGCGCCGGATCGCGAGTTCCCACAGGGCGAACAGGCCGCCCACCAGCAGCACCTGGCCTGCGAGGATCAGCAGCTTGCCGGGGCTGCGCGGCGCGGGCTTGCGCTTCGGTGCCTTGGCCGTGGCGGTGGCCGATGCGGCGGGCTTCGAAGCGACGGGGCGATGCGATGGCATGGCGGAGGCGAGGTCGGTGTGTGCCATGGCCTCAGGTGCCGACGTAGGCGGTGGTGGCCAGCTCGACCAGGAACTCGGGTCGGACCATGTCGGCCTTGATGCAATAGCGCGCCGGCGGCTGCTCGGGGAAGTACTCCTTGTAGACCGCGTTCATGGCGGCGTAGTCGGCCAGGTCCTTGAGGAAGATCTGGTTGAACACCACGCTCTTCATCGTGCCGCCCGCGGCCTCGATAACGGACTTGATGCTCTCCAGCACGATGCGCGTCTGCGCCGTCACGTCGCCGACCGCCAGCGTCTCGCCGCCGGGGCCGATGGCCAGCGTTCCGGACACGTAGACGAAGCCGCCCGCCTTGATGCCGGGGCTGTAGGGCGCGAGCGGCGGCGCGGAGCCTGGGGGAACGATCACTTCGATGGACATGGGGTCTCCTTGCGTTGGCGTTGGGGGGATCGGGATGCGGGTGGCTCAGGCCACGGCCGGCTCGGCGCAGGCTTCGACCAGTTCGTCCACGGTGGTGGTCCAGCCGAAGAAGCGCTCGACGTTGTAGACCGTCGCTTCCTGGATGAAGGCCGGGCCGGCCTGGAAGCAGGCGTCGCGCACCAGCACCGGGAAGTACTCGTGGAAGAAGGCGTCGCGGATGGTCGACTCCACGCACACGTTGGTGGCCGTGCCGCAGACCAGCAGCGTGTCGATACCGCGGCTGCGCAGCATGCTGTCGAGCGCGGTGCTGGTGAAGCCGCTGTAGCGCGGCTTGGGCAGCACGATGTCGTCGCCGCCGGGCTGCAGCGCATCGACGAAGGCATAGTCCCAGGTGCCCTTGGTGAGCAGCTGGCCCGCGAGCTCGGGGCGCTCGCGCATCAGCTTGAGCGAATTGCCCTTGCGCTGGTTGACCGAGCCTTCGCCGCCGGCTTCCTTCTGCGCGACGTCCCAGCCGTTCTGCAGCCAGATGACCTGGATGCCGCTGGCATGCGCGGCGTCGAGCGCGCGTTGGATCGCGGGGTAGACGGTGGCGGTGGCCGAGAGGTCGACGCCCAGGTGGCTGAAGTAGCCGCCGGGCGAGCAGTAGCCGTTCTGCATGTCGACCACGATGAGCGCGGTGCGGGCGGGGTCGAGGTCGAAGGCTTCGGGGCGGGCGGGGAGCTGGATGGACATGATGGCTGGAGTGGGTTTCACGACGATTTCTTGGCGGCGGCGAACTTGGCGGTGGCGCGTTCGGCGAAGCGGTTGTCCACCATCTCCTCGTAGGGCCGCGGCGACTTGACCGAGCCGCCGGCCATCTCGAAGGCCATGTTGGTGTCCCACTCGGCCTTGGAGATCGTCGGGTTCCTGGGGATCGCGGTCGACTTGGTCAGCAGGTTGTCGGCCGCGGCGCGGATCACGGCCTGGTCGATCTGCGGGAACTCGGCGAAGGAGGCCTTGAGAAACAGTTCGCGGTCGACCTGCAGCGCGGCCTGCGCCTCGGCGATGGCGTCGCAGAAGGCCTGCACCAGCGCCGGGTCCTTCTCGACCAGCGCCTTGGTGGCGATGGCGGTGGTCCACGACAGCGGGCCGATGATGTCGGCGAAGGCGAACACCGGCTCGAGGCCGAACTTCTGCTTGGCGATGCTCACGTCCCACTCGAACATCGTGGCCACGTCGGCGCGGCCGTCGAGCACGGCCTGAGCCTGGGCGCCGGCGGGCAGCTGCAGGAACTTCACGCCCGCGCTCTCGGGGTCGAAGCCGCCGCGTTCCTTCATCGCGAAGGTTGGCGTCTGGATGCTCGACGAAGGGAAGCGCAGCGTTGCGATGGTCTTGCCGCGGAAGTCCTCGAGCTTCCTGATGTTCGTGCCCGGCTTGGCCACGGCCCACATCGCGACACCGCCCACGATCTTGGCGATGTTGACCAGCTTGGCGCCTTCGTTGGTGGCGTTGACCGACATGCCCGCACCGGTGACGGCGAAGCTGGCGTTGCCCGACAGCACCACCGGCACCGCCAGCGCGATGCCGCCGGCCGAGCTCACGGCCACGTCCAGCCCGTGCTTCTTGAAGTAGCCGCCATGGACCGCCGCGTACACCGAGGCGTACATGCCCAGATGGATCGCCTCGGAGATGCGGATGGGCTTGAGCCCCTGCGCGATGGCCGGGCTGCCCAGGCTGCCGAGCAGCGTGCCGAAACCGGCGGCGCCGGCGCCGACCAGCACCTGGCGGCGCGTGCGCGTGAGGACCGCGGGAGCGGCGGGGAGGGGGTCTTTGGCCGGGTGGGTCATGCGGGCTCCTGTGAGTGGATGGCGCAAATTTAGGGGGCGCCCTGTGTTCTGTAAATTACCGAATCTGTCATGTGGCAGTGCGCAAAAGGCAACACGCTGGACGTGCGGAAACCGATGCTGCCGGCGGGCGTTTTCAGCGTTTGCGGGGCGCCTGGATGCGCTCGGCCGCGGCCTGGCTTTCCTCGGTCAGCAGGCGCAGGAAGGCGCGCGCCGCATGCGGCAGCGGGCGGTCGCGGTGCACGCTGACGCTCGACCGCGCGGCCGCGAACTCGGGTTCGTCGACCGGGATCACCAGCAGCGAGCCGGTCTCGACCTCGTGCGTGACCGTGAGCGCCGGCATGAAGGCGATCACCTGGCCGGTGGCGGCCATGGTCTTGGTGAGTTCGAGCGAGTTGGTGGTGACGACCACGTTGGGCTTGTAGCCGCGCTTGCGCACCGCGCGCTCGAACACCTGCCGCAGGCCGAAGCTGTGCTCGGGCAGGGCCAGCGGCTGCTTGCAGATGTCGGCCATCTTGAGCTGCTTGCGGCCCGCATAGGCGTGCGTCTTCGACACCAGGCAGGAGATCGGCTCGACGAACTCGCCCACCACCTCGATCTCGGCGCGTGGCGCGGCATTGAAGGTGATGCCGATGTCGGCCCAGTCCTCGAGCAGCGCCTCGATGATGCGGTCGGTGGGCGCGGTCTGGACGTTGAAGGTGACGTCGGGATAGCGCTGGTTGAAGGTGGCGATGATGCGCGGCAGGAAGCCCGACACCAGCCCTTCGAGCAGCCAGATCACGATCTCGCCGCGGCGCAGGCCGCGCAGGTCGTCGAGGGCGGTGCGCGCGCGGCTCAGGTCCTGGAAGATGCGCCGCGTCTCGCGCTGCAGCACCTCGCCCGCGGCCGTGAGCTGCACGCCGATCTTCGAGCGCTCGAACAGCACCGCGTCGAGCTCGGTCTCGAGTTGCGCGATCTGGCGGCTGACGGCCGAAGGCGCCACGTGCAGCCGATCGGCCGCGCGCCGGATCGAGCCGAGCTTGGCCACCTCGTGGAAGTAGCGGATGGTCAGGAAGCGCATGCGGGACTCGATGCGCGGGGGAGGGGAGAGACGGCGCCGGCAAGGCGGCGCGGCAGGACAACGGAACGCACGGGAACAGACTCCATCGGGACGCTGGGAATCGGTCCGGCGTGCCGGACCGGAAGACGGATCGCAGGGGCGAAGCATCTTCCAGTGCGTCCTTGCAGGAATCGGGCCCAACCCTCGGATGCGACCCGAGCTGCGTGAGCGCCGGGCGGCTGCGCTACTCCGACCAGGCGTCCGCCAGGATCGTGCGGCGCGCGTCGTCGGGGTCCGGGTGCAGCCAGGCGCCGCCCAGTTCGCTGGTGCGGGTGTAGGTCCCGCCATTGCCCTCGTCGGCCATGGGTTCGCACAGGCCCTCGACCACCACGGTGGTGCCCGCGCGCGACAGGCAGCGCGCCTTGATGTAGGCGCCGAGCAGGGCCGCCACTTCGGCATGGGGCGCGTCCAGCACGTACTGGGTGTCGCCGTGCGCCCACGATTCGCTCAGGCGCAGCGCCAGCACCGGGATGCCGCGCAGGGTCGCGGCGCCGGGCCGCAAGGTGGCCACGGATTCGGTGCTCGCGTCAGGCTCCTTGTCGACGCCGGCCATCGGCGTGCACTGCATCGTGATCGTGCGCACCAGCCCGCGCCAGGGCGCCGGCAGTTCCGCGGGCCGGCGCGCGCGCACCGCGCGGCAGCCCCGGCCGCTGGCCTTGTCGGCGCCGTGCACCCAGCTCGGCGGATCCATGCCGGCGAGTTCGACCGGCGGTGCGCCCGCCGCGGCCACGGACGCGAGGCCGCCGAGGGCGGCCAGGCAGGCGAGGGAGATCCAGAGGCGATGGAGCGGCTGCATGCGCCACAGCATACTGCGGGCTTCGGCAAGCGTCGTGGCAGCCGGTGTGCAGACGAGGCATTTCGTCTACTTGCGCGCCATTGCTGCAGTGCGGTAACGTTGTGTAACATTTTTACCAACGCCGATGATGACGATCACCAAACGCCGCGCGCTCGAAACCATGGCCCTTGCCCTCTGCGCCCCCGGCGCCTGGGCCCAGGGCAGCGCGCGCGCCGCCGCCGCGCCGTCGCCCGGCGGCTGGCCCAGCAAGCCGGTGCGGCTGCTGGTGGGCTTCCCGGCCGGGGCCTCGCCCGATCTCGCGGCGCGCGCCATCGCCGAGCCGCTGTCGCGGCTGCTGGGCCAGCCGGTGACGGTAGAGAACAAGCCCGGCGACAGCGGCAACATCGCGGCCAACCTGGTGGCCAAGGCGCAGGACGATCACACCATCGGCGCGCTGATCAACGGCAACCTCACGATCGCGCGGCTGCTCAATCCCAAGACGCCCTTCGATCCCGAGAAGGACTTCGCGCCGGTCAGCCTGGTCGGCACCGCGCCGCTGGTGCTGGCGGCGAGCGCGCAGGCGGTGGGCGCCAACCCGGTCGAGCTGCTGCTGTGGGCGCGCAACCTCAACGACAAGGGCCGCTACGGCACGCCCGGTGCCGGCACGGTCGGGCACCTGGGCATGGAGCTGATCAAGAGCCGCAGCGGCATCCTGGCCACGCACGTGCCCTTCAACGGCAACCCGCAGGTCATCGCCGCCATGCTGGCCGGCGAGATCCAGCTGGCGCTGCTGCCGCCGGGCCTGGTCAAGCCGCACATCCAGTCGGGCAAGCTCAAGGCCATCGGGGTCACGTCGGCGGCGCGCAGCCCGCTGTACGAGGAGCTGCCCACCTTGCGCGATGCCAACGTGCACGGTGCCGACCTGGAGATCTGGACCGCCATCGCCGCGCCCGCGGGCATGCCGGCCGCGGCGGTCGCGAAGCTCAATGCGGCGCTGTCGGAGGTGGTGCGCGCGCCCGAGGTGCAGCAGACCCTGCTCAAGGCCGGCTGGCAGGCGCAGTCCGGCACGCCCAAGGCGCTGAGCTACCGCATGCGCCAGGACACCTCGCTGCTCGGCGGCGTGATCCTGATGCGCGGCATCAAGACGGACGCCTAGCGCGACGCTGCGGAGCGGCGCCGGTGCTTGACCTGGTACATCGCGGCATCGGCCTGCTTGAGCGCATCGTTCACGTCGTGGGTCTTCGGGTCGACCGCGACCACGCCGACGCTGGCGCCGCCATAGGCAATGGTGCGTTCGCGCAGCACCACCTCGCCGGTGCTGGCCAGGCTCAGGCGCGACTCGAGCGCCTGCACCGCCGCCGCCGCCGCGGGGCCGGGCAGCGGGCCCGGGCCGACCACCACGAACTCGTCGCCGCCCAGGCGCGCCAGCGTGTCGCCCGCGCGCAGCGTGGCGTCGAGGCGGCGCGCGATGGCGCGCAGGAAGTCGTCGCCGCAGTCGTGGCCGTAGGTGTCGTTGATGGCCTTGAAATCGTCGAGGTCGACGAAGCCGACCAGCACGGTGCTCCCGCTGCGTGCGCCGCGGGCCAGCAGCTGGCCCAGCTCCTCGACCAGCATGCGGCGGTTGGGCAGGCCGGTCAGCGTATCGGTCAGCGTGCTGGTCACCAGCTGCGCGTTGGCGATCCTCAGCTGCGTGAGCAGGCGCTCGCGCTCCATGTGCTGGCCGATCAGGCGCGAGAACAGCTGCAGCACATGCTGCGCGTTGGGCGGCAGCGGCAGCTGGGCCGAACTCGCGGCGCACAGCGTGCCGTAGAGGTCGCCGTCGGCCCGCACCGGGGTGCTGACATAGGTGCGGATGCCCAGCTGGCGGGCCGCATCCGAGTCGCCCCAGCATCCGGCCACGTCGTCGGTGTAGGGCCGTCCCTCGTCGAGCGCGCGCTTGCACAGCGTGTCCTCCCAGGGCACCGACAGGCCCTCGGGAATCTGGAGCTGCCGGGTGTTGCGCGCGATCACGATCTGCTGCACCCCGGCCTGCAGGTCGATGGCGGTCAGGTAGGTCGATTCGCAGCCGGTGACGGCCTCGAGCATCTCGAGCATGGGGCGGGCCAGTTCTTCCAGCGTCTGGGCGGAAGAGACCGACTCGGAGAGCTGAACGATCAGAGAATCCATGGGCTATTGTGTCCTGTGTCCTCAATCCCCCACCGCGGTCCGCGGTGCGTCGGCGCCGGATCCATCATGTTTGCCCGGCAGCTTCCGGTTTGCATCGAGAATCACGCCCTGACAGCTCCCGCTTCGACGGAGCGCCAGAGGAAAGCGACTCTCATGAACTGGTCTTCTCACGATCCCCATGCAGACCCTGCGATGGCGTGGATCCCCGCTGCGGCGTGGCCGTCACGGAGCGCGTCATGCATGTGATGATCGCCAACAACTCGCCCATTCCGGTGTTCGCCTACGGCGGCACGGAGCGCGTGATCTGGGACCTGGGGCGCAAGCTGGTCGAGATGGGCCATCAGGTCACCTACCTGGTCCCCGAGGGTTCGCGCTGCGACTTCGCGCGGCTGCTGCCGATCCGTCCCGAGCGGCCCTGGCACGAACAGGTGCCCGACGACGTCGACCTGGTACATTTCCAGTTCGACCCGCGCCTGGGCTCCGACGATGCGCTGGGCAAGCCCTTCCTGTTCACCGAGCATGGCAACAGCCACCGGGCCCGGCCGCTGCCGCGCAACACCGTCTTCCTCACGCGCAACCATGCGTCCCGCTACGGCTCCAGCGAGTTCGTCTACAACGGCCTCGACTGGTCGGCCTACGGGCCGGTGGATTTCGAGCGGCCGCGCACCTACGCGCACTTTCTCGGCAAGGGCGCCTGGGGCGTCAAGAACCTCAAGGGCGCGATCCGCGTGGCCCGGTTGGCGGGCATCGAACTCGAGGTGCTGGGCGGCGAGCGCTTCAATTTCCGCCGCGGCATCCGCATGACCTTTTCGCGCCGCGTGCACTTCCACGGCATGGTGGGCGGCCAGCAGAAGTGCGAGCTGCTCAACGGTTCGCGCGGCATGGTGTTTCCGGTGCGCTGGCACGAGCCCTTCGGCCTCGCGGTGATCGAGAGCCTCTACTTCGGCTGCCCGGTGTTCTCCACGCCCTACGGCTCGCTGCCCGAACTGGTGCCGCAGGACTGCGGCGTGCTCGCGGCCGATGCGCCCACGCTGGCGGAGGCGCTGCAATCGTCGCGCTTCGATGCGCGCGCCTGCCATGCGCACGTGGTGCGGCATTTCAGCTCGGACGCCATGGCCCGTGGCTACCTGCGTTACTACGAGCGGGTGGTGGCGGGCGAGCTGCTCAATGCCTCGCCGCCGGTGATCCAGGGCGCGGCGCGGTCGCTGCCCTGGCGCGGCTAGGGCGGGAGAAGGGGCTAGACCCCGTCGGGCTGCTGTGTGCGGATCGAGGTGTGGTCGCGGCGCTCGTGGAGCTTGCCGACCACGGTATCGAGTGCACGCCGGGCCTTGGCTTCGGCGCCCCGGAAGGCTTCGTCCAGGCTCGAGGCCTGGTGCGTCACGGCCACCGGCGGCAGCGAGGTCACATGGGCCTCGATCACGCAGCGCTTGTCGTCGGCGCCGCCCTTGGCGCCGCTGTTCTCGTCGGAGAGATGGACTTCGATGCGGCGCACGTCGTTCGAGAAGCGGCCCAGCGTGCGGCGGATCTCGCCGTCGGCCCAGTTCTCCAGCGTTTCCTTGTTGTCCATGCCGTTGCCGGTGTTGATGTGGATTTCCATGCGGATGTGTGCTCCATGTTCGGCGCTGCACTCTGGCAGCGAGGCCGCTCGCCGCGCGTGAGCGCGCGGCGGCGGTTCGAAGTCACAGCATGGCGCCACCGGCGGCGCCGCGGCGTAGGCCAAGGGAGCCTCTTGCCGCCTGCGTCAGGGGAGGGTCAGAAGGCGGGGATCAGCGCACCGTTGAACTTGGTCTCGATGAACTGGCGCACCTCGGCCGACTGGTAGGCCGCGACCAGCTTCTTCGCCCACGGCGCGTCCTTGTCGGCACGGCGCACCGCGATCAGGTTGGCGTAGGGGCTCTTGGCCGATTCCTTGAGCACCGCATCCTTGTTGAAGGACAGGCCCGACTTCTCGGCGTAGTCGTTGTTGATCGATGCGATCGTCAGGTCGTCGAGCGAGCGCGGCAGCTGTGCGGCGTCGAGCGCCACCAGCTTGAGCTTCTTGGGATTCGTCACCACGTCCAGCGGCGTGGCGGTGTTGTTCTTCACGGCTTCGGGCTTGAGCGTGATCAGGCCGGCGGCCTGCAGCAGCAGCAGCGAGCGGTTGCCGTTGGAGGGGTCGTTCTGGATGCCGACCGAGGCGCCCTCGGGCAGCGCGTCGATGCTCTTGAGCTTGCGCGAGTAGAAGCCCAGCGGCGCGGTCACGGTCAGGCCGACCGGCACCAGGTCGAAGCCGCGCGACTTGGTCTGGTTGTCGAGGAAGGGCTGGTGCTGGAAGGCGTTGGCGTCCAGGTCGCCCGCCGACAGCGCGGCGTTGGGCAGCTGATAGTCGTTGAACACCACCACGTCGACGGTCAGGCCGTCGCGCGCGGCGACCTTCTTCACCACCTCGAAGATCTGCTCGGCGTTGCCGACCGAGATGCCGACCTTGATGCGGGACTTGTCCTGGGCATGCACCGGCGCACTGGCGGCGAAGGCGGCGGCGAGCACGGTGGCGGACAGGGCGGCGAGGGCGCCACGACGGCGAAGGGCGGAGAACAGCATGGCGACGAAAGGAATGAAGAGAAGAGGGGGCGACTGTGCCCGTGCCGCGCCCTTTCGTGAACGAACAAATCCTCATGTCTATATGCCCGCGCCCCGCGCGGCGGGCCTCGATCAGGCGCTGCGCGGCGGTGCGACCGGCGCATGCAGCGCCATCAGTTCGACGATCCAGTCGATGAACACGCGCAGCTTGGCGCTCACATGCCGGTTCGGCGGGAACGCGAGGTACAGCGGCATCGGATCGAGCTGCCAGTCGGTGAACAGCGGCACCAGTTCGCCGCGCGCCGCATGCGGGCGGGCCATGTAGTCGGGCAGCCAGAGGATGCCCAGGCCGGCCAGGCCGGCTTCGAGGTAGGCATTGCCGTCGTCGAACGCGAACGCATGGCGGCCCTGCACTTCGAGGCGTTCGCCGGCGCGCTGCATCGCATACGAAAGGGCCTTGCCGGTGCGGGCCCACCGGAAGCCCACGATGCGATGGTGCGTGTCTTCCAGCGCCTGCGGGCGCGTGGGCGTGCCCTCGCGTTCGAGGTAGCCCGGCGCCGCGTAGACGCCGAGTTGGAGGTCGCCCACGCGGCGCGCGATCAGCGAAACATCGGTGATCTCGCCGCCGCGCACCACGCAGTCGACGTTCTCGCCGATCAGGTCGACCGGGCGGTCGCTCACGCCCATGTCGAGCTGGATGTCGGGGTAGCGCGCATGGAAGGCGGGCAGGGCGGGCACCAGGATGATCCGGGCCAGCGGGCTCGGCACGTCCACGCGCAGCCGGCCGCGGGGCGCGGCCACGGCGCTGGACAGGCTGGTCTCGGCATCGTCCATGTCGGCCAGCAGCCGCACCACGCGCTCGTAGTAGGCCGCGCCGTCGGCCGTGACGTTGACCTTGCGCGTGGTGCGGTGGAGCAGCTTCACGCGCAGCCGCGCCTCGAGCTGCTGCACCAGCTGCGTCACGGTGGTCTTGCTCAGGTGCAGCGTGGCGGCGGCCTGGGTGAAGCTGCGCGTTTCCACCACCCGGGCGAAGGCCTGCATCGCGTCAATACGGTCCATCGTCGAGTCCGCGCCTTCCGGGATTGTTTGGGTTCTGCAAACAGTGACTGTCGATCCGGCCTGTTTATCCGCACGGCGCGCGTCCCTAAAGTCCCTTCATCGTCATCTTCGACGCATTCACCCAAGGCCTTCCATGACCACTCGCGACGTCGTCTTCCCGCCCGGGCGCCAGGCGCTCTACGAAAAGAACCGGTACTCACCGGCGATCCGTTCCAACGGCTTCCTCTTCGTCTCGGGCCAGGTCGGCAGCCGCCCCGACGGCTCGCCCGAACCCGAACTCGCAGCGCAGGTGCGGCGCGCCTTCGACAACCTGAACGCGGTGCTGGCCGCAGCCGGCTGCAGCTTCGACGACGTGGTCGACGTCACGGTCTTCGTGGTCGACCCCGAGGCGAACTTCGAGACCATCTGGAAGATCGTGCCCGAGTACTGGGGCGAGGCGCCGCACCCCACGCTGACCGGCGTGGGCGTGACCTGGCTCTACGGCTTCCAGTTCGAGATCAAGGTGATCGCGAAGCTGCCCGAAACGGCCCGGGCGGACTGAGCTGGCGCGGGGCGTACCGCGGAGGCGGACAATCCCCGCATGCCCCACGCCGTTTCCCTGCTGCGCGCCGAGCGCCTCGCGGGCAGTACCAAACCCTTTCTTTCGCGCGGCGGCTTCAAGCGCGAGCGCTGCGCCGGCTGCCGGCTGCTGCCCAGCCACTGCCTCTGCGCGCTGCGCCCGTCGATGGACACGCGCGCCGGCGTGTGCCTGCTGATGTCGTACATCGAGCCGCTCAAGCCCACCAACACCGGCTGGCTGATCGCCGACGTGGTGGCCGACACTTTCGCCTTCGGCTGGGCCCGCACCGAGGTCGATCCCGCGCTGCTGGCGCTGCTGGCCGATCCCCGGTGGCAGCCCTATGTGGTGTTCCCGGGCCAGTACGCGGCGCCCGAGCGCGTGGTGCAGCGCGTGGCGCCGGCGGAAGGCGAGGGCGGCAGGCGACCGCTGTTCATCCTGCTCGACGGCACCTGGTCCGAGGCGCGCAAGATGTTCAGCCGCAGCCCGTACCTGAATGCGCTGCCGGTGCTGAGCGTCGAGCCCGACCAGGCCACGCAGTACCGGCTGCGCCGCTCCGGTCGCGACGACCACCTCTGCACCAGCGAGGTGGCCGCGCTGTGCATGGACCTGATCGGCGAGCATGCGCTGGCGCGGACCCTGGATGCCTACCTGGCGCTGTTCACCGAGCACTACCTGCTGGCGAAGAACCAGCAGCCCGTGGTCCGGGACAGCCCCGCGCACCAGCGACTTAAAGCCCTCCGCGCGGCGTGCGAAACGCACATTGCGGCCCGGACCGGCCCGCCTTATACGGAATCCGAATAAGCAGATCGCGATTCAGTCGTTCCATCCGGTGTGGTTCATTTGCCATACTCGCGTCCTTTTCCTCTGTCCGATGGCCGCGTGGCCCCCGGCGATTCCGTCGCGATGACCCTTTCTTCGACCGATGCGGCACAGGCGCCGCCCCTGAAACCTCCGGTGATCCGTCTCCAGGGCGTGCAGAAATCCTTTGCCCTGCCCAGCGGCGAGGTGTTCGACGCCGTGCGCGCGCTCACGCTCGACATTCCCGAGGGCGAGATCTTCGGCCTGATCGGCAAGAGCGGCGCCGGCAAGTCCACCTTGCTGCGGCTGATCAACCTGCTCGAGCGGCCCGATGCCGGCCAGGTGCTGGTGGGCGGGCGCGACCTCACGACGCTCTCGCGCCGCGAGCTGCGCGACACGCGCCAGAACCTCGGCATGATCTTCCAGCAGTTCAACCTGCTGCAGAACGCGAGCGTGTTCGACAACGTCGCCTTCCCGCTCAAGATCCATGGCCGCCATTCGCGCGCCGAGATCGACGCCCGGGTGCGCGAATGCCTCGCGCTGGTCGGCCTGTCCGAGAAGATCGACACCTACCCCGCGCAACTCTCCGGCGGCCAGAAGCAGCGCGTGGCCATCGCCCGCGCGCTGGCCCCGCGCCCGCAGGTGCTGCTGTGCGACGAGCCCACCTCGGCGCTCGACAGCGAGACCACGCGCTCGCTGCTCGAGACGCTGCGCGACATCAACGCCAAGATCGGCGTGACCATCGTGATCGTCACGCACGAACTCTCGGTGGTCGAGGTGCTGTGCCGCCGTGTCGCCATCCTCGAGAAGGGCCAGCTGATCGAGCAGTTCGCGGTCGACGAAGCGCCGCAGGCCGAGCGCCTGACCGCGCTGGGCCGCGAGATCGATGCCCTGGTGCGCCGTCGCGAACGCGATGCGCGCGAAGCCGCCAACACCCCCCTGTCGGCTGCCGCCGCGCCCCGAGGACTCGCCCATGCCTGAGAACATTGCCGCCATCCTGCCCGAGCTCTGGCTCGCCGCGGGCCAGACCTTCCTGATGCTGGGCATCGGCCTCACGGCCGCGGTGCTGATCGGTGGGCCGCTGGGCATCCTGCTGTTCCTGCTGGGCCCGGGCCAGTCGCTGGACAACAAGCCGGCCTTCCTGATCCTGAACTGGATCGTGAACACCGTGCGTTCCTTCCCCTTCATCATCCTGCTGGTCGCGCTGGTGCCCTTCACGCGGATCATCGCGGGCACCTCCATCGGCCCGCTCGCGGCCGCGGTGCCGCTGTCGGTGGCGGCCATCCCGTATTTCGCACGCCTGGTCGACCAGTGCCTGCGCGAGGTGCCGCGCGGCGTGATCGAAGCCGCCCATGCGATGGGCGCCTCGGAACTGCAGATCGTCTGGCGCGTGCTGGTGGTCGAGGCCCGCTCGGGCCTGGTGCTGGCGCTCACCGTGCTGTCGGTCAGCTTCCTCTCCTACTCGGCCATCGCCGGCGTGGTGGGCGGCGGCGGCATCGGCGACCTGGCGATCCGCTACGGCTACTACCGCTTCCAGACCGACGTGATGGTCTTCACCGTGGTGCTGCTGGTGGTGTTGGTGCAGATCCTGCAATTCGTGGGCAACACCGCCGCCCGCCGCCTCGACAAACGCTAGGACTTGGCCCACCCCCGAAGCGGCGCACTGCGTGTCGCCGCCTCCCCCTCAAGAGGGCGCACTCGGCGGCCTGGCGAAGCCAGTTCCGCGAGTGCCCTGGCTCAAGTACCGCTTTCTTTTTTTGTTCCCTGATCTCTCTCCGACATGAAAACCTCTGCCCTGCGCCGCTCCTTCCTCGCCCTGTCCATCGCGGCCCTCGCCTTCGGTGGCCTCACGCTCGACGCCCAGGCGCAAGCCGCCAAGAAGAACCTGGTGATCGGCGGCACCGCCGGTTCGAACATCGACCAGCTGAAGCTGGGCATCGTGCCGATCCTCGAGAAGAAGGGCTACACGGTGAAGCTGGTCGAGTTCAACGACTACGTGCAACCCAACCTGGCGCTGGCCCAGGGCTCGCTCGACGCCAATTTCTTCCAGCACCTGGTCTACCTGAAGAAGTTCGCGGCCGACCAGAAGCTCGACATCGTCGAACTGGTGCAGGGCCCGATCGCGCCGCTGGGCGTGTATTCCAAGAACCGCAAGAGCCTGAGCGAAGCCAAGGACGGCGACCGCGTCACGCTGCCGAACGACCCGAGCAACCTGGCGCGCGCGCTGGTGCTGCTGGAGCAGAACAAGCTGGTCACGCTCAAGACCGGCATCGATCCGCTGCGCGCGTCGGAAAAAGACATCGACCAAAACCCGCGCAAGCTCAAGTTCATCCCGCTCGAAGCCGCCCAGCTGCCGCGTTCGATCGGCGACACCGAGTACGCCATCATCAACGGCAACTTCGCGATCTCGTCGGGCCTGAAGCTCACCGAAGCCGTGGCGCTCGAGAAGACCCCCGACCATTACCTGAACGTGGTGGCCGTCAAGCGTGCCGACAAGGACACGGCCTGGGCCAAGGACATCGCCGACGCCTACCGCTCGAAGGAATACAAGGCCGTGGTCGACAGCAAGTTCCAGGGCTACGCCAAGCCCAGCTTCCTGCAGTAAGGCGGCAAGCCATGGCCGCGCTGGTCTGCTTCGACGCCGAGGGCCGCTGGCAGGACACGCTGGTGTGCGACCACCTGATCGGCCGCTCGCTGGCGCAGGCCGGCGTGGCCTGGGGCCGCTGGCCGGTGCGCGAGGTCGACGGCAGCGATGCCGCCGCCGTGCGCGCGGCCTATGGTGAGGAGATCGCGGCGCTGCCGGGCCGTTTCGAGGTGCGCAGTGCCGACCGCGTGCGCGTGGCGCCCGGGCAGCCGGGCTGGCCCGCGCTGCGCGCGCAGTTCCTCACCGAGCACACGCACGCCGACGCGGAGATCCGCTTCTTCCTCGAAGGCGCGGGCCTGTTCTATGTGCGCAGCGGCAAGGGCTACGCGGGCCTGCTGTGCGAGGCCGGCGACTGGGTCGCGTTGCCGGCCGGCACCACCCATGCCTTCGATGCCGGCGCCGAGCCGGACTTCGATGCGCTGCGGCTGTTCGCCGACCCGCAGGGCTGGGTCGCGCAGCCCACGGGCCACGTGCTGCCCGCGGCTCTGCCGCTGTTCGACGACTTCGTCGAGCGCCTGCTCGAGATGACCGGACACGAAGCCGAAGTCGACTGACGCCGGGCGCCGACGGCGCCCAAAGACGTTTCACGCATAAGCAAGCAACGATTCAGTCGTTCCTTGTAGGGTCGTGCTTGCCTAGAGTCGAACTCTTCGCCGCGGGGCCCTGGGCCGGCGGCACTTCACAGAAGAGTGGCTCGCATGACCGTCATCACCCCCACCGATACCGAGAACGCCGCGGCGCAGGCTGTCGCCGCACCGCAGGACTTCGAGGTCCGCCCCTTCGACGCGCCCGTGGGCGCCGAGGTGGTCGGCCTCGACATCTCCCGGCCGATCAACGCCGCCGACTTCGCGCGGCTGCATCGCGCGCACCTCGACCACCACGTGGTGGTGTTCCGCGACCAGCGCGTGTCGCCCGAGGACCATGTGGCCTTCAGCCGCCGCTTCGGGCCGTTGCAGATCCACGTGCTGCACCAGTTCCAGCTCCAGGGCCATCCCGAGGTGCTGATCGTCTCCAACATCAAGGAGAACGGCGAGCCCATCGGCCTGGGCGATGCCGGCGTCTACTGGCACTCGGACCTGTCGTACAAGGAAACGCCCAGCCTGGGTTCGCTGCTGCATGCGCAGGAGCTGCCCAGCGAGGGCGGCGACACGCTGTTCGCCGACCAGCACCTGGCCTGGGAGACGCTGCCGCCCGCACTGCAGCAGCGCATCCTGCCGCTCAAGGCCGAGCACAGTTATCTCGCGAAGTACGAGGAGCTGCGCGCCAAGAACCCGTGGCGGCCCAAGCTCTCGCAGCAGCAGATCGATCAGGTCGCACCGGCCGTGCACCCGATCGTGCGCACCCATCCCGAGACCGGCCGCAAGGCGCTGTTCGTGAGCGAGCATTTCACGACCCGCATCGTCGGCCTGCCGCAGGACGAGAGCGACGCGCTGCTGGCCGAACTGTTCGCGCACAGCGTGCAACCGGCCTTCGTCTATCGCCATGAATGGAAGCCGCACGACCTGGTGTTCTGGGACAACCGCTCGCTGATGCACCTGGCGGCGGGCACGCCGGACCACCTTCGGCGCAAGCTGTTCCGGACCACGATCGAAGGCGACCGGGTGTTTTGACCCACCCCGGGCATTGACCCACCCCCGAAGCGCCTGCGGCGCTTCCCCCTCAAGGGGGGACACCAGCGGCCTGGCAAAGCCAGTTCCGCGGTGTCTCCCGTGAAGACCGTCCCTCCTCTTCCTTCCAAGGTTTAGTTCCATGCATCCGATCCTCCGCAAGACCGCCACCACCATCGCCGGCCTGGGCCTCGTTCTTTCCAGCCTTGCGGCCCATGCCGAAGGGCAGATCCGCATCGCCGAGCAGTTCGGCATCGTCTACCTGCTGCTCAACGTGGCGCAGGACCAGAAGCTGATCGAGAAGCATGCCAAGGCCGCGGGCATCGATGCCAAGGTCGAGTGGGTCAAGCTCTCGGGCGGCTCGGCGGTCAACGATGCGCTGCTGTCGGGCAACATCGAGATCGCGGGCGCGGGCGTGGGGCCGCTGCTGACCATCTGGGACCGGACCAAGGGCCGGCAGAACGTCAAGGGCGTGGCCTCGCTGGGCAACTTTCCCTACTACCTGGTGACCAACAACCCCAACGTGAAGACGATCGCCGACTTCACCGACAAGGACCGCATCGCGGTGCCGGCCGTGGGCGTGTCGGTGCAGTCGCGCGTGCTGCAGCTGGCCTCGGCCAAGTTGTGGGGCGACAAGGAGTTCGCCAAGCTCGACAAGATCAGCGTGGCGGTGCCGCATCCCGACGCGGCCGCGGCCATCATCAAGGGCGGCACCGAGATCACCGGCCACTTCGGCAACCCGCCCTTCCAGGAGCAGGAACTGGCCGGCAATCCGCAGGCGCGCATCGTGCTCAATTCCTACCAGGTGCTGGGCGGCCCGGCCTCGGCCACGGTGCTCTATGCGACCGAGAAATTCCGCGCCGAGAGCCCCAAGACCTACCAGGCCTTCGTCGAGGCCCTGAGCGAGGCGGCGCAGTTCGTCACCGCCAACCCCGAGAAGGCGGCCGACATCTACATCAAGGTCAGCAACGCCAAGATCGACCGCGAGCTGCTGCTCAAGATCATCAAGAACCCCGAAGTGCAGTTCAAGACCACGCCGCAGAACACCTACGCGCTGGCCGAGTTCATGCACCGCGTGGGCGCGATCAAGAACAAGCCGGCCTCGGTGAAGGACTACTTCTTCGACGACGCGCAGAACGCGGCGGGGAACTGATGCGGGCGGCCGAGGGCGTGGACGCCTTGCCGCTCTGGGGCAAGGCCGGGCTGGCCGAGGGCGCTCGCACGGCCATGGCGCATGAAGCGGATCGACGGCCGTCGGCCCCCACCCCGGCCCTCCCCCAGGGGGGGAGGGAGACAGACACGGCGGCGCTGCTCCAGGTCGATGGCGTGAGCCTCGAATACCGCACGCCCGAGCGCGTGGTGCGCGCCACGCACCGCGTGAGCTTCGACGTGCATGCGGCCGACCGCTTCGTGCTGCTGGGCCCTTCGGGCTGCGGCAAGTCGACGCTGCTCAAGGCGGTGGCCGGCTTCATCGCGCCGGTCGAAGGCGAGATCCGGCTCGAGGGCCGGCGCGTGCACACACCGGGCCCGGACCGCATCGTGGTGTTCCAGGAGTTCGATCAGCTGCCGCCGTGGAAGACGGTGAAGCAGAACGTGATGTTCCCGCTGCTGGCCTCGAAGACGCTGGGCCGCAAGGAAGCGGCCGAGCGCGCGCTGCATTACCTGGCCAAGGTCGGCCTCGACCGATTCGCCGACGTGCATCCGCACCAGCTCTCGGGCGGCATGAAGCAGCGCGTGGCCATCGCGCGCGCGCTGGCCATGCAGCCGCGCGTGCTGCTGATGGACGAGCCCTTCGCCGCGCTCGATGCGCTCACGCGCCGCAAGATGCAGGAAGAGCTGCTCGAGCTCTGGGACGAGGTGCGCTTCACGCTGCTGTTCGTCACCCATTCGATCGAAGAGGCGCTGGTGGTGGGCAACCGCATCGCGCTGCTGTCGCCGCATCCGGGCCGCATGCGCGCCGAGATCAACAGCCATGCCTTCGGCCAGCACAGCCTGGGCGGCGCCGAGTTCCAGGCCACGGCCACGCGCATCCACGACATGCTGTTCGAGGAAGAACACGCATGACTGCGTTTTCTCTCCCTCCCCCGCCGGGGGAGGGCGGGGGTGGGGGCTGGCAGCCTGTCCACCGCCGCTTGCCCCAACCCAGCCTTCCCCCGGAGGGGGAAGGAGCGAGAACCCATGAGCACCCTCACACCGCCCATCCGCCCCGAATACGAACGCCCGCTGCAACCCTTCACCGAGCTGCCTGTCGAGCGCGCGCTCCCGCTTTCGACGCGCATCTGGTCGCAGGCCTGGCTGCGCAAGGCCCTGATCCTGCTCGCCATCGCGCTGCTGTGGGAGCTCGCCGCGCGCTGGCAGGACAACGACCTGCTGCTGCCCACCTTCAGCGCCACCGCGCGCGCGCTGGTCGAGGGCCTGGCCAGCGGCGAGCTGGTCGAGAAGGTGCGCATCTCGCTGGCCGTGCTGCTGCAGGGCTACGTGGCGGGCGTGCTGCTGGCCTTCGGCCTCACCACGCTGGCCGTGTCGACGCAGGTCGGCCGCGACCTGCTGGACACGCTGACCTCGATGTTCAACCCGCTGCCCGCGATCGCACTGCTGCCGCTGGCCCTGCTGTGGTTCGGCCTCGGCCGCGGCAGCCTGGTCTTCGTGCTGATCCATTCGGTGATGTGGCCGCTGGCGCTCAACACCTATGCGGGCTTCCAGGGCGTGCCCGAGACGCTGCGCATGGCCGGGCGCAACTACGGCCTCACGGGACTGCGCTACGTGCTGCAGATCCTGGTGCCGGCCGCGCTGCCCGCGATCCTGTCGGGGCTGAAGATCGGCTGGGCCTTTGCCTGGCGCACGCTGATCGCGGCCGAGCTGGTGTTCGGCGCGTCCTCGGGCAAGGGCGGCCTGGGCTGGTACATCTTCCAGAACCGCAACGAGCTCTACACCGACCGCGTGTTCGCCGGCCTGGCGATGGTGGTGCTGATCGGCCTGCTGGTGGAAAGCCTGGGCTTCGCCACCCTGGAGCGGCTCACTGTGCGACGCTGGGGTCAGCAGCGCTAGCGCTCAGTGCAAAACCCGCGGGCCGGCGCGCGGCGGGCGCCACCGCATCGGCGCCGAGCGCCGCATCCACCACCTCGCGCGTCAGCGTGGGGGCGAAGGCCTCGATGAAGGCGTAAACGTAGCCGCGCAGGTAGTTGCCGCGGCGCACCGCCAGCTTGGTGAGGTTGATGCCGAACAGGTGGCCGGCGTCGATGGCCCGCAACTGCGTGTCGCGCTCGGCCTCGTAGGCGATGCCCGCGACGATGCCCACGCCCATGCCCAGCTGCACATAGGTCTTGATCACGTCGGCGTCCATCGCGGTCAGCACGATCGAGGGGTCCACGCCGCTGTCGGTGAAGGCGTCGTCGATGCGCGTGCGGCCGGTGAAGCCGGTGTCGTAGGTGATCAGCGGGTGCTGCGCGAGCCGCTCCAGCGTGAGCGGTTCGTCGAGCAGCGGATGGCCGGGCGGCACCACCACCGAGTGGGTCCAGCGGTAGCAGGGCAGGGCGACGAGCTGCGGGTAGTCGCCCAGCGCCTCGGTCGCCACGCCCACATCGGCTTCGCCTTCGAGCAGCATCTGCGCGATCTGCTTGGGCGAGCCCTGGTGCAGGTGCAGCTTGACCTGCGGGAACAGCGCGCGGAATTCCTGCACCGCCACCGGCATCGCATAGCGCGCCTGCGAGTGGGTCGCGGCCACCGACAGCATGCCGTCCTGGCGCGCGGCGAACTCCTGGCCGGCCTGGCGCAGGTTGCTGCTCTCCAGCAGCACGCGTTCGATGATCGGCAGCACATGGCCGCCGGGCTCGGTCAGCCCCGTCAGGCGCTTGCCCGCGCGCACGAACAGCTCGATGCCGAGTTCATCCTCGAGCTCGCGGATCTGCCGGCTCACGCCGGGTTGAGAGGTATGGAGCGTGTGCGCGGCTTCGGTCAGGTTGAAGCCGCAACGAACGGCCTCGCGCACCGAGCGCAGCTGTTGGAAATTCATGGCAGGAAACTTCGCGGCATAAGGCGCCGTGGATGGCGCAGGCCGCGATTTTCCGGCGCATGCCGCCAACAAGGAACGACCGTTTCGTTGGTTCCAAATGAGCCAATCGTCTATGAGCGCAGCGAAGGACCTGCTGCGCGACGCGCTCAGCGACGCGCGCCCGAGACGGCCCGCACCAGGCGCTCGAGCCCGCCGCGGCCGGTGGCGGCGCGGCCGACCAGCGCGCTGCCCAGCGTGCCGGCCACGGTGCGGCCGATGAAGGAGCGGCCGCGGCTCGCGGCCAGCAGCAGCAACAGGCCGGCACCGAGCACCACCCAGTGCTCGCCGGGCAGGTCGTCACGACGGTCGTCCGCGACGCGGGCCTTGTGGATGAAGTTCTTGGCGTCCAAGGGGCGCTCCTTTTTGTCGGTGGAAGAGGAACTGCGTTGATAAAGCGGCGCGCGATCGCGCCGTGTAGGCCAGGCCCCTCGATGCGCGGCGCATCGCATCGCAGGCCGCGAAGGCCAAGCCCTACACACAGGGTGGGGCAGGGCCGACCCGATGGGCGCGGCACGCGCTCGACAGTGGGCTTTCGCAATGCCCGCGGCGCTCGACGCCCAGGCCCTCCAACCTTCACCATCCAAAGGAGCCCCTCATGGCCAACGACAGAGACCTCATGCCAGCGACCGACCTGAACCGCGATCCGATCACCGGCACGCCCGGCGCGCATCCCGTGGGAACGGGCCTGGGGACCACGGGGGGCGCACTGGCCGGTGCCGCGGCGGGCGCCCTGGCCGGACCGGTGGGGGCCGTGGTCGGCCTGGTGGCCGGCGGCGTGGCGGGCGGCCTGGGCGGCAAGGCCGTCGCGGAAGCCGTCAACCCCAGCGCGGAAGACGCACACTGGCGCGACGCCTACAACCGCGAGGCTTACTACGAGACGGGTCGCCCTTACGACGACTACCGGCCGGCCTATGAACTGGGCTGGTCGAGCCGGGCCGCGCGCAACGAATCCTTCGACACGCTCGAGCCCGCGTTCGCAACCGAATGGGAACGGCTGCGCGGCAGCTCCAGCCTCGACTGGGAGCGCGCCCGCCCTGCCACGCGCGCAGCCTGGGACCGCGTCGACCGTGACTACTTCAGCGCCGGCGAGAACCGTGCGGTCTCGACCACGGGTGACGGCCTGGCCGACGACGAGGTGGTGGACGTGCTCAACGACCTGCTGGAGAACTCGCGCGATGGCGAATACGGATTCCTCGCCTGCGCCGAGGAAGTGGAAAGCGCGCACCTGCAGCAGCTGTTCGGCGAGCGCGTGGCGAGCTGCCGGGTCGCGGCCAACGAACTGATGCACCTCGTGACGCAATACGGCGGCATCCCGGCCGAAGGCGGCACGGCCAGCGGCGCCATGCACCGCGGCTGGGTGCATGTGAAGGGCGCGGTCGGCGCCAACAGCGAGAAGTCGATCCTCGAGGAATGCGAGCGCGGCGAGGACGCGGCCCTCGCGCGCTACCGCAAGGCGCTCAAGCAGACGCTGCCGGCCGCGGTGCGCACCGTGATCGAGCGCCAGGCAGAGGGCGCGCAGCGCAACCACGACCAGATCCGCGACCTGCGCGACGCGGCCCGCGCTGCCGCCTGAACCGCCGCGGGCGGACACGCGCAGACAGACAGCCGCCTTCGGGCGGCTTTTTTTCGGGCCCGCGGCATGGCACGCTCCGATACCGCCCTTGTCTTACACGCCGGCGCCGGCCGCTGATCCATCTTGAAGCCCCTCACGATCGCCACTGGAACCGCCATGGACACCTCCGAATCCCCCGCGCGCACGGTGCCGCGCCATGCGCTCTCGCTGAGCGTCAACGGCCGGCCGCACACGCTGGAGGTCGAAACCTGGGTCACGCTGCTCGACCTGCTGCGCGATCGGCTCGCGCTCACGGGCACCAAGAAGGGCTGCGACCACGGCCAGTGCGGTGCCTGCACCGTGCTGGTCGACGGCCGCCGCATCAACGCCTGCCTCACGCTGGCCGTGATGCAGCAGGGCCGCGAGGTCACCACGGTCGAGGGCCTGGCCGACGGCGATGCCCTGCATCCGCTGCAGCAGGCCTTCATCGCGCACGATGCCTTCCAGTGCGGCTACTGCACGCCCGGCCAGCTGTGTTCGGCCGTGGGCCTGATGAACGAAGGCCATGCCCAAACGGCCGACGAGGTGCGCGAACTCATGAGCGGCAACGTGTGCCGCTGCGGCGCCTATCCGCAGATCGTGCAGGCCGTCGGCGAGGTGATGGGCCTGGCGGCGCCTGCGGATGCGCAGCGCCGCATCGTGATCGGGACGGTGCCCGCATGACGCCCGTCGCCTATGAGCGGGCCGGCGACGTCCAGGCCGCGCTCGCTGCGCTCTCGGCCGCGGACGACGGTGCCCGCTGCATCGCCGGCGGCACCAACCTGATCGACCTGATGAAGGAGAACATCGCGCGGCCCGCGCGCCTGGTCGACATCAACGGCCTGCCCTTCGACCGCATCGAGACCACCGAAGACGGCGGCCTGCGCCTCGGGGCGCTGGCGCGCAACGCCGACACCGCCTACCACCCGCTGGTGCGCGAACACTGTCCGCTGCTGGGCGCGGCGATCCTGGCCGGCGCTTCGCCGCAGATCCGCAACATGGCGAGCAACGGCGGCAACCTGCTGCAGCGCACGCGCTGCCATTACTTCTACGACGTGGGCGTGCCCTGCAACAAGCGCGAGCCGGGCTCGGGCTGCCCGGCCATCGGCGGCCTCACGCGACAGCACGCGATCCTGGGCGCCAGCGACCATTGCATCGCCACGCACCCGTCGGACATGTGCGTGGCGCTGGCTGCGCTGGACGCCACCGTGCAGGTGCGTTCGCAGCGCGGGGAGCGCAGCATCGCCTTCGCCGACTTCCACCGGCTGCCCGGAGACCGGCCGTCGCAGGACCACACGCTCGCGCCGGACGAACTCATCACCCACATCGTGCTGCCGCCCGCGGCCGCCTTCCGCGCGCATTCGGCCTACCTCAAGCTGCGCGACCGGGCGTCGTATGCCTTCGCGCTGGTGTCGGTGGCGGCCGCGCTCGACCTGGCCGAGGACGGCACGGTGCGCGCGGTGCGCGTGGCGCTCGGCGGGGTGGCGCACAAGCCCTGGCGCCTGCCCGAGGCCGAGTCGCTGCTGGTCGGCGCGCGGCCCACGGCCGAACACTTCGCGCTGGTCGCCGATGCGCTGCTGCGCAGCGCGCAGGGGCAGGGCGACAACGACTTCAAGATCCCGCTGGCCCGCCGCGCCATCGTGCGCGCGCTCGAGACCGCCGCGGCCGGCACCGTCGACAACCAGGGCCGCGTGCCCGAAGGAGCGCTCCAGTGACCGATCTCATCGACGCGCTCGCCGTGCCCCGCGCCGACGCCGGCACCGGCCATGTGCGGGTGGGCGACCCGGTCTCCCGCATCGACGGCCGTGCCAAGGTCACGGGCCAGGCGCGCTATGCGGCCGAGGTGCAGGTCGACGACCCGGCGTCTCCCTTGGTGTATGGCGTGGTGGTCAACAGCACCGTCGCGCGGGGCCGCATCACCGGCTTCGCGCTCGACGCGGCCCTGGCCGTGCCCGGCGTGCTGGACATCCTCACGCACGCCAACAAGCCCAAGACGCGCAGCGCCGGCCTGTTCTACAAGGACATGACCGCCCCCGGCGGCACGCCCTTCAAGCCGCTGCACGATGCGCGGATCGCCTACAGCGGCCAGCCGGTCGCGCTGGTGGTGGCCGAGACCTTCGAGGCGGCGCGCCATGCGGCTTCGCTGGTGCGGGTCGACTACGCGGTCGAGCCGCACGACACGCGCCTGCTGGCCAACCTGCACCGCGGCCGCAAGCCCAGCCGGCTCAAGGCCGGCTACGCGCCGCCGCCCGCGGAGAAGGGCGACGCGCGCGCGGCCTTCGACGCGGCGCCGGTCAGGATCGAGGCCGAGTACCACAGCGGCGTCGAGCACCACAACCCGATGGAGCTGTTCGCCTCGACCGTGATCCGCGGCGCCGACGGCCACCTCACGATCTACGACAAGACGCAGAGCTCGCAGAACAGCCGCTGGTACGTGTCGCGTGTGTTCGGCCTGTCGAAGGACCGGGTCACGGTGCGCAACCCCTATGTCGGCGGCGCCTTCGGTTCCGGCCTGCGGCCGCAGTACCAGCTGCCGCTCGCGGTGATGGCGGCGCTGAAGCTCGAGCGCTCGGTGCGCGTGGTGCTCACGCGCCAGCAGATGTTCAGCTTCGGCCACCGGCCCGAGACGCAGCAGCGCATCGGGCTCGCGGCCGAGCACGACGGCACGCTGCGCGCGATCCGGCACCACGCGGTGGCCGAGACCTCGCGCTTCGAGGACTATGTGGAGGTGGTGGTGAACTGGTCGGGCCAGCTCTACCGCTGCGACAACATCCGGCTCGGCTACCAGGTGGTGTCGCTCGACCAGTACAGCCCGATGGACATGCGCGCGCCCGGCGCCGCGCACGGCGTGCATGCGCTCGAGGTCGCGATGGACGAGCTCTCCTATGCGCTGGACATGGACCCGCTCGCCCTGCGGCTGAAGAACTATGCCGAGCGCAACCCGATGGACGACCTGCCCTACTCGACCAAGGAGCTGCGCGCCTGCTACCTGCAGGGCGCCGAGCGCTTCGGCTGGGCCGCGCGCCCGCTCGCGCCGCGTTCGATGAAGCAGGGCAGCGAGTGGGTCGGCTGGGGCATGGCCACCGGCACCTGGGACGCGATGCAGATGTTCGCGCGCGCCAGCGCGGTGCTGCATGCCGACGGCCGGCTGGTGGTGAGCAGCGCCGCCACCGACATCGGCACCGGCACCTACACCGTGATGGCGCAGATCGCGGCCGCGGCCATGGGCCTGCCGCTGGAGCAGGTCAGTTTCCAGCTGGGCGATTCGACCCTGCCGGTGGCGCCGATCGAAGGCGGCTCCTCGCACGTCACCACCGTCGGCTCGGCGGTCGAGGGCGTGTGCGAGAAGTTGCAGCGCCGGCTGTTCGGGATGGCGCGCGCCATGCCCGGCACCGCGCTGCGCAAGGTCGCCTTCGAGGAGATGGAATTCGTCGACGGCACCCTGCGCCGGGCGGTCGATCCCTCGGGCGCGATCCGGCTGGTCGACGTGCTGGCCCATGCACGCGCGGCGCGCATCGAGGAGAAGTACCTGATGCTGCCGCACGTGTTCAAGCAGAGGAAGTACCAGCGCGCCACCCATTCGGCGGTGTTCTGCGAGGTGCGGGTGGACGAACTCCTGGGCACGGTGCGCGTGACGCGCGTGGTGAGCGCCGTCGCGGCCGGCCGCATCATCAACGCCAAGACCGCGCGCAGCCAGGTCAGCGGCGCGGTGGTGTGGGGCATCAGCCAGGCGCTGCACGAGGAGACGCTGACCGACCACCGCCTCGGCCGCTTCATGAACCACAACCTGAGCGAATACCACGTGGCGGTGAACGCCGACATCCACGACATCGACGTGATCTTCGTGCAGGAGGACGACCGCATCGTGAGCCGGCTGGGCGCCAAGGGCGTGGGCGAGATCGGCATCGTGGGCGTCGCGGCCGCGGTGTGCAACGCGATCTTCCACGCCACCGGCCGGCGCGTGCGCAGCACGCCGATGACGCCCGACAAGGTGATGGCGCCGTGAGCGTGCCCGGGGATCGCCGGCCCGATGCCTTCGTGCGGGTGCGCGGCGCGCGCGAGCACAACCTGAAGGACGTCGACGTCGACATCCCGCGCGATGCGCTGGTGGTGTTCAGCGGCGTGTCGGGCTCGGGCAAGTCCTCGCTGGCCTTCGGCACGCTCTATGCCGAGGCCCAGCGGCGCTACTTCGAATCGGTGGCGCCCTATGCGCGGCGGCTGATCGACCAGGTCGGCGTGCCCGACGTCGACGCCATCGACGGCCTGCCGCCCGCGGTGGCGCTGCAGCAGCAGCGCGGCACGCCGAGCACGCGCTCGTCGGTGGGCAGCGTGACCACGCTGTCCAGCCTGCTGCGCATGCTGTACTCGCGCGCCGGCCACTATCCCGCGAAGCAGCCGATGCTGTTCGCCGAGGACTTCTCGCCCAACACCGCGCAGGGCGCCTGCCCGACCTGCCACGGCCTGGGCCATGTCTACGAGGTGACCGAGCGCAGCATGGTGCCCGACGACACGCTCACGATCCGCGAGCGCGCCATCGCGGCCTGGCCGCCGGCCTGGGGCGGGCAGAACCAGCGCGACATCCTGGTCACGCTGGGCTACGACATCGACACGCCCTGGCGCGATCTGCCTCGCAAGGACCGTGACTGGATCCTGTTCACCGACGAGCAACCCACGGTGCCGGTCTACGCCGGCTTCACGCCCGCCGAGACCCGCGCCGCGCTGCGCCGCAAGGCCGAGCCCAGCTACCAGGGCACCTTCATGGGCGTGCGCAAGTACGTGCTGCACACCTTCGCGACCACGCAGAGCGCGCTGATGAAGAAGCGCGTGGCGCGCTTCATGGCCGGCAGCGTCTGCCCGGCCTGCGAGGGCAAGCGGCTCAAGCGCGAGGCGCTGGGCGTGACCTTCGCCGGGCTCGACATCGGTGCGCTGGCGCGGCTGCCGCTCGACCGCCTGGCCGAGGTGCTGGCGCCGGCCGCGGCCGGCACGCAGCGCGCCGAGGGCGAGACCAGGGTGCGCAGCCGCGCCGCCTCGCGCCAGGACACGGCGCGCCGCGTGGCGGCCGGCGGCGCGACGCATGCGGCCTCGCCCGACGTGCGGCGCACGCCCGAGCTGTCGGAAGAGAAGCGCATCGCCGCCCAGCGCATCGCGCAGGCGGTGCTGGACCGCGTCGAGACGCTGCGTGGGCTGGGCCTGGGCTATCTGTCGCTGGAGCGCAGCACGCCCACGCTGTCGCCCGGCGAGCTGCAGCGGCTGCGGCTGGCCACGCAGATCCGCTCCAACCTGTTCGGCGTGGTCTACGTGCTCGACGAGCCCTCGGCCGGCCTGCATCCGGCCGATGCCGAGGCGCTGCTGTCGGCGCTGGGCGCGCTGCGGCGCGCGGGCAACTCGCTGTTCGTGGTCGAGCACGACCTCGAGGTGATGCGGCGCGCCGACTGGATCGTCGACGTCGGCCCCGATGCTGGCGAGCAGGGCGGGCAGGTGCTCTACAGCGGTCCGCCCGCGGGCCTGCGCGAGGTGGCCGCGTCGCACACCGCGCGCTACCTGTTCGGCGATGGCCATGCCATCGCGCGCCGGCCCGCGCGCGCGCCGAGCGGCTGGCTGCGGCTCGAGGGCGTGGTGCGCAACAACCTCGCGGGCATCGACGCGGCCTTTCCGCTGGGCGTGCTCACGGCCGTGACCGGCGTCTCGGGCTCGGGTAAGTCCAGCCTGGTGAGCCAGGCGCTGATCGAGCTGCTGTCGGCGCATCTGGGCCACGAAGCGCCGGTGGCCGACGAGGAGGATGCGGGCGATGGCATGCCCGCACCCGCCGCCGCCGCGACCGCGGGCCGGCTGGCCGGCGACACGGACCGCATCCGCCGGCTGGTGCAGGTCGACCAGAAGCCGATCGGGCGCACGCCGCGGTCCAACCTCGCGACCTACACGGGCCTGTTCGATGCGGTGCGCAAACTGTTCGCCGCCACGCCGGCCGCGCGCAAGCGCCGTTACGACGCCGGGCGCTTTTCCTTCAACGTGGCCAAGGGTCGCTGCGCCACCTGCGAGGGCGAGGGCTTCGTCAGCGTCGAGCTGCTGTTCATGCCCAGCGTCTATGCGCCGTGCCCGACCTGCCACGGCGCGCGCTACAACGAGGCCACGCTGCAGGTGCGCTGGAACGATCGCCACATCGCCGAGGTGCTGGCCATGACGGTGGACCAGGCCTGCGCCTTCTTCGCCGACGAGCCCGCGGTGCTGCGCCCGCTCGACCTGCTGCGCCGCATCGGCCTGGGCTACCTGCGGCTGGGCCAGCCCGCGACCGAACTCTCGGGCGGCGAGGCGCAGCGCATCAAGCTCGCGACCGAGCTGCAGCGCGCGCAGCGCGGCGACACGCTCTATGTGCTCGACGAGCCCACCACCGGCCTGCACCCGGCCGACGTCGACAAGCTGATGGCGCAGCTCGAAGGCCTGGCCGATGCGGGCAACACGGTGGTGGTGGTCGAGCACGAGATGCGGGTGGTGGCCGGCGCCGACTGGGTGATCGACCTGGGCCCGGGCGCGGGCGGCGAGGGCGGCCGCATCGTGGCCTGCGGGCCGCCGGCCGAGGTGGCACGCAGCCCGGGCAGCCGCACCGCGCCCTACCTGGCGCGTGCGCTGGGCGGGGTGTCCCGCGGGCAGCCCGAAACAAAAGATCGTGAGGGTGCATCCAAAGTGCGTTCTCGCGGGTAGTACCGGCATGCCGCGCCGCCGACGCCGAAGAAAAACAGGGTGCGGGGCATGCCCTTCCACTACCAGGACCTCCCCATGCACCGCTTTTCCTTTCTTCCGTTCTCCCTCATCGCCGCTGCCGCGCTGACCGCTTGTGGTGGCGGCAGCCACGACGGCGGCGGCACCGGCAGCACCGGCCCGCTGGGCGACACCGTGGCGGTCACCGCCTCGGGCCGCGTCATCTCCTTCAACCGAACCACTCCCGGCACGCTCGCCACCAGCCTGCCCGTGTCGGGCCTGGCGGCGGGCGAGACGCTGGTGGGCATCGACGTGCGGCCGGCCGACCGCGCGATCTATGCGGTCAGCAACCAGGGCCGCATCTTCACGCTCGATGCGTCCAGCGGCGCGCTGACGCTGAAGTCCACGCTGAGCACGCCGCTGGCCGGCACCCAGTTCGGCGTCGACTTCAACCCCGTGGCCGATCGGCTGCGCCTGGTCAGCAACACCGGCCAGAACCTGCGCGTGGACGTGAACACCGGCGTGGCGGTGGTCGACGGCGCGATCAACGGCGCGTCCGCAAGCATCACCGCCTCGGCCTACACCAACGCCTTCGCCGGCACCACGACCACGCAGCTCTACAACCTCGACGCGGCCGGCACGCTCTACCTGCAGGACCCGCCCAACAACGGCACGCTGGCCAACCCGGTGCCGCTGAACGTGGTCTTCAGCGCGAGCAACGGCTTCGACATCGATGCGCGCAACAACGTGGGCTATGCGGCGCTCACGGTCGGCGGCGCCACGCAGCTCTACACCGTGCCCCTGAGCGGCACGGCCGGTGCGCAGCGCATCGGCACCATCGGCGCGGGCGACGCGCTGGTCGGGCTGACGCTGGTGCCGCCCGCCGCGCCCAAGGTCTATGTGCTGCACGAGGCCGCGCGGCTCGCGAGCTTCGCGCTGACCGCGCCCAACACGCTGTCGAGCGCCGTCACCATCGGCGGCCTCGCGGCCAACGAGACGGTGGTGGGCGTGGACTTCCGCCCCGCCAACGGCCGGCTCTACGCGCTGACCAGCGCGGCCCGGGTGCTGACCGTCGACCCCGACACCGGTGCCTCGACCGTGGCGACCGTGCTCGCGGCCGACCCGGCCGACACCACGCTGCCCTATGCCGGCCTGGCCGGTGCGCGCTTCACCGTCGACTTCAACCCGGTGGCCGATCGCCTGCGGGTGATCAGCGACACCGGCCAGAGCCTGCGCATCAACGTCGACACCGGCCTCACCACCACCGACGGCGCGATCAACCGCGCCACGCCGGCCGTGGTCGTGGCCGGCGCCTACACCAACAGCTTCGCCGGCAGCACCGCGACCGACCTGTTCGACCTCGAGGGCAACGAGAACGTGCTGGCGCGCCAGAGCCCGCCCAACGACGGCACGCTGGTCAACGTGGGCGCGGTGGGCGTCCCGCTCAACGGGCAGGCCGCGTTCGACATCGCGGGCGGTGCCAACGGGCTGGCGCTGGCCGCGCTGCGCGGCACGAATGCCGGCCCCTTCACGCTCTACACGCTGTCGCTCGCGACCGGTGCGGCCACGCCCTTCGGTGCGGCGAACGGCGCGGCCTTCGCGCAGATCGGCGGCGCGGGCGGGCCGGTGGTGCGCGACATCGCGATCCGCTACTGAGCGGCACGGCCTCCTCGCCGACACCCGCTTCGCGGCGGGTCGTCAGAATCGGGGCATGAGAAGAACCACTGTCGCGGCCGCATCGGCCTTCTTCGCGGCCACGCTGCACGCGCAAACCCCGGTCGACGACGTGCCCGCGCTGCGGGCCGTCACCGTCTCGACGCCGCGCGGCGCGGCCACGCCCTTCGACATGCCGGCCTCGGTCGACCTGGTCGACCGCCGGCAGCTGCGCGAGGGCCGGCTGCAGGTCAACCTGTCGGAGAGCCTGGGCGGCGTGCCCGGCCTGCAGGTGCAGAACCGGCAGAACTATGCGCAGGACCTGCAGATCTCCATCCGCGGCTTCGGCGCGCGTTCCACCTTCGGCCTGCGCGGCGTGCGGCTCTACATCGACGGCATCCCCGCCACGCTGCCCGACGGCCAGGGCCAGAGTTCGAACATCGACATCGGCTCGGCCGACCGCGTCGAGGTGCTGCGCGGCCCGTTCTCGGCGCTCTACGGCAATTCCTCGGGTGGCGTGATCCAGGTCTTCACCGAGGACGGCGAAGGCGCGCCGCGGCTGGGCTTCTCGGTGGCCGGCGGCAGCTTCGGCAGCATGCGCCTCGGCGCCAAGGCCTCGGGCGCCAGCGGCGGCATCGACTACGTGCTGAGCGCCAGCCGCTTCCGCACCGACGGCTACCGCGAGCACAGCGCGGCCACGCGCGACATCGCCAACGGCAAGCTGGGCGTGCAGCTCGACGACGACAGCCGGCTCACGCTGGTGGCCAACAGCGTGCGCATCGACGCGCAGGACCCGCTGGGCCTGACGCGCGCGCAGCTCGACGCCGACCCGCGCGCCGCGCCGCTGGCCACGCAGTACGACACGCGCAAGACCGTGGACCAGACGCAGGTCGGCCTGCTCTACGAACGCCGGCTCAACGCCGACCAGGACCTGCGGCTGATGCTCTACGGTGGCGACCGCCGCACCACGCAGTTCCAGTCGATCCCGCCCTCGGCCCAGGCCAGCCCGCTGAGCGCGGGCGCGGTGATCGACCTGCAGCGCCGCTATGCGGGCTTCGATGCGCGCTGGACGCTGCGCACCGCGCTCGCGGGCCGGCCCTTCGAACTCTCGACCGGCCTGGCCTACGACACCTTGCGCGAGCAGCGCCGCGGTTACGAGAACTTCACGGGCAGCGGTGCCGCGCAGCAGCTGGGCGTGCAGGGCGGCCTGCGGCGCGACGAGCGCAACGAGGTCGGCAATGTCGACCCCTATGTGCAGACGCGCTGGGACTTCGCCGAGCAATGGACGCTCGAGGCCGGGCTGCGCCACAGCAGCGTGCGCTTCGATTCGGACGACCGCTACATCCGCGGCGCCAACGGCGACGACAGCGGCGCCGCGCGCTACCGCCAGGCGCTGCCCGCGGCCGCGCTGCGCTACGCCGCCACGCGCGACCTGAACCTCTATGTCTCGGCCGGGCGCGGCTTCGAGACGCCGACGCTCAACGAGCTGTCGTACCGGCCGGGCAATGTCGGCGGCCTGAACTTCGCACTGCAGCCGGCCGTCAACCGCAGCCTCGAGCTCGGCGCCAAGGCGCGCGTGGCCGACGGCCTGCTGACCGGCGCGGTGTTCCAGACCCGCACCGACGACGAGATCGTGACCGGCACCAACATCGGCGGCCGCGCCACCTTCCAGAACGCGGGCCGCACGCGGCGAGAAGGGCTCGAGCTCGGCTGGCTGCACGAGACGCGCTCGCACTGGCGCACGCAGCTGGCCTTCACCTGGCTCGATGCGCGCTACAGCGACGGCTTCTGCTCGCCCGCGCCCTGCGCGGCCGGCAATGCGGTGGCGGCGGGCAACCGCATCCCGGGCATCGCGAAGCAGTCCTTCTTCGCCTCCTTCGGCTATGCGCCCAGCGAAGGCTGGCGCGCCGGCGCCGAACTGCGCGCGCTGAGCCGCATCCAGGCCAACGACGCCAACACCGCCAGCGCCGCGGGCTATGCGCTGCTCGCGCTGCAGACCGGCTACCTGAAGCGCTGGGGCCGCTGGGAGCTCGATGCCTTCGCGCGCGTCGACAACGTGGCCGACCGGCGCACCGTCGGCTCGGTGATCGTCAACGAGGGCAATGCGCGCTACTACGAGAGCGCGCCGGGCCGCAACTGGACCGTGGGCGCGGCGGCTTCGTACCGTTTCTGAGGGGGCGACAGGCGGGCGGGGATACCCTGCGCCCTTCTGTGGAGTTGAAGCGGATTGAGAGTTATTCCCATCAGAATGGCCGCCCTGTCCACTTCGAACGAGCTCCTGCTGCATGAAAACCCCGGGTCTGGCCTCCGCCTTCGTCGCCGCCATCGCCGTTCCGGCCGCCCTGGCCTTCGCCATGCCCGCGTGGGCGCAGCAACCCGCCGCCGCGGTGCGCAGCAGCCCGGCCACGCCGGTGACGCCGCAGTCGGTGGCCGCGCACTACGCGGTGCTGGTGCATGTCAACTACGAGGATGCGCTGGGCGGCGCGCTGGCGCTGCAGAAGGCCATCGCGGCCTTCACCGCGGCCCCGTCCGAAGCCGGCCTGGCGGCCGCGCGCAAGGCCTGGCTGCAGGCCCGCGAGGCCTATGGCCAGACCGAGGCCTTCCGCTTCTACGGCGGCCCGATCGACGATGACAACGGCCCCGAAGGACGCATCAACGCCTGGCCGATGGACGAGTCCTATGTGGACTACGTGGTCGACGCGCCCACCGCCGGCATCGTCAACGACCGCAAGGTCGCGATCACCAAGAAGTCGCTGGCCAGCCTCAACGAGCGCGACGGCGAGGAGAACGTGGCGACCGGCTGGCACGCGATCGAGTTCCTGCTCTGGGGCCAGGACCTGAGCGAGACCGGCCCGGGCGAGCGTTCCTTCGAGGACTTCGTCGACGGCAAGCGGCCCAACGCCGACCGCCGCCGCCAGTACCTGACGGTCGTGACCTCGCTGCTGATCGACGACCTGCGCACGCTGGTCAAGGCCTGGGCGCCGCAGCAGAAGAACTACGGCGCGAGCTTCGCGCGCGGCGGCAACGAGTCGCTGCGCAAGATGCTGGTCGGCCTGGGCTCGCTGTCGCGCGGCGAGCTCGCGGGCGAGCGGCTCGAGGTCGCGCTGGCCAGCCAGGACCAGGAGGACGAGCACTCCTGCTTCTCCGACAACACGCACCGCGATGCGGTGACCAATGCGATGGGCATCCAGAACGTCTGGCTCGGCCGCTACGTGCGCACCGACGGCCGCGTGGTCGAAGGGCCGTCGCTGCAGGCGCTGGTGGCGGCGCGCAACCCGCAGCTGGCGGCGCGCACCGGCGCGCAGATCGCGGCCTCGGTGGCTGCCACCGAAGGCATCCAGGCCCCCTTCGACCGCGAGATCGTCGGCGGCAAGGACGCCCCCGGCCGGCTGCGCGTGCAGAAGGCCATCGACAGCCTGACGCAGCAGAGCAAGGACCTGGTCGAGGCCGCGGGCGCGATCGGCATCACCCGGCTCACGCTGGTCAACCCCGAGTAGGCGGCGCGATGCGCCGTCGTGTGCGAACCTGGGCCGGGATGGGTGCGCTCGGCTTCGTGGCCCTGGCCGGGCCCGAAGTCGTCGCGCATCCCGGTGAAGCGGAGGAGAAGACGGGCGGCGACACGACCGTGTTCGCCACCGGCCGCAACGCCTTCTCCTTCCCCGCCGCCAACCTCGACGATCCCGAGCGCACGCGCTTCGTGATCGGCAACTCCTTCTTCAAGCGCAACTGGGTGCAGGCACCGGCCTCGACCAAGGCGCGCGACGGGCTCGGCCCGCACTTCATCGCGCGCTCCTGCGCGGCCTGCCACATGCAGGACGGGCGCGGTGCGCCGCCGGATTTCAGGAAGGGCCTGTCGGAGCCGCCGGTGGCGCTGCTGATGCGGCTGTCGGTGCCCGGCACCGACCGCGTGGGCGGGCCGCTGCCCGAACCGGTGTACGGCGACCAGTTCCAGAATTTCGCGATCCGCGGCGTGAAGTCCGAAGGGCAGATCGCGCTGCGCTACGAGAACGTGGCCGGCCGCTTCGCCGACGGCACGCGCTACACCTTGCAGCGCCCGGTCTATTCGTTCTCGAAACTGAACTACGGCCCGATGGCGAAGGACGCGATGTTCAGCCCGCGCATCGCGCCGCAGGTGATCGGCGTCGGCCTGCTCGAGGCCATTCCCGAGGCCGAGATCCTGCGCAACGCGCAGGAGCAGGCGGCGACCGACGGCCCGATCCGCGGCGTCGCCAACCGCGTCTACGACGTGCCCTCGCAGCAGATGCTGGTCGGCCGCTTCGGCTGGAAGGCCAACGTGGCCACGCTGGCGCACCAGACGGCGGCCGCCTTCTCGGGCGACATCGGCATCACCTCGCGCCCGTTCCCCGAGCCCACCTGCACGCCGCGCCAGACCGACTGCGCCGCCGCGCCCAGCGGGGCCGACGGCCGCGGCCACGAGATCGACGACCGGACGCTGGCCGACGTGGTCTTCTACCAGGCCACGCTGGCGCCGCCCGCGCGGCGCAACGTGAACGACGCGCAGGTGCGCGTGGGCCAGGCGCTGTTCGCGCAGGTGCAGTGCGCCACCTGCCACCGGCCCACCTACACCACGGCGCGCGAGCTGTTCCCGCCGCTCACGCCGCGCGTGACCAGCAAGGCGCTGTTCAACCAGACCATCCACCCCTACACCGACCTGCTGCTGCACGACATGGGCGACGGCCTGGCCGACGGCCGGCCCGACTTCCTCGCCAACGGCCGCCAGTGGCGCACGCCGCCGCTGTGGGGCATCGGCCTGATCCCCGACGTCAACGGCCACCAGCGGCTGCTGCACGACGGTCGGGCGCGCGGCGTGATGGAAGCCATCCTCTGGCACGACGGCGAAGCGCGCGAGAGCCGCGACGCGGTGCTGCAATTCAATGCGGCCGAGCGCGAAGCGCTGGTCAAGTTCGTGGAGTCGCTGTGATGCTGCAGGCCAACCGTTTTTCTCCGCTGCCGGCCGCGCTGGTGCTGCTGCTCGCCGGTGCCGCGCAGGCCCAGCCCGCGGCCGTCGCGCCCGCGGAAGCGCCGCAGTTCCTGGCCTCGGCCTACCGCGACGGCTTCCAGCCGCGCGCCACCGCCTTCGCGGCCGAGAGCGCGGCGCTCCACGCGGCCATCGACACGCTCTGCGAGGCCCCGGCCGCCGATGCCGATGCCGATGCCGCGCTCACGGCCGCGCGCACGCAATGGCAGGCCACCACCACCGCCTGGGACCGGCTGGCCGGCGTGGCGGTCGGGCCGCTGGTCAAGCGCCGCGCGCTGACCGCGCTCGACTTCAACCCGACCCGTCCGCCGCTGATCGAACGCGCCATCGGCAGCGCGCCGGTGGGCGCCGAAGCGATGGAGCGCGTGGGCACGCCGGCCAAGGGCATTCCCGCGCTCGAATGGCTGCTGTGGACCCGGAAGCCCGCGCCGCAGTCGCCGGCCTGCCGCTACACCCAGCAGGTGGCGATCGAACTGGCGCGCGAAGGCGCGACGCTGTCGGCCGGCTTCGCCGAACTGGCGGCGACCGACTGGGCGGCCGATCCGGCGCGCACCTACCTCGCCTGGCAGGAACTGTTCAACCAGTGGCTGGGCGGCTTCGAACGCCTGCGCTGGACGCAGATCGACAAGCCGCTCAAGACCGTCGAGACCTCGAGCGCCGGCAAGGCGCCGGTGTTCGCGCGCGCCGCCAGCGGCCATGCGGCGCAGAGCTGGGCCGCGCAGTGGGAGGCGCTGCGTGCGCTCGCGGGCCCGGTGGCGCAATCGCTGGCGGCCAGCGGCAGGAAACCCTTGGCCGATCGGCTGACGCAGTCGGTGGCCGAGGCCGATGCCGCGATGCAGCGCGCCACGCCGGCCGACCTGCCGGCATTGCCCGCCGCCACGCGCGCGCTGGCCGGCGTGAAGAAGCTGATCGAGGCCGAGGTGGCGCCGGCGCTGGAGGTGGTGGTGGGCTTCTCGGACGGCGACGGTGACTGAGGCGCGCCTGCCGCTGGACCGCCGGCGCTGGCTCGCCTGGATGGCGGCCTCCGCGCTGGTGCCGCTGGGGCCATCGGCGAGGGCCGAGGCGGCATCGGCTTCACGCTTCGTCGCGGCCTGGGAGGCCGAGGCCGGCCACCGCGTCGGCGTGCTGGCACGGACGCCGCAGGGCCTGGCCGCGCAGTCCGCGCTCGAGGTGCCCACGCGCGCCCACGGCCTGTGGGTGGAGCGTGGCGGCACGCTGCTCGCCGCGGCACGCCGGCCGGGCGACTGGCTGGTGCGCTGGCGGCCCGACGGCCAGGCGCTGGCCTGGTGCTGGATCGAAGCCGGCCGCGCCTTCAACGGCCATGTGATCGCGAGCGCCGATGGGCGGACGCTCTACACCGCCGAGACCGACCTCGAGACCGCCGAGGGGCTGATCGGCGTGCGCGATGCGGCATCGCTGGAGAAGACCGACGAGTGGCCGACCCACGGCATGGACCCGCACGAACTGCTGGCCGACATGGACGGCAGCCTGGTGGTCGCGAATGGCGGCATCCCGACGCTGCCCGAGACCGGCCGGGTGAAGGTGCACCTGGACCGCATGGACGCGTCGCTGGTGCGGCTCGACGGCAGCGACGGCACGCTGCGCGGCCAGTGGCGCCTGGCCGACAGGCGCCTGAGCCTGCGCCACATGGCCTGGGGCGCACGTGGGCAGCTGGGCATCGCGCTGCAGGCCGAGCACGACCGGGCCGAAGACAAGGCCGCGGCGCCGCTGCTGGCGCTGTTCGACGGCCGCGCGCTGCGCACCGTCGAGGCCGGCCATGCGCTCGCGGGCTATGGCGGCGCGATCGCCTTCGGTGGCGATCGCTTCGCGGTGAGCTGCCCGCGGGCGAACGGCGTGGCGATGTGGCGTGCGGATGGGCGCTGGGACGGCTTCACGCCGCTGGGCGAAGCCTGTGCGCTCGCGCCGGCGCAGGGCGGGGTCTGGGCCGGGGGCCGCGAACAGGCGCTGCCGATGGCCGGGGCGGGGGGCGAGGCGGCCGTGGTGGCCGCCTTGCGGCTGGACAACCACTGGGCCGCGATGGCCTGAAGCAGCAGCCCCGCTCTCTTTCAAGGAAGGGGAGGGGAAGCGCAGCCCGTCAGAACGCCGCGGGCCGCCACTTCAGGAGCCGCTTCTCCAGCGAACTCAGCAGGAAGTCCGCCGCCAGTGCGACCACCGCCAGCACGATCATGGCCGCGAACACGCCGCTGGCGTTGAAGGCGCCCTGCGCGGTCGAGATCAGCAGGCCGATGCCTTCCTTGGCGCCGAGGAACTCGCCCACCACCGCACCCACCAGCGCGAAGCCGAAGCTCACGTGCAGGCTGGCCAGGATCCACGACATGGCCGAGGGGATGACCACGTACCAGGTCAGCTGGCGCGGCGAGGCGCCCAGGATCTGCGCGTTGGCGATCATGTACTTGTCGGCTTCGCGCACGCCCTGGAAGGCGTTGCCGAAGACCACGAAGAACACCATCACCACCGCCAGCGCCACCTTCGAGGCCATGCCCAGGCCCAGCGCGATCACGAAGATCGAACCCAGCACCACGCGCGGGATCGAGTTGGCGATCTGGATGTAGAGGCTGAACACGTCCGACAGCAGCTTGTTGCGCCCCAGCAGGATGCCGCAGACGATGCCGGCGACCGAGCCGATCAGGAAGCCCAGCACCGTTTCTTCCAGCGTGACCGCCACCTGCATCCACAGCGAACCCTGCGAGGTGCCGTCGCGCATCCATTCCACGAGCTGGTTGTAGATCAGCGTGGGCTGCGAGTAGAAGAAGGGGTCGATCCACTTGAGGCGCGCGGCCAGCTCCCAGCCGCCGAGCACCACCACCAGCACGATCAGCCGCAGCGTGATGATCATGCGGCGGCGCCCGCGGATGGCGGCCTGCGCGATCTCGGATTCGCGCGCCAGCGCGGCGTCGCTCAGCGAGGAGGGCAGCGCGCCGGTCTTGGGGGCGGTCGAAGGGTTCATGGCGGGGGTTGTCGTCGTCGTGTTCATTGAATCACCACCTCTTCACGCAGGTCGTCCCAGATGTGCTTGGACAGTTCGATGAACTGCTTGTCGTAGCGCACCTCGGACATCACGCGGGGGCGCGGCAGGTCGATCTCGTAGATGCGCTTGAGCGTGCCGGGGCGTGCCGACAGCACGAACACGCGGTCGGCCAGCGCGATGGCTTCTTCCAGGTCATGGGTGATGAACAGCACGCTGCCGCCATTGCCCGACCACAGCTGCAGCAGCTCGTCCTGCATCAGCGTGCGGGTCTGCATGTCGAGCGCCGAGAAGGGCTCGTCCATCAGCAGGATCTCGGGGTCGTTGATGAAGGTCTGCGCCAGCGCCACGCGCTTGCGCATGCCGCCCGACAGCTGGTGCGGGTAGTGCTTGCCGAACTTGGCCAGGCCCACGCGGTGGATCCACTCCTGCGCGAGTTCCAGGGCTTCCTTCTTGGGCTTGCCGCGGAACATCGGGCCGGCGGCCACGTTGTCCTCCACGCTGCGCCACGGGAACACCGCGTCGGCCTGGAACACGAAGCCGATGCGCGGGTCCACGCCGTTCACCGGCTGGCCCATCACCTTGACCTCGCCCACGGTGGGCTTGAGCAGGCCGGTGATCATGTTGAGCGTGGTCGACTTGCCGCAGCCGGTGGGGCCGACGATGGCGACGAACTCGCCGCGCGCCACCGACATGCTGAAGTTGCGCAGCGCCACGGTGGCATTGCCGTCCTGCGAGATGAAGCGCAGCGAGACGTCGTCGAAGTCGATCGCCGAGGTCACCGCGGTGCCCGGGCCGTTGGGGGTTCCGTTGCGCATGGTCACTTCGCCGCCGTTGCCGCTGCCGCCAGGTAGGCGTTGCTGTAGGTCTTGGACAGGTCGATGTTCTTGCTCTTGACCAGCGGCTTGTAGGTGGCCAGCACCTTCAGCACGGTCTCGGGGCCGCCGGCGGGCATCTTCGCGTCGGTGGTGAACATCTGCAGCGAGGCCTTCAGGGCCGTGATGTACAGGTCCTTGTCGTTGCCGTAGTAGTCGCGCGGCACCTTCTCGGCGATCTCCTCGGCACTGTGCGTGTGGATGTAGGCCATGGTGCGGGCGAAGGCATGGGCCAGCTTGGTGGCCTCGGCCTTGTGCGACTCGGCCCAGCTGTTCTGCACGTAGAGGCTGGCCGCCGGATAGAGGCCGCCCAACGCCTTGACGGTGTCGGGCTCGGTGCGCAGGTCGACCAGCACCTGGGCGTCGCCGGTCTTGAGCATCTGCGAGACCGTGGGCTCGGTGGTCATGCCGGCCTGGATGCGGTCCTGCTTCATCGCGGCGATGAAGGTGTTGCCCGCGCCCACGGGCAGCAGCGAGTATTCCTTGGAAGCCACGCCGGCGCGGTCGGCCAGGTAGCGCGTGAGGAAGTCGGTCGACGAGCCCAGGCCCGTCACGCCCAGCGTCTTGCCGCCCTTGGCGTCGGCCATCGACTTGAAGCCCGCGGCCGCGGCCTTGGTCGACACCAGCTCGACCTCGCCCGGCACCTTGCAGAACACCGCGATGGCCTGGATCTCCTTGCCCTTGCTCTGCAGGTCGATGGTGTGGTCGTAGAAGCCCACCACGCCCTGCACCGCACCGGCGATCAGCTGGTTCTCGGCATCGACGCCGGCGGGCTGCGACTGCAGCTCGACGTTGAGCCCTTCGTCCTTGAAGTAGCCCAGCGCCTCGGTGAGCTTGGCCGGCAGGTAGATGATCTTGTTGATGCCGCCCACCATGATGGTGATCGGCGCCTCGGCGGCCTGCGCGAGCGGCGCGGCGACGGCGAAGGCGGTGCACAGGGCGGCAGCCAGCAGGGTGCGGCGTGAAGCGGACATGGTTGTTGTCTCCGGAAGGGTTGAGCGACGAGGCCAGTCTAGAAATCGGCATCCTTCGGCCAGCTTTCGGCGGGCGGCCTGATTTGTCATGGTTATCCCTAGGGCCGGGCGATGCTTCCTAGAATCCACCGCCACCCTCCCGACCCCCTCATGAAGCTGCTGCTGATCGAAGACAACCCGCAACTCGCGCACTGGCTCTCCAGCCTGCTGCGGGCGCAGGACTTCGTGGTCGATCACGTGGAAGACGGCGACGCCGCCGACCGGCTGCTGCTGCAGGCGGCCTACGACGTGGTGCTGCTCGACCTCAACATCCCGCAGCTCTCGGGCAAGGGCGTGCTGCGCCGCCTGCGCGAGCGCGGCGACACGGTGCCGGTGATCATCCTCACGGCCACCGCCTCGCTCGACCAGAAGGTGCTGTGCCTGGAGATCGGCGCCGACGACTACCTGGTCAAGCCCTTCGAGATCCGCGAGCTGGTGGCGCGCATCAAGGTGCTGGTGCGCCGGCAGATGCCGGGCAAGGCCAACGACATCGCCTGCGGGGACCTGCGCTACGACCTGCGCACGCGCCAGTTCACGCTGGCCGGCGAAGAGCTCTCGCTGCCGCCGCGCGAGCGCACGCTGCTCGAGACGCTGGTGCTCAAGGCCGGCAGCACGGTGTCCAAGCAGGCGCTGATCGACGCCATCTTCGGCCTCGACGACGAGCCCAGCGCGGACGCGGTCGACATCTACATCCACCGGCTGCGCAAGAAGCTCGAGGCCAGCCAGGCCACCATCATCACGCTGCGCGGCGTGGGCTATCTGCTGCGCACGCGGCAGGAAGACTAGCGGGCCGCCGGATGAAACGCGCCAGCCTGCGCCTGCGCCTGGCCCTCTGGCTGCTGCTGCCCCTGTCGGTCTTCGTCGCGATCTGCGGCTGGCTCAGCTGGCGCAACGCGGCCGAGGTGGCCGACTATGTGCAGGACCACGACCTGCTGTCCTCGGCCAAGGTGCTGTCGGACCGGCTGATCTGGGAGGGCGACGACGTGCAGGCCAGCGTGCCGCCCTCGGCGCTGAGCCTGTTCGTCTCGCCCGAGCGCGACCGCGTGTTCCTCAGCGTGACCGGCGCCAACGGCGAGGTGCTGGCCGGCTCGGCCGACTTCCCGCTGCCCGCGGTGCGCAAGCCCGAAGGCATCGACCGCGCGCAGTGGTACGACACGCAGTTCGGCGGCCTGCCGCTGCGCGCCGTGGTCACGACGCGCGCGATGTACGAGGCCGGCGGCGCGCGCGACATCACCATCGCCGTGGGCAAGACCGAGGGCAGCCGCAACCACATGCTGCGCACCCTGTGGTGGCCGACGATGGAATACCTGCTGATCGCGCTGGCGCTGGCCATCGTGCTGGCGGTGGCGGCGCTGACGCTGGAGCTGCGGCCGATCGTGCGGCTGAGCCAGCAGCTCGCCGAGCGAAACGCGCGCGATCCGCTGCACCTCGACCTGGTGGTGGACCCGGCCGCGCTGCACAGCGAGCTGCGACCCGTGGCCGACACCCTCAACCGTTTCGTCGCGCAGCTGAAGGCGCATTCCGAGGCGCAGCGCCGCTTCATCGCCGATGCGGCGCACCAGCTGCGCACGCCGCTGGCCATGCAGGCCTCGCAGATCGAGTTCGCGCGCTACACGCGCCAGCACCGCGGCGAATGGGACACGCGCCGGGCCGACATGGATGCGATGTGGCAGGAGATGCAGGTCAGCAACCGCCGGCTGGTCGACGTCACCAACAAGCTGCTGCTGCTGGCCCAGGCCGAGCATGGCGACGCGCACACGGGCTTCGAGCGGGTCGACCTGAGCGCGGCCGCTTTGCGCTGCGTAGAGCAGCTGGCGGCGCTGGCCGACCGGCGCGGCATCGACCTGGGCCTGGAGGCCGCGCAGCCGGCTGTCGTGATGGCGCAGCCCGCGCTGCTCGATGCGCTGGTGAGCAACCTGCTGGACAACGCGCTGCGCTACACGCAGCAGGGCGGTCGGGTGACGGTCGGTGTGCGGGAGACGGAGGGCAGCGTGGTGCTGAGCGTCGAAGACAACGGCCCGGGCATTGCGCCCGAGGTGCGGGAACGGGTGTTCGAGCGCTTCTACCGCGTGGCCCAGGACAGCGAGGGCACGGGCCTGGGACTGGCCATCGTGCGCGAGATCGCGCGGGCCTTCGATGTGGACGTGGCGCTGTCGGCGAACCCGCGCGAGGCGAGCGGCCTGCTGGTCACGGTGCGCTTTCCGCCGGCCGCGCCGGCGGAAAGCGCGTAGGCCTTACTTCAGGCCGGCGGCCGCGCGCAGGGCCGCGGCCTGGTTGGTGGATTCCCAGGTGAACTCGGGCTCTTCGCGGCCGAAGTGGCCGTAGGCGGCGGTCTTCTGGTAGATCGGGCGCAGCAGGTCGAGCATCTGGATGATGCCCTTGGGGCGCAGGTCGAAGTGTTCGCGCACCAGGGCGGCGATCTGCTCGTCGGGGATCAGGCCCGTGCCTTCGGTGTAGACCGTGATGTTCATCGGCTCGGCCACGCCGATCGCGTAGGCAACCTGGATCTGGCACTGGCGCGCGATGCCCGCGGCCACGATGTTCTTCGCCACATAGCGCGCGGCGTAGGCGGCCGAGCGGTCGACCTTCGACGGGTCCTTGCCCGAGAACGCGCCGCCGCCGTGCGGGCAGGCGCCGCCGTAGGTGTCGACGATGATCTTGCGGCCGGTGAGGCCGCAGTCGCCCTGCGGACCGCCGATGACGAAACGGCCGGTGGGGTTGATCAGGTAGCGCGTGTTCTGCAGCCATTCCTTGGGCAGCACCGGCTTGATGATCTCCTCGATGATGGCTTCGTTGAACGAGGCCTTCATCTTGGTCGAGGTTTCGCTCTGGTCGGGGTGGTGCTGGGTCGAGAGCACCACGGTGTCGATGCTGTGCGGCTTGCCGTCGACATAGCGCATCGTGACCTGGCTCTTGGCGTCCGGGCGCAGGAAGGGCAGGCGGCCGTCCTTGCGCAGCTGGGCCTGGCGCTCGACCAGGCGGTGCGCGTAGTAGATCGGCGCGGGCATCAGCTCGGGCGTCTCGTCGCAGGCGTAGCCGAACATCAGGCCCTGGTCGCCGGCGCCGGTGTTCAGGTGGTCGTCCGATGCGTGGTCCACGCCCTGGGCGATGTCGTTGGACTGCTTGTCGTAGCAGACCATCACGGCGCAACCCTTGTAGTCGATGCCGTACTCGGTGTTGTCGTAGCCGATGCGCTTGATGGTGTCGCGCGCGACCTGGATGTAGTCGACGTGGGCGTTGGTCGTGATTTCGCCCGCGAGCACCACCAGGCCGGTGTTGGTCAGCGTCTCGGCGGCCACGCGGCTGCGCGGGTCCTGTTCGAAGATCGCGTCGAGGATGGCATCCGAGATCTGGTCGGCGACCTTGTCGGGGTGGCCTTCGGAAACGGACTCGGAAGTGAAGAGGAAATCGTTCGCCATTGATAAAACTCCGTCTGGTCAGTTGGCGCGTTGCCAGCTGGGGAGCTTCGGCGAACGCTTTAGCAGAATGCCGGATCGGCACGGGCACAATCGCCTGGCGCTTGTGCATGTCGCCCTGCAAGTAGTTCCATAACTCAGCGACAATTTGGATTCTATGCGAGCCGCGTTTTGCTTGCGTGAGCCTCACTTCTCACCCTTCTTCCGACTCGATGATTCCTCTGTTCCGCCTGCTCGCCCATGTGCCGCTGCCCTGGATGCACCGGCTGGGCGCATGCTTCGGCTGGCTGGTCTGGTGGGCCGCCCCCGACTACCGGCGCCGCTTCCGGGCCAACGCCGAAGCGGCCGGTTTCACGCCCGCCCAGTACCGCCCCGCCGTCGGGGCGGCCGGCGCCATGGCGGCCGAGCTGCCCTGGCTCTGGGCCCGGCCGCAGGGCGCGAGCGTGCTGCCGCGCATCGCGCGCTGGGACGGCGCCGAAGCCTTCGAGGCCGCGCTGGCCGAGCGCAAGGGCCTGATCCTGATCACGCCCCACATCGGCAGCTGGGAGCTCTGCGGCCAGGCGATCGCCGAGCGCTTCGTGGCCGCGCACGGCCCGCTCACGGCCCTGTTCCGGCCGCCGCGCAAGGCCTGGATGGCCGAACTCATGAAGGGCTCGCGCGACCGCGCCGGCCTGCAGACCCTGCCGACCAGCGTGGCCGGCGTGCGCGGCCTGATGCGCACGCTGCGCAACGGCGGCTACACCGGCATCCTGCCCGACCAGGTGCCGCCGCTGGGGCAGGGCGTCTGGGCGCCCTTCCTGGGCCGGCCGGCCTACACCATGACCCTGCTGCCGCGCCTGGCGCAGCAGACCGGCGCGCACGTGTTCCTCTGCGTCTGCGAACGGCTGCCCCGGGGCGGGCGTTTCGTGATCCGCTTCGAGCCCTTCGACGGCACCGCGGTGAGCGACCCGGCCGCCACGCCCGAGGCCGCCGCCGCGGCGATGAACCAGGGCATCGAGCGCCTGATCCGGCAGCTGCCGGGCCAGTACGTCTGGGACTACGCGCGCTTCAAGCAGCCCAAGGGCGAGCCGATGCAGAAGGCGGCTGCATGAGCGCCGCGCCGGGCCGCCCCAAGCAAGCTCGCACCGCAGTGCGCAGCACGAAGGTTTTGGAATGAGCTTGTCGTCCCGACTCGGCATCGGCTTCATGCGCACGCTGGCGCGCCTGCCCTTGCCGCTGGTGCGCGGCTTCGGCAAGGTGCTGGGCCGCGTGTTGTATGGGGTCGCGGTGTCGCGCCGCCATGTGGTGCAGACCAACCTCGCGCTGTGCCTGCCGCAGAAATCCAAGGCCGAGCGCGACGCCATCGCCCGCGAGACCTTCGTCTTCGTGGCCCAGTCCTGGCTCGACCGCAGCTGGCTCTGGCATGCGCCCGAGGCGGTGGTGGCGAGCCGGCTGCGGGTGGTCGGCTCGTCGTCCGAGATCGACGAGATCGCGCACGGCAGCGCGCCGATGATCCTGTTCGCGCCACACTTCTACGGCCTCGACGCGGCCGCGACCGCGCTCACCATGCACACGGCGCGGCCCTCGACCACCATCTACACCACGCAGCGCGACCCGCTGGTCGACGCCTGGATCCGCGAGGGGCGGCAGCGCTTCGGCAACGTGATCACGCTCAACCGCACCGAGGGCATCAAGCCGATCGTCGCGGGCCTGCGCAAGAACGGCCTGCTGTACCTGCTGCCGGACATGGACTTCGGCCGCGAGCAGTCGGTGTTCGTGCCCTTCTACGGCGTGCCCGCCGCCACCTTGCCTTCGCTCTCGCGCTTCGCGCGGCTTGGCAAGGCCAAGGTGGTGCCGGTGGTGTCGCGGCTCACGGCCACGGGCTACGACATCGAGGTGCTGCCGGCCTGGCAGAACTTCCCCAGCGACGACGCGGTGGCCGACACGGCGTTGATGAACACCCGGCTGCAGGGCTACATCGACGCGATGCCCTCGCAGTACTACTGGGTGCACCGGCGCTTCAAAACGCGCCCCGAAGGCGCGCCACCCGTGTATTGACTCGCCGGCAAAGCCGGTTCCGCGGTGTCCCGCGAAGAACTCAGGTGCCGCGCTGGAAGGCCTCGATCTCGGCTGCCACGCGCTGCGGCTGTTCGTGCACGATCCAGTGGGTCGCGCCCGGCACCTTCACCAGCTTCAACTTCGGCACGTAGTCTTCCAGCCCGTCGAGCAGGCCGGGCAGCAGCGCGCTGTCGTCGAGCGCCCAGAGCACCAGCGTGGGCGCCTCGATGGTCAGGCGTTCGCGCGGCAGCTGCGGGATGGGTGGCGCGTCCTGGCCCGGCATGGCCGGCTTGAGTGGCGTCACGGCGTAGAGATTGCAGGCGCCGCGCAGCCCCGCATCCCAGAGCGCGCGGTACTGGTCCTTCACGCTGTCGGTGAGCCAGCCGAAGCCATCGCTGCCCGCGCCCATGAGCGTGAAGAAGGGCCACATGCGGCGGTAGTCGTCGGCCGCCAGCAGCGCGGGCGCATCGGGTCGCGCCAGGAAGTTCATGTAGGCGCTGGCCTGCTGCTGCACCGGGTTGTCGCGCAGCTCGCGCGCGAAGGTGCCGGGGTGCGGCGAGTTGACGATCACCAGCCGCCGGACCTGCGCCGGGAAGGCGTTGGCGAAGCCCCAGCCGAAGGCGCCGCCCCAGTCGTGCGCGACCAGCGTGTCGATCACGCCGTCGGCGCTTTCGGTGGCGGCCAGCTGGCGCACGTCCTGCACCAGCAGGTGCGGGCGGTAGTCCTCGACGGCCGGCGGCGCGCTCGATTGCTCGAAGCCGCGCAGGTTGGGCGCGACGCAGCGGTAGCCGCCGTGTTCGGGTTGCGAGAAGTGCTCGAGCAGTGCGTCCCAGATGAACGCGCCCTCGGGGAAGCCGTGCAGGAACAGCATCAGCGGCCGGCCCGGTGTGCCGCTGGCGCGGCAGCTGAGCGTGATGCCGTTGGGCAGGGTGCGCTGGAAGGTTTCGATCATCGCCATGTCTCCTCGTTCGTTTCGGGTTCCTTCCAGGGACACCGCGGAACCGGCTTTGCCGGGCCGCGGGTGTCGCCCCCGGAAGGGGGAAGGCGAAGCGACACGCAGTGCGCGAGTCCTCGGGGGAGAGCCTAGTTCTCGGGGTGAGCCCAGCGCCAGAGCAGTTCGGCGGCTTCGTCGACGCCTTGCTTCTTCAGCGCCGAGAACAGTTTGACCTCGCCGCCGCCGGCCTGCAGTCGCACGATCGACAGCGCCTTCGCACCCTCGGCGCGGGTCAGCTTGTCGGACTTGGTCAGCAGCACCAGGAACTTGAGGCCGGCCTCGACGCGCGGGCGGATCACGTCGAGCAGGATCTCGTCGAGCTCGGTCAGGCCGTGGCGCGGGTCGCACATCAGCACCACGCCGCGCAGGTTCTCGCGCGTCATGAGGTAGTTGCCCATCACGCGCTGCCAGCGCAGCTTGGCCTCGCGCGGCACCGCGGCATAGCCGTAGCCGGGCAGGTCGGCCAGCACGGCGTCGTCGACCTTCTGCTTGCCCACGCCGAACAGGTTGATGTGCTGGGTGCGGCCCGGGGTCTTCGAGGCGAAGGCCAGCCGGTGCTGCTGCGTCAGGGTGTTGATCGCGGTGGATTTGCCCGCGTTGGAGCGGCCGACGAAGGCGATTTCGGGCAGATCGAAGGCGGGCAGATGCTCGAGCTGGGGTGCACTGGTGAGGAAATGGGCGGTGTGCATCCAGCCCATGGCCGTGCGGATCCGGTCGGGTGCAGGCGCCGCGGGGGGCGTAGCGGGGGCCGGTGAAGGCGCGGGGGTGGTCATAGGAAGCCTTGGTAACGGAGCACCATTGTAGAATCGCGGGGTTTTGCGCCAATAAATCGAGCCCCCCGATATGAAGTTGTTTGCCCATTTCCTGCTTGCAGCCCTCATGGGCGCCGCCACCAGCGCTGCTTTTGCAGCCGACGAGCCTGCGGCCGCACCCGCCGCGGCCGCCAAGCCGGCCAAGCCCGACCCGGCCAAGGGCGACACGATCTTCAATGCGACACCGGCCAACAGCCAGAGCTGCGCGTCGTGCCACAACGCGGACGGCAACTCGGCCATCGCGGCCAACCCCAAGCTGGCGCAGCAGCATCCCGAATACATCCTCAAGCAGCTGCAGGAATTCAAGTCCGGCAAGCGCAAGAGCGCGATCATGAAGCCCTACGCCTCGGCCCTGTCGGACGAGGACATGCGCAACATCGCCTGGTTCGTCGGCTCCAAGACCGTCAAGCCCGGCTTCGCCAAGGAAAAGGACCTGGTCGCCCTGGGCGAGAAGATCTACCGCGGCGGCATCGCCGACCGCATGATCCCGGCCTGCGCCAGCTGCCACAGCCCCACCGGTGCCGGCCTGCCCGCGCAGTACCCGCGCCTGGGTGGCCAGCACGCCGACTACACCACCGCCCAGCTCGTGGCCTTCCGCGACGGCGCGCGTGCCAACAGCGCGCCCATGACCGGTGTGGCCGCCAAGCTCAACGACCGTGAAATCAAGGCCGTCTCGGACTACATCGCCGGCCTGCGCTGAGCAGGGCAAGGCCCGCGCCGCCCTTTCGCGCCGCATCCTGCAGGCGCCGCGGCGTCCGGGACCGTGATGAACTAACCGCCAATAATCAATCCAACAAGGCGGGCCGATCCAGCAGGATGGCCCGCCTTTTTGCTTTCTCCAGCCAGCGTCCCCGAAGTCTTCTCTCCATGTCAGTTTCCACCCACGGCCTTCGCGTCCGTCGCGGCCCGCAAGCGGTCCGCGCGACGGTGGAGCTGTTCTCGTCGATGCGCTTCGCGATCGCGCTGCTCACGGTCATCTGCATCGCCTCGATCATCGGCACCGTGCTCAAGCAGCACGAGCCCCTGGGCAACTACATCAACCAGTTCGGCCCCTTCTGGGCCGCGCTGTTCCGCGCCGCCCGGCTCGACGCCATCTACAGCGCCTGGTGGTTCCTGCTGATCCTGCTGTTCCTGGTGATCAGCACCACGCTGTGCATCGCGCGCAACACGCCGCACATCCTGCGCGACCTCAAGAACTACAAGGAAGACCTGCGCGTCCAGGGCCTGCGGGCCTTCGGCCAGCGCGCCGCGACCACGCTGGGCGAAGTGCCCGAGGCTGCCGCGCAGCGCATCGGCACCTTGCTCACGGGCGGCGGCTGGAAGGTCAAGCTGCAGTACCGCGAAGGCGCGGGCTGGATGGTGGCGGCGCGTGCCGGCGGCGCCCACAAGCTGGGCTACATCGCGGCGCACGGTGCGATCGTGCTGATCTGCATCGGCGGCCTGCTCGACGGCGACCTGGTGGTGCGCGCCCAGACCTGGTTCAACGGCAAGAGCGTGTTCACCGGCGGCGGCATGATCGCCGACGTGGCGCCCGAGCACCGGCTGTCGCCCTCGAACCCGACCTTCCGCGGCAACATCCTGGTGCCCGAGGGCGGCCGCTCGAGCGTGGCGATCCTGAACCAGGCCGACGGCGTGCTGCTGCAGGACCTGCCCTTCTCGATCGAACTGAAGAAGTTCATCGTCGACTACTACTCCACCGGCATGCCCAAGCTGTTCGCCAGCGAAGTCGTGCTGCACGACCGCGAGACCGGCGAGCAGGTGCCCGCGCGCATCGAGGTCAACCACCCGGCCAGCTACAAGGGCGTGGAGATCTACCAGTCCAGCTTCGACGACGGCGGCTCGACGGTGAAGGTCAAGGCGGTGCCGATGTCGGCCGCGGCCAAGCCCTTCGAACTCGAGGGCACGATCGGCAGCAGCTCGGAGATTACCAACGGCAGCGACAAGCTCACGCTCGAGTACGTGGCGCTGCGCGTGATCAACGTCGAGAACTTCGCCGACGAGGCCGGCGGCGCCATGACCAGCGGCGCCGACGTGCGCAAGGTCGACCTGCAGCACAGCCTGGAATCGCGCCTGGGCGCGGCCAACAAGGTCAACAAGCCCAAGGTGCTGCGCAACATCGGCCCGAGCATCGGCTACAAGCTGCGCGACGCCGCGGGCCAGGCCCGCGAGTACCAGAACTACATGGTGCCGGTCGACACCGGCGACGGGCAGCCGGTGTTCCTGCTGGGCATGCGCGAGAAGCCCGAGGACCCGTTCCGCTACCTGCGCGTGCCGGCCGACGAGAACGGTTCGATGGACGGCTTCCAGCGCATGCGTGCCGCGCTCGACGACGCATCGATGCGCGCCCGCGCGGTCGAGCGCTACATCGCGCGCGCCACCGACCCGGCGCGCCCCGAGCTGGCCGAGCAGCTGCGGGCCTCGGCCACGCGCGCGCTGGCGCTGTTCGCCGGCACCGAGCGGGTGAAGGCCGACGCCACCAGCAAGGGCGGCTGGCAGGCGATCGCCGAGTTCATGGAATTCAACGTGCCCGAGGCCGAGCGCCCGCGCGCCGGCGCGGTGCTGGTGCGCATCCTCAACGAGGTGCTGTTCGAGGTGCTCAACCTGAGCCGCGAATCGGCGGGCCAGGCCGCGCTGCCGGGCGACGACAAGTCGCAGGCTTTCCTCACGCAGGCGGTGCTGGCGCTGAGCGACGCCCACTTCTACCCGGCGCCGGTCGCGATGATGATGACCGACTTCAAGCAGGTGCAGGCCAGCGTGTTCCAGGTGGCCCGGGCCCCGGGCAAGAGCATCGTCTACCTGGGCTGCCTGTTCCTGATCGTCGGCATCTTCGCCATGCTCTACGTGCGCGAGCGCCGCCTCTGGGTGTGGCTCGCGCCGGCCGAGGCCGGCGGCAGCAGCGCGACCATGGCCTTCTCGGTCAATCGCCGCACCATCGACAGCGACCGCGAATTCGACAATCTCAAAGACAAGCTGCTCGCCCTCCAGAAAGAACCGGCGCCATGACCACCACGACACTGACCCTCAACGACGGCTGGCTCGCACGCCGCAACCTCCTGGACTGGGTGTTCGCGGCCATCGTCGCGGCCGGCGCACTGTTCGCCTTCTCGCGCTATGCGGGCTCGATGGACATCTACGAGAAGGCCATCCTCGTGGCCACCGTGCCGGCCATGGTCTGGCTGGGCTGGTTCTGGCGCCCGCTGCAGCTGCTGGCGGTCGGGGTCGCGGCGGCCACGGTGCTGGCCATCACCTCCTACCAGGGCGACCTGGCACGGGCCGACACGGTGTTCTGGCTCAAGTACTTCCTCTCGAGCCAGTCGGCCATCCTCTGGATGAGCGTGCTGTTCTTCATGAGCACGGTCTTCTACTGGCTGGGCCTGTTCGGCGGCAAGCAGGGCGATGCACTGGAGCTGATCGGCTCGCGCGTGGCCTGGGCCGCGATCACGATGGCGCTGATCGGCACCATGGTGCGCTGGTACGAAAGCCACCAGCTGGGCCCGGACATCGGCCACATCCCGGTGAGCAACCTCTACGAGGTCTTCGTGCTGTTCAGCTGGCTCACGGCGGCCTTCTACCTGTACTTCGAATCGATCTACCGCACCCGCGCCATGGGCGCCTTCGTGATGCTGGTGGTGAGCGCCGCGGTCGGCTTCCTGCTCTGGTACACGCTGGTGCGCGAGGCGCACGAGATCCAGCCGCTGGTGCCGGCGCTGCAGAGCTGGTGGATGAAGCTGCACGTGCCCGCCAACTTCATCGGCTACGGCACCTTCGCGCTGGCCGCCATGGTGGCCTTCGCCTACCTGATCAAGGAGCAGGCCGAGGAGAAGCGCTGGTACAAGCTGACGCCGATCTGGCTGCTGGGCGTGGCGCTGTGCTTCGTGCCCGTGGCCTTCCGCCAGCGGGTGCAGGAAGCCGGCGGCAGCTACTGGGTGGTCTACGCGGCCATCTCGGCGCTGATCGCGGCCGGCATCCTGCTGGGCCGCAAGCGCATCGCGGCACGCCTGCCGGCCAACGACGTGCTCGACGACGTGATGTACAAGTCGATCACCGTCGGCTTCGCCTTCTTCACCATCGCCACCGTGCTGGGCGCGCTGTGGGCGGCCGACGCCTGGGGCGGCTACTGGAGCTGGGACCCGAAGGAGACCTGGGCGCTGATCGTCTGGCTCAACTACGCGGCTTGGCTGCACATGCGGCTGGTCAAGGGCCTGCGCGGCACCGTGGCGGCCTGGTGGGCGCTCGGCGGCCTGGCCGTGACCACTTTCGCCTTCCTGGGCGTGAACATGTTCCTCAGCGGATTGCACAGTTACGGCACGCTCTGAAACCGAACGCGCGGCCAGCGCGTAACCTTTCGGTGCCCCGCAACGAAGTTGAGGGTGAGATCCACCTGCCATCGAAAGGCGCGCCATGCTGATTCGTTCCCGTGACAACGGCTTCACCCACCCGGCCTCCAGCGAGATCACCTCGCGCAGCGCCTATGAAGGCCGGCGCGACCTGCTCAAGCTGATGGCCGGCGGGGCCGCCGGCGCGGCGCTCGCAGGCTGGGCCGCGCGCGACGCGATGGCGCAGACCGTGGCGCCGGGCAAGCTGGCGGCGCTCAAGGGTGGCAAGTCGGCGGTGCCGGGGGCCCAGTCGATGGAGAAGCTCACCGACTACAAGGACGCGTCGAGCTACAACAACTTCTACGAGTTCGGCACCGACAAGGGCGACCCGGTGAAGAACGCCGGCACGCTCAAGACCCGCCCCTGGACCGTCGAGATCGAGGGCCTGGTCAAGAAGCCGGGCAAGTACGGCATCGAGGACCTGATCAAGCTCAGCGCGCAGGAAGAGCGCATCTACCGCCTGCGCTGCGTCGAGGGCTGGTCGATGGTCATCCCCTGGGTCGGCTACTCGCTGGCCGAGCTGATCAAGAAGGTCGAGCCGCAGAGCAATGCCAAGTACGTCGAGTTCGTGACGCTGGCCGACCCCAAGACCATGCCCTTCGTGGGCTCGCGCGTGCTCGACTGGCCTTATGCCGAGGGCCTGCGCATGGACGAGGCCATGCACCCGCTGACGCTGCTGACCTTCGGCATGTACGGCGAGGTGCTGCCCAACCAGAACGGCGCGCCGGTGCGCATCGTGGTGCCCTGGAAGTACGGCTTCAAGTCGGCCAAGTCGATCGTCAAGATCCGCTTCGTCGAGAAGGAGCCGAGCACCGCCTGGAACAAGTCGGCCGCCAACGAGTACGGCTTCTATTCCAACGTGAACCCCAACGTCGACCATCCGCGCTGGAGCCAGGCCACCGAGCGCCGCATCGGCGACGGCGGCGGCCTGTTCGCCAAGCGGCGCAAGACCGAGATGTTCAACGGCTACGAAGCCCAGGTCGGCCAGCTCTACGCCGGGATGGACCTGAAGAAGTTCTACTGACGCCGGGCCGTCCGCGATGAACAAGCTGTTGCTGCACAAGGCGGCCAAGCCGCTGGTCTTCCTGCTGTGCCTGCTGCCCTTCGCCTGGCTGGTGTTCGGGGCCGTCACCGACGGGCTGGGCGCGAACCCGGCCGAGTACCTGATCCGCTCGACCGGCGACTGGACGCTGCGCTTCCTGTGCATCGTGCTGGCCGTGACGCCGCTGCGCGTGAGCCTCAAGCTCACCGGCCTGGCGCGCTACCGGCGCATGCTGGGGCTGTTCGCGTACTTCTACGTGGCGGTCCACCTGCTGAGCTACAGCTGGTTCGACATGGGCTTCGAAGTCGGCGACATCGCGCGCGACATCGCCAAGCGGCCCTTCATCCTGGTGGGTTTCGCGGCCTTCGTGCTGCTGACGCCGCTGGCCGCGACCTCGTTCAACCGGGCGATCAAGGCGCTGGGCGCGAAGCGCTGGCAGCGGCTGCACAAGCTGGTCTATCTGATCGCCGGCCTGGGCCTGCTGCACTTCTTCTGGATGCGTGCCGGCAAGAACAACTTCGCCGAAGTGTTCGTCTACGCGGGCATCGTGGCCGCGCTGCTGGCCTGGCGGGTCTGGCACTTCGTGCGCCAGAAGAAGCAGAAGCCGGCAGCGGCCCGCGCGCCGGCCGTGGCGCGCGTGCAGCCGACCAAGTCCTAGCCGAGCTCGTTGCGCAACTGGTCCTCGACGCTCTCGCGCCGGCGGATCAGCGTGGCGAGGTCGCCCGCCACCAGCACCTCGGCGGCCCGGCCGCGGGTGTTGTAGTTGCTGGCCATCGACATGCAGTAGGCGCCGGCCGAGAGCACGGCCAGCAGGTCGCCCTGGGCCACGTTCAGTTCGCGGTCGCGGCCGATCCAGTCGCCGCTTTCGCAGACCGGGCCGACCACGTCGTAGGTCGTGGCTTCGGCGGCGTCACGCGCGGCCAGCGGCACGATCCGGTGGAAGGCCTGGTACATGGCCGGGCGCGGCAGGTCGTTCATGGCCGCGTCGACGATGCAGAAGTTCTTGTCCTCGCCGGGCTTGGTGTAGAGCACCTCGGTCACGCAGACGCCGGCATTGCCCACCAGCGAGCGGCCGGGTTCCACCACCAGCTTGCGCTGGCCGAAGCCGCGCGCGTCGAGCCGGGCCAGCAGCTGCTTCCAGAGCGCGTCCGCGGCCGGCGGCGTGTCGTGGTTGTAGTCGATGCCCAGGCCGCCGCCGAAGTCCAGGTGGTGCAGCGGGATGCCCGCTTCCTCGATCAGCACCACCAGGTCGAGCACGCGCTCGAGCGCGTCCAGGTAGGGCGAGGCTTCGGTGATCTGCGAGCCGATGTGGCAGTCGATGCCCACCACCTCGAGGCCCGGCAGCGCCGCCGCATGGCGGTAGGTGGCCAGCGCGCGGTCGTGCGCCACGCCGAACTTGTTGCCCTTGAGCCCGGTCGAGATGTAGGGGTGGGTCTTCGGGTCGACGTTGGGATTGATGCGGATGCTGATGCGGGCGCGCCGGCCTGCTTCTTCCAGCGCCACGGCGTTGAGCACCTCGAGCTCGGCCTCGCTCTCGACGTTGAAGCAGGCGATGCCCGCGGCCAGTGCCTGGCGCATCTCGGCGCGGGTCTTGCCCACGCCCGAGAAGATCACCTTGGCCGGATCGGCGCCCGCGGCCAGCACGCGCGCGAGCTCGCCGCCCGAGACGATGTCGAAGCCGCAGCCGGCCTCGGCGAAGACGCGCAGCACGCCCAGCGAGGAGTTGGCCTTCATCGCGTAGCAGACCAGGGCGTCGCGGCCCTCGAAGCCGCGCTGGTAGGCGGCCAGCGCGTCGAGCATCCATTGCTTCGAATAGACGAACAGCGGCGTGCCGTGCTCGCGCGCCAGCGCTGCCAGCGGCAGGGCCTCGACGTGCAGGGCGCCGTCGCGCTGGGCGATGTGCGGGTGGCCGGGGAGGGCGGAAGAAGTGCTCATCGCGGGGCTCCGGCGGGGACGCTGGCGGCGGGCGCGGGCGTGGGCGCCGCGCCGGCATCGGCGGCGGGCTTGCCGATCGACGGCGTGAGCAGCTCGGGCAAGGTGGCGCGCTGGGCAGCGGCCGGATCGGTGGGCAGATAGAGCGGGCCCTTGAGCCCGCAGCCGGACAAGCCGACCCCGAGCGCACAGAGGCCAATGGCGCTCACTAGAATTTGGCGGACGTTCAACATGGTGAAATTGTAATGACCGACCCCGAGTACATGGATCGTGCGGAAGCCGCACTGGCTGCGATCGAGCAGTCCTGCGACCGCATCAACGACGCCACCGAGGCCGATATCGACAACCAGCGCGTGGGCGGCATGATCACGCTGACCTTTCCGAACCGCAGCCAGCTGATCATCAACCTGCAGAAGCCGCTGCACGAAATCTGGCTGGCGGCGCGCTCCGGCGGCTACCACTACCGCCACGACGGCACGGCCTGGATCGACACCAAGACCGGCGAGGAGTTCTTCGGCAACCTGTCGCGCGAAGCCACGCTGCAGGCGGGACAGCCCCTGCTGTTCACCGCCTGAGCCCGATCCTCAGTTCCTGAACAGGTCGAGGATGCGGTTGCGCTCCTCGGGCGCCGGCGGGGCGCCGATGGGTGCGCTGCCGGTCGTCTCGGACGAGCCCGATCCGCCGCCATCCACGCCCAGGCTGGACACGCCGCGGCCCGGGCCGTAGTCGTCGTAGTACCACTCGCCGCCGACGTTGACCACGCCGGCCGGCGCGGTGAGTTCGGCCACGGGCACGCCCTTGAGCGCGGTTTCCATGAAGCTGATCCAGATCGGCAGGCTCAGGCCGCCGCCGGTCTCGCGGTCGCCCAGCTTGCGCGGCGTGTCGTAGCCCATCCACGCGACCGCGGTCATGGTCGGCTGGAAGCCGGCGAACCAGGCGTCGAGCGAGTCGTTGGTGGTGCCGGTCTTGCCGTAGATGTCGGTCCGCTTGAGCGTGGCCTGGGCCCGCGCGGCGGTGCCGCCGCTGGCCACCGATTGCAGCAGGCTGTCCATGATGAAGGCGTTGCGCTGCGGGATCGCGCGCATGGTCTCGTTGAGCATCGGCGGCTGGGTCTCGACCAGCACCCGGTCCTTGTGGTCGGTGACGCGGGTGATCAGGTAGGGATTGACGCGGTAGCCGCCGTTGGCAAACACCGAGTAGGCGGTCGCCATCTGCATCGGCGTGACCGAGCCCGCGCCCAGCGCCATCGGCAGGTAGGCCGGATGCTTCTCGCGCTCGAAGCCGAAGTTGCCGATCCATTCCTGGCCGTAGCGCGTGCCGATCGACTGCAGGATGCGGATCGACACCATGTTCTTGGACTTCATGAGCGCGCGCCGCATCGACATCGGGCCCTCGAAGCCGCCGTCGTAGTTCTTCGGCTCCCAGGGCTGGCCGCCGGTGGTGCCGGCGTCGAAGAACAGCGGCGCGTCGTTGATCACGGTCGAGGGCGAGAAGCCCTTTTCCAGCGCGGCCGAGTAGATGAAGGGCTTGAAGCTCGAGCCCGGCTGGCGCCAGGCCTGGGTCACGTGGTTGAACTTGTTCTTGCCGAAATCGAAGCCGCCGACCATGGCCTTGACCGCGCCGTCGCGCGGGTCCATGGCGACGAAGGCGCCCTCGACCTCGGGCAGCTGGGTGATCTCGAAGGTGTTCTTGGGCGTGCGCGCGACCCGGATCACGGCGCCGCGGCGGACCTTGATGTTGGGCGGCGCCTTGTCGGACAGGCCCGACTGCGCCGGCTTGAGGCCGTCGCCGGTGATCTGCAGCACGTCACCGTTGGCGCGCACCGCGGTGATCTCCTTGGGGCTGGCCTTGAGCACCACGGCCGCCATCACGTCGCCGTTGTCGGGGTGTTCGGCCAGCGCGTCGTCGACGGCCTCGTCGAGTTCCTTGGGGTCGGTCGGCAGGTCGATGAACTTCTCGGGGCCGCGGTAGATCTGGCGCCGCTCGTAGTCCATGATGCCCTTGCGCAGCGCCTTGTACGCCGCCGCCTGGTCAGCCGCCACCAGCGAGGTGTAGACCTTGAGGCCGCGGGTGTAGGTGCTGTCGCCGTACTGGCTGTACATCAGCTGGCGCACGGTCTCGGCCACGTACTCGGCATGCAGCCGGTTCGGGTCGGCGGCGTCGCGCAGGTGCAGTTCTTCCTTCTTGGCCTCGGTGGCCTGCTCGGCGGTGATGAAGCCGGCGTCGCGCATGCGGTCGATCACATACAGCTGGCGGCCGCGGGCGCGGGTCGGGTTGTTGACCGGGTTGTTGGCGCCCGGGGCCTTGGGCAGGCCGGCCAGCATCGCGGCCTGGGCGATCGAGATGTCCTGCAGCGGCTTGCCGAAATAGGCCTCGGAGGCGGCGGCGAAGCCGTAGGCGCGGTTGCCCAGGTAGATCTGGTTCAGGTAGATCTCGAAGATCTGGTCCTTGCTCAGCAGGTGCTCGAGCTTGAAGGTCAGCAGCACCTCGTAGATCTTGCGGGTGAGCGTCTTCTCGGAGCTCAGGTAGACGTTGCGCGCCACCTGCATGGTGATGGTCGAGGCGCCCTGGCTCTTGACCCGGTTCATGTTGGCCAGGCCGGCCCGCACCAGGCCCTTGTAGTCCACGCCGCCGTGGTCATAGAAGCGGGCGTCCTCGGCCGCCAGCACCGCGTCCTTCATGACCTTGGGAATGGTGGCGATGGGCGTGAGGTTGCGCCGTTCCTCGCCGAACTCGCCGATCAGCGTCCCTTCGGACGAGAACACCCGCAGCGGCAGCTTGGGCCGGTAGTCGGCCAGTTCCGAAATGTCGGGCAGGTTGGGGTAGGCCACCGCCAGTGCAACGGCGATCACGCAGGCCAGCGACACGGCGCCTGCGAGCACGATGCCGCCGCTCCAGAACAGCAGGCGCAGCAGCCACTTCAGCCAGAAAGGCCGGGTCGAGGCGGGCTTGGCGCGCTTCTCGGGGCGGGGAGATTGGGGCATGGAGGAGGGCGGAGTCACCGCGCATTATAAAAAATGGCCCGGAAAAGGGGCGTCAGCAAAGGCCTCGGACGGCCAAATTCCGGGGTGTCGTCACGTAAGTTGCAGAAGACTACGTGGGCGTCAACTTTTGACAACGCTCCCGCCGATCCTCGGCGGGGCGCCTTGGTAGCGCCCACTTCTTGCTGCTAGCATGCAACCATACGTAAATATTTCCAATCGTTACAAACGGATGGGATCGAACTTGACTGCACTGGGATCGTTGTTTCGCCGTCAGCCCGCGCCGTTGGTCGGGTTGGATGTTAGTTCGTCCAGCGTCAAGCTGGTCGAGCTGGGCCGTGACGCGAGCGGCAAGCTGGTGCTCGAGCGATGCGCGATCGAACCGCTGGAGCGGGGCTGGATCAGCGACGGCAACGTCGAGAAGTTCGACGAGGTGGCCGAGGCCGTGCGCCGCGTGGTGCGCAAGAGCGGCACCCGCACCCGCAACGTCGCGCTGGCGCTGCCGCCTTCGGCCGTGATCACCAAGAAGATCGTGCTGCCCGGCGGCATGAGCGAGCAGGAGCTCGAGCTGCAGGTCGAGTCCGAAGCCAACCAGTACATTCCTTTCTCCCTCGACGAAGTGAGCCTGGACTTCTGCGTGGTCGGCCGCAGTGCCGGCGCGGCCGAGGACGTCGAGGTGCTGATCGCCGCCTCGCGCAAGGAAAAGGTGCAGGACCGCCAGGGCCTGGCCGAGGCGGCCGGGCTCAAGGCCGTGATCCTGGACGTCGAGTCCTACGCCTCGCGGCTCGCGACTTCGCGGCTGATCGAGCAGTTGCCGGGCCAGGGCCGCGATGCGGTCGTCGCGCTGTTCGAGGTCGGCGCCTTCACCACCAGCATGCAGGTGCTGCGCAACCAGGAGGTGCTGTACGACCGCGACCAGGCCTTCGGCGGCGCCCAGCTGACCCAGCTGATCGTGCGCCAGTACGGCTTTTCGGCCGAAGAGGCGGAAAGCAAGAAACGCAGCGGCGACCTGCCCGAGGACTACGGCTCGGGCGTGCTCAAGCCCTTCGTGGCCAGCATCGCGCAGGAAATCGCGCGCGCGCTCCAGTTCTTCTTCACCAGCACGCCGCACAACCGCGTCGACTACGTGCTGCTGGCCGGCGGCTCGGCCGCGCTGCCGGGCCTGACCAGTGCCGTGACCCGCCAGACTTCCTTCGCCTGCACGCTGGTCAACCCCTTCGACGGCATGGAACTCGGCTCGGGCATCCGGGAAAAGAAGGTGCGCCGCGAGGCGCCTTCCTACCTGACGTCCTGTGGCCTGGCGATGCGGAGGTTTCTGCAGTGATCCTGATCAACCTGTTGCCGCACCGCGAAGCGGCCCGCAAGCGCCGCCGCGAGAGCTTCTATGTGACCTTGGGCGCGGCGGCCCTGCTCGGCGGCCTGATCGCGGGCGCGGCCTATGTCTGGTACCAGACACAGATCTCGACCCAGCAATCGAAGAACAGCTACCTGCAGGCCGAGATCAAGAAGCTCGAGTCCGAGATCAAGGAGATCTCGACGCTGCAGGCCGAGATCACGGCGCTCAAGGCGCGCCAGCAGGCCGTCGAGGACCTGCAGGGCGACCGCAACATGCCGGTGCACCTGCTCAACGAACTGGTGCGGCAATTGCCCGACGGCGTGTACCTGGCCAGCATGAAGCAGACCGACCGCACGGTCACGCTGCAGGGCATGGCGCAGTCGAACGAGCGGGTGTCCGAATTGCTGCGCAACCTGGGCAACGGCAGTCCCTGGCTGGTCAAGCCCGAGCTGGTCGAGATCACGGCCGGCACCGTGACCCTGAACCCGCGCGACCAGCGCCGCGTGGCGAACTTCACCATGCGCATCGGCCTCAAGCGTCCGACCGATGTGGCGAAGCCGGCGGCCGGCGCGGCCGCGGCGGCGGTCAAGGGTTAAGCGGGGTCCGATATGGCAAGCAAACGATTCGCCTCCAACGTCGATGTCGCCGCATCCCTGCGCCGCTTCGGCGAACAGTTCCGTGGCCTGAACCCCAACGATCCTTCCGTCTGGCCGGCCGCGCCGCGCTACGCGCTGTGCGTCGCCGTGACCGTGCTGGTGCTGGTGGCGCTGTGGTTCGTCTGGCTGACCAACGCCAACGACGAGCTCGAGACCGAGCGCGCCACCGAAGTCACGCTCAAGGCCGACTACCAGAAGAAGGTCGCCCAGGCGGCCAACCTCGACCTGCTCAAGAAGCAGCGCGAACAGGTGCAGCAGTACGTGACCCTGCTCGAGAAGCAGTTGCCCAGCAAGGCCGAGATGGATGCCCTGCTGTCCGACATCAACCAGGCCGGCCTGGGCCGCAGCCTGCAGTTCGAACTGTTCCGCCCGGGCCAGGTGGCGGTCAAGGACTACTACGCCGAGCTGCCGATCGCGCTGCGCGTGACCGGGCGCTACGACGACATGGGCGCCTTCGTGGCCGACGTGGCCAACCTCTCGCGCATCGTGACGCTCAACGACCTGTCGATCGCGCCGCAGAAGGACGGGGCCCTGACCATGGACGCCACGGCCCGCACCTACCGCTACCTCGACGACGAGGAACAGGCCAGCCAGCGCCGCGCCGCGACCGCGGGAGCGCAGAAGAAATGATGATCCGCCTCAAAGCCCTGGGACTGTGCGCCGCGGCGCTGCTGCTGAGCGGTTGCTGGGGATCGGAACAGGACGACCTGCAGCAGTGGATGGTCGAGGAGCGGGCCAAGGTGCGGCCCGCGGTGCCGCCGATCAGCGAGCCGAAGAAGTTCACGCCCCAGGCCTACACCGAGGGCACGACCCTCGATCCCTTCAACAGCCAGAAGCTCACGCAGGCCCTGCGGCGCGACTCCGCGCAGCCCAGCAGTTCGGGGCTGATCGGGCCCGAGCTGGCACGGCGCAAGGAAGCGCTCGAAGCCATGCCGCTGGACTCGATGGCCATGGTCGGCAGCATGAACCGCGGCGGCCAGCCGGTGGCGCTGGTGATGGTCGACAAGCTGCTGTACCAGGTGCGCGTGGGCAACTACCTGGGGCTGAACTACGGGCGCGTGACCCGTATCGGGGAAACCGAACTGGCCTTGCGGGAAATCGTGCAGGACGCCGCCGGTGAGTGGATCGAGCGCGTGGCGACGTTGGAATTGCAAGAGAGGTCGAAATGAGTCAGCAGAAATCAACCCTGGCACGGTGGCTTCGCGCCGCGGGCCTCTCCCTTGCCGCGCTGAGCGCCGTGGTCGCGGCGCATGCGCAGAACGCGATCGAATCGGTGACCACCTCGATGCAGTCCGGCGCCGAAGTGGTGCGCATCGACCTCACGCAGCCCCTCGCCGCGGCGCCCCCGGGCTTCGCGATCCAGACGCCGGCGCGCATCGCGCTCGATTTTCCGGGCGTGACCAACGGCATCGGCCGTTCCGCCGTCGAGGTGAACCAGGGCAACCTCCGTTCGATCAACGTGGTCCAGGCGGGCGAACGCACGCGCCTGGTGTTGAACCTCAAGCAGGCGACCGCCTACAAGACCGAGATCCAGGGCAAGTCGCTGCTGGTGTCGCTGGAGCCCGTGGCCGGCGCCGCGCTGGTGACCTCGACCTCGAGTTCGGCCGCGTTCGCGGAGAACCGCAACCGCGACACCCTGCCGCTGCGCGACGTCGACTTCCGCCTGGCGTCCGAACGCACCGGCCGGGTGATCGTCGACCTGGCCAACAACCAGGTGGGCGTGGACATCCGCCAGCAGGGCAAGAACCTGGTGGTCGAGTTCACCAAGTCGACGCTGCCCGAAGGCCTGCGCCGCCGCCTCGACGTGGCGGATTTCGGCACCCCCGTGCAGCTGATCACCACGCAGCAGGTGGGCGATCGCGTGCGCATGACGATCGAGCCCAGCGGCGACTGGGAGCACAGCGCCTACCAGAGCGAGAACCAGTTCGTGGTCGAGGTGCGGCCGCGCAAGGTCGACCCGACCAAGCTCACGCAGGGCGTGGGCTACAGCGGCGAGAAGCTGTCGCTGAACTTCCAGAACATCGAGATCCGTTCGCTGCTGCAGGTGATCGCCGATTTCACCAACTTCAACATCGTCACCTCGGATTCGGTGACCGGTGCGCTCACGCTGCGCCTGAAGGATGTCCCCTGGGACCAGGCGCTGGACATCATCATGCAGGCCAAGAACCTGGGCATGCGCAAGAACGGCAGCGTGCTGTGGATCGCGCCCAAGGACGAAATCAACGCCAAGGAAAAGATGGAGTTCGAGGCCAAGGCGGCCATCGAGACCCTCGAGCCGCTGCGCACCCAGTCGTTCCAGCTCAACTACACCAAGGCGCTGGTGATTGCCGAAGGCCTGACCGGCACCGGCGCCTCGGCCGGCGGCGGTGGCAGCGGTGGCGGCACCACCTCGCGCCTGCTGAGCGCACGCGGCAGCGTGATCGCGGAGTCGCGCACCAACCAGATCTTCGTCTCCGACGTGCCCTCGCGCCTGGCGCGGGTGGCCGAGCTGATCCAGAAGCTGGACATCCCGGTGCGCCAGGTCTTGATCGAGGCGCGCATCGTCGAGGCCTCGGACACCTTCGGCAAGTCGCTGGGCGTGCGCCTGGGCGGCGGCATCATCAACACGCGCAGCACCGTCGGCGCGATGCCGGTGGTGACCTCGAACCCGGTCGTCAACGGCGGCTTCACCAACCAGCCCAGCGCCACCACGACCTTCACCAACTCGAACTTCGTGAACCTGCCGTCCACCGGTGTGGCGGGCAACGGCAATGCGCCGGGCACCTTCGCCGTGTCGCTGTTCAACTCGAGCTTCTCGCGGCTGCTGAACCTGGAGATCTCGGCGCTCGAGGCCGACGGCAAGGGCAAGGTGGTGTCCAGCCCGCGCGTGGTCACGGCGGACCAGACCAAGGCCCTGATCGAGCAGGGCACCGAGCTGCCCTACCAGGTCGCGACCTCCAGCGGCGCCACCTCGATCGCCTTCCGCAAGGCCAACCTCAAGCTCGAGGTCACGCCGCAGATCACGCCCGAGGGCAACATCATCCTGACGCTGGACGTCAACAAGGACACGGTCGGCCAGGCCACGACGGCCGGCTTCGCGATCAACACCAAGCACGTGCAGACCGAAGTGCTGGTGGAGAACGGCGGCACGGTGGTCATCGGCGGCATCTTCGAGATGACCGAGAACAACAACGAGTCGCGCATCCCGCTGCTGGGCGAACTGCCCTACCTGGGCACGCTCTTCCGCACGCGTGACCGGACGTTCAACAAGACCGAAATGTTGGTCTTCATCACGCCGAAGATGATCACTGACCGCAATGCGGCACGTTGATCGCAGCATCCAAACAGGAGTCGAGGGAAAAAATGAAGTATGTGAGCGGATTGAAGATCGGGGCTGCCGCGTTCGCGGCGGCGATGCTCGTGGCGGCATGCGGAGGTGGTGGCGGGAGCCCCAGCGTTCCGACCAGTGGTGGCGGCAGTGGTACGCCCACAACCCCCACGCCCACTCCGACGCCGGACCCCACACCCACGACGCCGTTGGCTGCGGATCTCATCGTTTCGCTGGACAAGGCGGTGATCAACAATTCCGGCACCGACAAGGCCGTCCTCACGGTGACGGCCGTGGACAGTGCGCGCAACGTGGTGCCTGCGGCCGCGGTTTCGGTGTCCCTCGACAACAACGCTGTCTTCACGCCCACATCGGGCTCGGTGACGGGCACTGACGGGACGTTCTCGGGCAGCATCGGCGCAGGCAGCGACAAGTCCAACCGCTTGGTCCGCTACACCGTCAAGTCCGGCACGATCTCGAAATCCGGAACCGTGGGGATCTCGGGCATCGCCATCACCGCCGCCGCTGTGCCTGCCACGCCGCAGCCGGGACAGACCTTCACCTTGACCGTGAAGGTCAAGGACTCGGCCGGCAACGCCGTGCCTGGAGCCGCCGTGACGGCGAGCGGTATCCCTGGCTACACCTTTCCTGCGGCCCAGACCACCAATGCCGGCGAGGTCGCCTATTCGCTGACCGCCCCCGCGACCGATGGCACCTATCCCATCTCCGTCCAGGCCGCAGGTGTCACCAGCTCGGTCGATATCCGTGTACAGACCTCCGGCTCCACCACCATTCCTCCTGCGGTGGGCCCGGTCACGAGCGTGAGCGCGATCGCGACCCCGGTTGTCGTTGCGACCAATGCGGCCGGCAGCACGGTGAATCAATCGGAGATTCGCGTGCTGTTCCTGAAGGCGGGCAACAACCGCCTTCCAAACATGCGGGTCCGCTTTTCGGTCATCAGCAGCGCGCTGCCGGGCGAGTCGCTGAGCACCGGTTCGGCACTGGTGTACAGCGATGAAGCGGGTGCGGCGCGCACTTCGTACATCGCTTCGACGAGCCCCAGTCCGAACAATGGTGTGCTCATCCGGGCTTGCTACGACGTCAACGACTTTGCGGCCAACGCTTGCCCGAACAGCGTGACGACCCAACTCACCGTGGCGTCGAACCCGGTCAATCTGACGATCGGCGCGGACAACGTGATCACGAAGACGGCGAGCGGCATTTCGTACATCAAGAAGTTCGAGATCCAGGCGGTGAATGCGGCGGGCAACTACGCCGCGGACGTCCCTCTTTCGGCAGTGGTGGATGTGCTTGGCTACTGGAAAGGCACCGTCGCAGGAAGTCCTCCCACCTTCAACACGGAGGACTACACGGTGATTCCGGCTGCGGGTGGCGCACCCATTCCGTACAAATGGTGCCCCAACGAGGACGTGAATCGCAATGGCGTGCTCGACACGGATCCGACCGCGGTTCCACCCACGACGGAAGACACGAATGGCGATAAATTCCTCACGCCACGGCAATCGGACGTCGCCATTGGCTTCCCAAGCAGCAATCGAACGGATGCCACGGGTCTGGCGACCATCCAACTGCAGTATCCGCAGAACGTGGCGACCTGGCTGCGCGTGAAAATCACGGTGACGGCAGGCGTGAGCGGCAGCGAAGGCGCTGCAAGCTACATTTACGTCCTTCGGGCGGCGCAGGAAGATGCGGGCAACGGCGCGTTCCTCACGCCGCCCTATGGCAGTAACACCGGCACAGGCCCAGGACAAGGTTGCAGTACTCCGAATTAAGCGAACAACGCGGCAGGCCGATCGTCTTGATCGGCTTGCCGGGCTCCGGGAAATCCAGCGTTGGGCGTCGATTGGCGCAAAGGCTGGATTTCGGCTTTTCGGACTCCGATACCGTGATCGAGCAGCGCCTCGGCTGCTCCATCCGCGACTATTTCGAGCGCGAAGGCGAGGCCGCCTTCCGCGATGTCGAGCAGCAGGTGCTGGCCGAGCTGGCGGCGTCCGTGCAGGGCGTGGTGGCCACCGGCGGCGGTGCGGTGCTGCGCGAGGCGAACCGGCGGGCGCTGCAGGATCACTTCCATGTGATCTACCTGCGCTCCTCGCCCGAAGACCTGCTCAAGCGGCTGCGCCACGACACCAAGCGGCCGCTGCTGCAGGTGGCCGATCCGCTGGCGCGGTTGCGCGAACTGCACGACCAGCGCGACCCGCTCTACCGCGCAACCGCGCACAGCATCGTCGACACCGGCCGGCCCTCGATCGCCATGCTGGTCAACACCATCGTGATGCAGCTCGAGCTGTCGGGCATCGTGACGCCCCCGCCGCCCGCGGCCGGCGGCGAGCCCGTCGCCTGAGGGGGCAAGGCCCTAAACTTGGGGCCATGCCCCAGCCTGAATCCATCGCTTCGCCCCAGCGCGTCGACATCCGCCTCGGCGACCGCAGCTATCCCATCCTGATCGGCGCCGGCCTGCTCGGCGACCCGTCGCAGTTCGACGCGGTGCCCGCCGCCGCCAGCGCCCTGATCGTCACCAACACCACGGTGAGCCCGCTCTATGCCGAAGCGCTGCAGAAGACGCTCGCCGGGCGCTTCCGGACCGTCCACGTGCTCGAGTTGCCCGACGGCGAGGCGCACAAGGACTGGCCCACGCTCAACCTGATCTTCGATGCGCTGCTGCAGCAGGGCAGCGACCGCAAGACGGTGCTGTTCGCACTGGGCGGCGGCGTGGTCGGCGACATGACCGGCTTCGCGGCCGCGAGCTACATGCGCGGCGTGCCCTTCGTGCAGGTGCCGACCACGCTGCTCGCGCAGGTCGATTCCTCGGTGGGCGGCAAGACCGCGATCAACCATCCGCTGGGCAAGAACATGATCGGCGCCTTCTACCAGCCGCAGCTGGTGCTGTGCGACCTGGCGACGCTCGCCACCCTGCCGGCGCGCGAGCTCAGCGCGGGCCTGGCCGAGGTCATCAAGTACGGCCCGATCTACGACATGGCCTTCTTCGACTGGATCGAGGCGAACATCGACGCGCTGATGGCCCGCGACCCGGCGGCGCTCGCGCATGCGGTGCGGCGCAGCTGCGAGATCAAGGCCGAGGTGGTGGGGCAGGACGAGCGCGAGGCCGGCCTGCGCGCGATCCTCAACTTCGGCCACACCTTCGGTCATGCGATCGAGTCGGGCCTGGGCTACGGCGAGTGGCTGCACGGCGAGGCCGTGGGCTGCGGCATGGTGATGGCGGCGCAGCTCTCGCAGCGCCTGGGCGGCGTCGACGCGGCCTTCGTGCAGCGGCTGACGACGCTGGTCGAGCGCGCCGGCCTGCCCACCGTCGCGCCGAAGCTCGGCGCCGAGCGCTACCTGGAACTGATGCGCGTCGACAAGAAGTCCGAGGCCGGCGAGATCCGTTTCGTGCTCATCGACAAGCCCGGTTCGGCCGTGATGCGCCCGGCGCCCGACGCGCTGGTGCGCGAGGTGCTGGCGCACTGCGGCGGCGCCTGAAGAGACGCTGCCATGGCGCCGGTCGAATCCTCCTTCACCGATGGTCCCGCGGGGCGGCTGGCGCCCTACGCCAGCCATGCGGCCGCGTCGCGCGGCCGCCGCCATCCGGAGCCGCCCGCGCCCACGCGCGATGCCTTCCAGCGCGACCGCGACCGCATCGTCCATTCCACCGCCTTCCGCCGGCTGGTCTACAAGACCCAGGTCTTCCTCAACCACGAGGGCGACCTGTTCCGCACCCGCCTCACGCACTCGCTCGAGGTGGCGCAGCTCGCGCGCTCGATCGCGCGCGCGCTGCGGCTCAACGAAGACCTGGTCGAGGCGATCGCGCTGGCGCACGACCTGGGCCACACGCCCTTCGGCCATGCGGGCCAGGACGCGCTCGACGACTGCATGGCCGGCCATGGCGGCTTCGAGCACAACCTTCAGAGCCTGCGCGTGGTCGACACGCTCGAGCACCGCTACCCGCAGTACGACGGCCTGAACCTGAGCTTCGAGACGCGCGAGGGCATCCTCAAGCACTGCTCGCGAGCCAATGCCGAGCGCATCGAGGCGGCCGAGCCCGGCGGCGTGGGCCGGCGCTTCCTCGAGCGCACCCAGCCCAGCCTCGAGGCGCAGCTGTGCAACCTGGCCGACGAGATCGCCTACAACGCGCACGACATCGACGACGGCGTGCGCTCGGGCCTGATCAGCATCGCGCAGCTGGGCGAGGTCGAGCTGTTCGAGCGCTACCGGCGCGAGGCGTTGGCCGAGCACCCGACGCTGGGCGGGCGGCGCGTGCTCTACGAGACCATCCGCCGCATGCTCAGCGCGCAGGTCTACGACGTGATCGACGCCACCCGCGCGGCCGTCGAGGCGGCCGCGCCGGCCGATGCCGACGCGGCCCGGCGCGCCGATCCGCTGCTGCGCTTCAGCGACGAGATGCGCGCGCAGTCGATCGTGCTCAAGCGCTTCCTGTTCGCCAACCTCTACCGCCATCCGCAGGTCACGCAGACCACGGGCCAGGCCAAGGTGATGGTGCGCGAACTGTTCACCGCCTACCTGGAACGCCCGGCCGAGATGCCGGACTCGTTCGCGGGCCGACCCGACGTGGCGCGCGCGGTGGCCGACTACATCGCCGGCATGACCGACCGCTTCGCGATGCGCGAGCACGAGCGCCTGACCGGGCGCGCCTGGCAGGCCTGAGCATGGCCGCGATCGCCCCTGTCGCGCGCCCGCGCTTGCCGGCCGCCACGCTGGCCGTCGTCGCGGCCGGCGTCAGTGCCGCATTGCACCTGGGCAAGCTGCCGCCGGCCGTGCCGGCGCTGCAGGCCGCGCTGGGCATCGACCTGGTCGAGGCGGGCTTCCTGCTGGCGCTGGTGCAGATGGCGAGCATGACGCTGGGCCTGGCCGCCGGCCTGGCCTCCGACACCATCGGGCTGCGCCGCAGCATGCTCTGGGGTCTGGCGCTGCTCACGCTGGCCAGCCTGGCGGGCGGGGCGATCGGTGCCGCCGCGCAGCCCGGCGCCCATGCGGTGCCCGCGCTGCTGGCGCTGCGTGCGCTCGAAGGCCTGGGCTTCCTGCTGGTGGTGATGCCGGCGCCGGCGCTGATCCGTGCCACCGCGCCCAGCGGCGCGGAGAAGAGCGCGCTCGGCTGGTGGGGTGCCTACATGCCGCTGGGCGTGGCCTCGGCGCTGCTGGTGGGGCCGGCGCTGATCGCGGCCCTGGGCTGGGGCGCCTGGTGGTGGGCGCTGGCCGGCGTGTCGGCGGCCGCGGCGTGCTGGGTGGCGGCCAGCGTACCGGCCGATGCCGCCGCACCGCCGACGCAGGCCGAACCATGGCCGGCCCGGCTGCGCGACACGCTGCGCGCGCCCGGCCCCTGGCTGCTGGCGGCCGCCTTCGCGGTCTATTCGGCCCAGTGGATGGCGGTGATCGGCTTCCTGCCTGCGATCTATGCCGAGGCCGGCGTGCCCGTGGCCTGGAGCGCGGTGCTCACGGCCGGCGCCGCGGCCATGAACATCGGCGGCAACCTGCTGGGCGGCCGGCTGCTGCAGCGCGGCCTGGCGCCCGAGAAACTGCTGCGTTGGGGCTACGGCGCGATGGCGCTGGGCGGCGTCGCGGCCTTCCTGCAGTTCGGCGACGGCCTGCTGGCCGCCGGCCTGCCGCCCGCGCTGCGCTACGCCGCGGTGTGCGCCTTCTCCTTCGGCGGCGGCATGGTGCCGGCCACGCTGTTCGTGCTGGCGCTGCGTTTCGCGCCCGGGCCCGGCACCGTGTCGACCACGGTCGGGCTGATGCAGCAGGCCTCGGCGCTGGGCCAGTTCTGCGCGCCGCCGCTGGTGGCCTGGCTCGCGCACCGCGCGGGCGGCTGGCAATGGACCTGGGCCGTGACGCTGGCCTGCGCGCTGGCGGGCATCGCGCTCGCGGCCCGGCTGAGGCCGGGGCCATCGACACAAGGAATCCACGCATGAACGACACGACTGCGACAATCACGGCCGCGCAGGCCGAAGCCGACACGCGACGCTGGCTCGAGCGCGCGGTCATCGGCCTGAACCTCTGTCCGTTCGCCAAGGCGGTGCACGCCAAGGGCCAGGTCCACTACGCGGTGCACCTGGCCGCCGACGACGATGCGGGTTTGCTCGACCTGCTGATGGCCGAGGCCCAGGCGCTGGTCGACCGGCCGGCTTCCGAACGCGACACCACCCTCCTGATGGCACCCCACACCTTGGCCGACTTCCTGGATTTCAACGACTTCACCGAACGCGCCGAACGCCGCCTGGCCCGCGCGGGCCTCGAGGGCACGCTGCAGCTCGCGAGCTTCCACCCGCGCTTCCAGTTCGGCGGCACCGAGCCCGACGACATCGGCAACGCCACCAACCGCGCGCCGTACCCCACGCTGCACCTGCTGCGCGAGGAGAGCATCGACCGCGCGGTCGAGGCCTTCCCCGAGGCCGAGGTGATCTTCGAGCGCAACATCGAGACGCTGGAGGCGCTGGGCCCGGCCGGCTGGGCCGCGCTCGACGTGGGCGCGGGAGCCGCACGATGAGCCGCCCCGACCACAAGACCGGCAAGGCCGCCAAGGCCGAGGCCGACGTGCAGGAGGCGCTGCGGCCCGGGCAATCGATCGAGCTGCTCAAGGAACTGCACATCCTCACGCGCGAAGGCCGGCTCAACCAGGATTCGCGCCGCAAGCTCAAGCAGGTCTACCACCTGTTCCAGTTCATCGAGAAGCTGCTGCGCGAACTGCCGGAGCAGGGCCGCCACGCGACGCTGGCCGACCACGGCGCGGGCAAGTCCTACCTGGGCTTCATCATCTACGACCTGTTCTTCCGCGCGCTCGACGGCGGCCATGTCTACGGCATCGAGACGCGCAGCGAACTGATCGAGAAATCGCGCGCGCTGGCGCAGCGGCTGGGCTTCGACCGCATGGCCTTCCTGAACCTGACCGTGGCCGAGTCGACCCATGCCAGCGAGCTGCCGGCGCAGATCGACATCGTGACGGCGTTGCATGCATGCGACACCGCCACCGACGACGCGATCGCCTTCGGGCTGGCCAAGCGGGCGAAATACATGGTGCTGGTGCCCTGCTGCCAGGCCGAAGTGGCGGCCTGCCTGCGCGAGACCAAGGCGCTGTCGCTGTCGCGCACGCCGCTGGCCGAGCTGTGGCGCCATCCGCTGCACACGCGCGAGATCGGCAGCCAGCTGACCAACGTGCTGCGCTGCCTCTACCTCGAGGCCCAGGGCTACCAGGTCACGGTGACCGAACTCGTCGGCTGGGAGCACAGCATGAAGAACGAGCTGATCATCGCGCGCCGCACCGGCCAGGCGAAGGCCAGCGCCGCCGAGCGCCTGCGCAGCCTGCTGGCCGAATTCGGGCTGAGCGCTCTGCTGCAGACGCGTTTCCGGCTGGACTGAGCGGAAAAGGCCGCGCGCCGCCATGGCCCGACTGCCCCGACTCACGCTGGCGCAGCAGCTGCACCACGTGATCCAGCGCGGCAACAACCGCCAGCCGATCGTCGTCGACACCGCCGACCGCGAACGGCTGGTCGCGCTGTGGGCCGAGCACGCACCGCGCTTCGGCGTGGCGCTGCACGCCTACGTGCTGATGGACAACCACTTCCACCTGCTGGTCACGCCGTCCACCGCCGAAGGCCTGCCGCAGTTCATGCAGGCGGTGGGGCGCAGCTATGTGCGCAGCTTCAACGACCGCCATGCGCGCAGCGGCACGCTGTGGGAAGGGCGCTACCGCGCGACCGTGCTGCAGGCCGAGCGCTACCTGCTGCCCTGCATGGTCTACCTCGACCTGAACCCGGTGCGCGCCGGTCTGGTTCCGGAGGCGCGCGACTTCGCCTGGTCCAGCCACCACCACTACGCGGGCCTGCGCAGCGACCGCTTCCTGTCGCCGCATCCGCTGTACTGGGCGCTGGGCAACACGCCCTTCGCGCGCGAGGCGGCCTATGCGGAGCGGGTGCGCGAAGGCAACAGCGCCCCGGAGCAGACGCTGCTGACCGACGCGGCGCTGCAGGGCTGGGCCGCGGGCGACGAGCGCTTCCTGGCGCAGCTGCAGCAGGCCACGCCGCGGCGGCTGGTCAAGGCGCGGGCCGGGCGCCGGCCGAATCCTCCGGCCGTTTGATTCCTTGTTCGGGGCCCGATCGGGCTGCCTCGGGCATCCCGTCGCCCATTGTTTGATATGTCCCTAATTAATACCTCACCAAAAAAGTCAGAAAATAATATGAATCTGACCCCATTTAATCTTCTTGGCATTATTTGTGCAACGCAATATCCTCCGATTCCCTGCGAGAGATCCCGCGATAAATTGAAGGAGTGCGCCCCATGACGACGGATGTCGAGATCCAACACCTGGAACAGCACGGGCTGTATTCGTCCAGCAACGAACACGATGCCTGCGGCCTCGGTTTCGTCGCCCACATCAAGGGCGAGAAGCGCCACGACATCGTGACGCAGGCCCTCAAGATCCTCGAGAACATCGACCATCGCGGCGCCGTCGGCGCCGACAAGCTGATGGGCGACGGCGCCGGCATCCTGATCCAGATCCCCGACGCGCTGTACCGCGAGGAGATGGGCAAGCAGGGCGTCGAACTGCCGCCTTATGGCGAATACGGCGTCGGCATGATCTTCCTGCCCAAGGAACATGCCTCGCGCATGGCCTGCGAGCAGGAGATGGAGCGCGCGATCAAGGCCGAAGGCCAGGTGCTGCTGGGCTGGCGCGACGTGCCGGTCAACCGCGAGATGCCGATGTCGCCCGCGGTCAAGAAGACCGAGCCCATCCTGCGCCAGGTCTTCATCGGCCGCGGCAGCGACGTGATCGTGCAGGACGCGCTGGAGCGCAAGCTCTACGTGATCCGCAAGACCGCGAGCGCCAACATCCAGAACCTGGAGCTCAAGCACAGCAAGGAATACTACGTTCCGAGCATGTCCAGCCGCACGGTGGTCTACAAGGGCCTGCTGCTGGCCGACCAGGTCGGCGTGTACTACCTCGACCTGTCCGACGAGCGCTGTATCTCGGCCATCGGCCTGGTGCACCAGCGCTTCTCGACCAACACCTTCCCCAAGTGGCCGCTGGCCCACCCGTACCGCTATGTCGCCCACAACGGCGAAATCAACACGGTGCGCGGCAACTACAACTGGATGAAGGCGCGCGAGGGCGTGATGTCCTCGCCGGTGCTGGCGGCCGACCTGAAGAAGCTCTACCCGATCAGCTTCGCCGGCCAGTCCGACACCGCGACCTTCGACAACTGCCTCGAACTCATGACCATGGCCGGCTACCCGATCAGCCAGGCCGTGATGATGATGATCCCCGAGCCCTGGGAGCAGCACACGACGATGGACGAGCGCCGCCGCGCGTTCTACGAATACCACGCCGCGATGATGGAGCCGTGGGACGGCCCGGCCTCGATCGTGTTCACCGACGGCCGCCAGATCGGCGCCACGCTGGACCGCAACGGCCTGCGCCCCTCGCGCTACTGCGTGACCGACGACGACCTGGTGATCATGGCCTCGGAATCGGGCGTGCTGCCCGTGCCCGAGCACAAGATCCTGCGCAAGTGGCGCCTGCAGCCCGGCAAGATGTTCCTGATCGACCTGGAACAGGGCCGCATGATCGACGACGACGAGCTCAAGGCCTATGTCGTCAACACCAAGCCCTACAAGCAGTGGATCGAGAACCTGCGCATCAAGCTCGACAGCGTCGATGCGCCGCCGGCCGAAGTGCCCGCCAACGCCGTATCGCTGCTCGATCGGCAACAGGCTTTTGGTTATACGCAGGAAGACATCAAGTTCCTGCTGAGCCCGATGGCGCAGGCCGGCGAGGAAGGCATCGGCTCGATGGGCAACGACAGCCCGCTGGCCGTGCTCTCGAGCAAGAACAAGACGCTCTACAACTACTTCCGGCAGATGTTCGCCCAGGTGACGAACCCGCCGATCGACCCGATCCGAGAAGCGATCGTGATGTCGCTCAACAGCTTCATCGGCCCCAAGCCGAACCTGCTGGACATCAACCAGGTCAACCCGCCGATGCGGCTCGAGGTGAGCCAGCCCATCCTCGACTTCGCCGACATGGCCAAGCTGCGCAACATCGAGCAGCACACGCAGGGCAAGTTCCGCTCGACCACGCTCGACATCACCTACCCGGCCGACTGGGGCCGTGAAGGCGTCGAGGCCAAGCTCGCCTCGCTGTGCGCCGAAGCCGTCGACGCGATCAAGGGCGGCAGCAACATCCTGATCGTGAGCGACCGCGGCGTGAGTGCCACGCAGGTCGCGATTCCCGCCCTGCTGGCCTCGAGCGCGATCCACCAGCACCTGGTACGCGAAGGTCTGCGCACCACGGCCGGCCTGGTGGTCGAGACCGGCAGCGCGCGCGAGGTGCATCACTTCGGCGTGCTCGCGGGCTACGGCGCAGAGGCGGTCCATCCCTACCTGGCGATGGAAACGCTGGCCTCGCTGCACGCCGAGCTCTCGGGCGACCTGTCGGCCGAGAAGGCGATCTACAACTACGTGAAGGCGATCGGCAAGGGCCTGTCGAAGATCATGTCCAAGATGGGCGTGAGCACCTACATGAGCTACTGCGGCGCGCAGCTGTTCGAGGCCATCGGCCTCAACAACGACACGATCGGCAAGTATTTCTCGGGCACCGCCAGCCGCGTCGAAGGCATCGGCGTGTTCGAGATCGCCGAGGAAGCGCTGCGCATGCACGCGGCCGCCTTCGGCGACGACCCGGTGCTGGCCAACATGCTCGACGCCGGCGGCGAGTACGCCTGGCGCACCCGCGGCGAGGACCACATGTGGACGCCCGACGCGATCGCCAAGCTGCAGCACAGCACGCGCGCCAACAACTGGAGCACCTACAAGGAATACGCCCAGATCATCAACGACCAGAGCCGTCGCCACATGACGCTGCGCGGCCTGTTCGAGTTCAAGATCGACCCGAGCCAGGCGATTCCGGTGGAAGAGGTCGAGTCGGCGGCCGAGATCGTCAAGCGCTTCGCCACCGGCGCGATGTCGCTGGGCTCGATCTCGACCGAGGCGCATTCGACGCTGGCCGTGGCCATGAACCGCATCGGCGGCAAGAGCAACACCGGCGAGGGCGGCGAGGATCCGGCGCGCTACCGCAACGAGCTCAAGGGCATCCCGATCCAGCAGGGCGACACGCTCAAGAGCGTGATCGGCGACGCCAATGTCGAGGTCGACCTGGCGCTCAACGCCGGCGACTCGCTGCGTTCGAAGATCAAGCAGGTGGCCTCGGGCCGCTTCGGCGTCACGGCCGAGTACCTGTCCTCGGCCGACCAGATCCAGATCAAGATGGCCCAGGGTGCCAAGCCGGGCGAGGGCGGCCAGCTGCCCGGCGGCAAGGTCACCGAGTACATCGGCAAGCAGCGCTACTCGGTGCCGGGCGTGGGCCTGATCTCGCCGCCGCCGCACCACGACATCTACTCGATCGAGGACCTGGCCCAGCTGATCCACGACCTGAAGAACGTCGCGCCGCACGCCAGCATCAGCACCAAGCTGGTCAGCGAAGTGGGCGTGGGCACGGTGGCCGCGGGCGTGACCAAGTGCAAGAGCGACCACCTGGTGATCGCCGGCCACGACGGCGGCACGGGCGCCTCGCCCTGGTCCTCGATCAAGCATGCGGGCGGCCCCTGGGAGATCGGCCTGGCCGAGACCCAGCAGACGCTGGTGCTCAACCGCCTGCGCGGCCGCGTGCGGGTGCAGGCCGACGGCCAGATGAAGACCGGCCGCGACGTCGCCATCGGCGCGCTGCTGGGCGCCGACGAATTCGGCTTCGCGACCGCGCCGCTGATCGTCGAGGGCTGCATCATGATGCGCAAGTGCCACCTCAACACCTGCCCGGTGGGCGTGGCCACGCAGGACCCGGTCCTGCGCAAGAAGTTCTCGGGCAAGCCCGAGCACGTCGTCAACTACTTCTTCTTCATCGCCGAGGAAGTGCGCCAGATCATGGCGCAGTTGGGCATCCGCAAGTTCGACGACATGATCGGCCGTGCCGACCTGCTCGACATGAAGAAGGGCATCTCGCACTGGAAGGCCAGCGGCCTCGATTTCAGCCGCCTGTTCGCGCTGCCGAACGTGCCGGACGACGTGCCGCGCTTCCATGTCGAGAACCAGGACCACGGGCTCGAGCACAACCTCGATACCAAGCTGATCGAGAAGTCGCGCGCGGCCATCGACAAGGGCGAGAAGGTGCAGTTCATCGAGGTCGCGCGCAACGTGAACCGCACCGTCGGCGCCAAGCTGTCGGGCGCGCTCACGCGGGTCCATCCCGAGGGCCTGCCCGACGATTCGATCCGCATCCAGCTCGAGGGCACGGGCGGACAGTCCTTCGGCGCCTTCCTGGCCCGCGGCATCACGCTGTACCTCATCGGCGACGCCAACGACTACACCGGCAAGGGCCTGTCGGGCGGCCGCATCGTGGTGCGCCCGAGCCTGGACTTCCGCGGCGAAGCGGTGCGCAACACCATCGTCGGCAACACCGTGATGTACGGCGCCACCACCGGCGAGGCCTACTTCTGCGGCGTCGCGGGCGAGCGCTTCGCGGTGCGCCTGTCGGGCGCGACGGCGGTCGTCGAAGGCACGGGCGACCACGGCTGCGAGTACATGACCGGCGGCACGGTGGCCGTGCTCGGCAAGACCGGCCGCAACTTCGCGGCCGGCATGAGCGGCGGCGTGGCCTTCGTCTACGACGAGGACGGCCAGTTCACCTCGCGCTGCAACCTGTCGATGGTCTCGCTGGAGAAGGTGCTGACCACGGCCGAGCAGACCGCCAGCATCAAGCCGTCGATCTGGCACAACGGCCTGACCGACGAGGCCCAGCTGCGCAAGCTGCTGGAAGACCATCACCGCTGGACCGGCAGCAAGCGCGCGCGCGAACTGCTCGACGACTGGACCGTCTCGCGCACCAAGTTCGTGAAGGTGTTCCCCAACGAATACAAGCGCGCGCTGGCCGAGATCCACGACCGCAAGGCGCTGGCCGCGGCCAGCGGCAACGACGCGCACGCCGCCGTGGCCGCGGGCACCGCGCGCAAGACCGCGGCCGTCTGAGCCGTCCGCACGTAGAAACAAGAAACAAGGAAAGCACGATGGGAAAGATCACCGGCTTCATGGAGTACGAGCGCGTGGAAGAGGGCTACAAGCCCGTCGAGGAGCGCCTCAAGCACTACAAGGAATTCGTCGTCGGCCTCGACAAGGACCAGGCCAAGGTCCAGGGCGCGCGCTGCATGGACTGCGGCACGCCGTTCTGCAACAGCGGCTGCCCGGTCAACAACATCATCCCGGACTTCAACGACCTGGTGTACCGCGACGACTGGAAGAACGCCTTCGCGGTGCTGGACTCGACCAACAACTTCCCCGAGTTCACCGGCCGCATCTGCCCCGCGCCCTGCGAGGCGGCCTGCGTGCTCAACGTGAACGACGATGCGGTGGGCATCAAGTCGATCGAGCATTCGATCATCGACCGCGCCTGGGACGAGGGCTGGGTCCAGCCGCGCGTGGCCAAGCACAAGACGGGCAAGAAGGTTGCCGTGGTCGGCGCCGGCCCGGCCGGCATGGCCGCGGCCCAGCAGCTGGCGCGCGTCGGCCACGACGTGACGCTGTTCGAGAAGAACGACCGCGTGGGCGGCCTGCTGCGCTACGGCATTCCCGACTTCAAGATGGAGAAGTCGCACATCGACCGCCGCGTCGCGCAGATGCAGGCCGAGGGCGTGACCTTCCGCACCGGCGTGGTCGTCGGCGCCGCCAAGGACACGCTGGGCAAGGGCTCCAAGGTCACCAACTGGGCCAAGGAAACCGTCACGCCCGAGCAGCTCGACAAGGAATTCGATGCGGTGCTGCTGACCGGCGGCGCCGAGCAGTCGCGCGACCTGCCGGTGCCGGGCCGCGACCTCGACGGCATCCATTTCGCGATGGAGTTCCTGCCGCAGCAGAACAAGGTCAACGCCGGCGACAAGCTCAAGGGCCAGCTGCGCGCCGACGGCAAGCATGTGATCGTGATCGGCGGCGGCGACACCGGCTCCGACTGCGTGGGCACCAGCAACCGCCACGGCGCCGTCAGCGTCACGCAGTTCGAGCTGATGCCCGAACCGCCGGTGGAAGAGAACCGCCCGATGACCTGGCCCTACTGGCCGTACAAGCTGCGCACCAGCTCCAGCCACGTCGAAGGCTGCGAACGCGAGTTCGCGATCTCGACCAAGGAATTCATCGGCACCAAGGGCAAGGTCACGGGCCTGAAGACCGTGCGCGTCGAGTGGCAGGACGGCAAGATGGTCGAGGTGCCCGGCAGCGAGCAGGTGCTCAAGGCCGACCTGGTGCTGCTGGCCATGGGCTTCGTGAGCCCGGTCGCCGGCGTGCTGGAAGCCTTCGGCGTCGAGAAGGACGGCCGCGGCAATGCCAAGGCCACGGTCGACTTCAGCGGCGGCTACGCCACCAACGCGCCCAAGGTCTTCGCCGCGGGCGACATGCGCCGCGGCCAGTCGCTGGTGGTGTGGGCGATCCGCGAAGGCCGCCAGGCCGCGCGCTCGGTGGACGAGTTCCTGATGGGCTTCAGCGACCTGCCGCGTTGAGCTGCGTGGGGGCCCTCGGGCAATCCCATGGCGCGCCGCATTGAATTTTGTTTCAATCCGGCGGGGCCCGACGCGGCCCCGGTATCATCCGCGTGAAACCGCATGCCGGGATGCTCGAAGGAGCGCCCGGCTTTTTTATTGAGATGGACCCAGCCACCCCCCTGCCCACACCCTTCGTCGAGTTCCGTGACGTCACGTTCGGCTACGGTGCGCGCGCCATCCTCGATGGCGTCTCCTTCACCGTGCCGCGTGGCAAGGTGACGGCCCTGATGGGCGCATCGGGCGGCGGCAAGACCACGGTGCTGCGCCTGATCGGCGGACAGCAGAAGGCGCAGCGCGGCGAGGTCCTGTTCGATGGTCAGGATGTGCTCAGGTTCGACGCTGCGGCATTGTATGCAGCGCGGCGTCGCATGGGCATGCTGTTCCAGTTCGGTGCACTGTTCACCGACATGAGCGTGTTCGACAACGTGGCTTTCCCGCTGCGCGAACACACCCAACTGCCCGAAGCGCTGATCCGCGACATCGTGCTCATGAAGCTCGACGCGGTCGGGCTGCGCGGCGCGCGCGAGCTGATGCCCAGCGAAGTCTCGGGCGGCATGGCGCGGCGCGTGGCGCTGGCGCGGGCGATCGCGCTCGACCCCGACCTGGTGATGTACGACGAGCCCTTCGCCGGCCTCGACCCGATCTCGCTGGGCACGGCCGCGCGGCTGATCCGCCAGCTCAACGACACGCTGGGGCTGACCAGCATCATCGTCTCGCACGACCTGGAAGAGACCTTCCGCATCGCCGACCACGTGATCATCCTGGCCAACGGCGGCGTCGCCGCGCAGGGCACGCCGCAGGCCGTGCGCGAGAGCGCCGATCCGCTGGTGCACCAGTTCGTCCATGCGCTGCCCGACGGGCCGGTGCATTTCCACTATCCGGGCGTCGGCGTCGAGGACGACTTCGGCCCGGCCTCGGGAGGCCGGCCTTGAGCTTCTGGAATCCCGCCGACCTCGGCTTCGCGGTGCGCTCCAAGCTGTCCGACCTGGGCCGCGGCGCGCGCCTGTTCTGGCGGCTGTTCAGCGACCTGGGCGGCCTGCGCCGCTTCTCGCTGGTGCGCGACCAGGTCCATTTCCTGGGCAACTACTCGCTGGCGATCATCGCCGTGTCGGGCCTGTTCGTCGGCTTCGTCATGGGCCTGCAGTACTTCTACGGGCTGCAGCGCTACGGCGCGACCGAGTCGGTGGGCGTGCTGATCAGCCTGAGCCTGCTGCGCGAATTCGGCCCGGTGATCACCGCGCTGCTGTTCGCCGGCCGCGCCGGCACCTCGCTGACCGCCGAGATCGGCCTGATGAAGGCCGGCGAGCAGCTCAGCGCGATGGAGATGATGGCAGTCGACCCCGTCAAGCGGGTGCTCGCGCCGCGTTTCTGGGGCGGCGTGATCGCGATGCCGATGCTGTCCGCGGTGTTCTGCGCGGTCGGCATCCTGGGCGGCTGGGTGGTCTGCGTGCCGCTGCTGGGCATCGATGCCGGCGCCTTCTGGAGCCAGATGCAGAACGGCACCGACGTGTTCAGGGACCTGGGCAACGGCGTCATCAAGAGCATCGTCTTCGGCTTCACCGTGACCTTCGTCGCGCTGCTGCAGGGCTTCGAGGCCCAGCCCACGCCCGAGGGCGTGTCGCGCGCCACCACCCGCACCGTGGTGGTGGCCTCGCTGGCCGTGCTGGCGCTGGACTTCCTTCTCACCGCCATGATGTTCAGCATCTGAGCGCAAACTCGACAACGAGAGCAAACCATGCAACGTTCCAACAACGACATCTGGGTGGGCCTGTTCGTGCTGATCGGCGCGGCGGCCCTGCTGTTCCTGGCGCTTCAGTCGGCCAATTTGCTGAGCCTGAACTTCCAGAAGACCTATTCCGTCACCGCGCGCTTCGACAACATCGGCGGCCTCAAGCCGCAGACGGCGGTCAAGAGCGCCGGCGTGGTGGTCGGCCGCGTGGAATCCATCACCTTCAACGACAAGCTCTTTCAGGCCGACGTCACGCTGGCGCTGCAAAACCGTTACAGTTTTCCCAAGGACAGTTCGCTCAAGATCCTGACCAGTGGCCTGCTCGGCGAGCAGTACATCGGGATCGAGGCGGGCGCCGAGGAAAAGAACCTGCAGGCCGGTGACACCGTCACCTCCACGCAATCCGCGGTGGTGCTGGAAAACCTGATCAGCCAGTTCCTCTTCAGCAAGGCTGCCGATGGAACGCCGAATGCCTCGAATGCGGGCGCGGCGCCGGGAACCCCGAACAAAAAATGAAAACACGATCCTTCCTGTCTCCCGCTTCCCATGCCGTGAAGCGCATCGCCGACCACGCCCGCTGGGTGGGGGCCGCCGTCGTCCTCGCCGTGCTGGCCGGGTGTGCCACCGGCCCCAATGCCAACCCGTCCGATCCCTTCGAGCCGTTCAACCGCGGCGTGTTCTCGTTCAACGAGAAGGTCGACGAGGTGGTGCTGGTGCCGGTGTCCACCGCCTATGTCAACGTGCTGCCCTCGATGGTGCGCACGGGGGTGAACAACTTCTTCGGCAACCTGGGCGACATCTGGAGCTTCGCCAACAGCGTGGCCCAGCTCAAGCTGCAGAACAGCGCCGAGACCTTCATGCGGGTCAACGTCAACACCATCTTCGGCCTGGGCGGCCTGATCGACGTGGCGACCGAAGTCGGCATCGACCGCCACGACGAGGATTTCGGCAAGACGCTGGGCCGCTGGGGCGTGGGCGCGGGCCCGTACGTCGTGCTGCCGCTGCTCGGCCCCTCGACGCTGCGCGACACCGCGGCCAAGCCGGTCGACCTCTATGGCGACGCGCTCAATGCCGTCCAGGACGTCGCCTGGCGCAACTCCCTGACCGCGCTGCGTGTGGTCGACAAGCGCTCGCAGTACCTGCGCGCCGGTCGGCTGATCGACGACGCCGCGCTCGACAAGTATTCGTTCACCCGCGATGCCTTCCTGCAGCGCCGCCGCAGCCAGATCCAGGACGGCAGGGCGCCCGACGACGACGCGGGCAAGTGACCGACGCCTGCGACAGACCGCAGGCGGCACGTTGAGCTGTGAGGGCCGTTGGCCGATCGCTTGCATTCCGTTGCAAGCGGCGGCTGGCGCCCGAGGAACCCGGACGGCGATGGCGCTGTCCAAACCTTTCATGTCGCGGCACGCCGTTTCCGTGCGGGCCGCGCGAGATCCGAAACCTGAGGGACCTGCCCGATGAACAACAAGATGATCCTGCAACGACGCAGCTTCGGCCACATGGCGCTGGCCGGTGCGCTGCTGTTCAGTGCCGCCGCGGCCTTCGTGAGCCCGGCGCGCGCCGCCGACGAAAGCCCCGATGCGCTGGTCAAGCGCATCTCGACCGACGTGCTCGAGACCATCAAGTCCGACAAGTCGATCAAGTCGGGCGACGTCAACAAGATCATGGTGCTGGTCGACAGCAAGATCATGCCCAACGTCAATTTCCAGCGCATGACGGCCTCCGCCGTCGGCCCGGCCTGGCGCACGGCCACGCCGGAACAGCAGAAGCGGCTGCAGGACGAGTTCAAGACCCTGCTGGTGCGCACCTATGCCGGCGCGCTCGACCAGGTCAGCGACCAGACGGTCAGCGTGCGCCCCTTCCGCGGTTCGCCCGACGACACCGACGTGCTGGTGCGCACCGAGGTCCGCGGCCGCGGCGACCCGGTCCAGCTGGACTACCGCCTCGAGAAGACGCCGGGCCAGGGTTCCGGCTGGAAGGTCTACAACCTCAACGTGCTGGGCGTGTGGCTGGTCGATACCTACCGCACCCAGTTCGCGCAGCAGATCAACAGCCAGGGCATCGACGGCCTGATCGCCGCACTGGCGGCGCGCAACAAGAGCAACGGCAAGAGCTGAAGATGCTGGTCCTGCCGACCAAGCTCACGCACGACGAGGCGCCGGCCTGCATGCGCATGCTGCAGCAGGGGCTGGCGGGCCAGAGCGGCTCGGCGGCGGTGGTGGATGCCAGCGCGCTGGTGCGCTTCGATTCCTCGGCGCTGGCCGTGCTGCTCGAATGCCGCCGCGAGGCCAGCGCCCTGGGGCGCAGCTTCGCGGTCAAGGGGCTGTCGCCCCGGCTGCGCGAACTGGCCGCGCTCTATGGCATCGCGGGCCTGCTGCCGGCCTCGCCCTGAAGGGCGGCAAGAGGTCATTTGAAGGGCCGCGCACCTTGAAAGTGCAGGCCGCCTAGAATCCCGGGCTCCCATGCCCGCGATCTCCTTCCAATCGGTCTCCAAGACCTACCCCGCCTCACGTCAGCAACGCGCCCAGGGCAAGCCTGGCCTGCGCGCGGTCGACGACGTGAGCTTCCAGATCGAAGAAGGCGAGTTCTTCGGCCTGCTGGGGCCCAACGGCGCCGGCAAGACCACGCTGATCAGCATGCTGGCCGGGCTCTCGCGCCCCACGGCCGGCGCCGTCAGCGTGCACGGCTTCGACGTGCAGCGCGACTACGCCGAAGCCCGCCGCCACCTGGGCATCGTGCCGCAGGAGCTGGTGTTCGACCCCTTCTTCAACGTGCGCGAATCGCTGCGCATCCAGTCGGGCTACTTCGGCATCAAGAACAACGACGCCTGGATCGACGAGCTGCTGCACAGCCTGGGCCTGGCCGACAAGGCCAGCGCCAACCTGCGGCAACTGTCGGGCGGCATGAAGCGCCGGGTGCTGGTGGCGCAGGCGCTGGTGCACAAGCCGCCGGTGATCGTGCTCGACGAGCCCACCGCCGGCGTCGACGTCGAACTGCGCCAGACGCTGTGGCAGTTCATCGCCAAGCTCAACAAGCAGGGCAGCACCGTGCTGCTCACCACCCACTATCTCGAAGAGGCGGAGGCGTTGTGCCACCGGATCGCCATGCTCAAGCAGGGCCGCGTGATCGCGCTCGACCGCACCAGCGAGCTGCTGAAGTCGGCCGCCAGCAACGTGCTGCGCTTCAAGACCGATGCCAACCTGCCCTGGGCGATCGCCCAGCATGCGCGCATCACCGGGCGCATCGTGCAGCTGCCGGCGCAGAACGCACACGAGGTCGAGCAGCTGCTCGGCGCGCTGCGTGAGGCCGGCGTGGCGGTGGAGGACGTCGAGATGCGCAAGGCCGATCTCGAGGACGTGTTCATCGACCTGATGGCCGGCGAGCAGATCCCGCTGGAGGTGGCGCGATGATCGGCACCACGGGCTGGCGCACGCTGCTCTACAAGGAGACGCTGCGCTTCTGGAAGGTCGGCTTCCAGACGGTCGGCGCGCCGATCCTCACGGCCGTGCTGTACTTGATGGTGTTCGGCCATGTGCTGGAAGACCACGTCAAGGTCTACGGCACGGTGGGCTACACCGCCTTCCTGATCCCGGGCCTGGTGATGATGAGCGTGCTGCAGAACGCCTTCGCCAACAGCTCCTCGTCGATCATCCAGAGCAAGATCATGGGCAGCCTGGTGTTCGTGCTGCTCACGCCGCTGTCGCACTGGGGCTGGTTCTTCGCCTATGTGGGCTCGTCCATCATCCGCGGCCTGGCCGTGGGCCTGGGCGTGTTCATCGTCACCGTGTTCTTCGCCGTGCCGGACTTCGCGGCGCCGGCCTGGATCATCATCTTCGCCTTCCTGGGCGCGGCCATGCTGGGCACGCTGGGCCTGATCGCCGGCCTCTGGGCCGAGAAATTCGACCAGATGGCGGTGTTCCAGAACTTCCTGATCATGCCCATGACCTTCCTGTCGGGCGTGTTCTATTCGATCGGCTCGCTGCCGCCCTTCTGGCAGAACGTGAGCCACCTGAACCCCTTCTTCTACATGATCGACGGCTTCCGCTACGGCTTCTTCGGCGTCAGCGACGCCTCGCCCTGGCTCAGCTTCGGCATCGTCGGCAGCGCCTGGCTGGTGGTGAGCGCGATCGCCGTGCACCTGCTGCGAATCGGCTACAAGATCCGGGGCTGAGAATCCGGATTGCGGGACGCAGAGGACGCGAAAAAAGCGGAGCCAATGGCTTCGGGCGTCTTTTGCGTTCTTTGCGAAACCTTCGCGTCCTCTGCGTCCGGAAGTCCGTTTCCCGAGAGCCCAAAGCACATTGAACAACCCCATGACCGCTGAAGAACTCCAAGCCATCATCACCGCCGGCCTGCCCTGCGAACACATCGCGCTGGAGGGCGACGGACGCCACTGGTACGCCACCATCGTGTCGGCCGAATTCGAGGGCAAGCGCTCGATCCAGCGCCACCAGCGGGTCTACGCCACGCTCGGTGCGAAAATGCATACCGACGAGGTGCATGCGCTGTCGATGAAGACCTTCACGCCCGCCGAATGGGCCGCGGCGCCCCGTTGATGCCGCTTTGCAGGCATTCCTGCTAGATATCGCTGGATTTTTCATGGACAAACTTCTCATTCGCGGCGGGCGCAAGCTTGGCGGCGAGGTACTCGTTTCCGGCGCCAAGAACGCCGCGCTGCCCGAGCTCTGCGCCGCGCTGCTGACCGACCAGCCCGTGACGCTGCACAACGTGCCGCGCCTGGAGGACGTGTCGACCATGCTCAAGCTGGTGCGCAACATGGGCGTGGCGGTCGAGCGCGACGGCAACGGCACCGTGCGGCTCGACGCCGGCGCGCTGCACACCATCGAGGCCCCCTACGAGCTGGTCAAGACCATGCGCGCCTCGGTGCTGGCGCTGGGCCCGCTGCTCGCGCGCTTCGGCCAGGCCAAGGTCTCGCTGCCCGGCGGCTGCGCGATCGGCTCGCGGCCGGTCGACCAGCACATCAAGGGCCTGCAGGCCATGGGCGCCGAGATCGTGGTCGAGCACGGCTACATGGTCGCGCGCCTGCCCGCCGGGCGCACCCGCCTGAAGGGCGCGCGCATCCTGACCGACATGGTGACCGTGACCGGCACCGAGAACTTCCTCATGGCCGCGGCCCTGGCTGAAGGCGAGACGCTGCTCGAGAACGCGGCCCAGGAGCCGGAGATCGTCGACCTGGCCGAGATGCTGATCAAGATGGGCGCCCGCATCGAGGGCCATGGCACCAGCCACATCCGCATCCAGGGCGTGGACAAGCTGCACGGCTGCGAGCACGCGGTGGTGGCCGACCGGATCGAGGCCGGCACCTTCCTGTGCGCGGTCGCGGCCGCCGGGGGCGAGGTGTTCCTGCGCCATGCGCGCGCCGACCACCTCGACGCGGTGATCGACAAGCTGCGCGACGCGGGCTGCGAGGTGCAGGCCGTCGAGGGCGGGGTGCGGATCGCGTCGACCGGCGCCACCGACCTCAAGGCCCAGGCCTTCCGCACCACCGAATACCCGGGTTTCCCGACCGACATGCAGGCCCAGTTCATGGTGCTCAACTGCGTGGCCCACGGCTCGGCGGCCGTGACCGAGACCATCTTCGAGAACCGCTTCATGCACGTCAACGAGCTGGTGCGCCTGGGCGCGGCCATCCATGTCGACGGCCGGGTGGCGCTGGTCGAGGGCGGTGCCCGCCTGTCGGGCGCGACCGTGATGGCGACCGACCTGCGCGCCTCCGCCAGCCTGGTGATCGCCGGCCTGGTGGCCGAGGGCGAGACCCTGGTCGACCGCATCTACCACCTGGACCGGGGCTACGACCGGATGGAAGCCAAGCTGCGCGGCCTCGGCGCGGACATCGAGCGCATCGCATGAAGCCCACCCTCCTGACGAAAGCCCGCCCATGATCACGCTCGCCCTCTCCAAAGGACGCATCTTCGACGAGACCCTGCCGCTGCTGGCCGCCGCCGGCATCGAGGTCACCGAGGACCCGGACAAGTCGCGCAAGCTGATCCTCGCCACCACCCGGCCCGACGTGCGCGTGGTGCTGGTGCGCGCCTCCGACGTGCCGACCTACGTGCAGTACGGCGGCGCCGACCTGGGCGTGACCGGCCTCGACGTGCTGCTCGAAGGCGGCAACCAGGGCCTCTACCAGCCGCTGGACCTGCGCATCGCCGCCTGCCGCCTGAGCGTGGCGGTGCGCGCCGACTACGACTACGCCTCGGCCGTGAAGCAGGGCTCGCGCCTGACGGTGGCCACCAAGTACGTCAACCTGTCGCGCAACTTCTTCGCCAGCAAGGGCGTGCACGTCGACCTGATCAAGCTCTACGGCAGCATGGAGCTCGCGCCGCTGACCGGCCTGGCCGACGCCATCGTCGACCTGGTCTCGACCGGCAACACGCTCAAGGCCAACCACCTGGTCGAAGTCGAGCGCATCATGGACATCAGCGCCCGCCTGGTGGTGAACCAGGCCGCGCTCAAGCTCAAGCAGGCCCCGATCCGCCGCATCCTCGACGCCTTCGCGTCGGCCATTCCGCAATCCTGACACCATGACCCTGTCCGCCACTCCTCTGCGCCTGTCCACCGCCTCGGCCGATTTCGAAGCCGCCTTCAAGGCGCGCCTGCATTGGTCCGCGGAAGCGGACTCGGCGATCGAGACGGTGGTGGCCGGGATCCTGGCCGACGTGCAGCAGCGCGGCGACACGGCGGTGCTCGAGTACACCGCGCGCTTCGACCGGCTCGACGTGGCCGGCATGCCGGCGCTGGAACTCAGGGCCGACGAACTGCGCGCCGCCTTCGAGTCGCTGCCCGCCGTGCAGCGCGAGGCGCTCGAAGCCGCCGCACGCCGCGTGCGCAGCTACCACGAGGCCCAGAAGAAGGCGAGCGGGGAGAGCTGGCAGTACCGCGACGAGGACGGCACCTTGCTGGGCCAGAAGGTCACGCCGCTCGACCGCGTCGGCATCTACGTGCCGGGCGGCAAGGCCGCCTATCCCTCGAGCGTGCTGATGAACGCGATCCCGGCCCATGTGGCCGGCGTCGGCGAGATCATCATGGTCGTGCCCACGCCCGGCGGCGAGAAGAACCCGCTGGTGCTGGCCGCGGCCTATGTCGCCGGCGTGAGCCGCGCCTTCACCATCGGCGGCGCCCAGGCCGTGGCCGCGCTGGCCTACGGCACCGCCACCGTGCCCGCGGTCGACAAGATCACCGGCCCCGGCAACGCCTACGTGGCGGCGGCCAAGCGCCGCGTGTTCGGTACCGTGGGCATCGACATGATCGCGGGCCCGAGCGAGATCCTGGTGCTGGCCGACGGCAGCACGCCGCCCGACTGGGTGGCGATGGACCTGTTCAGCCAGGCCGAGCACGACGAGCTCGCGCAGAGCATCCTGCTGTGCCCCGACGCCGCCTACATCGAGCGCGTGCAGCAAGCCATCGACCGGCTGCTGCCCACCATGCCGCGCGCGGAGATCATCGCCGCCTCGCTCAACGGCCGCGGCGCGCTGATCCACACGCGCAGCATGGAAGAGGCCTGCGCCATCAGCAACCGCATCGCGCCCGAGCACCTGGAGGTCAGCAGCAGCGAGCCGCACCGCTGGGAGCCGCTGCTCAAGCATGCCGGTGCGATCTTCCTCGGTGCCTTCACCAGCGAAAGCCTGGGCGACTACTGCGCCGGCCCGAACCACGTGCTGCCCACCAGCGGCACCGCGCGCTTCTCGAGCCCACTGGGCGTGTACGACTTCCAGAAGCGCTCCAGCCTGATCGAGGTGAGCCAGGCCGGCGCGCAGGTGCTGGGCCCGATCGCGGTCACGCTGGCCGAAGGCGAGGGCCTGCAGGCCCATGCCGAGGCGGCCCGGCTGCGGCTGCAGCGCGGCTGAGGCGCCGACGATGGCTGCGCTCGCACGCACCGTCCTGCTGGCCGCGCTGCTGGCCGGCGCCGGCGCGCAGGCCATGAGCATCCGAGAACTGCGCACGCTCGAGGCCAACGAGAAGGACGGCAAGGCCTACGCCAGCTACTACCTGGTCGGCGTGATGGAGGGCTTGCGCGAGGCCAGCGACAGCGCCCAGCGCGCGGGCCAGAAGCCGCTGTTCTGCGTCGAAGGCCGCCGGCTCGAGCCCGCGATGGCGCGCTCGCTCTACCAGACCGAACTCGCGCGCAACGCCGACAGCTACGAGGCGGACATGCCGGTCCAGCTCGTGCTGTCGGCCGCGCTGCGCGGCAGCTACCGCTGCACCCACTGACACCCCATGAACGCTGATTCCACCTCCACCGCTTCTTCCCCCGCGCTCCAGCGCATCCGCGCCGACGTCCAGTCGATGCACGCCTATGCCGTGCAGGACGCGACCGGCCTGCTCAAGCTCGACGCCATGGAGAACCCGCACGGCCTGCCGCCCGCGCTGCAGGCCGAACTCGGCGCGCGACTGGGCGCGCTGGCGCTCAACCGCTACCCCGGCGCGCGCGGCGACGACCTCAAGCGCGCGCTGGCCGTGCACGCGCAGATGCCCGAGGGCTTCGCGCTGATGCTGGGCAACGGCTCCGACGAGCTGATCTCGCTGCTGACCATGGCCTGCGACCTGCCGGGCGCGACGGTGCTGGCGCCGGTGCCGGGCTTCGTGATGTACGCCATGAGCGCGCAGCTGCAGGGCGTGCGCTTCGTCGGCGTGCCGCTCACGGCCGATTTCGAGCTCGACACGCCGGCCATGCTGGCCGCGATCGCGGCCGAGAAGCCCGCCATCGTCTACCTGGCCTATCCCAACAACCCCACGGCCAACCGCTGGGACGACGCGGCGATCGAACGGATCGTCGAGGCCCAGGGCGCGCAGGGCGGCCTGGTGGTGATCGACGAGGCCTACCAGCCCTTCGCCGCTCGCAGCTACATCGACCGCGTGGCGCGCCACGGCCACGTGCTGCTGATGCGCACGCTGAGCAAGTTCGGCCTGGCGGGGGTGCGGCTGGGCTACCTGATGGGCCCGGCGGCGCTGATCGCCGAGATCGACAAGGTGCGCCCGCCCTACAACATCAGCGTGCTCAACTGCGAGTGCGCGCTGTTCGCGCTCGAGCATGCCGAGGTCTTCGATGCCCAGGCGGCCGACATCCGGGCCCGGCGCGAGGAGCTGGTCGCGGCGCTGGCCCGGCTGCCGGGCGTGACCCAGTGGCCCAGCGAGGCCAACATGGTGCTGGTGCGGGTGCCCGACGCGGCAAAGACCTTCGAGGGCATGAAGGCGCACGGCGTGCTGGTCAAGAACGTTTCTAGAATGCACCCATTGCTGGCGAACTGCCTGCGCCTGACCGTCGGCACGGCCGACGACAATAGCCGCATGCTCGCAGCCCTCGAATCCTCCCTATGAACACCCCCACGGCACCCCAGGCCGCCGCCCTCGCGGGCGATCGCGTGGCCTCCGTCACCCGCAACACGGCCGAAACCAAGATCACGGTCTCGGTCAACCTCGACGGCACCGGCCGCGCCAAGCTGTCGACCGGCATCGGCTTCTTCGACCACATGCTCGACCAGATCGCCCGCCACGGGCTGATCGACCTCGAGATCGACTGCCAGGGCGACCTGCACATCGACGGCCACCACACGGTGGAAGACGTGGGCATCACGCTGGGCCAGGCCGTGGCCAAGGCCGTGGGCGACAAGAAGGGCCTGCGCCGCTACGGCCACGCCTACGTGCCGCTCGACGAGGCGCTGAGCCGCGTGGTGATCGACTTCTCCGGCCGTCCCGGCCTGGTGATGCACGTGCCCTTCACCAGCGGCATGATCGGCGGCTTCGACAGCCAGCTGACCTACGAGTTCTTCCAGGGCTTCGTGAACCACGCCTTCGTCACGCTGCACATCGACAACCTCAAGGGCATCAACGCGCACCACCAGTGCGAGACGGTGTTCAAGGCCTTCGCCCGCGCGCTGCGCTCGGCGCTCGAGATCGACCCGCGCTCGGTCGGCGTGATTCCCTCGACCAAGGGATCCCTCTGATGCGCAACACCGTCGCCGTCGTCGACTACGGCATGGGCAACCTGCGCTCGGTGTCGCAGGCCGTGCAGCATGCGGCCGACCAGGTGGGCGTGGAGGTCTTCGTCACCTCCGACCCCGACGTGGTGCGCCAGGCCACGCGCGTCGTGCTGCCGGGGCAGGGCGCGATGCCCGACTGCATGCGCGAACTGCGCGACTCGGGCCTGCGCGAATCGGTGCTCGAAGCCGCCGCCAGCAAGCCGCTGTTCGGCGTCTGCGTGGGCATGCAGATGCTGCTCTCGCACAGCGACGAAGGCGCGACCGACGGGCTCGACCTGATCCCCGGCCGCGTCGTCAAGTTCGAGCTGGCCGGCCGCACCCAGCCCGACGGCAGCCGCTACAAGGTGCCGCAGATGGGCTGGAACCAGGTGCGCCAGGCGCAGCCGCATGCGGTCTGGGCCGGCGTGCCCGACGACGCCTACTTCTATTTCGTCCACAGCTTCTATGCGAAGCCGGTCGACCCGCGCCACAGCGTGGGCGAGGCCGACTACGGCGCGCCGTTCACGGCCGCCATCGCACGCGATAATATTTTTGCGACCCAGTTCCACCCTGAGAAGAGTGCGGACCACGGTCTGCAGCTCTACCGCAACTTTCTCCACTGGAACCCCTGAGCCTCCCCGGGCCGACCTGCCATGCTGCTGATTCCCGCCATTGATCTCAAAGACGGCCACTGCGTTCGCCTCAAACAGGGCGACATGGACCAATCGACCATCTTCAGCGAAGACCCGGCCGCCATGGCGCGCAAGTGGGTCCAGGCCGGCGCGCGCCGCCTGCACCTGGTCGACCTGAACGGCGCCTTCGCCGGCAAGCCGCAGAACCACGCGGCCATCAAGGCGATCCTGCGCGAAGTGGGCGACGAGATCCCGGTGCAGCTGGGTGGCGGCATCCGCGACCTCGACACCATCGAGCGCTACATCGACGACGGCCTGCGCTACGTGATCATCGGCACCGCCGCGGTCAAGAACCCGGGCTTCCTGAAGGACGCCTGCGTCGCCTTCGGCGGCCACATCATCGTGGGCCTGGACGCCAAGGACGGCAAGGTCGCGACCGATGGCTGGAGCAAGCTCACCGGCCACGAGGTCGCCGACCTGGGCAAGAAGTTCGAGGACTACGGCGTCGAATCGATCATCTACACCGACATCGGCCGCGACGGCATGCTCTCGGGGATCAACATCGAGGCCACGGTCAAGCTGGCGCAGGCCCTGACCATCCCGGTGATCGCCTCGGGCGGCCTGTCGAACATGGCCGACATCGACCAGCTCTGCGCGGTCGAATCCGACGGCGTCGAGGGCGTGATCTGCGGTCGCGCCATCTACTCCGGCGACCTGGACTTCGCCGCGGCCCAGACCCGCGCGGATGCGCTGGCCGCGAACTGAGCGCAGCACGGGCCGGGCGCTGACCCGGGCCTGATCCGGTCGACCGCGCATGCTGTCCGCCCTCGCCATCGCCAACTACCGCTCGCTGCGCCAGCTCACGGTGCCGCTCGGGCGGCTCACGGTCGTGACCGGGCCCAACGGCAGCGGCAAGTCCAGCGTCTACCGCGCGATGCGCCTGCTGGCCGAGATCGCCAGCGGCGGCGCGGTGCGCTCGCTGGTGCGCGAAGGCGGCCTGGCTTCCACCCTGTGGGCCGGGCCCGAGCGCTTCTCGGCCGCGGTGCTTCGCGGCGAGGCGCCGGTGCAGGGCACGGTGCGCAGCGAGCCGGTCAATTTGCGCCTGGGCTTTGCGGGCGAGGGCGACGACGATTTCGGCTACGCGATCGACATCGGCCTGCCGCCGCCCGTGCCACCCTCGGCCTTCTCGCACGACCCGGAGATCAAGCGCGAGGCGCTCTGGAGCGGCCCGGTGCTGCGGCCCGCGAGCCAGCTGGTCGACCGCAAGGGCCCGGCGCTGCGCGTGCGCGACGAGGCCGGCCGCTGGGTGGCCGTCGAGCGCCGCATCCCGGCCTTCGCCAGCATGATGACCGAGTACGCCGACCCGCGCGCCGCGCCGGAGATGCTCTCGCTGCGTGAACGCATGCGCTCCTGGCGCTTCTACGACCATTTCCGCTCGGACGCCGAGGCGCCCGCGCGCAGCCCCCAGCTGGGCACCTACACGCCGGTGCTGGCCAACGACGGGGCAGACCTCGGGGCGGCGCTGCAGACCATCCGCGAGATCGGCGACGCCGAGGCGCTCGACCATGCGCTGGACGATGCCTTTCCCGGCGCGCGCGTCGAGGTCGCGGCCGGCCCGGACGGCCGCTTCGAGGTGCGCATGCACCAGCACGGCCTGCTGCGCGCGCTGAGCGCGGCCGAGCTGTCCGACGGCACGCTGCGCTACCTGCTGTGGATCGCCGCGCTGCTGTCGCCGCGGCCGCCCAGCCTGCTGGTGCTCAACGAACCCGAAACCAGCCTGCACCCCGACCTGCTGCCCGCGCTCGGCCGGCTGATCGCGCAGGCCGCGGCCCAGACCCAGGTCATCGTGGTGTCGCATGCCACCCGGCTGATCGCCTCGCTGGAGTCGGCCGCGGGCGAAATGGCGCTGCAGTCGGTGGTGCTGGAGAAGCACTTCGGCGCCACCCGCATCGCCAACCTCGACATGGGCGACATCCCGCCCTGGCACTGGCCGGCCCGGTAGCGACCCTAGAATCGACGCCATGTCCCTCGAAACCCTCAGCGTCCGCGGCCAGCCCGCGGTCCGGCTCCGCCTGCCCGGCGGCGATGCCTGCACCGTGGCGCTGCACGGCGCGCAGCTGCTGTCCTGGCAGACGGCCGACGGCGTCGAGCGCATCTACCTGAGCCCCGAGGCGCTGTTCGACGGCCGTTCCGCGATCCGCGGTGGCGTGCCGGTGTGCTGGCCGCAGTTCAACCAGCGCGGTCCGCTCCCCAAGCACGGCTTCGCGCGCAACACGGCCTGGCGGCTCGAGCCGGACCAGGCGCCGGGCGAACTCCTGTTGTGCCTGCGCGACGACGACGCCAGCCGCGCGCTGTGGCCGCATGCCTTCCGCCTCGGCTTGCGCGTCACGCTGACGCCGGGCGCGCTGCGCATCGCGCTGGACGTGCAGAACACCGGTGCCGAGCCCTGGGCCTTCACCGCCGCGCTGCACACCTACCTGCAGGTCGACGAGATCGCCGACGTGCGGCTCGAAGGCCTGCAGGGCGCGCAGCGCTGGGACGCGGTCCGCGATGCGCGCCATGCCGAGACGGCCGAGGCCCTGCGCTTCGGCCCCGAATTCGACAGCGTCTACGCCGCGCCCGCCGCTGCGCTGAAACTGGTCCAGCCCCGCGGCGCCCTGGCCATCGCCCAGAGCGCGAGCTGCACCGAAACCGTGGTCTGGAACCCCGGTGCCGCGCTGGCGTCGAAGCTGGCCGACCTGCCCGACGAGGGCTGGCGCCACATGCTGTGCGTCGAAGCCGCCCGCATCGACGACCCCGTGCCGCTGGCGCCCGGCGCCGCGTGGCAGGGCTGGCAGCAGCTCAGCGTCCTTTGAATCTCCTTTTTTCTCCCGAACCAACACCATGCTCGCCAAACGCATCATTCCCTGCCTCGACGTGACCGGAGGCCGGGTCGTGAAGGGCGTCAACTTCGTCGAACTGCGCGACGCGGGCGACCCGATCGAGATCGCCGCGCGCTACAACGCCCAGGGCGCCGACGAGCTGACCTTCCTCGACATCACGGCCACCAGCGACGGGCGCGACCTGATCCTGCCGATCATCGAGGCCGTGGCCTCGCAGGTCTTCATCCCGCTGACCGTGGGCGGCGGCGTGCGCACGGTCGACGACGTGCGCCGGCTGCTCAACGCGGGCGCCGACAAGACCAGCTTCAACTCCGCCGCGCTCGCCAATCCCCAGGTGATCGAGGACGCCTCGCAGAAATACGGCGCCCAGTGCATCGTGGTCGCGATCGACGCCAAGCGCCGCTCGCCCGAGGACGCCGCCACGCGCGGCGCGGGCTGGGACGTCTACAGCCATGGCGGACGCAAGAACACCGGCCTGGACGCGGTGCAGTGGGCGGCCGAGATGGCGCGCCGCGGCGCGGGCGAGATCCTGCTGACCAGCATGGACCGCGACGGCACCAAGAGCGGCTTCGACCTGGCGCTGACCCGCGCGGTGAGCGACGCGGTCAACGTGCCGGTGATCGCCTCGGGCGGCGTGGGCAACCTCGACGACCTGGCCGACGGCATCCAGACCGGCGGTGCCGACGCGGTGCTGGCCGCCAGCATCTTCCATTACGGCGAATACACGGTCGGCCAGGCCAAGGCCCGCATGGCCGAGCGCGGAATCCCGGTACGCCTGTGAGGCCCTCTGTTCACGGCGTGATGCCCCGGGGTGGGACAATCCGGCCATGAACTGGCTCGATGAAGTGAAATGGGACGCGAACGGCCTGGTGCCGGTGATCGCGCAGGAACAGGGCAGCAACGATGTCCTGATGTTCGCCTGGATGAACCGCGAGGCGCTGGCCCGGACGGCCGAGCTCGGCCGCGCCGTGTATTTCAGCCGCTCGCGCAACAAGCTGTGGTTCAAGGGCGAGGAATCCGGCCATGTGCAGACGGTGCACGAGATCCGCCTCGATTGCGACAACGACGTGGTGCTGCTCAAGGTGACACAACTCGGTCACGAACCCGGCATTGCCTGTCACACTGGCCGTCACAGTTGTTTCTTCAGCCGGTACGAGAATGGCCAGTGGACCGCGGTCGAACCGGTCCTCAAAGACCCAGGGACGATCTACAAATAATGGAAACGATGAGCACCGACGCGCTGGACCGCCTTGCGGCCGTGATCGAAAGCCGCCTGCCCGCGCGTGGCGGCGACCCCGAACAGAGCTATGTCGCCCGCCTGCTGCACAAGGGCCCCGATGCCTTCCTCAAGAAGATCGGCGAGGAGGCGACCGAGGTCGTGATGGCGGCCAAGGACGCCGACCATGGCGGCGATCCGCAAAAAATAGTGAACGAAGTCGCCGATCTGTGGTTCCACAGCATGGTGGCGCTGGCGCATTACGGCCTGAGCCCGCGCGAAGTGGTGGCCGAACTGGCGCGCCGCGCGGGCACCAGCGGCATCGAGGAAAAGGCCCTGCGCAAGGCGCAGGACCGCGAAGCTTCCAACGACTGAAAGGACGCCATGGCCAACGACATCGTGACCGCCGAGCCCGACGAGACGCTCAGGACCTGGGGCTGGGTCAGCTACATCCTGCACCTGATCGTGGCGGTGGGCGCGGTGTTGCCGGGTGCCCAGGCCTCGGTCGTGCTGCTGCTGATCGCGCTGGTGATCGACCTGGTCAAGCGCCCCGACGCCGCTGGCACCTGGCAGCAGTCGCACTTCAGCTGGCGCATCCGCTCGGTGCTGTGGGCGGGCGTGCTGTACGTGGTCACGGCCTGGCTGTGGCTGCTGTTCGTCGTGCCCGGCTGGATCGCCTGGGGGCTGATCTCGCTGTGGTTCCTCTACCGTATCGTCAAGGGCATGGTGCGCATGAACGCCGGCCGTTCCATGGAGCCCGCCGATGTCGTCTGATTCGAACTGCATCTTCTGCAAGATCGTCGCGGGCCAGATCCCGTCGAAGAAGGTCTACGAGGACGAGGAGCTGTTCGGCTTCCACGACATCTCGCCCTGGGCGCCGGTGCATTTCATGCTCGTGCCCAAGCGGCACATCCCGTCCATGGCGCAGTTGACACCCGACGATGCGGCGCTGATGGGCCGGATCATGACGCTCGCGCCGCAGCTGGCGCTCGAGCAGGGCTGCCGTCCGTACCCCGAGGGCGGCTTCCGGGTGGTGGTCAACACCGGCCAAGAGGGCGGGCAGGAAGTCCACCATCTCCATGTTCACGTCATGGGCGGTCCGCGCCCGTGGTTCAAGGGCTAGTCATGCTGGCGGGTGGCGGCCCTGTCCGCCCATGCCGCCGGGACTAAAATTCTTTTCATTCTTCAGGAGTACTTCCATGGGTTCCTTTTCCATCTGGCACTGGCTGATCGTGCTGCTCGTCGTGGTCATGATCTTCGGCACCAAGAAGCTGCGCAACATGGGCTCCGACCTGGGCGGCGCCGTCAAGGGCTTCAAGGACGGCATGAAGGACGGCTCGTCCACCGACACGCCCGCTGCGCCCACGCAGCACGTGACCGGCACGCCGGCCGCCGACAAGTCGACCATCGACGTCGAAGCGCGTCAGAAGTCCTGAGCCGCCGCGCGTGATCGACCTCGGCATCTCGAAACTCGCGCTGATTGGCGCGGTGGCGCTGATCGTCATCGGCCCTGAAAAGCTGCCCCGGGTGGCGCGCACGGTCGGCATGCTGCTGGGCAAGGCCCAGCGCTACGTCAACGACGTCAAGTCCGAGGTCAATCGCTCGATGGACCTCGACGAACTGCGCAAGATGAAGGACACGGTGCAGGAAGCTGCGCGCGATGTCGAACAGAGCATCCACGCGGGTGCCAGCGACTTCGAGAAGCAGTTCTCGGAGAGCGGCCAGACCCTGTCGGCGCTGGCCGAGCCCGAGGCCGTGTCCTATCCCGAGTACAAGCATCCCCGCAAGAACTGGCGTTTGAAGCAGGGCGCCACGCCGCAGTGGTACAAGTCCCGCAACGGCGTTCGTACCAAGGCGCTTTCCGGCGCGGCGCGCGTCGCGCGCTTCCGTCCCCACAAGATCAACTAGCCGCCACGCCGAATCGGCCGCGTGCAGCGCGACCCGACTTCCTGCCCGCAGCGTTCCCTCATGGCCGATTCCACCGACAAGAACAAAGACGACGAACTGGCCGGCACCGAGCAGCCTTTCGTCGCGCACCTGATGGAGCTGCGCGACCGGCTGCTCTATTGCGTCTACGGCCTGGCCGTGGCCGCGGCGCTGCTGGCCTTCTGGCCGGGCCCCAGCGGCCTGATCGACCTGATCGCGATGCCGATCAAGGCGCACATGCCGCCCGGCGCGAAGCTGATCGCCGTCGGCGTGTTCTCGCCCTTCTTCGTGCCGCTCAAGGTGCTGGGCATGACCGCCGTGCTGCTGGCGCTGCCCTGGCTGATGTACCAGATCTGGATGTTCGTGGCGCCGGGCCTCTACAGCCACGAGAAGAAGTTCGCGCTGCCGCTGATCCTGTTCGGCAGCCTGCTGGCCTATGCGGGCATCGCCTTCGTGCAGTTCTTCGTGCTGGACAAGATGTTCGGCTTCATCCAGAAGTTCACGCCGCCCAGCGTGGCCGCCACGCCCGACATCTCCTCGTACGTGGAGGCGATCCTGTCGCTCTACATCGCCTTCGGCTGCGCCTTCCAGGTGCCGATCGTGGTGATGCTGCTGGTGCGCTTCGAGCTGGTCACGGTCGAGAAGCTGCGCAGCTTCCGCGGCTACTTCATCGTGCTGGCCTTCGTGGTGGCCGCCGTGCTCACGCCGCCCGACGTGGTGTCGCAGCTGGCGCTGGCGGTGCCGATGTGCCTGCTCTACGAGATCGGGATCATCGCGGCGCGCTACTTCGTGAAGCACAGTGCCGCGCCCAAGGAAGAAGAGGGCGCCGACTCGGCCTCTTCCTGATCTTCCTGATCTTCCGGACGATGCCCGGCGCCGGGCATCGTCTTCGGGCTACTCCGTATCGGCCGGGCTGCGACGCTGCTGCACCTTGGGCCGCAGGCCCGGCACCACGTTCAATTCCATCTTGTCGGTGCCGCGCTGCAGCGCGAAGCGCGCCTCGTTGCCGGGCTTGAGGCCGGCCACCGCGGTCAGCAGCTCCTGCACGTTGTCGATCTTGCGGTCGTCCACGTTGGTGATCACGTCGCCGGGCCGGATGCCGGCCTTGGCCGCCGGGCCGTTCTGCAGCACGCCGGTGATGATCACGCCGGCGTTGGCCTTGACGCCGAAGGTCTCGGCCAGTTCGGGCGAGAGGTTGTTGGGCTCCACGCCGATCCAGCCGCGCGTGACCTTGCCTTCCTTGACGATGTCGCCCAGCACCTGCTTGGCGATCGACACCGGGATCGCGAAGCCGATGCCCATGCTGCCGCCCGAGCGCGAGTAGATCGCGGTGTTGATGCCCTCGAGGTTGCCGTTCACGTCGACCAGCGCGCCGCCCGAGTTGCCCGGGTTGATGGCCGCGTCGGTCTGGATGAAGTTCTCGAAGGTGTTGATGCCCAGTTGGTTGCGGCCGAGCGCCGAGACGATGCCGCTGGTCACGGTCTGGCCGACGCCGAAGGGGTTGCCGATGGCCAGCACCTGGTCGCCCACCGCCAGCGCGTCGGAGTTGCCCAGCACGATGGCCGGCAGCTTGTCGAGTTCGATCTTGAGCACCGCCAGGTCGGTTTCCGGGTCGGTCCCGATCACCTTGCCGCGCGCATGCCGGCTGTCGTTGAGCGTGACGTCGATCTCGTCGGCACCCGCCACCACATGGTTGTTGGTGAGGATGTAACCGTCGGTGCTGACGATCACGCCGCTGCCCAGGCCCACCTGGGGCTGGTCGTCGCCCTGGTCGCCGAAGAAGAAGCGGAACCAGGGGTCGTTGCTGCGCGGATGGCGCTGCGCGGCCTTGCTGGTGTTGATGCTGACCACCGCCGGCGCCGCCTTGCGGGCGGCGGCGCTGAGGCTGCCGGCGGCCGTCGTGGCCGGGCTGGCGTTGCCGGGCGCCTCGATGATCGAGACCAGCCCGCTCAGCGAGGTGCGCCGGTTGAGCCACTCGGGCTTGAGCGTGGCGACCACGAAATAGGCCGCCAGCAGGACGGTCACGGCTTGGGCGAAGAGCAGCCAGGTGCGTTTCATGAACAGAGGGGCAAAAGCGAAAGGAGAGCGCGGCCACACGCGGCCGGCGCCAGGGCGCAATTGTCCCTCAACGCTTCGCAACGCTGGCCACGCCGCGCCACAATCGGCACATGAGCACCACCCGCCACGAACTCCTGCACGCCTTCGACCTGCTGCTGGCCCCCGCGCGCTTCAAGGACTACGGGCCCAACGGCCTGCAGGTCGAGGGCCGCACCACGGTGCGCAAGATCGTCTCGGGCGTGACCGCCAGCCGGGCGCTGATCGAGGCCGCGATCCATGCCGAGGCCGATGCGATCTTCGTGCACCACGGCCTGTTCTGGCGCGGCCAGGACGGCCGTGTGACCGGCTGGATGCGGCAGCGCCTGGGCCTGCTGCTGGGCGACGACGTGAACCTGTTCGCCTACCACCTGCCGCTCGACGCCCATCCCGAGCTGGGCAACAACGCCCAGCTGGGGCTGCAGCTGGGCCTGGCGGCGCACCTGGGCCCCGCGGGCCGCTTCGGCGAGCAGGACCTGGGCTTCATCGGCGGGCGCATCGACGGCAGCGGCTTCGCCGACGCCGCGGCGCTCGCGGCGCACGTCCAGCAGGTGCTGGGCCGCCATGTCACGCTGGTGCCGGGCACGCGGCGCCCGATCCAGACCGTGGCCTGGTGCACCGGCGGCGCCCAGGGCTACTTCGAGGCCGCGATCGCGGCCGGCGCCGACGCCTTCATCACCGGCGAGATCTCCGAGCCGCAGGCCCACTACGCGCGCGAGATGGGCGTGGCCTTCCTGGCCTGCGGCCACCACGCGACCGAGCGCTACGGCGCACCGGCGGTGGCCGCGCACGTCGCCGCCCAGCTGGGGCTGGCGCACGAATTCATCGACATCGACAACCCGGCCTGACGAACATGAGCGCCATCCCCGCATCGGGCGGTCTGCCCATCGCCATCACCATGGGCGACCCGGCCGGCATCGGCCCCGAGATCGTGGCCAAGGCCTTCCTGCAGGCGCCCGAACTGACGCGCGGCTGCTTCGTGGTGGGCGACCTCGGCACCCTGCGCCGGGCCGCGGCGGCGCTGGCCGTGCCCGGCGGCGTGTCGCTGCCGGTGGCGCTGATCGCGCGGGCCGAGGAGGTCGCGGGCCTGCCGCCGCATTGCCTGCCGCTGCTGCAGGCCATCGAGGTGCCGCAGGGCGTGGTGACCGGCCAGGTCGGCGCGGCCGCGGGAAAGGCGGCCGGCGACAGCGTGGTCTGGGCCGCGCGCGCGGCGCTGGCGGGCCAGGTGGCGGCCATCGTCACCGCGCCGCTGCACAAGGAATCGCTGGCGGCCGCGGGCTTTCCCTTCCCCGGCCACACCGAGCTGCTGCAGGCCGAGGCGGCCGCGCACCTGGGGCGTCCGCTGGCCGAGGTGCCGGTGCGCATGATGCTGGCCAACGACGAGCTGCGCACGGTGCTGGTCAGCATCCACATGTCGCTGCGCCAGGCGATCGATGCGGTGCACCGCGAGGGCGTGCTGGACACGATCCGGATCGCGCACCGGGCCCTGGGCGCCGCGCTGGGCCGCGCGCCGCGCATCGGCGTGGCGGGGCTGAACCCGCATGCGGGGGAGGGCGGACTGTTCGGCAGCGAGGAGCGCGAGGTCATCGCGCCGGCCATCGCCGCGGCGCGCGCCGAAGGCATCGACGCCCAGGGTCCCCATGCGCCCGACACCGTCTTCATGCGGGCCCGGGCCACGCCGGACAAGGCCGGCGAATTCGACGTGGTGATCGCGATGTACCACGACCAGGGGCTGATCCCGGTCAAGTACCTCGGCGTGGACAAGGGCGTGAATGTGACGCTGGGGCTGCCGCTGGTGCGCACCAGCCCCGACCACGGCACCGCCTTCGACATCGCGGGCACCGGCCGCGCGGACCCGGCCAGCCTGATCGAGGCGATCCGGATGGCGCGATCGCTCGCGCCGGACGCGCTCAGGGGCGCTTGAGGCTGTCGCGGATCTCGCGCAGCAGCGCGATGTCCTCGGGCGGGGCCGCCACGGCGGGCGCCGCTTCTTCCTTCTTCCGCAGCCGGTTGATCTGCTTGACCATCATGAAGATGATGAAGGCCAGGATCAGGAAGTTGACCGCGATGGTGATGAAGTTGCCATAGGCCAGCACCGGCACGCCGGCCTTCTTCAGGTCGGCCAGGTTGTTGGCCACGCCGGCCGGCACCGTGCCCAGCACCACGAAGAGGTTGGAGAAATCCAGCTTGCCGAAGACCAGGCCGGCGAGCGGCATGATCACGTCGCCGACCAGCGAATCGACGATCTTGCCGAAGGCGGCGCCGATGATCACGCCGACGGCCAGGTCGATCACATTGCCCTTGATGGCAAATTCCCGGAACTCTTTGAGAACGCTCATGTCTGCCTACCTCGCGTTGATGTTGGAATCGCGGTCAGTATAGGGGTGCTCCGGGCTTCGGCGCGGCGCGGCCCGTGGGTGGGTGCGCGTTGAATCTGTCTGTATCGCTCCGCTACAATCGCGGGTTGACCCAAGCCCCCAGCGAGAAGATTGAGGACCCCCATGAGTGACATCCCCGTCGGCGCCCCCCGGATCGACAAGAGCAAGAGGACGTGGTTGATTGCATCGACCTGCGCCGGTGCAGTGGGTGGCGTGGCAACCGCCATCCCCTTCGTCAGCACCTTCCAGCCCTCCGAGCGCGCCAAGGCCGCCGGTGCGCCGGTCGAAGTGGACATCAGCGCGATGCAGCCCGGCGAGAAGATCACCGTCGAATGGCGCGGCAAGCCCGTGTGGATCCTCAAGCGCACGCCGCAGCAGATCGCTGAGCTGCCCAAGCTCGACAGCCAGCTGGCCGATCCGAAGTCGGCCCGCAACCCGGCCGAATTCACGCCCGAGTACGCGCGCAACGAAGGCCGCTCCATCAAGCCCGAAGTGCTGGTGGTGGTCGGCATCTGCACGCACCTGGGCTGCTCGCCCATCGACCGGCTGCAGGCCGGTCCGCAGCCTTCGCTGCCCGACAACTGGGAAGGCGGCTTCCTGTGCCCCTGCCACGGCTCGACCTTCGACCTGGCCGGCCGCGTCTACAAGAACAAGCCCGCGCCCGACAACCTCCCGGTCCCGCCGCACATGTACCTCTCGGACACGCGCCTGCTGATCGGCGAAGACAAGAAAGCCTGAGGCAGAAGAAGAATATGGCTGAATTCCACGAAATCTCCCCCAATGCCCCGGCCGGCGAAAAGCTGCTGAACTGGGTCGACAACCGCTTCCCGCTGACCAAGCTGTGGAACGACCAGTGGGGCAAGTACTACGCACCGAAGAACTTCAACTGGTGGTACATCTTCGGCTCGCTCGCGATGCTGGTCCTCGTGATCCAGATCGTGACCGGCATCTTCCTGGTGATGCACTACAAGCCCGACGCCAACCTCGCGTTCGCCTCGGTCGAGTACATCATGCGCGACGTGCCCTGGGGCTGGCTGATCCGCTACATGCACTCCACGGGGGCCTCGGCCTTCTTCGTGGTGGTCTACCTGCACATGTTCCGCGGCCTGATCTACGGCAGCTACCGCAAGCCGCGCGAGCTGATCTGGATCTTCGGCTGCGCGATCTTCCTGTGCCTGATGGCCGAGGCCTTCATGGGCTACCTGCTGCCCTGGGGCCAGATGTCCTACTGGGGCGCCCAGGTGATCGTGAACCTGTTCGCCGCGATCCCCTTCGTCGGTCCTGACCTCGCGCTGCTGATCCGCGGCGACTACGTGGTGAGCGACGCCACGCTGAACCGCTTCTTCAGCTTCCACGTGATCGCCGTGCCGCTGGTGCTGCTGGGCCTGGTCGTGGCGCACCTGATCGCGCTGCACGAAGTCGGCTCGAACAACCCCGACGGCATCGAGATCAAGGCCAACCTCGGTCCCGACGGCCACCCGGTCGACGGCATCCCGTCGCACCCGTACTACTCGGTGCACGACATCTTCGGCGTCGTGATCTTCCTGACGATCTTCTCGGCCGTGATCTTCTTCGCGCCCGAAGCCGGCGGCTACTTCCTGGAGTACAACAACTTCATCCCGGCCGACTCGCTCAAGACGCCCAACCACATCGCGCCGGTCTGGTACTTCACGCCCTTCTATTCGATGCTGCGTGCCATCACCAGCGAGATGATGTATGCGCTGATCGCCTGCGTCGTGGGCGCCGCGGTGTTCGGCGTCTGGAAGACCCGCGTGCCGGCCATCGTCAAGGGTGCGTTCGTGATCGCCGCAGTCGTCGTGGCCGCGCTGATGCTCTCGATCGACGCCAAGTTCTGGGGCGTGGTCGTGATGGGCGGTGCCGTCATCATCCTGTTCTTCCTGCCCTGGCTGGACAACAGCCCGGTCAAGTCGATCCGCTACCGCCCGAGCTGGAACAAGTACCTCTACGGCGTGTTCGTGATCAACTTCCTGGTGCTCGGCTACCTGGGCGTGCAACCGCCGTCGCCGCTGGGCGAGCGCGTGTCGCAGGTCGGCAGCCTGTTCTACTTCGGCTTCTTCCTGCTGATGCCGTGGTGGAGCCGTGTGGGTACGTTCAAGCAGGTGCCGGACCGCGTCACCTTCCATGCGCACTGAGCCAAGAGAAGAAGAATGAAGAAACTGATCCTCACGCTGATCGCCGCCCTCGGCATCGTCACGGGTGCCCAGGCCGCCGAAGGCGGTATCGCCTGGGACAAGGCGCCCAACAAGACCAACGACCTGGCGTCGCTGCAGAACGGCGCCAAGCTGTTCGTCAACTACTGCCTGGGCTGCCACTCGGCGGCGTTCATGCGCTACAACCGCCTGCGGGACATCGGCATCACCGAGCAGCAGATCAAGGACAACCTGCTGTTCACCACCGACAAGGTCGGTGAAGTCATGAAGGCGAACATCGATCCGCACCAGGCCAAGGAATGGTTCGGCGCGAACCCGCCCGACCTGACGCTGGTGGCGCGCTCGCGCGCCGGCCATGGCGGCACCGGTGCCGACTACCTCTACACCTACCTGCGCACCTACTACCGCGACGACACCAAGGCCACGGGCTGGAACAACCTCGCGTTCCCGAGCGTCGGCATGCCGCACGCGCTGTGGGAACTGCAGGGCGACCGCCGTCCGGTCTACACCAAGATCGAGTCGCACGGCCACGAGGTCGAAGTCTTCAAGGGCTGGGAACAGACCCGCCCGGGCACGCTGACCCCGCTGCAATACGACCAGGCCGTGGGCGATCTCGTCAACTACCTGCAATGGATGGCCGAACCGGCCCAGAACACCCGTGTGCGCATCGGTGTCTGGGTGCTGCTGTTCCTCGTGATGACGCTGGTCTTCGTCTGGCGCCTCAACGCCTCGTACTGGAAAGACGTCAAGTAAGCCGTCCAATGCCGATCGATGCCGCCGCAGGGCGGCCGGTCCCGCAGAGTGGGTTGCCAACGCGACCCACTCTTTTTGATTTTTAGGAGTCTCTCGCCATGATGGTTCTGTATTCAGGTACGACCTGCCCCTTTTCCCACCGCTGCCGCTTCGTGCTGTTCGAGAAGGGGATGGACTTCGAGATCCGCGACGTCGATCTCTACAACAAGCCCGAAGACATCAGCGTGATGAACCCCTACGGCCAGGTCCCGATCCTGGTCGAGCGCGACCTGATCCTGTACGAGTCGAACATCATCAACGAGTACATCGACGAGCGCTTCCCGCATCCGCAGCTGATGCCCGGCGACCCGGTCGACCGCGCGCGCGTGCGCCTGTTCCTGCTCAACTTCGAGAAGGAGCTGTTCGTGCACGTGGCGGCGCTGGAGAACCGCGCCGCCAAGGGCAACGACAAGGCACTGGAGAAGGCGCGTGCGCACATCCGTGACCGCCTGACCCAGCTCGCACCGGTGTTCCTGAAGAACAAGTACATGCTGGGCGACAACTTCTCGATGCTCGACGTGGCGATCGCACCGCTGCTGTGGCGCCTCGACTACTACGGCATCGACCTCAGCAAGAACGCGGCCCCGCTGCTCAAGTACGCCGAACGCATCTTCTCGCGCCCGGCCTACATCGAAGCGCTGACGCCGTCCGAAAAGGTCATGCGGAAGTAAGACTCGCCCCCGAGGGCTGCGCGCACTTCGTGTCGCGTGCGCCTTCCCCCTTCCGGGGGGGGCGACACCTGCGGCCCGGCAGAGCCGGTTCCTCGGTGTCTCACGCCATACCCGGGGGGCTTCCGAGCTGCAGTTTGGCGGCGCACCTATCCACTCACATGATCAACGCACTCGATTCGACTTCCACCCGCCCGTACCTGATCCGTGCCCTGTACGAATGGTGCACCGACAACGGGTTCACGCCCTATGTGGCGGTGCTGGTCGACGACACCGTGCAGGTGCCGCGCGAGTACGTGAAGAACGGCGAGATCGTGCTCAACGTCAGCTTCGACGCGACCAGTTCGCTCAAGCTGGGCAACGACTTCATCGAGTTCAAGGCGCGCTTCGCGGGCACCGCGCGCGAGATCGTCGTGCCGATCGGCCGCGTGATCGCGATCTACGCACGCGAGAACGGCCAGGGCATGGCCTTTCCCGCGCCCGCGCCGGCTTCCGCGTCGGGCGAAGAGGGCGACGAGCCCTCGGCGCCGCCGACCCGCATGCCGCTGCGCGATGCGTCGCGCGGCAACGAGGGTGACGCGAGCAAGGTGGTGCACCTGGTCGCGGTCGAAGGCTCGGACGAATCGTCCGCCGACGCGGGCCATGCGCCGGCCGATCCGGAGCCGCCCAAGCCGCCCGCGGGCGGTGGCGCCAAGCCTTCGCTCAAGCGCATCAAGTAGGGCGCATCCGCGCCGGTAGAATCCTGTCCGCGCCGCTTTAGCTCAGTTGGTAGAGCAACCGCCTTGTAAGCGGTAGGTCGTCAGTTCGATTCCGACAAGCGGCACCACTTTGAATCCGGGACCATCCCGGAACGAACGAAACCCCTGGGGACATCCGTCCCGAGGGGTTTTTTCTTGTCCGGCCCGCCGCGCTCAGTGCCGGGCCTGGACCTTGATCCGGATGCTCGAGACGTTCCAGCCCTTGGCATTGAGCCGGGTCACGAGCGCCGGCGTCAGCTGGCGCAGCTTGGCCGCCGCGGCGCTGCCCTGCACCAGCAGGCACCAGACGTCCTCCTCGGCGGGGCCGGCCTTCACCGCGGCCCGCATCTCGGCCGGAATCAGCGTCTCGACGGCCTTGAGGCGTTCGCTCGCATCGCGGGCCCGCGCGACCAATCCGGCCAGGGTCGGCGAGGCATCGGTGGCCTCCAACACGGTCTGGGGCTTGAAGCGGCGGTGTATTGACATGAGCGAGGGTGGACCTAGTGGCTAAAATGCCCGGTTTGCCGGCACAGGCGCCGGGATGGACCGCTTGCTTTCAGGCAAAGCGTGCCCAAGTGCATTCACCCTATCTTAGGGATTTCGTCGCAGCGTCCGAAGCTTCGAGCGCCCGATCGATCCTTCACACATGGCCACCAACTTCCTGACCCAAATCTTCGGCAGTCGCAACGACCGGTTGCTCAAGCAGTACCGCAAGACCGTCGAGCGCATCAACGGCCTCGAGCCCCAGTTCGAGAAGCTCAGCGACGATGCGCTGCGCGCCAAGACGCAGGAGTTCAAGGAGCGCATCGCCAAGGGCGAGTCGCTGGACGACCTGCTGCCCGAGGCCTTCGCCACGGTGCGCGAAGGCTCCAAGCGCGCGATGAAGATGCGGCACTTCGACGTGCAGCTGCTCGGCGGCATGGCCCTGCACAACGGCAAGATCTCCGAGATGCGCACCGGCGAGGGCAAGACCCTGACCGCGACGCTGCCGGTGTACCTGAACGCGCTGTCCGGCAAGGGCGTGCACGTGGTGACGGTGAACGACTACCTGGCCAACCGCGACGCGCAATGGATGGCCCGGCTCTACAACTTCCTCGGCCTGACCGTGGGCATCAACCTGCCCAACATGCCGCGCGAGGAGAAGCAGGCCGCCTACGCCGCCGACATCACCTACGGCACCAACAACGAGTACGGCTTCGACTACCTGCGCGACAACATGGTCTACGAGGCGCAGGACCGCGTGCAGCGCCAGCTCAACTACGCGATCGTCGACGAGGTGGACTCGATCCTGATCGACGAGGCCCGCACGCCGCTGATCATCAGCGGCCAGGCCGAGGACCACACCGACACCTACCTGGCGATCAACAAGGTGGTGCCGCTGCTGGTCAAGCAGGAGGGCGAGGAAGACCCGCGCACCGGCGAGGGCGTGACCAAGCCCGGCGACTTCACGGTCGACGAGAAGACCCACCAGGTCTTCCTGACCGAGGCCGGCCACGAGAAGGCCGAACAGGTGCTGTCGGAGTTCAAGCTGCTGCCCGAAGGCGCCTCGCTCTACGACCCGGCCAACATCACGCTGATGCACCACCTGAATGCCGCGCTGCGCGCCCGGCATCTGTACCACCGCGACCAGCACTACGTGGTGCAGCAGGGCGAGGTCGTGATCGTCGACGAGTTCACCGGCCGCCTGATGAGCGGGCGCCGCTGGAGCGACGGCCTGCACCAGGCCGTCGAAGCCAAGGAAGGCGTGGAGATCCAGGCCGAGAACCAGACGCTGGCCTCGATCACCTTCCAGAACTACTTCCGCCTCTACAACAAGCTCTCGGGCATGACCGGCACGGCCGACACCGAAGCCTACGAGTTCCAGGAGATCTACGGTCTGGAGACCATGATCATCCCGCCCAACCGCATCAGCAAGCGCGAGGACCAGCTCGACCGCGTCTACAAGACCACGCGCGAGAAGTACGAGGCGGCGATCCAGGACATCCGCGAATGCTACGAGCGCGGCCAGCCGGTGCTGGTCGGCACCTCGTCGATCGAGAACTCGGAAATCATCGACGAGCTGCTCAACAAGGCCGGCCTGCCGCACCAGGTGCTCAACGCCAAGCAGCACGCCCGTGAAGCCGACATCGTGGCGCAGGCCGGTCGCGCCAAGATGATCACCATCGCCACCAACATGGCGGGCCGCGGCACCGACATCGTGCTGGGCGGCAACGTCGAGAAGATGATCGAGGCCGTGGAGGCCGACGAAGGCCTGGACGAGGCCGGCAAGCAGGCCGAGATCGCCACGCTGCGCGCCGAATGGGCTCGTGACCACGAGGCCGTGAAGGCCCTGGGCGGCCTGCGCATCATCGCCACCGAACGCCACGAATCGCGCCGCATCGACAACCAGCTGCGCGGCCGCTCGGGCCGCCAGGGCGACCCGGGCTCCTCGCGCTTCTACCTGAGCCTGGACGACCCGCTGATGCGCATCTTCGCGGGCGACCGCGTGAAGTCCATCATGGACCGGCTCAAGATGCCCGACGGCGAAGCGATCGAAGCCGGCATCGTCACGCGCAGCATCGAAAGCGCGCAGCGCAAGGTCGAGGCGCGCAACTTCGACGTGCGCAAGCAGCTGCTCGAGTACGACGACGTGTCGAACGACCAGCGCAAGGTGATCTACCAGCAGCGCAACGACATCCTGGACGCCACCGACCTCAATGCGCAGATCACGGCGCTGCGCGAAGGCTGCTTCACCGACCTCACGCGCCAGCACGTGCCGGCCGAATCGGTCGAGGAGCAATGGACGCTGGGCGCGCTCGAGAAGACGCTGGCCAACGACTGGGCGCTCGAGATCCCGCTGAAGGCCGACGTCGAGGCGGCTTCGGCCATCACCGACGAGGACATCGTCGAGAAGGTGGTCGCGGCCGCCAATGCCGCCTTCGACGCCAAGCTGGCGTTGATCGGCCAGGAGAACTTCACCCAGTTCGAACGCATGGTGCTGCTGCAGAGCATCGACACCCACTGGCGCGAACACCTGGCCTCGCTCGACTACCTGCGCCAGGGCATCCACCTGCGCGGCTATGCGCAGAAGCAGCCCAAGCAGGAATACAAGCGCGAAGCCTTCGAACTCTTCGGCCAGCTGCTCGACTCGGTCAAGAACGCCGTCACGCGCCAGCTGATGACGGTGCGTGTGCAGTCGGGCGAACAGCTCGAAGAGGCCGCAGAGACGATGGAGAGCCGCGCCGAGGCGATCTCGAACATCACCTACACCGCGCCCACCGAAACGGGCGAGGTCGAGGTGCGGGTCGACGAGGAGAGCACGCGCCGTGCGGCCGCGGCGGCCGCAGCGGGTGGGGGCCTGAGCGCCGAAGCCGCGGCCTTCGCGCGCGTCGGCCGCAACGACCCCTGCCCCTGTGGCAGCGGCAAGAAGTTCAAGCAGTGCCACGGCAAGCTGACCTGATCCGCTCCTGTTGTTCCCTTTTTTGAAGACGATGCCATGCCCGTGAACCTCACCCCTCCCAATCCGGCCATGCTGCATGCGGTGCCTGGCGTGCGCATCGGCGTGGCCGAAGCCGGCGTGCGCAAGGCGAACCGCAAGGACCTGACGGTCGTGCTGATCGACGAAGGCGCGGCCGTGGCCGGCGTGTTCACCCAGAACCGCTTCTGCGCCGCGCCGGTCCAGGTCTGCCGCGAGCACCTGGCGAAGAACTATGGCATCCGCGCGATGCTGATCAACACCGGCAACGCCAACGCCGGCACCGGCCAGGACGGCCTGGCGCGCACGCACCAGAGCTGCGTGGCGCTGGCCCGCGAACTGAACATCGCCCCCGAGCAGATCCTGCCCTTCTCGACCGGCGTGATCATGGAGCCGCTGCCGGTCGACCGCATCGAGGCCGGCCTGCCCGCCGCGATCGCCGACGCCTCGCCCGACCATTGGGCGCGCGCGGCCGAAGGCATCATGACCACCGACACCGTGCCCAAGGCCTTCAGCCGCCAGGTGCAGATCGGCGGCGCGACCGTGACCGTGACCGGCATCAGCAAGGGCGCGGGCATGATCCGGCCGAACATGGCGACCATGCTCGGCTTCATGGCGACCGACGCGCAGATCGACCCGGCGCTGATCCAGCCGCTGGCCAAGGCCCTGGCCGACGCCTCCTTCAACCGCGTGACCATCGACGGCGACACCTCGACCAACGATTCCTTCGTCGTGATCGCCACGCAGAAGGCCGCGCACGCGCGCATCGATTCGCTCGACTCGGCCGACGGCCGGGCGCTGTTCGCCGCGATGCAGGAAGTGGCGCGGCTGCTGGCCCAGGCCATCGTGCGCGACGGCGAGGGCGCGACCAAGTTCATCGAGATCCGCGTCGAAGGCGGCCGCGACAGCGCGGAATGCCGGCAGGTGGCCTATGCCGTGGCGCACTCGCCGCTGGTCAAGACGGCCTTCTTCGCCAGCGACCCGAACCTCGGGCGCATCCTGGCGGCCGTGGGCTACGCGGGCATCGACGACCTCGAGCAGACCGGCATCGACCTCTACCTCGACGAGGTGCACGTGGCGGTCAAGGGCGGCCGCAACCCGGCCTACCGCGAAGAGGACGGCCAGCGCGTGATGAAGCAAAGCGAGATCACGGTGCGCATCGGCCTGGGCCGCGGCACGGCCGTCGACACGGTCTGGACCTGCGACCTGAGCCACGACTACGTCTCGATCAACGCCGACTACCGGTCCTGATCCGCCGTGGGCGGCGCGCGGGGCGCGTCGCTCCGTCTTCCTGCCCCTCTGCCGACAGAACCATGAACGACAAGTTTGACAAGCTGATCGAGCGCGCCGAGCACCTGATCGCCCGCATCGAATCGATCCTCCCGCAGCCGCTGCAGGCGCCCGCCGACTGGGACGCCGCGATCGCCTGGCGCTACCGCCGCCGCAGCACGGGCCATGGCGTGCTGGAGCCGGTGCGCCATGTGGCCAAGATGCCGCTCGACGCGCTCAAGGAGATCGACGTCCAGAAGGAGAAGATCGAGCGCAACACGCGCCAGTTCGTCGAGGGCAAGCCGGCCAACAACGTGCTGCTGACCGGCGCCCGCGGCACCGGCAAGTCCTCGCTGATCCGCGCCTGCCTGCAGGCCTATGCACCGCAGGGCCTGCGCCTGATCGAGGTCGACAAGGCCGAGCTGACCGACCTGCCCGACATCGTCGAGGTGGTGGCGAACCGGCCCGAGAAGTTCATCGTCTTCAGCGACGACCTGAGCTTCGACGAGGGCGAGCCCGGCTACAAGGCGCTCAAGTCCATCCTCGACGGCTCGGTGGCCGCCTCGACGCCCAACGTGCTGATCTACGCGACCAGCAACCGGCGCCATCTGCTGCCCGAGTACATGAAGGACAACCTGAGCTACACCCACACCGAGGACGGCGAAGTCCATCCCGGCGAGGTGATCGAGGAGAAGATCTCGCTGTCGGAGCGCTTCGGCCTCTGGGTCAGCTTCTACCCCTTCAGCCAGAGCGAATACCTGGCGATCACGGCGCAGTGGCTGTCGTCCTTCGGTGTCGACGCGGCGGCGATCGAGGCCGCACGCCCCGAGGCGCTGGTCTGGGCGCTGGAGCGCGGCTCGCGCAGCGGCCGCGTGGCCTACCAGTTCGCGCGCGACTACGCGGGAAGAGCATGACCGGGCGCAAGCACACCGAGGTCGCGGTCGGCATCCTGATCGGCGCCGACGAGGCCCTGCTGCTGTCGACGCGCCCCGAAGGCAAGCCCTACGCCGGCTACTGGGAGTTCCCGGGCGGCAAGATCGAAGCCGGCGAGACGGTCGAAGAGGCGCTGCGCCGCGAGCTGGAAGAAGAGCTCGGCATCACCATCGCGGGCGCCGAGGTCTGGAAGGTCACCGAGCACGACTACCCGCATGCGCTGGTGCGGCTGCACTGGTGCAAGGTGCGCGCGTGGTCCGGCGACTTCGAGATGCGCGAAGGCCAGGCCATGCGCTGGCAGCAGCTGCCGCTGGACGTGAGCCCGGTGCTGCCGGGCGCGCTGCCGGTGCTGCAGTGGCTCAGCGAAGAGCGCGCCGCCTAGGCGGCACCCGAGCTCACTGCAGGCGCGGATCGCCGAAGGAGGCTTCGTCCGGCGGGGCCTCGGTCGGCACGCGGAATTCCTCGCTGGCCCAGGCGCCCAGGTCCACGCCCTTGCAGCGCGCGCTGCAGAAGGGGCGGTAGGCGTTGCTGGGGCCGTAGATGCTGTCTTCGCCGCAGCCGGGGCAGCGGACGATGCGTTCGCCGGTGGGCGTGCTTCGGGTGCTCATCGTGTTTCTCCTGCGCCTGGCGCCCGCGGAGGGCGTCCAGGCCGGTTCGTCCGCGCGCGGCTCACGCGCAGAGCGTCAATTCGAAAGGGGTGTCCTGGGTGCTGGGATGCAGGCGATCGTCGGCTTCATGGCGCATGAGTCGCACCGAGACCATCAGGCGGTTGCCGCTGATCTCGGGGATCACGCCCAGCCGCGGGTCGATGCGCAGGCGCAGCAACTGGAAACTCCGGCCCTGCGGCAGATTCTGCTGGAACTGGCCGCCGGCCGCCATGACCTTGTAGGGCACATCGGCATCGCGCAGCAGCTTGAGCAGCAGGTAGATCGCTTCGGCCAGCGGCGACAGCGTCGCCGACCAGCGCTCCAGGTCCGCGCGGCGCAGCGGTGCCGGCCGGTTCTGCCAGGCATGGTAGGCCGGCAGGTCGAACTCGCAGGTGCCGCCGGGAATGCCGGCGCGGCTGCGGATGCTCATCAGCCACTCGTTCTCGGTCAGCGCCTGGCCGGCCTTGCCGGGCAGGGTGTGGAGCGTGGCGAAGTTGCGTTCGAGCTGGCCGACCACCTGGTCGAGCACCGCTTCCGAGATCGCCGGATTGCCGCGGTAGCTGTTGAAGACGTTCTTGTGCTTGTCGAGGTCACGCAGCACGTCGGCCTTGAGGTCGGCGCGCGCAGCCACGTCCATGATCTCGAAGATCGTGACGAGGGCGTAGTGATGGGAGAGGGCGGAGTCCGAGGGGACCAGCTCGCCCAGCCGGCGGAACAGATGCTCCAGCCGGAGGTAGGTCCGGATGCGCTCGTTGAAGGGGTACTCGTAAAGAATCACGCGGGTGTATCGTTTCCTGTCGAGGGATCATAGCCGCCGCATGGCATGCCGGATGTGTCCTCTTGCTTCATTTGGCGATCCAGCGCGCCCACAGCTGCTGCACTTCCCGCGCCAGCTGCTGCAGATCGAGCCCGTCGTTGTGGATCACCGCGTCGGCCGCGGCCCGCCGTGCGCTGCGCGGCGCCTGTTGCGCGATCACGGCCTGCACCGCCTCGGGCGTCCAGCCGGAACGCGCCACCACGCGCTGCAGCTGCGTGGCTTCGCGCGCGTCGACCACCAGCACCCGGTCCACGATGCCGCGCCAGCGCTTCGATTCGACCAGCAGCGGCACGTCGAAGACGATCGGCGCGCCGGCGGCGGCCACGGCCTGGCGCTCGGTCTCGAGGGCGATCAGCGGGTGCAGGATCGCTTCGAGCCGCTTCCGGGCGCCGGTGTCGCTGAACACGATCGCGCGCATGCGGGCGCGGTCCAGGCCGCCGTCGGCAGCGAGCACCCCGGGGCCGAAGGCGGCCTCGATCGCGGGCATGGCGGCACCGCCGGGCTGGGCGATGGCGCGCGCGATGGCATCGGTGTCGACGAGCACCGCGCCGCACTGCACCAGCAGGGCCGCGACCGTGCTCTTGCCGCTGCCGATGCCGCCGGTCAGGCCGATGCGCATGGCCTCAACCCAGGCCGACCGCGCGCAGGATCGCGTCGGGGCCGAAGAACATGGCGGTGAAGCCGGCGCCGGCGAGGAAGGGGCCGAAGGGCACGTAGCCGCCTTCGCGCAGCCCGTTGTTGAACTTGAGCGCCAGGCCGACGATCACGCCGATCACCGAGGCCATGAGCACGATCGGCACCAGCGCCTGCCAGCCGAACCAGGCGCCGAAGGCCGCGAAGAGCTTGAAATCGCCGTAGCCCATGCCTTCCTTGCCGGTGGCGAGCTTGAACAGCCAGTAGACGCTCCACAGCGAGAGGTAGCCGGCGGCGGCACCCAGCACGGCGGCGTTCAAGGCCACGCCGGTCAGCCCCAGCAACGAGGCCAGCAGCCCGGCCCACAGCAGGGGGAGGGTGATGTCGTCGGGCAGCAGCGTGGTGTCCCAGTCGATCAGCGCCAGTGCCAGCAGCGCGGCCGAGAAGCCGCACCAGGCCAGCGCCGCCCATTGGCCGGGCGCGCGCCAGACGCACCAGGCGAAGAGCAGGCCGGTCGCGAGCTCGACCAGCGGATAGCGCAGCCCGATCGGCGTCTTGCAGGAGGAGCAACGCCCACGCAGCAGCAGGACGTAGCTCAGCAGCGGCACGTTCTCGTACCAGCGGATCTCGTGGCCGCACTGCTGGCAGCGCGAACGCGGCACCATCAGGTTGAAGGGCTCGCCCGCGCCCGGTTCGCTGCCGTCGAGGCCGGCGCAATCCGAGACCCACTGCCGCTCGAGCATCTTGGGCAGGCGGTAGATCACCACGTTGAGAAAACTGCCGATCAGCAGCCCGAGCACGCCGGCCAACGCGGCGTCCACACCTTGCGAAACGAACATCAGACGACCTGGCCCAATTTGAAGATGGGCAGGTACATCGAGACCACGATGCCGCCGATGATCGTGCCGAGAAACACGATGATGATGGGTTCCATCAGGCTGGACAGGCCCGCGACCATGTCGTCGACCTCGGCCTCGTAGAAGTCGGCGGCCTTGCCGAGCATGTGGTCGATCGAGCCGGACTCCTCGCCGATGGCGGCCATCTGCAGCACCATCGAGGGGAACACGTTGGCATTGGTCATGGCGGTCGTCAGGCTGGTGCCGGTCGAGACCTCCTGCTGGATCTTGACCGTGGCATCGGCGTACACCGAATTGCCCGAGGCGCCGCCCACCGAGTCGAGTGCCTCGACCAGCGGCACGCCGGCCGCGAACATGGTCGCCAGCGTGCGGGTCCAGCGCGCGACGCAGGACTTGTCGATCAGCGTGCCGAAGATCGGCAGGCGCAGCAGCAGCCGGTCCATCACGCGCTGCACCTTCTCGTTGCGCTTCCAGGCCTGCAGGAAGAAGTAGATGCCGCCGCCGATCACGCCGAAGATCAGCCACCAGTAGGCGACGAAGACCTCGCTGATGCCCATCACGATCAGCGTCGGGGCCGGCAGGTCGGCGCCGAAGGAACTGAACACTTCCTTGAAGGCCGGGATCACGAAGATCATGATGATGGCCACCACGACGAACGCGACCACCACCACCGACATCGGGTACATCAGCGCCGACTTGATCTTCGACTTGATGGCCTCGGTCTTCTCCATGTAGGTGGCGAGCCGGTCCAGCAGTTCCTCCAGGATGCCCGCCGCTTCACCGGCTTCGACCAGGTTGCAGTAGAGGTTGTCGAAGTACTTGGGGAACTTGCGGAAGGCGGCCGACAGCGAGGTGCCGGTCTCGACGTCGCTGCGGATGTCGTTGAGCAGCTTGGCCACGCTGGCGTTCGCGTTGCCGCGCCCGACGATGTCGAAGGCCTGCAGCAGCGGCACGCCGGCCTTCATCATGGTCGCCAGCTGGCGCGTGAAGATCGCGATGTCCTTGGGCTTGATGGCCTTGCCCGAGCGCATGCGCCGCTTCTTCACCTTGGTCAGCAGCACGCCCTGGCGCCGCAGCGCGGCCTGGACCTGGTTGGTGCCGGCCGCGCGCAGCTCGCCCCGCACCTGCTTGCCGTTGCGATCCTTGCCTTCCCATTCGTACACGAATTCCTTGTGTCCGCGTGGGGTGGATGTTGCCGTTGCCATGGGGGTTCCGCTTCTCAACAATGCTATTCGTTCGTGACCGCGAGCACTTCCTCGAGCGAGGTCAGTCCCTGCATCACCTTCTTCAGGCCCGACTGGCGCAGCGAACGCACGCCCTCGGCCTCGGATTGCCTGGCGATCTCCATCGCACTGCCGTCGCGCAGGATGATCTTCTGGATCTCCTCGGACACCGGCATGACCTGGTAGATGCCCACCCGTCCCTTGTAGCCACCGTTGCAGGCCGAACAGCCGACGGCGCGGTAGGGCTTCCAGCTGCCGTCGATGTCGGCGTCCTTGAAGCCAGCGTCGAGCAGCGCCTCGCGCGGCACCTCCGACGGTTCGCGGCACACGGTGCACAGCCGGCGCGCGAGGCGCTGGGCCGTGATCAGGATCACGCTCGACGCGATGTTGAAGGGCGCGATGCCCATGTTGCGCATGCGCGTCAGCGTGGTGGGGGCATCGTTGGTGTGCAGCGTCGAGAGCACCAGGTGGCCGGTCTGGGCGGCCTTGATCGAGATGTCGGCGGTTTCCAGGTCGCGGATCTCGCCGACCATGATGATGTCGGGATCCTGCCGCAGGAAGGCGCGCAGCGCGGCGGCGAAGGTCAGGCCGGCCTTCTCGTTGACGTTGACCTGGTTCACGCCCGGCAGGTTGATTTCCGACGGGTCTTCCGCGGTCGCGATGTTCACGCCGGGCTTGTTGAGCAGGTTGAGGCAGGTGTAGAGCGAGACCGTCTTGCCCGAGCCCGTGGGGCCGGTGACCAGCACCATGCCGTAGGGCCGGCCGATGGCGGTCAGCAGGCGCTCCTTCTCGACCGCGTCGTAGCCCAGCGCATCGATGCCTAGCTTGGCGCTGCTCGGGTCCAGGATCCGGATCACGATCTTCTCGCCGAACAGCGTCGGCAGCGTGCTCACGCGGAAATCGATCACCCGGTCGGGGCCGATCTTGAGCTTCATCTTGCCGTCCTGCGGCACCCGTTTTTCCGAGATGTCGAGCTTGGAGATCACCTTGATGCGCGAAGCCAGCTTGTCCTTGATGACCGGCGGCGGGCTCGCGATCTCGCGCAGTTCGCCGTCGATGCGAAAGCGCACGCGGTACTGGTGCTCGTAGGGCTCGAAGTGGATGTCCGAGGCGCGCATCGCGAAGGCGTCGAGCAGCATCTTGTGCAGGAAGCGCACCACCGGCGCGTCCTCGACCTCGGCCACCGCCTGTTCGGCGCTTTCGCTGGGCGAGTCGATCGAGGCCTCGTCGAACTCGAACTCGGCGCCGACGATGCCGTCGATGGTCTCGGCCGCGGTGACCGCGGCCTGCTCGACCATGCGCGATAGCTTGTCGTACTCGGCGATGACCCAGTCGACCCCCATCTGCGAGGCGAACTTGATCTTCTCGACGGCCTGCTGGTCGGAGGGATCGGCCGTGGCGACGATCAGCCGGTTGTTGCGCTTGCTGAGCACCACGATCCGGTAGGCCTGGCACAGCTTCGCATCGAGCAGGTCCTTGGGCAGGCGCTGCGGATCGATGGCGTCGAGGTCGAGCAGGGGGGCGCCGAAGGCGCTGGACAAGGTGTGTGCGAGATCGGCCGCGGAGACGGCCCCGGTGCCGGTGAGCTCGGCGATGAAGCTGGAGCGCCCCGAGAGCGAGCGCTGGTAGATTTCTTCGGCGGTCCTGGCGGGCAGCTTGCCGGCGGAGATCAGCGCTCGTGCGAGGCCCGGGAGGGCAACGGAGGCGCTATCTTTGGCAATGGGATCTGCAGCGGCCATCAGCGGATGTAAAAAGCGTGAAAAATTGCTTCACGATCATCGCTGATCGCCTTGGGACTGTAAACGGCTGCCCGTCGAATGACGGCGCGGCATTGTGTATTACAGCCTCAAAAGGCTGGTCGGGGTGAGAGGATTCGAACCTCCGGCCTCTACGTCCCGAACGTAGCGCTCTACCAGGCTAAGCTACACCCCGATGGTGGTTGCAAGAAATGAGAAGTCGTCCTGGGTTCTCACTTCCGTGAGGGTCTAGGCGCGTCGCTCAAGCAACTGAGCCGCTAATTGTAGCAAACCTTCGACGTGCGAATTCGCAGAAAAACCACTTAATGCATCGATTGCGCGTTGCGCCTCGGCCGCGGCGGCCGCGCGGGTGGCTTCGAGCGCACCCGTTTCGCGCACGATGGCCACGATGTGGGGCAGCTGCGTGGTGTCGCCGGTCTCGATGGCGTTGCGCACCAGCGCGCTCTGCGCGGGCGCGGCGCGTTGCATGGCGAGGATCAGCGGCAGCGTGGTCTTGCCTTCGCGCAGGTCGTCACCGACGTTCTTGCCGGTCTCGCTGGCATCGCCTTCGTAGTCCAGCACGTCGTCGATGACCTGGAAGGCGGTGCCCAGCGCCTGGCCGTAGGAGGCGCAGGCTTCCTCGGTGGCGGCATCGGCGCCGGCCAGCACCGCGGCCAGTCGGGTGCTGGCCTCGAACAGCTTGGCGGTCTTGGAGCGGATCACGCGCAGGTAGGCCGACTCGTCGAGCGTGGCGTCGTGCATGTTCATGAGCTGCAGCACCTCGCCCTCGGCGATGATGTTGGTCGCCTCGGCCAGGATCTGCATCACGCGCATGTTGTCGGCGTCCAGCATCATCTGGAAGGCGCGCGAATAGAGGAAGTCGCCGACCAGCACGCTGGCGGGGTTGCCGAAGGATTCGTTGGCGGTCGGCCGGCCGCGCCGCAGCGTGGACTCGTCGACCACGTCGTCGTGCAGCAGGGTCGCGGTGTGGATGAACTCCACCACCGCCGCCAGGTTGAAGCGCTGCTCGCCGCGGTAGCCCAGCGCGCCGGCCATCAGCAGCAGCAGGGCCGGGCGCAGCCGCTTGCCGCCGGCGGAGATGATGTACTGCGACACGTGGCTGACCAGCGGCACCCCGGTATCGAGGCGGCGTGCAATCACGCGATCGACTTCGACCATGTCGCCTGCGATCAGCGCCAGAACGGAGGTCGTCGGGGAAGAGTCTGCGGCGGGGCTGGGCAACACGATGACGCGCCGGAGCGCTGCTTGAAGTGAAGGACGAGCGGCGCGTGCCGCAGGTGCGAAGCCAAATTATAGAGAGCGCCGGGAAGGCTTGCCGGGGCGCGCTGGCCCTCTGGAGGAGGCCGTGCTAGAATCTTGGGCTCTGCGGAATTCGCCGCGGAGCCATCTTCATCAAGAGGTCATCATGTACGCGGTCATAAAAACCGGCGGCAAGCAGTATCGCGTTGCTTCCGGCGAAAAAATTAAAGTAGAACAGATTGCTGCGGACGTAGGCCAGGAGATCGTGATCGATCAGGTTCTCGCAGTCGGCAACGGCGCAGAAATCAAGATCGGCACGCCCCTGGTGTCCGGCGCATCCGTCACGGTCACTGTGCTCTCGCACGGCAAGCACGACAAAGTGCACATCTTCAAGATGCGCCGTCGCAAGCACTATCAGAAACGTCAAGGCCATCGCCAGCAGTTCACCGAACTGCAAATCGGCGCGATCGCCGGTTAAGGAGAAGGCACCATGGCACAGAAAAAAGGCGGCGGCTCCACGCGAAACGGGCGCGATTCCAAGCCCAAGATGCTGGGCGTGAAAGCGTTCGGCGGTGAACTGATCAGCGCAGGCTCGATCATCGTGCGTCAGCGCGGCACCCAGTTCCACCCCGGCGTCAACGTCGGCGTGGGCAAGGACCACACGCTGTTCGCGCTGGTCGACGGCCACGTGTCGTTCGCCATCAAGGGCGCGCTGAACAAGCACACGATCAACGTGACGCCGGCTGCTTAAGCAACCGTCGTCCCGATCGGCCCGAAGCCCCGCTTGTCGGGGCTTCTTCATTTTTTCGTCCGCTGGCCGCAGCCACTGCGCACCGTCGCCAGCCGGGCTTTTCATTTGTAAACTGGACATCCCATGAAGTTCGTCGACGAAGCCTTCATCGACATCGCCGCTGGCGATGGCGGCAACGGCTGCGTGTCGTTCCGTCATGAGAAGTACAAGGAATTCGGCGGCCCCAACGGCGGCGACGGCGGACGGGGCGGGCATGTGTTCGCCGTGGCCGACGTCAACCTCAACACGCTGGTCGACTTCCGCTATTCGCGCCGCCACGAGGCCAAGCGCGGCCAGCACGGCATGGGCTCCGACATGTTCGGCGCGGCCGGCGACGACATCGTGCTGAAGATGCCGGTCGGCACCATCATCACCGACGCCGAGACCGGCGAGGTGCTGTACGAGCTGCTGGTGCCGGGCGAGATGGTCACGATCGCCAAGGGCGGCGACGGCGGCTTCGGCAACATGCGCTTCAAGAGCGCGATCAACCGCGCGCCGCGCCAGAAGACGCCGGGCTGGCCGGGCGACAAGAAGAGCCTCAAGCTCGAGCTCAAGGTGCTGGCCGACGTGGGCCTGCTGGGCATGCCGAACGCCGGCAAGTCGACGCTGATCTCCGCGATTTCCAATGCCCGCCCGCGCATCGCGGACTATCCCTTCACCACGCTGCACCCCAACCTGGGCGTGGTGCGCGTCGGCCCCGAGCAGAGCTTCGTGGTGGCCGACCTGCCCGGCCTGATCGAAGGCGCCTCCGAAGGCGCCGGCCTGGGCCACCTGTTCCTGCGCCACCTGCAGCGCACCCGGCTGCTGTTGCATGTGGTCGACCTCGCGCCCTTCGACGAAGGCGTCGATCCCGTGGCACAGGCCAAGGCGATCGTCGGCGAGCTCAAGAAGTACGATGCGGGCCTCTACGACAAGCCGCGCTGGCTGGTGCTCAACAAGCTCGACATGGTGGCGTCCGACGAGCGCGCGGCGCGCGTCAAGGACTTCGTCAAGCGGCTGCGTTTCAAGGGCCCGGTGTTCGAGATCTCTGCGCTCACCCGTGACGGCTGCGAGCCGCTCGTGAAAGCCATCTACCAGCACGTCAAGGCGCAGCAGGTGGCCGAGCAGCCGCCGGTCGACGTCGATCCGCGCTTCGCCTGAGCGTTTCCCCGGGGCGGCCGCGGTCGCCCCTCGTTGTCCGAGTTTCTGATTCCGCCTCGCCTGCACCATGAGCTCCACCTTCGCTTCCACTGCCTTGCGCGATGCGCGCCGGATCGTCGTCAAGGTGGGCTCGAGCCTGGTCACCAACGAGGGCCGCGGGCTCGACGAGGCGGCCATCGGTGAATGGTGCCGCCAGCTCGCCAGCCTGATGCAGGACGGCCGCGAGGTGGTGATGGTCTCCAGCGGCGCGATCGCCGAAGGCATGAAGCGCCTGGGCTGGCGCACCCGCCCGCGCGAGATCAACGAACTGCAGGCCGCGGCCGCGGTGGGCCAGATGGGCCTGGCGCAGATCTACGAGACCAAGCTGCGCCTGAACGGCGTCGGCAGCGCGCAGGTGCTGCTCACGCACGCCGACCTGGCCGACCGCGAGCGCTACCTGAACGCGCGCTCGACCCTGCTGACCTTGCTGGGCCTGGGCGTGGTGCCGGTGATCAACGAGAACGACACGGTGGTCACCGACGAGATCAAGTTCGGCGACAACGACACGCTGGGTGCGCTGGTCGCCAACCTGGTCGAGGCCGACGCGCTGGTGATCCTCACCGACCAGAAGGGCCTCTACACCGCCGACCCGCGCAAGAACCCCGACGCCACCTTCGTGCACGAGGGCCTGGCCGGCGACCTGGCGCTCGAGGCCATGGCCGGCGGCGTGGGCTCGGCCATCGGCAGCGGCGGCATGATCACCAAGATCCTGGCGGCCAAGCGGGCCGCCGGTTCGGGTGCCTCGACCGTGATCGCCTGGGGCCGCGAGCCCGATGCGCTGCTGCGCCTGGCGCGCGGCGAGGCGATCGGCACCCTGCTGGTCGCGCAGACCGCCAAGCACCAGGCGCGCAAGCGCTGGATGGCCGACCATCTGCAGCTGCGCGGCGCCGTCACCGTGGACGCAGGCGCGGCCGCCAAGCTGCGCGACGAAGGCAAGAGCCTGCTGCCGATCGGCATGACGGGCGTGGAGGGCGAGTTCTCGCGCGGCGACGTGATCGCGGTGCGCGATCCGCAGGGGCTGGTGGTCGCCCGCGGCCTGGCCAACTATTCGAGCGCCGAGGCGCGCACGCTGTGCCGCAAGCCCTCGGCCGAGTTCGAGCGCCTGCTGGGCTATGCGGCCGAGCCCGAGATGGTGCACCGCGACAACATGGTGCTCATGGGCCGCTGACGCGCGCCGGGCGCGAGGGCTTACTCGAGTTCCTGCACCGGATTCTTGAGCCGGCGGATCATCTCGCCGACGCTGGCGCGCGGCGCGCCGCTGCGGCACAGGCCCTGGGTCGCGAGCGCGTGGGTGTAGTTGGAGTTCACCAGCGCCATCGGCTTCCATTCCGGATTGGCGACCAGTTCCCAGGCGCCGCCGCTCGAGCGCGCATAGCTCTTCACCTCGCCGGTCGCGCAGCGCACGCCCTCGTAGAAGGCATTGACCGCGTTGCCCGACTTGCTAGTGCCCACCGCGACGTAGCGCACCAGGCCGTCGCCGGTGATCGTGATGGTGGCGGGGTCGACGCCGAACTTGAGCGTCATGTAGGCGGGCACTTCGAAGGGCACCAGGCGGTGCAGGTCGAAGGCCGGTGGCGGCGGGGTGTCGCTCTCCTTCCAGTCGGGACCCTGGAAGATCTGGCCGATGGCGCCACCGCCCGCGCCGCCGAGCAGGCAGGCCAGCAGCAGGGCGCGGCTAGCGCGGGACATGGAAGGGGTTGCGCGGGGCAGGGTGGTCGTTGGCAGGCGTGGCATTGGGGTCCGGGTCGAAGGTGGCGCCCGGGGGCAGGTCGAACGGAGGGTCTTGGCCTGCACCAGACGACGGGCGCTCGAATTCACGGGCGCGCACGTTGCTGCGCAGGAAGCGGTTGCGGAAATCCTGGCGGGGCAGGTAGCGTGCGAGTTCGGTCAGCGCCATTTCATAGACGCCGCGCTTGAACTCCACGACGACGTCGAGGGGGACCCAGTAGTCGTGCCAACGCCAGGCATCGAACTCCGGATGGTCGGTGGCACGCAGGTTGAGGTCCCAGTCGTGCCCGACCAACTGCAGCAGATACCAGATCTGCTTCTGGCCTTTGTAATGGCCCCGTGCGTCACGGCGGATGAACCGATCCGGCACCTCGTAGCGCAACCAGTCACGGGTACGGGCGACGATCCTCACATGCTCCGGCTGGAGCCCTACCTCTTCATGCAATTCCCGGAACATGGCCTGCTCGGGGCTTTCGCCACGATCGATGCCGCCTTGCGGGAACTGCCAGGAGTGCGTGCGGATGCGTTTGCCCCAGAAAACCTCGTTTCTCTGGTTGAGCAGGATGATGCCGACGTTGGGCCTGAAGCCGTCCCGGTCGAGCATAATCAAACCCCAATTTTTGAACTGCGTTGATTATGCCTGCCGGGTTGCACTCGGCAAGCGACCAGTTCCCCGGCCCTGCGGCCCAAACCCCCTTCCCGAGCGCGCGAACGACCGATGAAAGCTTCCCGTTTCTTTGTCTCCACCCTGAAGGAAGCGCCCGCTGACGCCGAAGTCGCGAGCCACCGGCTCATGATGCGTGCCGGCATGATCAAGAAGCTCGGCACGGGCATCTACACCTACATGCCCATGGGGCTGCGCGTGATCCGCAAGGTCGAGGCCATCGTGCGCGAGGAAATGAACCGCGCCGGCGCCGTCGAGCTGGCGATGCCGGTGGTGCAGCCGGCCGAGTTCTGGCAGGAGACCGGCCGTTTCGAGAAGATGGGCCCCGAGCTGCTGCGCATCAAGGACCGCCACGACCGCGACTTCGTGATCCAGCCCACCAGCGAGGAAGTGGTCACCGACATCGCGCGCCAGGAAATCCGCAGCTACAAGCAGCTGCCGAAGAATTTCTACCAGATCCAGACCAAGTTCCGTGACGAGCGCCGTCCGCGCTTCGGCCTGATGCGCGGGCGCGAATTCATCATGAAGGACGCCTACAGCTTCGACCGCGACCTCGACGCCGCCAAGGCCAGCTACCAGGTCATGGCGCAGGCCTACCGCAACATCTTCGACCGCTTCGGCCTGCGCTACCGCGCCGTGGCGGCCGACAGCGGCGCCATCGGCGGCGACCTGAGCGAGGAATTCCAGGTGATCGCCGCCACCGGCGAAGACGCCATCGTCTACTGCCCCGACAGCAGCTACGCCGCCAACATGGAAAAGGCCGAAGCCCTGGCGCCGGCCGGCCCGCGCCCCGCGGCCGCCAAGGCGCTCGAGAAGACGCCCACGCCCGGCAAGAGCACCTGCGCCGACGTGGCCGAGCTGCTGGGCGTGCCGCTCGCCACGACCATCAAGTCGCTGGTGCTGAGCACCGACATCCTCGACGAGGCCGGCAACCTCAAGGGTTCGCAGGTCTGGCTGCTGCTGCTGCGCGGCGACCACGACATGAACGAGATCAAGGTCGGCAAGGTGCCCGGCCTGGACAAGGGCTTCCGCTTCGCGACCCTGGCCGAGATCGACGAGCACTTCGGCTGCAAGCCCGGCTACCTCGGGCCGCTGAACCTCAAGAAGCCCGTGAAGCTGGTGGCCGACCGCGAAGCCGCGGTGCTGGCCGACTGGATCACCGGCGCCAACGAGGTCGATTTCCACATGACCGGCGTCAACTGGGGCCGTGACCTGCCCGAGCCCGAGATCGTGGCCGACCTGCGCAACGTGCTCGCGGGCGACCCCTCGCCCGACGGCAAGGGCGTGCTGGCCATCGAGCGCGGCATCGAGGTGGGCCATGTGTTCGTGCTGGGCACCAAGTACAGCAAGGACATGAACGCCACCTTCCTCGACGAAGGCGGCAAGCCGCAGTTCCTCGAGATGGGCTGCTACGGCATCGGCATCACGCGGCTGCCGGCCGCGGCCATCGAGCAGAACCACGACGAGCGCGGCATCATCTGGCCCGACGCCCTCGCGCCCTTCACCGTGGTGGTCTGCCCGATCGGCATGGACCGCAGCGCCGAGGTCAAGACCGCCGCCCATGCGCTCTACGAGCAGCTGCTGGCGGCCGGCGTCGACGTGCTGCTGGACGACCGCGGCGAGCGCCCGGGCGCGATGTTCGCCGACTGGGAACTGATCGGCGTGCCGCACCGCATCGTGATCTCGGACCGCGGGCTCAAGGAAGGCGAGCTGGAGTACCAGCACCGGCGCGACACCGCCGCGACCAAGGTGCCCGCCGCGGCGGCCCTGAGCTTCCTGCAGTCCCGCCTGGCCGCATGAACCTGGCGCCGGCCACGTCCCGCCGACAGCTGCTCGGCGGCGCGGCGGCCGGTGCGCTGGCGCTGGCCTGCCCGCGCCTCGCCTCGGCCGGCGCGCAGATCGAGGAGCCGCTGATCGACTCGGTGCGCACCGCGCTGAGTTCGGCCATCCACAACAAGGCGCCGCCGATCCCCGAGTTCGCGAGCACCGAGGCGCGCATGGCCTACCTGCGCTGGCTCGGCGACATGAGCGAGCGGCTCAAGAAGAAGATCGCCGACTGGCCCTCGCGCAAGGAATTCCTGCAGACCGCCTGGTACGAGAGCAAGCGCGCCGGGCTGGACGTGAGCCTGGTACTGGGCCTGATCCAGGTCGAGAGCAACTTCCGCAAGTTCGCCGTCTCGAGCGCCGGGGCGCGCGGCTACATGCAGGTCATGCCCTTCTGGACCCGCGTGATCGGCGACGCCGACCCGGCCAAGCTGTTCCACATGCAGACCAACCTGCGCTTCGGCTGCGTGATCCTGCGCCACTACCTGGACCGCGAGCGCGGCGACCTGTTCCTCACGCTGGGCCGCTACAACGGCAGCCGCGGGCGCGCGCCGTACCCCGACGCGGTGTTCGCCAACCAGCGGCTCTGGACCTTCAAGGACCGCGCGGCCGATTAGGTCTTCGGCGCGGCCCGCGTCACCATCACCTGGTCGATGCGGTAGCTGTCGACGTCCATCACCTCGAAGGTGTAGCCGGCCCAGACCACGCTGTCGGTGCGCTTGGGCACGCGGCGCAGCATCACCATCAGGAAGCCGGCCAGCGTCTCGTACTCGTCGGCATGCGGCAGCACGTCGATGTCGAGCGCGCGCTGCACGTCCTGCACGGGCGTCACGCCGTCGATCAGCCAGGAGTTCTCGTCGCGGCGCACGATCTGCTGCTCTTCGTCCTCCTGCGGGCCGACCAGGTCGCCCATCACCGTGCTCATCACGTCGTTGAGCGTGATCACGCCCACCACCAGGCTGTACTCGTTGACGATGATCGCGAAGTCCTCATGGGCCTGGCGGAACTGCTCCAGCACCTCGGTCAGCGAGAGCCGGTCGGGCACCACCAGCGCCTTGTGCAGCGGCACGCCCTGGTCGAGCGCCAGCGGCTGGCCGCTCAGCACGCGCTGGAACATGTCCTTGGCATCGACATAGCCCAGCACATGGTCGATGTCGCCGTCGCACACCGGGTAGGCGGAGAAGGGCTCGGCCACGATGCGCGCGCGCAGCACCGACTCGGGGTCGTCCTTCTGGAACCAGGCGATGCGGTCGCGCGAGGTCATCACGCTGCCGACCAGCCGGGTGTCGAGCTCGAACACGTTGGCGATCACCTGCTGCTCGCGCGCGGCCAGCACGCCCGCGCGGGCGCCGGCCTCGGTCATGGCCAGGATGTCGGCCGAGGTGATCTGGTCGACGCGCTGCAGCGGCACGCCCAGGAGCTTGAACAGCAGGTCGGTGCAGCGCGTGAAGAACCACACCAGCGGCTTGAAGGTGGTGATCAGCACGTTCATCGGGCCGACCATGCGTACCGCCAGCTGTTCGGGGTCGTTCATGCCCAGGCGCTTGGGGAACAGGTCGGCGAAGACCAGGAACAGCGCGATCACGATCGAGAACGAGGCCGCGAAGGCCCAGCCCTGGGCCGCTTCGGCGCTGAGCCAGCGGCCGAGCAGGTCGGCGAAGAAGGGGGAGAAGGCGCCTTCGCCCACCACGCCGCCCAGGATCGCCACCGCGTTGAGGCCGATCTGGACCACCGTGAAGTAGGGCCCGGGCTGTTCCTGGATGCGCAGCACGCGGTCGGCGCGTGCGTCGCCGTCGTCGGCCATCTGGCGCAGGCGAAGGCGGCGGGAGGCGGCGAGCGTGATCTCGGCCAGCGAGAAGAAGGCGCTCGCCGCGATGAGCCCGAGGATGAGAAGCAGGCTTTGGGTCAGTGTCATGGGGGTCTCGGAAGACCCTCATGTTACTGACTGTGCGGGCGTCGCGACGCGCCCGCCGGGTGCGGGCTCAGGCGGCGGGGGCGCCGATGACCTGCTGCAGCTCGCCCGATTCGTACATCTCCATCAGGATGTCCGAGCCGCCGATGAACTCGCCCTTGACGTAGAGCTGGGGGATGGTCGGCCAGTTGCTGTATTCCTTGATGCCCTGGCGGATCTCCTGGTCGTCGAGCACGTTGACCGTCTTGAGGGTGCGCGTGTCCACGCCCACGGCCTTGAGGATCTGGATCGCGCGGCCGGAGAAGCCGCACATCGGGAAGCTGGCGTTGCCCTTCATGAAGAGCACGAGTTCGTTGGTCTTGACGAGGTCGTCGATGCGTTGCTGGGCGTCGGACATGGGGGCACTCCTGAAAATAGACTGATCGGATTATTTCACCGCGCCGGCTTTCGCGCCGCGCGGCGGATTCAAAGCCCGGCGTGGCGCCCGCCGGTGCAGCGCGCGATGCCGGCGAGGTCGTGGCGGTGCTGCACGTCCTCGAAGCCCTGCGCCGCCAGCAGCGCACGCACGGCTTCGGCCTGGTCGTGGCCATGCTCGAGCAGCAGCCAGCCGCCGGCTGCGAGGTGGCCGGGCGCGTCGCGCACGATGCGGCGCAGGTCGTCGAGGCCGTCGGCGCCCGCCACCAGCGCGGCCACGGGTTCGTGCGCCAGCGCGGGCAGGTGCGGGTCGCCGGCCGCGATGTAGGGCGGGTTGGACACGATCAGGTCGTAGCCCGCGGCCGCGCCGGCCAGCCAGTCGGCCTGGGCGAAGCGCACCGCGAGGCCCAGCCGCCGGCCGTTCTCGCTGGCGACGGCCAGGGCGTCGGCGCTGGCGTCCACCGCGTCGACGCGGGCGTCGGGCCGCGCCTGCTGCACGGCCAGCGCGATCGCGCCGCTGCCGGTGCCGAGGTCGAGCACGGCGGGGGCCTTGCGTTCGCGCAGGACCTCGAGCGCCCATTCGACCAGCGTCTCGGTGTCGGGCCGCGGCACCAGCACGCGCGCATCGACCTTCAGCGCCAGGCCGTGGAATTCCTTCTCGCCCAGCAGGTAGGCCGCGGGTTCGCCCGCGGCACGGCGGGCGCACAGCGACGCGAAGGCGGCCCATGCGGGCTCGGGCAGCGCATCGCCGTCGTGCGCCAGCAGCCAGGCGCGCTCGTGCACCGGGCGCTGCAGCACCTGCAGCAGCAGCAGTTGGGCGTCGAGCCGGTCCACGCCCAGCGCGGCCGCGGCGCGCAGCGCCTGGGCCAGCGTCGAAGGGGCCTGCGACAGATCGGTCATGCGGGCAGGCTCGATTCCAGCTCGGCCAGCTGCTCGGCCTCGCGCGCGGCCTGCAACGCGGCCAGCACGTCGCCCAGGTCGCCTTCCATGATCTGCAGCAGCTTGTAGAGCGTGAGGTTGATCCGGTGGTCGGTGAGCCGGCCCTGCGGGAAGTTGTAGGTGCGGATGCGGTCGGAGCGGTCGCCGCTGCCGACCAGGCCCTTGCGCAGCGCCGCGTCCTTGGCGGCGCGCTCGCTGCGGTCCTTCTCCTGGATCCGGGCCGACAGCACCTGCAGCGCCTTGGCCTTGTTGCGGTGCTGGCTGCGGTCGTCCTGGCACTCGGCCACGATGCCGGTCGGGATGTGCGTGATGCGCACCGCCGAGTCGGTCTTGTTGATGTGCTGGCCGCCGGCGCCGCTGGCGCGGTAGGTGTCGATGCGCAGGTCGGCCGGGTTGATCTGCACCGCCACCGTCTCGTCGGGCTCGGCCAGCACCGCCACCGTGCAGGCGCTGGTGTGGATCCGGCCCTGGGTCTCGGTGGCCGGCACGCGCTGCACGCGGTGGCCGCCCGATTCGAAGCGCAGCTGGCCGAACACGTCGTCGCCCACGATGCGCAGCACCACTTCCTTGAAGCCGCCCAGTTCGCTCGGGCTCTCGCTCACGATCTCGCAGCGCCAGCCGGCGCGCTCGCAGTAGCGCGTGTACATGCGCAGCAGGTCGCCCGCGAACAGCGCCGATTCGTCGCCGCCGGTGCCGGCGCGGATTTCCATGAAGGCGTTGCGCGCGTCGTCGGGGTCCTTGGGCAGCAGCAGGCGCTGCAGTTCGTCCTCGAGCTGCAGCAGCTCGGCCTCGCCGCCCGCGATCTCCTCCTGCGCCATCTCGGCCATGTCGGGGTCGGCGAGCATCTCGCGCGCGGCCGCGATGTCGGCCTCGCGCTGCGTGTAGCGGGCCCAGCGGCCGGCGATCTGCGTGACCTCGGCGTGCTCCCTGGAGATCACGCGGTACTGCGCCATGTCGCTCATGATGTCTTCGCGCGAGAGCAGGAAGTCGAGTTCGCCGAGGCGTTGCGCGTAACGTTCGAGTTGGTGGCGGAGGAAGGGCTTCACGGGGACTGGGGATGGATGCGGGATCGGGAACCGGACGCAGGGGGCGAAGGTTTCGCAGAAGACGCCGAAAGGAAAGAGCTTCTTGAAGGTTTCTTTTGCGTTCTCTGCGAAACCTTCGCGTCTTCTGCGTCCGGAGGCCCGCGTTCATCGCGCGGACCGGACGGGAGCGAGCCAGCGTCGCTAACGCTCTTTGGGGCCGCGCGGGTCGCCGCGCAGGAACAGGCGCGAGACCACCTGCGCGGTCTGCGCGCGCGCGGCAGCGTCGCCCGCGTGCAGCTCGGCCATGGCGCCGTGCAGCATCTTCTGCGTGAGGCCGCGCGAGAGCGCCTCCAGCACCGCATCGACCGATTCGCCCCTGGCCAGCAGCTTGCGGGCGCGGGCCAGCTCGGCCGCGCGCCACTCGTCGGTCTGGGCGTTGAGCTGCTGGATCAGCGGCACGGTGCCGCGCTGGTCCAGCCAGTGCATGAAGCTCTGCACGCCGGCGTCGATGATGACTTCGGCCTGCGCCACCGCGGCCTGGCGGCTGGCCTGGCCCTGCTGCACCACCTGGGCCAGGTCGTCCACGGTGTAGAGGTAGACGTCTTCCAGCGCCTTGACTTCGGGCTCGATGTCGCGTGGCACGGCCAGGTCGACCATGAACATGGGGCGGTGCTTGCGCTGCTTGAGCGCACGCTCGACCGCGCCCAGGCCGATCAGCGGCAGGGTGCTGGCGGTGCAGCTCACCACGATGTCGAAGTCGGCCAGCCGCGCCGGCAGGTCGGCCAGCCGCATCGCGGTGCCGCCGAAGCGGGTGGCGAGCTTCTCGCCGCGCTCGATGGTGCGGTTGGCGATGGTGATGGACTTGGGTTCCTTGGCCGCGAAATGGGTCGCGGCCAGGTCGATCATCTCGCCCGCGCCCACGAACAGCACGCGGGTCTGGCGCAGGTCCTCGAACAGCTGGCCGGCCAGCCGCACGGCCGCGGCCGCCATGCTGATCGAATGGGCGCCGATCTCGGTGGCGGTGCGCACTTCCTTGGCCACGGCGAAGGAGCGCTGGAACAATTGGTTGAGCGTGCTGCCCAGCGAGCCCACGCTCTCGGCCGCGCGCACCGCGTCCTTCATCTGGCCCAGGATCTGGGCCTCGCCCAGCACCATCGAATCGAGGCCGCTGGCCACGCGGAAGGCATGGCGCGCCACGGCGTCGTTGCTCAGCGTGTAGGCATGGGAGCGCAGCAGGGCCGGCGACACGCCGCCGCTCTCGGCCAGCCAGCCCAGCGCGTGGTCGACCGCGGCGTGGTCGGCGGCGCAATAGATCTCGGTGCGGTTGCAGGTGGAGATGATCGCGGCCTCGATGGCCGGGTGCCGGCCGGAGGCGAAGGAACTGCGCAGGCTCTGCAGCGTGGGGGCCAGCTGATCGACCGCGAACGCGAAACGACCGCGCAGATCGAGCGGCGCGGTCGTGTGGTTCAACCCAAGGGCCCAGACTGACATAGACGGCGATTATAAAATCAGCGGCCGACCGGGTCCCGCCAGGGGGTCAATGGCATTCCCTATGACCGCCATGATTTTTGCCGCCTGGCGCTCGTTTCCCCTCTGATGGACCTGCTCAACACCCTCGATCACCTGCTGAATTTCGCCGCGCCGGCGGCCTTTCTGGCGCTGGTGCTGGTGGCGATCGGGCGTTTCCTGGGCGCCTCGCGCACCGGCGTGCCGCGCTGGTGGCTGCAGTGGGCGATCACCTTTGCCGCCGGCCTGGGGGTGCTGGTGGCCGGGCTCGTGCTGTCCGGGCGCGACGGCCGGATGAGCACCTATGCCGCGCTGGTGGTGGTGTGCGGCACGGTCCAGTGGCTGGTGCTGCGCGGCTGGCGCCGCTGAGCCGCCCTCAGCCGAGCCGGCGCGCCATGTACACCGCGTCGCCCGGGTAGGTGGCGAGCCGGGCCTGCTGCGCGACCCCCGCGGGCGCTGCCGGCGCATAGCCGTGGCGCGCCCAGAAACCGACCGAAGCCTGCACCGACACCAGCGTCGAATGCGCCCAGCCCGCCTGCGCCGCGTGGGCCCAGGCGTGGCGCACCAGCAACGGCCCCAGGCCCAGCCCGGCCGCCGACGGATGCACCGCCAGGTCGTGCAGGTAGAGCGCGTCGGCCGCGGGCGCGGGCTCGAATTCGCCGTGCAGCGGCGTGAGCTTGCCCAGCATCGAGGGATAGGCGGCCAGGTAGGCGCGCACGGCGCCGGCCCGTTCGGCCACCCAGCCGGTGTGCGGCGCGGCCGCCAGCCGGCGGGCGATCAGTGCGCCGTCCTCCACGAAGCCCGCGCCGTAGCAGGCCAGCTGGACCGCCAGCACGGCCTCGAGGTCGTCGGCGCGCATCGCGCGCAGCCGCACGGCTTCCGACGCCATCAGGCCAGCAGCAGCTTGTCGTCGTCGAGCTTTTCGCCGCGCGTCTGCTCGAACATGCGCAGCAGGTCGGGCACGTCGAGCCCGTCGCGCTGCGGACCGGCCACGTCGAGGATCACCTGGCCCTCGTGCAGCATCACGGTGCGCGAACCATAGTCCAGCGCCTGGCGCATGCTGTGGGTGACCATCATCGCGGTCAGCTGGCTGCCTTCGACGATCTTGGCCGTGAGCTCGAGCACGAAGGCCGCGGTCTTGGGGTCGAGCGCGGCCGTGTGCTCGTCCAGCAGCAGGATGCGCGAGGGCCGCAGCGAGGCCATCAGCAGGCTCACCGCCTGCCGCTGGCCGCCCGAGAGCAGGCCGATGCGGTCGGTCAGCCGGTTCTCCAGCCCCAGCTTGAGGATCGCCAGCTTCTCGCGGAACAGCTCGCGCAGGCCGCGGTTGAGCGCGAAGCCGAAGCTGCGGCGCTCGCCGCGCTTCCAGGCCAGCGCCATGTTCTCCTCGATGGTCAGGGCCTCGCAGGTGCCGGCCATCGGGTCCTGGAACACGCGGGCCACCATGCCCGAGCGCTGCCAGGCGTTGAGCCGCGTCACGTCCTTGCCGTCGATCTCGATGCGGCCCTGGTCGACGATCAGGTCGCCGCTCACCGCATTGAGGAAGGTCGACTTGCCCGCGCCGTTCGAGCCGATCACGGTGACGAACTGGCCGGTGGGGATCTCCAGGTCGAGCCCGCGCAGCACGCGGTTCTCGATCGGCGTGCCCGCGTTGAAGGTGATCTCGAGTTGTTGGGCGCGCAGCATCAGTTCTTCCCCTTGAAAAGCGCGCCCAGCTTGCGCTTGTAGGCGGGCACCAGCAGCGCGAAGGCCACGAGCACGGCGGTCACCAGGTTCAGGTCCTGCGCCTGCAGGCCCATGAAGTCGGTGTTGAGCGCCAGCGCGATGAAGAAGCGGTAGAGCAGCGCACCGATGATGCAGGCCAGCGTGGTGATCACCATGCTGCGCGCGGGCAGCAGGGTCTCGCCGATGATCACCGCGGCCAGGCCGATCACGATCGTGCCCACGCCCATCGAGATGTCGGCCGTGCCCTGGCTCTGCGCGAACAGCGCGCCCGCCAGCGCCACCAGCGCATTGGAGATCGCCAGGCCCGCCATGGTGTGGAAGTCGGTCGAGATGCCCTGGGCGCGCGCCATGCGTGCGTTGCTGCCGGTGGCGCGCATCGCGAGCCCGGCTTCGGAGGCGAAGAAGATGTCGACCACGATCTTGGCCGCGATCACGATCAGCAGCAGCAACAGCGGCTTGGCCCACTGCTCGGGCATGCCGCCGAAGTCGACCATGGTGAACACGGTGGGTTCGCTGATCAGCGCGACGTTGGGCTTGCCCATCACGCGCAGGTTGATCGAGTACAGCGCGATCATCACCAGGATGCTCGCGAGCAGCTGCATGATCTTGAGCTTGACGTTGAGCCAGGCGGTGAGCCAGCCCGAGGCGGCACCGGCGATGCAGGCCACGACGGTGGCGGGCACGGGGTTCCAGCCGGCGACGATCAGCGTCGCGGCCACGGCCGCGCCCAGCGGAAAGCTCCCGTCGACCGTGAGGTCGGGGAAATTGATGATGCGGAACGACATGAAGACGCCCAGCGCGACCAGTCCGAAGATCAGACCGATCTCGATGGCGCCCAGCGATGCGATGAGGGACATGGGGGCTTCCTGCGAGGCAAGAGGACAGGCCCGCCCCCGCCACCCGGCGGCGAGCGGGCCCGCAGGGCTGGCTTACTTGGTGCTCACGGCCTTGGCCGTCTTGAGCAGCTCGTCGGACAGCGTCACGCCCTGCAGCTTGGCCGCGCCGGGGTTCACCACCAGCTCGAAGTTGGTGCTGGTCTGCGAGGCGATGGTGCCGGGCTTCTCGCCCTTGAGGATGCGCACCACGATCTTGCCGGTCTGGCGGCCGATGTCGCTGTAGTTGAGGCCCAGGGCGGCCACGGCGCCGCGCTCGACGGTGGCGGTGTCGGCCGCGACCACCGGCAGCTTGGCCTGTTGCGCGACCTTGACGATGCCCTCGAAGGCCGAGACCACGTTGTTGTCGGTCGGCGTGTAGATCACGTCGGCCTTGCCCACCAGGCTCTGGGCGGCGGTCGGCACGTCGACGGTGCGCGCGGCGGCGGCTTCGACCACCGTCATGCCGGCGTCGGCCGCGGCCTTCTTGAGCGCGGCCACGATGGCCACCGAGTTGGCTTCACCGGGGCTGTAGATCACGCCGATGCGCTTGGCGGCGGGCACCACCTGCTTGATCAGGGCCACGTGCTTCTCCAGCGGCGACAGGTCGGACACGCCGGTCACGTTGGTGCCCGTGGCGTCCCAGTTCTTCACCAGCTTGGCCGCGACCGGGTCGGTGATGGCCGAGTAGACGACCGGGATGGTCTTGGTGGCGGCCACCATGGCCTGGGCCGAGGGCGTGGCGATGGCGACGATCACGTCGGGCGCGTCGCCCACGTACTTGCGGGCGATCTGGGCCGCGGTGCCCACGTTGCCCTGCGCGCTCTGGTAGCTGAACTTGAGGTTCTTGCCTTCTTCGTAGCCGGCGGCCTTGAGCTCGGCCTTGACGCCGTCGCGCACGGCGTCGAGCGCGGGATGTTCGACGATGGCGGTCACGGCCACCGACTTGGTGTCGGCGGCGAAGGCGGGCGCGGCGGCCAGCATGCCGAGGGCCAGGGCCACGGCGCTGAAGGGGGTGCGAAGCAAGGCGTTTTTCACTGAAGGTCTCCGAAGAAGCGTGGATGCGTCTGGATGCCGCTTCGGTCTGGACGACCGGGGCGGCACGCAGCAGGCCGGCGCGCGCCATGCGCTGCCGGCAATGGCGAGTCTAGAGGCTAGAACGCACAGGGACGGTGCATGAATCCCCGAAACGCATCAGGTCTGCGTGCCGGGGATGGGTGAAGCGGGCGTGGCGGGCACGACGGCGGCCGCCGCCTCAGCAGGCTCGGGCGCGGACATCACCAGCGTGGTCGGCGTGGCCATCGGCAGCCCGGCCTTCTTGAGTTCGTCGAGGATCACGAACAGCAGGTCGCTGCGCACGCCACCCGCGAGCCGCGGGCTGGCCACATAGGCGATGGCCTGGAAGATCAGCAGCCCGTTCTCGATGCCCTCGAGCGTGAGCGAGGGCGCGGGCGTCGCCAGCACGCCCTCGTGCGTGCTGCAGGCCGCGAGCATCAGTGTGCGCACCTGCTGCGCATCGGTGGTCAGCGGCATCGGCAGGCGGATCAGCACCCGGCCCTCGGCGTTGGCCAGCGTCATGTTGCGCACGGTCTTGGTGATGAACTCGGAATTCGGCACGATCAGCGTCGAGCGGTCGCCCAGCTGGATCTCGGTGGCGCGCACGTTGATGCGGCGCACGTCGCCCTCGGCCGTGCCCAGCACCACCCAGTCGCCGACCTTCACCGGCCGCTCGGCCAGCAGGATCAGCCCCGAGATGAAGTTCTGCACGATGGCCTGCAGCCCGAAGCCGATGCCCACCGACAGCGCGCTCGCGACCCAGGCGATGCGCTCGATGCCGATGCCCAGCGCCGACAGGGCCGAGGCGATCACCAGGATGCCGCCCACATAGCCCAGCAGCGTGGTCAGCGAGCTGCGCATGCCCGGTTCGAGCGTGGTGCTGGGCAGGTAGCTGTTGTCCAGCCAGCGCTTGAACAGGCGCAGCACCAGGAATCCGATCACCAGCACCGCGAGCGCGCCGAACAGCGCGCCCGGCACCAGTTCGAACTGGCCGACCTTGAGGCTGGAGCCGACCTTGCCGCTGCGCTGGAACAGCTCGCTCGGCGAGGTGCCCAGCGGCGCCAGCAGCGCGATCACCAGGTAGAAGAACAGCGCGACCCGGCCCACCGCCGACAGCACGATGGCCGCCTGGTCGAGCGTCTGCGGCGCGACGTTGAGGCTCTTCTGCAGCCGCTGGCCGGCGTTGCTGCGCGAGGACAGCAGCGCGATGAACAGGTCGTCGGTGAACTTGAACAGCAGGTAGGCGGCGGCGCCCACCACGCCGGTCCAGGTCAGCTGGCTCGCGAGGAAGCTGGCCAGCGACACATAGCCGAAGGCCGCCAGCACGCAGATCGCGATCAGCACCACCGCGACCGCGCCGGTCACCAGCCCGACCCACAGCGGCCGGCCGGCCAGTGCCGCGGCCTCTTCCGGCTTGAGCGCGTCGGGCGCGGGCGCCGCGGCGGCGACCGGCGCCACGGTGGCCTCGGGCAGGCGCAGGCGCATCAGCATGACGACCGTCAGCGCGGTCAGCGCCAGCGCCGTGGCCACATGGGTCGCGACCGTGGCCGCCAGGCTGGCGTCGACCAGCGTGTTGATCTGGGTCGTGAGCCAGATCAGCGTGGTCACGCCCGCGATCAGCCAGGGGTAGGGCGCCATGCGCGCGGCCATGGCGTCGGCCATCGGCGGCAGCCGCCACGAGGGCCGGCCGTTGGCCAGCAGGGCGCGGCCCAGGCCGATCACGAAGCCGACGAAGATGGCGAAATTGGCCACCGATTCGCCCAGGCGCTGCGCGGTCGGGCCCCACTGGCCCGCGTCCTCGAGCGTCTGCCAGCCCCATTGCGCGGCCAGCGCCACGATCAGCACCGTGGCCGTCACCATGGCCACGGCCAGCAGCGAGCGCCGCAACCGGCCCATCGGGAAGCTGCGGGCCGCGAGCCGGGTGAGCCCGTGTTCGGCGGCCCAGCTGCCCAGCAGGGCCAGCAGCAGCGCGCCGACCAGCGAGGCGATCACGCCGCCGCGCTCGGGGCTGTGCAGGGCGCTCGAGACGCCGGTGCGGACTTCCTTCTCGAGCGCCACCAGCCGGTCGCGGTCGGTCGGCCAGGCGCTGCGGATGTCGCGCCAGAAGGCGCCCGCCAGGGGCGAGTTGGAGCGTTCGAGCAGGTGCGCCTCGAACAGCGCGCGGCGCTGCGCCAGCAGGTCGCTGCCGCGCTGCTGCGCGTCCACCGCGACCAGCCGGGCGAGCCGGATGTCGGCGTCGAGCGCGTTGCGTTCCTTTTCCAGCGCGGCGCGCTGGCGTGTGATGTCGGCGTCCTCGGCCGTGCCCTTGGGCGGGGCGGTGCCCAGTTCGCCCAGCCGGGCGTTGAGGTCGGCGAGCGGGCCGGCGCGCGAGGCCACGAAGCGCTGGGCCTGGGCCACGATGTCCTGGGTCTGCGCGACCAGGGCCGTGACGTCGTCGTCGGTGTCGACCGCCTCGGGGATCTTGTCGAGCCGGGCGCGCAGCGCGGGCACCGTGACTTCGGGCGCCGGTGCGCCGTCGCTGGCAGACGAGGCCGCAGCCGCGGCCGGCGGCGGGGTGGCCGCGGTACCGGTCAGGGCGAAGGCCGCCAGCAGCAGCAGGGCGGCCAGCCCGCGGGGAATGGATCTCATCGGGCCATTATCAGAGCCCGCGATGGCGCCGGGCTCAGCCCGCGGGGCTGAACAGGTCGACGCGGTCGGTGATGATGCCGTCGGTGCCCAGCGCGATGAGCCGCTCGGCGGCCCACTCGTCGTTGACGGTGTAGCTCAGCGCCCGCATCCCGGCCTCGTGGACCAGGGCCACGGTGGTGGTGTCCCACAGCGCATGGTTGCAGACGATCGCCACGCAGCCCAGATCGCGCGCCGCGGCCAGCCAGCCGTCCCACAGCGTGTCGAGCAGCAGGCCGCGCGGCAGCGAGGGCGCGGCCTCGCGCGCGCCGGCCAGCGCCTCGGTCTTGAAGGAGGTCAGCAGCGGCGGGATCGCCTCGCCGGCCCACAGGCGCGCCGCATCGCGCGCCACCACCTCGCCGGTGCGGCGTTCGACGCCGGGCGTGGGCTTGATCTCGATGTTCAGCAGCAGGCGGTTGTGCACGCAGTAGCGCGCCACGTTCTCCAGGCTGGCCAGCGGCTCGCCCGCGAAGGCGCGCGAATGCCAGCTGCCGGCGTCGAGCTGCGACAGCTCGGCCCATGGCCGGTCACCGCCGGTGCCGCGGCCGCTGGTGGTGCGCTCCAGCGTGCTGTCGTGCATCAGGAAGGGCACGCCGTCGGCGCTGAGCTTGGCGTCGCACTCGAACATGCGGTAGCCATGCGAAGCGCCGAGCCTGAAGGCCGCCAGCGTGTTCTCGGGCGCGAGCTTGCCGGCGCCGCGATGCGCGACCCAGCGAGGGTAGGGCCAGGGCGCCGCCATGGTCAGACGGTTCTCTTGCCGGAGCCGGCGTCGAACCAGTGCAGGCTTTCCTGCGGCGCCGAGATGTGGACCGTGTCGCCCGCGGTCGGCGGATGGTCGGCCGCGTCGGTGCGCATGATGATCTGCTCTTCGCCGATGCGGCCGTAGACCAGGCGCTCGGCGCCCAGCAGCTCGACGTGCTCGACCTGCACGGTCCAGCCGGTCTGGTCCAGCTTCAGGTGCTCGGGGCGCACGCCGAGGATCTGGCCCGGGCGCACGCCCGGCGCGTGCTTGAGCAGGTTCATCGGCGGCGAGCCGATGAAGCTGGCGACGAAGGTGGTCGCGGGGCGGTTGTAGACCTCTTCGGGCGTGCCGAACTGGTCCATCACGCCGCCGTTCATCACGATGATGCGCTGGGCCAGGGTCATGGCCTCGACCTGGTCGTGGGTCACGAACAGCGAGGTGATGCCCAGCTCGCGGTGCAGCTTCTGGATCTCGATGCGGGTCTGGGCGCGCAGCTTGGCGTCCAGGTTCGACAGCGGCTCGTCGAACAGGAAGACCTGCGGCTGGCGCACGATCGCGCGGCCCATGGCCACGCGCTGGCGCTGGCCGCCCGACAGCTCGCGCGGCTTGCGCTCGAGCAGATGGCCCAACTCGAGGATCTTCGCGGCCTTGTCGACGCGGGTCTTGATCTCGGGCACCGGCACCTTGGCGATCTTCAGGCCATAGGCCATGTTGTCGAACACCGTCATGTGCGGGTAGAGCGCGTAGTTCTGGAACACCATCGCGATGTCGCGTTCGGACGGTTCGAGGTTGTTCACCACGCGCCCGCCGATGGCGATCTCGCCGGCCGAGACCTCTTCCAGGCCGGCGACCATGCGCAGCAGCGTGGACTTGCCGCAGCCCGAAGGCCCGACGATCACGATGAATTCATGGTCGGCGATCTCGGCGCTCACGCCGTGGATGACCTGGTTGGCCTTGGGGCCCACGCCGTAGCGCTTGATGACGTTGCGAAGGGAAAGTGCAGCCATGTTCTTCTCGATCTCTGCCTCGACGACGAGGCGCTATTTCTTTTTCCAGGAACACCGCGGATCTGGCTTTGCCAGGCCGCTGGTGTTGCCCCCTTGAGGGGGAGGCGGGCTACACGAAGTGAGCCCGCATCGGGGGGGGTCACTTCTCTGTGTCGACCAGACCCTTGACGAACCACTTCTGCATCAGCACCACGACCAGCGCGGGCGGCAGCATCGCGAGGATGGCGGTGGCCATCACCACGTTCCACTCGTTCTGGCCGTCGCCGCCGGCGATCATCCGCTTGATGCCCACCACCACCGGGTACATGTCCTCGCTGGTGGTCGCGAGCAGCGGCCACAGGTACTGGTTCCAGCCGTAGATGAACTGGATCACGAACAGCGCCGCGATCGAGGTCTTCGACAGGGGCAGCAGCACGTCGAAGAAGAAGCGCATCGGGCCCGCGCCGTCCATGCGCGAGGCCTCGGTCAGCTCCTCCGGCACCGTCAGGAAGAACTGGCGGAACAGGAAGGTGGCCGTGGCCGACGCGATCAGCGGCACGGTGAGGCCCGCATAGGTGTTGAGCATGTTCAGGTCGGCCAGCACCTTGTAGGTGGGCAGGATCCGCACCTCCACCGGCAGCATCAGCGTCACGAAGATGGCCCAGAAGCAGATCTTCTTGAACGGGAAGCGGAAGTAGACGATCGCGAAGGCCGACAGCAGCGAGATCGCGATCTTGCCGACCGAGATCACCATCGCAGTGACGAAGCTGACCCACATCATGTGGGCCACCGGCGCGTTGGAGCCGGCGCTGGTCTCGCGGCCGAACAGCGCGGCCTTGTAGCTGTCCCACATGTGGCCGCCGGGCAGCAGCGGCATCGGCGCCTGCACGATCTCCTGCGCCGTGTGGGTGGAGGCCACGAAGGCCAGGTAGAGCGGGAAGGCGACGATCAGCACGCCGAGCACCATGACGACGTGCGCCAGGATCCCGTGGGTTCCGCGTTTTTCGACCATATCAGTATTGAACCTTTTTCTCGACGTAGCGGAATTGCACGACCGTGAGCGCCACGACGATGAGCATCAGCACCACCGACTGGGCCGCCGAACCGCCGAGGTCCATGGCCTTGAAGCCGTCGTAATAGACCTTGTAGACCAGGATCGCGGTGTCCTTGCCCGGGCCGCCCTGGGTGGCCGCATCGACGATCGCGAAGGTGTCGAAGAAGGCGTAGACCACATTGATCACCAGCAGGAAGAAGGTGGTGGGCGACAGCAGCGGGAACTGCACGGTCCAGAAGCGGCGCCACGGGCGCGCGCCGTCGATGGCGGCGGCCTCGATCAGCGACTTCGGGATCGACTGCAGGCCGGCCAGGAAGAACAGGAAGTTGTAGGAGATCTGCTTCCAGACCGAGGCCATGACGATCAGCGTCATGGCGTGGCCGGAATCGAGCAGGTGGTTCCAGTCGATGCCGATCTTGCCCAGCGCATAGGCCACCACGCCCAGCGAGGGCGAGAACATGAACACCCACAGCACGGCCGCGACCGCGGGGGCCACGGCGTAGGGCAGGATCAGCATGGTCTTGTAGAAGGTGCCGCCGCGCACCACGCGGTCGGCGAACACCGCCAGCATCAGCGACAGGCTGATGCCGATGCTGGCGACCAGCACCGAGAACAGCGCGGTGGTCTTGAAGGACTCGACGTAGCTCGGGTCGTTGAACAGCTGCCTGAAGTTGTCGAAGCCGACGAACTCGATGGACGTGCCGAAGGGGTCCTGCTGCTGCAGCGATTGCAGCAAGGCCTGCGCCGCAGGCCAGAAGAAGAACACCAGGATCACCGCCATTTGGGGTGTCAGAAGCAGCCACGGCAACCAGCCGGAGCGAAAGAAAACGCGTTTTTCCATAGGGACCCTGGATAAAAGAAAACCCGCCGGGCTCGAAAGCGCGGCGGGCAGAGTCTACTGTGGCGCAAGCCCCCCTCTCACCGGAAGGAACCCTTCCCGCTCGGCGGGGAGGGCAGGGTGGGGTGCGAGGGGGCGGCGAATGCCTGGAAGGCGTCAGCCCTTGTTGGCTTTCTGGAAGCGCTCGAGCTGCTCGTTGCCGCGCTTGACGATCGAGTCCAGGGCCTCCTTGGCCGTCTTCTTGCCGTTCCAGACCTGTTCGAGTTCTTCGTCCTCGATGGCGCGGATCTGCACATAGTTGCCCAGGCGGATGCCGCGGCTCTTGTCGGTCACCTTGCGGATCATCTGCGTCACAGCGACGTCGGTGCCCGGGTTCTGCTTGTAGAAGCCCGATTCCTCGGTCAGCTTGTACGAGGCGGTGGTGACGGGCAGGTAACCGGTGCGCTTGTGGCTGGCGGACTGCACTTCAGGCGTCGAGATGAAGCTGAAGAACTTGGCCACGCCCTTGTACTCCTCGGCCTTCTTGCCCGACATGACCCACAGGCTGGCGCCGCCGATCACGGTGTTCTGCGGTGCGCCCGCCACGTCCGGGTAGTAGGGCAGCGGAGCCAGGCCGTAGGCGAACTTGGCGTTCTTGGCCACGTTGCCGTAGAAGCCCGAGGAGGTGTTGATCATCGCGCACTCGCCCGACACGAACGAGGCCTCGGGCACGTTGCCGCGGCCCTTGTAGACGAACAGGCCCTGCTTGGCCATGTTGGCCAGGTTCTCGATGTGGCGCACATGCAGCGGCGAATCGACCTTCAGGCGGGCGTCCAGGCCCTGCAGGCCGTTGGCCTTGGAGGCGAACTCGACGTTGTGCCAGGCCGAGAAGCTCTCGACCTGGGTCCAGTTCTGCCAGGCGGTGGTGAACGGGCACTTGTGGCCGCTGGCCTTGAGCTTGGCGGCCGCGGCCACCACTTCGGGCCAGGTCGCGGGCGCCTTGTCGGTGGGCAGGCCGGCCGCCTTGAAGGCGTCCTTGTTGAAATAGAAGATGGTGGTCGAGCTGTTGAAGGGGAAGCTCAGCATCTGGCCGTTGGGGGCCGTGTAGTAGCCGGCCACGGCGGGGATGTAGGCGGCCGGGTCGAACTTCTCGCCCGCGTCCTTCATGACCTTGCCCACCGGGATGACCGCGCCCTTGCTGGCCTGCATGGTGGCGGTGCCCACCTCGAACACCTGCAGGATGTGCGGCGCGTTGCCGGCGCGGAAGGCGGCGATCGATGCGGTCATCGATTCGTCGTACGTGCCCTTGAAGGTCGGCACGATCTTGTATTCCTTCTGGCTTTCGTTGAACTGCTTGGCGAGGTCGTTGACCCACTCGTTGTTGACCGCGGTCATCGAGTGCCACCACTGGATCTCGGTCTGCGCTTGCGCCGTGTTGAACAGTGTTGCCGCGAGCGCCGAGGCCAAGGCGAGCGTTTTGAATCGCATGAAGACTCCTGATGGGATTTTGAAAGCAGAAAGAAGCGCGAATGGTAGACCGTGCTTGATCGTAGGCCGTGCCTGTGACACAACCGCGTCATGTTTGTCGCACGGGGGTGTCGGCCGCGCCAAGCGGGGAAACCCTTTTGGCACCCGGGCCGGGGGCCGCCGGACGCTCTGCTGCGCTGCACCATGCTAGCATCGTCGTCCTCCTTTTCAGCGCTGTCTTGCGAGCGGATCGCAGGGCTTTCGCGACCTCTCATGAGCAAGACCTCCCTCGACAAAAGCAAGATCAAGTTCCTTCTGCTCGAAGGTGTGCATCCCTCGGCGATCGAGGTTCTCAAGGCCGCCGGCTACTCGCAGATCGAGACCCTGCCCAAGGCGCTGCAGGGCGAGGAACTCAAGGCCAAGCTGGCCGACGTCCATTTCCTCGGCATCCGTTCGCAGAGCAAGCTCACGGCCGACGTGCTGTCGGCGGCGCCCAAGCTGGTCGCGGTCGGCTGCTTCTGCATCGGCACCAACCAGGTCGACCTCAATGCGGCGCGCGAGCGTGGCGTGGCGGTGTTCAACGCGCCGTATTCCAACACCCGCTCGGTGGCCGAGCTGGTGCTGGCCGAAGCCATCCTGCTGCTGCGCGGCATTCCCGCCAAGAACGCGCTGGTGCACCGCGGCGGCTGGATGAAGTCGGCCGCCCAGTCGCACGAGATCCGCGGCAAGACGCTGGGCATCGTGGGCTATGGCTCGATCGGCACCCAGCTGTCGGTGCTGGCCGAGGGGCTGGGCATGCACGTGGCCTTCTACGACGTGGTGAGCAAGCTGCCGCTGGGCAACGCGCGCCAGGTGCCCAAGCTGCACGACCTGCTGGCCCAGAGCGACATCGTCAGCCTGCACGTGCCCGAGCTGCCGTCCACCAAATGGATGATCGGCCCGGCCGAGATCGCGGCCATGAAGCCGGGCGGCATCCTGATCAATGCGGCGCGCGGCACGGTGGTCGACATCGACGCGCTGGCCGAAGGCATCAAGGGCGGCAAGCTCTGGGGCGCGGCGATCGACGTGTTCCCGGTCGAGCCGGGCAGCAACAACGAGGAGTTCCAGTCGCCGCTGCGCGGCCTGGACAACGTGATCCTCACGCCGCACATCGGCGGCTCGACGATGGAGGCGCAGGCCAACATCGGCGGCGAGGTGGCCGAGAAGCTGGTCAAGTACAGCGACAACGGCACCTCGATCTCCTCGGTCAACTTCCCCGAGGTGGCGTTGCCCGCGCACCCGGGCAAGCACCGGCTGCTGCACATCCACCACAACGTGCCGGGCGTGCTGTCGGAGATCAACAGGATCTTCTCGGACAACCAGATCAACATCGCTTCCCAGTACCTGCAGACCAACGAGAAGGTCGGCTACGTGGTGACCGACATCGATGCGGCCTCGTCCGACCTGGCGCTCGAGAAGCTCGCGCAGGTGCCCGGCACCATCCGCAGCCGGGTCCTTTTCTGAGCCCTCAGCGCCGGCTTCGGCGCTGACTTAAAATCTCGGGCCCGGTTCAAGGGCGCGCAGCGTCCTGCCGAGGTGCTCCCCGATGAACGCTCCGATCGCGCTGACTGCGTTGTTGACGCAGGCCGCAGAGCCTGCCCGACTGCGCGAGATTCCGTACAACTACACCAGCTTCTCCGACCGGGAGATCGTGATCCGCCTGCTGGGCGAACGCGGCTGGACGCTGCTGCAGTCGCTGCGCGACGAACGCCGCACCGGCCGCTCGGCCCGCATGCTCTACGAGGTGCTGGGCGACATCTGGGTGGTGCAGCGCAACCCCTACCTGGTCGACGACCTGCTGGACAACCCGCGCCGCCGCGGCCAGCTGGTCGACGCGCTCAAGCACCGGCTGGGCGAGGTGGCCAAGCGCCGCACCCCCGACGTCGACGCCCAGCGCGACCTGCTGGTCGGTGAGCTGACGGCCCTGGTGGCGCAGGCCATCGCCGCCTTCGACACCATGTTCCGCGACGTGGCCGCGCTGCGCCGCAAGGCCACGCGCGCCTTCGGCCGGCTCACCGCCAAGGACAACATCAAGTTCGACGGCCTGTCGCGCGTGTCGCACGTCACCGACGCCACCGACTGGCGCGTGGAGTACCCCTTCGTGGTGCTGTGCCCCGACACCGAGGCCGAGATGGCGCTGCTGGTCAAGGGCTGCATCGAGCTGGGCCTGACCATCATCCCGCGCGGCGGCGGCACCGGCTACACCGGCGGCGCGATCCCGCTGACCTGGAACAGCGCGGTCATCAACACCGAGAAGCTCGAGGCCATGACCGAGGTCGAGTTCATGGCGCTGCCGGGCCTGGAGGCGCCCGTGCCCACGGTCTGGACCGAGGCCGGCGTGGTCACCCAGCGCGTGGCCGACGCGGCCGAGCGCGCGGGCTACGTGTTCGCGGTCGACCCGACCTCGGCCGAAGCCTCCTGCGTGGGCGGCAACGTCGCGATGAACGCGGGCGGCAAGAAGGCCGTGCTGTGGGGCACGGCGCTGGACAACCTGGCCTCCTGGCGCATGGTGACGCCGCAGGCCGAATGGCTCGAGGTCACGCGCATCGGCCACAACCTGGGCAAGATCCACGACGCCGAGCGCGCCGTGTTCGAGCTGCAGTACTTCGCGGCCGACGGCAAGACCAGGCTGCGCACCGAAACCCTCGACATCCCGGGCAAGACCTTCCGCAAGGAGGGCCTGGGCAAGGACGTGACCGACAAGTTCCTCTCGGGCCTGCCGGGCATCCAGAAGGAGGGCTGCGACGGCCTGATCACCAGCTGCCGCTGGGTGGTGCACAAGATGCCCGCGCACACCCGCACCGTGTGTCTGGAGTTCTTCGGCAACGCCAAGGACGCGGTGCCCAGCATCGTCGAGATCAAGGACTTCATGTTCGCCGAGCAGAAGCGCTCGGGCGTGCTGCTCGCGGGCCTGGAGCACCTGGACGACCGCTACCTCAAGGCCGTGGGCTACGCCACCAAGTCGAAGAAGCACGGCGGCCTGCCGAAGATGGTGCTGTTCGGCGACATCGCGGGCGACGACGCCGATGCGGTGGCGCGCGTCACCTCCGAAGTGGTGCGTATCGCGAATTCGCGCAGCGGCGAGGGCTTCATCGCCATCAGCCCGGAGGCGCGCAAGAAGTTCTGGCTCGACCGCAAGCGCACGGCCGCGATCAGCAAGCACACCAACGCCTTCAAGATCAACGAGGACGTGGTGATCCCGCTGCCGCGCATGGCCGAATACACCGACGGCATCGAGCGCATCAACATCGAGCTCTCGCTGCAGAACAAGCTGGCCTTCGCCGACGCGCTCGAGGCCTTCTTCCTGCGCGGCAACCTGCCGCTGGGCAAGAGCGACGACGCCAACGACATTCCCTCGGCCGAGCTGCTCGAAGACCGCGTGGCGCAGGCCGTGACCCTGGTGCAGGAAGTGCGCGCGCTGTGGGCCGGCTGGCTGCAGGACGTCGACGCGCTGTTCCCGCGCCTGCAGGACCACACGCTGCGCGCGAGCTGGAAGACCCAGATCCGCCAGCCGCTGCAGGCCATCTTCAGCGGCGCCGAGTTCGCGCCGATCCTGGCCGAGTGCGCGGCCATCCACCAGCGCGTGCTCAAGGGCCGCGTGTGGGTCGCGCTGCACATGCACGCGGGCGACGGCAACGTCCACACCAACCTGCCGGTCAACAGCGACAACTACGAGATGCTGCAGACCGCCCATGCGGCGGTGGTGCGCATCATGGCGCTGGCGCGCAGCCTCGACGGCGTGATCTCGGGCGAGCACGGCATCGGCATCACCAAGCTCGAGTTCCTGAGCGACGCCGAGCTGCAGCCCTTCACCGACTACAAGCAGCGGGTCGACCCCGAAGGCCGCTTCAACAAGGGCAAGCTGCTGCGCGGCGATTCGCCGGCCGCGCACGGGCTGCAGGCCGACCTCACCAACGCCTACACGCCCAGCTTCGGCCTGATGGGCCATGAGTCGCTGATCATGCAGCAGAGCGACATCGGCGCCATCGCCGATTCGGTCAAGGACTGCCTGCGCTGCGGCAAGTGCAAGCCGGTCTGCGCCACCCACGTGCCGCGCGCCAACCTGCTCTACAGCCCGCGCAACAAGATCCTCGCCACCTCGCTGCTGGTCGAGGCCTTCCTCTACGAGGAGCAGACCCGGCGCGGCGTGAGCATCAAGCACTGGCAGGAGTTCGAGGACGTGGCCGACCACTGCACGGTCTGCCACAAGTGCCTCACGCCCTGCCCGGTGAAGATCGACTTCGGCGACGTCTCGATGCACATGCGCAACCTGCTGCGCAAGATGGGCCAGAAGAGCTTCCGGCCCGGCAACGCGGCGGCCATGCTGTTCCTCAACGCGACCAGCCCGCAGACCATCAAGGCCATGCGCATGGGCATGGTGGGCATCGGCTTCAAGGCGCAGCGCCTGGCCAACGACCTGCTGCGCCGCGTGGCGCGCAAGCAGACGGCCGCGCCGCCGGCCACGCTGGGGCCGGCGCCGATCAAGGAGCAGGTGATCCACTTCATCAACAAGAAGATGCCGGGCGGCCTGCCCAAGCAGACGGCGCGCGCGCTGCTGGACATCGAGGATGCCGACTACGTGCCGATCATCCGCAACCCCAAGGCCACGACCTCGGAGACCGAGGCGGTGTTCTACTTCCCGGGCTGCGGCTCGGAGCGGCTGTTCTCGCAGGTGGGCCTGGCGACGCAGGCCATGCTCTGGCATGCGGGCGTGCAGACGGTGCTGCCGCCGGGCTACCTGTGCTGCGGCTATCCGCAACGCGGCAGCGGCCAGTTCGACAAGGCCGAGAAGATGATCACCGACAACCGGGTGCTCTTCCACCGCGTGGCCAACACGCTCAACTACCTCGACATCAAGACCGTGGTGGTGAGCTGCGGCACCTGCTACGACCAGCTGCAGGGCTACCAGTTCGACAAGATCTTCCCGGGCTGCCGGATCATCGACATCCACGAGTACCTGCTCGAGAAGGGCATCACCCTGGGCGATGCGGGTGGCGGCGGCTACCTGTACCACGACCCCTGCCACAGCCCGATGAAGCTGCAGGACCCGATGAAGACCGTCAAGGCGCTGGTGGGCGACAACGTGCTCAAGAACGACCGCTGCTGCGGCGAGTCGGGCACGCTGGGCGTGACCCGGCCCGACATCTCGACCCAGATCCGCTTCCGCAAGGAAGAGGAGCTCAAGAAGGGCGAGGCCGCGCTGCGCGACAGCGGCAAGGTCGCGGCCCAGGGCAACGTGAAGATCCTCACCAGCTGCCCCAGCTGCCTGCAGGGCCTCTCGCGCTACGGCAACGACCTGAACAACGGGCTGCTCGAGGCCGACTACATCGTGGTGGAAATGGCCAACCAGATCCTGGGCGAGCAGTGGCTGCCCGAATACGTGGCGGCCGCGAACAGCGGCGGCATCGAACGGGTGCTGGTGTGAGCGCCCGACGCGACGACTGCGTGCTCTGCGAAACCTCGGGCGGCCGGCTGGTCTTCGAGGCGCCGCAGTTCCGCGTGATCCATGCCGAGGAGGCGGGCTTTCCCGCCTTCTACCGCGTGATCTGGCAATCGCATGCCGCGGAGTTCTCCGACCTGTCGAGCGCCGAACGGGCCGTCTGCATGGAGGCGGTGGCGATCGTCGAGCAGTGCCTGCGCGCGCATGTGTCGCCGGCCAAGATCAACCTGGCGGCGCTCGGCAACATGGTTGCGCACCTGCACTGGCACGTGATCGCGCGCTTCGACTGGGACACGCGCTTCCCGGCGCCCGTCTGGGCGACGGCGCAGCGAGACCGCGACGCCGGCAGGGAGGCGGGCGTCGCGGCGGCGCTGCCCGCGGCCGAGGCTGCGATGATCGCGGCACTCAGCGAAAGGACATCCTGATGGCAGGTCTGCACGCCGGCGCTCCGACGCCGCAATCGATCACGGTGCACCACAAATCGAAGGTGCTCGAGGTCGGCTTCTCCGACGGCGCGAGCTTTCGCATCCCCTTCGAGCTGATGCGCATCTACTCGCCCTCGGCCGAGGTGCAGGGCCACGGCCCGGGCGAGGAGGTGCTGCAGACCGGCAAGCGCGAGGTCGGCCTGCTCGAACTCGAGCCGGTGGGCAACTACGCGGTCAAGCCGGTGTTCACCGACGGCCACGAGAGCGGCATCTTCAGCTGGACCCTGCTCTACGAACTGGGCCAGAAGCAGGAGGCGCTGTGGGCCGAGTACGAGCGTCGCCTGGCCGCCGCCGGCGTCGACCGCGACGCCCCGATGGCGCCCAAGGGCGGCCACGGCTGCAGCAGCCACTGAGCCCTTCCGGGGCAATGTCCGCCGTCGCTGCGGGGTCGTCCACTTGATGGCAGGCGCTTCCGCCCTAACATCGGGTGCATGAGCACCACCCACTTCGGTTTTGAGAACGTCGACGAAAGCGACAAGGCGCGCCGTGTGCGCGGCGTGTTCGACTCGGTCGCCACCCGCTACGACATCATGAACGACCTGATGTCGGTGGGCCTGCATCGCGCCTGGAAGGCCTACACCGTGATGGTGGCCAACGTGGGCGAAGGCTCGCGCGTGCTCGACATCGCGGGCGGCACCGGCGACCTGGCGCTGGCTTTCGCCAAGAAGGTCGGCGCTTCGGGCCAGGTGGTGCACACCGACATCAACGAGGCCATGCTGAGCACCGGCCGCGACCGCCTGCTCGATGCCGGCGTGGTGCTGCCCACCATGGTCTGCGACGCCGAGAAGCTGCCCTTCGCCGACGGCCACTTCGACGTCGTGACCGTGGCCTTCGGCCTGCGCAACATGACCCACAAGGACATCGCCCTCAAGGAGATGAACCGCGTGCTCAAGCCCGGCGGCAAGTTGCTGGTGCTGGAGTTCTCGCGCGTCGCCAAGCCGCTGCAGAAAGCCTACGACTGGTACTCCTTCAAGGTGCTGCCGCGGCTGGGCAAGGTGGTGGCCGGCGACGACGCCAGCTACCGCTACCTGGCCGAATCGATCCGGATGCATCCGGCGCAGGAAGAGCTCAAGACCCTCATGAAAGAGGGCGGTTTCGGGCATGTGGACTATCACAACATGACGGGGGGCGTGGCCGCCCTGCATGTTGGAATCAAGTGTTGAATTGACGATTGCATTGCCGTTTCTGGCGATCAGAGGAGACTTCATGATGAAAAAACTGGGTACTGTTTTGCTGGTGTGCGCCATGACCTTGGGTGGCATGCAGGCCGAAGCCGCGCGCATGGGCGGCGGCAAGTCCTTCGGCCGTCAGTCGGGCAACGTGACGCAACGCCAGGCGACCCCGCCGGCCAACGCGCCGGGCGCACCGGCACAGAACGCCACCAACGCGGCACCGGCCAAGCCGGCCGGCGCGGCCCCGGCGGCCGCGGCCGCGCCCAAGCGTCCGTGGGGCGCGATGCTCGGCGGCCTGGCCGCGGGCCTGGGCCTGGCCTGGCTGGCGAATTCGCTGGGCCTGGGCGCGGCCTTCGGCAACATGCTGCTGATCGGTCTGCTGGTGCTGGCGGCGGTGGTGGTCTGGCGCATCTTCGCGGCCCGTTCGCGGCCCCAGAACGGCGCGGGCCAGGGCGGCTTCGCGTTCCAGGGCGCTGGCGGCCCGGGCAACCCGGCGGCCCCCGCGCAGTACAACCCCGGCAATGTCGGCAACGACGCGTCGGCCCGTCCTTGGGAGCGCCAGAACGCCGCCTCCTTCGACGCCAGCCCGGCCACGGCCAGCGGCTCGTCGATGGCCGGTGCGGCCGGCGCCGGCGGTGCCAGCATGATCGGTTCGGCACTCGAGGGCGGCCAGTCCTGGGGCATTCCCGCCGGCTTCGATGTCGACGGTTTCCTCGGCGCGGCCAAGCGCAACTTCGTGACCCTGCAGGACGCCTGGGACCGCAACGACATCCAGTCGCTGCGTTCGATGATGACCGACAGCATGGTCGGCGAGATCCAGGCCCAGTTGGCCGAGCGTGAAGCGCACATCGGCAGCCAGCCCAACAAGACCGAAGTCGTGATGCTCGACGCCAAGCTGCTGGGCATCGAGGAAGCGCCCGACGTCTACCTCGCGAGCGTCGAGTTCTCCGGCATGATCCGCGAGGATGCGTCGGCCGGCCCGAGCCCGTTCCGCGAGGTGTGGAACATGACCAAGCCCACCGACGGCCGCGGCGGCTGGCTGGTGGCGGGCGTGCAGGCCCTCCAATGACCCGATAGATAGGCGCGATCTGTCGCACCGCAGGCCCCGATCCAGGGGCTGGGTCGGGAATAATGGGGACATGGCCACACCATCGTCCCCATTCGCATTTCTGAATGACCTCGTCAGCCGCATCGGCACCCGGCTGCAGCCGCCGCCGTGGGCCGTGCACGAGATCCAGCACCGCGCGGTGCTCTTCCTCAACCATGTGCTGCAGCAGGAGCCCGAGGCCCAGCAGCGCCTGGTGCGGCAGAAGGGGCGGGTGGTGCAGTTCGAGTGGAGCTTCGTCACGATGCGGCTGATCGCCACGCCGGCCGGCCTGCTCGACCTGGCGCCCGAAGGCGCGGTGCCCGAGCTCACGCTCACCGTGACCGACACTTCGCCCTTCGACCTGGCCCGCGCCACCTTGCGCGGCGACAAGCCCGCGGTGCGCATCGTCGGCGACGTGCAACTCGCGGCCGAGGTGAACTGGCTGGTCGACCATGTGCGCTGGGACGTCGAGGACGACCTCGCCCGCGTGATCGGCGACGTGCCGGCCCACACGCTGGGCAATGCGGCGCGGCGCGTGGTGGGCGCGCTGCGGCAGTTCGTCGGCGACCGCACGCGCAAACCGGGCATCGGCGGCACGGGCGCCGAATGACGCGTTTCTATCGCGGCCTCTTCATCGTCTGGGTCGCGCTGCGCTACGGCCTCGACGAGCTCGTGCTCACGAGCTTCCAGAAGCCCTGGCTTCGCATCGTCGCGCGCGTCGTTTCCATCGGCCGCAACCTCGATGCGCCGCGCGGTCAGCGGCTGCGCGAGGCGCTCGAGCGGCTGGGCCCGATCTTCGTCAAGTTCGGCCAGGTGCTGTCGACCCGGCGCGACCTGCTGCCGCCCGACATCGCCGACGAGCTGGCCTTCCTGCAGGACCGCGTGCCGCCGTTCCCGTCGTCGGTGGCCATCGCCACCATCGAGCGCGCCTTTCGCCGCCCGGTGGGCGAAGTCTTCGTGCAGTTCGACGAGACGCCGGTGGCCAGCGCCTCGATCGCGCAGGTCCATTTCGCGACCGTGCGCGACGCCAAGGGCGCGCTGCGCGACGTGGCGGTCAAGGTGCTGCGCCCGGGCATGCGCACGGTCATGGAGAAGGACCTGGCGCTGATGGCCATGATGGCGCGCTGGGTCGAGAACCTGTCGGCCGACGGCAAGCGGCTCAAGCCGCGCGAGGTGATCGCCGAGTTCGACAAGTACCTGCACGACGAGCTCGACCTGGTGCGCGAGGCCGCCAACGCCGCGCAGCTGCGGCGCAACATGGAGAAGCTCGAACTGGTGCTGATCCCCGAGATGCTCTGGGACTACTGCCACCCGGAAGTGATCGTGATGGAGCGCATGAACGGCGTGCCCATCGCGCAGCTCGAGCGCCTGCGCGCGGCCGGCGTCGACATCCCCAAGCTGGCGCGCGACGGCGTCACCATCTTCTTCACCCAGGTGTTCCGCGACGGCTTCTTCCACGCCGACATGCACCCGGGCAACATCATGGTGAGCCTGCAGCCGCAGACCTTCGGGCGCTACATCTCGCTCGATTTCGGCATCGTGGGCACGCTCACCGAGTCCGACAAGGAATACCTGGCGCAGAACTTCGTGGCCTTCTTCCGGCGCGACTACAAGCGCGTGGCCGAGCTGCACCTGGAAAGCGGCTGGGTGCCCGAGGGCACGCGCATCGACGAGCTGGAGGCCGCGATCCGCACCGTCTGCGAACCCTACTTCGACCGGCCGCTCAAGGAGATCTCGCTGGGCATGGTGCTGATGCGCCTGTTCCAGACCTCGCGCCGCTTCCACGTCGAGATCCAGCCCCAGCTGGTGCTGCTGCAGAAGACGCTGCTCAACATCGAGGGCCTGGGCCGCCAGCTCGACCCCGAACTCGACCTCTGGGCCACGGCCAAGCCCTTCCTCGAGAAGTGGATGATCGACCAGATCGGCCCCAAGCGCCTGTTCGCGCAGCTCAAGGCCGAGGCCCCACGCTACGCCAAGCTGCTGCCCCAGCTGCCGCGCCTGCTGCACGAGTTCCTGGAGAACAGGCCGGCCGACCACCGTCGGGAACTGCTGGAGCTGCTGGCGGCGCAGAAGCGCACCAACCGGCTGCTGCAGACCGTGATCGCGACCGGCCTGGGCTTCGTGCTGGGCCTGGTCGTGATGCAGATCGTGGTGCGCGTCCAGGTCTTCTGACTGGCACGGCCCTTGCGCGGCCTCCAGGAGCCGCATTGAATTGAGAGAAGAAGAGGAGAAATCGTCGTGTTGTTGACCCTGGTCGCCGTCTACCTGTTGCTCACGATCGCCATCGGGCTCTATGCGGCCCGGCGGGTCAAGAACACCACCGACTTCGCGATTGCCGGGCGGCACCTGCCGCTCTTCATGATCGTGACCACCACCTTCGCGACCTGGTTCGGGTCGGAGACGGTGCTGGGCATTCCGGCCAAGTTCATCGAGGGCGGGCTGAACGGCGTGATCGAGGACCCCTTCGGCGCCGGCACCTGCCTGATCCTGGTGGGCCTGTTCTTCGCCGGCAAGCTCTACCGCATGACGCTGCTGACCATCAGCGACTACTACCGCGAGCGCTACGGCCGGGTGATCGAGGTCGCGTGCTCGCTGATCATCATGCTGAGCTACCTGGGCTGGGTCTCGGCCCAGGTCACGGCGCTGGGCCTGGTCTTCAACGTGCTCTCGGGTGGCGCCATCGGCGTGTCGCTGGGCATGGTGATCGGCGTGGTGTCGATCCTGGCGTACACGCTGTTCGGCGGCATGTGGTCGGTGGCCGTCACCGACTTCATCCAGATGATCATCCTGGTGCTGGGCCTGGCGGTGATCGCGGTGTTCGCGGGCCAGATGGCCGGCGGCGCGGACAAGGTGGTGAGCTTCGCGGTCAGCAAGGACCTGTTCAAGTTCTGGCCCGAGCCCAACTGGCACGACATGGTGTTCTTCTTCGCCGCGGCCATCACGATGATGCTGGGTTCGATCCCGCAGCAGGACGTGTTCCAGCGCGTGATGTCGGCCAACAGCGTCAAGTCCGCCACCCGCGGCCCGGTGATCGGCGGCCTGGCCTACATCCTGTTCGCCTTCGTCCCGATGTTCCTGGTGGCCAGCGCGCTGCTGATCATGCCGGAGCAGACCGCGGCCCTGCTCAAGGAGGATCCGCAGAAGGTGCTGCCCACGCTGGTGCTGGAGAAGATGCCCTTCGCGATGCAGGTGCTCTTCTTCGGTGCGCTGCTGTCGGCCATCAAGTCGACCGCCTCGGCCACCCTGCTGGCGCCCAGCGTGACCTTCACCGAGAACATCTGGCGCCAGTTCCGCCCGGCCGGCAACGACCGCGAGAACCTGCGCACCATGCGCATCACCACGCTGGTCTTCAGCGCCGCGGTGCTGGCCTATTCGATCCGCATGCAGGGCACGCCGATCTACGAACTGGTCTCGGGCGCCTACCAGGTGCCCCTGGTCGGCGCCTTCGTGCCGCTGGTGTGCGGGCTCTACTGGCAGCGCGCCACCACGCAGGGTGCGGTGGCGGCGGTGCTGCTGGGCATCGGCACCTGGCTGCTGTTCCTGGCGCTGCCCTGGGGCCAGGCCTTCCCGGCGCAGCTGGCCGGCGTGCTGGCGGCCTTCGTGGGCATGGTGGCCGGTTCGCTGGCGCCGCAGTGGGTGTCCAACACCCGCACGCCGCACCGCCCGCTGGTCGAGGGCACGCTCTGAGCGTGGAGGGCGGGGTCGGGCCCGGCCGTATAATTGCGGGCTTTGCGAGCGACAGCTGCGTCGTTCTTTTTCGCCCACTCCCATGCCCATCTACGCCTACAAGTGCAGCGCCTGCGGCTTTGCCAAAGACGCGTTGCAGAAAATGTCCGACGCCCCTCTCACGGTGTGCCCGGCCTGCGGGGCGAGCACCTTCGAGAAGCAGGTGACCGCCGCCGGCTTCCAGCTCAAGGGCTCGGGCTGGTACGTGACCGATTTCCGTGAAGGCGGCGGCAAGAAGGCCGAACCCGCGACCGCGCCGGTCTCGGGCGACGGCGCCAAGTCCGGTGGCGAGTCGTCGTCGGCCGCCCCCGCGGCGAGCCCCGCACCCGCACCCGCCGCATCCCCCGCACCGGCGCCGGCGCCGGCCACCGCCGCCAAGAGCGGCGACTGAACGGGGCCCGCCACTGCCATGCTCGCCCTGCGCAAATGGTTGTTCGCCGGCCTGCTGGTGATCGTTCCGCTGTTCGTCACCCTGGCGGTGCTCAAGTGGATCATCGACACGCTCGACCAGACCCTCTGGCTGCTGCCCGAGGACTGGCAGAGCTGGCTCACGATGCACAAGATCCGCGGCTTGGGCGTGCTGTTCACGCTGGCGATCCTGCTGGTGGTGGGCGCGGTGGCGAGCAACTTCATCGGCAAGCGCCTGCTGGGCTGGGGCGACGCGGTGGTGCGGCGCATCCCGGTCGTGCGCTCGATCTACTCCAGCGTCAAGCAGGTGTCGGACACGCTGTTCTCCGAGAACGGCAACGCCTTTCGCACCGCGGTGCTGGTGCAGTGGCCGCGTGAGGGCGTCTGGACCATCGCGTTCGTGACCGGCACGCCCGGCGCCGACGTGCTGGCGCACCTGGGCGGCGGCGAGTACCTGGGCGTCTACGTGCCGACCACGCCCAACCCCACCGGCGGCTACTTCGTGATGCTCAAGCGCAGCGACTGCATCGAACTCCAGATGAGCGTGGACGAGGCGCTCAAGTACATCGTCTCGATGGGCGTGGTCGTTCCCGGCGGCCCCGCGACCCTCGCAACTTCTTCCTGAATGAACACGCGCCCTCCCGGCGCCGGAATCGACTTATGGCCATGCGTTCTCACTACTGCGGTCTCGTGACCGAAGCCCTGCTGGGCGAAACCGTCACCCTGTGCGGCTGGGTCAACCGCCGCCGCGACCATGGCGGCGTGATCTTCGTCGACGTGCGCGACCGCGAAGGCTACGTGCAGGTGGTCTGCGATCCCGACCGCGCCACCACCTTCGCGGTGGCCGAAGGCCTGCGCAACGAGTTCTGCGTGCAGATCAAGGGCCTGGTGCGCGCGCGCCCCGAAGGCACGACCAACGACAGCCTCAAGAGCGGCAAGATCGAAGTGCTGTGCCACGAGCTCAAGGTGCTCAACCCCTCGGTCACGCCCCCCTTCCTGCTCGACGACGACAACCTGTCGGAGACCACCCGCCTCACGCACCGCGTGCTCGACCTGCGCCGCCCGGCGATGCAGCGCAACATGATGCTGCGCTACAAGGTGACGATGGAGACCCGCAAGTTCCTCGACGCCAACGGCTTCATCGACATCGAGACCCCGATGCTGGGCAAGTCCACGCCCGAAGGCGCGCGCGACTACCTGGTGCCCAGCCGCGTGCACGACGGCAGCTTCTTCGCGCTGCCGCAGTCGCCCCAGCTGTTCAAGCAGCTGCTGATGGTGGCCGGCTACGACCGCTACTACCAGATCGTGAAGTGCTTCCGCGACGAAGACCTGCGCGCCGACCGCCAGCCCGAGTTCACGCAGATCGACATCGAGACCTCCTTCCTCGCCGAGGAAGAAATCCGCGAGATGTTCGAAGGCATGATCCGCAACGTGTTCCGCAACGCCGCGGGCATCGACCTGCCGGTGTTCCCGACCATGACGTACGGCGACGCGATGTTCAAGTACGGCTCGGACAAGCCCGACCTGCGCGTCAAGCTCGAGTTCACCGAACTGACCGAGCTCATGAAGCGCGTCGAGTTCAAGGTGTTCTCGAACGCCGCGACCATGGCCGGCGGCCGTGTGGTGGCCCTGCGCGTGCCCGGCGGCGGCGGCGAGGGCGGCCTGTCGCGCGGTGAAATCGACGCGTACCAGGAATTCGTCAAGATCTACGGCGCCAAGGGCCTGGCCTACATCAAGGTCAACGACGCGGCCGCGGGCCGCGAAGGCCTGCAGAGCCCGATCGTGAAGAACCTCGACGACAGCACGCTGGCCGAGATCATCGCGCGCACCGGCGCCCGCAACGGCGACATCCTGTTCTTCGGCGCCGACAAGGAAAAGATCGTCAACGACGCCATCGGCGCGCTGCGCGTGAAGATCGGCCACAGCGCCTTCGGCAAGAAGAGCGGCCTGTTCGACGACCGCTGGGCACCGCTGTGGGTGGTGGACTTCCCGATGTTCGAGTTCGACGAGGAAGGCCAGCGCTGGTCGGCCGTGCACCATCCGTTCACGGCCCCCAAGGACGGCCATGAAGACCTGATGGACACCGCGCCCGAGAAGTGCATCGCCAAGGCCTACGACATGGTGCTCAACGGCATCGAGATGGGCGGCGGTTCGGTGCGTATCCACCGCGAGGAAGTGCAGAGCAAGGTCTTCCGCGCGCTCAAGATCAGCGCCGAGGACGCACAGCTCAAGTTCGGCTTCCTGCTCGACGCGCTGCAGTACGGCGCGCCCCCGCACGGCGGCATCGCCATCGGCCTGGACCGCCTGGTCATGCTGATGACCGGCGCCGAGTCGATCCGCGACGTGATCGCCTTCCCCAAGACCCAGCGCGCGCAGGACCTGCTGACGCAGGCGCCGAGCCCGGTCGACGAGAAGCAGCTGCGCGAACTGCACATCAAGCTGCGCAACGTGCAGCCCGCGGCGGCCTGACGCTGCGGCCGGCGGCGCAGGCCGCAACGATAAAAAAGGCACCCCGAGGGGTGCCTTTTTCTTTGGCCGGAAGCCGGAGCCTGCGCTCCGGTGGCTGCGCCTTACAGCGCGACGTCGGCGACGGGCTTGCTCTTGCGCGCCGCGGCCGGGGCGTTGGTCGGCGCTGAGGCTGGCGTGGGCGCGGCCGCGCCCGGCGTGAGGTCGATCGCCGGCGGCGGGCTCAGCTGCAGCACCTGGGCCGTGGCGGTCCATTCCTGCACCACCTTCTCGGGCGAGGCGTTGAGCGCGGTGCCGTAGCTGGGCACGATCTCGCGGATCTTGGCCTGCCAGGCGGGCGTCGCCAGCTTGTCCTTGAAGACCTGCTTCATCAGGTCCAGCATGATCGGCGCGGCCGTGGACGCGCCGGGCGAGGCGCCCAGCAGGCCGGCCAGGCTGCCGTCCTGCGAACTCACGATCTCGGTGCCCAGCTTGAGCACGCCGCCCTTGGCTTCGTCGCGCTTGATGATCTGCACGCGCTGGCCGGCCTGCCACAGGCGCCAGTCTTCCTTCTTCGCGTTCGGGAAGTACTCGCGCAGGGCCTTCATCCGGTCGTCGTCCGACAGCATCAGCTGGCCGGCCAGGTACTGGACCAGCGAGAACTCGGCCATGCCGACCTTGGCCATCGGCCAGACGTTGTGCGGCGTGGTGCTGGTGAACAGGTCGAGGTAGGAGCCTTCCTTGAGGAACTTGGTCGAGAAGGTGGCGAAGGGACCGAACAGGATCACGCGCTTGCCGTCGAGGATGCGGGTGTCGAGGTGGGGCACCGACATCGGCGGCGAACCGACCGAGGCCTTGCCGTAGGCCTTGGCCAGGTGCTGCTCGGCGATGGCGGGGTTCTCGGTCACGAGGAAGGAGCCGCCGACCGGGAAGCCCGCGTAGTTCTTCGCCTCGGGGATGCCCGACTTCTGCAGCAGGTGCAGCGCGCCGCCGCCGGCGCCGATGAACACGAACTTCGCGTCGGTCTGCGTGGCCGTGCCGTCCTTGACGTTCTTGTAGGCGATGCGCCAGCTGCCGTCGGCGTTGCGCGTGATGTCCTGCACCTCGCTCGAGAGCTTGAGCGAGAAGTTCGGGCGCGACTGCAGGTGGCCGACGAACTGGCGCGTGATCTCGCCGAAGTTCACGTCGGTGCCGATGGGCGTCCAGGTGGCGGCGATCTTCTGGGCCGGATCGCGGCCTTCCATCATCAGCGGCACCCATTGCTTGATCTGCGCCGGGTCTTCCGAGTACTGCATGCCGCGGAACAGCGGGCTGGCCTGCAGCGCGTCGTAGCGCTTCCTGAGGAAGGCGATGTTGTCGTCGCCCCAGACGAAGCTCATGTGCGGCGTCGAGTTGATGAAGGAACGCGGGTTCTTCAGCACGTTGTTCCTGACCTGCCAGGACCAGAACTGGCGCGAGATCTGGAAGGCCTCGTTGATCTCCACCGCCTTGGCGATCTCGACCTTGCCGTTCTTGTCCTCGGGCGTGTAATTCAGCTCGGCCAGCGCCGAGTGGCCGGTGCCGGCGTTGTTCCAGCCGTTCGAGCTTTCCTGGGCGACCTGGTCCAGCCGCTCGACCATCTCCATCGACCAGCCGGGCTCGAGTTCGCTGAGCCAGATGCCCAGGGTCGAGCTCATGATGCCGCCGCCGATGAGCAGCACATCCACTTTCTTCGGCTCGGCCGCATGGGCCGTGGCCAGGGTGAGGGACAGCGCCCATCCCAGCAGGACGGGGTAGGTTTTCTTCAAGATCATCTTCTGGTGATTCCTGTGGTGTGGAAAGACACCCGTCTGCCGTCATCGACCTGTGGACGCCAGCCGAGCGCGGGGCAGGGCGGGGGCATGCACGGTGGGTGCGGAGGTCGATGCGGACGAACGGACACGACCGAGACCGAAGGCTCGCGCCCCGTTCTCGAATCTCTATGTCCCCTGCACCGCCGTCTACCGACTTCTGGATTGAACCGTGCGCGCGGAGCTCGTTGGACGGCCGAAAGGCCCGGGCTCCTGGATGCGTGGCTTGGCTTGCCCCGGGCCGGCCGGGAAGCGCCATCGCTGCGTCGGGGTGGATTTTACCGGGGGCGCCAAAACCCGGGCCATGGCAAGGCCGCATGCTGTACCGTGGCTGCTTTGCCCGCCCGCCTGCAGACGATGAGCCCCTTCAAGATTCCCGAGTCCGTGCTGGTCGTGGTCCACACGCCGGCGCTCGACGTGCTGCTGATCCGGCGCGCCGATGCCGACGAGTTCTGGCAATCGGTGACCGGCAGCAAGGACCATGTCGAGGAGCCGCTGGCGCTGACCGCCGCGCGCGAGGTGGGCGAGGAGACCGGCATCGACTGCATGCCGGGCAGCGCGCTGGCATCGCAACTGCGCGACTGGCGGCTGCAGAACGTCTACGAGATCTACCCGCGCTGGCGCGCGCGCTATGCGCCGGGCGTGACGCGCAACACCGAGCACCTGTTCGGCCTGTGCGTGCCCGAGCGCATCGTGCCGGTGCTCGCGCCGCGCGAGCACACGGCCTGGCAATGGCTGCCGCACCGCGCCGCGGCCGAGGCCTGTTTTTCCCCTTCGAACGCCGAAGCCATCCTGCTGCTGCCACAATTTGCGCCATGAACGCGACCGCGAACACCTTTCGGGTGGCGACCTACAACATCCACAAGGGCGTGCAGGGCATCGGTCCTGCGCGCCGCCTCGAGATCCACAACCTCGGCCACGCGATCGAACAGCTCGACGCCGACATCGTGTGCCTGCAGGAAGTGCGCAAGATGAACCGGCAGGGCGAGCGGCACTTCGCGCGCTGGCCCGAGCTGCCGCAGGCCGATTTCCTCGCACCCGAGGGCTACACCGCCGTCTACGAGACCAACGCCGTCACGCGCCATGGCGAGCACGGCAACGCGTTGCTCACGCGCTGGCCGGTGATCCGCACCACCCACCAGGACATCTCCGACCACCGCTTCGAACAGCGCGGCCTGCTGCATGTGCTGATCGACGTCGACGGCACGCCGGTGCACGCCATCGTGGTGCACCTGGGCCTGATCAAGGGCAGCCGGGTGCGCCAGATCGCGCGGCTGCGCGAGTTCATCGAGCGCGAGATCCCGCCCGACGAGGCGGTGCTGGTGGCCGGCGACTTCAACGACTGGGGCGCGCGCATGCGCTACGCGATGAACGCCATGGGCATGCGCGATTCGAGCGACCTGCGCGGCCCGCCCACGCTGACCTATCCCTCGCGGCTGCCGGTCACGCAGCTCGACTTCATCTATGCGCGCCGGCTGGCCCCGGTCGCCTGCAGCGTGCCGCGCGGCCCGATCTGGGCCCGGATGTCCGATCACCTGCCGCTGCTGACCGACTTTTCGCTATCGAATAAGTAGCGCTTCGCGGGCGCGGGGTGTGCGCCGGCGGCCCCACGGCGTTCGGGCGTTCGCTGGTAGGATTCCCGCCATGCTCAGGAAGATCGACGCCCCCCAACCCCCCGCCGCACCGGCCGATGACGAGGGGACGCCCGTCTCCGTCAAGATCCGGGAGCGCCTGCAGGCCGCGCGCAAGCGCTTCAACGCCAACGACAACATCGCGGAGTTCGTGCAGCCGGGCGAGCTCGAGGCGCTGCTCGACGAGGTCGAGGTCAAGATGAAGGGCGTGCTCGAGAGCCTGGTGATCGACGTCGAGAACGATCACAACACCGACAACACCGCGCGCCGCGTCGCGAAGATGTACCTCAACGAGGTGTTCCGCGGCCGCTACGTGCCGCCGCCCTCGCTGACCGAATTCCCCAACGCCGAGCACCTCAACGAGCTCATGATCGTCGGCCCGATCACGGTGCGCAGCGCCTGCTCGCACCACTTCTGCCCGATCATCGGCAAGCTCTGGATCGGCGTGATGCCCAACGAGCACACCAACGTGATCGGCCTGTCGAAGTACGCGCGGCTGGCCGAATGGGTGATGGGCCGGCCGCAGATCCAGGAAGAGGCCGTGGTCCAGTTGGCCGACCTGATCCAGGAGAAGACCCAGCCCGATGGCCTCGCGCTGGTGATGGAGGCCGAGCATTTCTGCATGGCCTGGCGTGGCGTCAAGGAAATGGACAGCAAGATGATCAACTCCGTCATGCGCGGCGTGTTCCTCAAGGACCCGAACCTGCGCCGCGAATTCCTGTCCCTGCTGCCGCGCTCGCGCTGAACGCCATGCTCGTACGCCTCCTCTACGCCAGCCGCGCGGTCGACAACAGCACCAGCGCCACCGATGCGATCCTCGCGCAGTCGAGGGCGCACAACACCGCCTGCGGCATCACCGGCATCCTCTGCTACAGCGCCGGCATCTTCCTGCAGGCCATCGAGGGCGGCCGCGTGGCCGTGAGCGACCTCTACGGCCACATCCAGAAGGACCCGCGCCACAAGGACGTGGTGCTGCTGCACTACGAAGAGATCAGCGAACGCCGCTTCGGCGGTTGGACCATGGGCCAGGTGCACCTGACCAAGGTGCATGCCGCCACGCTGCTGCGCTATTCCGAGCGCCCGGAGCTCGACCCCTACGCCGTCTCCGGCAAGGTGTCGATGGCCCTGCTCGAGGAACTGATGGCCACCGCCGCCATCGTCGGACGCAACTGAGGCCCGTGGGTCCCGCGCCCGGTCTCTCGCACCGCCGCGTCCGCGTCTAGACCGCGGTGCCGCTGTCCGCCTTCGCCCTGATCCTGCTGGCCGGGATCATCCACGCCAGCTGGAACATCGCCGCCAAGAAGGCCAACGGCGACGCGCGCTTCGCCTTCCAGACCAGCGTACTGATGATGTTCGTCTGGGGCCCCGTGGGCCTGTGGCTGGGCTGGAACGTGGTGCCGCAGTGGGGCGCGAAGGAGTGGGCCTTCATCGGCGTCAGCGGCCTGCTGCACGTGGTCTATTACGTCACGCTGCTGCGCGGCTACCGCAAGTCGGACCTCACGGTGGTGTATCCGCTGGCACGCGGCTCCGGTCCCTTGCTCTCCTCGCTGGTGGCCATCCTGTTCCTGGGCGAGCGCATCAGCCTGGTGGGGCTGGTCGGCATCGTCGGCGTGGTGCTGGGCGTGTTCCTGGTGGCGGGCGGCCCGCGGCTGTGGCGCGGTCCGCAGGATGCGGCGCAGCGCGACCGCGTGCACAAGGGCATCCGCTACGGCGTGCTCACCGGCGCCTTCATCGCGGCCTACACCGTGGTCGACAGCTACGCGGTCAAGTTCCTCGCGATGTCGCCGATCCTGCTCGACTACTTCGGCAACCTGGTGCGCATCGTCCTGCTGCTGCCCGTGGCCCTGCGCGACCGGCCGGCCACGGTGCGGCTGTGGCGCGCGCAGTGGAAGTACGCACTGGTGGTGGCCGCCATCAGCCCGGTGTCGTATGTGCTGGTGCTGTACGCGGTGCAGCAGGCGCCGATCTCGCACGTGGCGCCCGCGCGCGAGGTCTCGATGCTCTTCGCCGCGCTGATCGGCGGGCACCTGCTGCGCGAGGGCGACCGCGTGCTGCGCCTGATCGGCGCCTGCTTCATCGCGGTCGGCGTGATCGCACTGGCGCTGGGGTGAGGCGCGCGTGCCGATGAGCCCGCAGCCGCAGCCGCCGCCGCTGCTGCTGGGCTGCGACTTTTCCAGCGCACCCTCGGCCCGCAAGCCGATCGTGGTGGCGCTGGGCGCGGTGCGTGGCGCGCGCGTGACCCTGTCGAAACTGCTGCCTTTCGCAACGCTCGAAGGCTGGGGCCAGTGGCTGCACGACACGCCGGCCTGGATCGGTGGCTTCGACCTGCCTTTCGGCCTGCCGCGCGAGCTGGTCGAGCAACTGGGCTGGCCGCTGAAGTGGCGGGCCTGCATGGCGCACTACGCGGGCCTGGAGCGTGCGCAGATCCGCGACGCCTTCGCGGCCTTCTGCGACGCGCGGCCGGTGGGCGGCAAGTTCGCGCACCGGCGCACCGACCTGCCGGCGGGCTCGAGCCCGTCGATGAAGTGGGTGAACCCGCCCGTGGCCTTCATGCTGCATGCGGGCGTGCCCAGGCTGCTGGCCGCGGGGGCCGCCTTGCCGGGCCTGCATGCGGTGCCGGGCGCCACCCGCATCGCGCTCGAGGCCTACCCCGGCCTGCTGGCGCGCGAGCTGATCGGTCGGCGCAGCTACAAGAGCGACGACCTGGCACGGCAGGACACCGAGCGCTGGGTGGCGCGGGCCGACCTGCTGTCGGCGCTGGAGCGCGGCGCGACCCGGCTCGACCTGCGACTGTCGCTCACGCATGCCCAGCGCGACCAGCTGCTGGCCGACGCCCGCGGCGATGCGCTCGATGCGGTGCTGTGCCTGGTCCAGGCGGCCTGGGCGGCGCGGCAGGGCCATGAAGGGCACGGTTACGGCCTGCCCGCCGACCTCGATCCGCTCGAGGGCTGGATCCTCAGCGCCTGACGCAGCACCGTCCTACAGGGCCTTGAGGCAATGGCGACGGCGTGCAGCAGGGGCGGCGGGCCACAGTGAACGCAGTCGCCTCGATGAGGCGCGTTCTTCCAACTCTCCGAAAGGCAAACCATGAACAAAGATCAAGTCGCAGGCCGTGTGGACCAAGCCAAGGGCAAGCTCAAGGAAGTGACCGGCCGGGTCGTGGGCAACGAGTCGCTCGAAGCCGAGGGCGCCGCCGAGAAGGTCGCGGGCAAGGTGCAGAGCACCTATGGCGACGTCAAGGAAAAGACCAAGGACGCCATCAAGGACGGCGCCAAGAAGCTGTGAGTCCGAGGGTCCCCGCGGGACCCGCGTCTGAAAGGACAGTGCGATGAACTCCCCGATGCATTTCCACGGGGCGCCGCGCGGGCGAATTCCGGGCCTGGCACGCTTTGCGCTGCTGGGCCTTTTGCTTGCGCTGGCCGCCTGCAACAAGAGCGACGAACGCAGCGCGGGCCAGAAAGTGGATTCCGCGATCGCGCGCACCCAGCAGGCCGCGACCGAAGCGGCGGCGCGCACCGAGGCCCTGGCCCGCGAGGCGGGCGCCAAGGTGAAGGCTTCGGAGCCCGCGATGCAGCAGGGCCTCGACCGGATCAAGGAAGCCGCCAAGGAGACCGGTGCGGCCGTCTCCGCGGGGGTCAGCGATGCCACCATCACCGCCAGCGTGTCCGCCGGCCTGGCCAGGGACCCGGCCCTGAGCGCCACCCGCATCGACGTCGGTACCCAGGGCGGCAAGGTGACCTTGCGCGGCCCGGCGCCGAGCGCCGAGGCGAAGGCACGGGCCGAGACCATCGCGCGCGGCGTGACCGGCGTGAGCCAGGTCGACAACCAATTGGAAGTGCGGGCCATGTAGGGCCGCTTTCCGCATCTTCCGCACCCATTGAAAAAGCCCGGCATGCCGGGCTTTTTCAATGGGGTCGGGGGAGGGGCTCAGCGCCGGTCGTCGTCGCGCTGCATCAGCGTGGTCACCATGTCGGCCACGTCCGAGGTCTTGAGCAGCATCGCCAGCACCGCAGTGACGGACAGCAGGCGCCATGGCTTGACCAGCACCACCAGGGCGCCGGTGCCGGCGGCCACGGCCATCAGGCGGCCGGGACGCTCCTCGGCGAAGCGTTGCAGCACCGGGCGCGCCAGCTGGCATGCGGCGTTGGCCGGATGCCGTCGCCACCAGCGCAGCGCGACGCTGCGGGTCATGTCCAGCCAGGGCAGGCCCTGCAGCGAGAACGCGCTGGCCATGGGTTGACCGGCGCGCGCGGCGGAGGCTTCGGCTGCTTCCAGCGGGGCGTCGTAGGCTTCGTCGGGAACGGGGGCGGGCTGCCGGAACAGCGCGCGGCGCGACAGCGCCAGGCGCTGCTGCGGTGTCAGGGCATCACGGTCAATCGCCACGGCGTCCTCCGGCGGCATGCAGTGCACGCAGGTCTTCGTCGAACTGCGCGCGGACCTCGGCCAGTCCATTCCAGGCCATGGGACGGCAGGCGATCCAGCCCGCGACCGCAGCGATCAGCAGCGATCCGGCAGGGATCGCGACCAATGTCCAGTGGAAGCGGCCTTCCATACCGTAGAGCATGGCGGCCACGCCGGCCAGGCCGAGCGCCAGCAGCAGCCCGATGGCTGCCACCACGCCCGCGGCAATGCGCGCGCCCAGACCGCGCCCGGCCTGCGCGGCTTCGAGCTTGATCAGGGCGGCGTAGTTGCCGACGTGTTCGGCGATGAGCTCCGGATGCCCGAGCACCGTTGCATAGAGGGGATGAAGCATGGTGCGCGAGCGGGGACGGTGTCAGCGGCCGTCAGCGGCTCAGTAGTCGTCCCGGTTGCCGCGGCGGCTGGCCAGCACGATCAGCGCCGTGATGGCGGCGCCGGCGGCGGCGGCGATCAGCACCGAACGCACGGGCTGGTCGGAGATGTACTTGCCCGTCACGTCCGCGGCCTGTTCCAGGCGGCGCTGGGCGCGTGCGCTGGTGGTCGATGCGGCATCGAGGCCGCGCTGCACGGCCTGTTGCACGCGGGCCGCGATCTGTTCGACGCTGGGCTCGGCTTCGCGGCGCAGGTCGCGCACCTTCTCGCCCGCGGCGTTCACGGCGTTCTGTGCGTAAGCGCGGGTCGACTCGATGGCGTCGTTGGCGGTGCGGCTGGCTTCGTCGGCGAGTTGCGATGCGGTCTTCGTGTTCATGGAAAGAGTCCTTTCTGGGAGATTGAGCGCTTGGCCTGTCCATCGTAACGGCGTCCGCCCGGCGCTGGAAGGCGTTGGCGGGCCGTGATGAGCAGCTTGGTGTCCACCTTAGCCACGCTGTCCGCCGCGGCTTGTCAGCAGCCGTGCGCGGGCCTCGTAGGAGAGCAACGTCAGCGTCCCGGCGCCACGCCGGCCGGCGTCGGCGTTGCGACGACGCGGCGGACCGGCAGCATGGCCGTGAGCCGGGTGCCATGGCCGGGCGTGGACGCCACCGTGAGCTTGCCCTGTGCGGCCTCGACGCGGTGGCGCATGCCCGCCAGGCCGTGCGTGGACGGGCGCGCGCGCTGGGTCTCGAAGCCCTTGCCGTTGTCGGCCACTTCGACGATCACGTGGTTGCCGTAGTCCTTCATCACGATGGTGGCCTCCGAGGCCTCGGCGTACTTGCCGATGTTGGTCAGGCTCTCCTGCACCATGCGGTAGATCGTGAGCTGGCGTGCCTCGTCGAGCACGGCCGGCTCCAGCGACATCTCGATCTGCAGGCCGGAGCGGTCGGCGAATTCGCGGCCCAGGATCTCCAGCGAGGCGACCAGCCCCAGGTTGGACAGCGACGAGGGCCGCAGGTCCTCGATGATCCGCCGCTTGAGCGCGATGCCGCTGTTGAGCAGCTCGGTCAGGTGCTGCAGGCGTTCGATCGCATCGGGCGTGTCGGCCAGCCGCGACTTGAGCCGGGCCACGTCGAGCTTCGCGGCCGTGAGCAGCGAGCCGAGTTCGTCGTGCAGTTCGCGCGCGAGAAAGCCGCGTTCGGTCTCGCGCACTTCCTGCAGGTGGGTCGCGAGCTCGGCCAGCGTGGCCGTGCGATCCTGCACCTCGGTCTCGAGCGCATTGCGTTCGCGCTGCAGGGCCTCCTGCTGGCGCTGGCCGGCCGAGCGCAGCGCATGGCTCTGGCGCAGGTAGAGGTAGAAGGCCAGCAGCGCGGCCAGGGCCACCACGGCGATGCCGATGCGGGCCAGCTGCAGCGACTTCGCGATCTGCACCTGGCCGCGCGCCAGGGCGGCATCGCTGCTGGCGACCAGCGCATTGGCCTGGGTCCGGATGGCCTCCATCTCCTCGCGGCCCACATCGGTGGTGATGACGAACTTCCAGGCGTCCTCGTTGCCGTTGGTGCGCAGCCGCACGCTCATCTCCATCTCGGCGAGCTTGCGTGCCACGTGCGTCGAGAGCACGCTGAGCCGGGCGCTGTCCTCGGGCCGGTCGGCATACAGCGCGCGCAGCACGTTGAGTTGGCCGTCGATCTGGCGGATCGCGTTGTCGTAGGGTTCGCGGTAGTGCGTCTCGCCGGTCAGCAAATAGCCGCGCTGGCCGGTCTCCGCATCCACCACGTTCTGCAGCAGTGCGCTGAGGGCCGTGCGCATCCGCTGGGCCTGGCCGACTTCCTCCAGCGCGCGGGTCGACTGGCGGAATCCGGCTTCGTTGATGCCCACGAGCGCCACCGCCGCCAACAAGGCCAGGGTGAGGCTCAAAGCCATCTTGGGAAAAGCTAACCAACGCATGTAGAGGCTTCCGCTGACGGTCCTGTGATCAATTTCGTGAATAATCGATGCCGTTCAGGGAACGATATATCGCGACTTACGAGTGCGCGACAACAAAGAGGATGACAGATGATCAAGATCGGAATTGTGGATGACCACGCCATCGTTCGGTCCGGCTTGCGGCAGTTTTTCTCCGAGCATGTGGATTTGCGCGTCGTAGGCGAGGCGGGAACCGGACGCGAGGCGATCGAACTCGTGCGCACGACGGAGCTCGACGTGCTGGTGATGGATTTGTCCATGCCCGGTCAGAGCGGCATCGATGCGCTTGCGATGATTCGGGCCAAGGCGCCGGATGTGGGCATTCTCATCCTGAGCGGCTACCCCGAGGAGCACTATGCGATGAACCTGATCCGTCAGGGCGCGAGCGGCTACCTCAACAAGGAATGCGAGCCGATCGAGATCGTGAACGCGATCCGTACCGTCTCGCTGGGACGCCGCTACATCACGCCGGCCGTGGCCGAACTGCTGGCGCGCCAGCTCGACCGCAAGGACGACGCCGCACCGCACGAGCAGCTCTCGGAGCGCGAGTTCCAGGTGTTCCTGAAGCTGGCCAAGGGCGAGACCGCGGGTGACATCGCCAAGACGCTGTCGCTGTCGGTCAAGACCGTGAGCACCTACCGCACGCGGCTGATGGAGAAGATGAACCTCTCCTCGAACAGCGACCTGACCTACTACGCGCTGAAGAACAAGCTCATCGACTGAGATCGCGAACCGGCTGCGGGCGCCTCTCCGGGAGGCGTGCGCGGCCGGGCACTGCTCAGGCGCCGTTGCGCGCGCGATCAGCGGACTGCGCGATGCAGAAGTCCAGCAGCGCCTCGATCTCGTTGGACTTGTCGAACACCGCATCCGCGCCGAGCTGGGCGCAGCGCTTGCGGATGTCCTGGGTAGCGTAGTTGCTGAGCACCACCACCTGCTGCCGCGGCTCGCGCGCCGCGCAGGCCTGCAGCACGCCCAGGCCGCTGCCCTGCTTGAGAAACAGGTCGATGATGATCAGATCCCAGACATCCTTGTTCGCTGCGAGCCATGCACGCGCTTCGGCCTCCGTCTCGGCATGGCCGATGGTCTCAGCCTGCGTGAGTTCTTCCAGCGTCCCGACGAGGTTCTCGCGGATCGTGAGGTTGTCTTCGACGATGTAGGTTTTCAATCTTGTGTTCATGGCGAAGACTCGCCCTCCCTCCATGCCGCCCCTGCCGTGCGATGCGGGTCGAGGCACACGCCGTATCGTAGCCGCGGCATCCCTCGATCGTGCAAGCACCGGAGGATGGCGCTTGTAGGCGCATTCCGACTTCAGGACTTCGTCCGGGTGCCGAGGCCGTCTTTCGTAGGCCCCTGCCCACAGGGGCTGCCGTGCCGAACCGACCCCCGGGCCGGCCGATCGCCGTTTAGGCTCGCAAGGTGCACGCCGGCCTGGGCCGCCGGGGTCGTGTCCCGTACCAGCCCCCCGCAGAAGGAATGATCCATGCAGAACAACAAGCAGATGGGCAGGCGTTGGGCCGTGCGGATCGTGACGGCCTTCGTGGCCCTGTTCGCGATCCTGGTGCTGATCGTGATGTTCTTTCCCTGGGACGTGCTGCGCGGCCCGGTGAACCGCTACGTCAGCGAGAAGACCGGCCGGACCTTCGAGATCACGCGTCACCTCGACGTCGACCTGGGGTGGCGCAGTGCCACGGTCAAGCTCGATGGCATCGAATTCGCCAACCCCGACTGGGCACGCGACCCCTACCTGGTGCGCGCGGAGCGTGCGGAACTCGACCTGCGGCTGTGGCCGCTGCTCGGGGGCAAGGTCGTGATCCCGCGCTTGATGATGGTCGCGCCCGCGGTGGGCCTGCAGATGGAGAAGGACGGTCGCCGGACCTGGGCGCTCGGCAAGGACACTTCGGACGAGGGCACGGTGCCGACCATCGGGCAGATCCAGGTCGACAACGGCAGCGTGGACTTCCTGGCCCCGTACCTGGGCGTGGACCTGCATGCGGAGGTCGCCTATGACAGCGGCAAGGGCGAGATGCCCCTGAGCTACCGCATCAAGGGCACCTACAAGCGCCAGCCGCTGACGGCGCAGGGACGCACCGGCAATGTCATGCAGCTCGCCGCGACCGGCCAGCCGCCGTTCCCGCTGGAGATCGACGCGCGCGCCGGCCAGACCCGGCTCAAGGCCGCGGGCACGGTCGCCGCGCTCAGCGGGCTGGACGGCATCGATGCCACCTTCGACCTGCGCGGCCAGAGCCTGGGCGACCTCTACGGCCTGCTCGGCATCGCGCTGCCGCAGACCTCGCCCTATGCGCTCAGCGGCCAGCTCGGCAAGCGCGCGAGCCTGTGGGAGGTCAAGGGCCTCAAGGGCAAGCTGGGGCTGTCCGACATCGGCGGCGAAATGCAGTTCGACCAGGGCCCGAAGGTGCCGATGCTCTCGGGCACCTTGCGCTCGCAGGTGATGGACATGGACGACCTGGGGCCGCTGATCGGCCTGCCGCCGACGGCCCGTTCGGCCAACGCGGTGGAGGGCGTCGCACCGCCGCCGACGGTGACGCAGGTCAAGCGGCCGCAGCGCAACGGGCAGGACAAGGTGCTGCCCACCGCCACGCTCGACTTCGAGCGGCTGGGCGCGATGAATGCCGACGTGCGCTACAGCGCCGACCGGATCCGCAATGTGCGCGAGGTGCCGCTCGACAAGGGCAGCGTGCACGTGAAGCTGCAGGACAAGGTGCTCACGCTCGACCCGCTGGACCTGGGCGTGGCCGCGGGCAAGCTGAGCGGCGCGATCCGAATCGACGCGGCCAAGAACCCGGCCGACATCCGCGCCTCGCTGGACCTGCGCGGCATGCAGCTGGCGCGCCTGTTCCCCAAGCTCGAGACCACCGGCAACAGCGTGGGCAAGTTCGGCGGCCGCATCAATCTCTCGGGCTCCGGCAACTCGGTGGCCGGCTGGCTGGGCGGGGCCTCGGGCGACGTCGCGGTGCTGTCGGGCAAGGGCCAGTTCGGCAACCTGCTGCCGGTGTTCGCGACGCTGGTGGGCGGCGACATCATCAAGTTCCTGCTGCGCGGCGACCGCAACGTGGAGCTGCGCTGCGCGGCCGTGGCCTTCGACGTCAACAAGGGGCTCATGACCGGCCGCACGCTGGTGGTCGACACCACAAATGCCGTGTTCACCGCCAGCGGGCAGGCCAACCTGGCCAACGAGACGCTGGACTTCGTGGTGCGTCCCGAGCCCAAGAGCAAGAGCATCCTCTCGATCCGCACGCCGCTGGTGGTCAGCGGCACCTTCGGCGACCCGAAGGGGGGCGTCGAGGTCGCGCCGCTCGCGGGACGTGGCCTGGCCGCGCTGGCGCTGGGCGCGATCAATCCGCTGCTGGCACTGGCCGCGACCATCGAGACCGGTCCCGGCGAGGATGCGGATTGCAAGGGCGTGCTGTCGGATGCGAACCGGCCGACCGCGGGCGCGGCCGCCAACGGCGCGGCCAGGGCGAAGGGCGCCAAGCAGCCCTGAAGCGCGACGGGCTCAGCGGCCGGCGCAGACGCTGCAATGCGGGTCGCGCGCCACCCGGAGGCTGTCGAAGGCCGTGCGCCGGCCATCGAACATCAGCAACTGCCCGGCCAGCGACGGGGTGATGCCCGCCATCAGCTTGAGCGCCTCGTGGGCCTGCAGCGTGCCGATGGTGCCCACCACGGGCGCGAACACGCCCATCACCGCGCAGCGCGTCTCCTCGAAGGCCGCATCGGGCGGGAACACGCAGGCGTAGCAGGGCGAGGCGGGGTCCCGCAGGTCGTAGACGCTCAATTGCCCGTCGAAACGGATCGCCGCGCCTGCCACCAGCGGCTTGCCATGGGCCACGCAGGCGGCGTTCACCGCATGGCGGGTGGCGAAGTTGTCGCAGCAGTCGATCACCACGTCCGCGGCGGCGACCAGTCCGGACAGCAGGGCCGCATCGGCCCGCAGCGCATGCAGCGTGAGCCGGACGCCGGGGTCGATGGCCCGCATTGCCTCGGCCGCCGAAGCGACCTTGGGCTGGCCCACGCGCGCCGTGGTGTGGGCGATCTGGCGCTGCAGGTTGGTGAGGTCGACCGTGTCATCGTCGACCAGCGTGATGTGGCCCACGCCCGCGGCCGCGAGGTAGAGGCACACCGGCGAGCCCAGGCCACCGGCGCCGATCACCAGCGCGTGCGAGGCCTCGACGCGCTGCTGGCCGTCGAAGCCGTATTCCTCGAGCAGAACGTGCCGCGAATGGCGCAGCAGGGCCTCGTCGTCCATGCGCTTGGCGCCTGCCGCGTTGCCGCGGCCGCGCTCAGTTCTCTTTCTTCTCTTCCTTGTTGTCGACGATCACCTGCGTCTTGCTGACGATGACCGGCGCGCCCTTGAGGCTGGCGATGGCCTGCAGCAGCGGGAAGTCCTTGTCGTTGCCGAACTCGGGCACCTTGCGTTCCTGCGGCGGCTTGCGGGCCTCTTCCTCGAGGCGCTTGCGGGCCTCGTCGCGGGCCTTCTCGCGCTCAGGGTCCTTGGTCTCGGGGCCCTGGCCGCTGGCCAGGTGCTTCTCGAGGTCGGCCTCGCGCATGCGCAGGGCCGCGTAGGGGCTGCCCTCGGCGCTTTCGTCGACCAGCACGTTGGGCACGATGCCCTTGGCCTGGATCGAGGCGCCGCTGGGCGTGTAGTAGCGCGCGGTCGTGATCTTCAGGCCGGTGTCGGGGCCCAGCGGGCGCACCGTCTGGACCGAGCCCTTGCCGAAGGTCTGGCTGCCCATGATGGTGGCGCGCTTGTGGTCCTGCAGCGCGCCGGCCACGATCTCGCTGGCCGAGGCCGAGCCTTCGTTGACCAGCACCACCAGCGGCACGGTCTTGAGCGCCGCCGGCAGGCCGCGCAGCGGGTCGGTGCCCGAACGGCGCTGGTAGAACTCGGGCGCGGCCTTGTAGACGAACTTGCTCTCGGCGAGCTGGCCGTCGGTGGACACCACCGTCACGTTCTCGGGCAGGAAGGCGGCCGAGATGGCCACCGCCGCGTCGAGCAGGCCGCCCGGGTCGTTGCGCAGGTCGAGCACCAGGCCCTTGAGGTTGGGGTCCTGCTTGTAGATTTCCTCGACCTTCTTGACGAAGTCGTCGACCGTGCGTTCCTGGAACTGCGACAGGCGGATCCAGCCGTAGCCCGGCTCGATGACCTTGCCGCGCACCGATTGCGTGCGGATTTCCTCGCGCGTGATCGTGACCGGGAAGGTGCGGTTCTCGTCCTTGCGGTAGATGGTCAGCATCACCTTGGTGTTGGCTTCGCCGCGCATGCGCTTGACCGCGTCGTTGAGCGAGAGGCCGCGCACCGCGGTGTCGTCGATGCGCGTGATCAGGTCGTTGGGCTTGAGGCCCGCGCGGAAGGCCGGCGAACCCTCGATCGGCGACACCACCTTGACCAGCCCGTCTTCCTGGGCGATCTCGATGCCGACGCCGACGAAGCGCCCGGTCGTGCCCTCGCGGAATTCCTTGAAGGACTTCTTGTCGAAGTACTGCGAGTGCGGGTCGAGGCCGGCCACCATGCCGGCGATCGCGTCGGAGATGAGCTTTTTCTCATCCACCGGCTCCACGTAGTCGCTCTTCACCATCCCGAACACCGCCGCGAGCTGTTGCAGCTCCTCGAGCGGCAAGGGTGCCAGCGAACCGCGTGCCACGGTCTGCAGCGAGACGGTGGTCAGCACGCCGGCCACGGCGCCGGCTGCAACCCAGCCGGTGATCTTGAGTTTCTGGCCCATGTAATGAGTGTCCTAGTCGGGTGTCAAGCCAATATACAGCTAGCTTTGAAGCAATTCTTCTACCAGGGTTCCTTAATCTTCAACCTTTGCCTTGCGAAGCCACCGCGGCAGCGGCCTTGGCGGCCGCTTCGGCGTCGCCCAGGTAGTAGTGGCGCAGCGGCTTGAGCTCGTCGTCCAGCTCGTAGACCAGCGGGATGCCGTTGGGAATGTTGAGGCCGACGATGTCGCTGTCGGAGACGCCGTCGAGGTACTTGACCAGCGCGCGGATGGAATTGCCGTGGGCCGCGACCACCAGGCGGCGGCCGCTGCGGATGGCGGGCGCCATCGATTCGTTCCAGAAGGGCAGCACGCGCGCCACCGTGTCCTTCAGGCACTCGGTCAGCGGGATCTGCTCGGGCGCGAGCTTGGCGTAGCGCAGGTCGCCGCGTTCGCTGCGCGGGTCGGCCGCGTCGAGCGCCGGCGGCGGCGTGTCGTAGCTGCGACGCCACACCAGCACCTGCTCGTCGCCGTATTCCTTGGCCGTCTCGGCCTTGTTGAGGCCCTGCAGGCCGCCGTAGTGGCGTTCGTTGAGGCGCCAGGAGTGCACCACCGGCAGCCAGGTGCGGTCGAGCTCGTCGAGCGTGTGCCACAGCGTGCGCGTGGCGCGCTTGAGCACGCTGGTGTAGGCCACGTCGAAGTCGTAACCCTCGGCCTTGAGCAGGCGACCGGCCTGCTTGGCCTGTTCGACACCGGTCTCGGTCAGGTCGACGTCGGTCCAGCCGGTGAAGCGGTTTTCGAGATTCCAGGTCGACTCGCCGTGGCGGATCAGTACCAATTTGTGCATGGGGAAGGCCTTTGGCGGAGATTGAGATGCGTGAATGCAGGAGCCTGCATGACCCGCCATTCTAAAATCGGCGGTTTGCCATTCAAGGAACCCTGTGAAATTCATCGTCGACAACTGGATGCTGATCCTCCTTGCGGTCGGCTCGGGCAGCATGCTGGCCTGGCCGCTGATCCGCGGCAACGGCGGTGGCTCGCTCACGGCGCAGGGCGCCGTGCAACTGATCAACCGCGAGCGCGGCGTGGTGGTCGATGTGCGTGACGCGGCCGAATTCGCCGCCGGCCACGCGACCGGCGCCCGCAACGTGCCCTTCGACCAGCTCGAACAAAAGCTGCCCACCACGGTCAAGAACAAGGGCGTGCCGGTGCTGCTGATGTGCGCCTCGGGTGCCCGCGCCCAGCGCGCGCTGGCCGTGGCCAAGAAACTCGGCTACGAGCAGGCCCAAGTGATCGCCGGCGGACTCAAGGGCTGGAAAGACGCTAACCTGCCCGTCGAGAAGGCTCCGGAAAAGGCCTGAACCCACGGGCCGCGCAGCCGGATTGCGCGGCGTTGAAAAACCGCCATCGACCCCAAGGTAGAGCGTATGCAAGCCGTCAAGATGTACACCACCGCCGTCTGCCCCTACTGCATTCGCGCGAAACAGGTCCTCAAATCCAAGGGCGTGGAGCAGATCGAGGAGATCCGCATCGACACCGACCCGCAGGCGCGCGCCGCCATGATGGAGATCACCCAGCGCCGCACCGTGCCGCAGATCTTCATCGGCGACACGCACGTCGGCGGCTGCGACGACCTGATCGCGCTCGACGGCCGCGGCGGCCTCGTGCCCCTGCTGCAGGGCGCCTGAACGGAATGTGCCTCGCGGTGGGGCGATAATCGCCGTCTCATTCATCTGCAGCCCGCTGCGGGAACCTCTCCCCGGCGGGCATTGTTTTGATTCTCGAAAGTTGAGCCATGGCCGATACCCCTGATCCCGTGTTCCAGATCCAGCGCGTCTACCTGAAGGACCTGTCGCTCGAACAGCCCAATTCGCCGGCCATCCTGCTCGAGCAGGAACAGCCCACGGTCGACATCCAGCTGGGCGTGGACGCCCAGCCGGTGGCCGACGGCATCTTCGAGATCACCGTGTCCGCCACGGTGCAGACCAAGGTGCAGGACCGCACCGTGTTCCTGGTCGAAGCCAAGCAGGCCGGCATCTTCGAGATCCGCAACCTGCCCGAAGACCAGATGGGTCCGATCCTGGGCATCGCCTGCCCGCAGATCGTCTACCCCTACCTGCGCGGCAACGTGGCCGACGTGATCCAGCGCGGCGGCTTCCCGCCCGTGCACCTGGCCGAGATCAACTTCCAGGCCATGTACGAGCAGCAGCAGGCTGCCGCCGCCGGCCAGCCTTCGCCGATCGTCACGCAGTAAACCGGCCGCACGCCGCCAACGCCGATGAAGATCTGCGTTCATGGCGCCGGTGCCTGGGGCACGGCGGTGGCCGTCAATGCGGCCGCCCGCCACGAAGTCACGCTCTGGGCGCGCGATGCCGCCCAGGCCGAAGCCATTTCGACGGCGCGTGAGAACACCCGCTACCTCCCGGGGCTGGCGCTGCCGGCCGCGCTGGCGGTGCGCTGCGGCGACATCGGCACGGCCAGCGCCGGCGCCGACCTGGTCATCGTGGCCACGCCGATGGCGGCCCTGCGCGACCAGCTCCTTGCGCTGCGCGGCTGCACCGTGCCCGTGGCCTGGCTGTGCAAGGGCGTCGAGCCCGCGCGCGACCCTTCTTCCCCCACGTCCCACGGCCTGCTGGCCCACGAGATCTGGGCGCAGGTCGCGCCCGCGTTGCGCGCCGGCGTGCTCAGCGGCCCGAGCTTCGCGCAGGAGGTGGCCGAAGGCCGGCCGACCGCGCTGGTCGCGGCCAGCCCGCATGCGGCCGTGCGCGACGCGCTGGTCGACGCTTTCCACGGACCGGCGCTGCGCGTCTACGCCAACGAGGACATCGTCGGCGTCGAGGTCGGCGGGGCGGTCAAGAACGTGCTCGCCATCGCGACCGGCCTGTGCGACGGCCTGGCGCTGGGCCTCAATGCGCGCGCCGCGCTGATCACCCGCGGCCTGGCCGAGATGACGCGTTTCGGCCTCGCGCTGGGCGCGCGTGCCGAGACCTTCATGGGCCTGTCGGGCCTGGGCGACCTGGTGCTGACCGCCACCGGCGACCTGTCGCGCAACCGCAAGGTCGGCCTGCTGCTGGCCCAGGGCCGCACGCTGGCGCAGGCCGTCGCCTCGCTGGGCCATGTGGCCGAAGGCGTGTATTGCGCCCGCACCGTGGTGCAGCGCGCGCGCGGCCTGGGCATCGAGATGCCCATCGCCGAAGGCGTGGTCGCGCTGCTCGACGGCCGCGTGAGCCCGCGGGATGCGGTCGTCGCGCTGACCGGCCGCGACCCGGTGCCGGAGTCGCCGTCTTCGGCCGGCCCCGCTTCCCCTCGTTGAATCCAGAACAAGAACACAGAGACCGAGTGCCATGAGCCTTCGCTTTGATTTTTCGGCGTCGGCCGTGGCCGCGCTGGCCCTGTCCGATGCCACCCGCGCCCTGCAGGAAGACGTCGCCGACGGCGACCTGACCGCCTCCCTGGTCGACCCCAACCGCCAGGCCCGCGCCCGCGTGCTGGCGCGCGAGGCGGCCGTGGTCTGCGGCGCGCCCTGGGTCGAGGCCACGCTGCGCCAGCTCGATCCCGCGGTGCGCATCCACTGGCAGGTGGCCGAAGGCCAGCGCTGCGCCGCCGACCAGACGGTGCTCGAGATCGAAGGCCGGGCGCGCGCGCTGCTGACGGCCGAGCGCACCTCGCTCAACTTCCTGCAGCTGCTGAGCGCGGTCGCGACCAAGACCGCGCTGTACGCCGACGCGGTGAAGGGCACGCGGGCCCGCATCGTCGACACCCGCAAGACCCTGCCGGGCCTGCGCCTGGCGCAGAAGTATGCGGTGCGCACCGGCGGCGGCCTGAACCACCGCATCGGGCTCTACGACGCGGTGCTGATCAAGGAGAACCACATCGCCGCGGCCGGCGGCGTGGCCGCCGCGCTGCGCGCGGTCGCGCCCGTGGCGTCGCAGGCGGCCTTCGTCGAGGTCGAGGTCGAGACGCTGGCCCAGCTGCACGAGGCGCTCGAGGCGGGGGCCCGCATGGTACTGCTCGACAACATGGACCTGCCCACGCTGCGCGAGGCGGTGCGCATCAACGATGCGGCCGGCGAAGACCGCAAGGCGATCCTGGAGATCTCGGGTGGCGTCACACTGGACGGCTTGCGCGCGCTGGCCGAGACCGGCGTCGACCGGATCTCGGTCGGGGCCCTGACCAAGGACGTCAAGGCCACCGACTACTCGATGCGTTTCCAGGAAGGCTGAGCCGCCATGTCGTCCCCGGTCATCGACGTCGACTACGAACAACCGGCCCAGGGCTCGGTCTGCGACACGCGCCACGCCTGGGCGCGCGTGCCGCCCGAGCCTTCGGCCGACGAACGGGTCGCGCTCAAGGAACGCATCCGCCGCCTGCTGCGCGAGCGCAACGCGGTGATGGTGTCGCACTTCTACGTGCACCCCGACCTGCAGGACCTGGCCGAGGACACCGGCGGCATCGTGAGCGACTCGCTGGAGATGGCGCGCTTCGGCCGCGACCATGCGGCGCAGACGCTGGTGGTCTCGGGCGTGCGCTTCATGGGCGAGACCTCGAAGATCCTCTCGCCCGAGAAGCGCGTGCTGATGCCCGACCTCGACGCGAACTGCTCGCTCGACCTGGGCTGCCCGGTGGAGGAGTTCAGCGCCTTCTGCGACCGGCATCCGGACCGCACCGTGGTGGTCTACGCCAACACCAGCGCGGCCGTGAAGGCGCGCGCCGACTGGCTGGTCACCTCGAGCTGCGCGCTCGACGTGGTCAACGCGCTGCATGCGGCCGGCCAGAAGATCCTCTGGGGCCCGGACCGCCACCTGGGCGACTACATCCAGCGCCAGACCGGCGCCGACATGGTCAGCTGGAACGGCGCCTGCATCGTGCACGACGAGTTCAAGGCGCTGGAGCTCGAGCTGCTCATGAAGGAGCACCCGCGGGCCAAGGTGCTGGTGCACCCCGAGTCGCCGGCCGACGTGATCGCGCTGGCCGACGCGGTGGGCTCGACCTCGGCCATCCTGAACGCGGCCCAGCGCCTGGACGCGAAGGAATTCATCGTCGCTACCGACAGCGGCATGCTGCACAAGCTGCGCACGCTCAACCCGGGCAAGACCTTCATCGAGGCGCCCACGGCCGGCAACGGCGGCACCTGCAAGAGCTGCGCGCACTGCCCCTGGATGGCGATGAACGGCCTGGCCGACCTGGCGCGCGCACTCGAGACCGGATCGGGCGAGGTGCACGTCGACCCCGCGCTGGGCCTGCGCGCCCGCGTGCCGATCGATCGCATGCTGGCCTTCACCGCCGGGCTCAAGCAGGGCCTGGCGCCCGGCAGCCTGGTGGCGGGGATCGGCGCGGCCTGATGACGGCGAGCGTCTCGGCGCTGATCGACTTCAGCACGCCCGGGTCGCCCGACGGTGCACGCCTGCGCCATGCCTTCGGCGCGCCGCGCGAGACCTTGGTTGCGCACAGGCCCGACGAGGTGCGGCCGCTGCTCGACGCCGTGCAGGCGCACGCGCGGCAGGGCCGCTGGTGCGTGGGCTACCTGCGCTACGAGGCCGCATCGGCCTTCGATCCCGCGCTGGCGGTGCATGCCGCGGACGGTCCGCTGGCCTGGTTCGGCGTGCATGACGGCACCCGGCCGTGGCCCGCGCCGGCCGAAGAGGCCGCGCCCTCGCTGCAGTGGGAAGACACGCTGACGCGGCCCGCCTTCGACCGCGCGATGGCCGAGATCCACCGGGCCATCGCGGCCGGCGCGCTCTACCAGCTCAACTACACGGCGCCCCTGCAGGCGCTGCCCGGAGCGCTCTCGGACGACGCGCGGCACGCGCTGTTCGCGGCCCTGCAGCGCGCCCAGCCCGGCGGCTACGCGGCCTTCATCGATGCGGGCGACGAGCAGCTGCTGTCGGTGTCGCCCGAACTGTTCTTCGACTGGCGCGAGCGGCGCCTGCTGGCCCGCCCCATGAAGGGCACGGCCGTGCGCGGCGCCACGGCCGAGGAGGACGCCGCGGCCGCGGCCTGGCTGCGCAGTTCGGCCAAGGAGCGGGCCGAGAACGTGATGATCGTCGACCTGCTGCGCAACGACATGTCGCGCGTGGCCGAGCCTTTCTCGGTGCGCGTGCCGCGGCTGTTCCACACCCAGGCCCTGCCCACCGTGTGGCAGATGACTTCCGACGTCGAGGCGCGCACGCGCGCCGGTTGCAGCCTGGCCGACCTGTTCGCCGCGCTCTTCCCCTGCGGCTCGGTCACGGGCGCGCCCAAGGTCGCGGCGATGCGCCTGATCCGCGACCTCGAACCCGCCCCCCGCGGCATCTACTGCGGCGCCGTGGGTGTGGTGCAGCCCGGCGGCGCGGCCACCTTCAACGTGCCGATCCGCACCGTGACCTTGCAGGGCGGCGCGGCCCGCTGCGGCATCGGCAGCGGCATCACGGCCGATGCCGGCACCGACGGCGAATGGCAGGAATGGCGCCACAAGCGCGCCTTCCTCGAACGCGCGAGCGCGCCCTTCGAACTGCTGGAGACGCTGGCACTGGAAGACGGGCAGCTGCGCCATGCCGAGGCCCATCTGGCGCGCATGGCGGCGGCGGCCGCGCACTTCGCCTATCCCTGGGACGCACAGGCCGTGGCGCAGCGCCTCGATGCATTGCGCGCGGCCCATCCCCAGGGCCTGTGGCGCGTGCGCCTGCTGCTCGATGCGCAAGGCCGCGCCCAGGCCCAGGCCTTCGCGCAGGACGCCGCGCCCGCGCGCGTGCGGCTGCAGCTGGCCGACCGGCCCTTCGAGGCGGCCGACAGCGAGTTCGTGCGCTTCAAGACCACGCGGCGCGCGCACTACGAGGCCTTCGCGCCCACGCGCGCGGGCGTGTTCGACACGCTGCTGTGGAACCGGCACGGCGAGCTCACCGAGACCACGCGCGGCAACATCGCGCTGCAGCGCGACGGCCGCTGGGTCACGCCGCCGCTGCGCTGCGGCCTGCTGGGCGGCATCGGCCGCGCGCAGGCGCTGGCCGAGGGGCGCCTCGTCGAGGCCGTGGTGCGTGTGGAGGACCTGCCGCGCGTGCAGGCCATGGCCTTCGTCAACAGCCTGCGCGGCTGGATCGAGGCCGATCTGGACTGAGCCTCAGGTGTCGATTTCCAGGTTGTCGATCAGCCGTGTGCTGCCCAGCCGCGCCGCGGCCAGCGCCACCAGCGGCTCGCCGGCCGAGGGGGCGAGCAGGTCGGCCCGGCGGCGCAGCACCAGGTAGTCGGGCTGCCAGCCGCGGGCCGTCAGCGTCTGCATCGCGCGCGCCTCGATCGCCGCCAGGTCGCGCTCGCCTTCGCGCACGGCCGCGGCCATGGCCTGCAGCGTCTTCGACAGCTGCACCGCCTCGGCGCGTTCGGTCTCGCTGAGGTAGCCGTTGCGCGAGGACAGCGCCAGGCCGTCGGCGGCGCGGAAGGTCTCGCCGCCCACGATCTCGATCGGCAGCGCGAACTGCCGCACCATGTGGCGGATGGTCATCAGCTGCTGGTAGTCCTTCTTGCCGAACACCGCCACCCGCGGCTGCACGCAGCTGAAGAGCTTCATCACCACGGTGCACACACCGATGAAGAAGCCGGGTCGGAAGTGGCCTTCGAGCAGGTCGGCCAGGGCCGGGTCGGGGTGCACCTTGCAGGTCTGGGGCTCGGGGTAGAGCGCCTTTTCGTCGGGCGCGAACAGCACGTCGCAGCCGGCCGTGCGCAGCTTCTCGCAGTCGCTGTCCCAGGTGCGCGGGTAGGTGTCGAAATCCTCGTGTGGCAGGAACTGCAGGCGGTTCACGAAGATGCTCGCTACCGTCACGTCGCCCAGCGGCTTGGCCTGCTTGACCAGGGCCAGGTGGCCGTCGTGCAGGTTGCCCATGGTGGGGACGAAGGCGGGGCGCCGGAAGGCGGCCAGGTGCTCGCGCAGTTCGGGGATGGTGCGTGCGATGTGCATGATGAAGAACCTCTTACCAGGCGTGGCGTCGATCGTCGGGGAAGCTGCCGTCCTTGACGGCGCGGACATAGGCCTGCAGCGCGGGCAGCACGCCCGGCGCATCGGCCATGAAGTTGCGCACGAACTTCGGCATCTTGCCGAGGTTGATGCCCAGCATGTCGTGCAGCACCAGCACCTGGCCCGCGGTGGCCCGGCCGGCGCCGATGCCGATGGTGGCGCAGTGCGTCAGTTCGGCCGTGAGCTCGGCCGCCAGCGCGGCCGGCACCATCTCGAGCACCAGCATGGCCGCGCCCGCGTCCTGCAAGGCATGCGCCTGCTGCTTGAGCAGCGCGCCGGCATCGCCCTTGCCCTGCACCCGGTAGCCGCCCAGCGCATGCACGGTCTGCGGCGTCAGGCCCAGGTGGGCGCAGACCGGGATGCCGCGCTCGACCAGGAAGCGCACGGTCTCGGTGGTCCAGCCGCCGCCTTCGAGCTTGACCATGTGGGCGCCGGCCTGCATGAGCACGGTGGCGCTGCGCAGCGCCTGTTCGCGCGATTCCTGGTAGCTGCCGAAGGGCAGGTCGGCGATCAGCCAGGCCGTGCCCTGCACGCGGCGCAGGCCGCGCGACACGCTGTCGGTGTGGTAGCGCATGGTGTCCAGGCTCACGCCCACGGTGCTGTTCAGGCCCTGGCAGACCATGCCCAGCGAATCGCCGACCAGCAGGCAGTCGATGCCCGCGGCATCGGCCATGGCGGCGAAGGTGGCGTCGTAGGCGGTCAGCATCGCGATCTTCTCGCCGCGCGCATGCATGTCGGCGATGCGCGGCAGGCTCACTGGCTTGCGCGCGGCCGGCTGCGAGGCGGGCGGCAGCGTGCCGTAGGGCGATGCGGTCTCGGGCTGGGGCTGTGGCGGGGTCGACATGGTTGGCTTTTCTCCTGCGGGCGTCGGTGGCCGGGCATCCTCGGTTGAAGAGAAGGGACGCTAGCCCGCGGTGGGCGTCAGCACCGTCGGTGCGGTCGGTTCGGCGAGCGAAGGATAGTCGCGGCTGAAGTGCAGGCCGCGGCTCTCGTGGCGGGCCTGGGCCGAGCGCACGATCAGTTCGGCCACCTGCACCAGGTTGCGCAGCTCCAGCAGGTCGCGCGTGACGTGGAAGTTGGCATAGAACTCCTGGATCTCGGCCTGCAGCAGCGCGATGCGGTGGCTCGCGCGCTCCAGGCGCTTGTTGGTGCGCACGATGCCCACGTAGTCCCACATGAAGCGACGCAGCTCGTCCCAGTTGTGCGAGATCACCACCGCCTCGTCGGCATCGGTGACGCGGCTGTCGTCCCAGGCGGGCAGTTCGGCCCGTGCATGCACGGGCGCCATGGCGATCGCGTCGGCCGCGGCGCGCGCGAACACCATGCATTCGACCAGCGAGTTGCTGGCCAGCCGGTTGGCGCCATGCAGGCCGGTGCAGGCGGTTTCGCCGATGGCGTAGAGGCCGGGCACATCGGTGCGCCCGGCGAGGTCGCTCAGCACGCCGCCGCAGGTGTAGTGCGCGGCCGGCACCACCGGGATGGGTTCGCGCGTGATGTCGATGCCCAGCTCGGCGCAGCGCGCGAGGATGTTGGGGAAGTGTTCCTGCAGGAAGGCGGCCGGCTGGTGCGAGATGTCCAGGTAGACGCAGTCCAGCCCGTGCTTCTTCATCTCGAAGTCGATGGCGCGCGCCACCACGTCGCGCGGCGCAAGCTCGGCGCGCGCGTCGTGGGTGGGCATGAAGCGCGTCCCGTCAGGCAACTTGAGCAGCCCGCCTTCACCCCGCACCGCCTCGCTGATCAGGAAGGACTTGGCATGCGGGTGGTAGAGGCAGGTCGGGTGGAACTGGATGAACTCCATGTTCGACACCCGGCAGCCCGCGCGCCAGGCCGCGGCGATGCCGTCGCCGGTGGCCGTGTCGGGGTTGGTGGTGTAGAGGTAGACCTTGCCCGCGCCGCCCGTGGCCAGGATGGTGTGCGGCGCGCGGAAGGCCAGCACCTCGTCGGTGGCGTCGTCGAGCGCGTAGAGGCCCACGCAGGCCGGGTCGGCCAGGCCGAGCTTGGGGCCGGTGACCAGGTCGACCAGCGTGTGGTGCTCGAACAGCGTGATGTTCGGCGTGCGGCGCACGCGCTCGATCAGCACCTGCTGCACGGCCGCGCCGGTGGCGTCGGTGGCATGCACGATGCGGCGCTGGCTGTGACCGCCCTCGCGCGTCAGGTGCAGGTCGCCGTCTTCTTCCGAGAAGGGCACGCCCAGTTCGCGCAGCCAGCCGATGGCCTGGGGCGCGCCCTCGACCACGAGGCGCGTGGCCTCGGGGTCGCAGAGGCCGGCGCCGGCCACCAGCGTGTCTTCCACATGGGCGTCGAAGCTGTCGCCCGCGGCCAGTACGGCCGCGATGCCGCCCTGTGCCCAGGCGCTGGAGCCGTCGTTCAACGCCCGCTTGGTGAGCACGGCCACGCGGTGCGTGGGGGCCAGGTGCAGTGCGGCGGAGAGGCCGGCGAGGCCGCTGCCGACGATCAGCACATCGAAATCGTGCGGCGCCATGGTCAAGTCTTCAAACGGGGGAATAGGCCAGGCGGACGTAGATGGGCGCGAAGGCCTCGGCCTGGGTGATGTCGATCAGCGTTTCCTTGGCCAGCTCGAGCATCGCGATGAAGGTCACGATCAGCACCGGGGCGCCGCGCGAGACGTCGAAGAGCTTCTCGAACTCCACGAACTGGCGTCCCTGCAGGTGGCGCAGCACCACGCTCATGTGCTCGCGCACGCTGAGTTCCTCGCGCGAGATCTTGTGGTGCTGCACGAGCTTGGCGCGCTTGAGGATGTCGGCCCAGGCCTCGCGCAGGTCGACCACGTTCATCTCGGGGAAGCGCGGCTTGAGCGACTGCTCGATGTAGACCTGTGCCTTCCAGAAGTCGCGGCCGTAGGTCGGCATGGCGTTGAGCGAGGCGGCCTGCAGTTTGGTCTGCTCGTACTCGAGCAGGCGGCGCACGAGTTCGGCGCGCGGGTCCTCGGCCTCTTCGCCGTCGGCCACCTTCTTGGGCGGCAGCAGCATGCGCGACTTGATCTCGATCAGCATCGCCGCCATCAGCAGGTACTCGGCGGCGAGTTCGAGGTTGGTCTGGCGCACCTGGTCGACATAGGTCAGGTACTGGCGCGTCAGCCCGGCCATCGGGATGTCGAGGATGTTGAAGTTCTGCTTGCGGATCAGGTAGAGCAGCAGGTCCAACGGCCCCTCGAAGGCCTCCAGGAAGACCTGCAGCGCCTCGGGCGGGATGTACAGGTCGTTGGGCAGCGCGAACAGCGGCTCGCCGTACAGGCGCGCCAGCGCCACCTGGTCCACCACCTCGGGCATGGCGGTGAGCACCGGTTCGCTGTCGTCCGGCGGGGCGGCAGCCTGCTTGCGCACCGGCTTACTTGGCCTGGGTCTGGTAGACGTAGGGCTGTTGCGGCACGCGGGCCTGGCCGTACTCGTCGAGCTGGCTGCGGTCGAGCTTCTTGTCCCACAGCAGGGCACGTCCGGCGCGCTGTTCCGCCTCGAGCGAGGGCTTCTTGCGCTTGAGTTCGTCGATGAACTGGGTGGCGTCGGAGGTGTAGTGGGGGCGGTTGAAGATGGACATAGACTGGGACCTTTGGTGCGCGATTTTACGGGGGCAGCGACATGGCATGCGAAAAATGGGGCAAGGCGCTGGTTTTGAGCCTGCTGCTGGCGCTGGCCGCCTGCGACAACCAGGCGATCCGCGAGCTGGAAGAGGGCGTGGCGACCGAGGCCGACGTGCGGGCCCGCTTCGGCACGCCGGAGAACGTCTGGGACAGCCCGGCCGGCCGGGTCTTCGAGTACAACCGCCAGCCCCAGGGCCAGAAGAACTACATGATCACCATCGGCGCCGACGGCCGCATGAGCGCGCTGCGCCAGGTGCTCACGCCGCAGAACTTCGCCAAGGTGCAGCCCGGCATGGCGATGGAAGAACTGCGCCGGCTGCTGGGCAAGCCGGCCAAGGTCACGCCCTATGCGCTCAAGCGCGAGACCGAATGGGAATGGCGCTGGGTGCAGCCGCCGAATGCGCCGATGGTCTTCACCGCGGTGCTCAACGACGACCAGCGCGTGCTGCGCAGCGGCTCCTCGCCCGACCGGGGCACCGAGGCGCCCTGAGCGCCTGCCGGTTCAGGGGGCGCCGCCGCCCGGAATCACCGCATCGGCCGTGGCGCCGATGACCTTGCCGCCGATGCGCACCGTGCCCACCACCGCATCCGCCGCCAGCCCGACCGCCGAGGCGCCCACGCCGACCACGGTGCTGGTCACAGCGACCACTGCGCAGCCACTCAGTGTGCCCACGAGCACGATGCAAAGAACGGCGCGCAGCAGCGTCATGGCGGGGCCTCGGTTCAGCGGACGCGCATGCCGGGCACAGCGCCCGGCCACGGTTCGAGCACGTGGATGCCAGGATGGGCCTTCTCGTCGGCATGGCTCGCGGCCAGCACCATGCCTTCGCTGATGCCGAACTTCATCTTGCGCGGCGCCAGGTTGGCGACCAGCACCGTGAGCTTGCCCACCAGCTGCTCGGGCTGGTAGGCCGAGGCGATGCCGCTGAACACGTTGCGCGTGCTCGCTTCGCCCGCGTCGAGCGTCAGGCGCAGCAGCTTGGTCGAGCCCTCGACCTTCTCGCAGGCCACGATCTTCGCGATGCGCAGGTCGATCTTGGCGAAGTCGTCGATGGTGATGGTCGGTGCGATGGCTTCACCGCCCGGCAGCGCATCGGCGGCCGGTGCCTCGGCGGCGGCGGGGGCCGCTTCGGCGGGCTCGAACAGCGCGTCGAGCAGCTTCGGGTCGACGCGCTGCGTCAGGTGCTTGTAGTCGCCGATCGCGTGGCCCGCGGGCAGGGCCGTGGCCGCATCGCGCCACTGCAGCGGCTCGATGGCGAGGAAGCTCTCGACGTTCTTCGCCAGCGCCGGCAGCACGGGCTTGAGGTAGAGCGTGAGCAGGCGGAAGGCCTCGATGCAGACCGTGCACACGTCGTGCAGCCGCGCCTCCATGCCTTCCTTCTTGGCCAGTTCCCAGGGCTTGTTGGCATCCACGTATTCGTTCACGCGGTCGGCCAGCGCCATGGTGTCGCGCAGCGCGCGCGCGGTGTCGCGACCGTCGTACAGCACGCGCAGGGCCTCGGCCTCGGCGCGCAGGGCCGCGAGCAGGGCCGCGCCGTCTTCCGACACCGTGCCCAGCTTGCCGCCGAAGCGCTTGCCGATGAAGCCCGCCGCGCGGCTCGCGATGTTGATGTACTTGCCCACCAGGTCGCTGTTGACGCGCGCGACGAAGTCGTCGGGGTTGAAGTCGATGTCCTCGTTGCGGCCGCTGAGCTTGGCCGCGAGGTAGTAGCGCAGGTGCTCGGGGTTGAGCCCGGTCGACAGGTACTTGAGCGGGTCGATGCCGGTGCCGCGGCTCTTGCTCATCTTCTCGCCACTGACCGTGAGGTGGCCGTGCACGTACACGGCGTTGGGCGCCTTGCGGCCGCTGAAGTGCAGCATTGCGGGCCAGAACAGCGTGTGGAAGGTGATGATGTCCTTGCCGATGAAATGCACCTGCTCGAGCTCGGGATCGGCCATGTACTCGGTGTAGGAGATGCCGTCGCCGCCGAGTTCGATGCAGCGCTTGTCGAGCAGGTTCTTGAGCGAGGCCAGGTAGCCCACGGGGGCATCGAGCCACACGTAGAAGTACTTGCCCGGCGCATCGGGGATCTCGATGCCGAAGTAGGGCGCATCGCGGCTGATGTCCCAGTCGCCCAGGCCGCCCTTGCCCTCGTTGTCCTTGTAGAGCCACTCGCGGATCTTGTTCTGCACCTCGGGCTGCACGTGGCCGGGCGCGGTGGTCCATTCCTTGAGGAAGGCCTCGCAGCGCGGGTCCGACAGCTTGAAGAAGAAGTGGTCGGAGCTGCGCAGCTCGGGCTTGGCGCCCGACAGCGCCGAGTAGGGGTTGATCAGCTCGGTGGGCGCGTACACGGCGCCGCAGACCTCGCAGTTGTCGCCGTACTGGTCCTTGGCGTGGCACTTCGGGCACTCGCCCTTGATGAAGCGGTCGGCCAGGAACATGCCCTTCTCGGGGTCGTAGAACTGCTCGACGCTGCGCGTCTCGATCAGGCCGGCCTTGTCGCGCAGGTCGCGGTAGATGGCCTGTGCCAGGTCGTGGTTTTCGGGCGAATCGGTCGAGCTCCAGTTGTCGAAGGCGATGTGGAAGCCGTCGAGGTAGGGCTTGCGACCGGCCGCGATCTCGGCCACGAAGGCCTGCGGCGTCACGCCGGCCTTGTCGGCCGCGATGGTGATGGCCGCGCCGTGCGCGTCGTCGGCACAGACGAAGTTCACGTCGGCGCCATGCATTCGCTGCGCCCGCACCCAGATGTCGGCCTGGATGTACTCCATGATGTGGCCGATGTGGAACTTGCCGTTGGCGTAGGGCAGGGCGGTGGTGACGAAGAGCTTGCGCTGAGGCATCGAAGGGCGCTTTCTGGGAGAGTCCATGTCGGCGCGCAGCACGACGTGCGCTGCGGCGGCGGGAGGGGCATTTTAGGTCGTCCCCGGGTTTGCCCGTGGGCGCCGTGCCCTCTGGCCTTCCTTCCTTGTCATGGACGTCCGAGACGGCGCGAGGTGATGGCCCTTGGCGGCCGGGTGCGCGGGGCGGTTCCCGGTCCGCTCACTCGCCGTTGAACAGTTTCCAGAGTTCGGTGCCGGTCAACCACGGGTTGATGACGCTGGCCGCGAGCGTGAGGGTGTCGAAATCGGTGACTTCGGCCAGCAGCTTGTGTTTCTGGCCCGAGTTGTCGAAGAGGTAGGCACGATGGGCGATCTCGCACGCCTGGGTCATCAGGGCAATGGACTTGTGATAGCGCTCGATCACCTTGTCGGGTTCGACGTCGTGCCCGTTCTGCTGCACGCGCCGGTGCACGCGGTCGATATTGATGGCGGGATCGTCCGTGGCCACGAAGTAGAGATAGACGCGGTAGCCTCGTTCGCGCGCTTTCCGCATGAATTTGATTTTCGATTCATGGGACATCACCGTCTCGAAGGTGAAGGTTTGCCCTTCCTCGAGCAACTCCTGTCGCACTGCATCCGCAAGCGCGGCCGCCAGGTACGAGTCGTAAGGCCCTGGCACCCAGAGCCGCATGCCGGCATCGAGGGTCATGCCTGCGAGCAGCGTGGGGATGGGCAGCTTTCCTTCCAGTCCGGAGGTCTGGAGGCTCTGCTGGATGCGTTCCAGCACCCCGGCGTTGTCGCCCTCGATGCCCAGGCCGCGCAAGTCCAGGAAACCTTCGGCGGTCTTGAGCTCGCGCTCCATGTCGTCGGCGTTGATGAACGCGCCGATCCACTGCGGTTTGAGTTCGGGCTTGATGGTGCTCTTGCCCGAGCCATTGGGACCGGCCAGCACACGAAGCCGCGGTTGCGCCGCTCGCGAAACGCGCTTGGCCGTGGCCACGGCCGGGCCTACTTGACGCGCTTGAGGACGGTGCCCGGCTTGACGCGTTTGCCGACGGGCAGGTTCATGATGACCGTGACACTGCCGTCGCGCCGGCGCTCGACCACCTGGCCCGTGCTCGTCTTCACCGTCACGCCACCCGTCTGCTTCAACGTCGTCCGGTAGGCGTCAAAGCCTGCCTTCGCCGCAAGTTCGGGAATGCGGCGTTCGGCACTCTGCATCTCTTGTTCCGTGAGGGGCCGACGGGTGCGAGTGGACATGGAAGACCGATCAGACATAGTCCTGCCAGTCTACAACCGTGCGTTGAAAGACGGGTGTGTGGTGGCATTCGCAGCGGAATGGCGCATCGGCACGGCGTCTCTCGGTTGTCGCACGCGGTCTTGCGCGGTGCGGTGGCGCAGCCGCCGCCCCGGCCCGCCTACTTGCGCGCCAGCGGGATCTGCAGGTTGGTCGGCCGGTTCGCCTCGGTGTCGAAGCCGCGCCCGTCGACGTGGCGCGCGCCCCAGAACAGCAGGCCGTTCGACAGGTGGACCAGGTCGAACTCCATGAAGTTCCTGCCCTGGACCAGGCCGAAGGGCGCGAAGCTCTTGCCGAAGATGCTCTGGGCCGTGCCGACTTCCCACTTGGCATAGCCCTGGCTCGCCACCTGGTTGAGCAGGTCGGCGAAGCCCTGCAGCAGCGGCGTCACCTCGTAGGCCTCGTCGGCCACGAAATCGACCTTCTGCGCACCCGGGGCCACCGGATGCTCGCCGCGCCAGAACACATGGCCGCGGATGACGATGCGCGCCAGCGGCACCTTGCCGTAGGCGTCGGCCGAATTGACGATCGCCAGTTCGAAGCGGTCACCCGCCAAGTAACTGAAGTCGCGCTTCAGATAGAAGGGCTTGAGCGTGCCGTCCGCGTTCCTGGCCGCGCTGGGCCGGACTTCGGTGGCAAGGCTGGTCCACTCGCCCACGAGGGCTTGCTGGATCTGTTCGACGGTCATGGCGGGTGCTCCTGGGGTGGTGGGGGTGTGAAGAGGAGAGGCGGTGCCGCAGGCGGCGAGCGCCAGCGGGATCAGCAGGCTGGAGGCGATTTTCCACATGTCGGGTCCTTTGCGGGCGGTTTCTATGACGATCATCATAGTGCAAGATTATGATGGTTGTCATAGTGGCGCAGAATCGGAGGCGAAAGGTGGCGAGCAAGTCATGGCGAAGGAAGTTCGGGATCGCATGGTCGACGGCGCGATGGTGCTGCTGGGAAGGCGCGGCCTGCACGCGACCTCGTTCTCCGAAGTGCTGGCCGCGACCGGCGCGCCGCGCGGCTCGCTCTACCACCACTTCCCGGCCGGCAAGGACCAGTTGATGGCCGCGGCCGTCGACCGGGCCGGCGCCGTGCTGGTCGATGCGCTCGAGCGCTGCGCGGGCGCACGGGCCGATGCGGTGGTGGCGCAGTTCCTGGCCATCTGGCGCGCGGTGCTGACGCGTTCGGCCTGCGAGGCCGGCTGTGCGGTGCTGGCCGTGACGGTCGCCACCGACTCGGCCGAGCTGCTGTCGCATGCGACGGCGGTGTTCCGGGCCTGGCGCGAGCGGCTGGCCGACCTGCTCGAGCAGGGCGGGCTCGGGCCCGCGCAGGCGCGCAGCTTCGCCTTGATGCTGATCGCCTCCGCCGAAGGCGCGGTGGTGCTGAGCCGGGCCGACCACGGCATCGAACCCTTCGAGGCCGTGGCGCAGCAACTGCTCGAGCAGGTGGGGCGCATGCTGCCGCCCGAAGCCGCGGCCTGAGCACGGCCGCCCAGGCCATGGACAGCTTCACCCTCATGATGTTCGGGCCCATCGCGGCCTCGGTGGCGGCCTTCGCCTGGCTGGGCTTCAGCGGCTCGCGCCGCGTGCTCTTCGCCACGCTGCTGCTGGCGTTGGGTACCTTGCTGTTCCGGGGCTGGATCGCCTGGAACCTGCGCGACGGCCTGTTCGACTTCTTCACGCCGGCATCGACCGGCGCGCTGGCCTGGCACAAGTTCTGGGCCCATTACTGGCCCGAGCCGCTGGCTTGGTGCGCCTTCACCCTGGCGACCCTGGGGCTGTTCCGCTGGCGCAGGCGCCGAACCGGCGCCGGCTGATCCGCGCCGCTATGCTTCAGGCCCAGGCCGTGCCCGCGGCGCCCCGAATCGACGACGAGAGAAGAGAGAACTGCCGATGACCACTTCCATCCCCGCCACCCTGATCGCCGGCGACGGCATCGGTCCCGAGATCGTCGACGCCACGCTGGCCGCCTTCGACGCGCTCAAGGCCCCCTTCGCATGGGACCGCCAGGTCGCCGGCCTGGGCGGCGTGCAGCAATCGGGCGACCCGCTGCCGGCCGCCACGCTCGACAGCATCCGGCGCACGCGCCTGGCGCTCAAGGGCCCGCTGGAAACCCCCTCGGGCGGCGGCTACCGCTCGTCGAACGTGCGGCTGCGCGAGGAATTTCAGCTCTACGCCAACCTGCGCCCCGCCCTCACCGTGATCCCCGGCGGGCGCTTCGACAAGATCGACCTGGTGGTGGTGCGCGAGAACCTCGAAGGCCTCTATATCGGCCACGAGCACTATGTGCGCATCGACGACGACCCGCATGCGGTGGGCATGGCGACCGGCATCAACACCCGCCAGGGCTGCCACCGCCTGCTCGAATACGCCTTCGACACCGCCATCGCCACCGGCCGCAAGAAGGTCACGCTGGTGCACAAGGCCAACATCATGAAGGTGCTGACCGGCCTGTTCCTCGAGACCGGCCTGCGCCTGTACGAGGAGCCGCGCTACAAGGGCAAGTTCGAGCTCGAGACCATCATCGTCGACGCCTGCGCGATGAAGTTGGTGCTCAACCCCTGGCAGTTCGACATGCTGGTCACGACCAACCTGTTCGGCGACATCCTGTCGGACCTGGTGGCCGGCCTGGTCGGCGGCCTGGGCATGGCGCCCGGCGCCAACATCGGCACCGACGCGGCGATCTTCGAGGCGGTGCACGGCTCGGCGCCCGACATCGCCGGCAAGGGCATCGCCAACCCGACCGCGCTGCTGCTGGCCGGCGCGCTGATGCTCGACCACTGCAAGCTCAACGCCGAGGCCACGCGGCTGCGCCGGGCCATCGACGAGACGCTCAACATCGACAAGGTGCGCACCGGCGACCTGGGCGGCACGGCCAACACCGCGGCCTTCACCAAGGCGCTGGTGGCGCGCATCCAGGGTGGTGCCTGAGATGTCGGAGCCCGTGGCGCCCACGGCCCGGCCGGTGCCGATCCTCTCGCTGCTCGAGACCCGCGTGCTCGGCGTGCTGGTCGAGAAGCAGCGCACCGTGCCCGACAGCTACCCGCTGACGCTCAACGCGCTGCTGTCCGGCTGCAACCAGAAGACCAGCCGCAACCCGGTGCTCGAGGTCAGCGACGCCGAGGCGCAGGCCGCCATCGACAGCCTCAAGGGCTACAGCCTGGTCGACGAGAGCAGCGGCGGTCGCGCCTCGCGCTATGCGCACAACATGGACCGCGTGCTGCGCATTCCCTCGCAATCGTCGATCCTGCTGACCGTGCTGATGCTGCGCGGCCCGCAGACCGCGGGCGAGCTGCGCATCGCCTGCGAGCGCATGCACAACTTCGCCGACATCTCGGCCGTCGAGGGCTTCCTCGACGAGCTGGCCGAGCGCCCGGCCGGCGCGCTGGTGATGAAGCTGCCGCGCCTGCCCGGCGCGCGCGAGGGCCGCTGGGCGCACCTGCTGAGCGGCGAGCCGGCCCCCGAGGCCTTCGCCGCGGCCGCCACGTACGGCGGGCAGGGTGCGGGCAGCGACGTGTCGCTGGGCGAGGTCGCGGCGCTCAAGGCCAACGTGGCGCGGCTCGAGGCCGAGCTGACCGACCTGAAGGCGCTGGTGGGGCGGATCGCGTCGGAGCTGGGGATTCAGGCGGACAGCGCTGCCTGATCTGCGCGCCTTGCGTTCAGGTCGTGCGCAACAAGGTCGACGCTTGCGCGAGGGATGGCGCGAGCCGGTCGCGCAGGGTCGTGACCACCTGGCCCAGAGGCCGCAGCGCCATGCCGTTCTTCCGGAGGAAGGCATGCCACAGCGCCTGGCGTGAGGGATCGCTGGCGAACTCGTCGCTGAGTCCCAGCGGCGCTGAGTTGGGCACGGCCATGCCACGTCGAATGAACGTTGCGGCAATGGCGCGAGCCAGCATGTCGGCATCCAGCGCTTCGCGTTCCAGGAGGACCGACAGGTCCAGGTAGTCCTTCAGCCGGCTGTTGGTCATGCCGAGCACGGCGATCGCGTGCAGCTTTTCCGATATGACGGTGTAGACCGGGTAAGCGCGCAAGCGCGGCGCGGGCAGGTCGTGGATCAGCACGGGGTAGGTCGCATCGATTGGCTCGGGCGTGACGGCGTCACCGAAGCCGATGTCGATCTGTGTCTTGCAACGTGCCTTTGCCACATCTGCGTCCATCAAGACCCGGGCTCCGGCATACCCCGCATCCTTGCGGATGTCCTCGACCTTGACCGAGGCCGGATCGAAGCGGATGCCGTCCTCCACGGCCACGCTCGCAATGTCGCGGAAGGCCTGGGCGACAGACACCAGGTCGCTGGGGCCAAAGCCGAGCAGATCGGCGTCGCGCGTCGCGCGGTGGGGCATGTCGTACCAGAGCGTGAACAGCAGCGCGCCCTTGAGCACGAAGCGATCGGCATGCGCCGACTGGCTCAGGCGGTACAGCACGCGCTCGAGGGCAAAGCGCACCAGGACCTGGTTGAAGTCCACGCCCTGGGCCTTGGCCACATTCAGCAGGCGTGCCCGGATGGATGCTGCAAGGTCCTTGCTCATTCGATCGCCTCCAGATAGGGACGCATCACGTTGGCGACGCGGCAGATCTTGGCGTAGTGCCACAGCTCGTCCGTCGATGCCTTGCGTTGGGCGCGCACGTCCCGCAGTGCTTCCAGTGCCACGTCCAGTCCGATCTTGTTGCGGTGCTTGAAGCAATCGACCACGGTGCGGGCGGCGCCGTAGACACGCAGCGGAACTTGATTGCGTTCGACCACCTCGATGCCCGCCGCGTAGGCCGCGTCGGAAACCTGAATCATCTTGAGTGGGGGGTAGTCGATCCGCGGCACATGGCTGCCGCGCGGCATGGCGATCCAGACCTGACGCGGCAGCTGTGTCGTCAGCGCATGGAATTGCAGTGCGGTGAGCAGGCAGAACACGGCCTGGGGAACCCGGGTGGCGATGGTCGTCAGGCTCTCGTGTTCCAGGCCGTCACGCTCGGGCAGACGGTAAAGGCCGCGGCCGACTTTCTCCACCAGGCTGGCAGCGCTCAGGCGCGTCAGCACCATGCGAGGCACCTCGATGGCATCGAGATCGCTGGGGCGCAGCATCCCCTTCTGGGCAAGCAGGTCGAGGACCTGCCGGGCGTGGGTGTCCGGTCTCATGGTGCGAGCAGTATGTTCCTTTTTTTCGTCAAATATATTTACTTGACGAAAAAATGGAACATCTAAGGGGCACTGCGCAAGGCTTCTGCGGAGCTGGCGCTCCGGGCCCCCGTCCAGCCGAAAAACCCACAGATCGCCTCCCGCTGCCGCATCGCATCGGCCCGCCCCAGCGCCATCAACTCGCGCGTGAAGCCGGGCTCGAACAGCAGGTAACTCGCGAGCGCCGCGCTCTGGGCCGGCGCGCCGCCTTCGCCCGGATTCGTGCCGCTGGCCAGCAGGCGGCGCACCGCGCGTGGCAGGGTCTCGGTGTGGCGCGCGGCGATGGCGTCGATGCGTTCCGAGGGCGCGATCAGCAGCAGTTCGATCGGCCGCAGCCGGGTGCGCGCGCGGGCCTCGGGCGGGATCAGCGCCAGGGTGTCGTTGATGCGCAGCGCCCGCTCGACGTCCACGGCCAGCGCGTCGAGGAAGATGCTCGACATGGCATGGCCCGCGATCTGCGCCAGCGTCGGTTCGCCGCTGAAGGTGGTGGGCGCGCCGGTGTTGGCGGGCTCGTTCATGCGGCCCGCGCCGATCGCGAGGATGCGCTCGGCGCCCAGGTGGATGGCCGCGGCCGTGGGCGCGGTCTGGCGCATCGAGCCGTCGCCGAAGTACTCGGTGTGGCCGCGCATCGGCAGCCCGGTCGCGGGGAACACGAAGGGAATCGCGGACGAGGCCAGCAGGTGCGCATGCGTGATGCGGTCGGCCACCGCGACGCGCTGCGAGCGTGTCCAGGGCTGCATCGGCCGCCGCGACTCGAAGAAGGTCACGTGTTCGCCCGAGCTGTAGCTCGAGGCCGTGACCGCCAGCGCGTCGAGGTGGCCGTCGCGCATCAGGCCGGGCAGCCGCTCGAAGTGCACCAGGTGCTGGAGCAGTTCGCCCAGTGGCGCGTTGTCCAGCAGCGAGCGGGGCTTGAGCCGCAGCCAGCGGGCCAGCAGCTGGCCGATGCCCAGGATCAGCCGCCAGCGCGCCGCCGCGTCGAGCATGGCGTAGGTGTCGGTGCGGTAGACGTCGTGCGCATGGAGCGCGCCCCAGACCTCGACCATGTGGCCGATCGCGCCGTCGAAATCGTCGGCCCGGCAGGCCAGCGCCGCCGCGTTGATGGCGCCGGCCGAAGTGCCGGTGATGATCTGGAACGGATTGCCCGCCGCGCCGGCCCCGGCCTCGCGGCGCAGGGCGGCGATCGCTTCGAGCACGCCCACCTGGTAGGCCGCGCGGGCGCCGCCGCCGGTGAGCAGCAGGCCGGTGACGGCGGGTGGGGGCATTGGGGCGGGGGCGGAAGCGGCCATGGATCGGGCCGTAGACTACCCCGATTCAGGAGTTGTCAATGGCCCTCACGCAAGCGGGACTTCAGGATGCGCTCAAGGCGGTCCTCGATCCCAACACCGGCAAGGATTTCATCAGCACCAAGGCGCTGAGGAACCTGCAGATCACCGACGGCGACGTGTCCTTCGACGTCGAACTGGGCTACCCGGCCCGCAGCCAGCATGCGGCCCTGCGCAAGGCCTTCGTCGCCGCGGCGCGCACCGTGGCGGGCGTGGACAACGTCTCGGTCAACATCACGACCAAGGTCGCGAGCCATGCGGTGCAGCGCGGCGTGCAGCTGCTGCCGGGCGTGAAGAACATCGTGGCCGTGGCTTCGGGCAAGGGCGGCGTGGGCAAGAGCACCACCGCCGTCAACCTGGCGCTGGCGCTGGCGGCCGAGGGCGCCAGCGTGGGCCTGCTCGATGCCGACATCTACGGCCCCAGCCTGCCCATGATGCTGGGCATCGACCGCCGCCCCGACAGCGCCGACGGCAAGACCATGACACCGCTGGAGAACCACGGCGTGCAGGTGATGTCGATTGGCTTCCTGGTCGACCCCGACCAGGCCATGATCTGGCGCGGCCCGATGGCCACGCAGGCGCTCGAGCAGCTGCTGCGCCAGACCAACTGGAAGGACCTCGACTACCTGGTGGTCGACATGCCGCCCGGCACCGGCGACATCCAGCTCACGCTGTCGCAGCGCGTGCCCATGACCGGCGCGGTGATCGTCACCACGCCGCAGGACATCGCGCTGCTCGACGCCAAGAAGGGCATCAAGATGTTCGAGAAGGTCGGCGTGCCGATTCTGGGCATCGTCGAGAACATGGCGGTGCACGTGTGCTCGAACTGCGGCCACGTCGAGCACATCTTCGGCGCCGACGGCGGCAAGACCCTGGCCGCGCAGTACGGCATGGACTACCTCGGCGCGCTGCCGCTGGACATCAACATCCGGCTGCAGGCCGACAGCGGCCAGCCGACCGTGGTGGCCGATCCCGAGGGCGAGGTGGCCGGCATCTACAAGGCCATCGCGCGCACCGTGGCGATCGGCATCGCGGAGAAGGCCAAGGACTTCTCGTCCAAGTTCCCGACGATCACCGTCAGCAAGGACACCTGAGCCGCAGGGCTGCCGACGCGATGAACGTCCTCGTCTCGATGCGCTACCTGGCGGCGCTCAACGAGCACCGCCACTTCGGCCGCGCGGCGCAGGCCTGCCACATCACGCAGCCCGCGCTGTCCAACGCCTTGCGCGCGCTGGAGAACGAGTTCGGCGTGCTGATCGTGCAGCGCGGGCGCGCCTTCGAGGGCTTCACGGTCGAGGGCGAGGCGGTGCTCGCGACCGCGCAGCGCATGCTGCACGAACAGGCGCTGCTGCAGGAGCAGCTGCACAGCGAGGCCGCGCACCCGCGCGGTCGGCTGCGGCTGGCCGCGGTGCCGGCCGCGATGACGCTGCTCTCGCGCTTCGCCCTCGCGCTGCGGGCGCGCCATCCGGGCATCGCGCCGACCGTGGTGTCGCTGAGCTCGCTCGAGATCGAGACCGCGCTCGACGGCATGTCGGTCGACCTGGCACTGGGCTACACCGACCGCACACGGGTGCGCAACGTGCGCCTGGCGATCTGGCCGCAATGCACCGAGCGTTACTACCTGGTGCAGCGGGTGGCGGGTTCGGCGGAGAACGAAGAAGCCGTGCGCATCGGCGCGCCCATCGGCTGGGCCGAAGCGGCGCAACTGCCGCTGTGCCTGCTCACGCCCGACATGCACAACCGCGCGATCGTCGACCAGGCCTTCGAGATGGCCGGTACGCCGGTGAGCGCGGCGATGGAGACCAACTCGCTGCACACGCTGGTGCGCAGCGTCGGCGCGCTGGCCAGCGTGCTGCCGGGGGCGGCGCTCGAGCTGTTGGTGCGTGAACACGGCCCCTTCGAGGCGCGGCCGCTGGTCGCGCCCACGCTCGAGACGCCGCTGGGCTTCATGACCCATGCCAGCGAGCGCATGTCGCGCGCGCTTCAGGCGGCGGTCGACCTGGCGCGCAGCGCCGACTGGCGCGCCGAGCTCGCCTCGGCCGTGGCCTGAGCCGAGGCCCGCGACCACAGCGCCACCCGGACCCGCAGCGCCGCGGCCGCGGTGCCGCAGACCGTGCCCAGCACGAAGCCGGCGAGCACGTCCAAAGGAAAGTGCACGCCCAGGTAGATGCGTGCCAGGCCGGTGGCCACGGCCAGTGCGGCCACGATGACGCCCGCCGGGCGCAGCAGCGGGCGCCAGCGCATGAAGGCCGCGATGGCGGCCATCACGCTCGCATGGGTGCTGGGCAGGCCGCCGCGACGGCCGTGCTGCACGAAGTCGGCACTCAGGCCCAGCATGAAGGGCCGCGGCGTGTCCAGCCAGGCCGCCAGCGCATGCGAGAGCAGGCCGACGCCAGCCGCGCAGAGCAGCACCCACACGGCGTCGAGGCGCGCGCCCCGGTGGCGCAGCGCGCTCAACGCCAGCAGCGCGACGATCGCCCAGCTCGCCACCGAGGACATCGGCAGCGCCAGCTGCAGCAGCCGCGGGTCCGCGGCCAGGCCGGCGCCGAGCTGCTCGAACAGCAGCGAATCGAGGGAGGAAGGCATGGGGCGCGAGCGTGGCAGGGCTTTGTGGCCGGGTCGTGTCAGCGCGATGAACGATTCATTTCCGGATCGAATCGGGCCATGTCCCGAACCCATTGGCTTCCCGGAGCCGTGGTCCGTAGACTGTTTCGCCAAAGGACAATCCCATGGCGGCGCAAGAGCAAAAAATCGAGTTCTACAACGGGCCCGCGGGCGGCTGGGGCGCCTTGCGCAGCGTGACGCGCGCGCTGCTGGCGCAGGAGATCCCGGTCAAGGGCGCGAAGACGCTGCTCTCGGCCAACCAGCCCGACGGCTTCGACTGCCCGGGCTGCGCCTGGCCCGACCGCAACCATGCCTCGACCTTCGAGTTCTGCGAGAACGGCGTCAAGGCCGTGGCGGCCGAGGCCACCGCGCGCCGTGCCGGGCCCGAACTGTTCGCGCAGCACACGGTGGCCGAGCTCGCGGCGCGCAGCGACTTCTGGCTCGAGGACCAGGGCCGGCTCACGCACCCGATGGTCTACGACGCGGCCAGCGACCGCTACCGGCCCATCGAATGGGACGACGCCTTCGCGCTGATCGCGCGCCACCTGAACGCGCTGCCCGATCCCAACCAGGCGATCTTCTACACCTCGGGCCGGGCCAGCAACGAGGCGGCCTTCCTCTACCAGCTGTTCGTGCGCGAGTACGGCACCAACAACTTCCCCGACTGCTCGAACATGTGCCACGAGCCCAGCGGCAGCGGCATGCGGCCGCAGTTCGGCGTCGGCAAGGGCACGGTCACGCTGGACGACTTCGAGCGCACCGACGCGATCTTCATCTTCGGCCAGAACCCCGGCACCAACCACCCGCGCATGCTGGGCGAGCTGCGCGCGGCCCACAAGCGCGGTGCGCGCATCGTGAGCTTCAATCCGCTGCGCGAGCGAGGGCTCGAGCGCTTCGCCGATCCGCAGGACAAGCGCGAGATGGTGACGATGGGCGCCACGCCGATCAGCACCCACTATTTCCAGCTGCGCATCGGCGGCGACCTGGCCGCGGTCAAGGGCATGATGAAGCAGCTGCTCGAGCGCCAGGACGCGGGCGAGTCGCTGCTCGACCAGACCTTCATCGCCGAGCACACCACCGGCTTCGAGGCGCTGGCCGCCGACCTGCGCGCCGAGTCGTGGGACGTGCTGGAACAGGAGAGCGGCCTCGACCGCGCCCAGCTGCGCGCCGCGGGCGATGTCTATGCCGCGGCCGACAGCGCCATCGTCTGCTGGGGCATGGGCATCACCCAGCATGCGCATTCGGTCGCCACCATCCAGATGCTGGGCAACCTGCTGCTGATGCGCGGCAACGTCGGCCGGCCCGGTGCCGGCCCCTGCCCGGTGCGCGGCCACAGCAACGTGCAGGGCGACCGCACCATGGGCATCTGGGAGAAGCCGCCAGCCGCGCTGCTCGACCGGCTGGCCGAGGTCTACGGCTTCGAGCCGCCGCGTGAAAACGGCATGGACACGGTCGAGGCGATCGCCGCGATGCGCGACGGGCAGGGCAAGGTCTTCTTCGCGCTGGGCGGCAACTTCGCCGCGGCCACGCCCGACACCTACGAGACCTGGAAGGGCCTGCGCCGCTGCGAGCTCACGGTGCACGTGGCGACCAAGCTCAACCGCAGCCATGTGGTGCACGGCCGCGAGGCGCTGATCCTGCCCTGCCTGGGCCGCACCGAGATCGACATCCAGGCCGCGGGCCCGCAGGGCGTGACGGTGGAGGACTCGATGAGCATGGTCCACATCTCGACCGGCATCAACCCGCCGGCCTCGGCGCAGCTGCTGTCGGAGCCGGCGATCGTCGCGCGGCTGGCCGAGGCGACGATCGGCCACCGCAGCCGCACGCCCTGGCGCTGGCTGGTGGAGGACTACGCCCGCATCCGCGACCACATCGAAGCGGTGTTCGCCGACTTCAAGGACTTCAACCGGCGCGTGGCCGTGCCGGGCGGCTTCCGCCTGCGCAACACCGCCAGCGAACGCGTGTGGGCGACGGCGTCGAAGAGGGCCGGCTTCTTCACCCACCCGGTGCCGCGCGACACGCCCTCGCACCGCGCGCGGGCGCGCTTCGCCGGCAAGGGCGACACGCGTGTTTTCACGCTGCTCACCACGCGCTCGCACGATCAGTACAACACCACCATCTACGGCCATGACGACCGCTACCGCGGTGTGTTCGGCCAGCGCCGCGTGGTCTTCATCCACGCGGACGACATCCGCGACATCGGCCTGAAGAACGGCGACTGGGTCGACCTCCGCACCGTCTGGGACGACGGCCAGGAGCGCCGGGCCGACCGCTTCAAGCTGGTGGCCTACGACATCCCGCGCGGCAACCTCGCGGCCTACTACCCCGAGACCAACCCGCTGGTGCCGCTGTCCTCGGTGGCGCTCAACGCGGGCACGCCGGCCTCGAAGTCGATCCCGGTGATCCTGGTGCCGCACGTGGCACCCGAGCAGGGGGCCGAGGTCGACACCGCGCGCACGCCCTACGCGGTGGGCGCCTGATGGACGCCCCCGACGCCCTGGCGCAGGCCATCCTGCGGGCCCTGGCCGATGCGCCCGCGCGCGACGGCGGCGGCGTCTCGCTGCCGCGCCTGGGCAAGCAGCTGGGCCTGGGCGCGAGTTCGCTGATGCGCGAGCTCAGCCGCATGGGCGACGCCACGCTCGGCGGCGTGCCCGGCCCGGGCTGGGTGCGCGTGGCGCAGCAGGACGATCGCTGGGTGGTGCATCTCGAAGCGGCCGGCCGCGCGCTGGCCGACACGCAGCCGCGCTGAGCGAAGAAGGGCGGCACAATGGCCGCGACCCCATGTCCGACACCACCGACCCCGCCGTTTCCCTGCCATCGCTGCTGCGCCGCACCGTGCGCGTGTTCGGCGGAGGCGGCGACGCGGCCTCGGACGTGGTGCGCGAGGACACGCTCGCGGCCGAGGTGCCGGTGGCGCTGGTCTTCAACGGCATCTCGCATGCGGTGATGATGGCCACGCCGCAGGACCTCGAGGCCTTCGCGCTGGGCTTCGCGCTCAGCGAGGGCATCCTCGACCATGCGCGCGACTGCCGCGACATCGAGGTGCGCACCTTCTCGGCCGAAGCGGCCGGCCTGCCCGAAGGCGTGCCCGCGGCCGAGGTGCGGCTGGACATCTCCACCCGCAGCTTCGAGCGGCTCAAGGGCCGGCGCCGCAGCATGGCCGGCCGCACCGGCTGCGGCGTGTGCGGCGTGGAGAGCTTCGATGCGCTGGAGCTCACGACCGAGGCGCTGGCACCGCGCGACTGGATCGCCCGCGTCGACCTGCCGACCGTGCTGCGCGCGCTGCAGGCGCTGCCCGCGCGTCAGCTGCTCAACGCCGAGGCCGGCGCCATCCATGCGGCCGGCTGGGCCACGCTCGACGGCGAGCTGACCGACGTGCTCGAGGACGTGGGCCGCCACAACGCGCTCGACAAGCTGATCGGCACGCTGGCGCGCGCGAACCGGCTGGAGACGCCGGGTTTCGTGGTGCTGTCGAGCCGCGGCAGCCATGAGCTGGTGCGCAAGTGCGCGCGCCTGGGGCTGGCGGCGCTGGCCACCATCTCGGCGCCGACTGCGATGGGCGTGCGCATGGCCGAGCTGTCGGGCGTGCGCCTGTGGGGCATGTGCCGCGCGCCGCGCGGCGTGCTCTATGCCCCGGGGGCGGGGCAGGACTGATCAGGCCGCGGCGGCCTGGGTCGCGCGTTCCTCGACCATGCGCGCGGCGAGTTGCGCGGCCAGCTCCAGCTTGCGCAGGTCGCGCTGGCGCAGCAGCAGGTCGGCGTCGAAGCTGAAGGCGTAGAAGGTGCCGTAGATGCGGCCGTCGCTCAGCACCATCGGCGCGCTGAGGTAGCAGCTCACGTTGGCGGGCGCCCGGACGGCCTGCTTGCAGAAGGCGAGTTCCAGCGGCTGGGTCTTCTCGTCGATGAACTGCGCGCCTTCGCCGGCCGCGTAGCGGCGGAAGATCCGGCGGCCGTCGCGCACTTCGCAGGCGAAGGCCGCGTCGAGCTGCTGCTGTTCGCGCAGCAGCTTCAGCACCTGGTGCACCGCCCCGTGGATGTTCGGATCGGTCTGCGTCGAGGTCGCGATCAACAGTTCCGACACCTGGACGTCCAGCGCATCGGGGGCGTAGTCGAGGTCGAAGCTGATGTCCATGGCGTGGCCTATTCACAATCTGTTGCAGTTGAAGTATTGGAACCTCAAACCGAAAAAATGAGAACTATGGTTTCATCTTTGTGCGGGCTTTTTTCACATAAGTAGTACCAACGTTTCTTTCTCGGCCCGAGATCCCAGGCGGTGACTCGGCCCGAGGGGCCGCCGTGGCTGCGCCCCGGCAGACGCTGCGATATGTAATGCTAATTGACTACTTTCTGCCCTGGTCGCCCAATCGCCCCGGGAGCCGCGGCATCTCGCCCGGCCCTGTCGCCACGTCAAGGAGACCGCCATGTCCGCCACCGTCGTTCAGTACGTGTTCAAGCCCAACCCGGGCGCGAACCTCCAGGAGCTGCTCGCGCTGATCAAGGAGGCGGCCGAGATGTGGCGAAAGCACGGGGCCGACGTGAGCCTGTGGAACGTGCAGGTGGGCGAGGTCGGCAACATGACCTTCGTCGTGCGCTGCGAATCGGCCAGCCAGCTCGGGACCACGCTGGATGCGCTCAACGGCGACCCGAACTTCGTCGCCTGGCGCGCCCGCAACCTGCAGGCGGGGCTGGCGAGCTGGGTGCGCAGCAACCAGGCCTACGAGATCGCGATCTGAGGATTCGGGCCGTGCGCGCGCGAATCCGCGCAACTGCCTACACTTTCGGCTCCTCCGATTCCACACAAGGCATTCGATGAGCATCCCCACCACCCGCCTCGGCCGCACCGGCCTCACCGTGTCGCGCCTGGCGCTGGGCACCATGACCTTCGGCCTGCAGACCGAGGAGTCGGTCTCGCACGCGATCCTCGACAAGGCCACCGAGGGCGGCATCAATTTCCTCGACATCGCCGACGTCTATCCGCTGGGCGGCGGGCTCGAGCGCGCGGGCCGGACCGAAGAGATCGTCGGCCGCTGGCTCAAGGCGCAGGGCCCGGCGCGGCGCGGCGATTTCATCGTCGCCACCAAGGCGGTCGGCAAGATGGGCCCCAACGCCTGGGACCAGGGCGCCTCGCGCAAGCACCTGCTGGCCGCCATCGACGCCTCGCTGGCGCGGCTGCAGCTCGACCACGTCGACCTCTACCAGCTGCACAGCGACGACCGCGAGACGCCGCTGGACGAGGCCATCGAGGCCATGGACACCATCGTGAAGTCGGGCCGCGCGCGCTACATCGGCGTGTCCAACTTCCTGGCCTACCGGCTGGCGCGCGCGCTGGGCCGCGCCGACTACCTGCGGCTCACGCGCTTCGTCTCGGTGCAGCCGCGCTACAGCCTGCTGTTCCGCGAGATCGAGCGCGAACTGCTGCCGCTGGTGGACGAAGAGGGCCTGGGCGTGATCTCCTACAACCCGCTGGCGGGCGGCCTGCTCACCGGCAAGTACCAGCCCGGCTCGAAGCCGCAGGAGAACACCCGCTTCACGCTGGGCACGGCCGGCACGATGTACCAGGACCGCTACTGGAACGAGCGCAGCTTCAACGCGGTGCAGGGCCTGCATGCGCTGGCCCAGGAGGCCGGCGTGCCGCTCGCCACGCTGGCGGTGGCCTGGGTGCTCGCGAACCCGTCGATCACCGCGCCGCTGCTGGGCGCGAGCCGGCCCGATCAGCTCGACGACACGCTGGCCGCGGCCGCGTACCGGCTCGACCCGGCGCTCAAGCTGAAGCTCGACGAACTCACGGCCGAGTTCCGCAAGGGCGACGCGCCGCGCTGAGGACCCTCAGGCGCGCGCCGGCAGGGCCAGGATCGCGTCGGCCACGGCGTCGATGCCGGCCGGCGTGAGGTCCGGCGCCGCGACCCGCTCGCGCTGCGGCCAGGCCGCGAAGTGGCGCTCCTGCGAACGCGCGTAGTGCGGGTCGTAGTGCAGCGCCATCAGTTCGGCGAACAGCAGCGGCAGCTCGCCCGCCCGGGCCCAGGCCTGCCAGCGCTGCACCGTTTCCTTGCCCTGCATCTCCTTGAGCCGCCCCAGCGTCTCGGCCAGCGCGTCGCGGTCCTCGCCCAGGTAGGCGTAGTCGCGCAGCAGGAAGTCCAGCCGCGCCGCGGGCGTGGCCTCGACCTCGATGCAGCGGGCGGCGCGCATGCGCGTGACCAGCGGCACCGGCAGCGCGATGCGGCCGATGCGCGGGCTCTCGCCCTCGAGGTACAGCGGCCGCGAAAGGTCGAGCGTCTCGAACACGGTGGCGATGCCGGTCTCGAAATGCTTCTGCGAGGGCTGCGGCACGCCCGGCCAGGCGCCCAGCAGCGAGCCCTTGTGCCGCGCGGCATGCTCCAGGTCCAGCACCTGGGCGCCGCGCGCGGCCAGCGCCTCCAGCACGCGCGTCTTGGCGCTGCCGGTGGCGCCGCAGATCACGCGCAGGTCGAGCTGCGGGCACAGCGCCTCGATCTGCTCCAGCACATGGTGGCGGAAGCTCTTGTAGCCGCCCGCGAGCTGCTGCGCGTCCCAGCCGACCAGGCGCAGCCACTGCACCATCGAGCCGCTGCGCAGGCCGCCGCGCCAGCAGTAGACCAGCGGCCGCCACGACGCGGGCCGGTCGGCGAACTGTTCGCGCAGGTGGCGCGCGAGGTTGGCCGCCACCATCGCACCGCCCACGCGCCGGGCCTCGAAGGCGCCGGTCTGCTTGTAGATGGTGCCGACGATGCGGCGCTCGTCGTCGTCGAGCACCGGGCAGTTGATGGCGCCCGGGATGTGGTCGAGCGCGAACTCGGCTGGCGTGCGCGCGTCGATGAGGGTGTCGAAGGCGTGGCGGTCTTTCACGCGCGTGGGCTGGAAGTTCTTGGAGGGCCGGTCATGCATAGGCCGACCCTAACCCACGCCGCAGCCGGGCGCTGAGGAAATCCACCAAGGCCACCAGCCCGAACATCGCGATCAGCACCGTCATGGCCTGCGGCTGCTGGAAGATCGACAGGTGGAAGTACAGCAGCTGGCCCAGCCCGCCGCCGCCCACGAAGCCCAGCACCGCGGCCATGCGGATGTTCATCTCCCAGCGGTAGAGCGTGTAGGCCACCCATTGCGGCAGCACCAGCTGCAGGCTCGCATAGACGAAGGCCGAGACCGGGCCGGCACCGGCCTGCACCAGCGCGTCTTCGGGCGCGCGCGGCGCGTTCTCCAGCCCTTCGGCGAACAGCCGGCCCAGCACGCCCGTGGTGTGCAGGCCCAGCGCCAGCGCGCCGGCGAAGGGGCCGATGCCCGCGGCCAGCACCATCAGCGCGGCCCAGACCAGCTCGGGCACGCTGCGCAGGAAGTTGAGGACGAAGCGCGACAGCGGCTGCGCGACGCGCCCGAAGCGGCCCGAGGCCGGCAGCGCCAGCAGCGCACCCGCGGCCGCGGCCAGCAGCGTGCCCAGCGCCGACACCGCCAGCGTCTGCAAGGCGCCCCAGCCGGCCTTGGCCAGGAAGGCGGGCGAGAGGTCGGGCGGGAAGAACTCGGCCACGAACTTGGCCATCAGCCGCAGCGACTCGCCGGTGAACAGCGCGCGGTAGTCGATGCCCAGGTAGACGAAGCTCGCGGCCACGGCGGCGAGCACGCCCAGGGTCACGAGCCGGCAGCGGATGCAGGGCGGCGGCGCGGGCGGCAGCGTCGTCATGCGAGCAGCTTCCGCAGTGCGTTGCTCAGCGCATCGGCCAGCAGCACCAGGGCCAGGAACACCAAGAGGATGCTGCTGGCCTCGCCGCCGTTGAGCATCTTCATCGACTGGTCCATGAGCTGGCCCAGCCCGCCCGCGCCGACGAAGCCCATCACCACCGAGGCGCGCACCGCGCACTCCCAGCGGTACACGGTGTAGGAGGCCAGTTCCTGGGCCGCGTTCGGCAGCAGGCCGTAGCACAGGGCGGCGATGCGGCCGCTGCCGGCCTCGAGCAGCGCGCGCGCCGGGCGCGTGTCGGTCGACTCGAGGATCTCGGCATAGACCTTGCCCAGCATGCCGCCGTAGGTGATGGCCAGCGCCAGCACGCCCGCGGCCGGGCCCAGGCCGAGCGCGCGCACGAAGATCAGCGCCCAGACGATCTCGGGGATGGCGCGCAGCACCATCAGCAGCGAGCGCACGGCCTGGCGCCCGGCCATCGCGCGTGCGCCGCCCGGCCCGGGCCCGATGCGCGAGACCGACAGCGCGCGCGTGCCCAGGCAGGCCAGCGGCACCGCGATCGCGAAGGCCAGCGCGGTGCCGGCCGTGGCCATGGCCAGCGTCTCGAGCGTGGCGCGGGCCAGCAGCGCGAGGAAGGCGGGCGAGCCCTCGGGCGGCAGGAAGCCCGCGAGGAAGCCGCCGATCACCGCCAGGTTGCCCGGGGCGAACAGCGCCCAGGGCTTGAACTCGGCCAGCACCAGCATGGGCCAGGCGATCACCAGCGCGACGATCGTCCAGCCGATGCGCGCGCGGGCCTGCGGGTCGCGCCGGGGTGTCGCGGCGGCGGGGCTCACGGGCAGTCGGGCCGGCGGAAGGTGGGTTCGGCGAGGGGCTGCACGGCCGTGTCCGCACTCGGCGGCCCGCCTTCGCTCGCATAGAGCGCCACCAGCATGGCCTGCGTCACCTCGGCGGCCGGGCGGTCGAACAGCACACCGCCGTCGCGCATGCCCACGATGCGCGGAAACCAGCGCAGCGCCAGGTCGACCGCGTGCAGCGAGGCGACCAGCGTGGCGCCCGTGGCCTCGCTCTGCGCGATCAGCGTGCGCACGGTGGCGTCGGCCAGCGTGGGGTCCAGTGCCGACACCGGCTCGTCGGCCAGCAGCAGCGCGGGCCGCTGGTAGAGCGTGCGCGCGATGCCCACGCGCTGCAGCTGGCCGCCCGAGAGGCGGTCGCAGCGCTCGAACAGCCGGTCTTCCATCGCCACGCGGGCGAGCGCTTCGTGCGCGCCCTCGATGTCGGCGGGATGCAGCAGCGAGCGCAGCGCGCGCGCCGTCGACCACTGGCCCAGCCGCCCGGCCAGCACGGCCGACACCACGCGCAGCCGCGGCGCGATCGGCGGTGCCTGGTGCACGGTGCCGATGCGCGCGCGCAGCCGGCGCAGCGGCGCCGGCGGCAGGCGCCAGGGCGCCGTGCCCAGCGCCTGCACCGAGCCCTCGCCGGGCCGCAGCGCCGCGCCCAGCACGCGCAGCAGCGTGGTCTTGCCGGCGCCCGAAGGGCCGATGACCGCGATGCGCTCGCCGTCGCGCGCGGCCAGCGTCACACCTTGCAGCGCACGCTGGCCGTTGGGGTGGACGACGCCGACGGTCTCGAGGGCGAAGCTCACGCCAGGGTCACTTGATCAGGCCGGCGGACTTGCCCGCCGTCTCGATGCCGTCGTAGTTGGAGGACTTGGTGGCGATGAACCTGCTCGCGCGCTGCAGGTCCATGATCGGCTTGTGCGCCGGGTTGGCAGGGTCGAGCTTGAGGAAGGCCTCGGTCAGCTTCTTCTGCAGCGCCGGGTCCAGGCCCGGCCGCACGGTCCAGTTGTAGTCGTAGTAGGTCGGCGTGGTCGCGAGCACCCGCACCTTGGCGGCATTGGGGTTCTTGGCTTCCACCAGCTTGTCCCAGACCGAGGCGTTGAGCACGCCGGCCTCGGCGCGGTTGGCGGCCACGAAGGCCACGGTGGCATCGTGCGCGCCGGAGAAGGCGACCGTCTTGAAGTCCTTCTCGGGGTTGATGCCGGCCTGCAGCAGGAAGTAGCGCGGCATCAGGCTGCCCGAGGTGGAGGAGGGCGCGCCGAAGGCGAAGGTCTTGCCCTTGAGGTCGGCCAGCGACTTGGCCGTGCTGTCGATGGGCACGATGAACTTGCTGGTGAACACCTCGTCCTCGGCCCGCTGCGCGATCGGCACCACGCCGCCGTTGGTCCGGATGCGCGCCTGCACGAAGGTGAATCCGCCCAGCCAGGCCAGGTCGATCTTGTTCGTGGCCAGGCCCTCGACCACGGCCGCGTAGTCGGTCACGGGCGTGAACTGCACGTCCATGCCGGTCTCCTTCTTGAGGTAGTCGCCCAGCGGCGTGAACTTGCGCTGCAGCTCGGTCGGCGCCTCGTCGGGGATGGCCGACACGCGCAGCACCGTGGCCTGCGCGAAGGCGCCGCAGGCGGCGAGGGAGAGGGACAGGGTGAGCGTCAGCCGGGCGAAAGTCTTCATGGATACCTCAGTTGGCGTGCAGGGCAGGAAAGGGCCGATTGTAGGAAGCGGTATCGCCTCCCGATAATCCCCGCATGAACCCCACGCCCATGAATCCGCTCGCCCCGCTGCGCCTCACCAGTTTTTCCCATGGCGGCGGCTGCGGCTGCAAGATCGCGCCCGGCGTGCTGTCGGAGATCCTGCGCAACAGCCACGCGGGCTTCATCCCGCCCGAGCTCATGGTCGGCATCGAGACCGCCGACGACGCGGCGGTCTACCGGCTCAACGACACGCAGGCGCTGATCGCCACCACCGACTTCTTCATGCCGATCGTGGACGACCCCTACGAGTTCGGCCGCATCGCCGCCACCAACGCGATCAGCGACGTCTATGCCATGGGCGGCAAGCCCATCATGGCGCTGGCGCTGGTCGCGATGCCGGTCAACCAGCTGCCGATCGAGGTGATCGGCGAGATCGTGCGCGGCGGCCAGGACGTGTGCCGAGCGGCCGGCATCCCGATCGCGGGCGGCCACACCATCGATTCGGTCGAACCGATCTATGGCCTGGTCGTGATGGGCCTGGTGCATCCCGAGCGCGTGCGCCGCAACGCGGGCGCGCAACCCGGCGACCTGCTGGTGCTGGGCAAGCCGCTGGGCGTGGGCGTGCTGTCGGCGGCGCTCAAGAAGGAAAAGCTGTCGGAAGCCGGCTACCGGCAGATGATCGACACGACCACGAAGCTCAACACGCCGGGCATCGCGCTGGCGCAGCTCGACGGCGTGCATGCGCTGACCGACGTGACCGGCTTCGGCCTCGCGGGCCACACGCTCGAACTCGCGCGCGGCGCGGGGCTCACGGCCGTGATCGAGTGGTCGAAGGTGCCGCTGCTCGACGGCGTCGAAGCCATGGCGGCCGACGGTTTCGTGACCGGCGCCTCGGGCCGCAACTGGCAGGGCTACGGCGCCGAGGTGGTGCTGGCCGAGGGCCTGCCCGCGACGGCGCAGAACCTGCTGAGCGATCCGCAGACCTCCGGCGGCCTGCTCGTGAGTTGCGCACCGGAGGCGGTGGCGGCGGTGCTGCAGGCGTTCCGCGACGAGGGCTTCGCGCAGGCGGCCGTGGTGGGGCGCACCGAAGCGGGCGCGGCGGGCCTTCGGGTCCTGGCCTGAGCGGCCTTCAGCGCGCCTTGGCGCGCGCGCTCTTGCGCGCCGGCGCGCGCGGCGCCTCCGGGCTCGGCGTGGCGGCCTGGGCGTGCGCCTGCTCGACCCACATCAGCGTGTCGACATAGCCCATGAAGCGGTGCAGGTAGGCCGGCGAGAGCTCGCGCATCAGCAGCAGCGAGCGGTGCACCAGGTGGTGCGAATTCAGCGGGCCCGCGTTCTCGGGCACCTTGGCCAGCGACTGCGTGAGCTGGCGGTCGGCATTGAGCCGGGTCCAGGTCTGGCGGAAGTAGCCCAGGGTCTTGAGCTCGGGCGCGCCGCCCAGGCCGCCCGGGGCGTGCGCGTCGACCGCGGCGTGTTCGGCGAGCTGCGCGCTCAGCGCGGCGAGCGCCCCCGGGGCCGCGACGCCGGCAGGTGGCGGTGCGACGGCCGCCTGCCCGGTCCGCGACGCATAGGCCGCGACCAGGGCTTCGAGCCGCCGGTCCAGCCCCGCGCGCGCCGCGCCGCTGTGCTCGGCCGTCCGCCGGGCCATCGCCTCGATCAGCCGGAAGCGCACCGGGTCGAGCCGGTGCGCGCCTTCCGCGCGCCAGGCGGCCAGCCGGGCACCGACGTCTTCTTCGTTCACGGCTTCTTCGCCGCCACCGCGCTCGACGGCCGCGGCGTGGGCGCCATCTCCACGCGCCGGTTGCGCGAGCGGCCGTCGGCATCGGCGTTCGAGGCCACCGCCTGCTCGGCGCCGAAGGCCGCGGCGAACACCGAGGCGGCGGGCAGGCCTTCCTCGATCAGCGTGCGCGTCACGGTCAGCGCGCGCTGGGCCGAGAGCTCCCAGTTGTCGGCGAACTGGCGGTTGCCGCCGCGCACCTGCCGGTTGTCGGTGAAGCCGCTGACCATCAGGATCTCGTCGCGAGAGCGCAGGTAGGCGGCCACCGGCTCGGCCAGGCTCTTGAGCAGCTGCCGGCCCTCGGGCTGCAGCTCGGCGGAATTGAGATCGAACAGCACGTTGCCGCTGATGCCGATGCGGCCGTTGGTCAGCGTCACGCGGCCGGCGGCCAGCGGGCCCGCGAGCGCCTGCTCGAGCGTCTGCAGGCGCTGCGCTTCGGCCTGGCGCTGCTTGACCTCGGCCTCGAGCCGGCTCGTGAGGTCGAGCTGCATGCCGATCACGCCCACCAGGATCAGCACGAAGGCGCCCAGCAGGCCCGACATCAGGTCGCCGAAGACGGCCCAGACCGGCACCGCCGGTTCGACCTCGGCTTCGATGTCCTCGCTCATCACGCTTCGCTGCCCGCGGCCATGCGCTGGCTGGCGATCTGCTGCAGGTCTTCGACGATCTGCTTCTGCGACAGGATGCTCAGGTCGATCACCTCGCGCGCCTGCGCCACGTAGTAGGCCAGCTGCTCGTCGCTGCGCGTGAGCGACTTGCCCAGCGCGGCCTCGATGCGCTGCAGCTGGGCGCCGAGCTTGTCGTTCGATTCGGAGAACAGCTGCACCGCGAAGCCGAAGGCCTCGCCCAGGCTCGCGACCTCGACCGCGCTGCCGGTGATCTGCGCCGCCACATCGGCCATCTTGCCGGCCTCGGTGCCGACCTGGTCGGCGAAGCGCGCGCCCACGCGCTCGAGCAGTTCGGCCGAGGTCGACACCAGCGCATCGATGGCGCCGCGCTGCTCGGTGGACGCATGGTTGACCGCCTGGAGCAGGGTCTCGAGCGTGCCCAGGATGCGGCTGCGTTCCTCGAGCATGCTGTTGTCGCGCGCCATGCCCTCGCTGAGCTTCTGGCGCAGCTCGGTCATCACCTCGGCCGCGGCGCGCGGGGCCTCGGAGGCCAGCTGCACCAGCTGGCCGATCTCGGCGATGGTGCTCTTGGTGTGGGCCTCGGTCTGGGCCGAGATCTCGGTGGCGGTCCGCGCCAGCGTGTCGCAGATCGCCTGCTGCTGGGCCTCGCTGCGCTCGCCGGTCTGGTCCCATTGCGCCTGCAGCGAGGCGGCCATCGCTTCCAGCGCGCCGGTCCAGGCCGTGAGGCGCTGCTGGTCGCTGGCGGCGAGGCCGGCCTGCAGCTCGGTGTGGGCCGTGTCGACCGTGCGCAGCAGCGAGGCCGCATGCTGTTCGAAGGCGGCCGAGGCCGTGGTCAATGCGCGCGGCGCTTCGGACGCGGCCTGCAGCAGCTGGCCGATCTCGGCGAGCGTGTTCCTTGCCTGCGCTTCGGTCTGCGCGGAGATCTCGGTGGCGGTCTGCACCAGCGTGTCGCAGATGGCCTGCTGCTGGCGCGCGCTGCGTTCGCCGGTCTGCTGCCACTGCTGGTCCAGCGATGCGGCCATGGCGTGCAGCGAGGCGGTCCAGGCGGCGAGCCGCTGTTCGTCGCTGGCGGCCAGGCCGGCCTGCAGTTCGGTGCGGGCCGTGTCGACCGTGCGCAGCAGCGAAGCCGCGTGCTGCTCGAAGGCGGCCGAGGCGGCGGTCAGCGCGCGCGGCGCTTCGGCGCTGGCCTGCATCAGCTGGCCGATCTCTGCGAGCGTGTTCTTCGCCTGTGCTTCGGTCTGGGCGGAGATCTCGGTCGCGGTCTTCACCAGCGTGTCGCAGATGGCCTGCTGCTGGCGTTCGCTGCGTTCGCCGGCCTGCAGCCATTGCTGCTGCAGCGCGGTGGCCATGGCTTCCAGCGAAGCGGTCCAGGCGGCGAGCCGCTGCTGGTCGCCGGCGGCCAGGCCGGCCTGCAGCTCGGCATGGGTGCTGTCGACGCTGCGCAGCAGCGCGGCCGCGTGCTGCTCGAAGGTGGCCGAGGCCGCGGCCAGCGCGCGCTGCGTGTCGCCCGACAGGCCCTGGCTCACGCGCTCATGTTGCGCCAGCGCGCCCTCCCAGTGCGCGGACAGGCCGCCGACCGTGTGTTCGAGGCGGGTCGAGACGCCGTCCACCAGCGCCGCCGAGCGCTGCTCGAAGGTCTCGGTGAAGCGGCCCAGCGTGTCGCGCAGGTCCTGCGCCAGCGCCGCGCTGCTCTGCTGGTGGCCGGCGAGCGCGGCCTGCCAGAGGCCGGCGACCGTGGTGGTGCCGGTCTCGAGCCGGCGCGTGAGGCCGTCGAGCTGCTGCTGCATGCTGTGGCCGACGGTGTCGTGCAGGGCCGCCGTCTCGCGCGCGATGCCGGCCATCGTGGCCTCGACCACCGGCTGGATGGCCGCGCTCGCCAGGCGCGCGCTGTCGGTCATGCTTTCCTTGAGCGAGCGGTCGACCGAGGCGGCCAGGCCGGCGTAGGCGGCTTCGGTCTTGTCATGGAAGTGCTGCTGGTTGCCGACCAGCCCGTCGTTGAGCGCCTGGGCCTGGCGTTCCATCGCGTCCATCATGGCCTGCAGCCGGTCGACCAGCACGGGCAGCGCCTGGCCCTGGGCCTGCAGCAGCCGGAAGGATTCGTCGCGCTGGTGCGCGAGCGAGAAGGGGCGCAGCACGGTCGCGATGCGGGTGTCGAGCAGCTGCGCGGCCTGCAGCCGGTCGCGCCGGCACAGCGCCGAGATCAGGCCCAGCATCGCCGAGGCGGCCACGCCGGCCAGCGAGGTGCCGAAGGCCAGGCCCAGGCCCTTGACCGGGGCCGACAGCGAGGCGCGCACGGCCTGCAGGTCGGTCGCGCTCTCGAGCGCCGAGCCGGTGCCGTTGAGCGTGACCATCATGCCCAGGAAGGTGCCCAGCATGCCCAGCAGCACCAGCAGGCCTGCGAGGTAGGGCGTGAGCGCCGGGCCGGGCAGGCCGATGCGCTCGCCCTCGACGCGCAGGCGCACCGCGTTGCGCAGCGAGGGGTGCAGCGGCTCGAGCCAGGCGGCCAGGCTGGCCGGGGCCGCGGGCAGCTCGGCCACGGCCTGCGCCAGCGTGCCGGTGGCCTGCCGGTAGCGCCGCAGTTCCAGCGCGCCCATCACGTAGAAGGCGCCGATCAGCAGCGAGATCAGCAGCGCCAGGGGGTTGGTGCCGATGTAGCCCAGGCCGACCCAGCAGACGGCGGCCAGGCCCACGAAGAAAGCGGCGTATTTGGAGAGATCGGGAAGGGAACGGGTCATGTCGGTCTGTCAGCGGGCGCGAAGGGCTTCGAGCAGCCCCTCGACCGGTTGCAATCGGATATCCAGCTCGGCCAGCAGCACGGCGTGCATGTCCTTGCCGAACACGTCCAGCCAGTGGGCGGCGGGGAGGCGGAGCTGGTCGTAGTCGTGGTGTTCGTCGGGCGCGTCGTCCTGCAGCGCGCGTTCGGCGCGCTCGGCCTGGGCCGCCTGCGCGGCCACTTGCGCCTGGTGGGCCTTCTGCAGCCGCTCGAAGTGCTTGCCCAGCAGCGTGGGCACGGTCGCGAGCAGGCTGTGTTCCTTCGGGCCCAGCACCTGTTCCATCACCACGTCGAGGGCCGCGAGCTGCGCCATGGCCGGCGACTTCGCGGCCAGCCGGGTGCGCACATGGGCGCGCAGCGGCGCGATGCGCGTCTCCATCGCCTGTTGCCGGGCGAGGTAGCGCCGGCGGTGGGGCGTGAAGTCGGCGGTGGTGTCCATGGCGGCATCGGCGTGGGGAAAGGCGTTCTTGTCGGCAATGGCCAGCACCAGCGCCGTCCGCACGCGTGCGAACTCCGCTTCCTCCGCGCTGCCGGTGGACGCGCGCGCGCTCGATGGCGCCGGGGCCGGACTCCCATTCATGACGGTGGACAGCGAGATGTCGTCGGTCCAGCCGAACCATTGGCTCAATCGGTCCGAGAAGGACCGCTTGGCGTCGGGAACGTCGATGTCCGTCAGTCGAGCGAGCAAGCGAACGAGCGCCGAGCCGGTGAAACTTGTGCGCTGTGACACGTGCACCCCCTCCCGCCGATCGAAAAACCTGGCAGTCTACACTGAGCGCTCACTCACGTAGCGGCGGCGCGGCCCCCGATGGCACCGGCCTCGGCCGCGCGCAGGATGCGGCGGAAGCTCGCGCATTCCATGTGGCTGGGCGCGCGGCAGGCCGCGGCGTGAAGCAGGCCGTCGCGCAGGGCGCCGAGCCGGCGGATGGTCTGGTCGAGTTCCTGCGCCTTGTCGCGCAGCAGCTGGCGGTCGATCCGGGGTTTTCCGTCGGGCGCGAACATCCCACCGATCGCATCGAGCGAGAAGCCGGCCGCGCGGCCCAGCGCGATCAGCGCCAGCCGCTCGACCACGTCGGCGTCGAACAGCCGCCGCAGGCCCTGGCGGCCCACCGAGGCGATCAGCCCCTTGCTCTCGTAGAAACGCAGCGTCGAGGCGGGCAGGCCCGAGCGTTTGGCGACTTCGCCGATGTCCAGTGGCTGCATGGCTTGACCTCAAGTCGACTTGAAGTTGCAAAGTCTAGCCTTCGACAGATCCAAAGGAGTGCGACATGAAGACATCACCCACCGGGAGCGTGCAGGCCGCGCTCTGGAACGGCCGCGCAGGCCGTGCCTGGGTCGAGGGCCAGGCCATGCTCGACCGGATGTTCGCCCCCTTCGAAGCGATGCTTGTGGACGCCGCAGCCGCCGTGGCGGCGCAGGCCGTGCTCGACGTGGGTTGCGGCACCGGCGCGACCACGCACGCGATCGCGCGCCGGCTGGGCCCGGCCGGGCATTGCACGGGCGTCGACATCTCCGAACCGATGATCGCCGCGGCGCGCCAGCGGGTCGGGCAGGGCGGGCGCACCGACTTCCTCTGCGGCGATGCGCAGACCCAGCCCTTCGCGCCGGCCCGCTTCGACCTGCTGGTCTCGCGCTTCGGCGTGATGTTCTTCGACGACCCGTTCGCGGCCTTCGCGAACCTGCGCCGGGCCGCGCGGCCCGGCGCCGAACTGCGCCTGATCGCCTGGCGCTCGGCCGACCAGAACCCCTTCATGACCACCGCCGAGCGCGCGGCTGCGCCGCTGCTGCCGGCCCTGCCGCCACGCCGGCCGGATGCGCCGGGCCAGTTCGCCTTTGCCGACCGCGCGCGCGTGGACGCGATCCTGCGCGGCAGCGGATGGGGCGAGATCGCGATCGAGCCGATCGACGTCGGCTGCAGCCTGCCCGAGGCCGAGCTGGTGCGCTACTTCACCGGCCTGGGGCCGCTGGGGCTGGTGCTGGAGGATGCCGACGCGGCGACACGCGCGCGCCTGGTCGACACGGTGCGTCAGGCCTTCGCGCCCTTCGTGCGGGGCGATGAGGTGCGCTACGACGCGGCCTGCTGGTGGATCACGGCGCGCTCAGTGGAATGAAGCGACCAGTTTCCAGGCGATGGCCACCAGCAGCCCGCAGCTGGCGAAGCCGATGGCGCTGACGCCGTGGGCATCGTCCAGCCCCTCGGCCGAGCGCAGCCGGCGGGGATAACGGCCCCAGGTGACGAGTTTCAGGATGGCCCAGCCGGGCCAGTAGAAGACGAAGCCGAAGGCCACGGTGGCGAACAGGCGGCCCAGGAAGGCGAGCAGTGTGTCCATGATCGGCGCCATTGCAGCACCGGCCGGGGCTTCTGGCAAGCGACCTACTTGCCCACCACCTGCACCTCGTCGAACTGCAGCGGGCGCCCGTCGGCGCTCTCGACCCCGAGCCGCGCCACCGGCTGGCCGCTCTCGCGGTCGACCAGGCGCGAGCGGCGCTCGCCGCGCGCGAACAGCTGGCCTTCGCCCCATTGCCGCAGCCCGACGATCACCGGGAACAGCGCCTGGCCCCGGGGCGTCAGCACGTACTGCTGGTAGGCCGAGCCGTCCGCCGCGGGCTGGCTCTCGAGGATGCCGTCCTGCACCAGCGCCTTGAGCCGGCTCGCGAGGATGTTGCGCGCCGCGCCCAGGCTGGCCTGGAAGTCGCTGAAGCGGCTGATGCCGTCGAAGGCGTCGCGCACGATCAGCAGCGACCAGCGGTCACCGACCAGGTCCAGCGCGCGGGCGACCGGGCAGGTCGCGGTGTTCATTCGTTTGCGTTCGGCCATGTCGAGGTTCTTCGGAAGCAGCGCCGCCGCCTGGCCGCGCACTGGTTGCATTTTAAAACTCATGGACTATGCTCAGATGGTTTAAAAATGAAACCATTGAAGACGATGTCATTGCCTCTCTCCCCCAGCGACGCGCGACCCCTGCCGCGCAGCCTGGTCGCGCTGTTCGCCGGCACCAGCGGCGCCAGCGTGGCCAACGTGTATTTCGCCCAGCCGCTGCTCGACACGCTGGCCTCGGACTTCGGCCTGTCGCAGGCCGCCGTCGGCGGTGTCGTGACGGCCACCCAGGCCGGCTCGGTGCTGGCCCTGCTGCTGCTCGTGCCGCTGGGCGACCAGCACGATCGGCGCCGGCTGGCGCGCGCGCAACTCGTGGCGCTGGTGCTGGCCCTGGTCGGCGTGGCGGCCGCGCGCAGCGGCATCGCGCTGATGGCCGGCATGCTCTGCGTCGGCCTGCTGGGCACGGCCATGACGCAGGGGATGATCGCCTACGCGGCCAGCAGCGCGGCGGCGCACGAGCGCGGGCGCGTGGTGGGCGCCGCGCAGTCCGGCGTGGTGATCGGGCTGCTGCTGGCCCGGGTCTGGTCGGGCGCTGTGGCCGACCTGGTCGGCTGGCGCGGCGTGTACCTGGGCTCGGCGGCCGTGATGGCGCTGCTGGGCGCCTGCATCTGGCGCCGGCTTCCGGTCCAGGCGCCGGTGGTCGAACGCCTGCCCTACGGCCAACTGCTGCGTTCCTCTCTGGACCTGCTGCGCACCGACCGCGTGCTGCAGCTGCGCGGCACCTTGGCGCTGCTGATGTTCGCGGCCTTCAGCATCTTCTGGAGCGCGCTGGCCCTGCCGCTCACGGCCGCGCCCTGGTCGCTGTCGCATGCGGCGGTGGGCGCCTTCGGCTTGCTGGGCGCAGTGGGCGCGGTGCTGGCCGGCCGGGCGGGCCGCTGGGCCGACCGGGGCTGGGCGCAGCGTACCAGCGGCGTGTCGCTGGCCCTGCTGCTGCTCGGCTGGCTGCCGCTGGCCCTGATGCAGCGCTCGCTCGGCTGGCTGGTGCTGGGCATCCTGCTGCTCGATGCGGCGTGCCAGGCACTGCACGTGACCAACCAGGCCCTGATCCTCCAGCGGCCCGCCGCGGCGCACGGCCGGCTGATCGGCTGCTACATGCTGTTCTACGCGGTGGGCAGTGGCGCCGGCGCGATCGCATCGACCGCGGTGTATGCGCAGGCGGGTTGGCACGGCGTGTGCGCGCTCGGCGCGGGCGTGAGCCTGCTGGCGCTGCTCGTCTGGGGCGCGAGCGCGTGGCCGCGCGGCGTGCGCGCCATGCCGCCAGGCTGTACACAATAGGCGACCGATCCAGCGTACCTCCTTCTTCGACCATGCACATCGAACACGACGACCTCTCCCGCCCCGCCATCCATGCCCTGCTCGAGGAGCACCTGCAGAGCATGCGCGCCTGGTCGCCGCCGGAGAGCGTGCATGCGCTCGACCTGGACAAGCTGCGCCAGCCCGGCATCACCTTCTGGTCGGCGTGGGACGAGGCCGGCCTGCTGCTCGGCTGCGGCGCGTTGAAGGAACTGGATGCCACGCATGGCGAGCTGAAGTCCATGCGCACACCCGAAGCGCATCGCGGGCGGGGCGCGGGCAGGGCGATCCTCGCGCACATCATTTCGGTGGCGACCGCGCGCGGCTACGAGCGCCTGAGCCTGGAGACCGGTGCGACGGCGCCCTTCGCGCCGGCACAACGGCTCTACGAAAGCGCCGGCTTCACCCGCTGCGGACCTTTCGCCGACTACGGCGAGGATCCGCACAGCGTCTTCATGACCTTGGCCCTCGCGTCGGACGGCAGGCCGTGAGCGCGGCCGGGCCGCGCATCGGCGGTAGAGTGGCGAGCATCGCAACCCCGGAGGAAGACACATGAACGCCACCCGAATCATCGCGATCGTCCTCATCGTCGCGGGCGGCCTCGCGCTGGCCTATGGCGGCTTCAGCTACACCAAGGACACGACGGTCGTGAAGCTGGGCCCGCTCGAGATCTCGGCCAAGGAGAAGGAGCGGGTCAACGTGCCGATGTGGGCGGGCATCGGCGCGATCGTGGTGGGTGGGCTGCTGCTGGTGATGGGTGGGCGCAAGGGCTGAGCGCCCGCTTCAGGCGTAGCGGCGCTCGAGCGCATCCCATTCGGGCTTGCCGACGAGCCGCTGGCGTTCGGCGAAAGGAGTGACCAGCGCCGGGTCTTCTTCCAACTGCCGGTCGTCGCGCAGCGCGGTGAGGGCCTTCTGCATGCCGGCCACCGCGCCCTGCAGCGCGGCGTTGGCATACAGCACCAGCCCGTAGCCCAGCCCGGCCAGTTCCTCGGCGCCGAAGATCGGCGTGCGGCCGCCGACCACCATGTTCATCAGCTGGGGCCGGCGCAGGCGCTGCGGCAGCGCCCGGATCTGCTCGGCGCTGGTCACGGCCTCGACGAACAGGATGTCGGCGCCGGCCTCGGCAAAGCGCTGGGCGCGCTCGATCGCCGCCTCGAAGCCATGCACCGCGCAGGCGTCGGTGCGCGCCAGGATCAGCAGGTCCGGGTCCTGCCGGGCATCGGCCGCGGCCTCGATCTTGCCGACCGCCTCGTCGGTGCCGATCACGTCCTTGCCCGAGAAATGGCCGCAGCGCTTGGGCGCGACCTGGTCCTCGAACTGGATGCAGTCGGCGCCGGCGCGCTCCAGCGTGCGCACCGTGTGGCGCACGTTGAGCGCGTTGCCGAAGCCGGTGTCGGCATCGACGATCAGCGGCAGCCGCACCGCGTCGCGGATGCGCGCCGTGTGGTCGGCCATTTCGGCCAGCCCCACGAAGCCCTGGTCGGGCAGGCCGAACCACATGTTGGTGACGCCGGCACCGGTGACGTAGATCGCCTCGTAGCCCAGGTCTTCGATGACCCGGGCCGACAGGGCGTTGAAGGCGCCCGGGACGATGACGCCGCGGCGGGCCTCGGCCAGTGCGCGCAGTTGCTGTTTGGTGTTCATGTTCTGTCTGCAGGAGGGGTCGTGGCGGAGGGGCGGATTGCTGGCGTGCTCACTTTTCCTGCATCTGGGCGGCCTTGACGATCTCGCCCAGGCGCTTGCGCTCGGCATCGGTGAACTTCACGAACTCCTGCCGGGTGCCGCCGATGGGTTCGATGCCCAGGCCCTTGAGCTTCTCCACCGTGGCCGGCTCGCGCATGGCCTTGTCCACGGCCGCGGCGAGCTTGTCGAGGATCTCGTCGGGCGTGCCACGCGGTGCATGCAGGCCGGCCCAGTGCGCGATCTGCAGGTCCGGGAAGCCCTGCTCGACGGCCGTCGACAGCTGCGGATAGGCCGAAATGCGCTGCGTCCAGGTGGTGGCCAGGGCCTTGAACTTGCCTTCGCCGCGGATGTGCGGCAAGGCGATGATGCTGGCCTCGGAGGTGCCTTCGACCTGGCCGCCGAGCACGGCCGTGGTGCTCTCCGAGCCGCTCTTGTAAGGCACGGGCTGCAGCTTGGCGCCGTACTTCACGTTGAGCATCTCGGCCACGAAGTGCGGCGTGCTGCCGGTGCCGGCGGTGGCGAAGTTGAAGCCCGCGCCTTTCTTCGAGGCCTCGACGAAGTCGCGCAGGTTGTTGTACGGCGCCGACTTGGGCACCACCACCACCGAGGGCGCGAGGCCGATCATCGCCACCGGCACCAGGTCCTCGTCCTTGAAGGGCATGGACTTCTTGATCATGCTGTTGGAGATTACGCCGGCCGCGCTGATCAGGAAGGTGTAGCCGTCCGGCGCGCTGCGGGCGACCAGGTCGGCGCCGAGCGAGCCGCCCGCACCGGGCCGGTTGTCGATCACCACCGGCTGGCCCAGCACCTTGGCCGCGCCCTCGGCCGCGGCGCGCGCCATCAGGTCGTTGGCGCCGCCGGCCGAGAAGGGCACGACGAAGCGGATCGTCTTGGCGGGCCAGGCCTGCGCATGCGCGGCCAGGGGCAGGGTGCAGGCGAGCATGGCGGCGGCGGCGCAGCCCAGCGGGGAAAGGCGAGGGAAGTTCAAGTTGTTCTCCTGTGTTCTGGTGGACGGGCCCCGGCAGGGGCACGGGCCATGGCGCAAACGCCGTGCCATCGCTTCGAGGGGCAACCCCGAATGCTGCAAGTGCTTGATCTGCAAGGCATTCATGCGCGGTGAGGGCGCTTGGTGTCGGCGCTGTATTTCAAAATGGTTTCAGGTCTGAAACAGGGATACTCGACGAGATGAATTCGCCGACCCCTGCCTTGCCGGACGTTCCCGCTGTGCCGCGCCGCCGGCTCCATATCGTGGCCGTGGCGCGCCATCGGCTGGGCCGCGTGCTCGAGCGGCTGGCGCCGGAGATCGCGGCCCAGGCCGAGGTCTCCTTCGTCGGCCATGCCTTCGACGACGCGGTGGCCGCCGTGCGGGCGCTGCACGCCCGGGCGCCCATCGATGCGGTGGTGGCGGCGGGTGCCAGCGGCGAATGGCTGCGCCAGCACCTGGACCTGCCGGTGGCGATCGTGGAGGTGCGGGGCTTCGACCTGATGCGCGCATTGGCCTCGGCGCGCGCCCTCTCGACGCGCGTGGGACTGGTGTCCTTCGACGGCCCGTCCGAGCACCTGGCGCAGCTGGACACTTTGTTCGGCATGGGCATCGCGCAGTTCAGCTACCGCGGCCCGGACGATGCACCCGCCTGCGTCGAGGCGCTGCGCGCGGCCGGCGTCGAAGCCGTGGTGGCCCCGGGGCTGGTGGCCGACCTGGCCGAGCAGGCCGGCATCGCCAGCGTGCTGATGTATTCCGACGACGCGGTGCGCCAGGCGCTGCAGGACGCCGTGCACATGGCCCGCCTGGGGCGCGCCGAGCGCGCGCGCCACGAGCGGCTGGGCACCATCCTCGGCCAGCTGCAGGACGGCGTGGTCGCGGTGGACCTGCGCCAGCGCATCGAGGCCCTGAACCCGGTCATGGCGGAGCTGCTGGGCGGCTCGGTGGCCGCGCTGGTCGGCCGCGTGCTGGGCGACGTGGAACCGGTGCTCGACCTCGGGGCCACCCTGCGGATGCAGGAAGCCCCGGCCGAGGAGGTGCTGCAGATCGGCATGCGCACGCTGGTGGTCCGGCGCGCGCCGATCGTCGAAGGCGGCGAGGTCACCGGCGCCCTGCTGGTGTGCCGCGACCCGGCCGTCATCCAGCGCGCCGACCGCCACCTGCGCGCCAACCAGCGGCAGCGGGGCGCGCCCGCGCGCTACCGGATCGAGGCCTTCGCCGGCGAGGGGGCCGCCGCGCGGCGCGTGCGCGAACTGGCGGCCCGGTGCGCCGCCAGCGATGCCACGGTGCTGATCACGGGCGAGAGCGGCACCGGCAAGGAGCTGGTGGCCCAGGGCATCCACACCGCCAGCCGACGCGCCACGCAGCCCTTCCTGGCGGTGAACTGCGCCGCGCTGGCCGAGAGCCTGCTCGAAAGCGAACTCTTCGGCCACGAGGAGGGCGCCTTCACCGGCGCGCGGCGTGGCGGCAAGACCGGGCTGATCGAGGCCGCCCATACCGGCACGCTGTTCCTCGACGAGATCGGCGACATGCCGCTGGCGCTGCAGACGCGGCTGCTGCGCGTGCTGCAGGAGCGCGAGGTGTTGCGCCTGGGCGCGACCGCGGCGGTGCCGGTCGACCTGCGGGTGATCGCCGCCACCCATGCCGACCTGGCGGCCCAGGTGGAGCGCGGCCTGTTCCGGCGCGACCTGTACTACCGGCTCGCGGTGCTGCGCATCGAGACGCCGCCCCTGCGCGATCGCGGGACCGACATCGCGCGCCTGGCGAGCGCGCTGATGGCGCGCCGCGCCGCCGCCCTGGGCGTGCCGGACGGGCAGGCGGCGGCCGGGCTCGCCGCGCTGATGGCGCTGGCCGCGGGTTACGCCTGGCCCGGCAATGTGCGCGAACTCGAGAACCTGGTCGAGCGCCTGCTGGCCTGCCACGACCTCGCGCCGGCCGGCGTGCCGGACCGCGCGCGGCTGCTGGAGATGTTCCCGGAGTGCTCGCAGGCCCGACCCGGGCCCGTGCGCGACGGCCTGTTGAAGGGGGCGCGCCGCGCGGCCGAGCTGCGACGTGTGCGCGAGGTGCTGCAGTCGGTGCAGGGCGACCAGGGCCAGGCTTGTGCGCTGCTGGGCATCAGCCGCGCCACGCTGTGGCGGCGCCTGCGTGACGACGCGTCGGCAGCGGGCGATCCGGGGCCGAAGAAGCCATCGGCCTAGCGGCCCCCCTGGGCCGACAAAACCGTCACCGCGGGCCCGAGGGCGGAAGGGAGAGGGAGTCGAACCCTCCCGGCGACGCGTGGCGCCACCCACCGGGTTTGAAGCCCGGCCGCCCCACCAGGGACGATTCCCTCCCATGCACATTCATGGGGTCACTCGCTGCGCTCCGTGCCGCCGAAGAGCACGGTGTCGGGACGCAGCAGGTGCACATCCTTCACGCGTCGCATGTAGCCGACGCGGTCGAAAAACTCCAGCAACTGGATCGCGCGCTTGCGGCCCAGGCCGGTGGCGTCGCGAAAGCTCGCGGCCTGAAGGCCTTCGGCGTCGGCCATGCAGTCGCGCGCCAACGCGGCCAGGCCTTCGATGGTCGCTGCCGGATAGTACAAGTCCTTCACCACCTGGTAGGCCTGGCCGCGTCGCGCCAGGCTCGCGAGCGTCTGGCGCACCACGGGCTCGGCCGCGTGGTTGTTCTTCGCCAGGTCGCGCACCCAGGGTGGATCGAAACCGCCATCGGCCATCTGCGGCAGCAGCTTCTGGGCCAGCCGTTCCTCGGCGGCGCTGAGCACGGCCGCGTGCGCGGGCAGGTGCAGCCAGTGGCCGCTGCGCGCGAGCGTGCCCTTCGTCAGCAAGGACTCGACGGCGTGCTGCCACAAGGCGTCGCCCACGCGCGGGCCGGCCAGGCGCTTGAGGCGGCGCAGGTCGGGGCCGACCTCCTCGGGCGAGGCCTGGTGGAATTCCGCGAGACGGCCAAGGATCTGCTGCCGCAGCGCGTCGAGGTGTTCGACGGCGATCAGCACCCGGGGAAGTTGCACGGCATCGCTCGGCGCCACCGGTGCCTCCTGCAGCGCGAGCGCGCGTTGCAGGCGCCCGGTGTCCAGGCCCGTCGGTGCACTGGCAAGCAATGCGCCGATGCGTTCGCCGCGCTCGTCCAGCGCCCATGCGGCCAGCGCCTGCAGCCGCTCGGGCGTGCGCCGGTAGCGCGTCGGCGCGTAGGGGTCGAGCACGCGCACGCCGGCCACGGTGCGCGTGGCCGAGGCGTCGCGCAGCACGCCGCGGTCGCCGTGCCAGGCGGCCACGGGCGCGCGCAGCACCAGCTGGGCCAGTGCGGTGTCGCCGGGCGCGAGCGTGTCGCGGTCGAGCAGCGCGACCGAGGCCATCACGTCGCTCGCGCCCAGGTGGGCATGCACGGTCGTGCCCGAGCGCAATGCCTGCGCCTCGCCGGGCCACAGCGTGAGCTGCACGTCGAGGCGCTCGGTGCTGAGTGCGATGCCCGGCGCGCAGACCCACTGGCCGCGGTGGACCTCGTCCTTGGCCACGCCGGCCAGTGCCAACGCGCAACGCTGGCCCGCGTGCGCGGCCTCGGCCTGTTCGTTCTGCGCGTGGATGCCGCGCACGCGCACCGGCCGGTCGCCGGGCACGATCCGCAGTTCGTCGCCGATGCGCACGCGGCCGGCCATCACCGAGCCGGTGATCACGGTGCCCACGCCGGCCAACGTGAAGGCGCGGTCGACGGCCAGGCGGAAGGCCAGCGCCTCGTCGTGCGCGTGCACCGTGCGCGCTTCGGCGACCAGGTGGGCACGCAGTGCGTCGAGTCCTTCGCCGGTGGCGGCCGACAGCGCGAACACCGGCGCGCCCGCGAGCGCGGTGGGCGCAAGAAGGGCTTCGATCTCGGCGCGCACCTGCGCGATGCGCGCCCCGCGTTCGCTTGCATCGATGCGGTCGATCTTGGTGATCGCGACCGTGCCGTGCCGCAGCCCCAGCAGCGCGACCACCGCCAGGTGCTCGCGCGTCTGCGGCATCACGCCGTCGTCGGCGGCCACCACCAGCAGCGCATGCTCGACGCCGGTGGCGCCGGCCAGCATGGTGTGCAGCAGGCGCTCGTGGCCGGGCACGTCGACGAAGCCCAGCGACAGTCCCTCGGGCGTGCGCAGGTAGGCATAGCCCAGCTCGATCGAGATGCCGCGCCGCTTCTCCTCGGGCAGCCGGTCGGTGTCGACGCCCGTGAGCGCACGCACCAGCGTGGTCTTGCCGTGGTCGATGTGGCCGGCGGTACCGATGATCATGGGGTGCGGTCTTGTTCCTTCCCCCTTTGGGGGAAGGTTGGGATGGGGGCCCGCGCGCCAACGGGCGCTGCGCGGTGTCGAAGGCCGTCGTGCCTCCACCCCGGCCCTCCCCCGGCGGGGGAGGGAGGAAGAGGGGAGGCGGTTACCGGCGCGTCTGTGCGCATGGCGCTGCTGTCTTGCTCCTTCCCCCTTTGGGGGAAGGCTGGGATGGGGGTCCGCGCGCCAGCGGGCGCTGCGCGGTGTCGAAGGCCGTCGTGGGCCCCCCCCCCCCCCCCCCCCCCCGCGGGGGAGGGCGAGATGCCGGTCACGACAGCCGCTCCCGCAGCAAGGGCAACTGATCGACGAACGGCCCGCTGTCCTCCAGGCAGCGCAGGTCCAGCAGCAAACGGTCCTCCGCGATGCGCCCGATCACCGGCAGCGGCAGGCCGCGCAGGGCCGTGGCCAGCGCCTCGAGCGCGGTGCCCGTGCCCTTCTTCGCCGTGCCCATGGGCGCCAGCGCCAGGCCGGCCGAGGGCAGGCGTTCGACCGGCAGCGAGCCCGAGCCGATCTGTCCCAGCAGCGCCACCACCTCGACCGTGAAGCGCGGTGCCACGGCCGCCGCGACCGCCGGCTGCAGCGCGCGCGCCAGTGCGTGGATCGCCTCGGCCGGCCGCGTCAGCAGCCGCAGCGTCGGCAGGTCCTGCGCCAGGCGCTCGGGCCGCAGGTAGAGCATCAGCGTGGCTTCGAGCGCGGCCAGCGGCAGCTTGCTCATGCGCAGCGCGCGCTTCATCGGGTACTTGCGGATACGCCCGACAGCGGCCTTGCTGCCCACGATCAGCCCGGCCTGCGGGCCGCCCAGCAGCTTGTCGCCGGAGAAGGTCACGACGTCGCAGCCGGCCGCGAGCATCTCCTGCGGCAGCGGCTCGCGCGGCAGGCCGTAGTGCGCGAGGTCGACCAGCGAGCCGCTGCCCAGGTCGGTGGCCAGCGGCACGCCGCGCGCATGCGCGATGCCGGCCAGCGTGTTCTCGTCGACCGCCGCGGTGAAGCCCTGCACCGCGTAGTTGCTGGTGTGGACCTTCATCACCAGCCCGGTGCGCTCGGTGATCGCGCGCTCGTAGTCGGCCGGGTGCGTGCGGTTGGTGGTGCCGACCTCGACCATGAGCGCGCCCGCGCTGGCCATCACGTCGGGCATGCGGAAGGCGCCGCCGATCTCGACCAGCTCGCCGCGCGAGACGATGACTTCGCGGTCACGTGCCAACGCAGCAATCGTCAGCAGCACTGCGGCCGCGTTGTTGTTGACCACGGTCGCGGCCTCGGCACCGGTGAGGGTGCACAGCAGGTCCTCGATCAGCGAGTCGCGGTCGCCGCGGCCGCCCGAGAGCAGGTCGTACTCCAGGTTGTTGGGCGAGGCCATCACCGTCAACAGCCGCTGCAGTGCCGCATCGGCCAGCACCGCGCGGCCCAGGTTGGTGTGGATCACCGTGCCCGTGAGGTTGAGCACGCCGCGCATGCGCGGGGCCAGGCGCCGATCGACGCGCGCCGCGAGCGCCTCGGCGAGTTGCGTTGCATCGACTTCGGCCAAGGACAGCCGGCCGGCGAGCGAGCGCTGGCGCAGGCCGTCGAGCAGTGCGCGGGCCTCGGTCACGACCAGTGTGCGGCCGTGCGTGGCGAGCAGGGTGGAGGCCGCGTCGCCGCGCAGCAGTTGATCGACAGAAGGCAGATCGGAGGGCCTTGCCGTCGAGCCGTGGACCACGGACTCTTCGGGCGCGGCCATCAGCCGCCTCCGCCGTCGTTGTCGGGATCGCCGAACAGCAGCATCAGGTTGTGGCCGCTGCGCTCGTAGCCCGCATCGGCCACCAGCAGGTCGAGCGTGATGCTGGCCAGGTCGTCGGCCACGGGCTCGACCTCCGGGTCCTTCTCCATCGCGACCTGCTTGAGGTAGTGGTGGCAGACATCGCAGCATTCGGCCTTGGCCGCGCCGGGGCGTGCGCCGGTGGCCGGCAGCGCGATGCCCGGCTCGGGCGTGAGCTGCTGGAACTGGATGCCCTTGGTGCTTTCGCAATGCGTGCACTTGATGCGCACGTAGTGCCACTGGGTGCTGCACAGCGAGCAGTGCAGGTAGCGGAAACCGCCGTCCTCGGCGCCGATGCGTGTGATGCTGGCCGTGGGCAGGCTGCCGCAGCAGGGGCATTCGGTGCCGGGCTCGGTGTGGCCGAACACGCGCTCGCCGTGGGTGTCGGCGGTTTGCAATGCCAGGTGAGACCAGTAGGCCTGCAGGCCCGCGGCGATCAGCGGCGCGGTCGCGAGGTCCAGGCCCAGCGTGATGCGGCGCGACAGCCGGTCGGCCTGGGCGTCGATCCAGTCGGCGGGGCTGGCGAGCAGGCGCTCGACCGTGTCCCGCACCGGGCCTGCTGCGAGCGGGGCCGCGAACAGCGTGAGCACGCGGCGCAGCGTGGCCTGCCACAGCGGGTCGCGCGGCCAGCCGAAGGCGGGCATCGGCGGCTTCAGGGCCTTGGCCGCGGCCGCGCAGGCAGAGGCATCGGGCACCGCGACCGGTGGATGGTCCTGCAGCGCCTGGTGCTGCGCCGCGGCCAGGTCGGCCACGAACAGCAGGTACTCGCGCATCGGGTGCGAGGCCGCGAGCTGGCGCAGCCGCAGCTGCCGGTCGTGGAAGACCGAAGCCCGCACCGGCAGCCGCACGAACGGCATCTGCCGTCCGGCCTGCATGGCGATTTCCTCGGGGCTGAGAACGCGCGTGGTTCGCGGAAGGGAGTTGCCGGTGCCTGGGTTCATCGTGGGGGATTATTCACCGCGTGTCATCTTGCGGTGCCACAGCGGATGGTTGAGCTTGGCCCAGCCTTCGGTGACGGTACCGCGCGTCATCGCGCGCAGCGTGCCCTTGACCCAGATCGCCCCATAGATGTGCGTGATGACCGAGAGGATCAGCACCACCGCCGAGACCGAATGCACCAGCACCGCGATGCGCCGCACCGTGATCGGGAAGAAGTGGACGAACCAGGGGCTCCAGAACATGAAGCCCGTCACGAACAGCAGCAGCAGGCTCAGGCCGAAGGCCCAGAACACCAGCTTCTGGCCGGCGTTGTACTTGCCCACGGGCGGCATCGAGGCCTTGTCGCCCGCGAGCATCTTGGGCGCGTTGGCGATCCATTCGCGGTCGCTGCGGTCCAGCAGGTTCTCGCGCCACATGGTGAAGAACAGGAACACGAAGCCCAGCACCATCGCCACGCCCAGGAAGGGGTGCAGGATGCGGGTCCACGGCCCGCCGCCGAACAGCGCGCTGAAGAAGAACAGCGAGGGATGGAAGAAGGCCAGGCCCGAGAGCGCGGCGGCGAAGAACATCAGCGCGACGAACCAGTGGTTCATGCGCGTGGCGTCACGGTAGCGGCGGAGGTATCGCTGGGTCATCGCTGGCTCCTTGGGTTCAGGCGCGCGGGCGGCCGTCGGGTGGCGCATCGAGCGGGGCGACGACCACGCCGTGTTCGGGCGGGGCTTCGATGACCACGACGTCCCCGTCGTCGTCCTCGGTGCCCCTGTCTTCCTTGGCCTCGATCGGGCCGACCTTCATGTAGTGGAAGAAGCTGCCGACCACCGCACCCACCATCGCGAAGACCGCGAGCGGCTTGGCCACGCCCTTCCACAGCGAGACCAGCGGGCTGATCTTGGGGTTGGTGGGCAGGTTGCTGTAGAGGCCGGGGCGGTCGGCATGCTGCAGCACATACATCACGTGCGTGCCGCCCACGCCGGCCGGGTCGTAGACGCCCGCGTTGGCGAAGCCGCGGTCCTTCAGGTCGACGATGCGTTCCGAGGCGTACTCGTGCATCGCGTCCTTGGTGCCGAAGTGGATCGCGCCCGTGGGGCAGGCCTTGACGCAGGCCGGCTCCAGGCCCACGCCCACGCGGTCGGAGCACAGCGAGCACTTGTAGGCCTTGTTGTCGGTCTTGCTGATGCGCGGCACGTCGAAGGGGCAGCCGGTCACGCAGTTGCCGCAGCCCACGCAGTGCTCGCTGATGAAGTCGACGATGCCGTTGCTGTACTTGACGATGGCGCCGGGCGCGGGGCAGGCCTTGAGGCAGCCTGGATCCTCGCAGTGCATGCAGCCGTCCTTGCGGATCAGCCACTCGAGCTTGCCCGGCTCGGGCTCGACTTCGGCGAAGCGCATCACGGTCCAGGAGTCGGGCGTGAGGTCGTTCGGATTGTTGTAGCTGCCGCCCACGTCGCCGATCTCGTCGCGCAGGTCGTTCCACTGCATGCAGGCGACCTGGCAGGCCTTGCAGCCGATGCAGGTCGAGACGTCGATCAGCTTGGCGACTTCCTGCACCTGCGGCCGGCTGCGCGCATGCGGCGAGGGCGTGGTGGTGGCCGAACGGGCGGCGATGTCGAGGGTTTGGAGGGAGGACATCAGCGGCTCCGGTCTTCGTCGGTCTTGCCCCTTCCCCCTCTGGGGGAAGGCAGGGATGGGGGCCGGCCTGCGAACAGGCACTGCGCGAGAGCAGAGGCTGTCGTGCCCCCACCCCGGCCCTCCCCCAGCGAGAGAGGGAGGAATGCATCGAGCGCGTGTGTCATCTCATGCCTTCTCGATGTTGACCGTGAACGATTTGTACTCGGGCGTCTGCGTGTTCGCATCGCCCACGAAGGGCGTCAGCGTGTTCACCAGGTAGCCCGGCTTCGCCAGGCCGATGAAGCCCCAGTGGTTGGGCAGGCCCACCGTGTGCACCGTGCGGCCGTCCACCTGCAGCGCGTTGATGCGCTTGCTCACCAGCGCCACCGCCTTGATGAAGCCGCGCTTGCTGCTGACCTTGACCCAGCCGCCGTTCTCGATGCCCTTTTCCTTCGCCAGCTCCTCGCCGATCTCGACGAACTGCTGCGGCTGGATGATGGCCGAGGTGCGCACGTTCTTGGTCCAGTAGTGGAAGTGCTCGGTGAGCCGGTAGCTGGTCGCCACATAAGGGAAGTCCTTGGGCACGCCCAGCCGTTCGAGGTCGCCCTGGAAGATGCGCGCCGCGGGGTTGGCGCGTGCCACCTCGCTCTTCGGGTGCATCAGGTTGTTGACCAGCGGCGACTCGAAGGGCTCGTAGTGCTCGGGCAGCGGGCCTTCGGCCATGCCGGTGGGCGCGAACAGCCGGGCCACGCCCTCGGCGGTCATGATGAAGGGCCGCACCGCATCGGCCTCCATCGGGTTCGCGTCGGGCCGGATGTCGGGCACGTCCGATCCGCTCCAGGCCTTGCCGTCCCAGCGCACCAGCGTGCGTTTGGGAATCCAGGGCTGGCCGGTGGTCGGGTCGACCGAGGCCGCGTTGTAGAGGATGCGGCGGTTGGCCGGCCAGGCCCAGGTCCAGTTGAGCGCCTGGCCGATGCCGTAGGGGTCGGCGTTGTCGCGCCGCGCCATCTGGTTGCCGGCCTGGGTCCAGGCGCCGGAGTAGATCCAGCAGCCCGAGGCCGTGCTGCCGTCGTCGCGCAACAGGCCGAAGCCCGAGAGCTGTTCGCCGGCCTTGGCCAGCACCTTGGTCGGGTCCTTGGGATCGAGCAGGTCGGTCAGGGCCTTGCCGTTGTATTCCATCGCCAGCTCCTGGGCGGAGGGCGCGTGCGGAATCTTGTAGGGCCAGGTCAGGTTGACGATCGGGTCCGGGAAGGCGCCGCCGTCCTTCGCATAGGCGGCGCGGATGCGGCTGAACAGGCCGGCCACGATCTCGATGTCGGGCATGGCCTCGCCCGGCGGCTCCGCGCCCTTCCAGTGCCATTGCAGCCAGCGGTTGGAATTGGTCAGCGAGCCTTCTTCTTCCGCGAAGCAGGTCGAGGGCAGGCGGAACACCGTGGTCTGGATGTCGGCGGTCTTGACGTCGTTGAAGGCGCCGTGGTTCTGCCAGAACTCGCTGGTCTCGGTGACCAGCGGATCGATGGTCACCAGGAACTTGAGCTTGGACAGCCCGTCGACGATCTTCTTCTTGTCCGGGAACGATCCGACCGGGTTGAAGCCCTGGCAGATGTAGCCGTTCATCGCGCCCTTGTTCATCAGCTCGAAGGCCTGCAGCACGTCGTAGAGCTTGTCGATCTTGGGCAGGTAGTGGAAGGCCCAGTCGTTCTCGGCCTTGGCCGCGTTGCCCCACCACGACTTCTGCATGCTGACGAAGAACTTGGGATAGTTCTGCCAGTAGCTCATCTGGTTGGGCCGCAGCGGCTTGAGCGCGCGGGTCTTGTAGTAGGTCTCGAGCGTCTGCTCGCCATCGCGCGCCAGCGACATGTAGCCCGGCAGCGAGTTCGACAGCAGCCCCAGGTCGGTCAGGCCCTGGATGTTGCTGTGGCCGCGCAGCGCGTTCATGCCGCCGCCCGGCACGCCGATGTTGCCCAGCAGCAGCTGCATGATGGCCGCGGTGCGGATCATCTGCGAGCCGGTGCTGTGCTGCGTCCAGCCCAGCGCGTACATCACGGTCATCGTGCGGCCCGGCACGCTGGTGCTCGCGATGTACTCGCAGACCTTCAGGAACTTGTCCTGCGGCGTGCCGGTGATGCGGCTCACCAGCTCGGGCGTGTAGCGCGCGTAGTGGCGCTTCATGACCTGCAGCACGCACTGCGGGTCCTGCATCGTCATGTCGACCTTGGCCATGCCGGCCTCGTCGAGCGCATAGCCCCAGGACTTGGTGTCGTAGTTGCGCTTCTCGGCGTTGTAGCCGCTGAACAGGCCGTCTTCGAATTTGTAGTCAGGCCCGACGATGAAGGTCGCGTTGGTGTAGTGCCGGACGTACTCGGTCTGGATCTTGTTGTTGGACAGCAGGTAGTTCAGCACCCCCGACAGGAAAGCGATGTCCGAGCCGGCGCGCACCGGTGCGTAGTAGTCGGCCATGGCGGCCGAGCGCGTGAAGCGCGGGTCGACCACGACCAGCCGCGCCTTGTTCTGCTTCTTGGCCTCGATCACCCACTTGAAACCGCACGGATGCGCTTCCGCGGCGTTGCCCCCCATGATCAGCACGACATCCGCGTTCTGGATGTCCTGCCAGTGGTTGGTCATTGCGCCTCTGCCGAACGTCGGGGCCAGACTGGCCACCGTCGGTCCGTGTCAAACGCGTGCCTGGTTGTCGAAGACCAGCATCCCGAGCGAGCGGAATGCCTTGTGGGTGATGTAGCCGGTTTCGTTGGAGGAGGCCGATGCGCACAGCATGCCGGTGCTGGTCCAGCGGTTGACCACCGCGCCTGCGGCATTGGTTGGCTGGAAGTTGGCGTCGCGGTCGGCCTTCATGAGCTTGGCGATGCGGTCGAAGGCCGAATCCCAGCTGATGCGCTTCCACTCGTTGCTGCCGGCCTCGCGCACCTCGGGGTACTTCAGGCGGTTCGGGCTGTGCACGAAGTCGAGCAGCCCGGCGCCCTTGGGGCACAGCGTGCCGCGGTTCACCGGGTGGTCCGGGTCGCCCTCGATGTGCAGCACGTCGGCCACCACGTTCTTGGCCTTGTCGCCCAGGCTGTACATGATGATCCCGCAGCCCACCGAGCAGTAGGGGCAGGTGTTGCGCGTCTCGGTGGTGCGGGCCAGTTTGAAGTTGCGGGCCTCGGCCAGCGCGGCGGTGGGCGAGAAGCCCAGCACCACCATGCTGGAGCCGACCAGCCCGGCCCCGCTGACGCGGAAGAATTGGCGGCGGCTCATGTCCATGACAGAACCTCCTGTGGCAGTGCGGTGTGTTTCATCGTGGTCTTTTTTTGGAAGTCAGGAATCACCAACGGGCGAGACAGGCTCTGGCGGCCTGCGGTCTCTTCTTCATTTGGGCGCCGGCCGGCCATCGCCGCCGGTCGGGGCGGCGGGCCCGGCACCGCCGGAGGCCGAGCCGCCCTGGTTGTCCGTCATGCCGCCGATCGCGGTGCCGCCTTCGGCCGGGCCTTTCTCGGGGGCGGCCGTCGCCACCTTGTCGCCCGAGGGCGCGGCCTTGATGCCGGCGGGATAGCTGCTGGAGGGCGGGCCGCCCGATGCCGCGGTCGGGCCTTCGCCGGCGATCGCAGCGGCGGGCTTGGGCGGTGACGACGGCTTGCGGTCGCAGCCGGCGAGCGCCACGACGGCGACCAGCGCCAGGGCGGCGGCGGTCATCGGACTGCGGGGACATCGAGGGATCACGGCGTGCTCCTTTGCGTCTCAGGGTGCGTCTCAGTTTAGCGACACATCATCGCCCCTGGCCATCTATACCCTACTAGGGTGGACCCGTACCGGCGTCGGCTATCGTCGGCCCTATGAACTCTTCTCTTCGCCTCGGTTGGCGCACGCTCTGGCGCGACCTGCGTGCCGGCGAACTGCGCCTGTTGATCGTCGCCGTGCTGCTGGCCGTGGCCGCGCTCACCGCCGTCGGCTTCTTCGCCGACCGCCTCAAGGGCGGCCTGCAGCGCGATGCGCGCCAGCTGCTGGGCGGCGATGCGGTGCTGACCAGCGACAACCCCACGCCGGCGGCCTTCATCGCGCGCGCGCAGGCACTGGGGCTCCAGTCCACGACCACCTACGGCTTCCCCACCATGGCGCGCGCCAGCGATGCGCAGGGCGGCGCGAGCAAGCTGGTGTCGCTCAAGGCCGTGAGCGCCGGCTACCCCCTGCGCGGCAACGTGCAGGTGGCGGCGTCCAGCGATGCGCCGGGCCAGGTCACGCGCGAGGTGCCGGCGCCGGGCGAGGTCTGGGTCGACCCGCCGCTGCTCGATGCGCTGGGCCTGAAGATCGGCGACACGCTGCTGCTGGGCGACGCCGGCCTGCGCGTGAGCCGCGTGATCACGCTCGAGCCCGACCGCGGCGGCGGCTTCGCGAGCTTCTCGCCGCGCGTGATGCTCAACCAGGCCGACGTGGCGCGCACCGCGCTCGTGCAGCCGGCCAGCCGCGTCAGCTACCGCTTCGCGGTGGCCGGCAGCGAGCGTGCGGTCAAGACCTTCAGCGACGAGACCGACGCCAGCCTCAAGAAGGGCGAACTGCGCGGCGCGCGGCTCGAGTCCCTGGAAAGCGGCCGGCCCGAGATGCGCCAGACGCTGGATCGCGCCGAGAAATTCCTCAACCTGGTGGCGTTGCTCGCCGCGCTGCTGAGCGCCGTGGCGGTGGCGCTGGCCGCGCGCGGCTTCGCGGCCAGCCACCTGGACGACTGCGCCATGCTGCGCGTGCTGGGCCAGAGCCAGCGCACCATCGCCGGCGCCTATGCCTTCGAGTTCGCGATCGTCGGGTTGGTGGCGAGCGGGCTGGGCGTGGCGATCGGCTTCGGCGTGCACTACGCCTTCGTGCTGCTGCTGGCCGGGCTGGTCGAGACCGCGCTGCCCGCGCCCACGCTGTGGCCGGTGGCCTTCGGCCTGGGCATGGGCCTGGTGCTGCTGTTCACCTTCGGCCTGCCGCCGGTGCTGCAGCTGGCCAAGGTGCCGCCGCTGCGCGTGATCCGGCGCGACGTGGGCGGGCTCAAGCCGGCCTCGCTGGCGGTGCTGGGCATCGGCGCGGCCGGCTTCGTGGCCATGCTGCTGGCGGCCAGCAGCGACCTCAAGCTGGGGCTGATCGCGGTCGGCGGCTTCGCGGGCGCGGTGGCGGTGTTCGCTGTGCTCAGCTGGGTGGCGGTCAAGGTGCTGCGCCGCAGCGTCAACGAATCGACCGCGCCGCGCTGGCTGGTGCTGGCCACGCGCCAAATCTCGGCCCGGCCCGCCTATGCGGTGGTGCAGGTCAGCGCGCTGGCGGTGGGCCTGCTGGCGCTGGTGCTGCTGGTGCTGCTGCGCACCGACCTGGTGGCGAGCTGGCGCAAGGCCACGCCGCCCGACGCGCCCAACCGCTTCGTGATCAACGTGATGCCCGACCAGAGCGAGGCCTTCCAGAAATCGCTGCGCGACGGCGGCGTGGCGAACTTCGACTGGTACCCGATGATTCGTGGCCGGCTGGTCGCGATCAACGACAAGGCCGTCTCGCCCGACGACTACACCGAGGACCGCGCCAAGCGCCTGGTCGACCGCGAGTTCAACCTCAGCAACAGCGCCGAGGCGCCGCCGCACAACGGCATCACCGCGGGCGCCTGGACGCCGGGCGCGAAGGACGAGGTCAGCGTGGAGGCCGGCCTGGCCGAGACCCTGGGGCTCAAGCTCGGCGACACGCTGCGCTTCGACATCGGCGGCATGCAGAACGACGCGCGCATCACCTCGCTGCGCAAGGTGGACTGGGGCTCGCTGCACGCCAACTTCTTCGTGATGTACACCGTGGCCTCGCTGCCCGACGTGCCCGTGACCTACATGGGCGCCTTCCGCGCGCCCGAGACCCGGGGCTTCGACAACGCGCTGGTGCGGGCCTACCCCAACGTCACCAACGTCGACATGAGCGCCACCATCGGCCAGGTGCAACGGGTGCTCGACCAGGTGATCCGCGCGGTCGAGTTCCTGTTCGGCTTCACGCTGGCGGCCGGGCTGGTGGTGCTGTTCGCGGCCGTGACCGCCACGCGTGAGGAGCGGGCGCGCGAGTTCGCCGTGATGCGCGCCGTGGGCGCGCGCGCCAGCCTGCTGCGCCAGGTGCAGCGCGCCGAACTGGTGGGCGTGGGCCTGCTGGCGGGCTTCCTGGCCAGCATCGCCGCCTCGGCCATCGGCTGGGGCCTGGCACGCTATGTGTTCGATTTCAGCTGGACCGCGTCGCCGCTGGTGCCCTTGGCCGGGGCGGCCGCGGGTGCCGTGCTGGCGCTGGCGGCCGGCTGGTGGGGTCTGCGCGAAGTGCTGAACCGCCCGGTCGTGGATACGTTGCGCCACGCCGCTGAATAGGTCTGCGCTCGCAGGGGGCAGGCCCGGCCCCCGACAATCCGGGCCATGCAAATCCAGGACAAACCCAAGTTCGACACGCCCTTCGAATGGATCGGCGGCGAGACCGCCGTCGATGCGCTGGTCACGCGTTTCTACGACCTGATGGACCTCGAGCCGGCCTATGCGCGGCTGCGCGCCGTGCACGGCAGCTCGCTGGACAACGCGCGCCAGCGGCTGTTCTGGTTCCTCTGCGGCTGGCTGGGCGGACCGCAGCACTACACCGATCGCTTCGGCCATCCGATGCTGCGGGCGCGTCACATGCCGCAGCGCATCGGCGGCCATTCGATCGGCATCGCCGAGCGCGACCAGTGGCTGGCCTGCATGGACCAGGCCATGGGCGAGACCGGCGTCGACGAGGCGCTGCGAACCCGGCTGCGCGATTCCTTCTTCAAGACCGCGGACTGGATGCGCCACTGAGGCGCTATTTCGACAGTCGCGAACAATCTGTTACCAGGTTGTAGGCCTTTACCGCGGCATTGTTCCCGTTTCGTGAACACCGCGTATCATTTCCTTAAGGGTTTCTACTTAGAAGGTGGTTTAAGATTCGTCCAACAGAGCAGAAAGCGTCATGAAAGAAGCAACTGCTCTGGGTGAGCTTGGCACCGAGCGCGGCGGCCGCCCCCGAAAGGGACGGCGCCTCCCCGATACCGGTTCGAATCATCCCTACCCAATAAGGAAACTGAAATGAAGACCTCGAAGATCCTGGCTGTTGCCGCCCTGTCCCTGCTGACCATCGCCGGCGCCCAAGCCGAAACGTACCAAGGCGTGCAGACCGTGAACTCGGTGCGCAGCCGCGCCGACGTCGCCGCCGAAGCCCAAGCCACCGCCCGCGCCGGCAACATCTACAGCGACGCCGCTTTCGCTGGCGTGGCACCGGCCCTGACGAACAGCGTCGACCGCGCCACGGTCAGCCGCGAAGCCGTGCAGACCGCCCGCCTGGGCAACATCTACGGCGACAACGCGTCGGCCGGCGTGCTGTCGGTGGCCGGCAGCCGCCTCGATCGCGCCACGGTGCAGGCCGAAGCCCGCGCCGCCGCACGCAGCAACACCGCTTCGATGTAAGAAGCCACCAGCGGGGCCCCGGCCCCTCTGCGAAGCCCGCCGCCTTCCAGGCCGCGGGCTTTTTTCATGGTGCGGACCGGTTCAGCGCTTGCTCGGCGAAAGCAGCACCACCAGCGCGCCGGCACCGCCTTCGGCCGGCTTGGCCTGCACGAAGGCCAGCACCTCGTTCTTCTGGATCAGCCAGCGCTGGGTCTTGGTCTTGAGCACCGGCTGCTTGCCGGGCGAGCCCAGGCCCTTGCCGTGCACCACGCGCACGCAGCGCAGCCCCTGCTTGAAGGCCGTGCGGATGAAGGCGCCCAGGGCCTCGCGCGCCTCGTCGCTGCGCAGGCCGTGCAGGTCGACCTCGCGCTGGATGGTCCATTCGCCCGCGCGCAGCTTGCGCGTGACGTCGGTGCCGATGCCCGGGCGGCGGAAGCTCATGGCGTCGTCGACGTCGAGCAGCGTGCTCACGTCGAACTCGTCGGACAGCGACTCGCGCAGCACGCGCTGCTCGTCGAGCTGGTGCTGCACGGGGATCGGGGCCGGCGGCTCGGGCGTGAGCGGCACCGCGGCCACGCGCTTGAGCGGCCGGGTCGCGCCGATGGCCCGGCTGAACAGGTCCTGCTCGGCCAGCCGCTTCTTCTCGGCGGCGGCGCGTTCGGCGGCGGCCGCCGCTTCGCGTTCGCGGGTCTCGGCCAGCGTGCGTTGCACCTGCTGCAGGTCGGCGAGGCTCTTGAGGGGGCTGGTGGGACGGGGCATGGCGGGACGGCTTTCAGGCGGGGAGCAGGGCGTCGGTGCGGAGGCCGATCCCCATTGTCCCTGCATCCTACGCAAGGCCCGCCGAGGCCGGCGTCAGACCAGCCCGCGCTGCGCCATCGACAGGCTCTGGCCGCGCGCCACCACCACATGGTCGAGCACGCGCACGTCGACCAGTGCCAGCGTGGTCTTGAGCGTCTGCGTCAGGGCCTCGTCGGCGCGCGAGGGCTCCACGCCGCCGCTGGGGTGGTTGTGGGCCAGCACCACGGCCGCCGCCTGGTGGTGCAGCGCGCGCAGCACGACTTCGCGCGGGTAGACGCTGGTCTGCGTGAGCGTGCCGCGGAACAGCTCCTCCATCGCGATCAGCCGGTGCTGTGCGTCGAGGAACAGCACGGCGAAGATCTCGTGCGGGCTGGCGCCGATGTGCAGCTGCAGGTACTGGGCCACGGCCTCGGGCGAATCGAAGACCGCGCGTTCGCGCAGCTGCTCGGCCAGCGCCCTTCGGGCCAGTTCGAGCACGGCGCCGAGTTCGGCGCGCTTGGCCGGGCCGCCCAGGCCCTTGACGGCCTTGAGCGCGGCGATGTCGGTCCGGAGCAGGCCGGCGATGCCGCCGAAGGTGTCGAGCAGCTCCTGCGCGAGCTGCAGCACGTTCTTGCCGGCCAGGCCGGTGCGCAGCAGCAGGGCCAGCAGTTCGGCGTCGCCCAGCGCCGACGGGCCGCGGGCGAGCAGCTTCTCGCGCGGCCGGGCTTGCGCAGGCAGATCCTGGAGGAAAGACATGGCGCAGACGGGGCTTGGGCCCCACTCCCTAAAATGGCGGGTCCAGTGTAGCGGCGGCCCCTGGGCCCTCGCTGTGCTTTCCTGACCCCCCATCGATCGCGCACCTTGACCTCGTCCACTCCTGCCACCGTCGTCACCGCCGGCTCCTTCCTCACGCTGCACTATCGGCTGGCCGGACCTGCGGGCGACATCATCAACACCTTCGCCGACAAGCCCGCCACGCTGTCGCTGGGCACCGGCGAGCTGTCGCCGGCCGTCGAGCAGCGCCTGATCGGGCTGGAGGAGGGCGCGCACACCACCTTCGAACTGCCGGCCGGCGAGGCCTTCGGCGAGCGCAATGTGGAGATGCAGCAATGGGTCGCGCGCACGCTGCTGGTCAAGATCGGCGACCCCGACGAGCGCTATGCGGTCGGCGACGTGGTGCAGTTCCCCACGCCCGACGGCAGCGGCAGCTACGCCGGCGCCGTGATCGCCTCGAGCGACACCGCGGTGCAGTTCGACTTCAACCATCCGCTCGCGGGCCAGCCGGTGACCTTCGAAGTGCAGCTGATCGGCGTGCTGTGAGCGAGCCTTCCGTCAACGAGATCATCCTGGCCGAGCCGCGCGGTTTCTGCGCGGGCGTCGACCGCGCGATCGAGATCGTCGAGCGCGCCATCGCCAAGTTCGGCGCGCCGATCTACGTGCGCCACGAGATCGTGCACAACACCTATGTGGTCAACGAACTCAAGGCCAAGGGCGCGATCTTCATCGAGGACCTGGCCGACGTGCCGCCCGGCTCGACGCTGGTCTTCAGCGCGCACGGCGTGAGCAAGGCGGTCGAGGCCGAGGCCCAGGCGCGCGGCTTCGACGTGTTCGACGCCACCTGCCCGCTGGTGACCAAGGTGCACGTCGAGGTGGCCAAGCTCGCGAAAGAGGGCTACGAATTCATCATGATCGGCCACAAGGGCCATCCCGAGGTCGAGGGCACGATGGGCCAGCTGACCCACGGCATCCACCTGGTGGAGGACGTGGCCGACGTGGCCCGCGTGCAGCCCGGCCAGACCGACAAGCTGGCGGTGGTCACGCAGACCACGCTGTCGGTCGACGACGCGGCCGAGATCGCGGCCGCGGTGCGCGCGCGCTTCCCGAAAGTGCGCGAGCCCAAGCAGCAGGACATCTGCTATGCCACCCAGAACCGCCAGGACGCGGTCAAGATCATGAGCCCGCAGGTCGACATCGTGATCGTGGTCGGCAGCCCCACCAGTTCCAACAGCAACCGCCTGCGCGAGCTCGCGCAGCGCCTGGGCACCGAGAGCTACATGGTCGACTCGGCCGACGAGCTGAACCCCGCGTGGTTCGAGGGCAAGACGCGGGTCGGCCTGACGGCCGGCGCCTCGGCGCCCGAGGTGCTGGTGCGCGAGGTGATCGATCGCGTGAAGGCGCTGGGCGCGGTCTCGGTGCGCAAGATGGACGGCATCGAAGAGACCATCAAATTCCCGCTGCCCAAGGGCCTCAAGCTCGACACCGGGCCGGCACCAGGGCACATCTCGTGAGCGACAACAACACACCTACCATGAACGACATCGACTGGCACGCGCAGATCGAAGCCGCGGCCGACCGGCTGGCGGCGCACCGCGGCGCCTACCTGCGCGAGACCCCGCTGTGGAAGCTCTCGCCCACCACGCTGGGCCTGCCGGCGGCGCTCGCGGCCGGCGGCACCGAGGTCTGGCTCAAGCTCGAGCAGCTGCAGGTCGCGGGCAGCTTCAAGGCGCGCGGCATGATGAACCGCCTGCTGGCCCAGCCGATCCCGGCGGCCGGCGTGGTGGTGGCCTCGGGCGGCAACGCCGGCATCGCGACCGCGGCCGCCGCGCGCGCGCTGGGCGTGCGCTGCGAAGTCTTCCTGCCGGGCGTGTCGCCCGAAGCCAAGCGTGCGCGGCTGCGCGCGCTGGGCGCCGAGGTCACGGTGGTCGGCGAGGCCTATGCCGATGCCCTGGCCGCCTGCCTGGCGCGCCAGCGCGAGAGCGGCGCGCTGCTGACCCATGCCTACGACCAGCTCGAAGTGGTGGCCGGCGCCGGCACGCTGGGCCGCGAGATCGAAGAGCAGGGCGGCCTGCCCGATGCGGTGCTGGTGAGCGTGGGCGGCGGCGGCCTGATCGGCGGCCTGGCCGGCTGGTTCGGCCAGCGCAGCCGCGTGGTCGCGCTCGAGCCCGAACGCGCGCCCACGCTGTTCCGCGCTCGCGAGGCCGGCCAGCCGGTCGACGTCGAGGTCGGCGGCGTGGCGGCCGATTCGCTGGGCGCCAAGCGCATCGGCGACTTCGCCTGGAACATCACGCAGCGCGAGGTGCGCGATGCGCTGCTGCTGTCCGACGAGGCCATCCGCGCGGCGCAGCTGTGGCTCTGGAAGGAGATGAAGCTGGCCGTCGAGCCCGCGGCCGCCCTGCCGCTGGCCGCGCTGCAGACCGGCGCCTATGTGCCGCGTGCCGGCGAGAAGGTCTGCCTGATCGTCTGCGGCGCCAACCTCGACCCGACGAGCCTGGCCTGATCCGGCCGATGGGCCTGCCGCGCGGCGAGCGCGGCAGGCCCACCTAAAATCGGGGCATGCTCGACATCACCCTGCTCCGCAAAGACCTGGCTTCGGCCGTCGCCCGTCTCGAAACGCGCAAGAAGAACCAGACCTTCCTCGACGTCCACGCCTTCAGCGCGCTGGAAGCCGAACGCAAGACCTTGCAGGTTCGCACCGAGGAACTGCAGGCGCGCCGCAACGCCCTCAACAAGCAGATCGGCCCGCTCAAGGCCAAGGGCGAATCCACCGACGCGCTGATGGCCGAAGTCAACGCGCTCAAGGCCGAGCAGGAATCGCAGTCGGTCCGGCTCGATGCGATCCAGCCCGAACTGCAGGCGCTGCTGCTCGCCGTGCCCAACCTGCCGCACGAGAGCGTGCCGGTGGGCGAGGACGAAGCCGGCAACGTCGAAGTGCGCCGCTGGAGCCCGCAGGGCGGTGAAGGCGGTGGCGCGACGCCATTGGCTTTCACGCCGCGCGACCACGTCGACCTCGGCGCGCCGCTGGGCCTCGATTTCGAGATGGGCACCAAGCTCGCGGGTTCGCGCTTCAGCGTGCTCAAGGGACCGATCGCCCGGCTGCACCGCGCGCTGGCGCAGTTCATGATCGACCTGCAGACCGAGCAGCACGGCTACACCGAGTGCTACGTGCCCTACATCGTCAACGCCGACTCGATGCGCGGCACGGGCCAGCTGCCCAAGTTCGAGGGCGACCTGTTCGCCGCCAAGAAGGGCGGCCAGGACGGCGAGCCGGTGCCCGACCACCAGGCGCTCTACCTGATCCCGACCAGCGAGGTGCCGCTGACCAACTTCGTGCGCGACGAGGTGGTGCCCGAGGCCCAGCTGCCCATCAGGCTCACCGCGCATTCGCCGTGCTTCCGTTCCGAAGCGGGCAGCGCCGGCCGCGACACCCGCGGCATGATCCGCCAGCACCAGTTCGACAAGGTCGAGATGGTGCAGATCACGCACCCGTCGCACAGCTACGAAGCGCTCGAGGCCATGACCACCCATGCCGAGGCCGTGCTGAAGGCGCTCGAGCTGCCCTACCGCGTGGTGCTGCTGTGCACCGGCGACATGGGCTTCGGCTCGAGCAAGACCTACGACCTCGAAGTCTGGTTGCCTGCGCAGGACACCTACCGCGAGATCAGCTCGGTGTCGAACTGCGAGGCCTTCCAGGCCCGCCGGCTGCAGGCGCGTTTCAAGAACGCACAGGGCAAGAACGAACTGGTGCACACGCTCAACGGCTCGGGCCTGGCCGTCGGCCGCGCGCTGGTCGCGGTGCTGGAGAACCACCAGAACGAGGACGGCTCGATCCGCGTGCCGGTGGCGCTGCGCCCGTACCTGGGCGGCCTCGACACGCTGCGCGCCTGATTATTCTGCGAGGGCCTTGAGAGAGGCCCAAAAATACTGCTAGAATCGCAGACTCGACAGACACCGGAGAGGTGGCAGAGTGGTCGAATGTACCTGACTCGAAATCAGGCGTACGGAAACGTACCGAGGGTTCGAATCCCTCCCTCTCCTCCAAGATAGCCCCGACAAGGGGCTATTTTTTTGCCTGTACCCCACGCGATCGCGTGGCAAATCAGCGGGTCGGCCGTTCTCGCGCCCACCCGAAGTCCCGATGCCTGCATTCAAGCGCTTCGACCCGTGCGATGCACGCGCGCATGCGTTGTGAAATGATCGCGGCGAAATGTCCGTACGACTTGCCGTTGTTCCCATGGCCACTCTCCGATGAAAGCGCTCGACATCGAAGCCGTGCAGGCCTTCGTGCAGGTGGCGGACCTCCAGAACTTCACCCGCGCGGCCGAGTCCATCGACAGCACGCAGTCGGCCGTCAGCCTCAAGATCAAGCGCCTGGAGGACACGGTGGGCCATCGCCTGCTGGAGCGCACGCCGCGGCGGGTGCGCCTGTCGGCCCAGGGGCTGGCCTTCCTGCCCTTGGCGCGCGCGTTGCTGGCCGCGCACAGCGGCGCCCTCGGTGCTTTCGGCGCGAAGCACCGACGGCTGGTGGTCGGCATCAGCCATCACATCGTCGGCGCCGAACTGCCCCTGCTGCTGCGGCAGATGAAGAGCGCACAGCCCTCGGTGGTGATGGAGGTGCGCGTCTCCACCTCGCGCGAACTGCTCGAGGCCTTCGATCGCGGCGTGCTCGACGTGGCGATCATCCTGCGGCACGACAGCCGCCGGCTCGATGGCGAGGTGCTGCTCGCGGAGCAGTTCGGCTGGATGGCGGCACCCGACTTCGTTCACCACTCGGGCGAGCCGTTGCCGCTCGCCACGCAGGCCGAGCCCTGCAGCGTTCGCAGCATGGCGATTGCCGCGCTGGCCGAAGGCGGCGTGCCGTGGACCGAGGTGTTCGTGGGCGGCGGTGTGCTCACGGTGGGCGCTGCCGTGGCAGCCGGGCTCGCGGTGGCTGCGCTGGGGCGCCGCGTGGCACCGCCCGGCACCCTCGACGTGGGGCCGGCCCTGGGCCTGCCGCCCTTGCCCTCGCGCGATGTGGTGCTGCACACCAACGTGTCCGATGCGCAGGCGCGCAGTGCGCTGCGTACGCTGTCCGCGGCGATCCGGGCCACGGCCGCTTGACGGGCGCAACAACGCTACATCGCGGCCAGGTGATGGACAACTGCCGTGCCCAGCACGGCCAGGCCGCAGATGACGAGGGCCGCCACGCACACGCTCGCCAAGTGGCCGAGCAGCACGTCGACCGGGCGCGGCGCACGTCGGCTCATCGCGCCAGCTGGTCGAGGCCGGGCTTGGCCAGGTGAAGCACTTCGTAGACCGTTTCTCCGTCGGAGATGTCGGATGCGCTGGCCGACAGCCTGAACCGCACCAGCCGCCAGGCGTCGAGATCGAGCGCCGTCCAGACCGCCACGGTGTCCGGTCGCGCCGCGATCGCGCGGTTGGATTCGACCTCCGCCGCGTGCAGCGCCGCACGGTCGGCGGCGGCATCGAGGGTGCGCTCGTCGCGATGCAGCCACCGCGCCGGCTTCGCCCTTGCGGCGCCGGCGCGCGCATCCAGCGGCAGCCAGGTTTCCACGCGCGGCCGGCCGAAGGAATCGATGACGGCCTGAAAGCGCTCGCCCATCAGGAAGCGCGCAGCCGCCGCGGGCTCGCGCCACAGATAGACCGAGGCATACACGTGGCCGGTGGCGCCGTGCCGGCCGCGCTCGCGCGCCACGAAGCCCTTGAAGACGAGCCCCTCGGTGTCGTCCCAGATCGGGCCGCGCCGAGCCGCGCGCTGGCGGATCGTCTCCATGTCGTAGTCGGCGGGAAGACGGTGCGAATACTGCATTGCGAACATCTCATGCTCCTGGCGTGAATGGATGACAGGATCCTGAGCGCGGACGCGAGCCGGGAAAAGAGGGCGCCCGATATAGCTGTGATGCGCCGATGCAATCGTTGCAGCCACCCGGGCGGAAACATCGTCCATGGGGGCGTCGGACCCGCGCAGCGTTCACGACCCCTACCGGAGGCGGGGCCGAGGTCCGCGCGCTTCCGGCGTGAGGGCTGCCTCTTCTTCAGAAGCGGGCGATCAGCCCGCCCAGTTCATCGACATGCCGACGCAAGGCTTCGTCGTCCAGCGCCGCATAGCCGATGACCAACCCCGGCGGGAGCTGGGCGCGTTTGCAGAAGTCCGCGATCGTTTGAAAGCGCAGGCCGCGTTCCGCCGCGGCCTTCTGGAACGCGCCCACGTCCATCTCCGGCGGCGGCCACCAGACCAGATGGAATCCTGCATGCTCACCGGTGACCTGCAGCCGCTCGGGGCCGAGGGCATCGCGCAAGGCGTCCAGCACGATGTCCCTGCGCTGTGCGTAGGCGAGGCGCGCGCGCCGCACGTGCCGCGCGAAGTCGCCGCTCTCGAGGAAGTTCGCCAGCGCCAGCTGCTCGATCGCGCCGGTCGAGCGGCCGGTCACCTGCCTGGCCTTGCGGAAGGCGGGCACGAGCTTCTCGGGCAGCACGGCGTAGCCGATGCGCAGGCCGGCGAACAGGGTCTTGTTGAAGCTGCCGCAATGGATGACCCGGTCGGCCGCGTCCAGGCTTTTCAATGCGGGGAGGGGCGCGTTGTCGTAGCTGAACTCGCTGTCGTAGTCGTCCTCGATCAGCCAGCAGTCCGATGCTTCGGCCCATGCCAGAAGCTCCAGCCGCCGCGAGATCGGCATCGTGATGCCCGTGGGCGCCTGGTGCGCCGGCGTGAGGTGCGCAAGCCGGACGCCCGCGTGGCGGCGCGCATGCGCCACCGAGAAGCCCTGGGCGTCGACCGGCACGTGAATGACTTCGCGCGCGTGCCGGCCGAAGATCGGTGCGGCATGGAGGTAGCCAGGGTCTTCCACCATGACCCTGTCGTCGGGCGAGAGCAGGAGCCGCGCGCACAGGTCCAGTCCCTGGCGGATCCCGGACAGCACGACGATCTGCTCCGCATCACAGAAGATGCCGCGCGCAACGCCGAGGTAGCGTGCGATCTGTGCCCTCAAGTGGGCCAGGCCAAGGACTTCGTTGTCGCCCAGCTGTTCGATCGTCACGCGCCGGGCGCTGGCCTGCAACGCCTTGCGCCAGCGGTCCAGCGGGAACAGGGCGGCGTCGGGCACCCGCGCCACGAACGGTTCGCCGGCCGCGTTGGCGAGGAGCGGTGTGACCTCGAGCGCCGCCGGCCTGTGCCGAGGCGGCCCTGCGCGCCGAGGGGGTGCGTCGCCCGCACGCGCACCCGCGTCGAAAAACGCATCGGGTACCTTGGCCGCGACGTAGGTGCCCGAGCCCGGTGTGCTGACCAGGTAGCCCTCGCTGCGAAGCTGGTCGTAGGCCAGATCGACCGTGGCCCGCGACACCTGCCAGCGCTCGGCGAGGTGCCGGGTCGAGGGCATGCGCGCGCCCTTCGCCAGCACGCCTTCCAGCACGCGGTCGCGGATCTGGCGATAGATCCAGGCCTGCTTCAGTTCGCCCGCTCGCAGCGGCTCTGCCGCGAGGTCGAGGCTCGACTGTGTTCGGCGCAGCTGGGAACTGCGGGAAAGTGGCCTGGTCATTTTTCCACATATGGCTCTATGGACAGGGCCGCATTCTAGGTAGATTTCACTTTGGACAGTGTTGATCGACCCACCAGGCCCCACGCATGACAGCTTCGCCCATCCACTTCTGCACGGTCGCGCCAGGCGACGCCCGCTTCCCGCTCGGCATCGCGGGCAGCATCCTCGATTCGGCACTTGCCGAGGGGATCGCCGTGCCTTTTTCCTGCATGCGGGGCGAATGCGGTTCCTGCCGGGCGCAGGTGCTCGACGGCCGCTTCGAACGCATCTCTGCGCCGTCCGAAGCCGCCTACCAGGTGGCGGACGACGAGCTGCTGATGTGCCAGTGCCGCGCCACCAGCGACCTGCGCTTGCGCTTCCCGCATTGGCAGGCGCCCGCCCGTCCGGCTGCGCGCCATTCCGCAAGGATCGTCGCACTGGATGCGGTGGCATCCGGCGTCACACGGCTCGTGCTCGAGCTCCAGAGCGCCCAGCGTTTCGAATGCCTGCCGGGGCAGCATGCGCAACTGTTGCTGGACAACGGGGAGCGCCGCAGCTTTTCCATCGCCAACCTGCCGGAGCGGACCGGCGACGCCAACCAGCTGGAATTTCATATCCGACGGGTTCCGGGGGGCGCGTTCACCGATCACAGGCTCGCCGCACTGCAACCCGGCGACCTGCTGGAGCTCGACGGTCCTCACGGCGCCTGCACCTGGCAAGCGCCCCCCGAGGCGGTCGATCGGCTGGTGCTGCTGGCCACGGGCACCGGTTTCGCGGGCGTCAGCGCGATCCTGCAGACGGCACTGGCCAGCGGCGTCTTTCGCAGGATCGGCCTGTACTGGGGCGGCCGCGCGGGCGACTGCTACGCATCCAGCCTGCTCGACCAGCTCGCGCAGGCGCATGCGTGCTTCCACTGGATGCCCGTGGTGTCTTCGACGCACGGTGATTCGCAGCATGTCCAGGACGCGGCATTGGCCGCGGATCACGACTGGCAACGCACGATGGTCTACGCCTGCGGCAACCCCGCCATGGTGCGGGATGCGCGTGCCGCGTTGAGGGCGGCGGGCCTGCCGAAGGAACGCTTCCAGTCGGAGGCCTTCCTGCCGACCGCGTCGGCGGAGCAGCGCCAGGCGCCGTACATCGTTCGCCATCCCTGGGAGAAGGTGGGCGCGGCCTTTTCGCTTGACGGCATCCTGGACGCGCGCAGGCGCTCCATGGCCGCCTTGCCGCAGATCGCCGCTTTGATGGTGCCCGGCATGACCACCGGCGAAGCCATCGCCGTCGCGGACCGGCACCTGCGCGAGATGGGTGCGGCCTACAACTGGCATCCGACCTACGTGCGCTTCGGACCCGATACCCAATGCACTTCACGCCAGCCCGTGGACCGGCACCGAAAGCTGCGGGCGGACGACCTGTTCACCATCGACCTCGGCCCCGTGTGGGACGGCTACGAGGGCGACTACGGCGACACCTTCGTGATGGGGAGCGACCCCTACCATGAACGCTGCACAAGGGCGGCGCGAGACATCTTCGCGCAGGCGCAGCGTGCATGGCGCCAAGGCATGAGCGGCAGCGCACTCTACGAATTCGCCGACGGACTGGCGCGCGCCCATGGCTGTGCGCTGGTGCACGAGACCGCGGGGCATCGCGTCGCCGACTTCCCTCATGCCCTCTACGGAAAACACCGCCTGGCCGAAGCCGATTTCGTGCCGGGTGACGGCATCTGGGTGCTGGAAGTCCAGGTGCGCGATCTGCAGCGGCCGATCGGTGCCTTCTTCGAAGACGTGCTGCTGCGAACGGCCGATGGCATGGCGTCCTGAGGGCAGGACGGGCCGGATGCGCAAGGCTCCGGAAGCCTTCGACCTCAGGCGTGACTCAGCGGCAGCGCCGTCGTGTACTTGATCTGTTCCATCGCGAACATCGAGTTGACGTCCGCCAGCTTGGCGCCCTTGATGAGCATCTTGTAGACCCGGTCGTAGCCCTCGATGCTGGGCACCGACACCTTCATCAGGTAGTCGGTGCTGCCGGTCGTCCGGTAGAACTCCGTGACCTCCGGGATGGCGCTCACGAGGCGGTGGAATTTCTCGTACCACTCGATGTCGTGCTGGTTCGTCTTGATCGAGATGAACACGGTCACGCCGACGTTCAACTGCTCGGGGTCGAGCAGCGCCACGCGCTTGCGGATGATGCCGCGCTTCTCCAGGTTCTGGATCCGCCGCCAGCACGGCGTGGTCGTCAGTCCCACACGCTCGGCGATGTCGTTGACCGCGGCCGTCGCGTCTTCCTGGAGGATGGCCAGGATTTCCCGGTCGACCCGGTCCAGGCGCTCATGGGAAGAGGAGGAGGAAGAGGTGGTTTTGGCCATGGCGCATCATAGTGTTTGGCTTGGTGCAAGAAAATGCTTGAAACGGCGATATAGGAGAAAATGGTTCTAGAGATCGGCCGTATCGAGCCAAAGTTAGCAATAATTTTCCTTCGTTAGAAGCATAGAATTTTTGCAACGAAACGCCGGATTTGCTCGCATGATTGCTCCCGATCACCACACCCTGCCCGAACTGCATACCCAGCTGGCCCACCTCGGGCGCGCGCCCGCGGAGCACGCCGGGATGGTCAACGTCCCGGTGTACCGCGGCTCCACGATCCTGTCGGAAACGCTGGAGGAATGGGAGTCGCGCAAGAGCGAAGGCAACCCGATGGCCAGCTACGGGCGCTTCGGTTCGCCGCTGACCCGTGCGCTCGAATCCGCGGTCTGCGAACTCGAGGGCGGCTTCCGCTCGATCCTCTTCCCCTCGGGCCTGTCCGCCTGCACCCATGCGCTGCTCGGCCTGCTCGAAGGGGGCGACCATCTGCTGATGAGCGACAGCGTCTACGGCCCGACGCGCCTCTTCGCCGAGCAGGTGCTGCGCCGGCTCGGCATCCAGGTCGAGTACTTCAACCCGATGGAGGTGGCGGACATGGCGCGGCGCGTGCGGCCCAACACCCGGGTCGTGTACCTCGAATCGCCGGGCTCGATGACCTTCGAGATGCAGGACATCCCCGCGCTGGCCGACATCGCCCACCGTGCCGGCGCGCTGGTGGTGCTCGACAACACCTGGGCCACGCCGCTGTTCTTCAAGCCCTTCGAGCACGGCGTCGACATCTCGGTGCATGCGGCGACCAAGTACATCGTGGGCCATTCCGATGCGCTGCTGGGCGTGGCCACCGCCAACGAGCGCGCCTGGCCCGCGCTGCAGTCGAGCGCGCACCACTTCGGCGAGACCGCCGGGCCCGACGACATCTACCTGGCCCTGCGCGGCCTGCGCACGCTGGCCGTGCGCATGCAGCGGCACTGGGAGAACGGCGTGCGCCTGGCCCAGAGCCTGCAGCGGCACGCCGCGGTGCAGCGCGTGATGCATCCCGCCTTGCCGAGCCATCCCGGCCATGCGCTCTGGAAGCGGGACTTCTCCGGCGCCAGCGGCCTGTTCGGCGTGGTGCTGCAGCCGATGACGCGGCCGCAGCTCTCGATGCTCTTCCAGCGGCTGCGGCTCTTCGGCATCGGCCTGTCCTGGGGCGGCTACGAGAGCCTGGCGCTGCTGGTGGACCCCGCGCCGGCGCGGAGCTCGCTCGCGGCGCCGAGCGAGGGGCCGCTGCTGCGCATCCACGCCGGCCTGGAATGCGTCGAGGACCTGATCGCCGACATGGGCCAGGCGCTCGATGCCGCGCTGCAGGTGGGCGCGGCGGGCGATCTCTCCCTGGCCGAAGAGGTGCTCCATGGCTAGGCCCGCGGAACCGGCGGCGCTCGGACTCGACCACGTCGGCCTGGGCATCCGCGACCTGCTGCGCGCGAGCGCGGCCTTCGAACGGATGGGCTTCCGGCTGTCGCCGCTGAGCCTGCATGCGGGCGCGCTGAGCCCGGGCGGGCCGGTCGTGCCCTGGGGATCGGGCAACCGCTGCGCCATGTTCCGCCAGGGCTACTTCGAGCTGCTGGGGCTGCTGGACCCGGCGCTGCCGAGCAACGTGAAGGCGATGGTGGAGCGCTACGAGGGGCTGCACATCGTCGCGCTCGACTGCGCCTCGGCCGACCAGGCCCATGTGGCCTATGTGCAGGCCGGCGTAGCCGCGAACGCGCCCATCGCGCTGGAACGCGACGCCACCTTCGGCGCCCGCGACGAGCACACGCGGCGGGCGCGCTTTCGCAACGTCTACTTCGATCCGGCCGCGCATCCCGAGGCGCGCTTCATCGTGATCGAGCACGGCACGCGGGAGGTGCTCTGGCAGCCGCATCTGCTGGCCCATCCCAACGGGGCCGAGGCGCTGGCGGCGGTGTACCTGGCCGTGGCCGACCTCGATGCGAGCGCCGCGCGCATGGCGCGGCTGCTGGGCCGCGCGCCCACCCCGGCCTTCGGCGGCCGGGGGCGGCGCTTCGCGCTGCGGCAGGGGACGCTGTGGCTCGCCGACGAAGCGACGCTGCGCGGCCTCTGCCCGGTGCTGGCCGAGGCGCCGGTGCAGCGCGTGGCCGCCGCGACCATCGCCGTGCAGTCGCTGCCGGCGCTGGCCGCCTACCTGGAAAGACAAGGCGTCCCCTTCGCCGAAGGGACGACGCCGGACGACGGTGCCCGCTCGATCTGGGTCGGGCCCGTCGAGGCGCAGCACGCTGCGCTGGAGTTCGTGCAAACAAGTCAACAACGGAGTGCAACATGAGAGCAGCAGTCATCTATGAACACGGCGGACCCGGTACCGTCCGCTACGAAACGAACTTCGCGGATCCCGTGGCGCAGGCGGGCGAGGTCGTCCTCAAGGTCGGTGCTGCATCGCTGAACTACCACGACGTCTTCACCCGCAACGGCATGCCCGGCATCACGGTGCCCATGCCGATGATCATGGCCCTGGACCTGGCCGGCGAGATCGTCGAGGTCGGCCCCGGCGTCGAAGGCGGATGGAAGGTCGGCGACCGCGTGATGGTCGACCCCTCCGACCGCAAGACCTTCGGCGGCGTGATCGGCGAGGCGCGCCATGGCGGCCTGGCGGAGTACTGCGCGATCCCCGACCACCACCTGGTGCGGCTGCCCGACGACGTGAGCTTCGAGACCGCGGCCTGCCTGCCCGTGGCCTACGGCACCGCCTGGCGAATGATGGTGACCATCGGCAAGGTGCGCGCGGGCGAACGGGTGCTGGTGCTGGGCGCCTCGGGCGGCGTGGGGACCTGCTGCGTGCAGCTGGCCAAGCTCGCGGGCGCCGAGGTCGTCGCCGCGGCCTCGAGCCCGGAGAAGCTGGCGCGCCTGAAGGCGCTCGGCGCGGACCACCTCATCGACTACAAGCAGGACGACTTCATGAAGTGGGTCTTCGGCACCTTCGGCAAGCCGCATCGCCGCCTCTACGAGAAGGGCATGGACGTGGTGGTGAACTTCACCGGTGGCGACACCTGGGTCAAGTCGCTGCGCACGCTGCACCGCGGCGGCCGCATCCTCACCTGCGGCGCGACCGCGGGCTACGACCCGAAGGAGGACCTGCGCTTCATCTGGAGCTACGAGCTGCAGGTGCTCGGCTCGAACGGCTGGGCGCGGGAGGACCTCACGAGCCTGCTGGACCTGGTGCGTTCGGGCAAGCTGCAGCCCGTCGTCGACCGGACCTATGCCCTCGACCAGGTCAACGAGGCCTTCCAGCACCTGGAAGACCGCAAGGTCTTCGGAAAGATCCTGGTGAAGCCATGAGCGACGACGTCACCAGGCGTCTCGGCCAGCCCGAGCTCGAAGCCATCTTCGAGCGTTCGCCCTTCATGCGCTTCATGGGCCTGGAGGTGCTGCGGGTCGATCATGCGCAGTCGACGCTGGCCGTGCGCATGCCGATCCGGCCCGAGTTCGAGCGCGGGCGCGCCGGCTCCCAGCAGTTCCATGGTGGCGCCATCGCCTCGCTGATCGACGTGGTGGGCGATTTCGCGATCGGCATGATGGTTGGCGGCGGCGTGCCGACGATGAACCTGCGCATCGACTACCTCCGGCCCGGCGTCGGTGCCTACCTGGACGGCACGGCGACGGTGCGCCGGACGGGCCGCACCTCGGCCGTGGTCGACATCGAGATCGCCGGGGCCGACGGCAAGCTGGTCGCGCTGGGCCGCGGCACCTACGTGCCGATCACCGGCTGAGGAGGAGTCCCCCGATGCGCGCGTCCATGCGATGGGAGCCTTGCGCGGCCTCAGCCGGCCTGCGCGACGCCCGCGAGGGCGCGGTCGATGATGTCCTCGGACTGGATCAGCACGCCGGCGCGCCAGTCGGGCGCCGCGGGATAGAAGGCCTCGCGGATGTCCTGCATCAGGCGTGCGCGCAGCGCGCGTCCGGCCTCGGTTTGGACGGCGGCGTGCCGGGTGGCCCACAGCCATCGGGCGGCCATCGACGCGCGCTGCATCAGCGGCCGGGGCAGGGTGCCGAACTCGACCACCACCGCGGTCGTGCGCCGCGCCGGCAGCAGGGCCACGAAGGCGTCGACCAGCAGGCCCTGGTAGTTCGCGACCGCCTTGTGCGTCACGCCCTCGCGGTTGACCGCGCGCTCGCCCCACCAGCGGCGCGCGCGCTCATAGGGGGCGGAGCCCGGCGCATGGAAGCACAGGAAGACGTGGCCGCGCTCGGGACCGATGCCGGTGTGGAAGTCGATGAAGGCGGCCGATTCCGCCACCTGCAGATGGTCGGCCACGGCCTGCCTGAAGGCCTTGTTGGACCATTGTTCGCGCGCGCCGCCATAGAAGATGCCGTCGTCATGCGTGTACTGGCCGCCGTTGAAGGCATCGGAGTAGCGCTGTTCGCCGACCGCTTCGCGCAGGGCGGAAAGCCGCTCGAAGAGGCGCGGGACTTCGTCTTCGTCCCAGTCCGCCTGATCGATCAGCGCATGCACCTGCGCGTAGCCCGGATTGGCGGGCAGGGGCCGGCCGAAGTCGACGAAGTTCCGGTTGAGGTCCACGTTCTCCTCGGTGAAGCGCAGCGCATGGGCGAAGCCCCAGGGGTTGTGCGCATGGAAGAACAGCACGGCCGTGTCGGCGGGCAGGTGGCCCGGCCGAAAGCGGCGCAGCCAGTGCGTCTGCGCCGCGGAGCCGGAGTAGCCCTCGATGCCATGGGTGCCGCAGCCCACGGCGAGCACATGCCGCGCATCGGCCGGCCCGAGGCGCGCGACATCGAGGCACAGCGCCTCGCCCGCCGGACCCACCTGCGCGGGATGGCGGTATTCGGTCAGGGCCGCGCCCGCCGCGCGGGCCGCCTCCAGGAACTTCGACCGCGCCTCGGCGTAGGTCTCGGAAAACACGGAAAGACTGTTCATGCTTCGACTTTGCATCGTTTGGAAATGAGCTTCCATGCTATTGAAATTCGTTGAAAAATAATTCCAATTTCTATTGCTTTCTATTGGGAAAAAGAAAACCTCATGTGGAAAAACCTCGGTGATTTGATAGACCATTCCAAGGCCGGCGAAGCCATCGCCCTGGTGGACTGCGGACGCGGCGACGTGCCGATGCACTACAGCTATGCGCAGCTCGATGCGCGCATCCGCGCCTGCGCGCGGGGCCTGCTGCGTTCGGGCCTGAAGGCCGGCGACGTGGTCGCGATCCTGAGCATGAACCGGCTCGAGTTCATCGTCGCCTACCTGGCGACGCTGCAGGCGGGCCTGGTGACGGTGCCGGTCAACCACAAGCTCGCCCGGGAGTCGGTCGAATTCATCCTGCGGGACTGCAACGCGTCGATGGCCTTCGTCGACGCGGCCCGCAAGCCGCTGGTGCCGCCCGGGATGCGCACCGTGTGCTTCGACGACGAAAGCTGGGTCGACTTCCAGGACGCGGGCCGCTTCGAGCCGGCCGCCGTCGATCCTTCCGACTGCGCCATGATCCTCTACACCTCCGGCTCCACCGGCCGGCCCAAGGGCGTGAAGCTGTCGCATGGCGGGCAGCTCTGGTCGGTGAAGTCCCGCTTCCGCACCCGCGCCTCGTACGAGACCGAGTGCTTCCTCGTCGCGGCGCCGCTGTTCCACATGAACGCGCTCACCAACTGCAAGTTCGCGCTGGCGGGGCATGCGCGCATCGTGCTGATGCCGCAGTTCGAAGTGCTGAAGTTCATCGACGCCATCGAGCGCCACGGCGTGACCTGGGTCACCTCGGTGCCGACCATGATGGCGATGGTGGTGCGCGAGCAGGCGGCGCTGTCGAAGATCGATACGACGCGCGTGCGCTTCATCCGCCTGGGTTCCGCCCCGGCAACCGGGCAGCTCTACGAGGCGCTGTCCAGTGCCTTTCCCGCGGCCACGATCGCCGGCGGCTACGGCACGACCGAGGCCGGCCCGATCGTCTTCGGTCCCACCGAGGGGCGCGCGCTGCCACCGAACGGCGGCCTGGGCTGGCCCCTGCCGGACGTCGAGGTCCGCCTGGTCGATCGCGCGGGCCGCGAGGCCGACGAAGGCGAGCTCTGGATGCGCACGCCGGCCAACCTGCTGGGCTACCTGAACCTGCCCGAGCAGACCGCGAAGGTGCTCACGCCCGATGGCTGGTACATCTCCGGCGACATCTTCCGCCGCGACGCCACGGGCTGCTACCACTTCGTGGGCCGCGCGGACGACATGTTCAATTGCGGCGGCGAGAACATCTACCCGGGCGAGGTCGAGCAGGTCATCGAGAAGATGCCCGAGATCCTGCAGGCCTGCGTCGTGCCGGTGGCCGACGAGATCAAGGGCCAGAAGCCGGTCGCCTTCGTGGTCGTGCGTTCGGGCATGCGCACCGATGAGAACGCGGTCAAGCAGTTCGTGCTCGCCAACGCACCCGCCTACCAGCATCCGCGGCGCGTGGTCTTCGTCGATGCGCTGCCGCTGGCCGCCACCAACAAGGTCGACCGGCGCCAGCTCATGCAGCGCGCGGCCGCGCTCGCGGCCTGAAGGCCACCGCTTCTTTCCGTCCTTCCTTCCCTGTCTTCTCCGTCACTTCCGAGGCTCACATGAACGCAATCCTTTCCCGTTTCGTCGCCGCGTGCACGCTGGCTGCCATCGCATCGGCGCCCGCCCTGTCGGCGGCGACGGAGGCGGGCTACCCGACCCGGCCGGTCCAGCTCGTGGTGTCCTTTCCGCCCGGCGGTTCTTCCGACTTCTTCACCCGCTCGATCGCGAACGAACTCTCCAAGGCCTGGGGCCAGCCGGTGGTGGTGGACAACCGCCCGGGCGCCGGCGGCAACATCGGCGCCCAGTTCGCGGCGCGCGCGCGGCCGGACGGCTACACGCTCTACATGAGCTCGCTCAACACGCATGCGATCAACCCGACGCTCTACAAGAACCCGGGCTTCGACCACGTCAAGGACTTCACGCCGATCTCCAAGATCGCGACGGTGCCCAACGTGCTGGTCGTCAATCCGGCGCTGCCGGTGAAGTCGGTGGCGGAGCTGGTCAAGCTCGTGAAGAGCGAACCTTCCAAGGCCTTCTACGCGAGCTCCGGCACCGGCACCGGGCCGCACATCTCCATGGAGCTGTTCAAGAGCATGACGGGCACGCAGATGACCCACGTGCCCTACAAGGGCAGTGCGCCCGCCATGGCGGACGTGATGGCCGGGTCGGTGCCGATGGAGATGGACAACCTGCCGGCGGTGCTCGCGCAGATCAAGGCGGGCAAGCTGCGCGCGCTGGCGATCTCCTCGAAGACGCGTTCGCCGGAACTGCCGGACGTGCCGACGATGGTCGAGGCCGGCGTGCCGGGCTACGAGGTCACCTCGTGGTGGGCGATGTTCGCGCCGGCCAGCACGCCGCCGGAGATCGTGGCGAAGGTCAACGCCGACGTGGTGAAGGCGCTCAACGCCGCGCACACCAAGGAGCAGTTCGCGAAGCAGGGCGCCACGCCCGCGCCGTCGACGCAGGCGGAACTGGCCGAGCTGGTCCGGACCGAGACCGCGCGCTGGAGCAAGGTGATCAAGGAGGCCGGGATCACGGCGGACTGAGGCGGGCTTTTGGAGAGCCGCCCGCCACCTGCATCCAGGACCGGTTCCGGGTCGGCGCATGAGGCGAGCGCCCAGGGGCGTGGCGTCATCGAGACAAGCTCGCATGCCGAGGCCTTCTCGTGTCTTGTGGAACCGCCGGTGACTACATCACCGTCGCATGCGGATGCAGCGGATGGGCCAGCGTGTCGGCGATCAGCCGCAGCGCATGGTCGCAGGCCTCGCGCGACATCGGGCCGCCCAGGCAGATGCGCACCGCCTCGGGCGGGGCGCCGTCGGTGGAGAAGGCCGCGCTCGCGACCACGCCCACGCTCTGCGAACGCAGGTAGGAGGCGAACTCCACCGTGCTCCAGGCCGAGCTCAGCGGCAGCCACAGATGGAAGCCATCGCTCGGCGCACCGACACCGTAGGCGCCCAGGTGGCGGGCCGCCATGGCCTGCCGCACGGCCGATTCGCCGCGCACGGCCTGCAGCATCGCGTCGGCGGTGCCGTCCTCGACCCACAGCGTCGCGAGCGCGTTGGTGATCGGCGAGGCCATCACGGTGGTGGCGCGCAGCGCACCCGCGAGGCGCTGCGACTGTCGCGCGCTGGGTGAACGCACGTAGGCATTGCGCAGGCCTGCACCCAGGGTCTTGGAGAAGCCGGTGATGTAGTAGGTGAGCTCGGGCGCCAGCGTGGCGATGGCCGGCGGCATCTGGCGCGGCAGCAGGCCGTAGGCGTCGTCCTCGATGATCGGGATCGCATAGCGCAGCGCGATGTCGGCCAGCGCTTCGCGCCGCGCGCGCGAGACGGTGGCGGTGGTCGGGTTGTTGAGCGTGGGGTTGATGCACAGCGCCCTGGGCTTGAGCGTCCTGCAGGCGTGCTCGAAGGATTCGCCGATCGGCCCTTCCTCGTCGAGCGGCAGCGCATGCAGCTGGATGCCCAGCTGCGTGGCGATGGCCTTCACGCCCGGATAGGTCAGGGCCTCGACGCAGATCAGCTCGCCGGGCCGCGCGAGCTGCGAGAACAGCGCGGTCAGCACGCTGTGGATGCCGGGGCATACCAGCAGCTGGTCGATCCGGCAGTCGGGGATGCGCGCGCGAATCCACTGCATGCCGGCCTCGCGGTCGCGTGGCGTGCCGCCGAAGTCCTGGTAGCGCAGAAGGTCGTAAGGGTCGGTGTCGCGCATCACGCGCGCCGCGCTGGCCTGCATGCGATCGAGCAGGACCGCATCCTGCGGCTCGGGCGGCAGGTTCATCGACATCTCGGCACCGCCGCCGCCGCGCAGCGGCACGGCCGGGCTGGTGCCGCGGATGAAGGTGCCGGTGCCCGAGCGCGAATCGATCAGCCCGCGCTTGCGCGCCTCGGCATAGCCACGCGCCACCGTCGTGTAGTTCAGGCGCAGGTCGGCCGCCAGGTCGCGCAGCGTGGGCAGCTTGTCGCGGGCGGTGAGCCGGCCGGTGCGGATGTCCTCGGCGATCAGGTCGGCGAGCAGGAGGTAGGCCGGCTTGTCGCTGGCTTCCAGCCGCTTCTGCCATTGCTGGGTGGTCTTGTCCATCGCATGCTCCGTCGAAGTTGATCGCATGGCTTGATCGGATCGATCGGAGGTGATGAACGCATGAAGCGTGCCGCCGGCAGAGGGCGGGAATGCATGGATCGTGTGCATCGGCATCCCATGATCGGGTGCATTGATTGCATGGAAACGCATCAATCGGGTGCGGCGCGGCGGGCTGCGATGGGCCCGAGGCCGCCCGCGACATGCGGCGCGAAATTTTTTTCGGGGCCGCATGGCGCACGCCTGCTGATTGATCGCGCATTGATCGCACGCCACCGCGGCCGAGGTGGCACACCGCATGCGAAAGAGAAGGGCGCGCAAGCCCTTTTTCTTTCATCCATCCCTCCACGGAGTCCCGCATGCCCCAAGTCACCAAAGCCCCCAACGTCACCGGCGAACACCTGGTCGACTACGAACAGAAAGTCTTCGAGGACGTGAAGGCCGACCCCGGCGAGAAGGCGCTGGTCACCTTCCACACCGTGGCCTTCGAAGGCTCGATCGGTTTCGTCAACCTGCTGCAGGCCACGCGCCTCAAGCGCAAGGGCTACGAGACCTCGGTGCTGCTCTACGGCCCGGGCGTCACGCTGGGCGTGCAGCGCGGCTTCCCCACGCTCGGCGACGAGGCCTTCCCCGGCCACCAGAACTTCAACAAGCAGATCGTCAAGTTCATGGAGGAGGGCGGCAAGGTCTACGCCTGCCGCTTCGCGCTGCAGGCGCTGTACGGCCACGGCGAAGGCGCGTTGATTCCGGGCATCGTGCCGATCAACCCGCTCGACGTGCTGGACATCGTGCTGCTGCACAAGAAGGCCGGCGCGGTGATCCTCGACACCTGGACGCTCTGACCATGTCCACCCCCAGTCTTCGCGCACTTCGTGTCGCTTCGCCAACCCCCTCGCCGGGGGCGACACCAGCGGCCCGGCAAAGCCGGTTCCGCGGCGTCTCCCGCGAAGAGCGGACGCTGCGGGGGAGTCGCTGAAATGGCCCGAATCATTCGTGCCGCGGCCGTCCAGATCGCGCCCGACTTCGAGAACGTCGACGGCACCCTGAACCGGGTGTGCGCGGCGATCGACGAGGCCGGCGCCCAGGGCGTGCAGCTGGTGGTCTTCCCCGAGACCTTCGTGCCCTACTACCCCTACTTCTCCTTCGTGCAGCCGCCGGTGCTGCAGGGGGCGGCGCATCTGCGGTTGATGGAGCGCGCGGTGGTGGTGCCGGGCCCGGTCACGCTGGCGGTGGCCGAGCGCGCGCGTGCCCACGGCATGGTGGTGGTGCTGGGCGTGAACGAGCGCGACCATGGCAGCCTCTACAACACGCAACTGGTGTTCGATGCCGATGGCAGCCTGCGGCTCAAGCGCCGCAAGATCACGCCGACCTACCACGAGCGCATGGTCTGGGGGCAGGGCGATGCGGCCGGGCTCAAGGTGGTCGACACCGCCGTCGGCCGCGTGGGTGCGCTGGCCTGCTGGGAGCACTACAACCCGCTCGCGCGCTATGCGCTGATGGCGCAGCACGAGGAGATCCACTGCGCGCAGTTCCCCGGTTCGCTGGTCGGGCCGATCTTCGCAGAGCAGATGGAGGTCGCCATCCGCCACCACGCGCTCGAGTCGGGCTGCTTCGTCGTCAACGCGACGGGCTGGCTCGGCGAGGCGCAGATCCAGGCCATCACGCCCGATGCGGGCCTGCAGAAGGCGCTGCGCGGCGGCTGCCACACGGCCATCGTCTCGCCCGAGGGCAAGCACCTCGCGGCGCCGCTGACCGAAGGCGAGGGCATGGTCGTCGCCGACCTCGACATGGCGCTGATCAGCAAGCGCAAGCGAATGATGGATTCGGTGGGCCACTACGCGCGGCCCGAACTGCTGAGCCTGGCCATCAACGAACGACCCGCTGCCACCACCTTCGCGATGCCCGCGGGCGCACCTGCTTCTCCTTCGCTCCCTTCCAACGGAATCAATCCCCATGACCACGACAGCCTCTCCCTCCAGCCGGCAGTTGATGACCGAGTTGCAGTCCTTCGGGTTGCGGCTGGCTGACCCTTCGGCCGGCGCGGCCAGCCGCCGTGGCGGCGCGGGCCCGTCGGACCACAAGGCCGTGGTCGTCGACGGCCACACGATCATGGTGCCGGTGCACACGTCCACCGCGTGGCACTCGCCCTTCACCGCGCAGGCGCCCGATGCGACGGGGCAGAGCATGCTCACGCACGGCACGATCCCCATCGCGCGCATCAGCTTTCCCAGGCAGCCGCGCTTCTACGGCATGCAGACCTTCGATGGCGTGCCCTATTCGCAGATCGCCACGTTGCACGGCAGCGACGTGCTGGCCACCACGGTGCTGCAGACCTGCATCCGCTACGAGAGCCGCAGGAAGACCTGCAAGTTCTGCGCGATCGGCCAGTCGCTCGCGGCCGGCCGCACCATCGCGCGCAAGACGCCCGAGCAGCTGGCCGAGGTGGCGCGTGCGGCGGTGCTGCTCGACGGCGTCAAGCACATGGTGCTGACCACCGGCACGCCCAACGCCACCGACCGCGGCGCGCAGATCCTCTGCGAGAGCGCGTTCGCGATCAAGGCCGCGGTCGATCTGCCGATCCAGGGCCAGTGCGAGCCGCCCGACGACGACCGCTGGTTCGCCCGCATGAAGGCGGCCGGCATCGACACGCTGGGCATGCACCTCGAGGTGGTCACGCCCGCCGTGCGCGAGAGGATCATGCCGGGCAAGGCCAGCGTGCCGATCGCGCGCTACATGAGCGCCTTCGAGGCGGCCGTCGGCGTGTTCGGCCGCGGCCAGGTCAGCACCTACATCCTGGCCGGGCTGGGCGACACGCGCGAGGCCATCCTCGAGATCTGCGATGCGCTGCTGGCGCTGGGCGTGTACCCCTTCGTCGTGCCCTTCGTGCCGATCGGCGGCACGCCGCTGGAAGACCATCCCGCGCCGACGCCCGCCTTCATGCAGTCGATCCTGCAACCGCTGGGCCAGCGCGTGGCCGCGGCCGGGCTGCGCTCGGGCGACATCAAGGCGGGGTGCGGCAAGTGCGGGGCGTGTTCGTCGCTGTCCGTCTACGAGGGTTGAGCCATGTGTTCCATCGACGATGTGATCGAGCCCGTGGGGCACTACGCGCCCGTCGAGTTCCTGGTGCGCGAGGCCGCGCAGCCCTGGGAGCGCGACGAGGCCCATGCGCTGCGGCGCGCGGTGTTCTGCATCGAGCAGGGGATCTTCGTCGGCGACGACCGCGATGCCGTCGACGACCGCGCGCAGCTGCTGGTCGCGATGTCCTGCATCGGCGGCATGCCCGACCAGGTCGTGGGCACGGTGCGCATCCATGAGGAGGCGCCCGGGCTGTGGTGGGGCTCGCGCCTCGCGGTGCATGCCGCCTTCCGCAGCCAGGGCCACCTGGGCGCGACGCTGATCCGGCTGGCCGTCACGCGCGCGCATGCGCAGGGCGCTCACGGCTTCATGGCCCATGTGCAGGCGCAGAACGAGGCGCTGTTCCACAAGCTGCACTGGCGCACGACCGGCACGCTCGCGATCCATGGGCGGCCGCACGTGGCGATGCAACCGGACTTTGCGCACTACCCGCCGTGCCACGACCCGCTGAGCGGCTTCGTGTCGCGGGCGCGTGCTTCTTTTCCCTCTCCCGCCGCGAGCGGGCGGGGCGAGGGCTGCCGCCGTGGATGAGCTTGCTTCGCACACCGAAGGCCCGGTGCCTTCACCCCGACCCTCTCCCAAAGGGAGAAGGGGCCATACCGAGGCGCTGCACGAGATCGTCATCGCCCTGCGCGACAGCCGCGGCTTCGCCCACAAGCGCGACATCAGCGACATCGTGACCGCGCTGGGCCAGGCCCTGCCCGGCGGCGGGGCCGACCTGGCGCAGGCCGTGCCGGTCGGCGACGACTGCGCGGCCATCCCCGATGGCCATGGCGGCTACCTGCTGTTCGCCATCGAGGGCCTGGTCGAGGACTTCATCGAGCGCATGCCCTGGTTCGCGGGCTACGCGGGCGTGATGGTCAACGTGAGCGACATCTATGCGATGGGCGGCCGGCCGACGGCCGTGGTCGACGCGCTCTGGAGCACCGGCATGCAGCCGGCCGACCGGATGCTCCAGGGCATGGCCGAGGCCTCGTCGAAATACGGCGTGCCGATCGTCGGCGGCCACAGCAACAACCGCAGCGTGCGGCCGCAGCTCGCGGTCGCGATCCTCGGCCATGCGAAGAAGCTGCTGACCAGCTTCAGCGCGCGGCCGGGCGACCTGCTGCTGATGGCCATCGACCTGCGCGGCGCCTACCAGGAGCCCTTTCCCTACTGGAACGCCTCGACCACCGCGCCCGGTGCGCGCCTGCGCGCCGACCTCGGGCTGCTGCCCGCCTTGGCCGAGGCCGGCCTGTGCGATGCCGCCAAGGACATCAGCATGGCCGGCGCCATCGGCACCACGCTGATGCTGCTCGAATGTTCGAAGGTGGGCGCGACCCTCGACCTCGACGCCATCCCGCGGCCCGCGGGCGTGCCGCTGCTGCGCTGGCTCACCTCCTTCCCGAGCTTCGGCTTCGTCCTCAGCGTGCGGCCCGAGGCGCTGGGCGAGGTGCTCACGCGCTTCGCGGCGCGCGACATCGCCTGCCAGGTGGTGGGCGAGGTCGACGACAGCCGTACGCTGATGCTGAAGCAGGGCGACGCGCGTCAGCTGCTGTGGGACCTGAACACCGATGCCTTCATCGGCGAGGCCCGCCATGCGTGACGCACCGCTCCAGATCGGCCTGCTCACCCATTCGGTCAACCCGCGGGGCGGCGTGGTCCACACGCTGGAGCTCGCGCATGCGTTGCACGACGCGGGCCACGAAGTGACGGTGATGGCGCCCGCATCGCCGGGCCAGCGCTTTTTCCGGCCGGTGCGCTGCGCCACGCGGCTGATCCCGGTCGACGCTGCGCCGCGCGACATGGTGGCGATGGTGGGGTCGCGCATCGAGGCCTTCACCGCGTCCATCGGCGCACTGCTCGAGACCGCGCGTTTCGACGTGCTGCACACGCACGACCCGATCGGCGGCAATGCGCTCGCCAACCTGGTGGACGCGGGGCGCATCGAGGGCTTCGTGCGCACGGTGCACCACCTCGAGGTCTTCGACGATATGCAGCTCATGCGCTGGCAGTCGCGCGGCTTCCAGGCCGCGCGGCAGGTGTTCTGCGTGAGCCGGCTCTGGCAGCGCGTGCTGGCCGAAGACCATGGCGTGGGCGCTTGCGAAGTTCGCAACGGTCTTCAGCACGGTCGCTTCAGTCCGCTGCGGCAAGCCACCGACGCGGCGCTCGCGCAGCGCCTGGGCGTGCGCACCGGCGCGCCCGTGGTGCTGGCGCTGGGCGGTGTCGAGGCACGCAAGAACACGGTGCGGCTGCTGCAGGCCTTCGTGCTGTTGCGCGCCCGCTGGCCGGAGGCGCAGCTCGTGATCGCGGGTGGCGCGAGCCTGCTCGACCATGCAGCGTATGCACGCGAGTTCGCAGCCCTGGCGCAGGCCAGTGGCCTGGCCATCGGCCCGGGTGCAGCCATCGTGCGCACCGGCGCGCTGCCCGACGAAGACATCCCGTCGCTCTACCGGCTGGCCGACGTGGTCGCGATGCCTTCGCTCAACGAGGGCTTCGGCCTGGTCACGCTGGAGGCGCTGGCCAGCGGCGTGCCGATCGTCGTCTCGCGCATCGCGCCCTTCACCGAGTACCTGGGCGAGGCCGATGCGCAGTGGGCCGACCCGCTGCATTCGGCCTCGATCGCAGAGGCGCTGCAGGCCGCGCTCACGTCACGCTCGCCTGCACGGACCGCGGCGATGGCGGCAAGCGCCGCGCGCCTGGGCGCCACCTTCAGCTGGGCCGCGAGCGCGGCCCGCCATGTGCAGCTCTACCGCGAGGGCCTGCACGGCAGCGCCGCGGCCGCTGCGCGATCCATCCCCTGTTGAGGACCCCTCCCATGCCCGTCATGCATTTCCACGTCCGCTGGCCCGACCAGAGCGAGACCCGTTGCTACTCGCCCTCGCTGGTCGTGCAGGACTTCCTCACGCCCGGCCAGGCCTATGAGCTGCCCGACTTCCTGGGCCGCACGCGCGAGGCGCTGGGCATCGCGTCGGAGCGGGTGCGCGCCAAGTTCGGCTTCGCCTGTTCGCAGGCGATGGACCAGCTCGGCGAGTTCGAGCACATCGCCGCCCGCTTCGCCGACCGGCCCGATGCGCGGGTCACCGTGCTCGGCTTCGACTGACCGCTTCCAAAGGACTTCCATCATGACCCCACCCAAGACCACCCACTACAGCGTCGTCATCGTCGGCGGCGGCCAGGCCGGCCTGTCGCTGAGCCACGGCCTGCAGCAGCGCGGCATCGACCATCTCGTGATCGAGAAGCGCACGCTGGTGCATTCCTGGCGAACCCAGCGCTGGGATTCCTTCTGCCTGGTCACGCCCAACTGGCAGTGCAACCTGCCGGGCTGGTCGTACACCGGCAGCGATCCGCACGGCTTCATGGTGAAGGACGAGATCAACGCCTGGCTCGCGGGCTTCGTCGAGCAGGTGCAGGCGCCGGCGCTCGAGGGCGTGACGGTCGAGAAGGTCTCGCCTGTCGCGGCTTCGGGCGAGGCCGTGCGCTACACCGTCGACACCAGCGCGGGCCGCTTCACCGCCGACCAGGTGGTGGTGGCCTCGGGCGGCTACCACAAGCCCGTGGTGCCGCGCATGGCCGAGAAGCTGCCTTCGTCGATCGTGCAGTACCACTCGGCGCAGTACCGCAACCCCGCGCAGTTGCCCGAGGGCGGCGTGCTGGTGGTGGGCTGTGGCCAGTCGGGCGCGCAGATCGCGGAAGACCTGCACCTGGCGGGCCGGCAGGTCTACCTCGCGACCGGCAACGCGCCGCGCTGCGCGCGCTTCTACCGCGGCAAGGACGTGGTGGACTGGCTGGCCGACATGGACTACTACGACATGCCCGTCACGCAGCACCCCTTGCGCGAGGGCGTGCGCGACAACACCAACCATTACGTCACGGGCCGCGACGGCGGGCGCGACATCGACCTGCGGCGCTTCGCCGCGCAGGGCATGGAGCTGTTCGGCCTGCTCACGGGGCTGGAGGGCGAGGTGCTCGAATTCCAGCCCAACCTGCGCGAGAACCTCGACCACGCGGACGCCATCTTCAACGGCATCAACGCCTCGATCGACCGCTTCATCGCCAGCCGCGGTATCGATGCGCCGCCGGGCGAGCCCTATGTGCCGGTGTGGGAACCCGCGCAGGAGCGAACGCGCCTGAACCTGCGCGAAGCCGGCATCACCAGCGTGCTGTGGTGCATCGGCTTCCTGCCGGATTTCGCCTGGGTCGATGCGCCGGTGTTCAACGGGCGCGGCGAGCCGGTGCACCTGCGTGGCGTGACCGGGCAGCCCGGCCTCTACTTCCTGGGCCTGCCCTGGCTGCACACCTGGGGCTCGGGTCGTTTCTCGGGGGTGGCGCGCGATGCGGACTACCTGGCGGCGCGGATCGCGGGCCGGATCGAAGGCGCGGCCCCGACGCTCGAGGGGGCTGCAGCCGCGGTGCCTCAGCTGCTCTGAGCGCACGCCGAGGGTGTCTTTTCACCCTCGCTCCGCATCACGCAGATCGGTCGGCCGGATCCATCGCGGACCCGGCCTGGGGCTCAACGGAAGAACAGCGCGATCAGGATGATGATCGGGATCGGCACGCCAAGGAACAGCAGGAGAAGTGAGCGCATGGTGGAGTCCTTTCGTGGTGAGGAGGTTCAGAAGTCGCGGCGGCGGCCGCCGTAGGTCGCGGCGAAGCTGGCAACGAAGGCGCCGAGCAGCAGCGAGACGACCAGCCACAGGGCACCGTAGGCAGAGGTCTTGCGCGCGGTGTCCGCGGCTTCCTTGGCCTTGGTCTTCGCTTCGTTGAGCGTGGACTGCGCCTTCGCATAGGTGTCGTTCACGCGCTTCTCCGCGTCCTGCTGGCTCAGGCCCGTGCGTTGCGCCACGACCTGGCCCACGTACTTGGCATCCTCGGGCGGCAGGGCGCCGGTGCGGATGCTGTTGAGGAAGATCCGGCTGACCTCGGCGCCTGCCTCACGCGTCCCGCGCTCGGGCATGGCGGGTGCCATCGGTGCGGCGGCCGCGCTGGCGTCCGCAGCGGGCGCTGCGTTGGCGGACGGATCCTTGCGGAACAGCGAATCGATGAAGTAGCCCATCGGTCCGCTGCTGTCGGCGTCCGACGCATTGCTGGCGGCCGCACCGGCAGCACCGGCACCCGCCACCGTCGCGGCCGAGGCCACGCCGCCCACGACCGTCGCGCCGGCCTGTGCGCCGGCACCGATGATCGAACCGACGACCGAGGTCAGCAGGGCGGCGGTCAGCAGGGTCGCCACGGACCAGGCCAGGAAGCCGTGGGCCGTGTCGCGGAAATAGACCTCGTCGGTGTGGATGCCGGCCCACTTGGTCCGCAGCCGACCCGCCAGGTAGCCGCCCATGCCCGAGGCGGCGATCTGCGTGAAGCTGAGCCACAGGATGGCGGCGATGCCGATGGACGCCGCGCTGGCGCCCTGGTTCGTCCAGGGGCTGACGGACGAAAAGCCCAGGCCGGTGCCCAGCAGAAGAAGCACCAGGGACAGCGACGCCGCCCCTGCCGCGCCCGCGAAGATCGCGCCCCAGGAGACGCCACTGCCTTGACGCGGGCCTTCGATGGACGCTGCGTCCTGAAGCCGGGCTGATGTGAGGGGTGGTTCGGAGTAGGTGGCCATTGCAGATCCTCATTTGTTGGAGGAACGCAATCTCGCGCTCGGCTGCCGACGCACCGGTCATCCCCCGGCCTGAGACGCGGTAGGCCGCGCGCCCGTCGGGGGTTCAGCATTCGCGCGGCTGCGACGGTCGGCGGCAGGCGGCATGCGCCGATCCGATCGGCGCACGGGCATGGCTCCCGCAACGCGATCCAGGCCGCTTCCAGTGATCTGTTTTCTCGATGGATTGATTCGATCTTTCGATTTCACGGATCAGAACGCCAAACTTAAAGTGCGCCCGTGCAACCCACGCAAGCCGAAGGGCACGGGGTTGCCGCAGACATCCAAACAGGAGACAAACCATGAGAACACGTTGGAGCCTCGGGGCTGCCACGGTGGCTTCGGCCGCCCTTTTGCTGAGCGCATGCGGGGGGAGTGGTGGGGGTGGCCGCGCGCCGCAGCCGTCCGACAACACGCCGACGGTCCCGCCACCGGTGGTGGCCAAGGCACCGCAATCGCGGCTGGCCATTGCGAGCACCGAGGACGTGCCCGGCAGCTTCGGCAGCGTCGGCGCCTACGAGAAGGTCACGGGCACCTTCACCGGCGAAGTCGATCCCGCCGACACGCGCAACGCCATCATCCAGGACCTGACGCTCGCGCCGCGCAACGCCAACGGCATGGTCGAGTACAGCTCGGACTTCGTGCTCTTCAAGCCCAAGGACATGGCGAAGGCCAACGGCGTGCTGCGCTACGACGCTCCCAACCGCGGCAACATGGTGGCGCTCGATCCCTATTTCGCCTCGCGCGGCTATGTGTTCCTCACGGCCGCCTGGCAGGGCGATGTGCCGGCCGGCCCCGGCAAGCTCACGCTGAAGGTGCCGGTCGCGAAGAACGCCGACGGCAGCACGATCACCGGTGCCTACCGCGCCGAACTCACGACCGGCGTCGCGACGCCGAACTCGCTGACGCTGCCCGCCAGCGCGGCCAATGCCGCCATGCAGGCCTATGCGCCCGCGAGCCTGGACAACACGCAGCCGGGCTATGCGCTGACGCGGCGCATCAACGAGAGCGATCCGCGCCAGCCGATCGCCGCCGCCGACTGGAAGTTCGCCCGCTGCAGCGCGGCCCAGCCCTTCCCCGGCACGCCCGACGAGACCAGCGTGTGCCTCAAGGGCGGCTGGGACCCGGACTACATCTACGAGCTGGTCTATGTCGCCAAGGACCCGAAGGTGATGGGCCTGGGCCTCGCGGCGCTGCGTGACATCGTCACCTTCTTCCATCGCGACGCGCGCGATGCGGCCGGCACGGCCAACCCGGTGGCAGCCGCGATCCGCCACACCATCGCCTCGGGGGTCTCGCAATGCGGCAACTTCATGAAGACCTTCGTGCACCTGGGCTTCAACGAGGACCGGGCGGGCGGCAAGGTCTTCGACGGCGTGTTCGCGCAGATCGCGGCGCGGCAGAACAACGTCAACATGCGTTTCGCGATCCCCGGCGGCGGGGGCGGCGTGCGCATCGACCACACGGCCTTCGGCCAGGCGGCCACGCGCGGCCTCGCGAAGGACTATGTGGACGACGTGGCGCAGCGCCAGGGCGGGATCCTCACGCGCTGCGAAGCGAACGGCACCTGTCCCAAACTGTTCATCGGCTTCAGCGGCACCGAGTTCTGGACCCTGCAGGGCTCGCCCCTGCTGACCGATGCCTGGGGCACGCGCGACCTGGTGCAACCCGACAACGCCCGCATCTACTTCTATGCGAGCTCGCACCACCTGCTCGGCTTCCCCTCGATGACGGGGCCCGATGCGGCCGCCATCCTGGGGCCCGACTCCAACGGCCGCTACCGCACCAATGGCAACACTGCGGTGATCCCGGTGGTGCGCGCGCTCTACCAGAACCTCGAGGAATGGGTGCTCAAGGGCGTGACACCGCCCGACAGCGTGGTGCCGAAGATCGCGGACGCCACCTTGGTGCGCCCCGAGCGGGTGGCGTTCCCGAACATTCCCGGCGTGACGTACACCGGCCTGGTCAACACCTATCCCTTGCTCGACTGGGGCCCGAAGTTCAAGGCCCGGGACGAGAGCGGGATCGCCGCCACGGTGCCGCCGATCGCGCTGAACCGCGACTACGCGATCCTCGTGCCGCAGGTGGATGCGGACGGCAACGACATCGCGGGCATCCGCAGCCTGGACATCGCCGTGCCCCTCGCGACCCAGACCGGATGGAACACCACCAGCCGGCCCGGGCGGATCGACCAGGCGGGGCTGGTGGGATCGATGTTCCCCTTCGCCAAGACTCGCGCCGAGCGGCTGGCCGCCAACGACCCGCGCCTGTCGATCGCCGAGCGCTATGGAGACCAGGCCGGCTACGTGGCGGCGGTCCAGCAGGCCGCCGATCGGCTGGTGGCGCAACGCTTCCTGCTGCGCGCCGATGCGGACGCGGCGGTGGCGGCCGCGAGGGCGAATCCGGTGCTGCCCTGAGGGCCCAAGCGTGTCAGCGCGTCGGCAGCACCAGCGTCGCCTGCCGCGCCGGATCGAACTCGAAGCGCAGCCCGAAGCGCTCACCCGGGTGCACCGGCGACGCGTAGAGGCTGTCGGCGGTGTCGATCACCACGCCGATGTGATGGCCGGCGGGCACGTCGTAGGCGGTGGCCGCGAAGTCGAGCGGCAGGTCGAGGGTCCGGCCCGGCGTCGCCCAGTGCAGCGTGCTGGCGCCATGGGTGATCAGCACGCCGGTGCCGACCGCGTCCACGTCGTAGAGGTAGGCCGCAACTTGCGCTCGGGCCTGCGTGGGCGTGACACGCAGCTTGAGCCTGGCGATGCCGCGGATCTTCTGCGCGCTCTGCAGCGCGGGCGCTTCGAAACGGATGCCCGAAGCCAGCGCCACCGAGGGCAGTGAATTGACCACCGGCACGTTCACGCTCTCGCCGAAGGTCGAGAGGATGGGGAGGGGCCCGCTGGTGGCGGTGGTGTCGGAGAAGTTCTGGATCAGGTCGGAGCCTGGCGTGCCGTTGGGCGACGAGGAGATCGAACCCTTGTCGCCCTTGCCGCAGAGGCAGGTGGGGTCGAAGCGCGGCAGGCCGCGTGGGCCCAGGTAGTAGGTCTGGTCGCGGAGTTCGGGCGCGGGCCAGGTGGCGAAGGATTCGCGCTGCCCGCTGAACTTGATCTGCATCGTGACCTGGGGCTCGGTGTCGATGCCGTTGGCAATGCCCTTGAGCCAGCGGTCGAACCAGCGGTGGGCCTGGTCGTAGGGATAGTTGTCGGCACCGAGCACCGCCCCGGCCCCTTCCGCGCTCGCATGGACGCCGGGGTTGAGCACCATCTTCTTCGGCCCCGTGAGGGCGGCGAACATCGCCAGCGTCGAGTTGGGCGTGAACAGGTCGTCCTGGAAGTTGTGGCTGATGAAGACCGGTGCGTTGCGCGCATTGAGCGCGTCCACATGGCTCGAGGGCGAGCTCGGCTTGAAGCCTTCGAGGATCTCGTCGATCTTCGACTGCGGCGTGTCGGGGTTCATCAAGGCCAGCGTGTTCTGCTGCCATTCGGGCGAGAGCCGCCCCGTCACCTTGCCGCCCAGGGTGAGCAGGCTGCCCCAGGTCAGGTTGTAGGTGCCGCGCGGGTAGAGCTCGTCGGCCATCGAGCCCCAGCCCGACAGCGCGGCAGCGGTCTTGATGCGCGGGTCGCGTGCCATCGCGAGCATGGACAGGCCCGCGCCGTAGGAGATGCCGCTCGCAGCGATGTTGTCGACATCCACCGGGGCGTTGGCCAGCAGCCAGTCGATCACCGAAGAAACGTCGCGCACATCCTGCGGTCCCGCGCCGCCGATCACGCCTTCGGAAAGATAGAAGCCGCGTGCCGTGTAGCTGGCCACGACGTAGCCGTCCTTGGCCAGCCGTTGCTGCTGGCCGACGTACTCGATGCGGCCGGGGGCGCCGAAGCTGCCGATCATCAGGACGGTCGGGAACTTCTGCGTGGCGCGGGTGCGCCGCGGCAGGAAGAGATTGGCCGCGAGCTTGGTGCCGTCGAAGCTGGTGATGGTCACGGCCGGCAGCCAGCAGGTGCCGTCGATGGGCGAGACGATGCCGGGGGATTGCACGGGGTCGGTGAAACGGGCGACCTCCGGTGGCGTGGGAAGCCGGCACAGCTCGGAGGCGGTCTGGGCCAGGGTGGTGGTGGCGGCCAGCGCGAAGGCGAAGCCGAACAGGGGTCCACGCAGGGACAGCGTCATGGGGTTTCTTTCTGGCGGGAATCGGTGTGAAAGGCCCGACCCTGGCGCGTCGGGCCCGCGCATTCAGGGCGTCGGACCCCAGGAGGGCGGATAGAAGGGGAGGCCGGGGGTGGGGAGTTGCAGCGTCGATTGGCTCTCCGGACCGAACTCGAAGCGCACGCCGAAACGCTCGCCGGGCTTGACGGGCGGTGCGTACAGGCTGTCCATGGTGTCCAGCACCACACCGATGTGGTGGCCTGCAGGCACGTCGTAGGCGGTACCGGAAAACTCGATCGGCAGGTCGATGGCCTGGCCTGGCGTGGCCCAATGCACGCTGGCCGTGCCGTGGGAGATCAGCACACCGGTGCCGATCGCATCGACGTCGTACAGGTAGGCCACCAGCTGGGCGCGTGCCTGCGTTGGCGTGACGCGCAGGCGCAGCTTGGGAATGCCCCGGATCTTCTGGACCTGCTGCAGCGCGGGGCCTTCGAAGCGGATGCCGGTGGCCAGCGCCACCGAGGGCAGCGCGTTGATCACCGGAAGGTTCAGGGTTTCGCCCAGTGTGGACAGGATGGGAATCGGTCCGCTGGTGGCCGTGGTATCGGCGAAGTTCTGGATCAGGTCGGAGCCCTTGGCGCTGTTGGGCGACGAGGAGATCGAGCCCTTGTCGCCCTTGCCGCACAGGCACGAAGGGTCGAAGCGCGGCGTTCCGCGCGGGCCCAGGTAGTAGGTTTCGTTTCCGAGATTGCGCGCGGGCCAGTTGTCGAAGGACTCGCGCTGGTCGCTGAACTTGATCTGCATCGTGACCTTGGGCTCGGTATCGATGCCGTTGGGGATGCCCTTGAGCCAGCGGTCGAACCAGCGGTGGGCCTGGTCGTAGGGATAGTTGTCGATGCCCAGCAGCGCGCCCGGCAGTTCCGCGGAGGCATGGATGCCGGGATTGAAGATGATCTTCTTCGGCACGGTGAGCCGCGCGAACATGTCCAGCGTCGAGTTGGGCGTGAACAGGTCGTCCTGGAAGTTCTTGCTGATGAACACCGGTGCGCCCCGGGCATTGATGGCGTCCACATAGCTCGACGGCGAGCGCAGCGCGCTCCATTCCCTGAGTTCGGCGATGCGTGCGGCCGGCGTGTCCGGGCTCATGATCGCCAGCATGTTCGGATTTACCTCGGGACCGAGCCGGCCGCCCGTGTTGCCCAGCAGGGCGAGGAGCGCGCCCCAGGTCACGTTGGGCGAGCCTTCCGGGTAGAGCTCGTCGATCAGCGAGCCCCAGGTGGAGAGCGCCGCCACGGTCTTGATGCGTCGGTCGTGCGCCAGCGCGATCAGCGAGATGCCGCCGCCGTGGGAGATGCCGCTGGCGCCGATGTGGTTCACGTCCACGGGCGCGTTGGCGATCAGCCAGTCGATCACCGACGACACGTCGCGCACGTCTTCGGGCGCGGCCACGTGGACCTGGCCCTCCGAGAGGCCGAAGCCACGTGTGCTGTAGCTCGCCACCACATAGCCGTCCTTGGCGAGCCGCCGTTGCTGGCCCGTGTACTCGATCCGGCCCCGGTTGGCCCAGCTCGCGACCATCAGGACGGTGGGAAATTTCTGCGTGGCGTCGGTGCGACGCGGCAGGAAGAGATTGGCCGCGAGCTTGGTGCCGTCGAAGCTGGTGATGGTCACGGCCGGCAGCCAGCAGGTGCCGTCGATGGGCGAGACGATGCCGGGGGACTGCACGGGGTCGGTGAAGCGCGCGGCCTCGGAGGGGGTGGGGAGGCGGCACAGCTCGGAGGCGGTCTGGGCCTGGGTGGCGGCGGCGGCCAACGCCAGGGCGATGCCCAGCAGCGGCCTGCGGAGGAACGAAAGCATGGATGGACTCCTTGCAAAGAGGGACGGTCTCGCCGCCAGGCGCCACGGCGCCGGGCAAGCGAAGTCATGGGGGACCGGCAGCGGCTGCCGGGACAAGACGAGGGTCGTCGTCAGAGCGTCGGCAGCACCAGCGTCGACTGCTGCTCCGGGCCGAACTCGAAGCGCACGCCGAAGCGCTCGCCCGGGTTCACCGGCGATCCGTAGAGGCTGTCGGTGGTGTCGAACACCACACCGATGTGGTGGCCCGCGGGCACGTCGTAGGCGGTGGCCGCGAAGTCGAGCGGCACATCGATGGTCTGGCCCGGCGTGGCCCAATGCAGCGTGCTCGCACCGTGGGTGATGAGCACGCCGGTGCCGAGCGCGTCGACGTCGTAGAGGTAGGCCGAGATCTGCGAGCGCGCCTGCGTGGGCGTGACGCGCAGCTTGAGCTTGGCGATGCCGCGGATTTTCTGCGCGCTCTGCAGCGCGGGCGCTTCGAAGCGGATGCCCGAAGCCAATGCCACCGAGGGCAGCGAATTGACCACCGGGATGTTCAAGCCCTCGCCGAAGGTCGAGAGGATCGGGAGGGGCCCGCTGGTGGCGGTGGTGTCGGAGAAGTTCTGGATCAGGTCCGAGCCCTTGGCGCTGTTGGGCGAAGAGGAGATCGAGCCCTTGTCACCCTTGCCGCAGAAGCAGGTGGGATCGAAGCGCGGCAGGCCGCGCGGGCCCAGGTAGTAGGTCTGGTCGCGGAGCTCGGGCGCGGGCCAGTTCGCGAAGGATTCGCGCCGGTCGCTGAACTTGATCTGCATCGTGACCTTGGGTTCGGTGTCGATGCCGTTGGGAATGTTCTTGAGCCAGCGGTCGAACCAGCGATGGGCCTGGTCGTAGGGGTAGCTGGAGGTGCCGAGGAAGGCGCTGAGCAGCTCGGCGCCCGCATGCACGCCGGGGTTGAAGACGATCTTCTTCGGCACCGTGAGCCGGGCGAACATCTCCAGCGTCGAGTTGGGCGTGAACAGGTCGTCCTGGAAGTTCTTGCTGAAGAACACCGGCGCACCGCGCGCATTGATCGCATCCACGTAGCTCGACGGCGAGCGCACCTTGCTCCATTCCCTGAGCTCGGCCACCTTCGCGGCCGGGGTGTTCGGGTTCATCGTGGCCAGCGTGATCTCGTTCAGCTCGGGCGCGGGGCGGCCCACGAGGTTGCCGCTGAGGCTGAGGATCGCGCCCCAAGTCAGGTTGGGCGTGCCGCGGGTGTACATCTCGTCGATCAGCGAGCCCCAGCCCGACAGCGCCGCCACGGTCTTGATCCGCTTGTCCTGCGCCAGCGCCATCAGGGACAGGCCGGCGCCGTAGGAGATGCCGCTGCTGGCGATGTTGTTCACGTCCACGGGCGCATTCGCGAGCAGCCAGTCGATCACCGACGACACGTCGCGCACGTCTTCGGGCGCGGCCACGCGGACCTGGCCGCCGGACAACCCGAAGCCGCGCGCGCTGTAGCTCGCCGCCACATAGCCGTCCTGGGCGAGCTTCTGCTGCTGGCCGAGGTACTCGAGCCGGCCGGGCTCGGCCCAGCTGCCGATCATCAGCACGGTCGGGAACTTCTGCGTCGCGCTGGTGCGCCGCGGCAGGAAGAGATTGGCCGCGAGCTGGGTGCCGTCGAAGCTGGTGATGGTCACGGCCGGCAGCCAGCAGGTGCCGTCGATGGGCGAGACGATGCCCGGCGCCTTCATGGGGTCGGTGAAACGGGCGGCCTCGGGTGGCGTGGGAAGCCGGCACAGCTCGGCCGCGGTCTGGGCCTGCGTGGCCGAGGCGGCCAGCGCCAGGCCGAAACCGAGTGCTGTCCACAGTGAAGAAATGCGCATGAAGTGTCTCCCTGACATCGTTTATTCGGGTTTTGTGCAATGCGCCTCGAAGGTTCTGGCGCCTACGCTTTCTGACAGTTGCCGTTCCCTCTGCGCGCCTGGCCTGGGCCGGACGCGTGAAGGGGACGCTGGCATCGTAGGAGCGCCTGCGATGGGGTGTCTTCGCTCGGCGGGCCAAACGCTTCGCTTCGCCGTGTGGGGTAAACCATGGGGCGCGGGGACGAAAGAGACGCAAGGGAGCAGAAAAAAATGAGCGAAAGATCGACATCCGCGGTCTGGGTGCGAGGCATCGTCGAAGCGTTGTCGGCGACCGGCCTGGACATGCAGCGCCTGTGCGCCGAGGCCGCGATCGACGACCCGGCGCGCGCGGACCCGAGCGCGGTGTATTCCACGGAAGCGATCACCCGGCTGTGGCAGCTCGCGGTCGCGCAATCGGGCGACCCGGCCATCGCCTTGCGCGCGGCCCAGGGTGTGCGCCCCGCGATCTTCGGCCTGGTGGGCTACGTGATGATGTCCAGCGCGAACCTGGCGACGGCGCTGGAGCGCCTGATCCGCTACCTGCGCATCATCAGCCACGCCGCCGCCGTGCGCGCGGTGCCGCAGGGCGAGGACACGGCCTTCACGCTCGAGCTGCACGGCGGCGCGGCGCCGTTGCCGCGGCAGCGCTTCGAGTTCGACCTGCTCACGCTGCTGACCTTCTGCCGCTGGGTGCTGGGGCGCGAGCTGCGGCCGCTGGCCGTGAGCTTGACGCACGAGGCGCCGCCCGACCCGCACGCCTATCTGCAGGCCTTTCGATGCATGCCGCAGTTCGGCGCGCGCAGCAATGGCGCGGTGCTCGCGCGCTGTGACCTGGAGGCGCCGCTGCCCACCTTCCATCCGCAGATGGCCGAGCTGCACGACCGCTTTGCCGGCGACCGCATCGAGGCGCTGGAGCGGCCGCCGGCCACCTACACGCAACGCGTGCGCCAGATGGTGGCCGAACGCCTGCCCGAGGGCGAACCGGGACGCACGGCCATCGCGCGCGCGCTGGGCGTGGCCGAACGCACGCTGCAGCGGCGCCTGCAGCACGAGGGCACGAGCTTCCATGCGTTGATCGACGACACCCGCCGCGCAGAGGCCGAACGCCACCTGGCGCAGCCGCAGCTGACGCTGGCCGAGGTGGCCTACCTGCTGGGCTTCGCGAGCCAGGGCAACCTCACACGGGCCTGCCGCCGCTGGTTCGGCATGACGCCGGGTCAGTACCGCGCGCGGGCGGTGACCGAGCCGGTGCCGCCTCAGCCGATGTAGACCAGCTTGGCGTTGGTCAGCTCGCGCGCGCCCAGCGCGCCGAGTTCGCGGCCGAAGCCCGAGCCCTTGACGCCGCCGAAGGACGCCCGCGGGTCCGAGCGCACGAAGTCGTTGATGAACACCGCGCCGGCCTCCACCGCCGAGGCCAGCCGGTGCGCGCGCTCGAGGTCGCGGCTCCAGATCGTCGCGCCCAGGCCGAACTCGGTGGCGTTCGCCAGCGCGATGGCTTCTTCGTCGGTCTTGAAGCTGAACAGCAAGGCCACCGGGCCGAAGATCTCTTCCTGCACGATGGGCGCGTCGTGGGACAGGCCCGCGATCACGGTCGGCGGGTAGAAGTGGCCTGGGCCTTCGCCGGGCTGGCCGCCGCACAGCAGCGTGCCGCCTTGTGCCAGCGCGGCCTGCACCTGTCCATGCACGCTCTCGCGCAGGTCGGCGCGCGCGAGCGGGCCCAGTTGCGTCTCGGGCTGCAGCGGGTCGCCCATGCGCAGGGCCGAGGCGCGTGCGACGAAGGCGGCCTGGAACTTCTCGGCGATGGCCTCGTGAATGAAGAAGCGCTTGGCCGCGATGCAGCTCTGCGCGTTGTTGGAAAAACGCGAGGTCACGGCCAGCTGCACCGCGCGCTCGAAGTCCGCGTCCTCGCAGACGATGAAGGGGTCGGAGCCGCCCAGTTCGAGCACGGCCTTCTTGCCATGGGCGCCGGCTTCGGCCGCCACCGCGCGGCCGGCCTGCGTGCTGCCGGTGACGGTCACGCTGCGCACGCGCGGGTCGGCCACCACCGCGGCCACCGCGCCGCGGCGGATCGCGAGGTTCAGGTACAGGCCGGGCGGCGCGCCGGCGTCGAGCACCAGTTGCTCCAGCGCACGCGCACAGCCCTGCACCGTCTCGGCATGCTTGACCAGCACGGTGTTGCCCGCCAGCGCGGTGGGGATGAAGAAGCGCAGCACCTGCCAGAAGGGCAGGTTCCAGGGCATGACCGCGAACACCGGGCCCAGCGATTCGTAGACCACCCGGGCGTTCATGCCCTCGATGGGCTCGGGCGCCAGGTAGGCCGGGCCCTGGTCGGCGAAGTGGCGCGCGCCCAGGGCGGCCTTCTTCACCTCGGCGATGGCTTCGCCGATGGGCTTGCCCATCTCGGTGGTGATGAGGCGGCCGTAGGTCTCGGCGCGCTGCTCGAGCAGGTCGGCCAGGCGGTGCAGCATGGCGCTGCGCTCGGCCATGGGCGTGAGCGACCAGGTCTTCCAGGTGGCGTGGGACTGCGCGACGCGGGCTTCGATCTCGGCGCCCGCATGGGCGGCGTGGCGGGCCAGCGTTTCGCCGGTGGCGGGATCGGTCGACACGAAGTCGGCGGCTGGGGCGATGGAGCGGAGGGGCATGGGGGCGTTTCGAGACGAGGGGTCAGTCGGTGTGGATGTCGCGTTCCTTGATCAGCTGCGCCCACTTCTCGCGCTCGCGGCCGATCAGCTCGCTCAGCGCTTCGGGCGTGCTGCTCTCGGCGGTGGCGCCGCGGTCGCTGATCAGGCGCTGCACCGGCTCGGCCTTCATCGCGCGCTGGATCTGCGCATGCAGCTGGGCGGTGGTGGCCGCGGGCAGGCCCTTGGGGCCGATGTAGGCGAACCAGACCCGGTCCTGGAAGCCCGGCACGGTGTTGGCGATCGGCGGCACGTCGGGCAGCTTGGGCGATGCGGTGGCGGTGGTGATCGCGAGCGCGCGCAGCTTGCCGGCCTGGATGTGCGGCAGCGCGTTGGAGATGTTCTCGAAGGCCATGTCCACCTGGCCGCCCAGCAGGCCCTGCAGCACCAGGCCGCCGCCCTTGTAGGGCACGTGGATCAGCTGGGTGCCGGTCGCGCTCTGCAGCAGCTCGCCGTTGAGGTGGCCGCTGGAGCCGTTGCCCATCGAGGCGTACGACACCTTGCCCGGGTTGGCCTTGATGTGGGCGAGCAGCTCGGCCATGGTGCGGGCGGGCACCGCGGGATTCACCACCAGCACGTTGGGCAGCGACATCGCCAGCGTCAGCGGCGTGAGGTCCTTGACCGTGTCGACCTTCATGTCCTTGTAGATCGAGGGATTGATGGTCAGCGCGCTCGAGGTGACCAGGCCGATGGTGTTGCCGTCGGGCCTGGCGCGGGAGATGGCCTGCAGGCCGATCACGCCGTTGGCGCCGGGCCGGTTCTCGACCACCACGGGCCGGCCCTGTTCCTGGGTCATGGCCTGGGCGGCCAGCCGCGCCACCGCGTCGCCCATGGCGCCCGGCGGGTACGGAATGACGATGGTGAGGGCGGTCTGGTCGGGGGCCGCCGCGGCCAGCGTCACGGTGCAGGCCAGCCAGGTGCCGAGCAGTCGGCGGGTCAGTTTCTTCATCGGGTTTGTCTCCTGTCTTTGGTGGAATGGGAAGGGCTCAGGGCCGGTGCGGCTGCAGGCCGAAATCGCTGGCCAGGCGGCGCGAGCCGCTCGCGAGCAGCGTGGTGTCGCCGCCCACGGCCACGAAGCTGGCGCCGAGTTCGAAGTAGTGGCGCGCGAGCACCGGGTCGCCGGTGACGGTGCCCACCGGCTTGCCCAGCGCGATGGCGCGCTTCATGGCCGCGTCCACCGCGGCCTGCACCTCGGGATGCGTGGGCTGGCCCGGGAAGCCGAGGTCGGCCGCCAGGTCGGCCGGGCCCAGGAAGATGCCGTCCACGCCGTCGACCGCGCAGATCTCGTCGAGCGCCGCGAGCGCCGCGCCGGTCTCGATCTGCACCAGCAGGCAGACCTGTTCGTTCGCCGTGTGGATGTAGGGCGCGTCCAGCCCCCAGCCGGTGGCGCGCACCAGCCCGCCGCCCACGCCGCGCCGGCCCTGGGGCGGGTAGCGCATGGCCGACACCAGGTCTTCGGCCTGGGCCGCGCTGTTGACCATCGGGATGAGCAGCGTCTGGGCGCCGATGTCCAGGTACTGCTTGATCAAGGTGGCGTCGCCCTGCGGCAGACGCACCACCGGATGGGCAGGGTAGGCCGCGAGCGCCTGCAGCTGGCGCAGCGTGCCGGGCAGGTCGCCGGGGCCGTGCTCGCCGTCGATCAGCACCCACTGGAACCCGGCCGAGGCGCAGATCTCGGCGGTGTAGTGGTGGGCCAGGGACAGCCACAGGCCGATCCGGGGCTCGAACTTGGCGATGGCTTGCTTGAAGGTGTTGTGGGGCATGGAAAAGAGGGGAGGCTGCTGAAAAGGTCCCGCATTCTTCAATGTCGATTGATTCAAGAGAAGTACAATTTTTGTATTGATTGATTCAAGGGTTGGATGGATATGTTCGAGATTCACCAGCTGCGCTGCTTCGTCGCGATCGCCGAGGAGCTGCACTTCGGCCACGCCGCCGAACGCCTGCACATGACGCAGCCGCCGCTGAGCCGGCAGCTGCGCCTGCTCGAGGAAGCGCTGGATGTGCGGCTGGTCGACCGCAACAGCCGCACCGTGCGGCTCACCGTGGCGGGCGCGGCCTTCCTGGAGCACGCGCGCGGCGTGCTGCGGCTGGCGGCGGACGGCCGGCGGGTGGCGCGGCTGGCGGCCCAGGGCGAGGTCGGCCATGTGTCGCTGGGCTTCACCGTGGCCGCGGCCTTCGAGCTGCTGCCGGCGCTGCTGCGCGACTTCCGCTCGGTCAACCCGGGCGTGTCGCTGCAGCTCAAGGAGATGGTCAGCAGCGCGCAGCTGGCGCAGCTGGAACAGGGGTTGCTCGACGCTTGCCTGGCGCGGCCGATCCCGGCGGCCCAGGGTTATGCGCAGCTCACGATGGCGCGCGACACGCTGGTCGCGGCGCTGCCCGCGGCCCATCCGCTGGCGCAGCGCGAGGCGCTGGACATCGCGGCCTTCGACCGCGAGCCCTTCATCGACCACGATCCGGACGACGCGCGCTACTACCATGACCTCGTCTGGCGCAGCTTCTCGACCCACGGCGTGGCGCCCGAGGTCACGCAGTCGGTGTCGCAGCCGCACACCATGATCTCGATGGTGCGGGCCGGCCTGGGGCTGGCGCTGGTGGCGGGCTGGGTCCAGCACCACACGGTCAGCCGGGACGTGGTGTTCCGCCCGCTGGTCTGGGCCGACCCGCCGCCGCCGCTGGAGCTGCGGCTGGTCTGGCGGGCCGATCGCATGACCCCCGCGCTGGGGCATTTCATCGCCATCGCACGCCAGCTGGCGGGGCTGCCGGCCGGCTCCGGCGACGGTCCTTGAGCCGCGCGGCGATCGCCCGAAGATCATGCGACCTGCGAAGCGACCCGCTGCCCCTAGAATCTCGCCACGCCAGGCCCTCCGCAAGGGGCATTTCTCAAGGGCCAGTCAGACAGACAGAGGGTGTGAGCCATGAAGGGTAATTCGTCGTTCGTGGGTCTCGGCAACTCGTCCTTCGCGAGTCTGACGCCGGCCCCCGCGACAGTGGACGAAGCCGAGCCGTGGGTGCGCGGCGAGCTCATCCGCAGCCTGATGCGCGCGGCCCGCGGTTCCTACCTGCTGGCGGCCGCGCTCATGCCGGCCATGATCGGCCTGAGCTGGGGCCACGTGCCGCAATGGCAGCTCTTCGTCTGGCTCGCGATCGGCATCGCCGCCACCGGCTGCCGCGTCTGGGGCGAGCGCCGCTACATGCGCGACTACGCCGACAAGGACTCGGTCTCGCAGCAGGAATTCGTCGACCGCTACCGCTGGCTGTGGGGCACCAGCGCCTTCGCCTGGGGCCTGTCGATCCTGATCTTCTTCGAGCGCACGCCGATCGTGAACCAGTTCATGAGCTGGCTCATCGTGGCCGGCGTGGCCACCTTCCCGCTCAACGGGCTGGCGCTCTACCCGCCGCTGCTGCGCCGCTACGTCAACGTGCTGTTCATCACGATGATGAGCGCGGTGGCCTTCCGCGTGGTCGAGATGAACTTCCAGCGGCCGCACTTCCACTACGGCTTCCTGCTGCTGCCGGTGCTGCACTGGTGGCTGCTGCTGCGGGCCGGGCGCCGCATCCACGAGACCGCGCGCAACAGCTTCGAGCTGCTGTTCCACAACCACATCCTGATCAATTCGCTGACCCAGCAGCGCCAGGCCGCGGTCTCGGCCGTGGCCATGAAGAACCGCTTCCTGGCCAGCGCCGCGCACGACATGCGCCAGCCGGTGCTGGCGCTCTCGCTGTACGCCGACTGGCTGCGCAACGAACCGGAGCTGGTGCAGGAGATCGCGCCGAAGATCGTGCGCGCGACCCATGCGGTGAACGCGCTCTTCGACTCGCTGTTCGACCTCGCGCGCATCGACTCGGGCCAGGTGCGGCTGCACATCGAGCGCGTCGACGTCGGGCAGCTGCTGCACGACCTGGAGCTGCAGTACCGCCCGGTGGCCGAGGCCAAGGGCCTGCGCTTCCGGGTGCATGTGAGCCGCGGCACGGTGCTGACCGACCCGATCCGGGTGCGCCGCATGATCGGCAACCTGCTGGCCAACGCCATCAAGTACACCAGCGAAGGCGGCATCCTGCTCGCGTCGCGCCAGACCCCCGACGGCCTGCGGGTCGAGGTGTGGGACACCGGTATCGGCATCGCGCGCGAGCACCTGCGCGACGTCTTTCTGGAGTTCTACAAGGTGGCCGACCACGCCGGCACCTCCGACGGCTTCGGCCTCGGCCTGGCCATCGTGGCCCGACTGTCCCACGCGCTGGGCCACCCCGTGAGCGTCCGCTCCCGCCTCGGCCGCGGCAGCGTGTTCCGCGTGGCCCTCAACGACGCCGACGAGTCCCAGGCCCAGACCCGGATCTCCGGCGCGGTCGGCTAAGAAGGCCGAATAGAAACAAAAATGCCCTCGACAGAGGGCATTTTCAGTTCCAGGGACACCGCAGAACCGGCTTCGCCGGGCTGCCGGTGTCGCCCCCGGAGGGGGAGGGCGAAGCGACACGCAGTGCGCGCCGCCTTCGGGGGAGAGCCAAGTGCACCGGCTCCGCCGGGCCGCCGGTGTCGCCCCCTCGAGGGGGAGGGCGGAAGCGACACGAAGTGCGCGCCCCGCCTTCGGGGGTGGGTCAAGACCCCGAAGTGGACAACAACCCATGGTTGCGCGCATGGTGCAGCGCCTGGGTCCGGCTCTTCACACCCAGGCGGCGGAACAGGCGCCACAGGTGCACCTTGACCGTGTGTTCGCTGATCTCCAGCTCGGCCGCGATGTCGCGGTTGCTCATGCCCTTGTCGAGCATCGCGATCAGCTGGGTCTGGCGCTTGGACAGCTTGCTGCTGGTGGAGGCGGCCAGCGACTCCTCGGCCTCGGCGTCGGCCATCAGCAGGCCGCGCAGCACCGCGGTCAGTTCGGCCGAGCTGGCCGACTTCTCGATGTAGGTGTCGGCGCCGGCCTCGATGCAGGCCTCTTCCATGTCGGCGGCCGGCGAGGCCGAGTACACGGCGATCGGCACGTCGGGGTAGATCTGCTTGACCGCGATCACGCCCGAGCAGCCGGTGGTGTCGGGCAGCTTCAGGTCCAGGCAGAACAGATCGGGCATGCCGTGCTGCTTGACCGCGTTGGTCAGCTTGTCGAGCCGTTCCAGCTCGACGATGTTCTCGGCGGGCCGGAGGCGGCGCAGCACCATCACGATGGCGTCGCGCATCAGGGGATGATCGTCGATGACGTAAATGCTCATGGTTTGCTTTCTTTGTGCACGCGCAGCCTAGGGTGGCGGTCTCTCGCGTTGATTCTTGGTTTAACCACCGCTGGCCAGTCGGGCCAGCACCTCCAATGCGTCCGTCGCCGCACGCAAGCCCGCATTGTCAACCGGTTCCAGCTGTTCGGCGAGTGCGGCCAGCGCGGCGCCGCGCTCGGCCTGCAGCGTGCCGATGGCCCGGCCGGCTTCCTGGGGAGAGGCGAAGGCGCGGCTCTGCAGCAGCAGCGTGCCGTCGGCGTCGAGCAGCTTGAAGTAGAAACGGCCGTCGCTCTCGCGGTACTGCTTGAAGCTGGGCTTGGCGGTCCTGGCGGCCTTCGGGGCGGTGGTCGTGGCCGGTGTCTCGAGCTTGCGCAGGCCCACCGCGTGGCGCAGCCGGCCGATGAAGGGGCGCGACAGCGCACGCGCCTTCTCGGCGCCGGCCAGCAGGATGCGCTCGATCTGCGCGGGGTCGTTGATCAGTTCCTCGTAGCGCGCGCGCAGCGGCGCGATCTCGCGGTCGATGCGCTCGAACACGGTCTGCTTGGCCTCGCTCCAGGCGATGCCGTCGGCGAAGGCGCGGCGCAGGGCCTCGGTCTCCTCGGCGTCGGCGAAGGCCTGGTAGATCTGGAACAGCGCCGAGCCCTCGGTGTCCTTGGGCTCGCCGGGCGCGCGCGAGTCGGTCACGATGCTGCCGATGAGCTTCTGCAGCTGGGCGCGCGGCGTGAACAGCGGGATCGTGTTGTCGTAGCTCTTGCTCATCTTGCGGCCGTCGAGGCCGGGCAGCGTGGCCACCGCCTCGTCGATGTCGGCCTCGGGCAGCGTGAAATGGTCGCCGTAGAGGTGGTTGAAGCGCTGCGCCATGTCGCGCGCCATCTCGATGTGCTGGACCTGGTCGCGGCCCACCGGCACCTTGTGGGCGTTGAACATCAGGATGTCCGCGCCCATCAGCACCGGGTACATGAACAGGCCGGCGCTCACGTCGGCGTCCGGGTCCTCGCCCTTGGCGGTGTTCTTGTCGACCGAGGCCTTGTAGGCATGGGCGCGGTTGAGCAGGCCCTTGCCGGTGACGCAGGTAAGGAACCAGCTGAGTTCGGGGATCTCGGGGATGTCCGACTGGCGGTAGAAGGTCACGCGCTCGGGGTCCAGGCCGCAGGCCAGCCAGGTGGCGGCGATCTCCAGCGTCGAGCGCTGGATGCGGGCCGGGTCGTCGACCTTGATCAGCGAGTGGTAGTCGGCCAGGAAGTAGAAGCTCTGCACGTCGGCCCGGCGGCTGAAGCGCACCGAGTGGCGCACCGAGCCCACGTAGTTGCCCAGGTGCGGCGTGCCGCTGGTCGTGATGCCGGTGAGGACGCGGAGGGTGGCGGAAGGAGCGGAGGAGGTGGTCATGACGGGAAACGAATCGGGCTTAGCGCAACAGCGCGGTGAGCGGCGAGATCAGCAGGCCGATGGCCTGCGAGCCGAAGGCCATGAGCGGCTGCAGCCACCAGGTGCTGACGATACCCGCCAGCACCAGCGCCATCACGATGAAGAAGCCGTAGGGCTCGATGCGGATCAGCAGGGTCTGGGCGCCGCCGCGCGGCAGCAGGCCGGCCAGCACGCGGCCGCCGTCGAGCGGCGGCAGCGGGAACAGGTTGAAGGCCCACATCACCAGGTTGACCAGCACGCCGCCCTGCGCCATCTTGAGGAAGAAGGTCTCGTCGATGCCCGCGGCCAGCAGGCCGACCAGCAGCAGCGCCCAGCCGATGGCCATCACAAAGTTGGAGGCCGGCCCGGCCAGCGCGACCCAGATCATGTCGCGCTTGGGGTTGCGCAGGTGGCCGAAGCGCACCGGCACCGGCTTGGCATAGCCGAACAGGAAGGCGCCCGAGGTCGCGAAATACAGCATCAGCGGCATCAGGATGGTGCCGACCGGGTCGATGTGCTTGAGCGGGTTGAGCGTCACGCGGCCGAGCACATAGGCCGTGTCGTCGCCGAAATGCCGGGCCGCATAGCCGTGGGCCGCTTCGTGCACGGTGATCGCGAAGACCACCGGCAAGGCATAGATCAGGACGGTTTGAACGAGATTGGAGATATCCACCGGGCGATTGTCTCAGACGCTCCCGACGCGCTGGCCGGCCCGGCCGTGCCTCACAGGCCCAGCACCGCCACCGGCCCCCGGCCCTGGCGCACCACCACCGGATCGTCGCCCGTGCCCATGGGCGTGAGGTCGACCACGGTGGTCGGTTCGGAGGCGCAGGCGCCGGCGTCGATCACCGCGCCGATCTGCTTCTCGAAGCGCTCGCGGATCTGCTGGGCGTCGTTCAGCGGCTCGGTCTCGCCCGGCGGGATCAGCGTGGTCGCGAGCAGCGGCGCGCCGTGCAGCGCGAGCAGCTCGCCCAGCACCTTGTGGTCGGGCACGCGCAGGCCGATGGTCTTGCGCTGCGGATGGCTCACCCGGCGCGGCACTTCCTTGGTCGCCTCGAGCAGGAAGGTGTAGGGCCCGGGCGTCGCGGCCTTGAGCAGCCGGTACTGCTTGTTGTCGACCTTGGCGTAGTTGGCCAGTTCGCTCAGGTCGCGGCACAGCAGCGTCAGGTGGTGCTTGTCGTCGACCTGGCGGATCCGGCGCAGCCGATCGACCGCGTCCTTGTCGTCCAGGTGGCAGGCCAGTGCGTAGCTGGAGTCGGTCGGCACCGCGATCACCTCGCCGCGCTCGAGCAGCGCCACGGCCTGCTTGAGCAGGCGTTGCTGTGGATTTTCGGGATGGACTTCGAAGAATTGCGCCATGGGGTCAGCCTTCCACTGGTTCGATCGGGACACGGCGCTCGCGCACCGTCAGCCAGGCGCCGGCCGCGCCGCAGATGGCGATCATGCCCATGCCGACCAGCGACACCGCGTCGGGCACCTGCGAGAACATGAGCCAGCCACCCAGCATCGCGAAGGCGATCTGGGCATAGAGATAGGGGGTGAGCGTGGAGGCCGGTGCGCGCTGGTAGGCCAGGATCAGCATGAAATGCCCGACCGTGCCGGTCAGCCCCATCAGGCCCAGCAGCGCCCACCAGTGCCACGAGGGCAGGGCCTGCCAGACGAAGGGCAGCGCCACCGACGCCAGCAGCGTGCCGACCCAGCCGGTGTAGAAGTGCATGGTCAGCGGGTTCTCGGTCTGCGCCAGCTTGCTGGTCAGCACCTGGAAGCAGGCGTTGCTCGCCACCAGCCCCAGCGGCAGCAGCACCGCCCAGTTGAAGGCGCCGCCGCCCGGGCGCAGGATCACCAGCGTGCCCAGGAAGCCGCCCGCCACCAGCGTCCAGCGCAGCACCGACACCTGCTCCTTGAGCACCGTGGCGGCCAGCAGCGTGACCGCCAGCGGCGCGATCAGCACGATGGAAGTGAACTCGGCCAGCGGCATGTAGCGCAGGCTGAAGAAGGCGAAGATGCTGGTCGTGAGCAGCAGTGCGCCGCGCAGCGCGTGGTACTTCGGGTGGCGGGTGCGCAGCAGCGCGGTGCCGTGGCGCGGCAGCAGCACCAGCGTGGTCGCCACCGCCTGGAAGGCGTAGCGGAACCAGACGCCCATCAGGATCGGCACCGCGGTGATCGAGATCTTGGTGGCGGTGTCCAGCGTGGCGAAACAGGCCACCGCGACCATCACCAGGCCGATGCCCGCGAGGATGCGCTCCGAGGCCAGGTCGCGGGTGGGGCGCGAGGGGGTGTGCGCCGCGGCGTCTTCCTGCGCGGCGCTCACTGAATGCGGTCTTCGAGCAGTTCCCAGACCGGGGTCAGCGTGCCGGGCAGCCAGGGCAGCTTGCCCAGGTCCATGTGGCTCTCGTCGGGGCTGTGGAAGTCGCTGCCGCGCGAGGCGGCAAAGCCGTATTCGATCGCCTTCTCGGCGTACTCGACGTATTCGGCCGGCGCATGGCTGCCGGTCACGACCTCGATCGCGCGGCCGCCGTGGGCCTGGAACTCGGTGAAGAGCGCATGCTCCTCGTTGGCCGTGAAGTTGTAACGGCCGGGGTGCGCGACCACCGCGATGCCGCCGGCCTCGGTGATCCAGCGCACCGCGTCCTTGAGCGTGGCCCAGCGGTGCGGCACGTAGCCGGGCTTGCCTTCGGTCAGGTACTTGCGGAACACCTCGGGCGTGTCCTTGCAGACGCCGCTCTCGACCAGGAAGCGCGCGAAATGCGTGCGCGAGATCAGTTCGGGGTTGCCCACGAAGCGCAGCGCGCCCTCGTAGGCGCCGAGGATGCCGACCTTGGCCAGCCCTTCGGACATCTCCTGCGCCCGGACGCCGCGCCCGCCGCGCGTGGCCTGCAGCCCGGCGCGCAGGCCGGCGTCGTCGGGGTCGAAGCCCAGGCCGACGATGTGCACGGTCTCGCCGGCGAAGGTCACCGAGATCTCGGCGCCGGTCAGGTATTTCATGCCGTGGGCCCGGGCCGCGGCGATGGCGCGGTGCTGGCCGCCGATCTCGTCGTGGTCGGTCAGGGCCCAGAGCTCGACGCCGTTGGCGGCCGCCCGTTCGGCCAGCGCTTCGGGCGTGAGCGTGCCGTCGGACACCACGGAGTGGCAGTGCAGGTCGGCGTTGAGGATGGAAGGCACGCCACGATTTTAGGCCTTCGTTTCAAAGGCCGCCGGGCACGCCCGCGACAACCCTGCGCGGCGCTCCGGCCGCGCGCCTCAGCCGTCCTTGCGGCGCAGCGCCAGCCAGGCCGCCACGACGGTGAAGCCGAGCACGATGGTCACCACGATCCAGAAGCCGTGCGGATGGTCGGCCAGCGGGATGCCGCCCACGTTCATGCCGAACAGGCCGGCCAGGATGTTGATCGGCAGCGCCAGCACGGTCACCACCGTCAGCACGAACAGGCTGCGGCCGTTGTCCTCGTTGACGCTGGCCGCGATCTCCTCCTGCAGCAGCTTGATGCGTTCCTGCAGCCCCTGCATGTCGCGCAGCACCACCGAGAACTCCTCGGTCGCGCCGCGCAGCTCCTGCACGTCGTCCTCGGCCATCCAGGCCGGCGGGTGCTGCAGCAGCCGGAACAGCGAGGCCGGCTCGGGCGCCAGCAGCCGCTGTAGCCGCACCAGCAGCCGGCGCAGCACGCCCAGGCGGGCGCGCTTGTGGTCGAGCCGGCCGCTGAGCAGTTCGTCCTCGACGCCGTCGATGCGGGTGGTCACGCCGCGCACGATGTCGACCAGCCCGTCGGCCTGGGTGCGCATCAGCTGTTCCAGCAGCGCCACGCTGGAGCGCGGCGACTGGCCGTTGCGCACCGCGGTGCGCAGCGCGTCCACCGTGCGCAGCGGCTGGGTGCGGGCCGTGACCACCAGCTGGGGGCCGACGCTGGCCCAGAGCGTGGCGATGTCCGAGGGCTCGAAGCCGAAGTCGAAGTGCACGTCGTTCACCACCGCGATCAGCGCGTCCTCGTCGCGCTCGATCCGGGTCGAATGGGTGCCGTCCTTGAGCGTCTCGTAGAAGGTGTCGCTCAGGCCGGCGTGGCGCAGCATCCAGCGCTCGGCCTGGGTGTGGTTCAGGTTGAAGTGCAGCCAGAGGAAGGCCGCCGGCGTTTTCTCGCCGGCCAGCCACTGCGCGGCCTCGGCCGCGTCGACCGCGCGCGCCGCGCCGCCGCCGTCCGGGCCGTCGAACAGGTAGGCGCAGATCAGGCCGGCGTCGTCGGGGGCGGAGGGCAGGGCGGCCGGGCCGGTGCCGGGCGTTGTCATGGTCAAGAGCGCATGTCGGACAAGGAGGAGAGGCCGATGCTTGCGCGCCAATGTGACAACGCCATGTCAGTGTCGGGAAAGTGTCATGTCGCCGTCACAACGGCTCGTCAGCATCCCTTCACCTCCTTCAGAGCCCACGCCATGTCCCTGCCTCCCCTCAACGCCCCGGCCCACCCCGACCACGAAGACCTGATGCGCCGCATCGCCCGCGACCTGGTCGACAGCTACGACGAGGAGCTGGAGCTCGAGATCGAGGACCGCAACGTCGACGAGGACGGCGCGCCCGTCGGCATCGACAAGGCGGCCCGCGCCGCCTATTTCCGCGAGCTGTTCCGCCTCCAGGGCGAGCTGGTCAAGCTGCAGGACTGGGTGCAGCACAGCAAGCAGAAGGTGGTGATCCTGTTCGAGGGTCGCGACGCGGCCGGCAAGGGCGGCGTGATCAAGCGCATCACCCAGCGGCTGAACCCGCGCGTGGCCCGGGTCGCCGCGCTGCCCGCGCCCAACGACCGCGAGCGCACCCAGTGGTATTTCCAGCGCTACGTGGCCCACCTGCCGGCCGCCGGCGAGATGGTGCTGTTCGACCGCAGCTGGTACAACCGCGCCGGCGTCGAGCATGTGATGGGCTTCTGCACCGACGACGAGTACGAGGAGTTCTTCCGCACCGTGCCCGACTTCGAGCGCATGCTGGTGCGCTCGGGCATCACGCTGATCAAGTACTGGTTCTCGATCACCGACGACGAGCAGCACCTGCGCTTCCTGGGCCGCATCCACGACCCGCTCAAGCAATGGAAGCTGAGCCCGATGGACCTGGAAAGCCGCCGCCGCTGGGAGGAATACACCAAGGCCAAGGAAACGATGCTGGAACGCACCCACATCCCCGAGGCACCCTGGTGGGTGGTGCAGGCGGTCGACAAGAAGAAGGCGCGGCTGAACTGCATCGCCCACCTGCTCGACCAGCTGCCCTACCGCGAGGTGCTGCATGCACCGGTCGATCTGCCGGCCCGCGTGCGCAACCCCGACTACCTGCGCCAGCCGGTGCCGGCGTCCATGTACGTGCCCGAGCGCTACTGAGCCGGAACAGGGTAGACGACCCGGCGCGCGTGGAAGCTGCTACCGTGCGCCCATGGCCCGACGCTCCACCTCCTCTGCGCTGACGCGTGCCTACACCCGCAACCTGAAGGCGCTCACCCAGGCCACGCTGGGCACGGGCAAGAAGATGGCGGCCCGGCTGCAGCACGCCGCCGAGCAGCAGAACAAGCCGCCGCCCGGCCCCGGCGACTGGCTCGCGGGCCTGGCGGTGGGCCCGGCCGGCGCGCGGCGCTACCACCTCTACCGGCCGCCCGGCCTGCAGCTCGCGCCCGGCGAGAAGATCCCGCTGCTGGTCATGCTGCACGGCTGCGGCCAGACCGGCCGCGACTTCGCCGCCAGCACCCGCATGAACCGGCTCGCCACGCGCGAACGCTTCCTGGTGCTCTACCCCGAGCAGGACCGCATGGCGAACCCGCAGGGCTGCTGGAACTGGTACGACACCCGCTCGGGCAAGGCCCGGGCCGAAGCCGTGACCCTGATGGCCGCGGTCGACCAGGTCTGCCTGTTCCATCCGGTGGACCGCGAGCGCATCGCCGTCGCGGGCCTGTCGGCCGGTGCCAGCATGGCGGTGCTGATGGCCACGCATTTCCCGGCGCGCTTCAAGGCCGTCGCCATGCATTCGGGTGTGGCGCCGGGCGCGGCCCAGTCCTCGGCCACGGCGCTGGGCGCGATGCGCGGGCGCCGCACGCCGGTGGTGTCGGTCACGGCCGTGGGCAAGGCGCTCGGCGCGGCCGCGGTGGGCGCGCATCTGCCGCCGCTGCTGGTGCTGCACGGCGATGGCGACACGGTGGTGAGCGCGGGCAATGCCCATGCCACGGCCGCGGTGTGGGCCACGGCGACCGGTGCGACCTCGGGCGTCGAACGCACGCTGCAGCGCGGCCAGCGCCGCCCCATGCGCATCACCGACTACGCGCGCGACGGCCGCACGCTGGTGCGGCTGTGCGAGATCGCCGGCCTGGGCCACGCCTGGAGCGGCGGCCTGGCGAGCCAGGCCTTCAGCGACGCGAGCGGGCCCGATGCCTCGCGCCTGGTCTGGGCCTTCGTCTCGGCGCAGTTCCAGGGCGGGCGCGTCGACTGAGCCGGATCAGCGGCCCGCGGCCAGCGCGCGCTCGATGGCGGCGCCCACGGCCAGCAGCTCGCGGTCGCGCCCGCGCCGGCCGACGACCATCAGGCCCACCGGCAGCCCGCCCGCCACCGGCAGCGGCAGCGACAGCGCCGGCAGGTCGTAGAAGTTGAAGACCGAGGGGTTGCGCAGCAACAGGCCGTTGATCTTCATGAAGGCCTCTTCGGTCTGCACGTCGGTGATGCGCGGCGCGAGCACCGGCACCGTCGGCAGCACCAGCACGTCGAGGTCGGCCAGGCGCGCGTCGAGCCGCGGCAGCAGCGCGGCGCGGGCCTGCTGCAGGCCCACGTAGCTGGCCGCGTCGATGCCCTGGCCCTTGCGGATGCGCGAGAGCACGATCGGGTCGTAGGCCTCGGCCTGTGCCGCCACCGTGGCCTGGTGGATCCAGGCGGCTTCGGCGGCGATCAGGGTGCCGCGTTCCTGCAGGCGGAAGGGTTCGCCCAGCAGGTCGTCGAGCGCTTCGTCGCGCACCTGCGCGCCCGCCTGCGAGAGTGCGCCCAGCGCCTGCTCGAAGGCCGTCAGCACCTCGTCCTGCGCCTGCGTGAAGAGCAGGCCGCGCGGCACGCCCACGCGCAGGCCGCGCGTGCTGCGGGCTTCGAGCGGCGTCGCGTCCTGGCCGGCGAGCACCGCGTCGGCCGCGGCGGCGTCGGCCACGCTGTGGCACAGCGGCCCGACGGTGTCGAGCGTGTACGACAGGGGGTAGGCACCTTCGCGGCTCACCCGTGCCTGCGTCGGCTTGAAGCCGACCAGGCCGTTCAGCGCCGACGGAATGCGCACCGAGCCGCCGGTGTCCGAGCCGATGGCGAATTCGACGAGGCCGCGCCCGGCCGACACCCCGGCGCCCGAGGACGAGCCGCCCGGGATGCGCGTCACGTCGTGCGCATTGCCCGGCGTGCCGTAGTGCGGGTTGATGCCCACGCCCGAGAAGGCGAACTCCGTCATGTTGGTCTTGCCGACGATGACCGCGCCCGCGGCGCGCAGCCGGCGCACGACCGACGCATCCTGGGCGGCCGGTGCCGCCTCACGCCGCACGACGGAGCCGGCGGTGGTGGCTTCGCCCGCCACGTCGAACAGGTCCTTGATGGACACCAGCCGGCCGTCCAGCGGGCCGAGCGTGCGGCCCGCGCGCTGGCGGGCGTCGGCGGCCCGCGCCGCGTCGCGCGCCTCGTCGGCATAGAGGCGCGTGAAGATGCGCGTGCCTTCGTCGCCCAGGCGGGCGATCTCGGCCAGGGCGGCCTCCAGTTTCAGGGTCGATGTGGCGTCGGTCATGGGGCGGGTCTCTGGAAAGGAGTGGCGAAGGCGTCAGGCGATTTCCGGCAGGATCTCGACGACGTAGCGATGATGCAGCGAGCGGCCCAGCCTGGGGTCGTGCAGTTCCATCTCGAAGACCTGCGCGGGGCGGATGCCGCCTTGCACGGCCACGGTGCCGCAGGTCATGCCGGTGCCGGCGGGCAGCGTCGACGCGCCGGCGGTGTAGCCCGCGATCAGGTCGGGCGGCGTGCGCAGCGTGGCGAGCGGGCCTTCCTGGTAGGCCACGCGCTGGCCGTTCTCTTCGATGGTCGAGCGGATGATCAGTTCGTCCCAGTGATCCGCCACCTCGGCATAGCGCCAGGCAGCGGTCGCCACCGGCTTGATGCAGAGCTGCTTGGAGAGCGCGACGCTGTGCGACTCGAGCTTGCGGTCGGTGTGGTCCGACGCGATGCTGACCATCAGCTCGCCGTCGACATCGAACACGAAGGCCTCGACCTCGCCCGAGGAATGCGGGCCCACGGCCTGCACGTGCTCGGCCTGCGTCAGCTGGTTGTCGGCGATGCGGTAGTAGAGCGGCACGGCGCTGGGGCGCGGCACGCCGATGGCGGCCAGCTCTTCGATGTGGTGCTCGATGGCGGCGTGGTCGCGGCCGGCCCAGCCCGCCACCACCACGTTGGAGATGTCGACGGTGGCGGTGCGTGCGCCGTTCTTCGCTTCGATGCGGAATTCAAGTTTCATGGGGATCTTCGGGAGAGGGGAAGGGCGCCGGCCGCCGCGGATGCGGCGCTCGACCGGCGCAATGGAAAGTGCGGCGAGGCGATCAGCCGAACAGCTGCGGCAGCCACAGGGCCAGGCCCGGGAACGCCGCCAGCAGGATCAGCATCAGGAACATCGCGAACACGAAGGGCAGGGAGCCGACGATGACCGCCGTCATGGAGCCGGACTTGCGCAGGCTCTGCACGACGAAGAGGTTCAGGCCCACCGGCGGCGTGATCAGCGCGGCCTCGACCAGCACGATGATCACGATGCCCAGCCAGATCGGGTCGTAGCCCAGCGCGATCATGATGGGCGCGACGATCGGGATCGTCGTGATCATCATCGACAGCGTCTCCATGAAGCAGCCGAGCACCAGGTAGAACACCACCACCACCAGCAGCATCCAGCCCGGCGACAGGCCCAGGCCCTGGATCGAGCTGGTCAGCGCGGTGGTCAGGCCGGTGGCCGACATCACGAAGTTCAGGAAGCTGGCGGCGATGACGATCAGCATGATCATCGCGGTCGAGCGCATCGTGCCTTCGATCGACTCGCGCAGCATGGACCAGGTCAGCTTGCCGTAGCAGGCGGCCAGGATGAAGGCTCCCAGCACGCCCAGCGCCGCGGCTTCGGTCGGCGTCGCCAGGCCGGCGTAGATCGAACCCACCACCAGCAGGAAGATGCCCATCGGCGGTGCCAGGTGCACCAGGCTCGCGAGGCGCTGGCCCCAGCTGGCGTGGATCTTCTTGCCGCCCCACGACGGCTTGATCACGCAGGCCACGATGATCATCAGCATGAACAGCGCCGCCATCGCGAAGCCGGGGATGATGCCGGCCAGGTACAGCTTGGGCACCGACGAGTTGGTCAGCACGCCGTAGATCACCAGGTTGATCGAGGGCGGGATCAGGATGCCCAGCGTGCCGCCGGCGGCCAGGCTGCCGAGGAACAGCGGCTCGTTGTAGCCATAGCGCTTGATCTGCGGGATGGCCACCGTGCCGACCGTCGCCGCCGTGGCGACGCTGGAGCCCGAGGTGGCCGAGAACAGCGTGGACGCGCCGATGTTGGCGTGCATCAGGCCGCCCGGCAGCCACGAGAGCCACAGGCTCATCGCGCCGTACATGCGTTCGGCGAAGCCGGCCCGCAGCAGCACCTCGCCGAGCATGATGAACAGCGGGATCGCCACCATCAGGAACTCGTTGTTGGCGCTCCAGGACAGCTCGCCCAGCGCGCGCGACAGCGGCAGCATGGAGTACAGCGGATCGAGGACGAGGCCGAGGACGCCGAGCGCGGCGCCCACGGGGATGCTGATGCCGATGAGCACCAGCAGCAGGACGAGAGCGGTCGCGATCATGCCGATGCCTCCCGGACCAGACGCTCGCCGGTGGCGGCTTCCTCGTCGGCCTCTTCCTGCGCGGAGCGCACGCCGCACAGCGCCTTGACGCGTGCGATGTCACCCGTGACGAGTGCCAGCGAGGCGCGCAGCAGCATCACGGCGAGCACGATGCACATCCAGCCGAGCCCGAGCAGCCACAGGCCCTGCGGGATCCACAGCGGCGTGGCGAGCGTGGTGTTGGCGGTCGACTTCTGGGCCCACGAGGTGCCGACCACGTCGTAGGCATACCAGGTCAGGAAGGCCATGAACACGCCCAGCGCCACCAGCGACACCCAGTCGAGCACCGCCGACAGGCGCGTGGGCAGCAGCGCATAGAGCACGTCGACGCGCACGTTGGCGCGCTGCAGCGTGGCGAAGGCCAGCGCCCACGACGTGCTGATGGCGAAGGCGTAGCTCGACAGCTCGTCCGCCCCGCCGGTGGTGAAGCCCAGGAACTTGCGCGCCAGCACGTCGAAGGAAATGAGCAGCACGCTGCCGATGGTCAGCGCGCCGCCGACCCAGACGGCGCCCAGCGACAGCGCTTCGGCGCTGCGCAGGATGCGCCCCAGGCCCGCGAAGCGGTCGGCCTGCAATGAGGAATCTACGCCTTGCATGCTCGGCTTACTTCCGTGCGGTCAGGCCCACGACCTTGCCGATCGTGTCGTTGAAGCTCGTCACGCAGGCGGCCGAGCAGCGGGCGGCCCACTTCGGCAGCACGCTCTCGTCGAGCACCTTCTTCAGCAGCACCTTGTCGGCCGCGCTCGGCGTCACCAGGGTCATCTTGCCCTTGACCGGCAGCGTGCAGGCAGCGGCGCCGGTGTTGCAGTCGTAGCCCTGCTGGGTCTGTTCGGCGGCGGCCTTCCAGATGTCGTCGGTCAACTTCCTGACGTTGGTCTCGAGGAAGGCGCGGACTTCGGGCTTGAGGTTGTTCCAGGTCTTCTTGTTGACCGCGTGGACCTGCTGGTTCCAGTTGATCGGCAGCGCGACCAGGTGGGTCGACACCTCGTACCATTTGGCCGAGTAGCCCGACAGCGAACCGGTGATGGCGCAATCGACCACCTTGTTCTGCAGCGCCGGCACCACTTCGCCGAAGGCCATGGTGACGCCCGTGCCGCCCAGGGCCTCGACGAACTCGGCCTGCGTGCGGCTGCTGGTGCGGACCTTCTTGCCCTTCAGGTCGGCCAGGCCGGCGATGGGCGCATTGCAGAACAGCACCTGCGCGGGGTAGGTCGAGAAGCCCAGCACCTTGGCGTTGGAGCCCTCGTCGTAGAACTTGGCGTAGACCGGCGCGAAGGCATTGGTCACCTCGCGCGCGGTCTTGACGTCGGGCGCCAGGCCGGCGAGGTCGATGGCTTCGTTGATGGGGTTGTCGCTGGCGAAGTACGACAGCGTGGCGGTGCCGAATTCGATCACGCCCTGCGACATCAGGCGCATGAGTTCGGGGCCCTTCAAGCCCATCTCGTTGAAGCCCTTGATGTCCGCCGTGACCTGGCCCTTCGACAGCTCGGGGATGGTCTTGAGCCAGAACGGCTTTTCGTAGTCGTTGTAGGCGCTGAGGTTGCTCAGGCCGCCGACGATCTTCAGCGAGGTCTTGGGCAGTTCCTGCGCCTGGGCGGCGCCGAAGCCGGTGGCCGCGGCCAGCAGCAGGGAGAGGGCGAATCGCTTCTTCATTTCAAAGACTCCTGGGTGGGAAAGCAAAAGGGAAAGGACGGGAAAAGAGGGCCGGCGGACGGGTCATGACCAGTCCGCCAGTTCACGGGGGAAGGAGAGCAGGCATTCGGCGCGGTCTTCGTGGAGCAGCACCATCTCGCCGAGGGCCGCGCCGCCGAGGCCGGGCACGAAAAGGTTCGGATGCAGTTCGAGCAGCATGCCGGCGCGGGCCGGCGGTGCCGGGGCCGCCGCCGGCGTCGCGGCGCCGAACCACTGCGGAAAGGCCCGGGTCGCGTGCGCCTCTTCGTAGGAATGGCCCAGCCCGTGCCCGTAGCGGAAATGCGTGCTGCCGCCGTCGCCGATCGGCAGCCTTGCCTGCATGGCGGCCTCGACCGCGTCGAGTGGCGTGCCGCAGCGCAGGGCGTCGAGTCCGGCCGCCATCGCCGCCGAGGTGCGTGCATGCAGGCGCGCCAGTTCCGGCCCCGGCACGCCCCGGTGTCCCATGCGGATGCCGTGGCCCCAGTGGCCGTCGACCGTCAGCATGATGCCGAACAGCACCTGGTCGCCGGCTTGCGGGACGCGCAGGCACTCTTCCTTCCAGTAGCGCGGATAGTCGGCCTGCGGCATGGCGGTCAGCCAGGTGCGGCAGTAGTCGGCGCCGTGTTCGAGCGCCAACTGCGACAGCGCGAGCTGGATGCGCCAGGCCGGCAGGCCGCGCCGCAGCGCCGGGCCCAGGGCCTCGAACAGGCGATCGCACAACGTGGCCGCCTCGCGGTGCGCCGCTTCCTGTGCGCCGTCCAGCACGCTGCGGGCCGTGTCCAGCCAGCCGTCGAGGGGCCGGAGCGTGCAGGCCGCGAGTTCGGCTTGCAGCGGCGCCCAGGCGGCCCGCGGCATGTCGTCGAAGCCGACCGTCGCCACGCCTTGCGCAGCGCCCAGCAGCGCCGGCAGGCGCGCGCCCCAGGTGGCGGGCGCGGCGTCGATCACCACGAACTCGGGGTGCTGCTGCCGGGCCAGCGGCACCAGAAAGGGGCTTCCGACCAGAAGCGTGCACGCCGATGCGGTGCACACCAGCAGCGACATGGCCTCGTGCCCGTCCCATTGCGTGAGGTAGCGCAGGGCGCCATGGGAGCGCGTGCCCGCGCCCAGGCTGCTGCCGTGTCCGAACACCAGCACGCCCTGCAGGCCCTCCCGCGCCGCCTGCGCCAGCAGGGCCTGGCGCCGTGCGGCGCAAGGGACGGCGAAGCGGCTGAGGGAAGGCGAGCGGGATGTCATGGGCGGCGGAAACGGTTCGAGGGCAGGAGCGTGACTTTAATGTTACTGTGAAATTTCACATCAGTATTAACGTGATACCAAGCGAATTTCATGCCAATATCTGAGCTGCGCTACAGTTCCTCCTTTTGCCCCGGAAGTCCCGTGTCCGTCACCTCGCGTCCCCGCAAGCCCCGCCCCCCGGCCGCCGTGCCCGTGGCGGATGTCTCCCAGAACGAGCAGGCCTACGTGCTGCTCAAGGAGCGCTTGACGACGCTGGTCTACAAGCCCGGCGACTACCTCAACACCGCGGCGCTGATGGACGGGCTGGGGCTCGGCCGCACGCCGATCAACCACGCGCTGCACCGGCTGTCCACCGAGGGGCTGGTGCAGATCATTCCGCGCAAGGGCGTGATGGTGTCGCCGCTGTCGATCGACGAGGCGCTGGACCTGATCGACGTGCGCCAGGTCAACGAAGCCCTGTGCGTGCAGCTGGCAGCGGTGCGCATGACGGCCGCCGAACTCGCCGGGATCCGCGCGATGGCCGATCGCTTCGATGCCGCCGTGGCCCAGCGCGACATGACGCGCATCATGAATTGCGACCGCCTGTTCCACGAGGCGGTGGCGGCCGCCTCGCGCAACCAGGTGCTGATCGAGATCCTCAAGGTGCTGCACGCGCGCTCGCAGCGCTTCTGGGCCATCTCGCTGTCGGCCGAAGGCCATCTGGCCGAGGTCAGCGCCGAGCACCAGGACATCATCGCCGGCCTCGCGCAGGGCAGCGCCGAGGCCGCGACGCGGGCGGTGCAGTCGCACATCGAATCCTTCAGGCGCTCGCTGCTGCAGCGCCGCTGAGCCCCTTCCGAATCTTCCCCGGACCCCCTTGCCATGACTTCTTCGACCCCGAGCGCCGGGCAGCGTTTCGACAGCGCGGCGGCCGCGCGCCAGGCCATCCGCCGCGGCGAGTGGACGACCCACACCAGCGGGCTGGCGCCGGCCCACGTGCAGGGCAATGTCGTGATCCTGCCGGCGGCGCAGGCGGCCGACTTCCTGCGCTTCTGCCAGGCCAACCCGAAGCCTTGCCCCTTGCTGGCGGTGTCCGATGTGGGCGTGCCGCTGCTGCCGACCCTGGGGCACGACCTCGACATCCGCACCGATGTGCCGGCCTACCGCGTCTACCGCGACGGCGTGCTGGCCGAGGACGGCATCCCCGACATCCGCGCCCTGTGGCGCGACGACCTGGTGAGCTTCGTGCTCGGCTGTTCCTTCTCCTTCGAGCATGGCCTCATGGAGGCGGGCATCCCCTTGCGGCACGTCCAGCAGGGCCGCAACGTGGCGATGTACAAGACCCACATCGCCACCGTGCCCGCCGGCGCCTTCCATGGGCCGATGGTGGTGTCGATGCGGCCGATGAAGGCCGCGGATGCGATCAAGGCGGTGCTCGTGACGGCGCGCACGCCGCGCGTGCACGGCGCGCCGGTGCACATCGGCGACCCGGCCCTCATCGGCATCGCGGACCTGGGCGCGCCCGACTTCGGCGACGCCGTCGAGGTGATGGACGACGAACTGCCCGTGTTCTGGGCCTGCGGCGTGACGCCGCAGGCGATCGTGATGGCCGCCAGGCCGGCCTTCTGCATCACGCATGCGCCGGGCCACATGCTGATCACCGACCTGCGCAACAGCGAACTGCCCTTCGCCTGAACGGCGAACGCGGCGCCGCCGGCCCGCGTGTACGCCACCCGGCGTATTTCCCCCTTCTCCCGCGACGAAGAGACTTGCTCCCAGTGCCGACCCTCATGCCGAGGGCGGCAAGGGTTCCCAAGTCCAACTCCGAGGAGAAGTCACCATGCAACGCCGTTTCACCCTCCAGGCGCTCACCGCCGCCGTCGCGCTGGCCAGCCTCTCCGCTGTGCCCGCTTTCGCCGCCGACACCATCAAGGTCGGCGTGCTGCACTCGCTGTCGGGCACGATGGCGATCTCCGAAACCGTGTTGAAGGACACGGTGCTGATGGCCATCGAGGACATCAACAAGAAGGGCGGCGTGATGGGCAAGCAGCTCGAGCCCGTGATCGTCGACCCGGCCTCCAACTGGCCCCTGTTCGCCGAGAAGACCAAGCAGCTGCTGGGCCAGGACAAGGTCTCGGTGATCTTCGGCTGCTGGACTTCGGTGTCGCGCAAGTCGGTGCTGCCGGTGGTCGAGGAAATGAACGGCCTGCTGTTCTACCCCGTGCAGTACGAGGGTGAGGAGCTGTCGAAGAACGTGTTCTACACCGGCGCCGCGCCCAACCAGCAGGCCATTCCGGCGGTCGACTACCTGATGAGCAAGGAAGGCGGCGGCGCCAAGCGCTGGGTGCTGCTGGGCACCGACTACGTCTACCCCCGCACCACCAACAAGATCCTGCGCGCCTACCTCAAGAGCAAGGGCGTGAAGGACAGCGACATCGACGAGAAGTACACCCCCTTCGGCCACAGCGACTACCAGACCATCGTCGCCGACATCAAGAAGTTCTCGGCCGGCGGCAAGACGGCCGTGGTGTCGACCATCAACGGCGACTCCAACGTGCCCTTCTACAAGGAACTGGGCAACGCCGGCCTCAAGGCCAAGGACGTGCCGGTGGTCGCCTTCTCGGTCGGCGAGGAAGAGCTGCGCGGCGTCGACACCAAGCCGCTGGTGGGCCACCTGGCCGCATGGAACTACTTCATGTCGATCAAGAACCCGACCAACACCGCCTTCATCAAGCAGTGGAGCGACTACGCCAAGGCCAAGAAGATCCCGGGCCACATGGACAAGCCGCTGACCAACGATCCGATGGAAGCCACCTGGATCGGCATCCACATGTGGAAGCAGGCGGTGGAGAAGGCCAAGTCCACCGACACCGACAAGGTGATCGCCGCCATGGCGGGCCAGACCTTCAACGCACCCTCGGGCATCGTCTCGAAGATGGACGAGAAGAACCACCACCTGCACAAGAGCGTGTTCATCGGCGAGATCAAGGCCGACGGCCAGTTCAACGTGGTGTGGAAGACGCCGGGCCCGGTCAAGGCCAAGCCATGGAGCCCGTACATCGAAGGCAACGACAAAAAGCCGGACCAGCCTGCCGGCAAGTCGATGTAAGTGCGTATCTCCCTCCCCCGCCGGGGGAGGGCAGGGGTGAGGGCTGACGGCGGTCGATTCGAGCACTGCGCTTGTCCAGGCGCCGCGTGCCCCCACCCCAACCCTCCCCCCGGAAGGGGAGGGAGCCAACCCAACTTCCAGTCTCATGATGCTTCGACGAACCCTCCACAGCGCCTTCGCCGCCATGCTCTTCATGGCATCGGCCGCCCACGCGCTGACCGCCGACGAAGCCCGGGCCATCGCCTCCGGCGACACCGAGGCCCGGATCGCCGCGCTCGACAAGGCCGTGCTCACGGCCGACGAGAAGACGGCCGCCTTCATCCAGGCCATGGCCGACGACGCGGTCAAGTTCACCGAGGACAAGGTCTTCGTGATGAAAGACGACAAGGGCTACGACCCCGTGACCGGCGCAGAGCTCAAGGTGCCCGACACCGCCGAGGACGTGGTCAACAACAACATGATGCGCGGCGCCTTCGACGCCGCGCAGGCCGTGCTGCAACTCGGCAGCAAGGACGACAAGGTGCGCGCCGAAGCCGCGCAGGGCCTGCTCAAGGAGCCCAGCGAATCGCGGCTGCCGGCGGTCGAGAAGGCGCTCGCCGCCGAAACCAACCCCGCCATCAAGGCGCAGCTCGAGCTGGTGCGCGCGGCCTCCACGCTCAACAGCGCCGATCCGGCTCGGCGCATCGCCGCGGCCCAGGCCCTGGCCGAACGCAAGAGCCCCGACACCAAGCTGCTGCTCAACCAGCGCCTGGCCGACGAGACCGACGCGGGCGTGAAGAGCGCCATCGCCGCCTCCATCGCCAGCATCGACGGCGCGCTGGTCTGGGGCGACCGCATCAATGCGGTGTTCAGCGGCATCAGCCTGGGCTCGGTGCTGCTGCTGGCCGCGCTGGGCCTGGCCATCACCTACGGGCTGATGGGCGTGATCAACATGGCGCACGGCGAGCTGATGATGATCGGTGCCTACGCCACCTACGTGATGCAGGGCCTGTTCCAGAAGTACCTGCCCGAGTCGGCCTTCGGCTTCTATCTGGTGGCGGCGATCCCGGTCTCGTTCCTGGTGTCGGCGCTGGTCGGCGCGGTGCTCGAGCGCGGCGTGATCCGCTTCCTCTACGGCCGGCCGCTCGAGACCCTGCTCGCCACCTGGGGCATCAGCCTGATGCTGCAGCAGCTGGTGCGCACGCTGTTCGGCGCGCAGAACGTGGGCGTCGAGAACCCCGCCTGGATGAGCGGCGGCTTCAACATGCTGAGCAACGTGACCCTGCCCTGGAACCGCATCTGCATCGTGATCTTCGCGGGCCTGGTGCTGCTGGCCATGGGCTGGCTCATCGGCCGCACGCGGCTCGGCCTGTTCGTGCGCGGCGTCACGCAGAACCGGCCGATCGCCTCGTGCATGGGCGTGAACACCGCGCGCATCGACACCTACGCCTTCGCGCTGGGCTCGGGCATCGCGGGCCTGGCGGGCTGCGCGCTGAGCCAGATCGGCAACGTCGGCCCCGACCTGGGCCAGAGCTACATCGTCGACTCCTTCATGGTGGTGGTGATGGGCGGCGTGGGCCAGCTCGCCGGCACGGTGTACGCGGCCATGGGCCTGGGCATCCTCAACAAGTTCATCGAAGGCTGGGCCGGCGCGGTGCTCGCGAAGATCGCGGTGCTGGTCTTCATCATCATCTTCATTCAGAAACGTCCTCAAGGCATCTTCGCCATGAAGGGCCGGAGCGCCGAGGCATGAGCAAGATCACTCTTCCCACCAAAGGCCCGCTGCTGAGCCGCAAGGGCTGGACGGCCTTCTTCGTCGCGCTGATCGTGGTGTGCGCGCTCGCGCCGCTGCTCAACCTCGTGGTGCCGCGCGAGAGCGCCTTCTACATGAGCGACTACGCGGTCGCGCTGCTCGGCAAGATCATGTGCTATGCCATCTGCGCGCTGGCCATGGACCTGATCTGGGGCTACACCGGCATCCTGTCGCTGGGCCACGGCATGTTCTTCGCGCTGGGCGGCTACATGATGGGCATGTACCTGATGCGCCAGATCGGCACCGACGGCAACTACAAGAGCGATCTGCCCGACTTCATGGTCTTCCTCGACTGGAAGACGCTGCCCTGGCACTGGACCTTCTCGGGCAGCTTCGTGATGACGCTGATCCTGATCGTCGCGGTGCCCGGCCTGATCGCCTTCGTGTTCGGCTTCTTCGCCTTCCGCTCGCGCATCAAGGGCGTGTACTTCTCGATCATCACGCAGGCCATGACCTTCGCCGCGATGCTGCTGTTCTTCCGCAACGAGACCGGCTTCGGCGGCAACAACGGGTTCACCGACTTCAAGCGCATCCTCGACATCCCGATCGCCACGCAGGGCATGCGCATGACGCTGTTCGTGCTCACCGGCCTGACGCTGCTGGGCTTCTTCCTGTTCAGCCAGTGGCTGGTCCGCAGCAAGTTCGGCCGCGTGCTGCAGGCGATTCGCGATGCCGAGACGCGCGTGATGTTCTCGGGCTACAACCCGCTGCCCTACAAGCTCACGATCTGGGTCATCTCGGCCATCATGTGCGGCGTGGCGGGCGCGCTCTACGTGCCGCAGGTGGGCATCATCAACCCGGGCGAGATGAGCGCGGCCAACTCGATCGAGATCGCGGTCTGGGCCGCGGTCGGCGGCCGCGCCACGCTGATCGGGCCGATCCTCGGCGCCTTCATCGTCAACGGCGCGAAGAGCTGGCTCACGGTGGCCTATCCCGAGTACTGGCTCTACTTCCTCGGCGCGCTGTTCATCGCCGTCACGCTGTTCCTGCCCAACGGCATCGTGGGCCTGGTGCGCAAGTGGCGCGCGAAGGAAAAATCCCCCAGCGACGGCCGGCTCGAGGCGCAGCGCGCGCTGGCCGCGTCCGAAGGCGTCGAGCCCGCGGCCCTGCCTTCACCCACTGTCGCCACCCCCGAAGGAGCCCGCGCATGACCCCCGACCTGATGGAAGCGGGCGCGCAGCGCATCGCCAAGGTCCATGGCCCGGCGCCGGGCCAGACCGAATCGGGCGGCCGCGCGGCGGACTTCGGCCGCCATGCGACGCCGGGCGAGGTCGACCTCACGCACGGCCGCATCCTGTACCTCGAAGACGTGTGCGTGAGCTTCGACGGCTTCAAGGCGATCAACAAGCTGAGCCTGGACATCGCGCCGGGCGAGCTGCGCTGCATCATCGGCCCCAACGGCGCGGGCAAGACCACGATGATGGACATCATCACCGGCAAGACCCGGCCCGACTCGGGCACGGTGTTTTTCGGCAGCACCATCGACCTGCTGCGTCACAAGGAAGCCGACATCGCGCAACTGGGCATCGGCCGCAAGTTCCAGAAGCCGACGGTGTTCGAGCAGCTCACGGTGTTCGAGAACCTCGAACTCGCCTTGAAGACGAACAAGGGCGTGCGGCAGTCGATGCGGTTCCGGCTCGATTCGGCCCAGAGCGATCGGCTGGCCGAGGTGCTGGAGACCATCCACCTCGCGGACAGCGTGTCGCGCATGGCGGGGAACCTGAGCCACGGACAGAAGCAGTGGCTGGAGATCGGCATGCTGCTGATGCAGGACCCGAAGCTGCTGCTGCTCGACGAGCCGGTGGCGGGGATGACCGACGAGGAGACGGCGCGGACCGCGGAGCTGTTCCTCACCTTGAAGGGCAAGCACTCGCTGATGGTGGTGGAGCACGACATGAGCTTCATCCGGACGATTTCGGAGATCGTGACGGTGTTGTGCGATGGGTCTGTGCTGGCGCAGGGGACTTTGGATGAGGTGCAGGGGGATGAGCGGGTGATCGAGGTTTATCTTGGTCGTTGATATGTCGATGGTTGCTTTGCGCGTGATCGAAGGCAGGGGCCGGGACTCGCCCCGGCGGGCGACTCACTTTTCTTTGCTTCGCCAAAGAAAAGTAAGCAAAAGAAAGGCGACCCCACCGTCTGCGACCCTTCCGCTTCGCTCCAGGGCACCCTGCGGTGCTCACGTTTCGCGGGGTCTCGCAGAACTCGCTTCGCTCAAACAACTGCGAGCCCTGATCCGCGAAACGCTCCGCTCCTCAGCGCATCCAGAGGGGCTTGAAGACCGCTCGGGCCTTTGCTTCGCTCGGCCCACAACGCGCTGCAGGCGCGTTGCGCCTACAGCGCTGGGGCTTGTTGTTCTTGTGTTTCGTCGGGCCGAGCGAAGCGATGGCCCGTTCATCTCCCCAATCCCTTCTGGCTGCGCCGAGGAGCGCCGCGGTTCGCGGATCAGGGCTCGCGATTGTCTGAGCGAAGCGAGTTCGAGCGAGACCCCGCGAACCGCGAGCACCGCAGGTTGCCCGCAGCGAAGCGGAGGGACGCAGACAGCAGGGTCGCCTTTTCTTTGCTTACTTTCTTTTGGCGAAGCAAAAGAAAGTGAGTCGCCCGCCGGGGCGAGACCCGGCCCCGCCCTCAAACAAAGCGCAGAGGCACAAGAATGCTCACGGTAAAGAACATCCACCAGTACTACGGCGGCTCCCACATCCTCCGCGACCTCAGCTTTGAAGCCCGGCTCGGCAAGGTCACCGTCCTGCTGGGCCGCAACGGCGTCGGCAAGACCACGCTGCTGAAATCCCTGATGGGCCTGGTTCCCATCAAGAGCGGCAGCATCGAATTCGACGGCCAGCCGATCCAGAAGAAGACGCCCTATGACAGAGCCCGGGCCGGCATGGGCTTCGTCCCCCAGGGACGGGAAATCTTCGCCCGCCTCACGGTCGAGGAGAACCTGCGCATGGGCCTGGCCTACAAGAGCGGCAGCACCCCGATCCCCTCGGAGCTGTTCGAGCTCTTCCCCGTGCTCCAGCAGATGATCCACCGCCGAGGCGGCGACCTCTCCGGCGGCCAGCAGCAGCAGCTCGCCATCGCGCGTGCGTTGGCACCGAAGCCCAAGCTGCTGATCCTCGACGAGCCCACCGAGGGCATCCAGCCTTCGATCATCAAGGACATCGGTCGCGTGATCCGCATGCTGGCCGACCGCGGCGACATGGCGATCGTGCTGTGCGAGCAGTACTACGATTTCGCGCAGGAACTGGCCGACGACTACCTGGTGATGGAGCGCGGCGAGGTGATCGCGCGCGGGCTGGGCAAGGACATGGAAGCCGACGGCGTGCGCCAGCTGGTCGCGATCTGAGGCGCCCAAACTGACAGAACCGTCATGAATCCGACAGCGTGCGGTCTGTGGCGGGTGCCTAGAGTGCATCCACCATGGACGCATCCGATGCAGCACGCGCGCGACGACCGGCGCGCCTTCTCCGTTCCCCGCCAGCGACGCTGAGCCTGCTCGCGTTGGCGACGCTGCTGCTGGCCGGCTGCGCGGTCGGCCCCGACTATGTCCGCCCGCCGATGGACCTGCCGGTGGCCTACAAGGAAAGCGGCGGCCCCTGGAAGACCGCGGCCCCGCAGGCCGTCGACGCCAGCCATCCCTGGTGGGAGGCCTACGGCGACCCCGTGCTCGGTGCGCTGATCGTGCAGGCCAACGCGGCCAACCAGAACCTGCGCGTGGCCGAGGCGCAGTACCGCCAGGCGCAGGCCATCACCGCGGCGGCGCGGGCGAACTTCTTCCCCAGCGTCGGCCTCAACGCCGGCGCCAGCCGCGCACAGACCAACAGCACCGGCGCCGTCCGGCTCGGCACCACCGACACCCTGGGCCTGGGTGCGAGCTGGGAGCCCGACCTCTGGGGCGCCGTGCGCCGTTCGGTCGAGGCCGGCAGCGCCAGCGAGCAGGCCAGTGCCGACGACCTGGCGGGCGCGCGCCTGAGCATCCAGACCACGCTCGCGCAGGACTACCTGCAGGTGCGCGTGATCGACCTGCAGCGCGACCTCTACGCCAGCACCACCGCGGCCTATGCCAGGGCGCTCGAGCTCACGCAGCACCAGTACGCCGCCGGCACCGTGCTGCGCTCCGACGTGGCGCTGGCCGAAAGCCAGCTCAGGACCGCGCAGGCCCAGGCCGTGGACCTCGAAGCCCAGCGCGCGCAGCTCGAGCATGCGATCGCGGTGCTCACGGGGCAGGCGCCCGCCGCCTTCTCGCTGGCACCGCTGGCCGCGTCAGCGCAGCCGCCGACCGCCGAGACGCTGTCTTCTTCCGCCGCCTTGCGCGTGCAGCTGCCGGTCACGCCCGCCGGCCTGCCCTCGGAACTGCTGGAACGCCGCCCCGACATCGCCGGTGCCGAGCGCCGCGTGCAGGCCGCCAACGCCAACATCGGTGTTGCCAAGGCCGCGTACTTCCCGCAGATCGTGCTCAGCGCCAGCGGCGGCTTCAGCGCCGCCGGCCTGGCCACGCTGTTCGACACGCCCAGCCGCGTCTGGTCGCTGGGCGCGGCGCTGGCGCAGACGGTGTTCGATGGCGGCCTGCGCAAGGCGCACACCGACCAGGCCGTGGCCGCCTACGACGCCTCGGTCGCGCAATACAAGCAGACCGTGCTCGGGGGCTTCCAGCAGGTGGAGGACAACCTGGCCACGCTGCGCGTGCTCGAGCGCGAATCCGCGCTGCAGGCCGACGCCGTGCGCGCCGCGCAGCTCGCCGAGCGGCTGGCGCTGAGCCAGTACCGCGCGGGCACCGCCACCTACCTGAGCGTGGTGACGGCGCAGACCCTCTCGCTCACCAACCAGCGCACCGCCGCGCAGGTGCTCGGCCGCCAGCTGGCCGCCAGCGTGTCGCTGATCGCGGCCACGGGCGGCGGCTGGAACGCCGCCGACGCCACCGCCGTGGCCGCCGCACCGAAGACTTCCGGGAACTGATGCCATGACGACCGCCGACACCGCCACTCCTCCTCGCCGAACCGCCGGGCTCGCGGCCGCCGCGCTCGTGCTGCTGCTGGGCGGCGGGGCCTGGGCGCTCACGCACCAGGCCGCCCATGCCGCCAAGCCCGAGGCCCCCAAGGCGCCGCCGCCGGTGCAGGTCAGCACCGCGCGCGTGACGCCGCAGAACGTGCAGGTCTATCGCTCGGGCATCGGCACCGTCGCCTCGATGGCCACCGTGACCGTGCGGGCGCGCATCGACGGCCAGCTCGACAAGGTCGGCTTCGTCGAGGGGCAGGACGTGAAGGCCGGCCAGCTGCTGGCGCAGCTCGATCCGCGCACCCTGCAGGCCCAGCTCGCGCAGGCGCAGGCCACCCGGGCCCGGGACGCGGCCCAGCTCGCGAACGCGCGCGCCGACCTCCAGCGCTACACCACGCTGCTCGGGCAGGACGCGGCCACGCAGCAGCAGGTCGACACGCAGAAGGCGCTGGTGCACCAGCTCGAGGCCACGGTGCAGAGCGATGCCGCGCAGGTGCAGTACGCCCAGGTGCAGCTGAGCTTCACGCGCATCGCCTCGCCCATGAACGGGCGCGCGGGCGCCCGGCTGGTGGACCCGGGCAACATCGTGCACGCGGCCGATACCAACGGGCTGGTGGTGATCAACCAGATCGACCCCATCGCGGTGCAGTTCACGCTGCCCGAGGATGCGGTGCAGGACATCCACCGCGCGCAGCAGCAGCAGAGCGCGCAGCCGCTGGCGGTGGTGGCCTATGACCGCGCCGGCACGCAGCTGCTGGGCACCGGCAAGCTGATCCTGCTGAACAACCAGATCGACACCGGCAGCGGCACCGTGCAGCTCAAGGGCAGCTTCGCCAACCCGCAGCACACGCTGTGGCCCGGCCAGTACGTGAACGTGCGGCTGCAGCTCGACCGCCGGCCCGATGCGCTCACCGTGCCCGCCGCCGCCATCCAGCGCGGCCAGGACAACACCTACGTCTGGGCGGTCGATGCCGAGGACAAGGCGCAGAACGTGGCCGTGCACGTGGTGCAGATCGCCGACGGCACGGCCGTGGTCGACAAGGGCCTGGTGGCCGGCCAGCGGGTGGTGACCGACGGGCAGTACAAGCTCAAGCCCGGCGTCACTGTCGTCGAGCCCCCAAAGCCTGCCAGCGGGAGCCGCAATTGAGCATCTCCGCCGCCTTCATCAAGCGCCCGATCGGCACCACGCTGCTGGCGCTGGCGATCCTGCTGGTCGGCGCGGCGGTGTTCCCGCTGCTGCCGGTGGCGCCGCTGCCGCAGGTCGACTTCCCGACCATCCAGGTCTCGGCCTCGCTGCCCGGCGCCAGTCCGGAGACCATGGCCTCGAACGTGGCGCAGCCGCTGGAGCGGCAGTTCTCGCTGATCGCGGGGCTGTCGCAGATGACCTCGACCAGCGGCCTGGGCTCCACGCAGATCACGCTGCAGTTCGACCTCGACCGCAGCATCGATGCGGCCGCGCTCGACGTGCAGGCCGCGATCAACGCCTCGACCGGCCAGCTGCCGGCCAACCTGCCGAGCCCGCCGACCTTCCGCAAGGTGAACCCGGCCGACTCGCCGATCCTGATCCTGGCCGTGCAGTCGAAGACGCTGCCGCTGACCGAGGTCAACGACTACGCCGACAACATCCTCGCGCAGCAGATCTCGCAGATCTCCGGCGTGGGCCTGGTCAACATCGGCGGCGTGCAGAAGCCCGCGGTGCGGGTGCAGCTCGATCCGGCCAAGCTGTCCGCGCTCGGGCTGAGCCTGGAGGACGTGCGCACGGTGCTGGCCTCGGCCACCGTCAACCAGCCCAAGGGCACGATCGACGGCGTCGACCAGAGCTTCACGGTCTACACCAACGACCAGCTGCTCAAGGCCGGGCCGTGGAACGACGTGATCCTGGCCTACCGCAACGGCGCGCCGATCCGCGTGCGCGACCTGGGCGTGGCGGTCGACGGCCCAGAAAACGCGAAGATCGCCGGCTGGGCCTATGCCGGCGCCGCCGCGCCCCAGGGCAGCACGGTGCAGAACGGCCGCTCGATCGTGCTCGCCATCACCAAGCAGCCGGGCGCCAACGTGATCGAGACGGTGGACCGCATCAACGCGGCGCTGCCCAAGCTCAAGGCCTCGATTCCGCCCACGGTGGAGGTCAACGCCATCATCGACCGCACCGAGACCATCCGCGCCTCGGTCAAGGACGTGGAGTTCACGCTGCTGCTGACCATCGCGCTGGTGGTGGCGGTGATCTTCGTGTTCCTGCGCAACGTGCCGGCCACGCTGATCCCCAGCGTGACCGTGCCGCTGGCGCTGCTGGGCACGGTGGCGGTGATGTACCTGCTGGGCTACAGCCTGGACAACCTGTCGCTGATGGCGCTGACCATCGCGGTGGGCTTCGTGGTCGACGACGCGATCGTGATGCTGGAGAACATCTACCGCTACGTGGAAGAGGGCCTGTCGCCGCTGGAGGCCGCCTACAAGGGCGCGAGCGAGATCGGCTTCACCATCATCTCGATCTCGGTGTCGCTGATCGCGGTGTTCATCCCGCTGCTGCTGATGGGCGGCATCGTCGGGCGGCTGTTCCGCGAGTTCGCGGTCACGGTGACGCTGACCATCGTGGTGTCGGTGGTGATCTCGCTCACGCTCACGCCCATGCTGTGCTCGCGCTTCCTCAAGAACGAGCATGCGCGCCGGCACGGCCGGCTCTACCAATTGTTCGAGCGCGGCTTCGACGCGATGCTGGGCGGCTACAAGCGCGGCCTGCACCTGGTGCTGCGCCACCAGTTCCTCACGCTGATGGTGTTCATCGCCACGGTGGCGGCCACGGGCTTCCTGTTCGTGGTCATTCCCAAGGGCTTCTTCCCGCAGCAGGACACCGGCTTCATCTCCGGCTTCGCCGAGTCGGCGCAGGACAGCTCCTTCGTCTCGATGAACAGGCGCATGGTGGCGCTGGCCGACGTGGTGCGCCAGGACCCCGACGTGACCGGCTTCGGCATGAACGGCAGCTCGTCGACCTTCAACAGCGGCAATTTCTTCATCAGCCTCAAGTCCAAGGAAGCCGGCCGCACCGCCACCGCCGACGAGATCATCGCGCGGCTGCGGCCGCAGCTGGCCAAGGTGCAGGGCGTGAACCTGTTCCTGCAGGCGGGCCAGGACATCCGCGTGGGTGCGCGGGCCTCGCGCACCCAGTACCAGTACACGGTGACCGACTCCAACCTCGACGAGCTCAACACCTGGGCGCCCAAGCTGCTGCAGCGTTTCCGCGAGCTGCCCGAGCTCACCGACCTGGCCTCGGACCAGCAGAACGCGGCCGCCTCGGCCGTGCTGACCATCGACCGCGACCGCGCCGCGAGCTTCGGCATCACGCCGGCCACCATCGACGCCACGCTCTACGACGCGATCGGCCAGCGCCAGGTGGCCCAGTACTTCACGCAGCTCAACAGCTACCACGTGGTGCTGGAAGTCATGCCCGCGCTGCAGCAGGATCCGTCGCTGTTCGGCAAGCTCTACCTGAACTCGCCGCTGACCGGCCAGCAGGTGCCGCTGTCGACCTTCGTCAAGGTCGACACCAGCCGCAACGCCTACCTGGCGATCAACCACCAGGGCCAGTTCCCGGCCGTGACGATCTCCTTCAACCTCGCGCCGGGCCATGCGCTGGGCGATGCGGTCAACGCGATCAACAAGGCCCAGGCCGAGATGGGTCTGCCGCAGTCGCTCAGCGGCGCCTTCCAGGGCACGGCCCAGGCCTTCCAGGACTCGCTGTCCTCGCAGCCCTACCTGATCGCGGCGGCGCTGGTGGCGGTGTACATCGTGCTGGGCCTGCTCTACGAGAGCTACATCCATCCGCTGACCATCCTCTCGACGCTGCCCTCGGCCGGCGTGGGCGCGCTGCTGATCCTGATGGCCGGCGGCTACGACCTGAGCGTGATCGCGCTGATCGGCATCATCCTGCTGATCGGCATCGTGAAGAAGAACGGCATCATGATGATCGACTTCGCGCTCAAGGCCGAGCGCGAGCAGGGCATGGCGCCGCAGGAGGCGATCTACCAGGCCTGCCTGCTGCGCTTCCGCCCGATCATGATGACCACCATGTGCGCGCTGCTCTCGGGCCTGCCGCTGATGCTGGGCCACGGCTCGGGCTCGGAACTGCGCCGGCCGCTGGGCTACGCGATGGTCGGCGGTCTGATACTGTCGCAGGCACTCACCCTGTTCACGACACCCGTGGTCTACCTCTACCTCGACCGAGCCCACTTCTGGTTCCAGCGCCGCAAGGAGGCGCGCGCCGCGCGCAAGGCCGCCCGCACGGAACCAGGGGAGGCCGCGGCCACGCCATGAAGATCCTGATCGTCGAGGACGAGCTCAAGACCGCCGACTACCTGCACAAGGGCTTGACCGAGCAGGGCTGCGCGGTCGACATGGCGCACAACGGCCTGGACGGCCAGCACCTGGCGCTGCAGCACGACTACGACGTGATCGTGCTCGACGCGATGCTGCCCGGCCTCGACGGCTTCTCGGTGCTGCGCGCGCTGCGCACGGTCAAGCAGACGCCGGTGATCATGCTGACCGCGCGCGACAGCGTGGAAGACCGCATCAAGGGCCTGCACGACGGCGCCGACGACTACCTGATCAAGCCCTTCTCCTTTCTGGAGCTGCTGGCGCGGCTGCAGGCGCTCAACCGGCGCGGCCGCACCCAGGAGCCGATGCAGCTGCGCATCGCCAACCTGCAGATCGACCTCTTGGGCCGCAAGGCCTTCCGCGGCGGCACGCGCATCGACCTCACGGCCAAGGAGTTCGCGCTGCTGGCGGTGCTGGCGCGGCGCCAGGGCGAGATCCTGTCGAAGACGGCCATCGCAGAGCTGGTCTGGGACATGAACTTCGACAGCAACACCAACGTGGTCGAGGTGGCGATCAAGCGGCTGCGCGACAAGATCGACGTGCCCTTCGCGGCCTCCTCGCCCAAGCTGCTGCACACCATCCGCGGCATGGGCTATGTGCTGGAACTGCGCGCGGAGGAGGGCGCGGCGCCATGAAGCGCTCGATCACCGCGCGGCTGGTGTGCATGTTCGTCGCGGCCTCGCTCGCGACCTTCGCGCTGGTCGGCGCGGCGCTGCAGGGCGTGCTCACGCGCGAGCTGGAGCGCCACCAGTACGAGGAGCTCGACACCACGCTCAAGAGCCTGCAGTTCTGGATCCAGTCGATCGGCACGCCCGAGCGCTGGGCGCGGGTGCAGGCCCGCATGGACGCGCTCACGCCCGAGGACGGAAGCGTGCGCTTCTGGGTGCTGAGCGACGACCCGCGCTTCCAGTACGGCAAGGGCCTGGCCGAGATCGACGGCCTGGTGCGCGAGGCCAACGGCCGCAGCAGCGACGTGATGCTGCCGGGCCAGGAGCGGCCCTTCCGCACGCTGTCGGTCCACATCCCGCCCTTCGAGAGCCGGCCGGCGGTGCGGCTGGTGGTCGGGCGCAATTCCGAGCCCTATGCGCGCACCCGCGAGACCTTCCTGAGCGCGCTGGTCGCGCTGGGCCTGGGCTCGGTGCTGGTGGTGGCGCTGGCGGGCTACTGGATCGCGCGGCTCGGGCTGCGCCCGCTGCAACGCCTGTCGCAGGAGGCGCAGGCGCTGCGGCCCAAGACGCTGTCGCAGCGGCTGCAGGCCGAGGCGCTGCCGGTCGAGCTCTCGGCGCTGGCCGAGGCCTTCAACGGCGCGCTGGCCCGGCTCGAGCAGGCCTATGCGCAGCTCGAGGCCTTCAACGCCGACGTGGCGCACGAGCTGCGCACCCCGCTGGCCAACCTGATCGGCGGCACCCAGGTCGCGCTCTCGCGCCAGCGGCCTGCGCCCGAGCTGCAGGAGGTGCTGGCCTCGAACCTCGAGGACCTGGAGCGGCTGCGCTCGATCGTCAACGACATGCTGTTCCTGGCCCGCGCCGACCGCGGCGAGCTGGCCACCGGCCTGGTGCGGGTGCCCATCGCCGAGGAGGTGCGCAAGACCATCGAGTTCTTCGAGTTCGTGCTCGACGACAAGGGCGTGAAGGTGCGCATCGAGGGCGACCTGGCGGCCGCGGCGCGCATCGAGAGCGCGCTGTTCCGGCGCGCGATGTCGAACCTGCTGCAGAACGCGATCGAGCATTCGGCGGCGGGCGCCGACGTGTCGGTCGCGCTGGACGAACAGGCCGAAGCCACCTGGATCCGGGTGTCGAACCCGGGCGAGCCGATCGCGCCGGCCCACATCGGCCAGCTGTTCGACCGCTTCTACCGGGTCGACGAATCGCGCCGCGGCCAGGGCGAGCACCATGGCCACGGCCTGGGCCTGGCGATCGTGAAGGCGGTGGCGGCGATGCACGGCGGGCAGGTCGGCGTCCGCAGCCAGGGCGGCGTCAACACCTTCGGCTTCAGCGTGTCGCGCCGGCCGGGGCCGGACGGCGAGGAGGCAGCGGCGCAGGCGGGCGCTCGGGAAATACCGGGTCCGCTGCAGGATCGGCCGGCTCGTGATACGGTTGGGAACCTAGGGTAACTACCCATCCCGCCGAAAAGGCCGGCCGCACGCCGCGTGCCCGTCGCCTTCGCCGACGCCACGTTCGCGGGCCGAGGCACTGCCGGCGGGGACCACCGACACAACGATTGAAGATGAGCTCCGTGACCGCCCCCACGCCCGCCGACGGCGCCGCCCCGAACGACCTGCCCGCGGTGTCCGACGCCGCGCGCGACCGCACCCTGCTGCGCGCCGTGCTGGCGCTGGGCATCGGCGGCTTCTCCATCGGCACCGGCGAGTTCGTGATCATGGGCCTGCTGCCCGAGGTCGCGAAGGACATCGGCACCACCATCCCGCAGGCCGGCCACGTGATCAGCGCCTATGCGCTGGGCGTGGTGATCGGCGCGCCGGTGCTGGCGGTGCTGGCCGCGGGCTGGAACCGCCGCGCGCTGCTGATCGCGCTGATGGGCGTCTATGCGCTGGGCAACTTCGCCTCGGCGCTGGCGCCGGGCTACGGCTCGCTCAACCTGCTGCGCTTCTTCACCGGGCTGCCGCACGGCACCTACTTCGGCGTGGCCGCGCTGGTGGCGGCCACGCTCGCGCCGCCGGGGCAGCGCGCCCGCGCGGTCGGGCTGGTGATGCTGGGGCTCACCGGCGCCACGCTGGTGGGCGTGCCCATCGCGGCCTGGCTGGGCCAGGTCTTCGGCTGGCGCGCGGCCTTCGTCTTCGTCGGCCTGATCGCGCTGCTGGCGATGGCCATGCTGCGCCGCGGCGTGCCCGACATGCCGGCCGCCTCCGGCGCCAGCCCGATGCGCGAACTCGACGCGCTGCGCCGGCCGCAGGTCTGGCTCACGCTGGGCATCGGCGCCATCGGCTTCGGCGGCATGTTCGCGGTGTTCAGCTACATCAAGCCCACGCTGACCGAGGTTGCGGGCCTGCCGCTGGGCGGCGTGCCCTTCGTGCTGGCGCTGTTCGGCCTGGGCATGGTCACGGGCAACATCGTCGGCTCGCGGTTGGCCGACAAGTCGCTGATGCGCACCATCGGCGGCCTGCTGGTCTGGTCGGTGCTGGTGCTGACCGGCTTCGTGTTCGCGGCCCACCACGTGGCCACGGCGGCGCTCGCCACCTTCCTGCTGGGCACCATCGTGGCCATCGGCGCGCCGCTGCAGATCCGGCTGATGGACGTGGCGGGCGAGGCGCAGACGCTGGCCGCCGCGCTCAACCACTCGGCCTTCAACACCGCCAACGCGCTGGGCGCCTGGCTGGGCGGCGTGGCCATCACGGCCGGCCTGGGCTGGACCTCCACCGGCTGGGTCGGCGCGCTGCTGGGCCTGGCCGGGCTGGGCATCTTCGCCTGGTCGCTCAAGGCCGAGCGGCGGAGCGCCGCCCCCACGGTCGGCACGGTCGCCGCGGAACGCGCATGAACCTGAAGAAGGCCGCTTCGCCCGCGGCCCTGCCGTGGCTGGTGGCGGCGGCCTTCTTCATGGAGAACCTCGACGGCACGGTGATCGTCACCGCGCTGCCGCAGATGGCGAAATCCTTCGGCGTGGCGCCGGTGGCCATGAGCATCGGCGTCTCGGCCTATGTGCTCACGCTGGCGGTGCTGATCCCGGCCAGCGGCTGGGTGGCCGACCGCTTCGGCGCGCGGCGCGTGTTCGCCGCCGCCATCGTGCTGTTCACGCTGGCCTCCATCCTCTGTGGGCTGAGCACCGACCTCGCCAGCTTCACCGCGGCGCGCGTGCTGCAGGGCGCGGCCGGCGCGATGATGGTGCCGGTGGGCCGCCTGGTGGTGCTGCGCAACACGCCCAAGCCGCAGCTCATGCGGGCCATCGCGACCATCACCTGGCCCGGGCTCGCGGCGCCGGTGCTCGGGCCGCCCGTGGGCGGCTTCATCACCACCCACTGGTCGTGGCACTGGATCTTCTTTCTCAACGTGCCGCTGGGCCTGCTGGGCCTGGTGGCGGCGATGCTGCTGATCCCCAAGGGCCAGGCCGAGACGCGCCGGCCCTTCGACTTCGGCGGCTTCGTGTTCACCAGCGGCGCCTGCCTGGCGCTGATGGCCGCAGTCGAACTGCTGAGCCATGGCGGCGAGGGCCTGGCGGCCGCGGGCAGCGCGGCGGCCGCGCTGGTGCTGGGCGTGCTGGCGGTGCGGCATGCGCGCGGCCATCCGCATCCGATGGTCGACCTGTGGGCGCTGCGCGTGCCCAGCTTCGCGGTCACGGTGTATGGTGGCTCGATGTTCCGCATCGCGATCGGCGCCGTGCCCTTCCTGCTGCCGCTGATGTTCCAGCTCGGTTTCGGGCTGAACGCCTTCGAGGCCGGCCTGCTGGTGCTCGCGGTGTTCGCGGGCAACATCGCGATGAAGCCCATGACCGGGCCGGTGCTGCGCCGCTTCAGTTTCCGCCAGGTGCTGCTGGTCAATGGGCTGATCAATGCGGCCGCCATCTTCGCCTGTGCGCTGATGTCGCCCGCCACGCCGGTGCCGGTGATCGCGGCCGTGCTCTTCGTGAGCGGCCTGGCGCGTTCGATGCAGTTCACCGCGCTCGCGTCGCTGGCCTTCGCCGACGTGCCGCAGCCGCGCATGAGCGGCGCCAACACCCTGTTCAACACCTTGCAGCAGATGGCGCTGGGCATGGGCATCGCGATCGGCGCGCTGGCCCTGCAACTGGCCGCGCTGCTGCTGGGCGGCCACGGCAGCCCCGGCTCGGCGCTGGCGCTCGACGAGTTCCGCATCGCCTTCGCCGTGATCGGCGTGCTGGCGCTGCTGCCGCTGTTCGACGTGCGCCGGCTGGCGCGCGATGCGGGCGACGAAGTGCGCCGACCTCTCGCACGGCCGAGCTGATTTCGTGGGCGCGACATCGCGCCCTTTCTTTTTTCGCGAGGCCACAGAGGAGAAGCCCATGACCCCCGAGAACACCCCGCCTTCGGGCCCCGCGCGGTTCACGCGCCGCGAGGCCGTGCTGGCCGCGGCCGCCGTCGCATCCACCTCGCTGCTGGGCTGGCCCGCGGGCGGCGTGACGCCGCCCGCGGCGGCGGCTGCGGCGACGACCGGCACCGCGGTCGATGCCGCGGCCGTCGCGCGCTTCTTCGCCTTCTCCCAGGCCATCACCGGCCACGCGGACATCGACGCCGTGACCGCCGGCCGCATCCGCGAGGCGATGGTGCAGGGCGACGGCGCCTTCGCCACGCAGGCCGAGACGCTGGCCGGCCTGGTCCAGCCCGGCATGGCGCCCGATGCACTGCTGGCCGCGGCCTCGGGCGCGGGCCTGCGCGACGCGGCACTGGCCGTGGTCGCGGCCTGGTACACGGGCACCGTGACCGCGGGCCCCGCCACCACCGTCGTGGCCTACGAGCAGGCGCTGATGTACCGGCCGGTGGCCGACGGCCTCTCGGTGCCGACCTACTGCAACGAAGGGCCGCTGTGGTGGACCGCGGCGCCGCCCGAGGTCGGCGTGCCGACACCGCAGCAGGCCGCGCAGGCCAAGCCCAAGCCGCCGCCGCCGCCGGTGATGCGCAGCCAGTAGCCGCCGCGCGCCTCACCCGCTTCGCCCATCCCCCCCAGAACAACACAAAGAAAAAACACGATGAAAAAAGCAGTCTTCACGGCCGATGGCGATGCCAGCGCCGACGTGGTCGTGGTCGGTTCCGGCGTGGTCGGCGCGATGATCGCCGACCAGCTCGCGGGCCAGGGCCACGCGGTGCTGATGCTCGAGGCCGGCCCGCGCATCCAGCGCGCCCAGGCGGTCGAGAACTGGCGCAACATGCCCTTCGCCAACCGCGTGGGCTCGGACTTCCAGGGCCTGTTCCCGCAGTCGCCGCTCGCGCCCGCGCCGCTGTACTTCCCGCCCAACGACTACGTGGGCCTGTCGGGCCCCGACGGCAAGGGCTTCCAGCAGGGCTACCTGCGCGTGGTGGGCGGCACCACCTGGCACTGGGCCGCCTCGAGCTGGCGCCACCTGCCGGTCGACCTGCGCATGAAGTCGACCTACGGCGTGGGCCGCGACTGGCCCATCGGCTACGACGAGCTGGAGCCCTACTACTGCCGCGCCGAGGAAGAGATGGGCGTGGCCGGCCCCAACGATCCCGCGCAGCAGTCGCCCTCGGAGCGCAGCAAGCCCTATCCGATGGACATGGTGCCCTGGAGCTACGGCGACAAGCGTTTCGCCGAGGTGGTGAACGCGCACGGCTACCGCTCGGTGCCGATCCCGCAGGGCCGCAGCACGCGGCCCTGGAACGGCCGGCCGACCTGCTGCGGCAACAACAACTGCCAGCCGATCTGCCCCATCGGCGCGATGTACAACGGCATCCACCATGTGCAGACGGCCGAGGCCAAGGGCACCACGCTGCTGCCCGAAGCCGTGGCCTACAGGATCGACACCGATGCCAACAACCGCATCACCGCGGTCCACTGGTACGACAAGGACAGGAAGTCGCACAAGGCCACCGGGCGCCAGTTCGTGATCGCCTGCAACAGCCTGGAGACGCCGCGCCTGCTGCTGCTCGCGGCGAACGAGCGCAACCCCAGGGGCATCGCGAACAGCTCCGACCAGGTGGGCCGCAACATGATGGACCACTCGGGCTTCCACTGCACCTTCCTGGCCAACGAGCCGCTGTGGATCGGCCGCGGCCCGGCCCAGAGCAGCTGCCTGGTGGGCCCGCGCGACGGGGCCTTCCGCAGCGAGTATTCATCCAACAAGATGATCCTCAACAACATCACGCGCGTCGGCCCGGCCACGCAGCAGGCGCTCAAGCTCGGGCTGGTGGGCCAGGCGCTCGACGAGGAGATCCGCCGCCGCGCGGCCTTCGGCGTCGACCTCTCGATCAGCCTGGAGCCGCTGCCCGATCCGAACAACCGGCTCACGCTGAGCACGACCCGCAAGGACCCGCTGGGCCTGGCCTGCCCCGAGATCCACTACGACGTGGGCGACTACGTGCGCAAGGGCGCGGCCGCCGCGCACAAGCAGCTGGAGCACATCGGCCAGCTCTTCGGCGCGACCGAGTTCAACATCACGAGCTCGCTCAACGCCAACAACCACATCATGGGCGGCACCATCATGGGCGCCGACAAGCGGGACTCCGTGGTCGACGGCGACTGCCGCACGCACGACCACGACAACCTCTGGTTGCCCGGCGGCGGCCCGATCCCCTCGGCCAGCGTGGTCAACAGCACGCTGACCATGGCGGCGCTGGGCCTGAAGGCCGCCGATGCGATCGGCCGCGCACTGGCGAAGGGCTGAGCCATGACGCTGCATTCACTGATCCGCCGCACCGCGTCCTCGCTGGGCCTCGCGATGCTGCTGGCCCCCGCCGCGATGGCGCAGCAGGCCCCGCCCGCCGAGCTGATCGACAAGGGCCGCCAGCTCGCGATCGCGGCCGACTGCATGGCTTGCCACACCGCGCCCGGCGGCAAGGGCAAGCCTTTCGCGGGCGGCTATTCGATCGAGTCGCCGCTGGGCACGATCTACGCGACCAACATCACGCCCTCGAAGACGGCCGGCATCGGCGACTACAGCGAGGCCGAGTTCGCGCGCGCGCTGCGCCAGGGCGTGCGCCGCGATGGCGCGCGGCTCTACCCGGCCATGCCCTATACCTCGTACACGCAGCTCAGCGACGCCGACACCTCGGCGCTCTACGCCTACTTCATGCACGGCGTGGCGCCGGTCGACACCGAGGCCGCGCAGACCGCGCTGCCCTTTCCCTTCAACCTGCGCTTCTCGATGGCCGTTTGGAACCTGCTGTTCCTCGACGACCGCCGCTTCGAGCCCGATGCCTCCAAGAGCGCCGAATGGAACCGCGGCGCCTACCTGGCCGGCGCGCTGGGCCACTGCAGCGCCTGCCACACGCCACGCAATGCGCTGATGGCCGAGCAGGGCGGCCAGGCATTGGCCGGCGGCATGGTCGGGCCCTGGCTCGCGCCCAACATCACCTCGGACCCGGTGAGCGGCATCGGCGGCTGGAGCGAGGCCGAGCTGGTGCAGTACCTGCGCACCGGCCGCGTCGAAGGCAAGGCCCAGGCCGCGGGCGGCATGGCCGAGGCGGTGGAGAACAGCCTGCAGCACCTGCCCGAGGCCGACCTGAAGGCCATCGCCGTGTACCTCAAGGGCACCGTGCCGATCCGCGACAAGGGCGATGCCGAGGGCGCGAAGCCCGCGCATGCCTGGGGCGCGGCCTGGAGCAGCGAAGCGACGAAACGCGGCACCGCGCCCTTCAACAACCCGCAACGGCTCACCACCGGCGAGCAGCTCTACAACGGCTACTGCGCCAGCTGCCACCAGGCCAGCGGCGCGGGCAGCCGCAACCAGGCCTATCCCTCGCTGTTCCACAACACCGCGACCGGGCTCGCGAATCCGGCCAACCTGGTGGCGGCGATCCTCTACGGCGTGGACCGCAAGGTGGGCGACACGCATGTGCTGATGCCGCGCTTCGATGCGCTGTCGTACGTCGATCCGCTGACCGATGGGCAGATCGCCGCCATCGCCAACCATGTGCTCGTGCGCTACGGCAACAGCGCGGCCACGGTGAGCGAGGGCGACGTGGCCGTGGCGCGCGCGGGCGGCGCGAAGCCGCTGCTGGCGCGGGCGCAGCCCCTGATCCTGCCGGCGATGGTCGTGGCGGGGCTGGCGGTGCTCGCGCTGCTCAGCGTGTGGCTGCGGCGGCGTCGCGCGCGTCGTTGAGCGTCGAGCCCATGGGCGGCGCGATGTCCTCGAGCGATCGGCGCTCGGCGTCCACGCCCCAGCGCAGCGCGATCAGGCCCGCGCCGACCACCAGCGCCGCGCCGATCGCATAGCCGACCGCCACCGCGCCGCGGCTGCCGGTGTCGATCAGCAGGCCGAACAGGAACGGCGCCGCGAAGCCGCCGGCCCCGGTGCCCACCGCATAGAACAGCGAGATCGCGAGCGCGCGCATCTCCAGCGGGAACACCTCGCTCACCGTGAGGTAGGCCGAGCTGGCCGCGGCCGAGGCCAGGAAGAACACGGCCGACCAGCACAGCGCCTGCGTCAGCGCATTCAACCAACCGGCCATGAAGGCCGCGCCGGTCAGCGCCAGGCCGACGCCCGACAGCACATAGGTGAAGGCGATCATCCTGCGGCGCCCCACGCGGTCGAACAGCGGGCCCAGCAGCAGCGGCCCCAGCACGTTGCCGAGCGCGAAGGGGAAGATGTAGAGCGCCACGCGACCGTCGGGCACGCCATGGAAGCGCGTGAGCACCAGCGCGTAGGTGAAGAAGATCGCGTTGTAGAAGAAGGCCTGCGACACCATCAGCGAGAGCGCGACCACACTGCGCTGGCGGTAGCGGTGCAGCAGCACTTCCGCCACCTGGCGCAGCGAGGGTGCGGCCTGGCGGGTGAACACCAGCCGCTGCGTCACCGGCGCCAGCGGCCCGTGCCGGGCCGCCACCTCGGCCTCGATGCGCGCGACCACGGCCTCGGCCTCGTCGGCGCGGCCGTGCGCGATCAGCCAGCGCGGGCTCTCGGGCACGTGGCGCCGCACCAGCAGGATGGCCAGCGCGAGCAGCGCGCCCAGGCCGAAGCCCGCGCGCCAGCCCCAGACGGGGCCCAGCACGCGCGGGTCCAGCAGCACCAGGCTCAGGCCCGCGCCCAGTGCAGCCCCGACCCAGAAGCTGCCGTTGATCGCCAGGTTGACCCGGCCGCGCACGCGCGCCGGGATCAGTTCGTCGATGGCCGAGTTGATGGCCGCGTACTCGCCGCCGATGCCCACGCCGGTGAAGAAGCGGCACAGCGCGAAGAAGCCGAATCCGGGCGAGAACGCGGTGGCGAAGCTGGCCACGGTGTAAACGGCCAGCGTGATCAGGAACAGCTTCTTGCGGCCCCAGCGGTCGGCCAGCCGGCCGAAGACCAGCGCGCCGACTACCGCGCCGCCGATGTAGAGCGAGCCGGCGCCGCCGATCTGCGCGGCCGTGAGCGCCAGCGTGTCGTCGCGCTCCAGCACGCCGCCCAGCGAGCCGACCAAGGTGACCTCGAGCCCGTCGAGCACCCAGGCCACGCCCAGCGCGATCACCACGCGCCAGTGCCAGCGCGACCAGGGCAGGCGGTCCAGGCGGGCAGGGATGTCGGTGGCGGTGGCGGTCGTCGTCATGCGGCTGCTTTGCACTGTAGGCAGCAGGGCCGGGCCGGCGCTGTCGGCCAAGGCCCCGAATGCGGCGGCGGGTCGTCGGTTACGCTTGGCAACCTCGCCAAGCCACAGCCGCCATGCCGACCCTGTCCTCCGCCCTGGACCCTCGCTCCGTCATCGTCCTCGCCGGCGTGATGGGCTTGCTGATGTCGCTGGTGATGTTTTCCATGCGCCGCAGCTACCCCTCGAGCATCCGCGGGCTGCGCGAATGGACGCTGGCGCCGCTGATGTGCTTCGGCAGCACGGTGCTGTTCGCCATGCGCGGCGTGCTGCCCGACGTGCTCACCATCCCGCTGGCCAACATGGTGCTGTTCCAGGGCTGCATCACCTACTACGCGGGCAGCCAGCTGTTCCTCGGCCATGAACGCGACACCCGCGGCTGGAGCATCGTGACGCTGGTGCTGGGCGCGGTGCTGTTCTGGTATTCGCAGTTCCAGCCCGACTACACGATGCGGCTGGCGGTCTTCACCGTCACCATCTCGGTGCTGTTCGCCTTCCATGCGCAGCTCTACCTGCGGCATCGCCTGTCGCACCTCGGCATGCGCGTGATGACCGGCCTGCTGCTGCTGCAGGCCACGGTGGCGGGGCTGCGCTTCGTCACCGTGCTGTTCGGCGCGGCCGGCTCCGACCTGCTCCAGCCCTCGTGGCTGCAGGTGATCTACATCGTGATGTATTCCTTCACCGCGCTGCTGATGAGCATCGCGGGCGTGCTGATGGCCACCGACCGCGTGCGCATCGAGTTCGAGTTCCTGGCCTCGCACGATCCGCTGACCGGTGTGCTCAACCGGCGCGCGTTGTTCGCGCAGGGCGAGAAAGCCTTCGCCCGCAGCCGGCGCGGCGAGGCGCCGATGGCCCTGCTGATGCTGGACGCCGACCACTTCAAGCGCATCAACGATGCCTTCGGCCACCAGACCGGCGACGAGGTGCTGCGTGAACTCGCGCAGCGCCTGCAGGAACCGCTGCCGGCCGCGGCGCGCCTGGGCCGCTACGGCGGCGAGGAGTTCCTCGCGGTGCTGCCGGGCCTGGCGCCCGACGCGGCCCATGCGCTGGCCGAGCGCCTGCGCGAAGGGCTGGCGCGCCCCTTCGAGGCCGGCTCGCCGCTGGCGGGCGTGGGCATCGACCGGCTCACGGTGAGCATCGGCATGGCCGCCTTCCAGGGCCCGGGCGACACGCTGGATGCGATGCTGGCGCGGGCCGATGCGGCGCTCTACCGCGCCAAGGCCGCGGGCCGCAACCGCGTCGAAGTGGCCTGAGCCCTACATCGCCCAGATGCGCGGCGCGCTGGCCGGCATCTGCCACAGCGCCGCGCGCCAGGCCTGCCAGACCTGGCGCAGCAGCTGCATCGCAGGCTCGACCACCGGCGCGAGCACGCGCAGCACCACCACCTCGGCATGCGGGCCGGTCGCGCCGGCGCTGGCGGCCAGCGGGTGCGCGTCGGCCAGCGTGCGCGCGATCTCGAGCAGGGCCTCGCGCCGGGCGCGCGGAATCGGCGTGCCGGCGACGAAGAACAGCGAGGCGATGCAGCGGTGGCCGGCCAGGCCGATCGGGCTCTGCAGCAGGCGCTGGTCGGTGGCCTCGATGCGCCCGCGTTCGAGCCATACGCCCGGCACCTCGATGTGCTGCAGCAGGCTGCCGCGCTCGAAGGGCAGGTCGGCGCCGGGCAGGCCCAGCGCGCTCACGTCCCAGCCCAGCAGTTCGGCGCCGGGCGCGAGCGCCATGCGCAGCCGGTTCTCGGCGCGGCAGCCGCTGTAGCACAGCGCCTCGAGCGGCAGCCATTCGAGCCGGGCATCGGCCTCGAGCCGGATCTGCGTGCGCTGGACGGCCGCCTCGCCCTCGGAGCGGTAGAAGCGCGTGGCGCCGGGCGTGGTCACCAGGCCATGGCTGCCGGGCGCGCCGGTGATGGCGATGTCCAGCGTGTCGCCGCCCACCAGCCCGCCGGGCGGATGCACCAGCACGTTGTGGCAGACCGCGTCACCCTCGGGGTAGAGGCTCTGGAGGATGCGCAGCGGGCCGTCGTGGCGAAAGCGTGCGACGCTGCGTTGGTTTTCGGCGCTGTAGTCGAGCGCGAGTCGGGCGTGCCATGGCATGGAGGGAGTCTAGGGCCTGTTCACACTATTTCCGGGGTCGCGAAGGCAGGCCTTCCCGAAGGGTTGGCTCAACCAACGCGATCCCCGAAAACAGTGCGAACAGGCCCTGGAGCCTCATGTCTTCCAGGCGCCTTCGTGCGCCGCGCTCGCCTCGTCGAGCAGCGCCGGCCCGATGCATTCGATCGGGTGCGGCGAGGCCGCGAACACGTCGCGGCAGGAGAGCTCGGCATCGCGCTGGTCCTGGCGCTCGCCGCGGAAGGCGCGCAGCCGCTCGGCGTCGATGCCGAACACCACGCGGCCGATGTTGGCCCAGAAGATCGCGCCGGCGCACATCACGCAGGGCTCGGCCGAGGAATACAGCGTGGCGCCGGCCAGCAGCGCGCGCTCGGGGCGCCTGGCCGCGAGCGCGCGGATCGCGCTGACCTCGGCGTGGCCGGTGCAGTCGCCGGTCTCGAAGCTGTTGTTGTAGCCCTCGGCCAGCACCTCGCCCTCGGCCGACACGATGAGCGCGCCGAAGGGCCGGTTGCCGCGCCGGCCCGCGGCATGCGACCAGAGGATCGCCTTGCGCAGGTAGCGGCCGTCGCGCTCGTCGAGGGTGGTTTCGCAGGGGAGGGTGAGGGATGGGAAATGCATGTCGGGACCTGCATCGATTCAAGCACGAGGCATGCCAATGTGCCGTGTCGCCCTCTGACGCGGGGCAGAAGCGGAGGCATGGTGCGCAACTTGCTTGTGCATCGGCCCAGAGTAGAAGCGTTCAGCCGGCACGGTCGGCGGGAAATTGCTCTTTCACGCTTGTTCCCACGCAACCGAAGGAGTCCGCTCATGCTCGTCACCCGACAACCCGTCTTCCGCAAGTTCTGGCATGCGGTCATGCCGCTCACCGACCTGGCGCAGGGCCCCAAGCCGTTCCGGCTGCTGGGCGAGGACATCGTGCTGTTCATCGATGCCGACGGCCAGCCGGCCGCCCTGCGCGACCGCTGCTGCCACCGCACAGCGAAGCTTTCGAAGGGCTGGTGCGTCGATGCCCGGGGCCAGGCCTGCGCCTCGGGCGCGATCCAGTGCGGCTACCACGGCTGGACCTACGACCGCAGCGGCCAGGTGATCCGCATCCCGCAGTACGAGGCCGACCGAAAGATCTCGCCCGAGTACCGGACCACCGCCTACCACTGCAGCGCGCGCTACGGCTACGCCTGGGTCGCGCTGGAAGACCCGATCGCCGACATCCCCGCCGTGCCCGAGTTCGACGACCCGGCCTACCGCACCATCTTCCAGTTCCACGAGGAATGGCAGACCAGCCCGATGCGCGCGCTGGAGAATTCCTTCGACAACTCGCACTTCAGCTTCGTGCACCGCGCCACCTTCGGCGTGCCGGACAAGCCCAGGCCCAGCAAGTACGAGTTCGTCGAACGCGAGAACGGTTTCCATGCCGAGACCGTGATCGCCGCGGCCAACCCGGCGCGTTTCCATGCGATCAGCGGCGTGAGCGAGCCGGTGACGCAGCGCCACATGCGCAACGCCTACTTCCTGCCCTTCTCGCGCCGGCTCGACATCGAGTACCCCTCGGGCATCCGCCACATCATCATCAACTGCTTCACGCCCATCGACGACGGCCGCATGCAGCTGTGCCAATGGCTCTACCGCAACGACACCGAGGCCGACTGTCCGGCGCAGCTGCTGATCGACTTCGACCAGGAGATCACGCGCGAGGACAAGGACATCCTCGAGTCGACCGACCCCGACGCGATGGTCGACACGCGCCGCCGCGGCGTCGAGTACTCGATGGAGTCCGACAAGCCCGGCATCCTGATCCGGCGCCACCTGATGCAGCTGCTGGCGAAGCACGGGGAGAGCGAAGTGCACCGCGGCACGCGCACCATTGCGCTCGCGCAGGCGGCCTGAGCGCGCCAGGGCGCGGCGCTACCATGGCCGCTCACTTCCCAGGAGCCTCCCCATGAGCATTTCAGTCCGCCGCGACGGCACCACCGGCACGCGCCACACGGTGCACGTGCGCAACCACGCCTTCGCGGTCGATGCCTCGCCCGCGGGCGGCGGTGCCGATGCGGGCCCTTCGCCGCACGACCTCTACGACGCCGCGCTGGCCTCGTGCAAGGCGCTCACGGTGCTGCTCTATGCGCAGCGCAAGAACATGCCGGTGGAGGACATCGAGGTGAAGATCGAGCGCGACGACAGCCAGGAACGCCAGGGCGTCTACCGGCTCAAGGCCTCGCTGCACGTCACCGGCGCGCTCGACGAGGCGCAGCGCGCCGAGCTGCTGCGCGTGGCCGCCAAGTGCCCGGTGCACCGGCTCATGGTCGACGTGAAGACCGAGATCGAGACCGGCTGGGCGGCCTAGTGGCCCGCGTCCAGCACCTGCAGCACCCGCCCGTCGCCGACGAAGGAGTCGCCGACCAGCATCCGGAACACCGTGCCGGGCTGGAACTTGGGCAGCGCGAGCGCCGGCGTGAGGAACTCGACCGGCAGCACCTGCGCCGTGCCGCGCCGGAACGAACCGCCTTCGGGCACCTGCCATTTGCCCGAGAAGCCCTCGTTGCCGAGCACGAAGGCGCAGTGGTGCTCGCCCTCGGCGATGGCGATGTCCTCGGCCGGCACCGAGGGCGGGCGCAGCGTGAGCTCGACCTGCACCTGCGCCCGGAAGGGCGCGGCCTCGGCGAAGGTGGCGACCGGCGCTTCCACCGCGGGCTTGCGCTTGACGCGGCCGATCAGCCAGGCGATCACGTTGCCGATCACCGGAATCCACAGCAGCATCAGCAGCGTGCCGATGTCGCGCGCGGTGGTGCCGGGAGCGCTCAGGTGCCGCAGCGCGGCGCCGCCCAGGGCGACGCACAGGAGGAGGATGACGATGAGTTGGCGGCGGGCTTGGATTTTGGTCATGGAGGCGAAGGGCGAAAGGCCGGCGCCACTGTAACCACCTGGGGATCGGGCCCGCTCAGCTGGCGCCGTCGCGCGCCCAGAAACCGCGGTGCGTGGCCGTCATCTCGTCGGCCACCTCGGGCACCGGCCCGATCACCTCGATGCGCTTCTGGCCGCGCGCGAAGACCTCGCGGCAGGGCAGCGACAGCGTCGGGTTCTCGGGGTGGTCGCCGGTCAGCGCGAGCAGCGCCGATTCCTCGGCGCCATAGACCACGCGCCCGATGTTGGCCCAGTAGGCCGTCCCCGCGCACATGGCGCAGGGCTCGAAGGTCGTGACCAGCGTGCACTGCCACAGGTAGTCGGCCGGCCAGTTCTGCGCCGCGGTGCGCGCCAGCGTGGCCTCGGCATGCTGCACCGTGTCGATGTTGCCCTGCTCGGCCAGCACCGTCTCGCCGTCGGGCGCGACCAGCACCGCGCCGAAGGGATGGCGGCCCATGGCCATGGCGCGTCGGGCCACGGCGTCGGCGCGGCGCAGCGCCTTCGTGATCTGTTCAGGTGTCATGCGCCCATTATTGGTCTTGTGATCCGCGATGCGCCCAGCCCGTGGTGTGCTTCTCGACCACGCTGAACAGCTCGTACATGGCCATCGCCATCGCGCCCACCACCATCAGGCCCGCGAAGGCCAGGCCCATCTGCATGGCCGAGCCGGCCGAGATCAGCAGGTAGCCGATGCCCTCGTTGGCGGCGGTCATCTCGCTGACCGTGGTGCCGACGAAGGCCAGCGTGATCGCGACCTTGAGCGAGGCGAAGAAGTAGGGCATGGAGCGCGGCAGGCCGATCTTCATCAGCACGTCCCAGCGCTTGGCGCCCAGCACCCGCAGCACGTCTTCCAGCTCGGGCTCGAGCGTGGCCAGGCCGGTCGCGATGTTCACCATGATCGGGAAGAAGCTGATCAGGAAGGCCGTGAGGATGGCCGGCCCGACGCCGATGCCGAACCACACCACCAGGATCGGCACGAAAGCCGCCTTGGGCAGCGCGTTGAAGGCCGTCATCAGCGGGTACATCGCCGCGTACGCGAGGCGCGAACTGCCGACCACGAAGCCCAGCAGCACGCCCACCACGATCGCCAGGCCGAAACCGGCCATCGTGACCCAGAAGGTGCGCCAGGCATGGCCCGCGATGATGGTCTTGAACTCCCAGAACTGGTTCCAGATGCGGATCGGGCTGGGGAAGATGAAGTCCGAGACCTCGAAGGCCGAGCAGACGATCTGCCACAGCACGATCACCGCGACCAGCAGGATCCAGGGCGACCAGCGTTCGATCTGCTTGCTGTTGTTCCTGCTCATGCGGCGGCTCCTGCGGCGGCGGTCTGGGCGGCTGAGATGCCGGTGTTGCGGATGGCGCCGATGTGGCTGCGCAGCTCGAGCACGATGTCGGTGAACTCCTTGGTGTAGGTGAGCTCGAGCTCGCGCGGACGCGGCAGCTCGATCTCGCGCCGGACCACGAAGCGGCCCGGGCTCTTGCTCATCACATAGACCGTGTCGGCCAGGAACACGCTTTCGCGCAGGTCGTGCGTGACCAGGATCACGTTGAACTGCTGCTCGGTCCAGAGGTCGCGCAGGATGCACCACAGCTCCTCGCGCGTGAAGGCGTCGAGCGCGCCGAAGGGCTCGTCGAGCAGCAGCATCTTGGGTTCGTGGATCAGCGCGCGGCAGATGCTCGCGCGCTGCTGCATGCCGCCCGAGAGCTGCCATGGGAACTTGTCCTCGTAGCCGCCGAGCCCGACCTTCTGCAGCAGCCGGCGCGCGCGCTCGACGTACTCCTTGCGCCTGGCCTTGAAGCTCGAGCGGTAGGGCTCGACGATCTCCAGCGGCAGCAGCACGTTGTCGACCGTGGTGCGCCAGGGCAGCAGCGAAGGCGCCTGGAAGGCCATGCCCGAGATCTTGAGCGGGCCGGTCACGGGCCGTCCGTCGATGCGGATCTTGCCCATCGAAGGCATCTTGAGCCCGGTCGTGAGCTTCATGAAGGTCGACTTGCCGCAGCCCGAAGGGCCGACGATGGCGATGAACTCGCCGCGCTTGACCTTCAGGTCGATGGCCTCGACCGCGAAGTGGTTGGCGCGCAGCAGTTCCTCGTTGTAGGCGAGCCAGACGTCCTGGAAGTCGACGAAGGGTGCGCCGGTGCCGGGTGCGTCGGCCATCACTTCTTGAGGATGTTGAGTTCGGCCGCGGGCGGCAGCAGCGCGGCGGTCCACACCGCATCGGGGCTCACGCGCGTCTTGGTGTTGAAGGCGTCCGACACCTGCGAGGCCATCAGCGCCATGCGGCCCGCGTTGACCGCGCCGAAGCCTTCGGCGCGCGCATCGGGGCTATTGATCACGGTGTCGATGGCCAGCTGCAGGCGGCGCGTCTCGAGCTTGCTGTCGATGATGCCGTCGCGTGCCTTGACCGATTCGATCGCCACGGCCGGGTTGGCGATGACTTCCTTGGCGCCCTTGGCGAAGGCCGAGAGGAAGGCCTTCACCGCCGTCGGGTTCTCCTTGATCAGCTTGGGCGAGGCGATGATCACGTTGCCGTAGAGCTTCACGCCGTAGTCGGGGTAGGGCAGGATCACCACGTCGGCCGCCTTGGCGCCGCGCGCCTCGAGGTTGAGCAGCGAGGTGAAGGTGAAGCCGGTGATGGCGTCGATGTCGCCGCGCACCAGCATGGTCTCGCGCAGGCTCGGGTCCATCGCGGTCCAGTTGACCGCGCCCACGTTGTTGGCCTTGGCGAAGATCGGGAAGGCGCGGCGGCCCGCGTCGAACACCGGCGCGCCCAGCTTCTTGCCGGCCAGGTCCGCGGGCTTGGTGATGCCGCTCTTCTTGAGCGCCATGACCGAGGCCGGCGTGTTGTTGTAGACCATCATCACCGCCACCGGCTTGTTGGGGCTGTCGGGGTTGTTGGCGTGGAATTCCATCAGCGCCGCGAGGTCGGCGAAGCCCATCTCGTAGGCGCCCGAGGCCACGCGCGTGACCGTGCCGCCCGAGCCGTTGCCCGCGTCGATGGTCACGTCGAGCCCGGCGTTCTTGAAGTAGCCCTTGGCGGCCGGGTGCAGGAACAGCGCGGCCGGTCCTTCGAAGCGCCAGTCCAGCTGGAACTTGATCGGTGTCGTGCCCTGGGCGAAGACCGGCGAGAGACCGAAACTGAGCGCCGAGGCGGCAAGGAAGGACTGGAGCAGTTGGCGCTTGTTCATGCGGGCGATCCTTGAAAGATGAATGCAGAGTGTTCCCTGCATCCAAAGCAAAAACGGTGCCCGCACGCGATTGGTGCAGGCCTTTCAAGAGATCACAGGATGGTGCGTCGCGCACCCCTTCAAAGCACGGGCGCGGAGATCAGGCTTCGGCTGCACCAAAGCCGAGCCAATACGGGTCGCCGACCCGCTTGCCCACGCTGGCCGCCGCATCGCGCACGATGCCGCCGAAGCGTTCGACCAGCGTGTCCGTCAGCGTGTCGGCCGGCAGCGCGATGCCGAAGGCATAGCTCTGGCGCGTGGCCGAGTCGAACACCGAGGAAGAGATGCCCGCCACGTTGGGCACGGCCTCGCCGCGCGACAGCGCCCAGCCGCTGGCGCGGATCACCGCCAGCCGCGCCAGCAGCTCCTTGCGCGTCTTGGGCGCATCGCCCTGGGCCCGGTCGAGCCGGGGCTCGAACAGCGCCGTCACCTCCGCGTCGCTGGCGCGGGCCAGCAGCGCGCGGCCCATGGCGCTGGAGTAGGCCGGCGCGCGGCTGCCCGGCGGCGTGTAGATCTGCAGCGCGCCGGCGCCGATGCGCATCTGGATCACCAGCGTGTCGACGCCCTCGAGCACGTTCACGTAGCCGGTGAAGCCGGTCTCGCGCACCAGCGCGTCGAGCGCCTCCTCGACCAGCGAGGCGGCGTTGTGCGAGGCGCGGAAGTGGTAGGAGGCTTCCATGATCACGCCGCCCGGGCGGTAGGCGCGCGTGGCCGCGTCGCGGTCGAGAAAACCGTAGCCCGCCATCATGCTCAGCGTGCGCGAGGCCGAGCTCTTGGGCAGGCCCAGCTCGTTCACCACGTCGGTCACCGTGATGTCGCGACGCAGCCGCGCGATCAGCTTCAGGACGTCCATGGCGTTGGCGAGAGTGCTCATAGTTCGAGGGAGTTGGCGAGGGGGGAATCATAGGTTCCACCCCCGCGCCGTTCGGCCGATCAGGGTGAACCGGCCTTGACAGCGCAAGGTGGGCTTCTATCATTGGTTCAATTTTATTGGATATGGTTCCATAAAATGGAACTACAAGGAAGAACCATGACCCATGAAGCGAGGGCGGCCGGCCCGCTCCAGGCCGACGACGCGGGCGCTGCGCCCGTCGAACTGCATCCGAAGGCGCTGGCGCCGGCCAACCTGATCCTCACGGTGGTGCTGAGCGTGTTCGGTGCCATCGTCGGCATCCAGATGCTGGCCAGCCTGGGCATCACGCCCAGCACCTCGCTGATCGGCGCGCTCGCGGCCATGACGCTGGCGCGCGTGCCGCTGGCCATGTTCCGCGGCTTCCGCTCGGTGCATGCGCAGAACCTGGCGCAGACCAGCATCTCCTCGGCCACCTTCGGCGCGGCCAACAGCCTGTTCCTGCCGATCGGCATTCCTTTCCTGTTCGGCCTGCCCGACATGGTGCTGCCCATGCTCGTCGGCGTGAGCCTGGCGATGCTGCTCGACGCCTGGCTGCTCTACCGCATGTTCGACACGCCGGCCTTCCCCGCGAAGAACCCCTGGCCGCTGGGCGTCGCCGCGGCCGAGGCGATCAAGGCCGGCGACGGCGGCGGCAAGCAGGCCTGGCTGCTGCTGGGCGGGCTGGCCACCGGTGTGGCGGGCGCGGTGTTCAAGCTGCCGATGTCGGCCTTCGGCGTGGCGCTGATCGGCGGGCTGGGCGCGATGACGGCCTTCGGCATCGGCCTGCTGGTGCGCGGCTATTCGGCGCCGCTGTTCGGGCTGGACATCGGCGCGCTCTACCTGCCGCACGGGATGATGATCGGCGCGGGCATCGTGGCGCTGGTGCAGGTGGCGCGGGTGGTGCTGCACAAGCGCGAGCGCACGGCGGGCGCCTCGGCCGCGGTCGCCGCACAGGAAGCCCGCGGCGCCACGGCACTCGGCCGTTCGCTGCGCCTGGGCAGCGTAGGCTACCTCGCGATCATGGTGCTGCTGGCCGTGGGCACGGGCGTCTACACCGGCATGTCGCCCACCATGCTGGTGTGCTTCGTGATCTACGGCACCTTCGCGGCCTTCGTGCACGAACTGATCGTGGGCATCGCGGCCATGCACTCGGGCTGGTTCCCGGCCTTCGCGGTGGCGCTGATCTCGCTGCTGATCGGCATCCTGATCGGCTTCCCGCCCGAGGCGCTGGTGGTGCTGGCCGGCTTCTCGGCCGCCACCGGCCCGGCCTTCGCCGACATGGGCTACGACCTCAAGGCCGGCCACATCCTGCGCGGCGAGGCCTCCGACACCGCCTTCGAGCGCGAGGGCCGGCGCGAACAGATGATCGCCGGCATGGTGGGCTTCGGCGTGGCCATCGTGGTGGTGGCCTGCACCTACCGCATGTTCTTCGCCAACCACCAGACCGCGCCCATCAACGCGGCCTACGTGGCGGCCATCAAGGCCGGCATCTCGCTCGACACCGCGCGCAACCTCGCGCTGTGGGCCGTGCCCGGCGCCATCCTGCAGATCCTGGGCGGCGCGCGCCAGCAACTGGGTGTGCTGTTCGCCACCGGCCTGCTGATCGCGAGCCCCATGGCCGGCTGGATGGTCGCGGCCGGCATCGGCTGCCGGCTGGTCGTGCACCGCGTGGTCGGCGCCTCGGCGCGCGAAAGGCTCGAGGTCTTCGCGGGCGGCGTGATCGCCGGCGATGCGCTCTACAGCTTCTTCTCGGGCGCGGTGAAGAGCCTGCGCAAGTAGCCCGCCCTGTTCTCTCTTCTTCTTCTTCACTCACAGGACCCATACATCCATGAAACGCAACCTCACACCCGACGACGTCCGCGCAGCCATCTGGGGCGGCGCCATCCTGGGCGGCGGCGGCGGCGGGCTGATCGCCTCGGGCGAGCGCGCCGCCGGGCTGGCGCTGCAGGTCGGCACGCCGCAGCTCTGGAGCGTCGACGAGTTCGACCCGGCCGCGCTCACCGCCACCATGGCGCTGGTCGGCGCGCCCGCCGCGCCCGATCCGCATGTGCAGCCCGCGCACCTGCTGCGCACGCTCGAGCTGCTGCAGCGCGAGCTGCCCGCGGGCCAGCCACTGGTCGGGCTGCATGCCAACGAGAACGGCGCCGAGACCACGGTCAACGGATGGTTCCATGCGGCCATGACCGGCCTGCCGGTGATCGACCTGGCCTGCAACGGCCGCGCCCATCCGTCGAGCGTGATGGGCGCGCTGGGCCTGCACACCGAGCCCGGTTACCGCTCGGTGCAGGCCTATGCGGGCGGCGAGCCCGGGCGCTATGTCGAAGGCGTCGTGGCCGGCCGGCTCGAGCAGACCTCGGCCGTGGTGCGCCGCGCCTCGGTGGAGGCGGGCGGCCTGGTGGCCGTGGCGCGCAACCCGGTCACGGTGGGCTACGCCACGCAGCACGGCGCGCCGGGCGCCATCAGCCATGCGATCGCGCTGGGCCAGACCTTTCTCGACGGCGGCGTCGACGCCGTGGCGCGTGCGCTCGACGGCCGCCTCGTGGCCGAAGGCACGGTGCGCAGCTACCGCTGCGAGCAGCAGGAAGGCCTGGACGTGGGCATCGTCGAACTCGACGACGCGGCGCGCACCACGCTGCGCTTCATCAACGAGTACATGCTGCTCGAACAGCAGGGCCGGCGCATCGCGCGCTTCCCCGACCTGGTGATGACCTTCTCCGGCGACGGCCAGCCGGTGGTCTCGGCCCATGTGCGCGAGGGCGCGACGCTGCGCGTGCTGGTGGCGCCGCGCGCGCGGCTGCTGCTCTCGCGCACGATGTTCATGCCCGAGCTCTACCGGCCGCTGGAGAAGTCGTTGGGCGAGGCCTTCGCGCCGACGGAAGACGCGCTGCCGGCCTGAGCGCCAATGGCAACGCCCCGCACGGCAGGCCGTGGCGGGGCGTCGGTGGACGGGAATGCCGGCTTACTTCTGGATCGAGGCCTGCGCCACCGCCAGCGCCGTCATGTTGAGCACGCGGCGCACCGTGGCCGAGGGCGTGAGGATGTGCACCGTGGCCGCGGCGCCCAGCAGGATCGGGCCGACCGTGATGCCGTTGCCGCCGGTCATCTTGAGCACGTTGAACAGGATGTTCGCGGCGTCGAGGTTGGGGCAGATCAGCAGGTTGGCCTCGCCGGTCAGCGTGCTGGTGGGCAGCGAGGTGCGGCGGATGTCTTCCGACAGCGCCGCGTCGCCGTGCATCTCGCCGTCGCATTCGACATCGGGCGCCATCTTGGCGAACAGGTCGCGCGCGATGCGCATCTTGCGCGCCGAGGCGCGCTCCGAGGTGCCGAAGTTCGAGTGCGACAGGAAGGCCACCTTGGGCGGCAGGCCGAAGCGGCGCACTTCTTCCGCGGCCATCAGCGCGATGTGGGCCAGCTGCTCGGCCGTCGGGTCTTCGTGCACGCTGGTGTCGGCGATGAACAGCGTGTACTTCTCCAGCGTCAGCGCATTGAGCGTGGCGAAGCCCGGCGCGCCGCGCTTGGTGCCCAGCAGCTGCTGCAGGATCTTGAGGTGGCTGTCGAAACGGCCCACCAGGCCGCACAGCATGGCATCGGCATCGCCCAGGTGCACCATCAGCGCGGCGATGCTGGTGTTGGAGCGGCGCACCATGCTCTTCGAGGCTTCGGGCGTGATGCCCTGGCGGCCCATGAGCTGGTGGTAGGCCTCCCAGTAGGTGCGGAAGCGCGGATCGTTCTCGGGGTCGACCACCTCGGCATCGACGCCCAGGCGCAGGTGCAGGCCGGCCTTCTTGATGCGGGCCTCGATCACCGAGGGGCGCCCGATCAGGATCGGCTTGGCCAGGCCTTCGTCCACCGCCAGCTGGGCGGCGCGCAGCACGCGGTCGTCCTCGCCCTCGGCATAGGCCACGCGCTTCTTGGTCGCGAGCTTGGCGGCGCCGAACACCGGGCGCATGAACATGCCGGTCTGGTAGACGAAGCGCGTCAGGTGCTGGCGGTAGGCCTCCATGTCCTCGATCGGGCGGGTCGCCACGCCCGAGGCGGCGGCGGCCTTGGCCACGGCCGGCGCGATGCGCAGGATCAGGCGCGAATCGAAGGGCTTGGGGATCAGGTAGTCGGGGCCGAAGACCAGTTCCTGGCCCGCGTAGGCGGTGGCCACTTCCTCGCTGATGTCGGCCTTGGTCAGCTCGGCGATCTCGCGCACGCAGGCCAGCTTCATCTCTTCCGTGATCTTGGTCGCGCCGCAGTCGAGCGCGCCGCGGAAGATGTAGGGGAAGCACAGCACGTTGTTGACCTGGTTCGGGTAGTCCGAACGGCCGGTGGCGACGATGCAGTCGGGCCGGACTTCCTTGGCCAGCTCGGGCCGGATCTCGGGCTCGGGGTTGGCCAGCGCCAGGATGATGGGCTGCGTGCCCATGCCCTTGACCATGTCCTGCGTGACCACGCCCGGTGCCGAGCAGCCGAGGAACACGTCGGCGTCCTTCATGACGTCGGCCAGCGTGCGTGCGCCGCTGTCGGTCTGGGCGAAGCGCGCCTTCGATTCGTCGAAGCCGCCCGCGCGGCCGACGTAGATCAGGCCCTTGGAGTCGACCACGTGGATGTTGGCCTTGCGCGCGCCCAGGCCGACCATCACGTCCAGGCAGGCCAGCGCCGCGGCGCCCGCGCCCGACACGGCGATCTTCACGTCCTCGATCTTCTTGCCGACCAGCTCCAGGCCGTTGATCAGCGCGGCGGCCGAGATGATGGCCGTGCCGTGCTGGTCGTCATGGAACACCGGGATGTTCATGCGCTCGCGCAGCTTCTGCTCGATGTAGAAGCACTCGGGCGCCTTGATGTCCTCGAGGTTGATGCCGCCCAGCGTGGGCTCGAGCGCCGCGATGATCTCGACCAGCTTGTCGGGGTCGGTCTCGGCCAGCTCGATGTCGAACACGTCGATGCCGGCGAATTTCTTGAACAGGCAGCCCTTGCCCTCCATCACTGGCTTGGCGGCCAGCGGGCCGATGTTGCCCAGGCCCAGCACCGCGGTGCCGTTGGTGACGACACCCACCAGGTTGCCGCGCGAGGTGTACTCGGCCGCGAGGCTGGGGTCGGCCTCGATGTCGAGGCAGGGATAGGCCACGCCCGGCGAGTAGGCCAGCGACAGGTCGCGCTGGTTGAGCAGGGGCTTGGTGGGCGTGACGGAGATCTTGCCGCGCACGGGGCTGCGGTGGTATTCGCGCGCTGCTTCGCGCAATGTCTCTTCGGCGGGTGACAGTTTGGTGGCCATGGGGGATCTCCGGGATCTTCGTTGTCAAAAACAAAGGAGAGGCTACCGCAAAGCGGCACCTCTCCTGTACGGTGGAAATACGGCAGCGGGCCGTACCGGGTTATTGCGCGGGATCGGGCGCCACCGGATGCTGCGCCATGGCCTCCAGCGCCTTGACCAGCGCCGAATGGTCGGATTGCCCGTGCCCCAGCGCGGCGCAGGTGTTCATCAGCTGGGCGGCGGCCGCGGTCTGCGGCAGCGCCAGGCCCAGGCTGCGCGCGCCCTGCAGCGCGAGCTGCAGGTCCTTCTGGTGCAGCGCGATGCGGAAGCCCGGCGAGAAGGTGCGCTTGATCATGCGTTCGCCGTGCACCTCGAGCACGCGCGATGACGCGAAGCCGCCCATCAGCGCCTGCCGCACCTTGGCCGGATCGGCGCCGGCCTTGGACGCGAACACCAGCGCCTCGGCCACGGCCGCGATGTTGAGCGCCACGATGATCTGGTTCGCCACCTTGGTGACCTGGCCCGCGCCCACGTCGCCCACGTGCGTGATGTTCTTGCCCATCGCTTCGAGCAGCGGCCTGGCGCGCCCGAAGTCGGCCTCGGCGCCGCCGCACATGATGGTCAGGCTGGCCGCGCGCGCGCCGACCTCGCCGCCCGAAACCGGCGCATCCACATAGCCGCAGCCCAGGTCGGCGATCCGCCGGGCGAACGCGCGGGTGGCGATGGGGTCGATCGAGCTGCAGTCGACCACCAGCTTGCCGGCCGAGAGCCCGGCCGCAACGCCGTCCTCGTCGAACAGCACCTTCTGCACGTCGGGCGTGTCCGGCACCATGAGGAACACGATGTCGGCCTGCCGCGCGACCTCGGTGGCCGAGGCGCAGACCCGGGCCTGCGAGGCGAAGGGCTCGGGCGCGCCGCTGCGCGTGTGGACGAACAGCGCGTGGCCCGCGTCGAGCAGGTGGGCCGCCATGGGCGCGCCCATGATGCCGAGGCCGATGAAACCGATCTTCTGGGGGGTGCTCATGTCTTGGTTGCTCCTATTGTTGTGCGGTCAGCGCCTCGCGCCATCCGAGGCCGTCGACCGTCGTGCCGCGCGGCTTGTATTCGCAGCCGATCCAGCCGTCGTAGCCCAGCGCATCGATGTGCCGGAACAGCCAGGGGTAGTGGATCTCTCCCGTGCCCGGCTCGCCGCGGCCCGGGTTGTCGGCCAGCTGGATGTGGCCGATGCGCGCCAGGTGCTTCGTCAACGTCTGGCCCAGTGCGCCCTCCATGCGCTGCGCGTGGTAGATGTCGTACTGCAGCCGCAGGTTGGCCGAGCCGACCTCGTCGATCAGCGCCAGCGCCTGCTCGGTGCGGGTGAGGAAGAAGCCGGGGATGTCGAAGCTGTTGACCGGCTCGATCAGCAGCCGGAGGCCGGCCGCCTCGAGCTGGCGCGCCGCGAGGTGCAGGTTGTAGACCACCGTCTGCCGGGCGAGCTGTGCATCGACGCCCGCCGGCAGCTTGCCGACCAGGCAATTGACTTGCGGGCAGCCCAGCGCGTTGGCGTAGTCGATCGCCATGGCGATGCCTTCGGCGAACTCGCCCGTGCGGTCCGGGTGGCAGGCGATGCCGCGCTCGCCCTGGTCCCAGTCGCCGGCCGGCAGGTTGTGCAGCACCTGCTGCAGGCCGTTGGCGCGCAGGGCCGCGGCCAGTTCCTTCTTGTCGAAGGCGTAGGGGAACAGGTACTCGACGCCCTTGAAGCCGGCCTTGGCGGCGGCCTCGAAGCGTTGCATGAAGGGCAGCTCGGTGAAGAGCATCGTGAGGTTGGCGGCGAATTGGGGCATGGTGGGTGTCTCTTGAATTCAGGATCGGGATCGGGATCGGGATCGGGGGCAGGACGCAGAGGGCGCAGAGATTTCGCAGAGGACGCGGAAGAACATCCGAAAAAGATCTTTGTCTGGTTTTCCTTCTGCGTCTTCCGCGAAACCTTCGCGTCCTCTGCGTCCGGAAGTCCGCATTCAATCCAGCATCGCCACCGCCAGCGCCGTGGGCGCATCGGCCAGGCTCTCGGCCAGCGGCTCGAATTCGTTGATGGCGTCGATCTCGGTGCCCATCGCGATGTTGGTCACGCGCTCCAGCATCACCTCGATCACCACCGGCACGCTGAACTCGGCCATCAGCGCCTCGGCACGTGCGATGGCCGGCGCCATCTCTTCCTGGGTGCGCACGCGGATCGCCTTGCAGCCCAGGCCTTCGACCACCTTGAGATGGTCCACGCCGTAGCCGCGTTCGATGCCGGCATCGGGCGCCGCGTTGATGTTGTCGAAGGCGAGCTGCACGCAGTAGTCCATCTCGAAGCCGCGCTGCGACTGGCGGATCAGCCCGAGGTAGGAGTTGTTGACCACGATGTGCAGGTAGGGCAGCTTGAACTGCGCGCCCACGGCCAGCTCCTCGATCATGAACTGGAAGTCGTAGTCGCCCGAGAGCGCGACGATCTTGCGCGTGGGGTCGGCCGCGCGCACCCCCAGCGCGGCGGGGATGGTCCAGCCCAGCGGACCGGCCTGGCCGCAGTTGATCCAGTGGCGCGGGTTGTAGACGTGCAGGAACTGCGCCGCCGCGATCTGCGACAGGCCGATGGTGCTCACGTAGCAGGTGTCGCGTTCCAAGTGGTTGTTCATGCACTGGTACACGCGCTGCGGCTTCATCGGCACATCGGCGAAATGGGTCTTGCGCAGCATGGTGCGCTTGCGGTCGCGGCAGGCGCCGGCCCAGCTGCCACGGTCCGGCAGGCTGCCCGCGGCCTTCATGGCCTCGGCCACTTCCACGAACAGTTCGAGCGCGGCCCTGGCATCGGACACGATGCCGAAGTCGGGCGTGAACACGCGGCCGATCTGCGTGGGCTCGATGTCCACGTGCACGAAGGTGCGGCCCTTGGTGTAGACCTCGACCGAGCCGGTGTGGCGGTTGGCCCAGCGGTTGCCGATGCCCAGCACGAAGTCGCTGGCCAGCATCGTGGCGTTGCCGTAGCGGTGGCTGGTCTGCAGGCCGCACATGCCGGCCATCAGCGGATGGTCGTCGGCGATCGCGCCCCAGCCCATCAGGGTGGGGATCACCGGCACGCCGGTGGCCTCGGCGAAGCGCACCAGCAGATCGCTCGCATCGGCGTTGATCACGCCGCCGCCGGCCACGATCAGCGGCCGCTCGGCGGCGTTCAGCATGCCGATGGCCTTCTCGATCTGCGCGCGGGTGGCGGCCGGCTTGTAGGGCACCAGCGGCGCGTAGCTGTCGATGTCGAACTCGATCTGCGCCATCTGCACGTCGAAGGGCAGGTCGATCAGCACCGGGCCGGGCCGGCCCGAGCGCATCAGGTGGAAGGCCTGCTGGAACACCTGCGGCACCTGGCCGGGCTCGCGCACCGTGACCGACCACTTGGTCACGGGCTTGGAGATCGACTCGATGTCCACCGCCTGGAAGTCTTCCTTGTAGAGCCGCGCGCGCGGCGCCTGGCCGGTGATGCAGAGGATCGGGATCGAATCGGCCCAGGCCGAGTAGAGGCCGGTGATCATGTCGGTGCCGGCCGGCCCCGAGGTGCCGATGCACACGCCGATGTTGCCGGCGATGGCCCGCGTGTAGCCCTCGGCCATGTGCGAGGCGCCCTCGACGTGGCGCGCCAGGATGTGGGCGATGCTGCCGCGCCCGCGCAGCGCCGCATACAGCGGATTGATGGCCGCGCCCGGCACACCGAAGGCCTGCGTCACGCCTTCCTTTTCCATCACCAGCACGGCGGCCTGGGCCGCGGTCATCTTTGCCATGGGAACTCTCCTTGAGGTGGGCCCACTGTAGGAAGCGGGGCGCGTTCGAAGAAGAGGGCGGGGGGCCATAAAAGCTATTCCGTGGCGGAATAAGTGGCTAGGATGCGGGCCATGGACCGCCTCTTAGCCATGGAGATGTTCGTGCGCGTGGTGGAGACCGGAAGCTTCTCCAAGGCCGCGCGCGAATTCAACACCACCCAGCCCACCGTGACCAAGCAGGTCGCGGCCACCGAGGCGCGTCTCAAGGTGCGGCTGCTCAACCGCAACACGCGCGGCGTGAGCCTGACCGAGCCTGGCGCGCTGTACTACGAGAAGTGCAAGAGCATCGTGCGCGACGCGCAGGAGGCCGACAGCATCGTGCAGCTGCGCCAGAACCAGGCGCAGGGGCTGCTGCGCATCGGCACCTCGGTGGCCTTCGGCCGCCGCGTGGTGGTGCCGCTGGCGCTGGCCTACATGCGCCGGCATCCGCAACTGCAGCTCGACCTGAGCTTCGAGGACCGCTACGTCGACCTGATCGCGCAGGGCATCGACGTCGCGATCCGCATGGGCAAGCTGGCCGATTCCTCGCTGGGCGCGCGCTACCTCGGCGTGAATCCGTGGGTCATGGTGGCGTCACCCGCCTACCTGAAGAAGCACGGCACGCCCAGGCGCGCGCAGGACCTGGGTGCACACGTGGCGCTGGTCTACAGCAGCGTGGTGGGCGACGAGTTCTGGCGCATGCACACGCCCAAGGGCGATGCGGTCACGGTGCCGGTGTCGGGCCGCTTCCGCTCGAACAACCTGTCGGCCGTGCTCGCCGCCGCGCGCGACGGGCTGGGCATCGCGCTGATGCCGCGCTATGTGGCGAGCGAGTCGCTGGCGGCCGGCAAGGTGCTGGCGGTGCTGGCCGACCACAGCCTGCCCGAGCAGGAGATCCATGCGGTCTTCCCCTCGCCCAAGCTGCTGCCCGGCAAGGTGTCGGGCTTCGTGGCCTTCCTGCAGGGGCATTTCGAGGAAGGCTGGTGGGAGCTCTAACAGGAATTTAGCTTGCGGCAGCATGAATGCACTTGGCGCAATACAAAAGTTATCCATGACCACGATTTTTGTAAACGTCAAATTTTAAGTTCATTGTCGTTGCATTGTTAATTCTCTCTCCTCATGATCTGATGCAGATTTGTTTTTCCGCTGTTCGTGAAAGATTGCACTGACTTGCAAACGGCCAGGGCTGGATGTCACTTGTTACCAACAGGGTGGTCGACTCTTCAGGTAGAAACTGCAGGTGGGTTTGGAGGGCGGAACTTCCGGTTCTTCAAGGAAGATTTTCCGGGTAGGCACAAGGGCTGCACCTGGGATCACTAAAGAGGGAGATGAAAATTAAAAAAGACAATCCATTGCAGGGTGATCGGATGTCAATTCGCTTGCTCGAAAAATTCGATTTCGTTGACGATAAGCACCACATACGTGTTCAATCGATTGTTGATTCTGAGTTAAACCTCGATCCCCAGGCGAGTCATTTCGTTGTCATTCATAAAGGTGAAGTGCGTGCGTCATTGGTGACAGGGGAATATGTTCTGCGCGAGAACTGTTTCGGCAGTTTCCCTGGTGCAGTTCGATTGAAGGCGCGTGGGAGTGCATTGATTATCTCGAGCATGGGCTATGAAAGCCCAGTGCTCATGGGGGGGCCCATTGAGGCGAGAGGTCGGCTTCGTTACATTGATGGTTGCACGGCCAGCTTGCTCATCCCTCCGCCCGTGCGTGGTGAACCCTGCTTGAACTTCATGCACCTGCCCTGCCGGACAACGCAAACACTGCACGCACATCCGTCTCCCCGCATCGGTTTGATTCTGTCGGGGAGTGGAAGTTGTGGGACGGCGTATGGCTCTCTTCCGTTCCGACCGGGAACTGTCTTTTTCATTCCAGCAGAAGTGCTGCATAGCTTTCAGAGTGCAGACGAGGCGCTGCGCGTGGTGATATACCACCCCGACTCCGATTCAGGTCCTACGCATACCGATCACACAATGCTTAACCGAACCTATGTCAACGGAAAAACAGCCCAGTCAGGGTGCCTGCAGACCGTCGCTGGTGACCTGGAATGATGCGTTCAATGCCGAACTTGCAACGATGGAATGCCCAGTCGTATGCAGAAAAAGCACATTTCGTTGGCGATCTGGCCGGCGCGGTCGTCGAATTGCTCGATCCTCGGAAAGGTGAGCGAATTCTCGATGTCGGCTGTGGTGATGGCTATCTGACTCATAGGCTTGCCACGATGGGCGCGCGACTGCTTGGCTACGATCTCAGCCCTGAGCTTGCAAATGCGGCTCGCGCTCGAGGCTTGGAAGTCATCGTCGGAAATGCAGAGGAGATGGATTTTAGCTGCGAGTTCGACGCTATTTTCAGTAATGCGGCGCTTCATTGGATGCGACGCCCGAGCGCAGTTGTTGCGGCTGTTGCGAACGCTTTGAAGCCTGGGGGGCGCTTTGTGGGTGAATTCGCGGGGTTCGGAAATGCGTTTCGTATTCGTTGTGAAATTCACCAAGCATTGGAAAGACGAGGCATTGAATCTGCGAAAGTTGATCCGTGGTATTTGCCTACCGCACAAGCCTATCGCGGGGTGTTGGAAGGCGGGGGGCTTATGGTGTCCAACGTAGAATTATTCGATCGCCCTGTGGTGCTGGACTATTCAATCATTGAGTGGATTCGAATCTTTGGAAGTCCATACCTTACGGTGCTTGGTAGTGAATTGGAAAAGACCGTTTTTCTCGACGAAGTAAGTCAGCGGCTCGAGCCTGAGTTGCTCGGCGCTGATGGTCGATGGACCGTGGACTACACCAGAATTCGTTTTCGCGCAGAGAAGGCATGAACACCAAGTAAAACGATGTCTTCACAGTGAAACCGAGCGAAGCTTCAGAGAAATTCCAGAAATGAAAAAGAATACACAAGAAATGTTCGAAGTCGGCCTACGCGAGTCTATGCGCGGACTCCCACTCTTCCTGCAGCCGGTACTGACCTGGCTGACAGGAAAGCCGCTCCATGAACAGCAGCCACCGTCGTATCATTTTCCTCGATGGGGTGACGTAATCTTCACGCTGGTCTTGGCGCTAGGCATCGTTGCTCTGCTGATTTACCTATCCGCTTTGGATACGATTTTTGCGTGGATTGGTATATTCGTGCTGTGGTTGCCGCTGGTAGGATTGTTGCGAAAAGTACAAGTGACACACATGCATCATGCGATTCACAATCGCCTATTCGAGAGTTCTCGTCTTAACAAGGCCTATGCGACCTTGGTGTCTGCTGTACTCTTCATTCAAAATTCAGATGAATATCGTAAGGAGCATCTGGCTCATCACAATGCAGACGTCTTCACTACAAAGGACGATGCTGATGCAGCATTTTTAGCGAGGCTTGGATTCTTGCCGGGACGAAAAAAAGACGAACTCTGGATGAGCTTGTGGATGACAGTTCTGAGCCCGGTTTTTCACTTGCTCTTTTTGCAAGCGCGTCTTACTTCCGTCTTCGTTCGTGCCAAGCCTGTAGCTGTTCTGTTGAGCGTAGGCGCTGCACTCGGGTATGCGATTCTGCTTTGGATTGTTGGTGGAAAGGCCTTTCTTTTGGCTGTTGTGTTGCCTCTATTTCCTCTGTATCACATCAGTGCATTGCTCCAATTTCTAACCGAACATGCATGGAACGTTGCAGCAGGCCCCGTCGAAGATTGGACGCACTATGCGCAACGCTGCTGGGGGCGGTTCTGTGGAGCGCGCTTTCCTCAACGGACCAACGGGTTTGGAGGCGGCATTTTGTTCGTAGCCCGAGTGATGGTGTGGATTGTGAAGATGCTGTTTCTGCACCTGCCGGTGCGCTTGGCCTGCCTCGTGTCGGACCTGCCAGCCCATGACTGGCATCATCTTGCACATATGGCTGGCCAGAATGCGCGCGCTTGGCAGTCAAGCCTCCACCTGCGTCAGAAGGCGATTGCAGATGGTGATCGAGCTGGTTTCGCGCAACGCGAGCTATGGGGCTTGCCACGCATGATCGCCCACCAGTTCACTTGGCTCGAGAGCATCGTGTGCCATTACGAAATGCCGGGCGCAGATTCTCGCTCCCACGCCGCCAGAAAATAAAAAAAGGAGGGACGCTGGAATGGCTTATTCCGATAACGCTCGGAAAACGGTATTGGTACTGAATGCGGAGTTCCCCATTACCGTACTCCTGAATGCGGTCGCACACGTCGCACTCGGGCTAAGGGACGCGCATGGCGCAGAGAACTGGAGATTTCTGGATTACCCCAGTCCCGCTTTCGGCGCGAACAGCCGAATCAGCGAGTATCCGGTCATTGTTCTGCGATGCAAGCGTTCAGCGTCTCTGGAGAAACTTGTTATGCAATTGAAGACGGCAGGCATTGCGCACAACGTCTTCATGGAAAGCATGTTGGGAAGCTCTGCCACGGAACAGCAGCGAAGGACGCTGGAGGCGACCCCGGGCAGCGTGCGAATCGTTTGTGTTTCGCTCGTTGGTGAAGAGACTGAGATTCGGCCATTCATCAAGTCACATACGCTCTACAGCCTCCGCGATACCGCTCATGCGCTGGGTGCGGACACCAAGCCATGAGGCAACGCATCTGGAAGGAGGTTCTTCAGCGCACTTTGCCAGTAGGCATGGGATATCTGCCGACAGGATTTGCGTTTGGCGTGCTGGCCGTTCAGGCCGGCCTTTCGTCAATGCTGGCAATGGCGATGAGTATCTTCATTTTTGCAGGGGCTTTGCAGTTCGCGGCGATCTCCATGCTGGCGTCGCCGGCGGGATTGGGCGCATTCGTGCTGACGACTTTGCTTGTCAATCTGCGCCACGTTCTTTATGCAATCCCATTGATCGATCATTTGCCGCGGCGACGCCTAAGCAGGGCGTACGTGGTGGCAGCACTGACGGATGAGAATTACTCCGTGCTCACGACGCTGCCATCTTCCGAGCGGTTGCGACTGGCGACACGCATCACTCTGTGCAACCATGCCTACTGGATAGTGGGCACGGGTCTCGGCGTGGCGCTCGGCGCGCAGGCGGGTCGTTGGATTCCAAACCTGGATTTTGCGCTGCCGGCGCTTTTCACTATTCTGGCTATTGAACAGTACCTCGTTCGCCGCCGCTGGATGCCGATCATGGTCGGCCTGATGGGCTACCTCATCGCAGCCAAGTGGTTCAGCGGATATGAACTGCTCTTTTCACTCGCCTTTGGGCTGGTGATTCTTGTGGTGTGCGCAATTGCGGCGTCGTCGGTGCCGCGCACTGAAGGGGCGAAAGTTGATTCAGTTGAATGACCCCTGGCTGTCCGTGGCAGTGATGAGCGGCATCACCATCCTGCTGCGGGCAGTCCCACTTTTAATGAGCAAGTCCTGGCTGCGTGCGCCATGGATGTTGCGCTTGAACCAAGAACTGCCGCTCTGCGTCATGGTGGTCCTTATCTTGACCTCGATGGGGAGCTCGGGAGTGCCTGGCCCGTTGTGGTCGCACACAGGGCCGCAAATCGTTGCTCTGGGCTGCGTTGCGTTCAGCTATCTGCGTTGGCGCAACGCTTTGGGGAGTGTTGTGCTCGGATTGGTGGTGCTTTCTTTGCTCACGCGATACATGCTGTAGAGGCGCAGAGCGCACGGATGTTGAATGACACCAGGAGCGCACTTTTTCCGAGACAGTTTCGACTCGTGGCCTAATTTTTCCTTCTGCTGTCGTCGCGCTTGGACAAGAGTGCTGGATCGGACGCCACGGACTCTTTCGGGGCATCTTCGTATGTCCCATGTCCGTTTCCCACATGCCCCGAGTCCGCGAACAGGCTCCAGGCCGCCATGAACAGCGCCGCGATCACCGGGCCGACCACGAAGCCGTTGATGCCGAACAGCGCCATGCCGCCGATGGTGGACATCAGCACGATGTAGTCGGGCATCTGCGTGTCCTTGCCCACCAGCAGCGGGCGCAGGATGTTGTCGACCAGGCCGATCACGAACACGCCCACGAAGATCAGCACGCCGCCCTGCCACCATTGGCCGGTCGCGAGGTAGTAGATCGCCACCGGGCCCCAGATCAGCGCCGCGCCCACCGCGGGCAGCAGCGAGAGGAAGGCCATCAGCACGGCCCACAGAAGCGCGCCCTGCACGCCCAGGAACCAGAAGGTCAGGCCGCCCAGCGTGCCCTGCGCCACGGCCACCGCCACGTTGCCCTTGATGGTGGCGCGGATCACGGTGGTGAACTTGTTCAGCAGGTAGTGCGTGTGCGGCTTGGCGAGCGGCAGCGCATCGCGCACCTTCTTGGAGAGCTCCGCGCCGTCGCGCACCAGGAAGAACAGCAGGTAGAGCATCACGAAGAAGCTCACCACGAAATCGAAGGTGTTCTGCCCGATGGTCAGCGCCTGGCTGGCGACCAGCTGGCTGCCCTGCGCGGCGCCGGCCGAGATGCGGGCCTGCCAGGCTTCCATGTTGCCGAGGTTGAAGCGCTGCACCAGGTTGAGCATCCACTGCGGCAGCGCATCGAGGATCTGCTGGAAGTAGGTGGCGAAGTTGATCTCGCCCGAACGGATGTTCTGCGTGACCAGCGCGATCTCCTGCACCAGCGACACGCCCACCATGGCCAGCGGCAGGATCACGATGAACAGGCACAGCGCCAGGGTCGACAGCGCCGCCGCGTTGCGCTTGCCGGGCATCTTGCGGAGCAGCCACTTGAACAGCGGCGTGAACAGGATGGCCAGTGCCACGCCCCAGAGCACCGCGCCGAAGAAGGGATGCAGCACCCAGAGGAAGGCGGCGGTGACGGCGGCGAGCAGGGCGAGGAACACGCCGCGCTGAAGTTGGGGTGAATTCATAGGTGAGGAGGACTTTATCCGAGCCCGCTGCCGCCGTCGTGTCGGCGGGCATGCCCTCATGAGCCCCCACAAGGCCGGTCCAGGAACCGGCGCCGGACGGCTGCCAGTGCTGGACCTCTAGCTACGCATTCGATAGCAGCCGGCGGTAATAAGTCACGGCTTCAGCGTTTGCCGCGGGGCAGCTCCACGGGCGACAGCGCGGCCCGCAGCCGGCCCGGCGCATCGAGCCCGGGCGCCGGCGCGACCTCGAGCGCGCGTTCGACGTTGCCGATGTGCGTGATCATCAGCGTGCGCGCCGCCGCGTTGTCGCCGGCTTCGAGCTCCGCGACGATCGCGCCGTGCTCGGCGCACGACTGCCCCGCATCGTGCTTCGACTGGTAGAGCGTGGCCGCCAGCGTGGTGCGGGCCGTGAGGTCGCGCAGCACGTCGACCAGCAGCCGGTGGCCCATCTGCTCGGCCAGGCACACATGGAAGTCGGCCAGCAGGAAGGCGCGGGTGGCGGCATCGGCGCCGTCGATGGCGCGCTGCTCCTGGCCGATGTGCTCGCGCAGCTTGCGGATCACCTTCTGCAGCGGCCGGCCCTTGCTCTCGGCCAGGATGCCCGACTCGACGATGCGGCGGGCGGCGAAGGCGTCCTGCGCCTCCTCGGCCGAGGGCTCCACCACGTACCAGCCGCGGCGCGGCTGCACCTCGACGAAGCCGCGCGCCTGCAGCTGCATCAGCGCCTCGCGCACCATGGTGCGGCTCACGTCGAAGGTCTCGGCCAGCGTCTGCTCGCCCAGCCGCTCGCCCGGCGCCAGCTTCTGCGCCAGGATGGCCTCGACCACGCGCGCGGCGATGGCGGTGGGGCTGACGTCGGTCGCCATGGCGCTCAGTGGCCCGTCGACAGCGGCGCGGCACCGGCCTCGGCCAGCGGCTCGTCGTCGGGCGAGTAGGTGCCGTCGAGCACCGCATGCGCGCGCTCGCGGTCGATGTCGCCTTCCCAGGCGGCGATGGCGACGGTGGCCACGCAGTTGCCGATCAGGTTGCCCAGCGCGCGGGCGATGCCCATGAACCAGTCGACCGACAGCACCAGCACCAGCCCGATCGCGGGGATCGCCGGAATCGCATGCAGCGTGGCGGCCAGCACCACGATGGCCGAGCCCGGCACGCCGTGCGCGCCCTTGGAGGTGACCAGCGCGATCGCCAGGATGGTCATCAGGTCGGCCATCGAGATCGGCGTGTTGGTGGCCTGGGCGATGAACACCGCGGCCAGCGTGATGTAGATCGAGAAGGCGTCGAGGTTGAACGAGTAGCCGGTGGGGATCACCAGCCCGACCGTCGAATCGCGGATGCCCATGCGGCGCAGCTTGGCCATGATCTGCGGCAGCACGCTGTCGGAGGAGGTGGTGGCGAATACCACCGCCAGTTCCTCGCGCAGGTAGCGCAGAAGCTTCCACAGGCTGAAGCCCGACATGCGCATCACCAGCCCCAGCACCACGAACACGAAGACCAGCACCGCGCCGTAGAACAGCGCCACCAGCATGCCCAGCTGCTTGAGCGAACCGATGCCGTACTGGCCGACGGTGAAGGCGATCGCGCCCAGCACGCCCAGCGGCGCCAGCTTGATCAGGATGCCCATGATCTTGAACAGCACCAGCGAGAGCGCATCCACCACCACCGCCACCGGCTTGCCGCGCTCGCCCAGCAGCGTGAGCGCGCAGCCGAACAGCACCGCGAACAGCAGCACCTGCAGCACGTCGCCGGTGGCGAAGGCATTGACCACCGTGGTGGGGATCAGCTTCATCAGAAAGTCGACCGTGCCGCCGCTGGTGAGCTTGTCGGCATTGGAGGCATAGGCGCTCATCGCGGCCGGGTCGAGCTTGGACGGATCGACGTTCATGCCCACGCCCGGCTCGAACACGAAGGCCAGCACCAGCCCCATGGCCAGCGCGATGGTGGTCAGCACCTCGAAGTAGATCAGCGACTTGATGCCCACCCGGCCCACGCGCCGCAGGTCGCCCGCGCCGGCGATGCCGTGCACCACCACGCAGAACACCAGCACCGGGATGATCATCTTGATCAGCTTGATGAAGCCGTCACCCAGCGGCTTGAGCTTGACGGCGTACTCGGGGGCCAGCAGCCCCGCGAGCACGCCCAGCACCAGCGCGATGACCACCTGACCGAAAAGCGATTTGGCGAAGCGAGGCATGGAGTCTCCTGTTGTCTTTGGGTTTGCATGCAAGGACCGCTCTATCTTGCATACAAGGAATGTAGGCAAGATGCCCGGGGCACCACAGAGGGTTATCCCGGGGCGGATTCCGGGCCGCTCGTACCATCGGCGCCATGCGAAAACTTCCCCTTCCCACCGGTGGCGAGATGCCGGTTCTCGGTCTCGGCACCTGGCAGATGGGCGAGGCCGAAGCGCGTCGCGCGGCCGAGGTCGCGGCGCTGCGCGAGGCCATCGTGATGGGCTACCGGCTCATCGACACGGCCGAGATGTACGGCGAGGGCGGCGCCGAGACCGTGGTGGGCCAGGCGGTGACCGAGGCCCTGCGTGCCGGCGACGTGCGGCGCGAGGAGCTGTTCATCGTGAGCAAGGTCTATCCGCACAACGCCAGCCGCGAGGACACGCGCGACGCCTGCGAACGCAGCCTGCAGCGGCTCGGGCTCGACGCGATCGACCTCTACCTGCTGCACTGGCGCGGCAACCATCCCCTGCGTGAAACGGTGGAGGCGATGCAGGCGCTGGTGGCGAAGGGCCGCATCGGCCACTGGGGCGTGAGCAACTTCGACACCGACGACATGGAGGCGCTGACGCAGGCCATCGGCGATGGCCCCGGCTGCGCGGTCAACCAGGTCTATCTGTCGCTGGGAGAGCGCGGGCCCGAGTTCGCGCTGCTGCCCTGGCTGCGCGAGCGCGGCATGCCGCTGATGGCCTACAGCCCGATCGATCAGGGCGCGCTGGCCGGGGACGCGGCGCTGGGCCGGCTCGCGACCCGGCTGGGCGTGACGGCCGCGCAGCTCGCGCTGGCCGCGGTGATCGCACGGCCCGGCGTGGTCGCGATCCCGAAGGCGGCGCGCAGTGCGCACCTGAAGGAGAACCTGGCCGCCGCCGACCTGGTGCTGGATGCAGCGACCCTGGCCGAGCTGGACCGGCTGCGGCCACCGCCGCGGCGAAAAATGCCTCTGGCAATGATCTGACGGGCCTCTTCGCGCGGAACACCGCGGAACCGGCTTTGCCGGGCCGCTGGTGTTGCCCCCGGCGAGGGGGTTGGCGCAGCGACACGCAGTGCGCGGAGACTGGGGGTGAGTCGGTTCAGTGCGCCTCGGCCTGCTTGGCCGCGGTGATGATCGCCTGCTCGTCGTGCTTGGCGCCATTGAGGAACAGGTTCAGCAGCACCGCCGTGATCGAGGCCAGCAAAATGCCCGACTCGATCAGCGAGTGCAGGCCGTGCGGCATCCACTGCTTGAAGTTGGGGGCGATCAGCGGAATCATGCCGACGCCGATCGACACCGCGACGATCATCGGGTTGTGGCGGTTGGTCTTGAAGTCCACGCCCGAGAGGATGCGGATGCCGGTGGCGGCCACCATGCCGAACATCACCAGGCCCGCGCCGCCCAGCACCACGGTGGGCAGCGACTCGATCAGCGCCGCCATCTTGGGCAGCAGGCCCAGCACCACCAGGATCACGCCGCCGGCCGCGCAGACATAGCGGCTCTTGATGCCGGTGACCGCGACCAGGCCCACGTTCTGCGAGAAGCTGGTGTAGGGGAAGGTGTTGAAGATGCCGCCGATCAGCGTGCCCAGGCCGTCGGTGCGCAGGCCCTTGGCCAGCGCCTTCTGGTCGACCTTGCGGTCGGTCATCTCGCCCAGCGCCAGGAACATGCCGGTGGACTCGATCATCACCACGATCATGATCAAGGTCATGGTGAGGATCAGCACCGGGTCGAAGGCCGGCATGCCGAAGTGGAAGGGCAGCACCACGTCGAACCAGGGCGCCTTGCCGACCTTCTCGTAGGTCATGATGCCCATCACCGAAGCCACCACCGCGCCGATCACGATGCCCAGCAGCACCGAGATGTTGGCGATGAAGCCCTTGGCGTACTTCACGATCAGCAGGATCGACACCAGCACCAGCGCGGCCACGCCCAGGCCCGTGAGGTCGGCGTACTTGGGGTTGGGCATGGTGGGCATGATCGCGAAGCCCTTGGGCACCGGCGGGATCGAGCTGCCGGGCGAGGTGACCTCGGCCAGCCACTTGGCATAGACCGGATCGACCACCGCGGGCGCGGTCGGGCCGAAGGGGTTGCCGAAGATCCAGTTGATGCCCACGCGCATCAGGCTGATGCCGATCACCGCGATGATCGTGCCGGTGACCACCGGCGGGAAGAAGCGCAGCATGCGGCTGACCATGGGCGCGATCAGGATCGAGATGACGCCGGCCCCGATGATCGAGCCGAACAGCAGCTGCGCCCCTGCGGTGCCGGGGTTGGCATTGGCGATGGCGACCATCGGCGCGACCGAGGCGAAGGTCACGCCCATCATCACCGGCAGCTTGATGCCGAACCACTGCGTGGCGCCCAGCGACTGGATCAGCGTGGCGATGCCGCAGCAGAACAGGTCGGCCGAGATCAGCAGCGCGACCTCGTCGGGCGTGAGCTTGAGCGCGCGGCCCACGATCAGCGGCACCGCGACGGCCCCGGCATACATCACCAGCACATGCTGCAGCCCGAGGGCCGAAACCTTGCCGAGAGGGAGCCGCTGGTCCACGGGATGGACCGTGGCGGGCGGTGCGGACGAGTGAGTGCTCATGGCGAAAACTCCTGCTGAAAACGACGAAGGTCGACGATCAGTCCACATTAACTGTATACAAAGATGTGCGCAATAGTGTTTTCTATCGGTCTCGGAGCACGGCTGCGGCGGCCGTGAAGGCGCAAATTTCAGAGAAATCTAAAACAAAAGGTTTCACAAAAAGTGGGGTGCGATGGCGCGTTGCGACGCAAGATGGCGTCCGGCCTCGTGTCCACCCAACGACCAGAAGGAGTTGCCCATGACTTCCAACCGTCCATGCCTCGGTGCTGCCGCCGTTCCTCGAAGCTGCCGGAATGCGGGCGTCTGGATCGCCGCGATCTGGATGGGTATCGCGAGCGCGCAGCCCAAGGAATTTCCGACCGACGCGACGCCCTTGACGGCCGAAACGCTCAAGGGTCTCGAAGGCAAGAAGTTCGTCGGCAAGCGAGCGGACGGCAAATCCCTGACCTTGGATTTCGGGGCCGATTACGGCTACCGGATCGCCATGCAAGGAGAAGCGGGCATGCTGGACGGCAAGGTGAGACTCGACGGTGACAAGCTCTGCCAGGACATGCGCAAGACCATCGAGAGCAGCTGCAATGACGTGCGGGTCAAGGACAACATGCTGTTCTACAAGCGCAACGTGAATGGCGAGGTGATCGCCTTCGTTGCGCAGTAGCTGCACGGCTGGCGGCGCCAGGCAGGCAAGGCGTCTCGCGTCAGTCGGCGCGCGACTGGCTTTCCCGGCGCAGCCGCGCTTCCTGTTCGCGCAGTTCGGGGGTCAGCGCGTCGCCGAAATCTTCGGGTGCGAAGATCTGCCGGATCTCGATCTCGGAGTCCGTGCGCATCGGGTTGGGGCATTTCCTGACCCATTCGATCGCCTCTTGCAGCGAGGCGCACTTCCAGATCCAGAAGCCGGCGACCAGTTCCTGCGTCGCGGGGAACGGCCCGTCGATCACACGCCGATCCTTGCCGGAAAACGCGACCCTGGCACCATGGGAACTCGGGTGGAGGCCCTCGCCGGCCTCCATCACGCCAGCCTTGACGAGCGCCTCGTTGAAGGCACCCATCGCGGCGAATTCTTCCTGGGTGGGCATCACGCCCGCTTCGCTGTCCTTCGTCGCTTTCACCATCACCATGAAACGCATGTCGATCTCCTTGGCAGACAGAGGAAAGGCCCTCGGTCCACTTTAGCGCGACGAGGGACGCGACGCCAATCGACGGTGCGTCGCCCGCCGGCCACCAGGAGCGGCATCGACGCCGCATGGCACGTCAGCGGGCGCTGCGCTCAGCCCAGCAGGTCGGCCAGCGTGCGCGCGATGACCTTGGTCGCGCGGCGCAGGTCCTCGAGCACCACGCGCTCGTCGCTGCGCTTGGCATGCGACTCGAGCACGGTGCGCGGGCCGGCGCCGTAGATCACGCCCGGGATGCCGGCTTCGCCGTAGAGGCGCACATCGGTGTAGAGCGGCGTGCCCATGGCCTTGATGGGTTCGCCGAACACGTCCTGGCCGTGCTTCTGGATCGCGTCGACCAGCGGCTTGTTGCCGGCCAGCGGCTTCATCGAATTGGCCAGCAGCAGGCGCTTGATCTCGACCGTGATGCCCGCGCTCTCGGCGGCCGCATCGGCGATCACCTGGCGGATGGCGGCCTCGACCTCGACCGGGTTCTCCTCGGGGATCATGCGGCGGTCGAGCTTGAACACCACCTTGCCGGGCACCACGTTGGTGTTGGTGCCGCCTTCGATGCGCCCGACGTTGAGATAGGGGTGGGTGATGCCCTCGACCTTCGACGTGACCTGCTGGTAGCGTGTGTTCTGCGCATAGAGCGCGTTGAGGATCTTGACCGCGCCCTGCAGCGCATCGACGCCGGTGGTGGGGATGGCCGCGTGGGCCATCTTGCCGTGCACCGTGACTTCCATCTGCAGGCAGCCGTTGTGGGCCGTGACCACTTCGTAGCTGAAGCCGGCAGCGATCATCAGGTCGGGTTTCGTCAGGCCGTTCTTGAGCAGCCAGCCCGGGCCGAGGATGCCGCCGAATTCCTCGTCGTAGGTGAAGTGCAGCTCGACCGCGCCCTGGGTGGGCTTGGCCACGGCCTCGAGTGCACGCAGCGCGAAGGTGAAGCTGGCGAAGTCGCTCTTGCTGACCGCGGCGGCGCGGCCGTAGAGGCTGCCCTCGGCGATCTCGCCGCCATACGGGTCGTGCGTCCAGCCGTCGCCCGGGGGCACCACGTCGCCGTGCGCGTTGAGCGCCACCGTGCGGCCGCCGCTGCCGTAGGGCCGGCGCACGATCAGGTTGGTGATCGACTCGAGCCCGTAGTCCTGCACTTCCTGCGCGGGCACGGCATGCTTCTCGGCCTCGAAGCCGAAGTCCTTCAGCAGCTCGGCCGTCCGCTCGGCGTGCGGCGCGTTGTTGCCGGGCGGCGTGTCGGTGGGCACCTGCACCAGTTGCTGCAGGAACTTCACTTCCTCGTCGAAGTGGGCGTCGATCCAGGCGTCGAGCTTGGCGTAGTCGGTCATGTCGTGTCTTCTCCGAATCAAGGGGCAGGGTCGGTGGTCAGGCCTTCGAGCAAGAGCTGGAAGGCCTGGACAGCCAGCTGGATGTCGTCGTTGGTGCTCGATTCGAGCGGGTTGTGGCTGATGCCCGAATTGATGCCGCGCACGAAGAGCATGGCCTGGGGCATCACCTCGTGCAGCTTCATCGCGTCGTGGCCGGCGCCGCTGGGCATGCGGAACAGCGGGATGCCCAGGGCATCGACCGCCTTCTCCCAGCGCTGCTGCCAGGCGGGCGCGCTGGGCGCGGCGGCGGCGCGCATGGTTTCTTCCAGCTCGAAGCGCACGCCGCGGCGCTCGCAGATGGCCTGGAGTTCGGCCACCACGTCGGTGGCCAGCGCGTCGCGCTGCGTGTTGTTGGGCGCGCGCAGGTCCAGGCTGAACTTGCAGCGGCCCGGCACCACGTTGATCGAACCGCTGGGCACTTCGAGCATGCCCACGGTGCCGACCGAGTCGCCATCCTGCGCGGCGCGCCGCTCGGTGTAGAGGATCAGCTCGGCCACCGCGGCGGCGGCGTCGCGGCGGCGGTCCATGGGCGTGGTGCCGGCATGGCTGGCCATGCCGATGACTTCGCCCACATAGCGCACGCTGCCGTTGATCGAGGTCACGATGCCCAGCGGCAGGTCGAGCTCGGTCAGCACCGGGCCCTGCTCGATGTGCACCTCGACGAAGCCCAGGTAGCGCGCCGGATCGCGCTGGATCTTCGGGATGTCCTCTTCCTGGAGGCCCGCGTGCTGCATGGCCTCGCGCATGGTGATGCCGTCGGCGTCCTTCTGGTCGAGCCAGCGGGTGTCGAAGTGGCCGATCAACGCGCCCGAGCCCAGGAAGGTGGCCTTGTAGCGCTGGCCTTCCTCTTCCGCGAAGCCCACCACCTCGAAGGCGAAGGGCAGGCGCCTGTTCTGCTTCTTGAGCTCGCGCACGCAGGCGATGGGCACGAAGATGCCCAGCCGCCCGTCGTACTTGCCGCCGTTGCGCACGGTGTCGTAGTGCGAGCCGGTGAGCAGCGTCTTCGCGTCGGGCGTGGCGCCTTCATAGCGCCCCACCACATTGCCGACCGCGTCGATGTGCACCGAGTCGAAACCGGTGGCCAGCATCAGCGCCGAGATCTGCGCGGCGCAGGCGCGGTGCGCGTCGGTCAGGTAGGTGACGGTGAGCTGGCCCTTCTCGGCATAGCCGGGATCGGTGTGGACCGACAGCTGTTCCTGCCAGTCCCAGACGTCGTTGCCCAGCGCGAGGTCGACGGCGAACTTGTCGTCGAGCCGGATCTCGGCGATGCGGTGGATGTTGCGCAGCGCCTCGCCGCGCTCGAAGGCCGGGTGGTGGTGCAACCGGCGCGCAAAGGTCTCGATGATCTCGCGCCGGGGCAGGCCGGTGCCGCGCGGGCCGCGCACCGCGAGGATGAAGGGAAAGCCGAACTTCGCGTTGTAGTCGGCGTTGAGCTGCTGGATCTGCGCGAACTCCTCGGGCGTGCAGTCGGTCAGGCCGGCCTTGCGCTGCTCGTTGGTCGATTCGGCCGTCAACGTCTGGCTGACCATGGCCTTGCCGGCGAGCTCGGGGTGGGCCGCGATCAGGCCGATCTGCTCGTCGGCCGCGGCGTTGTTCACCACCTGCGCCAGCGCATGCTTGAGGTGCGCGAGCGAGCGGAAGGGCCGCGCGGCCAGCGCGCGCTCGGCGATCCAGGGCGAATGCTCGTAGACGCCGTCGAGCAGCGCGACGGCCTCGGCCGGCGCGGCGGCGTTGAGTTGGGCAACGGTCAGATTCGTCTGGCTCATATCGTTCCTTGTCTGGCTCCCTCTCCCGCTGGGGGAGGGCAGGGGTGGGGGCACGCGGCGCTCGGTGCACGGGCAGTTGGGGTGCTTGCCCCCATCCCGGCCTTCCCCCAAAGGGGGAAGGGGTGAAGACCGTTGCGACGTACCGTGGCCGGCGTCATACCGGGTGGACCTGCTTCCAGTGGCGCGCGATGTCCACGCGGCGGCAGACCCAGACCTTGTCGTGCTGCGCGATGTGGTCCAGGAAGCGCTGCAGCGCGGTGATGCGGCCCGGCCGTCCGAGCAGGCGGCAGTGCATGCCGATGCTCATCATCTTGGGGCTGTCGTCGCCGTCCGGGTCGCCTTCGGCATAGAGCGCGTCGAAGCTGTCCTTCATGTACTGGAAGAAGGGATCGGCGTGCGAGTAGCCCTGCGGCAGCGCGAAGCGCATGTCGTTGACGTCCAGCGTGTAGGGCACGATGAGCTGCGGCACCACCGTGCCGTCGGTCTTCTGCACCTTCATCCAGAAGGGCAGGTCGTCGCCGTAGTAGTCGCTGTCGTATTCGAAGCCGCCGTAGTCGGCCACCAGCCGGCGGGTGCGCGGGCTGTCGCGGCCGGTGTACCAGCCCAGCGCGCGTTCGCCGGTGAGCTGCTCGATGGCCTCCATGCCCAGGCGCATGTGTTCGCGCTCGGTGGCTTCGTCGAGGTTCTGGTAGTGGATCCAGCGCCAGCCGTGGCAGGCGATCTCGTGGCCCAGTTCCTGGAAGGCGGCCGTGAGTTCGGGATAACGCTGCAGCGCCATGCCCACGCCGAACACGGTCAGCGGCAGGCCGCGCTTCTCGAACTCGCGCAGGATGCGCCAGACGCCGGCGCGCGAGCCGTACTCGTAGATGCCTTCCATGCTGATGTGGCGGTCCGGGTAGCTGGCCGGATTGAACATCTCGGACAGGAACTGCTCGGAGCCCGCGTCGCCGTGCAGCGTGGCGTTCTCGCCGCCTTCCTCGTAGTTGAGGACGAACTGCACCGCGATGCGGGCGCCGCCGGGCCAGCGCGCATGCGGCGGCTTGCGGCCGTAACCGACCAGGTCGCGCGGGTAGGGCAGGGTGGAGTCGTAAACGGTCATGACAAGGCTTGCGAGATGTCGTTGGTGGGGACTTTGCGGTCGAAGGTCAGTTCGGCCTCGACGTGTTCCAGGTGTTCGGTCATGAGGCGCACCGCGCGCTCCTCGTCGCGGGCGGCCAGCGCCTTCACGATGTCGGCGTGCTCGTCGTGCGAGTGCTCGGCGGCGCTCGTGCTCTGGTACATCAGCGTGATGAGCGCGCAGCGCGAGACCAGCTCGCCCAGCATCTGCGCCAGCACCTCGTTGCCCATGAGCTCGGCCATGCGCACGTGGAAGTCGCCCAGCAGTTCGTTGCGCTGCCGGGCGCTGCCGCCGGACACCGCATCCTTCTCGTGCGCCACGTGTTCGCGCAGCGCCTTGATCCGGGCCGGCGTGCTCTGTCGCACGAAGGCGCGCGTCATCTCGGCCTCGAGCATGCGGCGCACCGCGAAGACCTGCCGCGCCTCGTCGACCGTGGGCGCGGCCACGAAGGCGCCGCGCGCGGGCTCGAGCCGGATCAGCCGGTTCTGCGACAGCTGGAACAGCGCCTGGCGCACCAGCGTGCGCGAGACGCCGAAATGATCGGCCAGTTTCTGTTCGGCGAGCTTGCTGCCGGGTTGCAGGCGGTGCTCGACAATCGCCTTGGTCAGGGCGTCGACGATCGCGCCGGTGGTGGAGGACTCCATGCATTCATGATAGACCTGAATCCCACAACTGTATACACTTTTGTCCACCAAACTACCGGCACCGCCGGACCGAAGGAGCGAGCCATGGGCCTGAGCACCCACGTACTGGACACGATGCACGGCGGGCCCGCCGCCGGCATGGCGGTGGCGCTGTACACCACGCAGGGCGAACAGGCCACGCTGGTCAAGCGTTTCACCCTGAACGCCGACGGCCGCAGCGACGGGCCGCTCTACGACAACGCCAGCCTGCGCGTGGGCACCTACCGCCTGACCTTCGACGTGGCGGCCTATTTCAAGGCCCGCGGCGTGCAGCTGCCCGAGCCCAATTTCCTGGACAAGGTCTCGCTGGACTTCGGCGTGGCCCACACCGACCAGCACTACCACGTGCCCTTGCTGGTCAGCCCGTGGAGCTACTCCACCTACCGCGGGTCCTGAGCGGCGCTACTTCTCCTCGTAGGCCTCGGCCGGCCGGTCGTTGGGCGCGAGGAACGCGGCCTTGAGCGAATCGCTCAGCGGGATGTTGATGACCGCGTTCTTGGGCGGGATCGGCGCCATGAACCACTTGGCGTAGAGCTTCTCCAGCGCGCCCGAGGCCATGGCCGTGGCCAGGTAGCCGTCGACCGCGCTCTTGAAGGCCGGGTCGTCCTTGCGCAGCATGATCGCGATCGGCTCGATGCCCAGCGGCTTGCCCACGATCCTGAAGTCCCCGGGGTTGCGCGCGTTGGCGATGTTGCCGGCCAGCGTGTTGTCGTCCATCGCGAAGGCGTCGGCACGCCCGCTCTCCAGCAGCAGGAAGCTTTCCGCGTGGTCCTTGGCCAGCACCACCGTGATGTGCCGCTCCTGCTCGAGCCGGCGCAGCCGCTGGACCAGCGTGGTGCCGGTGGTCGTCACCACGGTCTTGCCCTTGAGCTGCTCGACCGAGCCGATGCCGCTCGCGGCCCGCACCGCGAAGCGCGCTTCGGTGATGTAGGTCGTGTGGGCGAACGCGGCCTGCTGCTGGCGGGCCGCGTTGTTGGTGGTCGAGCCACACTCGATGTCGATGGTGCCGTTCTGCAGCAGCGGCAGCCGGTTCTGCGAGGTCACGGCCATCTGCCGGATCGCGACGCCGGGCAGCAGCTTCGACAGCATCTGCTCGCACAGTTCGACGTGGTAGCCCGCATAGCCGGTGCCCAGCGAGTACGAGAGCGGCGGCGAGGCGTCGCGCACGCCCATCGTGACGCTGCCCGCGGCCCGGGCCTTGGCGAGCGTGCCACTGTCCTGCGCGCCGGCGCCCAGGCAGGCGAGGGCCAGCGCGACGCCGAGGAGAAGAGGTCGGGTCATGGTGACGCCGCCCTTCAGTGGTTCGCCGCCGCGACGGCCTTGCCAGCCACCTTCGCGTCCGCGCGCGCCACGGGCGCGGGCCGCGCGATCTCGTCCAGGCTCTCGCGCAGCGCGCGGTCGAGGATGGCGACGGCGCGGTCGACCTCCTCGAGGTGCACATTGAGCGGCGGCGCGATGCGCCAGACCGAGCCGCGCTCGGGCCGGCGCCGGATGTTCATGCTCAGGCCCAGCTCGAAGCACTTCTTCGTGGTGCGCGCGCCCAGCTCGTGGTAGGGCAGGCGCGAGTCGCGGTCCTGCACCAGTTCCACGCCCAGCAGCAGGCCTTCGCCGCGCACGTCGCCGATGGCCTCGTAGCGCTTCTGCATGTCGAGCAACTGGCCGCGCAGGTAGGCGCCGGTGCTGCGGGCGCGCTCGATCAGGCCCTCGCTGCGGATGGTCTCGAGCACGGCCAGGCCCACGGTGGCGGGCAGCGGATCGGAGACGTGGCTGGTGTAGAAGGTGAAGCCCTTCTCGAACACGTCCTGCTCGATCTTGGGGCTGGTCACCGTCGCGGCCAGCGGCAGGCCGCCGCCCATGGTCTTGCTGACCGACATGATGTCCGGCACCACGCCGTAGAAGTCGGAGGCGGTGCGGTGGCCGATGCGGCCGAAGGCGGTCTGGGCCTCGTCGAAGATCAGCAGCATGCCGCGATCGTCCGCCGCCTTGCGCAGGGCCTGCATGTACGACTTGGGCGGCACCAGCACGCCGCCAGCGCTGATGATGGGCTCGATGATGATGGCCGCGCGGCGGCCGGTCGAGGCCATGTCGTACATCTTGAGGCCGAGCTCGAGGCAGGTCAGCGCCGACTCCTCGGCCGACATGCCCTGGATGTAGGGCCGGTAGGCGTTGGGCTCGGGCATCACGAACACGCCGGGCACGTGCACGCCGTAGCCCTTGCGGTCGCTGGCGAAGGACACGGCGCTGGTGCCGCCCGTCACGCCGTGCCAGGAGCCGCCCACGGCCAGGATCTCGAAGCCGCCGGTGTACATCTTCGCCATGCGCAGCGCCACCTCGTTGCTCTCGGAGCCGGTGTTGACGAAGATCGACTTGGTCAGCGGCGCGGGCATCCAGTCGGTCGCCATCTTCTGCGCGAGTTCGGCCACCACCTCGGGGATCATGCCGCTGAACATGTGGAAGGCCTTCTCGCCGGCCTCGTGCACCGCGCGCACGATGGCCGGGTGGTTGTGGCCGATGGTGGCGCACATCTGGCCCGAGGTGAAGTCGAGGATCTCGCGGCCGGTGTCGTCGATCACGATGGCGCCGCGGGCGCTGCGGAACAGGTTGGGGAAGGTGTCGCCACCGTAGCGGACCATGTATTCCTTGGCCGCCGCGCGAAGTTGCTCGCTCATGATGAATCCTTTGGGTTGTGAAGAGGGGATTCGTGATGGTCGCGAGCGAGCGGCCTGCGGTCCAATGTTGAGTTTGCATCCGGCCGCAATGCGCGTCACGCATGGCCGATGCGCAAATCGAATCGGCATGCGACTTGCAAAAGGTCGTGGCAAAGGAGCAAATCAGGCAATGGACACCCGTTGGTTTCAGGACTTCGTGACACTGGCCGAAGTGCAGAACTTCACCCGCGCGGCCGAGATGCGCAACGTGTCGCAGGCCGCGTTCAGCCGCCGCATCCAGGCGCTGGAGCAATGGCTGGGCGCCAAGCTCATCGACCGTGCCGCGTTCCCGACCCGGCTCACGCCGGCGGGCGAGCGTTTCCGCAAGGTCGCGACCGGGCTGCTCGACCAGATCGCCGACGCCAAGGCCGCGATCGGCGACGCGCCCTCGCGCAACCATGTGCGCATCGCCTCGACCTATGCGCTGGCCAGCACGCGGCTGCCGGGATGGTGGCGGCAGTGGTCGGGCGAAGGCGCGATCACCTGCAGCCTGGAGGTGGGCAACGTGCACGACACGGTGTCGGCCTTCAACGCGGGCTCGGCCGACATCCTGATCGGCTTCCACCAGGCTGCGCATCCGATCCAGCTCGACATGGCGCGCTTCGAGCGGCACGAACTGGGGGTGGAGCGGCTGCGGCCCTATGCGTCGCGCGCGCTGGCCGCCTCGGGCGGGCTCGCGCTGCCGGGCACGCCGGAGCGGCCGGTGCCGCTGCTCATGTACTCGGCCAGCGGCTACTTCGCGCGCGTGGTCGATTCGGCCATCGAGCAATCGTCGCAGCCGCTGTTCGGCTACCGGGCCTTCGAGGCCGAGATGACCGATGTGCTGGGCGACCTGGCGTCGCAGGGTCTGGGCGTCGCCTGGCTGCCCGACAGCTCCTTCGTCGCCGGGCGGCTGGCCGACCTGGTGCCGGTGGGCGAGGGCGCCTGGGATGTGGAGGTGAGCATCGTGGCCTACCGCGCCCGGACGCAGGCGCGGGCGGTCGTCGGGCAGTTGTGGGAACGGATCTGCAGCGGGGCGCCGTCCCCGTGCGTGGTTACAGCTGACCCTCGGTGAGGGTGTCCAACTGGAAGCGGCCGCCCTTGTCCCACAGCCAGGTGTCGGTCCAGGTCACCGGGCCCAGGCGCTGCGCCACCGGGTAGGGGGCGGCGGCGAGCACGGTGCGTTCGATCTCCGCGATCACTTCCGGCGCATGCTGGGGCGCACGCATCCAGTGCATCGACAGCACCTTGCCGCCCGCGTCCAGGTTCACCTGCAGCGTGCCCACGGCATAGAGCACGGCTGGCAGCTTGCCGCCGTAGATGCGGTCCTTGTTGGCGTCGTAGACGTGGCGGGCGGCGTCGCGCCGGTACTCGCGCGGGTTGGCCGCGACCGACGCGCGGGGCGCCGGCTGCTGGACCGGGCCCGGCGGCGCGGAGGTGGCGCCGCTGAGCTGGCCGGGCACCTGGCCGGGCGTGGTGGCGGTGGGGGCGGTGCCGCAACCGGCGAGCCAGAGCGTGGCGGACAGGGCGGCGGCGAGCGCGACATGGCGCGGGGTGAGGCGGAAAATCATCGCCGACGTTATACCGTGCATACGGCAGGCCCATGCATCGGCATGTGATCCCGGAGGACAATCCCACGATGATCCCGGCCCTCGACGAACTGCTGCAGCGCCTCGGCCGCGAGGCCGCGGTGCTGGTGCGCGTCGCGTCCACGCAGGGCTCGGTGCCGCGCGAGGCCGGCACCTGGATGGCGGTCTGGCAGGACGACCTGACCGGCACCATCGGCGGCGGCCAGCTCGAATTCCAGGCGGTGCAGGAGGCGCGCGCCTGGCTGGCCGGCGGCGAGCCGATCGAGGCCGTGCGCCGCTACCCGCTGGGCCCCAGCCTGGGTCAGTGCTGCGGCGGCGTGGTGTTCCTGGCCTTCCAGCGGGTCATCGCGCGCGACGTGCCGGCGCTGACCCGCGAGCTCAGCGCGCACTTCAAGCCGGTCGCGCTGTTCGGCGGCGGGCACGTGGGGGCCGCCTTGGCCCGCCTGCTGGCCACGCTGCCTTTCTCGGTGCGCTGGATCGACAGCCGCGAGGGCGTGTTCGCGCCCGCGCTGCCGGTGCAGATCGAGACCGAGCATTCCGAACCGGTGCAGGGCGCGGTGGCCGGGCTGGCACCGGGCTCCCGCGTGCTGATCATGAGCTTCAGCCATGCCGAGGACTTCGACGTGGTGATCGCCTGCCTGCAGCGCCTGCGCGCGCGCGACGACCTGCCTTTCGTGGGCCTGATCGGCAGCAAGACCAAGTGGGCGACCTTCCGCCACCGGCTCGAGGCGCGCGGCTTCACGCCCGAGGAGCTGGCGCGCATCACCTGCCCGATCGGCGTGCCGGGCATCGAGGGCAAGGAGCCCGAGGTGATCGCGGTGGCGGTGGCGGCGCAGCTGTTGATGCAGTGAGCGCCGCCGGGCCGGCTCAGGGCGCCGACCAGACCGCGAGCTCGTAGCCGTCGGGGTCCGTGAAGTGGAATCGGCGCCCGCCCGGGAAGGCGAACACCGGCCGCGAGATCGCCGCGCCCGCGGCCTCGATGCGCCGCTGCGTTTCGGCCAGGTCGTCGGCATACAGGATCACCAGCGGGCCGCCCGGCCGCACCGGCTCGCCCGTGGTGAAGCCGCCGGTCAGCCGGCCGTCGCTGAACTCCGTGTAGGTGGGGCCGTAGTCGGTGAAGGCCCAGTCGAACACGGCGCCGTAGAAGGCCTTGCTGCGCGCGATGTCCGCGACGTTGAATTCGATGTTGTCGATCTGCCGATCCTGGCCCGTGGCTGCCATGGCGTTCCAATGCGTGAAGGTGGCCCGGATTGTGCTGGTCGATACGGTAAATCCCTGCCCATAAAAACCACCAGACACGGAGGAAATGTGTATACACTTTGGTCCACAACAAGCCGCAGCGGAGCGAGGTCGCCAGACCTGCGTTCGCGGCCATTCATCTGCTTACAGCGCCCGCAGTGGTGAGCAGATCCAAACCCTCACAAGGCGCTCCCACGCGCCGACAAGGTTGAGCATGGAAAGCTACTACCTCGACTGGGCCAACCTGCTGCTGCGCTGGGTCCACGTCATCACCGCCATCGCCTGGATCGGTGCCTCCTTCTATTTCGTGATGCTGGACAACAGCCTCGAGAAACCGCAGGACCAGGAGTCGCTCGACAAGGGCGTGGGCGGCGAGCAGTGGGCGGTGCACGGCGGCGGCTTCTACAACATGCAGAAGTACGCGCTGGCGCCCAAGAAGCTGCCCGACCATCTGCACTGGTCCTACTGGGAGAGCTATTCGACCTGGCTCACCGGCTTCGCGCTGTTCACGATGTCCTATCTGTGGAACGCCAGCACCTACCTGATCGACAAGAGCAAGATGGACTGGGAGCCGGGCGCCGCGATCTCGGTGGCGCTGGCCTTCTTCGTGGTGTTCTGGATCGTCTACGACGGCATCTGTCAGATCTTCGGACGGCGCAAGAACGGCGACACCATCGTCGGCGTGCTGATCGCGGTCTTCATCGCCTTCGCGACCTGGCTGGCCTGCCAGTGGTTCGCCGGCCGCGCGGCCTTCCTGCTGGTCGGCGCCATGATGGCCACGACCATGAGCGGCAACGTGTTCTTCTGGATCATTCCCGGCCAGCGCAAGAACGTGCAGGCGCTGCGCGAGGGCAGGTCGGTCGACCCGGTGCACGGGCAGCGCGGCAAGCAGCGCAGCGTGCACAACACCTACTTCACGCTGCCGGTGCTGTTCGCGATGCTGAGCAACCACTACAGCTTCACCTACACCCACAAGTACAACTGGGTGGTGCTGCTGCTGATCATGCTGGGCGGCGCGGCCATTCGCCAGTTCTTCGTGGTGCGCCACCGCTTCAAGCTGGGCAATGCGCGCCATCCGCTGCCCTACGCGCTGTTCGGCATCGCGGTGCTGGGCCTGACCATCGTCTGGATGAAGCCCGAACCGGTGGCCGCGCCCGTGGCCGGCGCCGTGGTGCCCAAGGTCGCCTTCGGCGACGTGCAGAAGGTGCTGGAGCAGCGCTGCTACATGTGCCATGGCGCGGCCGTGCAGATGAAGAACGTGCGGCTCGACACGCCCGACCAGGTCGCGGCCCATGCGCAGGCGGTCTACCAGCAGGTGGTGGTCACGAAGATCATGCCGATGAACAACGCGACCCAGATCACCGACGCGGAGCGCGCGCTGATCGGCCGCTGGTTCCAGGCCGGCGCAAAAATAGACTGACCCCCCAAGCTTGCCCACTTCGTGTGGCAGCGCCAACCCCCCTCCGGGGGGCAACACCGGCGGCCCGGCAAAGCCGGTTCCGCGGTGTTCCTGGAAGGGCGCCAAAGCGGCAGCTCAGGGTGTGCGGCAGAATTCCGGGATTGGAGACACGCAAGACAACATGACCGCCTCGACCCCCGTGACCATCCCCGATCCCCGCACGGCGCCGCGCGCCTTCCTCGAACACCTCTACCGCGCGGCGGTCGCCCGCGCGCTGCCGTTGCACACGCTGGGCGCGCACCTGCCGCCGCCGCCCAAGGGCCGCACGCTGGTGCTGGGCGCAGGCAAGGCGGCCGGCTCGATGGTGCAGGCGCTGGAGGCGCTGTGGCCGGCCGAGGCGCCGCTGTCGGGGCTGGTGGTCACGCGCTACGAGCACATCCCGCCGCGCCCCGAAGGCGTGCCGCAACGCATCGAGATCGTCGAGGCGGCCCACCCGGTGCCCGATGCGGCCGGCATGCAGGCCGCCGAACGCATCCTCGCGCTGACCGAGGGCCTGACGGCCGACGACCTGGTGCTGTGCCTGATCTCGGGCGGCGGCTCCTCGCTGCTGGTGCTGCCGGCCGAGGGCCTGACGCTGGAAGACAAGCAGCGCATCAACAAGCAGCTGCTGGAGAGCGGCGCCGGCATCGGCGAGATGAACTGCGTGCGCAAGCACCTGTCGCGCATCAAGGGCGGCCGGCTGGCCGCGGCCTGCGCGCCGGCCCGCGTGCTGACGCTGACCATCAGCGACGTGCCCGGCGACGACGTGGCCGTGATCGCCAGCGGCCCGACCGTGCCCGACGCCACCACCTGCGCCGACGCGCTGGCCGTTCTCGACCGCTACGGCATCGAGGTGCCGGCGCCGGTGCGGGCCCGGCTGGAGAGCGGCGAACTCGAGACGCCCAAGCCGGCCGACGCCGTCTTCCAGGGCCATGAGACCTTCCTGATCGCCACGCCCCAGCAGTCGCTCGAAGCGGCGGCCCAGGCCGCGCGCGATGCGGGCATCGCGGCGCACATCCTCAGCGACGAGATCGAGGGCGAGTCGCGCGAGGTCGGCAAGGTGCATGCGGCGCTGGCGCGTGCCGTGGCGCTGCGCGGCGAGCCCTTCGCGCGGCCCTGCGTGATCCTGTCGGGCGGCGAGACCACGGTCACGATCCGGCCGCGCCAGCCGGGCCAGGCCAAGGGCCGGGGCGGCCGGGCCGGCGAGTTCTGCATGGGGCTGGCCGGTGCGCTGACGGGCCAGGAACAGGTCTGGGCACTGGCCGCCGACACCGACGGCATCGACGGCGTCGAGGACAACGCCGGCGCCTTCGTCACGCCCGACACGCTGGCGCGCGCCACGGCCGCGGGCCGCAAGCTGTCCGATCACCTGGACCGCAACGACGCCTACGGTTATTTCGACCCGATCGGCGACCTGCTGGTCACCGGGCCGACCCACACCAACGTCAACGACTTCCGGGCGCTGCTGATTCTCTGAGCCGTCTCAGGCGGCCTTGGTCTCGGGCAGCACGGTCGTCAGCGCGAAATCGACCAGGTGCAGCCAGGTAGCCTCGAGGCCCATGATGTTGTGGTGATCGGAGTCCGCCACCGTCTGGACGTGGACCGGCGTGGGCCAGGCGTCGATGAGCTTCTGCGAGCGCTCGGGCAGCACCACCACGTCGTGCTCGGCCAGCAGCACCTGGGTCTTGGCCGCGACCTCCTGGCTGTGCTTGAGCGAGTCGAAGCGGTGCCGCAGCAAGAGCGCCAGCGGCACCAGCGGGAAGCGCTTCTTCGCCACCTCCAGCATCGAGTCGTAGGGCGTCACCAGCTGCAGGCTCGCGAAGTCGCGCTGCGCCGCCAGCTGGATGGCCACACCCGTGCCCAGGCTGCGGCCCACCACATGCAGCCGCGCGCGCGGGAAGGCGCGGCGCAAGTGGGTGGCGAACTGGATCGCGTCGGCCACCGAGGCGATCTCCGACGGGTCGCCCTGCGAATCGGCCACGCCGCGGTAGTTGAAGGCGGCCAGGCCGAAGCCCTCGGGCAGCCAGTGCAGCGCCTGGGCGGTAGCCCGCACGTCCTCGCCGCGGCCCGCGAAGTAGATGAACAGGTCCTGCAGCGCCTCTTCGCCCAGCGGGTGGTAGACATAGCCGCGCACCATGCCGCCCGGCACCGTGTGCGAGTAGGTGGAGAAGTGCTCGGACAGGTGCACCACGGGCAGCTTGCGGGCGTTGAACAGGATATGCCCCTGCCGCGTGGCCAGGAGCGTCCAGTAGGCCGCGAGGCTGCCGAGGGCGGCGGCCGAGACCGAGAGTGCGATGCGGGAGGCTTTGGATGACAAGGAGACTCCTGGAAGACAGACAGGCCCTAGTTTCGCCGCATCGGGTGAGTCCGTGATTTCGTCAGTTTCGCCCCATCCTCCCATGCTAGCTTCGCACCCATGAAAAACCGGATCCCGTCCTTCCTCAGCCACGTGGGCCCCGGCGTCGTCACCGGTGCGGCGGACGACGATCCCTCGGGCATCGCCACCTACACCCAGGCCGGCGCGCAGTTCGGCACCGGCCTGCTCTGGACGGTGTTCCTCTCGCTGCCTTTCATGATCGCGATCCAGATGGTCTCGGCGCGCATCGGCCGGGTCACCGGCAAGGGCGTGGCGGCCAACCTGCGCGACCACATGCCGCGCTGGCTGCTGCTGGGCCTGATCGGGCTGCTGGTGCTGGCCAACACCATCAACATCGCGGCCGACATCGGTGCCATGGGCGAGGCGCTGCAGCTGGTGGTCGGCGGCGGCCAGCATTTCCATTCGCTCGCGTTCGGCGTGGTCACGGTGCTGCTGCAGATCTTCGTGCCCTACCGCCGGCTCGCGCACATCCTCAAGTGGCTCACGCTGACGCTGTTCGCCTATGTGGCGACGGTGTTCGCGGTCAAGGTGCCCTGGGCCAGGGTGCTGCACGACCTGGTGGTGCCGCAGCTGCAGTGGAGCAGCGACTACTGGATGATGATCGTCGCGCTGCTGGGCACCACGATCTCGCCCTACCTGTTCTTCTGGCAGGCCTCGCAGGAGGTCGAGGAACTGCGGCAGAAGGGCGGCGGCGTGAGCCACGTCGGCACCGAGGCCGAGATCTGGCGCGGGCTGCGACGGGTCAAGCTCGACACCTGGATTGGCATGATCTTCTCCAACACCATCGCCTTCTTCGTGATGGTGGTGGGGGCCTCGGTGCTCTACACCGCGGGCATCCACGACGTGAGCTCGGCCGCGCAGGCCGCCGAGGCGCTGCGGCCGCTGGCCGGCGACTTCGCCTTCTGGCTGTTCGCCGGCGGCATCATCGCCACCGGCCTGCTGGCGGTGCCGGTGCTGGCCTCGTCGGCGGCCTATGCGGTGGCCGAGGCCTTCGGCTGGGACGAGGGGCTGGAACTGCACTGGCGCGAGGCCAAGCCCTTCTACGGAATCATCGGCATCGCGACCCTGGTCGGCACCGCGCTCGACTTCACGCCCATCGACCCGATGAAGGCGCTGTACTGGAGCGCGGTGGTCAACGGCGTGGTGGCGGTGCCGATCATGGCGGCCATGATGATGCTGGTGGCCAAGGAGCGCGTGATGGGCGTTTTCGTCTCGAGCCGGCGCACCCGCTGGCTGGGCTGGGGCGGCACCGCGCTCATGGGTTTCGCGGTGCTGATGATGGCGCGCGATTTGTTCTTCTGAGCCTTTCGCCGGGCTGCCGGCGGGATGACAATGGCCGGATCGGCGGTCCGCACAGCGGCTGGCCCATATAGCCACTATGGTGACGTCCGTATGAAACAGAGGCCTGCGGGCCTTAAGTTCCTGCATGGGCGGAATGCGCCGCCCCGACCGACCCGAGCCGCACCAGAACATGACGCCCACGACGACTTCACCGATCCGCTTTTTCCATCAGGGCCGCACCGTCGAGGTGGGCGGCGTGCATCCCACGCGCTCGGTGCTCGACTGGCTGCGCGAGGACGCCCATTGCACCGGCACCAAGGAAGGCTGCAACGAAGGCGACTGCGGCGCCTGCACCGTGGTCATCGGCGAGCTGGCCCCCGAGGGCACGCCCGGCGCCGTGGGCGGCCTGAAGCTGGAAACGGTCAACGCCTGCATCCAGTTCCTGCCGACCCTGCACGGCAAGGCGCTGTTCACGGTCGAGGACCTGAAGTCGCGCTGCGCCGCCGAGCGCACGCACGACGCCGCGCGCCACGACAAGCACCCGGTGCAGCGCCTGCATCCGGTGCAGCAGGCGATGGTCGACTGCCACGGCTCGCAGTGCGGCTTCTGCACCCCCGGCTTCGTGATGTCGCTGTGGTCCAGCTACGAACACCACCAGGCCACGGGCACCCGCCCGAGCCGCCAGCAGCTGGCCGACGAGCTGTCGGGCAACCTGTGCCGCTGCACCGGCTACCGGCCGATCCTCGATGCCGGCCAGCGCATGTTCGACCTGCCCGCGATGCCTTTCGACACCCGCCCGGTGGTGCAGGCGCTCGAAGGCCTGCGGCGCGACGGCACCTTCGACTATGCCGCCGCCCGGGACGGCCGCCAGGACCACTTCCACGCCCCGACCACGCTGGCCGCCCTGGCCGCGCTGCGTGAAAGCAAGCCCGCCGCGCGGCTGCTCGCGGGCTCGACCGACGTCGGCCTCTGGGTCAACAAGCAATTCCGCGACCTGGGCGACATCCTCTACGTGGGCGACGTGGCCGAGCTCAAGGTGGTCGAGGAGCGCGGCGACGCGCTCTACATCGGCGCCGGCGCCTCGCTCGAGGCCGCCTGGAGCGCGCTGGCGCAGCGCGCGCCTTCGCTGGTCGATGTCTGGCTGCGCTTCGCCTCGCCGCCGATCCGCCATGCGGGCACCATGGGCGGCAACGTGGCCAACGGCTCGCCCATCGGCGATTCGCCGCCGGTGCTGATGGCGCTGGACGCGCAGATCGAGCTGCGCCGCGGCGAGCGCACGCGCCGCCTGCCGCTGACCGACTTCTACCTCGACTACATGAAGAACCGGCTCGAGCCCGGCGAGTTCGTCCAGGGCCTGTCGGTGCCGCTGGCCGCGCTGCAGCGCCAGGTGCGGGCCTACAAGATCAGCAAGCGCTTCGACTGCGACATCTCGGCGCTGTGCGCGGGCTTCGCGCTCGCGCTCGACGGCGACACGGTGAAGGAGGTGCGGCTGGCCTTCGGCGGCATGGCCGGCATCGTCAAGCGCGCGGCCGGGGCCGAGGCCGCGCTGCTGGGCCAGCCCTGGACGCAGGCCAGCGTGAAGGCCGCGCAGCAGGCGCTGGCCGACGACTTCCAGCCGCTGTCGGACATGCGCGCCTCGGCCGCCTACCGGCTGCAGGTGGCGCAGAACCTGGTCCAGCGCCTGTGGTTGGAAACCCGCGCCACCGACGCGCTGCCGCCCGCATCCACCAGCGTCTGGAGCGTGATGCCCCACGACGTGCTGCCGGCCGCGGCCACCGCCACGGTCCAAGGAGCCTGAGATGAACAAGTCCATCGACGCCCTGCTGCTCCAGCCCGCCGAGGCTTTTGCCGACTACGAGGCCAACATCCTGGCGCGCATCGACCGCGGTGCCGAGGCCAAGGCGCACGACGGCGGCGCGCGCGTGGGCATCAGCCGCCCGCACGAATCGGCGCAGCTGCATGTGGCCGGCGAGGCCACCTACATCGACGACATCCCCGAACTGCGCGGCACGCTGCATTGCGCGCTGGGCCTGTCGCCGGTGGCCAATGGCCGGCTGACCGGCATGGACCTCGACCGGCTGCGCGCGCTGCCCGGCGTGGTGGCGGTGCTGTCGGCCGCCGACATCCCGGGCAGCAACGACTGCGGCTCGATCGTGCACGACGACCCCATCCTGTGCAGCGGCGACATCCGCTACCTGGGCCAGCCGGTGTTCGCGGTGATCGCACAGACGCGCGACATCGCCCGCCGCGTGGCCGCGCGCGCCAAGGAGGTGCTCACGGTCGAGGCCGCGCCGCCGGTGCTCACGCCGCAGGACGCGCACGCGCGCGGCCAGTACGTGGTGCCGCCGATGCACCTGCGGCGCAGCGCTTCCGCCCCCGGCGGCGACGAGCAGGCGGCGGTGCGCGCCGCCATCGCGGCCGCGCCGCACCGGCTGAAGGCCACGCTCGACGTGGGCGGGCAGGAGCAGTTCTACCTCGAGGGCCAGATCAGCTACGCGATCCCGAAGGAGGGCGGCGGCATGCATGTGCACTGCTCGACCCAGCACCCGAGCGAGATGCAGCACCTGGTGGCGCACGCGTTGCACCTGCATGCCAACGAGGTGCATGTCGAATGCCGGCGCATGGGCGGCGGCTTCGGCGGCAAGGAATCGCAATCGGGCCTGTTCGCCTGCGTGGCGGCGGTGGCGGCCAACAAGCTGCAGCGCCCGGTCAAGCTGCGGCTGGACCGCGACGACGACTTCATGGTCACCGGCCGGCGCCACTGCTTCTGGTACGACTACGAGGTCGGCTACGACGACGAGGGCCGGCTGCTGGGCGCGGAGATCTCGATGGTCTCGCGCGCCGGCCATTCGGCCGACCTGTCGGGTCCGGTGATGACCCGCGCGCTGTGCCACTTCGACAACGCCTACTGGCTGCCCGAGGTGTCGATGCACGGCTATTCGGGCAAGACCAACACCCAGAGCAACACCGCCTTCCGCGGTTTCGGCGGGCCGCAGGGCGCGATCGCGGTCGAGAACATCCTCGACACCGTGGCGCGCGCGCTGGGCCGCGATCCGCTGGACGTGCGGCGCATCAACTTCTACGGCAAGGACGAGCGCAACGTCACGCCCTACGAGCAGGTGGTGACCGACAACGTGATCCACGAACTGGTGGCCGAGCTCGAGCAGAGCAGCGACTACCGCGCGCGGCGCGAGGCCATCGCGGCCTTCAACCGCACGAGCCCGGTGCTCAAGCGCGGCCTCGCGCTGGCGCCGCTCAAGTTCGGCATCTCCTTCAACGTCAAGCACTTCAACCAGGCGGGCGCGCTGGTCCATGTCTACAGCGACGGCTCGGTGCTGGTGAACCACGGCGGCACCGAGATGGGGCAGGGGCTCAACACCAAGGTCGCCCAGGTGGTGGCGCACGAGCTGGGCGTGGGTTTCGAGAGCGTGCGCGTGAGCGCCACCGACACCACCAAGGTCGCCAACACCTCGGCCACCGCGGCCTCGACCGGCGCCGACCTCAACGGCAAGGCCGCGCAGGATGCGGCGCGGCAGATCCGCGAGCGGCTGGCCGTGTGCGCCGCCGCGCGCCATGGCGGCGAGCCGGCCGACGTGCGCTTCGCCAACGACCAGGTCGAAGTCGCCGGCCGCACGCTGAGCTTCGCCACGCTGGTGGGCGAGGCCTACATCGACCGGGTGCAGCTCTGGTCCGACGGCTTCTACGCCACGCCGGGCCTGAGCTGGGACCGCGACCGCCTCAAGGGCCGGCCCTTCTACTACTTCGCCTACGGCGCGGCCGTGAGCGAGGTGGTGGTGGACACCCTGACCGGCGAGTGGAAGCTGCTGCGCGCCGACATCCTGCAGGACGCGGGCCGCTCGCTGAATCCGGCCATCGACATCGGCCAGGTCGAGGGCGCCTTCATCCAGGGCATGGGCTGGCTCACGACCGAGGAACTGGTCTGGCATCCGCAAAGCGGCAAGCTCACGACCCACGCCCCCAGCACCTACAAGATCCCGACCGCCAACGACTGCCCGCCCGTGTTCAACGTGCGGCTGTTCGACGGCCCCAACGCCGAGGATTCGATCCACCGCAGCAAGGCCGTGGGCGAGCCGCCGCTGCTGCTGCCTTTCTCGGTCTTCTTCGCGATCCGCGACGCCGTCTCGGCCGCCGGCGGGCACCGGATCGACCCGCCGCTGCGCGCGCCCGCGACCAGCGAGGCGATTTTGAGCGCGATCACCGCCGTCCAGGCCGCCGCTGCCTGAAAGCAGCGGTATAACCGTCCGCATATTGTGAAAATGTGTAGATTGTTATGAGAGACCAAGCGCTGTTCGACAAGATCGATCTGCACCTGATCCGTGTGCTGCACACGGTGCTGACCGACCGCAGCGTGTCGCGCGCCGCCATCCGGCTGGGCATGTACCAGCCCGCCGTCTCGGCCGCGCTCAAGCGGCTGCGCGAACTGTCGGGCGACCCGCTGCTGGTGCGCTCCGGCTCGGGCATGGTGCCGACCGACGCCGCGCTGCGCATGATCGAGCCCGCCGCCAGCATCCTGCGCTCGGCCGAGGTGCTGTTCAGCGACGCCCGCGGCTTCGACCCGCAGACCGCCACCAACACCTTCCGCGTGGCCGCCAGCGACTACCTCGACCCGATGTTCCTGCCGCTGTTCGTCACGCAGGTGAAGGCGCAGGCGCCGCTGTGCAAGATCGAGATCCACCCGCTGTCGCCCGACTCCAACTACCACGGCCACCTGTCGCTGGGCGACGTCGACCTGGTGATAGGCAACTGGCTCAAGCCGCCCGAGGACCTGCACATGGCCCGGCTGTTCGGCGACGAGATCGTCTCGCTGGTGAGCGCCGACCACCCGGTGCTGCGCCGCGGCTGGGACGCCGAGACCTGGCTGGCGGCCGAGCACGTCGCGCCGACGCCGATGCACCCGGGCGCGCGCGGCATCATCGACCAGATGCTCGACGCGCAGGACCTGCAGCGCAACATCACGGCGCGCTGCGCGCACTTCGGCCTGATTCCCGACATGGTGGCCTCGAGCCTGCTGGTGCTGACCACCGGACGCCAGTACTGCGAGCGTTTCGCGGCCCGGCTGCCGGTGCGCATCGTCGAGTGCCCGGTGAGCTTTCCGCGCCTGATGTACTACCAGCTGTGGCACGAGCGCACGCACGCGTCGAGTTCGGCGCGCTGGCTGCGCGAGCGCATCAAGTCGGTGGCGGCCTCGCTGCGTTCGCCCGCCGCCGCCGCCGTTCTGGAACCCTAGCGCCCCGGGCACCGCGCGTGGCCTGCTTCCTGCTTCCACGTCGATGCCGAAACCGAAGAACAACGATGGATCCACGGACCGATTCGGCCCCCATGACAACCACGATGCCAGCGAGACACGCATGACCACGCCACGACTCCAGCTCTCCCACATCACCAAGCGCTACCCGGCGGTGGTGGCCAACAGCGACGTCTCGCTGGTGGTCCAGCCGGGCGAGACGCACGCCGTGCTCGGCGAAAACGGCGCCGGCAAGTCGACGCTGATGAAGATCATCTACGGCTCCGTCAAGCCCGACGAGGGCACGGTGATGTTCAACGGCCAGGCCGTGAACGTGCGCAATCCGCAGGAGGCGCGCGCGCTGGGCATCAGCATGGTGTTCCAGCACTTCAGCCTGTTCGACACGCTGACCGTGGCCGAGAACGTCTGGCTCGGGCTCGACAAGAGCCTGGCGCTGGCCGAGGTCACGCGCCGCATCACGGCCAAGGCCGGCGAGTACGGGCTCGACATCGACCCCTCGCGCCCGGTCCACACGCTGTCGGTGGGCGAGATGCAGCGGGTGGAGATCATCCGCGCGCTGCTGACCGACCCGCAACTGCTGATCCTCGACGAGCCCACCTCGGTGCTGACGCCGCAGGCGGTGGTCAAGCTGTTCGTGGTGCTGAAGAAGCTGGCGTCGGAAGGCTGCAGCATCCTCTACATCAGCCACAAGCTGCACGAGATCCGCGAGCTCTGCACCGCCTGCACCGTGCTGCGCGGCGGCAAGGTCACGGGCGTGTGCAATCCGCAGAACGAGACCAACGAGTCGCTGTCGCGGCTGATGATCGGCGCCGAGCCGCCGCCGCTGCAGCACCGCGAACTCAAGGCGGGCGCGGTGGCGCTGCGGGTCAAGGCGCTGACGCTGGCGCGCGAGGACCAGTTCGGCGTCGACCTCGACCGCGTCTCGCTCGACGTGCGCGCGGGCGAGGTGGTGGGCATCGCCGGCGTCTCGGGCAACGGCCAGAAGGAGCTGCTCTATGCGCTGTCGGGCGAGGACACGCGGGCCGAGCCCGCGATGATCGAGGTCTTCGGCCAGGCCGCGGCCCGGCTGCGGCCGCGCCAGCGCCGCGCGCTGGGCGTGCACTTCGTGCCCGAGGAGCGGCTGGGCCGCGGCGCGGTGCCCACGCTGGGCCTGGCGCACAACATGCTGCTCACGCGCAGCGACTCGGTGGGCAAGGGCGGCTGGATCCGCACCGGCCAGCTCGCGCAGCATGCCAGCGAGATCATCCGGCGCTTCAACGTCAAGGCCGGCGGCCCGCATGCGGCGGCGCGCTCGCTGTCGGGCGGCAACCTGCAGAAATTCATCGTCGGGCGCGAGATCGACGCCAAGCCCAAGCTGTTCATCGTCTCGCAGCCGACCTGGGGCGTGGACGTGGGCGCGGCCGCGCTGATCCGCAACGAGATCCTGGCGCTGCGCGATGCCGGCTGCGCGGTGCTGGTGGTGAGCGAGGAGCTCGACGAGCTGTTCGAGATCAGCGACCGGCTCTATGTGATCGCCAAGGGGCGGCTGTCGCCCTCGGTCGACCGCGCCGCCGCGACCGTGCCGAAGATCGGCGAATGGATGAGCGGCCTCTGGGACGCCCACGGCGCACCCGCTGCCGCCAAGGAGATGGCCCATGTTTAAGCTCGAACCCCGCCCGCAACTCTCGCGCTTCTGGACCTACGGCTCGCCGATCCTGGCGCTGCTGATCACGGTGGTGATTGGCGTGGCGCTGTTCGCGCTGCTCGGCAAGGACCCGGTCAAGGGACTGGGCGTGTTCTTCTGGGAGCCGATCAAGAGCGGCTACGCGCTGGGCGAGCTGATGGTCAAGGCCACGCCGCTGCTGATCATCGCGCTGGGCCTGGCCGTGTGCTTCCGCTCCAACGTCTGGAACATCGGCGCGGAGGGCCAGTTCGTGATGGGCGCGATCTTCGCCGGCGGCGTGGCGCTGCTGGCCGACAAGAGCACCGGCCCGTGGATCGTGGTGCCGATCCTCATGGCCGGCATCCTGGGCGGCATGGTGTGGGCCGGCATCGTGGCCTTCCTGCGCGACAAGTGCAACGCCAACGAGATCCTGGTGAGCCTGATGCTGGTCTATGTCGCGACGCTGCTGCTGGGCTACATGGTCTACGGGCCCTGGAAGGACCCGGCGGGCTACAACTTCCCGCAGACCAAGACCTTCGATGCGGTCACGCAGATTCCGCGGCTGATCAAGGGCTCGCGCGTGAGCATCGGCCTCTTGATCGCGCTGGTGGGCGCGGGCGCGCTGTGGGTGTTCCTGTTCCGCACCCGCGCCGGCTTCGCGCAGCAGGTCGGCGGCCTGGCACCGGCGGCCGCGCGCTATGCGGGCTTCTCGGCCCGGCGCGCGGTCTGGATCGCGCTGCTGACCTCGGGCGGCGCGGCCGGCCTGGCGGGCGCGCTCGAGGTGGCGGGCCCGATCGGCCAGCTCACGCCCTACGTGCCCGCGGGCTACGGCTTCGCCGCCATCATCGTGGCCTTCGTCGGCCGGCTGCATCCGGTGGGCATGATCTTCTCGGCCATCCTGATGAGCATGTTCTACATCGGCGGCGAACTCGCGCAGTCGCGCCTGGGCCTGCCCAAGTCGCTGACCGGCGTGTTCCAGGGCCTGCTGCTGTTCTCGCTGCTGGCCTGCGACACGCTGATCGTCTACCGCGTGCGCCGCAAGGCCGCGGCCAAGGCGGCATCGGTCGCCGCCACCACTTCTTCGCTGCAAGCCAGCACACCACTCACCGCGCCCGTCGCGCGCACCACCGGGGGACAAGTCTGATGGACTCCTACGCACTGCTCATCGGCTCCTCGCTGAGCGCCGGCACCGTGCTGGCCATCGCGGCGCTCGGCCTCCTGATCAACGAGAAGGCCGGCATCGTCAACCTCGGCGCCGAGGGCATGATGCTGTGCGCCGCCATCGCGGGCTTCGCGACGGTGGTGACCACGCACAATCCCTGGCTGGGCTTCCTCGCCGGCATGGCGGCCGGCGCGGCGATGGCCGCGGTCTTCGGCGTGCTGGTGATCTGGCTCAACACCAACCAGTACGCGACCGGGCTCGCGCTGAGCCTGTTCGGCGTGGGCTTCTCGGCCTTCGTCGGCATCAACTTCGTGCAGGCCAAGCTGCCCGAGAGCGTGTCGTATGCGCTGCCGGTGCTGGGCGACATCCCGCTGGTCGGGCCGGCCCTGTTCCGCCACCACCCGATGGTGTATTTCGCGGTGGCGCTGACCCTCGGCCTGATCTGGTTCCTCTACCGCACGCGCGCCGGCCTGGTGCTGCGCTCGGTGGGCGAGTCGCCCGAGTCCTCGCATGCGCTGGGCTATCCGGTGCGGCGCATCCGCTTCATGGCGGTGGTCGCGGGCGGCGCGCTGTGCGGGCTGTCGGGGGCCTACCTGTCGACCGTCTACACGCCGCTGTGGGTCGAGGGCATGGTGGCCGGCCGCGGCTGGATCGCGCTGGCGCTGACCACCTTCGCCACCTGGCGACCGGTGCGGGTGCTGCTGGGCGCCTACCTGTTCGGCGGCGTGTCGATGCTGGGCTTTCATTTGCAGAGCACCGGCGTCGACGTGCCCAGCCAGTTCCTGAGCATGCTGCAGTACATCGCGCCGATCGTGGTGTTGGCGCTGATCTCGCGCAACCCGGCCTTCATCCGCGCCAACATGCCGGCTTCCATCGGGAAACCCTTCTACCCCGGCTCATAATCTGTTTCCCTTCGTTTCTTCGCCAACCCGTCCTTCGAGGATTTAGACCAATGAATGATTTGAACAAGCGCTCCCTGCTCAAGCTGGCCGCCGTCACGGCTGTCGCTTCCGCCGCCCTGATCGGCTGCGGCAAGAAGGAAGAGCCGGCGGCCGCCGCACCGGCCCCCGCGCCCGCACCGGCCGCCGCTGCCGCGCCGGCCGCCGCCGCGCCGCTCAACATCGCATTCGCCTATGTCGGCCCGGTGGGCGACGGTGGCTGGTCCTTCGCGCACGACAACGGCCGCAAGGCGCTCGAGAAGGAATTCGGCGACAAGATCAAGACCACCTTCGTCGAGAGCGTGCCCGAGTCGGCCGACGCCGAGCGCGTGTTCCGCGACCTGGTGGGCCAGGGCAACAAGCTGATCTTCGGCACCACCTTCGGCTACATGGAGCCGCTGCTCAAGGTCGCCGCCGACAACAAGGAAGTCAAGTTCGAGCACGCCACCGGCTACAAGACGGCCGAGAACATGCGCACCTACGACAGCCGCACCTACGAAGGCGCGTACATGGCCGGCATCATCGCGGGCGCGATGACCAAGTCGAACACGCTGGGCGTGGTCGGTTCGGTGCCGATCCCCGAAGTGCTGCGCAACATCAACAGCTTCACGCTGGGCGCGCAGTCGGTGAACCCGAAGATCACGACCAAGGTGGTGTGGGTCAACGAATGGTTCAGCCCGCCGAAGGAAACCGAAGCCGCCACCGCGCTCATCAACGGCGGCGCCGACGTGCTGTTCCAGAACACCGACTCGCCGGCCGTGCTCAAGACCGCGCAGGAAAAGGGCAAGCGCGCCTTCGGCTGGGATTCCGACATGACCGCCTACGGCCCCAAGGCCCACCTGGCCTCGGCCGTGATCAACTGGGGCCCGTACTACATCAAGGCCACCCAGGACGCGCTCGACGGCAAGTGGGCCACCGGCCAGAGCTGGTGGGGCGTGAAGGAAGGCGCGATCGACCTGGTGTCGGTGGCTGAAGACGTGCCGGCCGACATCAAGTCCAAGGTCGAGACCGTGAAGGCCGGCCTCAAGGACGGCAGCTTCTCGATCTGGAAGGGGCCGATCCTGGGCCAGGACGGCAAGGACGTGGTCGCGGCCGGTGCCGTGGCCGACGACAAGTTCCTCTCGGGCGTGAACTTCTACGTCAAGGGCGTCGAAGGCAAGGTGCCGGGCGGCGACAAGAAGTAAAAGCACAAGGCAAAGCCAACTGCTTCACGGGTCGCACCTGCAAGGGTGCGGCCCGTTGTCGTTTGGGGACTGGCACCTAGTCCCGAAATGGGACTAAAATCCTGGCATGCGAGTGATTGCGCTGTCGACATTGCGGAGTTTTTGGGCATTGCCCGCACACCGCCATGCAGAACAAGCGCTGAAGGCCTGGTACGCCGAAGCGACGGCGGCAGCATGGACCCAGCCTGCAGACGTGAAGGCGCGCTACGCCAACGCAAGCATCCTGAAGGGCGGGCGTGTGGTCTTCAATATCAAGGGGAACGACTATCGCTTGATTGTGTCGATCTCCTACAAGCAACAGGTGGTGTACGTGAAGTTCGTCGGGACGCATGTTGCGTACGACGCGATCGATGCCGAGACCGTCGACCAGACTCAGTAGACGGTGTGTTTATTCAAGGGACGCGGGAGTCGCGTCTGGAGTGAACGACATGAATATCCATCCGATCCGGACCCCCGCGGACTACAAGGCGACGCTGCGCGATGTGTCGCTTCTCATGGCGCGCGACCCGGACCTGGGCACGCCGGATGGCGATCGCCTCGATGTGCTGGTGACGCTTGTCCAGGCCTACGAGGCCAAGCATCACCCCATCGATCCGCCCGACCCCATCGAAGCCATCAAGTTCAGGATGGACCAGGCAGGCCTGACGGTGAAAGACCTCGTGCCTTACATCGGCCCGCTCAACCGGGTGTACGAAGTGCTGGCGTACAAGCGCCCGCTGTCGCTCGGCATGATCCGAAGGCTCGCGGACGGCCTTCGCATCCCGGCCGAAGTGCTGATTCGCGAATCGGACGCCGTCGCAGCCTGAAGCGCGCGGCGTAGAGCGTCACGAGCGATCGCTACGCGCCCCTGCCCAGCTTGTCGATCAGCACCCGGCTCGCCGCATTCAACCCCACCACCTCGACCACGCTGCCGTGCTTGCGCAGGCGCTGCACCACGGTGTCGAGCGCCTCGACCGCGGTCAGGTCCCAGAAATGCGCCTGCGTCAGGTCGATGCGCACCGGGCGGTTCTCGGTGGCGCGGGTGTCGAAGGCGTCGACGAACAGGTCGGCCGAGGCGAAGAAGACCTGGCCGGTCACCCGGTAGACACGCGGGCCGCCGGCCGTGTCGTCCTCGATGGCCACGCCCATCAGCCGCGCCACCTTGAAGGTGAAGAACACGCCGCTGAGCATCACGCCCACGGCGACGCCGGCGGCGAGGTTCTCGGTCGCGACGGTCACCGCGACGGTGACCAGCATCACCGCACTCGACACCCGTGGGTGGCGCACCATGCCGCGCAGCGAGCCCCAGTCGAAGGTCGAGGCCGAGACCATCACCATGATCGCCACCAGCGCGATCACCGGCACCTGCGACACCCAGGGCTTGAGCAACACCATGAGGATCAGCAGGAAGGCGCCGGCGAACAGCGTCGACAGCCGGCCGCGGCCGCCGTAGCGCACGTTGCTCACCGTCTGGCCGATCATCCCGCAGCCCGCGATGCCGCCGAACAGGCTGGCCGCGACGTTGGCGATGCCCAGGCCGGTGCATTCACGGTTCTTCGCGCTGGGCGTGTCGGTGAGTTCGTCCACCACCTTGGCCGTCATCATCGATTCGAGCAGGCCGACCATCGCGATGGCCAGCGCCGGCAGCGCGATCAGGCGCAGCGTCGCGAGGTCGAGCGGCACGTCCGGCCAGCCGAACATCGGCAGCGCGTCGGGCAGTTGGCCGAGGTCGGCCACGGTCTTCACCGGCAGGCCGGCCACGGCCGCCAGCACCGACAGCACCACGATGCAGACCAGCGGCGAGGGCACGGCCGAAGTGAGCCGGGGCAGCAGGTAGATGATCGCCAGGCCCAGCGCCAGCAGGCCCCAGCTCGCGCCGTTGGCGCCCACCAGGTGCGGCATCTGGGCCGCGAAGATCAGGATCGCGAGCGCGTTGACGAAGCCGGTGCGCACCGAGGACGAGACGAAGCGCATCAGCGCGCCGAGCCGCAGCAGGCCGAACGCGACCTGCACCAGGCCGGCCAGCACGCCGGCCGCCAGCAGGTAGGCCAGGCCGTGCGACTGCACCAGCGGCGCGGCCACCAGCGCGACCGAGCCGGCCGCCGCCGAGATCATGGCGGGGCGGCCGCCGGTGAAGGCGATCACGATGCTGATCACGAAGGAGGCGAACAGGCCGACCGAGGGGTCGACGCCGGCGACGAAGGAGAAGGCGATGACTTCGGGGATCAGCGCGAAGGTGGCCACGGCACCCGCCATGAGTTCGCGCGGAATGCTTGGCGCCCATTCGGCGCGCAGTCGGGAAAGAGGCATTGAAAGCTGACAGTACGAAAAAATTCTGCTAAAGGCCGGCGCGAGATCCAGGTGTCCACTGCCCACCTTTTGGGCAGGCTAAGCTTTCTTCTTTAAAAACAACAGCTTGCGCGCTCTTTACAAGGCATTGCCTGAGTTATTCACAGAGTTACCCAAGGTTTGTGGGGAGAACGCCGAAGCCCGGGGGACCGGGATTCCGGTCTTCGTCGGTGCCCTGCCACGGCGGGACGGGTCAGGTCGATGAAGCCGATGAAGCGGCGCAGGGCGCGGGCGGCCCGCCGTCCAGCCGGCGCTGCAGCATGGCCTTCACCTCGGGCCATTCGTCGTCGATGATGCTGAAGCGCACCGAGTTGCGCTTGCGGCCGTCGGGCATGATCCGTTCGTGGCGCACCACGCCCTCCTGCCGGGCGCCGATGCGCAGGATCGCGGCGCGCGAGCGCTCGTTGAGTTCGTCGGTCGTGAACTGGACGCGCACGCAGCCCATCGCCTCGAAGGCATGGCGCAAGAGCAGGTACTTGGCCTGGGTGTTGATGCCCGAACGCTGGACCGACAGCCCCAGCCAGGTGTGGCCGATCTCCAGCTTGCGGTTGGCCCGGTCGATCTTCCAGAAGCGCGTGCTGCCCACGATGCGGCCGGTGTCGCGCCGGACGATCGCGAAGGGCATCACGGTGCCGGCCTCCCTGCCGGCGAGCGCGGTCGCGACATAGCGCTCGACGGTTTCCGGGCCGGGAATGACGGTCAACTTCATCGTCCACAGTTCGCCGTCGGCCGCGGCCTCGAGCAGGGCGGGCGCATCGGCGGCCTGCAGCGGCCGGAGTTCGACCGCGGTGGCGGTCAATGTCGGTTGAAGGTCCATCTCTTTTCCTCGGGGGCCGCGGTGGCAGGGCCGATAGCGTAGCGCGCGCCATCGCGCGGCTGCGGCCTCAGGCCGTGGCCGCCAGCCGGGGCGCGCCGTCGCCGCGGCGCAGCCAGGTGGGATGGCGGCCCAGCCGCAGCTGTACCAGCGCCAGCAGGGCCAGCAGCGGCAGCGCCAGCTCCAGGATCTCCTCGAGGCTCAGCAACAGATAGTGCAGCGCGCTCGGCACCTCGCTCAGCATCCCGGCATCCAGCAGGAGGCCCGGCAGTCCGTCCAGAACCCTGATCGTCACGACGGCCACCCCGAAGGAGGCCACCGTGCGGGCCGCGGCACGCCAGCGGCGGCGCGCGAGCGCGCTGCGCCAGACGCCGTGCGAGCGGCGCAGCAGCCAGCCCGCGGCGATGGCGATCGGCGCCAGCAGGGCCAGCGCCACGGCGATCTGCCACGGCGCGCCACCGCTGTAGAAACGGGCCTTGAGGATGCTGATGCCGAACAACGCGACGTGCAGGCCGGCCTCGTTCGCCGCCAGGGCGAGCAGCACGACGAGCAGCGCGCCGGCATCGCGCTTCGACCATGCCGGCGGACGCATCCTGAGCACGAACAACGCCGCGAGCAGGTAGCCGATCAGCGTGCTGTTGCCGATGGCGCCGCCCTGCTGCAGCAGGCTCGGCCGGAAGGACAAGGGCATGTTGAGCCCGATCCAGGTCGCGGCCAGTGCGATGCCGACCAGCAACCAAGGCCCGGACCGCGGATGCGACAGGGCCCGCGCGAGTGCCGTCAGTTGCGGTCTGGCGCTTTCGCGCAGGCGGCCGGTGGCCCTCAGCACGGCCTGCGCCCCCAGGGCCACGCAGCCACCGAGCAGGGCGCCGGCCACGACGTCCAGCGGGAAGTGGACGCCGACGTAGACCCGCGCGCCGCCCGTCAGCACGGCCATGGCCAGCACGGCCCAGCCGATGGGCCGCAGGCGCCGGTCGGTCAGCAGCATGAAGGCCACGGTGAACATCACCGAGGCATGGGTGCTGGGCAGGCCGGGCCGGGCATCGTGCGGGATGTGCATGGGGCTGAGCCCGAGCATGAAGGGCCGGGGCATGGCGAGCACGGCGGCGATCTCGCGCGAGAGCATCGACACCAGTCCCGCCACCACCAGGATCAGCGCGACGCGCGGGCGCACCGGCGGCTGCATCCAGGCCGCGCCGACGATCAGCGCGGCGCACAGCCAGGTGGAGCCCTCGGCCAGCAGCGAGGCGATGTGCAGCAGCGCGGGGTGGGGCGCGAAGCCCGCGCCCAGCCAGTCGAAAAGCACCAGGTTCAAGGCGTTCAACGTCCGTCTCCCCGGACGCTGGGGGCTGCAGGCATTCGCTTCGACATGAGGAGCACTCTTTTCTTCGGAAAACGTCGGACCCGGCGACCGACGGCGCTGTCGGCCAGGGCGCCCATTGTCGCTGCGCCGGAAATGGATTTAGAGTCCCTGCATGAACCCCCACGATTTCAAGATCCCCGCCGAACGGCTGCCCGAACTGCTCTGCGCCATGCCCAAGGCCGAGCTGCACATGCACATCGAGGGCTCGCTCGAGCCCGAATTGATCTTCGCGCTGGCGCAGCGCAACGGCGTGGCCATTCCCTACGCGAGCGTCGAGGAACTGCGCCAGGCCTACGCCTTCACCAACCTCCAGTCCTTCCTCGACATCTACTACGCCGGCGCCAGCGTGCTCCTCCACGAGCAGGACTTCTACGACATGGCCTGGGCCTACCTCGAGCGCGCCGCGGCCGACAACGTGCTGCGCACCGAGATGTTCTTCGACCCCCAGACCCACACCGCGCGCGGCGTCGACGTCAAGGTGGTGATCGACGGCCTGCACCGCGCCTGCGTCGATGCGCAGGCCAGGCTGGGCGTGAGCGCCGCGCTGATCCTGTGCTTCCTGCGCCACCTGAGCGAGGAAGAGGCCTTCGAGACGCTCGAGCAGGCGCTGCCCTACCGCGACAAGTTCATCGGCGTCGGCCTCGATTCGAGCGAGGTCGGCCATCCGCCCGAGAAGTTCGCCAAGGTGTTCGCGCGCTGCCGCGAACTGGGCCTGCACCTCGTGGCCCATGCGGGCGAGGAGGGCCCGCCGGCCTATGTCTGGAGCGCGCTCGACGTGCTGCAGGTGGAGCGCATCGACCACGGCGTGCAGAGCGCCAAGGACCCGGCGCTGATGGCACGCCTCGCGAAGGAGCGCATCCCGCTCACGGTGTGCCCGCTGTCGAACCTCAAGCTCTGCGTGTTCCCCGACCTCAAGGAACACAACCTCGGCACGCTGCTCGACGCCGGCCTGGCCGCCACCGTCAACTCCGACGACCCGGCCTACTTCGGCGGCTACATGAACGAGAACTTCCTGCAGACCTTCGCGGCCACCGGCCTCACGGCGCAGCACGCCTGGCAGCTGGCCGCCAACAGCTTCGAGGGCAGCTTCATCGACGATGCGGCCAAGGCGCGCTACATCGAGCGCCTGAACGAGACCTTCGCGCGCTTCGCCGCCGCCTGAAGCGTCGTCACTCGACCTGCACGTTCGCCTTCTTCACCAGCCGGGCGTAGCGCTCCTGCTCGGTCCTGAAGAACTGCGCCGCGGCCTCGGGCGTGGTGGGGGCGATGAAGTTGTCCTGCCGCGCCATCGCGGCCTTGACCTCGGGGTCGTTGAAGGCGGCGACGATGGCGTCGTGCAGCCGCTTGACCTGCGCGGCCGGCAGCTTCGCCGGCCCCACCAGCGCGAACCAGCCCTCGACGTCCACGCCCGGGAAGCCCTGCTCGGCGATGGTCGGCACATCGGGCAACGAGGCCACGCGCTGCTTGCCCATCACGCCGATGGCGCGCAAGGTGCCGGCCTTGAGGTGGCCCTGCACCGCGGGCACCGCGCCCACGCCCATCTCGACCTGGCCGCCCACGATGTCGGCCAGCATCGGGCCCATGCCCTTGTACGGGATGTGGCGCACCTCGACGCCCGCGGCCTCCATGTACATCTCGCCCGCGAGGTGGATGATGGTGCCGTTGCCCGAGGAGCCGTAGTTGTAGGCACCGGGTTTGGCCTTGAGGAAGGCCTGCAGTTCCTTGGCGTTCCTGGCCGGCACCTTGGCCGGGTTCACCACCAGCACGAAGGGCGAGCCGCCGATCACGGTGATGGGCGTGAGGTCGGCAATGCCGTCGTAGGGCATCTTCTTGAACACGCTGGGGTTCACCGCATGGTTGTTCGACACCACGCCCACGGTGTTGCCGTCCGGCGCGGCCTTGACCACGGCCTGCGTGCCGCTGATGCCGCCCGCGCCGGGCAGGTTCTCGATCACCACCGGCTGGCCGCCCAGCGCCTTCGACAGCGCGACCTGGGCCGAACGCATGATGGTGTCGACGCCCGAGCCCGCCCCCACGGGCAGGACCACGCGCAGCGGCGTGGTGTTCTGTGCGCTGGCCAGTCCGGTGGCGGCGCACAGCGCGGCGGCGCCCAGGGCGAGCAGGGTGCGGCGTGCAATGGCTGTGTTCATCTCTTTGTCTCCGTCTTGTGTCAATCGAATGGGCTTCAGCGCGCGTTCAGTCCGGCCAGCACTTCGTCGGTGTGCTCGCCGATCTTCGCCAGCGCCTGCCGCACGCCCGGCCGGCGGCCGCCCATGAGCAGCGGCAGCAGCACGACCTGCGTCTGGCTGCCGTCCTCGGCCTCCATCGGCGCCAGGCCGCCGCTGGCCAGCAGGTGCGGGTCGTCGACCAGCTGGTCGGGCCGGGTGATGGGCGCATAGGGCAGGCCGGCGGCCTCGAGCTGCGCCGAGAGTTCGTCGATGCGCCGGTGCGCCATGGTCTCGCCCAGCTGGCGCAGCAGCGCGGGCCGCACCGCCACGCGCTGCGCGTTGGTGGCCAGCGCGGGGTCGGTGGCCAGGTCGGGCCGGTCGATCACGCGGCACAGGGTCTGGAACTGCTTGTCGCTGACCGCGCCGATGAAGAGCTGCGCGCCCTCGGCCAGCGTGAACACGTCGTAGACGCTCCAGGCCGACACGCGCGAGGGCATCGGCGGCGCGGGCTCGCCGGTCATGAGGAACTGCTGCACATGCTGGGCCGAGAGGAAGGCGCAGTTCTCGAACAGCGCGCTCTGGATCTCCTGGCCGCGGCCGGTGCGCTCGCGCTCGCGCAGCGCGGCCAGCACGCCGATCGCGCCGAACATGCCGCCCATGATGTCGTTCACGCTGGTGCCCGCGCGCAGCGGCCGGCCCTCGGGGCCGGTCATGTACGACAGGCCGCCCATCATCTGCACCACCTCGTCGAGCGCGGTGCGGTGTTCGTAGGGGCCGGGCAGGAAGCCCTTGTGGCTCACGTAGATCAGCCGCGGATGGCGCGCCGACAGCGTGGCGTGGTCCAGGCCCAGCTGCGCCATCAGGCCGGGGCGGAAGTTCTCGAGCATCACGTCGCACTGGCCGATGAGCTCGACCGCGGTGGCGAGGCCCTCGGGCGTCTGGATGTCGAGCACCACGCTCTTCTTGTTGCGGTTGAAGCTGCGGAAGAAGCCGATGCCCAGGCCCGGCAGCTGGCGCGTCTTGTCGCCGCCGGGCGGCTCGACCTTGATGACCTCGGCGCCCAGGTCGGCCAGGATCATGCCGCAGGTCGGGCCCATGACCATGTGGGTGAATTCGATGACGCGCACGCCTTCGAGCGGGAGGCCGGTGGCGGTCGGGGGAGTGTTCATGGGGCTTTTCTTTTTCAGTGCGCCGCGGCGCGTGGGAAGGTCCTGGGCAGGCCGGCCCGCCACAGCGCGCCGTTCGTCTGCTCGCCCGCGAGCCAGCCCGCGACCTTGGCGCGCAGCGCGAGCAGCGCGTCCATGTCGAGGCCGGTGTCGATGCCCATCGCGGCCAGCATGAAGCCCAGATCCTCGGTGGCGGCGTTGCCGCTCGCGCCGGGCGCGTGCGGGCAGCCGCCGATGCCGGCCAGCGAGGCGTCGAAGCGGCTCACGCCCAGCTGCGCCGCGGCCAGCACGTTGGCCAGCGCCAGGCCGCGCGTGTCGTGGAAGTGGCCGCAGCAGAAGCGGTCGCCGGCGATCTTCAGCGCCTGCTCGAACAACCGGCTGACCGACAGCGGGTCGGCGTAGCCCACGGTGTCGGCCAGGCTCACGCGGTCGGCGCCGGCGTCGAGCAGCGCCTGCAGCAGGCGCAGCACCTCGGCCGGCGCGACCGCGCCCTGCAGCGTGCAGCCGAAGGCCGTGCCCACGCCGCCCTCGATCAGCGTCTTGCGGCCCGAGGCGTCGCGGGCCGCGCGGATGCGGCCCAGCTCTGCCACCACCTCGTCGGGCGTCTTGCGCAGGTTGGCCAGGCTGTGGGCGTGGCTGGCCGACAGCGGCAGGATCATCAGGTCGGCGTCGCCCTCGAGCGCGCTCTCGGCGCCGCGCAGGTTGGGCACCAGCACCGAGGCCGAAAGGCCGGGCAGGGTCTTGGCATAGGCCAGCAGCTCGGCCGTGTCGGCCAGCTGCGGCAGCAGGCGCGCCGGCACGAAGGAGCCGACTTCGATCTCGCGCTGGCCCGCGGCCACCGCGTCGCGCAGCCATTCGCGCTTGCGCTCGGTCGGCAGCACCGTGGCGATGCTCTGCAGGCCGTCGCGCAGGCCGACCTCGCGCACCGTGGCGCGTGCGGGCAATCCATTCATCGTGTGTCTCCGGGTCGGGCTGCGGGTTGCAGCGCGCTGTGGGCCCACTATAGGAATTCCCGATGGCATGATCCAGTGGTAAATCGGAACATGCAAAGTTCCAGATCGGAATCTCTCAGGAAGACGCGATGCAAGACCTCGACCTCAAGACCCTGCGCCTGCTGGTGGCCGTGTGCGACCACCGCAACATCAAGCAGGCGGCGGCGCAGGAGCACATCGAGCCCTCGGCCATCAGCAAGCGCATCGCCCAGCTCGAGCACCAGCTGGGTGCGCCGCTGCTGGTGCGCGGGCGGCGCGGCGTCGAGCCCACGCCGGCCGGGCTGGCGCTGCTCGAGCATGCGCGCACGCTGCTGTTCACCCTGGCGCGCATCGAGTCGGACGTGGCGGCCTTCGCGGGCGGCATCCGCGGCCAGGTGCGGCTGGTGGCCAGCGCCTCGGCCATCGCCGAATCGCTGCTCGACGACGTGGCGGCCTTCATGCGCGAGCCCGCGCACCGCGACATCAAGGTCGACATCGAGGAGCGCTTCTCGCGCGACCTGGTGCGCATGGTGCGCGAGGGCAGCGCGTCGCTGGGCGTGTGCTGGGACAGCATCGGCTTCGAGGGGCTGCAGCACCGGCCCTACCGGCGCGACGAGCTCGCGGTGGCGGTGCACCCCGAGCATCCGCTGGCGCGCAGGCGCACGCTGCGCTTCGAGCAGACGCTGGACTTCGAGCACGTGGGCCTGCCGCCGGCCACGGCGGTGCACACCATGCTGCACCGCGCCGCGGCGCGCGCCGGCCGCACGCTGAGTTACCGGGTGGTGGTGTCGAACTTCGACGCCGCGCTGCGCGTGGTGGCGGCCAACCTGGGCATCAGCGTGATCCCGCGCCAGGTCGGCCTGGCCTCCGCGCGCACGGGCATGGTCCAGGTGATCCCGCTGCACGAGACCTGGGCGCGCCGGCGCTTCGCGGTCTGCTACCGCGAGGCCGAGAGCCTGCAGCCCGCGGCCGCGAAGATGGTGGAGTTCCTGGTGAAGAAGGGCGAGGCCGAGGAGGCCGGCGCATGAGCTTCACCATCCGCGGTGCCGAGCCCGCCGATGCCCCAGCGCTGCGCGAACTCTTCCTGCGCTCGCGCCGCCAGACCTTCGTCTGGCAGCCCGCCGAGGCCTTCGCGCTGGCCGACTTCGATGCGCAGACGCAGGACGAGCAGCTCTGGGTGGCGCTCGACGACGCGGCGCGGCCGATCGGCTTCATCGCGCTCTGGGCACCCGAGCGCTTCATCCACCACCTGTACGTGGACCGCGCCTGGGCCGGGCGCGGCGTGGGCCGGGCCCTGCTGCGGGCGCTGCCGGGCTGGCCGCAGACGCGCTTCGTGCTCAAGTGCCTGAGCCTCAACGAAGGCGCGCAGGCCTTCTATCGCGCCTGCGGCTTCACGCTGGCCGGCAGCGGGGGGACGGGCGACAGCGCTTACCTGCTGCTGGCCTCGCGCGCCGACGACGCGCACTGAGGACTACGGGCGGCAGTCGCCGCCCATCGAGACCGTGCCGTCGCGGCACTCGGTGACGATGGCCGGGCCGCGCGCCGGCCGCGGCGCGGTCGTGCCCTGCGCGGGCGCCTTGGCGTCCTTGACCTCGTAGACGATCTTTTTCGAGCCCAGCTCGCAGCTGCCCACGACCTTGCCATTGGCGGGCGCGTTGGCGTCGACCGTGGTCACGCTGAACTGGGCCACGCCCGCCGCGGCGATGCGCGATTCGATCTGCGCGCGCAGGGTTTCGCAGCTCGCGCCGGTGTTGTTCTGTGCCTGGGCGGCGCCGCCGAGCATGAGGGCCGCGAGCCCCAGGCATCGAAGGGCGGCCGCGTGTCGTTGAAAGGGATTTCTTTTTTCCATGAAGCCCCGAGGTTGCCAGCATCCGGCGGGGCGGCTGCAACCGAATGCTTCAGCCGGCGGGCCGATGCGGCGCGCCCATTCCCGTCGATTGTCAATCTCTGCTTGTGAATGTCTCCGAAACCATTGCTTGTGAGCGCGCCGGGCGCGGCCGACACTCGTGGCCCGCACCCTGAACCCAAGACGGAGACACCCCATGCTCGATGCGTCGATCCACGCCGCGCTGGCGCGCGAACTGCAGCAGTCGCAGCGCAGCCGCGTGCAGCTCGAACAGTTCTCGCGCCGCCATCCCACGATGACCATCGAGGACAGCTACGCGATCCAGGCCGAGTGGATGAAGCTGTGCCGGGCCGAGGGTCGGCGCGTGATCGGCCACAAGATCGGCCTGACCTCGCGCGCGATGCAGCTGGCCTCGCAGATCACCGAGCCCGACTACGGCACCCTGCTCGACGACATGCTGCTGCGCGACGGCGCCGAGGTGGAGGCGAGCCGCTTCATCGTGCCGCGCTTCGAGACCGAGTTCGCCTTCATCCTCGCGAAGCCGCTCAAGGGCCCGGGCGTGACGCTGTTCGACGTGCTCAACGCCACCGACTACGTGGTGCCCGCGCTGGAACTGATCGACGCGCGCATCGAGCAGTTCGACCGCGAGACGAAGGCGCCGCGCAAGGTGCTCGACACCATCGCCGACAACGCGGCCAACGCTGCCATCGTGCTGGGCGGCCGGCCGATGCGGCCCGACGCGGTCGACTGGCGCTGGGCCGGCGCGCTGCTGTTCAAGAACGGCGTGATCGAGGAATCGGGCCTGGGCGCCGCGGTGCTCAACCACCCGGCCAACGGCGTGGCCTGGCTGGCCAACAAGCTCGCGGCCTTCGACCAGGGGCTGGACGCCGGCGAGATCGTGCTGGGCGGCTCCTTCACCCGGCCCGTGCCCTGCGCGGCGGGCGATGTGTTCCATGCGGACTACGGGCCCTTGGGCTCCATCTCCGTCCGCTTCGTCTGAAATGAAGCCCACCCCCGAAGCGCCTTCGGCGCCTCCCCCTCAAGGGGGCGATACCAGCGGCCCGGCAAAGCCGGTTCCGCGGTATCTCTCGCCTTGGCTGCACCCGTTTCGTCGGCTGCGGGCGGCGTGTAGCGCAATGGACAACCGACTTGTGAAGGTGTACCCATGACAACCCTCGACGTGGCCGGCATCGCCGTGTCCCCCGACCACTACATCGACGGCCGCCGCGTGCCGTCGGACCAGCATTTCGACTTGCACAGCCCGATCGACCAGCGCCTGCTGGGCCGCATCGCCGAAGGCACGGCCGCGCATGTCGAGGCCGCGATCGCCGCCGCGCAGAAGGCCTTTGCGGCCTGGAGCGCGCTGACGGCGGCCGAGCGCCAGCCGCTGCTGGACCGCTTCGCCGAGGAGATCGGCAAGCGCGCCGAGGCCTTCTGCCTGCTCGAGAGCAACGACGCCGGCGTGCTGCTCTCGCGCATGCGCCACGGCGTGGTGCCGCGCGCCATGCTCAACATCCGCTGGTTCGCGCAGCACGCGCTCACGCTGCAGGACCGGCCCATCGACACCGAGCAGGCGCAGCACATCGTGCGCCACGACCCGGCCGGCGTGGTGGTGATCATCACGCCCTGGAACGCGCCGCTGATGCTCTCGACCTGGAAGCTCGGGCCCGCGCTGGCGGCCGGCAACACCTGCATCCTCAAGCCGCCGGAGTGGGCGCCGCTGACCTGCTCGCTGCTGGCCGATGCGGCGCACGCGGCCGGCCTGCCGCCGGGCGTGTTCAACGTGGTGCAGGGCACGGGCGCGCGCACCGGCGCCGCGCTGGTGGCCGATGCGCGCATCGCCCGCGTGTCCTTCACCGGCTCAGTGCCCACCGCCAGGACCATCGCGCAGGCGGCCGGCGCCAACCTCGTGCCCTGCAGCCTGGAGCTGGGCGGCAAGAGCCCCTTCATCGTGCTGGAGGACGCCGACCTCGAGGCCGCGGCTGCGACCGGCGCGCTGATGTACCGCAACGCGGGCCAGGTCTGCCTTGCGGGCACGCGCTTCCTGGTGCACGAAAAAGTGGCCGAGGCCTTCGTCGCCGCGATGCGCGCGCAGGTCGAGCAGCTCACGGTCGGCGATCCGCGCGAGGAGGCGACCGAGGTCGGGCCGATCATCCATCCGCGCCAGGTCGAGCGCGTGGCCGGCTTCGTGGACCGGGCGGTGGCCGGCGGCGCGCAGGTGCTGTGGGGCGGCGCGAAGCACGGCTTCGGCGCGCAGTACTTCCAGCCCACCATGCTCACCGGCCTGCGGCAGGACGACGAGATCGTGCAGAACGAGGTCTTCGGCCCGGTGCTCACGCTGCAGACCTTCGCCGACGACGAAGAGGCCATCGCATTGGCCAACGGCACCGACTACGGCCTGGGCGGCGTCTGCTACGGCGAGGCCGCGCACGCGACCGCGGTGGCGCAGCGGGTGCGCACCGGCTTCATCTGGGTCAACAGCTTCGGCATCCGCGACCTGGCCGCGCCCTTCGGCGGCATCAAGCGCAGCGGCGTGGGCCGCGAGGGCGGCGACTGGAGCTTCGAGTTCTTCTGCGACGTCAAGGACGTCGTGGTCCCGAAGAAGCCGTTCAAGGCCAGCTTCAGCCACCGTTGAAAAGGAAACAACACATGGGAACGATCGTTGGCGCCGCGCTGGTCTCGCACCACCCGGGCCTGATGCAGTGCGAGGAATTCCGCCGGCTCCAGGGCGCGGGCGAGGACTCGGACCTGATCGCCGGCTACGCCCGGCTGCGCGCGAAGATCGCCGAGGCCAGGCCCGACGTGGCGGTGATCTTCGACACCCACTGGTTCACCACCGGCTACCACCTGGTCGACGGCGGCCGGCAGTACAGCGGCATGTACACCTCCGACGAGATGCCCTGGTACCTGCACGGCGTGCCCTACGACTATCGCGGCCATCCGGCGCTGGCGCAGGCCATCGAGACGGTGTCGCGCGAGCGCGGCGGCTACAACCGCGTGATCGCCCACCCCGACCTGGGCCGGCAGTACCCGACCATCAATCTCGTGAAGCACCTGCGCTTCGAGGAACCCGCGCTGCCGGTGGTCACGGTGAGCTCGTGCCAGAACTGCGAGTGGCCGCACTTCCTGAAGTCGGGCGAGGCCATCGGCGAGGCCATCGAACGCAGCGACCTGCGCGTGCTGCTGATCGCCTCGGGCGCGCTGAGCCACAAGTTCAACGGCATCGACTGGAAGCCCAACCATCCGCGCATCTTCCACGAGAGCAACGTGTCGCGGCCCGAGAACATCGCGAGCGACAAGGGCGCGATCGAGCTGCTGCGCCAGGGCCGCCACGACCAGATCCTCGAGCGCTGGGACAGCGAGTACCGCCGCCTGCCCTGGGAGGCCTTCGGCGCGCACTACCTGCAGATGCTGGGCGCGCTGGGCGGGGCCCAATGCCGCACGCCGGGCGAGACGCTCTCGGCCTATGAAAACGCGAGAGGCACCGGCAACATCCACATGTGGTTTCAGGGAACGCCATGAACTTCGAATTTCCTTTCCATGAACTGCCCGCCGTGATGCGCGGCCCGCGCGTCGAGCGCCGCCGCGTGCTGGCGGGCGGCAGCGCCTTCTGGGGCACGGTGGTGGAGGAGGGCGCCGACGCCGGCCGGCTGCGGCTCGACGACGGTCGGCTGCTCGAGGCCGAAGGCCCGCACTACCTGCCGCCGGTCTCGCCCAGCAAGATCATCGCGGTCCACATCTCCTACAGCTCGCGCAGCCACGAGACGCGCAACAAGCCCAAGCCCAGCGAGACGCCGACCTACTTCACCAAACCGCCGACGGCGCTCAACGGCCACGGCGGCCAGATCCTCAAGCCGGCCGACGTGAAGTACCTCAACTACGAGGGCGAGTACGCGGTGGTGATCGGCAAGACCTGCCGCAACGTCACGCCCGACGAGGCCTGGGACTTCATCGAGGGCTTCTGCCCCGCGCTGGACATGGGGCTGCAGGACTTCCGCGACACCGACCAGGGTTCGATGCTGCGCGTCAAAGGCGCGGACACGCTGCTGCCCATCGGGCCCGGCATCGTGCGCGGCGTCGACCTGTTCGCCCAGACCCTGCGCACCACGGTCAACGGCCAGGTGGTGCAGGAGGCCCACATCGGCGACGAGACGATCTGGGGCCCGCACTACGTGATCGCCGACATCGCGCGCCACATCACGCTGCTGCCGGGCGACGTGATCCTGATGGGCACGCCCTGCCATTCGCGTTCGGTCGATGCGGGCGATGTGGTGGCCTGCGAGATCAGCGGCATCGGCCGGGTCGAGGGCACGGTGGTGGCCATCGACGCGCCGCGCGCCAGCGCGCTGGGCGTGGGCCATGCGCCCACCGACACGCCCGAGGTGCGCCGCGTGGCGCTGGGCTTCGACGAGCGCGTGCCCGCGCATTTGAAGGACAACCTGCGCCAGGCCAAGGCGGGGCGCTGACGGTGGCTTAAAATACCGCCCCGCGTTGCAGGCGTCCCGGCTGCAACGCGTTTTTCATTCACCGGGGCCATGTAGAGGAACACCATGTACAAAAACCTCGTGGCCGCGCTCGCGGCTGCCTGTTGCTTTTCGTCTCCCGCCTTTTCACAACAAGGCGCTGCGCCCGCCGCACCCCCGCTCAAGATCGGCTTCGTCTACGTCGCGCCACTGGCCGACGCGGGCTGGGTCTACCAGCACGACCAGGGCCGCAAGGCCGTCGAGGCCGCGCTGGGCCCCCGGGTGCAGACCACCTTCGTCGAGAACGTGCCCGAGGGCGCCGACGCGGAGCGCGTGATCCGCGACCTGGCCCAGCAGGGCCACAAGCTGATCTTCACGCCCAGCTTCGGCTACATGGAGCCGACGTTGAAGGTCGCGAAGGACTTCCCCGACGTGAAGTTCGAGTCGATCACCGGCTACAAGACCACGCCCAACGTCGCCACCGCCAACGCGCGCTACTACGAGGGCCGCTACCTGGCCGGCGTGGCGGCCGGGCGCATGACCAAGACGCACGTGGCGGGCTACGTGGCGGGCTTCCCGATCCCCGAGGTGCTGCAGGGCATCAACGCCTTCACGCTGGGCATGCGCTCGGTCGACCCGAAGGCGCAGGTCAAGGTGGTGTGGCTCGACGTCTGGTTCGACCCGCCCAAGGAGCGCGACGCCGCCATGACGCTGTTCAACCAGGACGCCGACGTGATCGCCTTCCACACCGGCTCGACCGCCGTGATGGCGGCCGCGCAGGAGCGCGGCAAGATGGCGGTGGCCTACCACTCCGACATGCGCAAGGTCGCGCCCGATGCGCAGATCGTCGCGGTCACGCACCAGTGGGGCGGCTACTACACGCAGCGCGCGCGCGCCGTGCTCGACGGCAGCTGGAAGAGCGGCAATCTCTGGGGCGGCGTCAAGGAAGGAATGATCCGCGTGGGCGACTTCGGCCCCAAGGTGCCCAAGGCGGTGCAGGACGAGGTGCTGGCGCGGCAGAAGGACATCGCCGCGGGCCAGCTGCGGCCCTTCGCGGCCGTGGCCGCCGACGTGCGCGACAACGACGGGCATGTGGTGATCGCCAAGGGCAGCGCGCTGGCCGACGAGCAGATCCTCCGGATGAACTGGCTGGTCGAGGGCGTGCAGGGGCGTGTCGCCCGATAGCCGCTATACGCGGCGGTGGATCGGCGCCGGCGCGTCTTGCGCTAGGCTTCGGCCACGATGAAAAGAGCCTACCGCGCCGCCCTCCTGCGCTTCGACGACCACGGTCGCCCCCTCTACGACGAGGACGGCCTGCTGGTCGTCGCGCCCGATGCCCAGGGTCGCCAGCGCGTGCTCGAAGCCGGCAGCCATGCGACGGTGGCGCCGCGCCACCCCGATGCGGCGGTCACGCACTGGCCCGGCCGCATGCTGGCGCCCGGCTTCATCGACATGCACATCCATTTCCCGCAGACCGACATCATCGGCGCGCCCGCCGACGGCCTGCTGCCCTGGCTGGAGAACTACACCTTCCCGGCCGAGAGCCGCTTCGCCGACCCGGCCCATTCGGCCGCGGTGGCCGAGGTCTTCTTCGACGAGCTGCTGCGCAACGGCGTGACCACGGCGCTGGCCTTCGCCACCTCGCACGTGCCCTCGGTGCAGGCCTTCTTCGCCTCGGCCCAGCGCCGCAGCCTGCGCATGATCACCGGCAAGGTGCTGCAGGACCGCCACTCGCCCGACGGCGTGCGCGACGACACGGTGCAGAGCCTGGTCGACACCGAAGACCTGATCCGGCAATGGCATGGCGTCGACCGGCTGGGCTATGCGATCACGCCGCGCTTCGCCCCCACCAGCACCGACGCGCAGCTGCGCGGCGCGGGCGAGCTGGCGGCGCGCTACCCCGACACCTGGGTCCATTCGCACGTGGCGGAGAACAAGGACGAAGTGAAGTGGGCGCGCGAGCTGTTCCCGCAGGCGCGCTCCTACCTCGAGGTCTACAACGGCTTCGGCCTGATGCGCGAGCGCGCGGTCTATGCCCACTGCATCCATTTCGACGATGCCGACCGGCAGCTGATGCGCGCCACCCGCACCGCCACCGCGGTGAGCCCGACCAGCAACCTGTTCCTGGGCAGCGGCTTCTTCGATTTCGAAGGCGCCGACCGCATCGGCTACCGCTACGGCCTGGCCAGCGACGTGGGCGGCGGCACCAGCTTCAGCCCCTTCACCACGATGCTGGCCGCCTACTACGTGGGCCGCGAGGGCCAGACCAAGCCCGGCATCAGCATCGCCCCTTCGGAGCTCTGGTGGCGCCACACCGGCGGCGCGGCCGAGGCGCTGGGCCTGGCCGGCACCATCGGCAACCTGCAGCCGGGCTGCGAGGCCGATTTCCTGGTGATCGACCCCCAGGCCACGCCGCTGCTGGCGCGCAAGACCGGGCTGGCGCAGAACCTCGAGGAGCTGCTGTTCGCGATGATCGTGCTGGGCGACGACCGGCTGATCGAACGGACGGTGATTTCGCAGGCGCTGCCGGGCTGAACGCGCCGGTCCGGGCGACGGGGTGCCTAGAATAGCGCCCCCTAAGGACACCCGACATGACCATCAAAAGCGACAAGTGGATCCGGCGCATGGCCGAGCAGAACGGCATGATCGAGCCCTTCGAGCCGGGCCAGGTGCGCGAGGCCGCGGGTCAGAAGATCATCAGCTACGGCACCTCGAGCTACGGCTACGACATCCGCTGCGCGCCCGAATTCAAGGTCTTCACCAACATCCACAGCACCGTGGTTGATCCGAAGAACTTCGACGAGAAGAGCTTCGTCGACATGCACGGCGACTACTGCATCATCCCGCCCAACAGCTTCGCGCTGGCGCGCACCGTCGAGTACTTCCGCATCCCGCGCAACGTGCTGACCATCTGCCTGGGCAAGAGCACCTATGCGCGCTGCGGCATCATCGTCAACGTCACGCCCTTCGAGCCCGAGTGGGAAGGCTATGTGACGCTGGAGTTCAGCAACACCACGCCGCTGCCGGCCAAGATCTATGCGGGCGAGGGCTGCGCGCAGGTGCTGTTCTTCGAGAGCGACGAGGTCTGCGAGACCAGCTACAAGGACCGCGGCGGCAAGTACCAGGGCCAGCGCGGCGTCACGCTGCCCAAAACCTGAGGCGCGGGGCCGCTTCGGTCCTACAGCCGGTCGCGCTGCGGCGCCTGTGGTCCACAGGCACCGGCGCGGCAATATCGCTTCCGGCCGCGCTGTGCCCGCGGTACCGGAGCCTCCCATGCCCAAGTCGAATGCCCTGCGCGAACAGCGTCCCTACCGCTGGCTGCTGCTCGCCGTCCTGTTCGCCGTCGTGCTGGTCCAGATCGTCTGGATGGTGTCGCTGACCCGTTCGCAGGTCGAGAAGGCCCAGCGCTTCTACGCGGCCGAACGCCAGGGCACGAGCGCAGCGAGCACGCAGTCGTCGGCGACCGCCTCGCAGCGCGCCGTCGAACCGGGCGGCCTGCTCAGCGTCAGTTACGTTTCGGCCCGTTGAGCGCGTACGATCCGGGCGTCGCCGTCATCCACCGGCGAAGGAGAGCGCGATGAGATGGGAAGGCAATGAACAGTCGGACAACGTCGAAGACCGCCGCGATGGCGGCGGCGGTGGCGGTGGCTTCCCGATCGGAGGGCGCAGCGTCGGCATCGGCACGGTCGCGGTCGCGCTGATCGCGGGCTGGATCTTCGGCATCAACCCGCTCACCGTGCTGGGCCTGCTCAGCGGCAGCGGTCCGGCCCCGCAGGTGCAGCAGCAGGGCCCGGCCCACAAGCCGCCGCCCGACGACCGCGAGGCGGCCTTCGTCTCGACCGTGCTCAAGAACACCGAGGTGGTCTGGACCGCGGCCTTCCAGCAGAACGGCGGCAGCTATACCGCGCCGCGGCTGGTGCTGTTCCGCGGCGCCACGCCCACGGCCTGCGGCACCGGCCAGTCGGCCATGGGCCCTTTCTATTGCCCCGGCGACAAGAAGGTCTACATCGACCTGGGCTTCTTCGACACGCTCAAGCGCGACCTGGGGGCGCCGGGCGAGTTCGCCCAGGCCTACGTGATCGCGCACGAGGTCGGCCACCATGTGCAGGACGAACTGGGCATCACGGCCAAGGTCGACGGCATGCGCGGGCGGCTCAGCCAGGCCCAGAACAACGCGGTCAGCGTGCGGGTGGAATTGCAGGCGGACTGCTTCGCCGGCGTCTGGGCCAACCGCTCGCAGCAGTCCAAGCAGTGGCTGGACCCGGGCGACATCGAGTCGGCCATGAACGCGGCGCAGAAGATCGGCGACGACGCGCTGCAGCGCTCGGCCGGCCGCGCGGTGGTGCCCGACAGCTTCACGCACGGCACCAGCGCCCAGCGCCAGCGCTGGTTCGGCAACGGCTACAAGACCGGCAGCATGCAGGCCTGCGACACCTTCGCTGCCAAGCAGTTGTAAAGACTGTAAGCGCCGTGGCGCGTGGTTTTCGCGCCACCCGAGCGGCTTGAAAAGCCGCTTTTCCGCGTTGTCATCGCCGTTTTTTGCCGCGGTGCGACAATAGCGGGCTTCATGACAAGCTCCTTCTCCAATCTTTCGCTGGCTGAACCGCTGGCGCGCGCCGTAGCCGAAATGGGCTACGAGACCATGACGCCGATCCAGGAACAGGCCATTCCGGTGGTGCTGTCGGGTCAGGACGTGATGGGCGCCGCCCAGACCGGCACCGGCAAGACGGCCGCCTTTTCGCTGCCCCTGCTGCAGCGCATGCTCAAGCACGAGAACAGCTCCACCTCGCCCGCGCGCCATCCGGTGCGTGCGCTGGTGCTGCTGCCCACGCGCGAGTTGGCCGACCAGGTCGCCCAGCAGGTCAAGCTCTATGCCAAGTACACCAACCTGCGCTGCGCGGTGGTGTTCGGCGGCATGGACATGAAACCCCAGACGCTGGAACTGAAAAAGGGCGTCGAGGTGCTGGTCGCCACGCCCGGCCGGCTGCTGGACCACATCGAGGCCAAGAACGCGGTGCTCAACCAGGTCGAGTATGTGGTGCTCGACGAGGCCGACCGCATGCTCGACATCGGTTTCCTGCCGGACCTGCAGCGCATCCTGAGCTACCTGCCCAAGCAGCGCACCACCTTGCTGTTCTCGGCCACCTTCTCGCCCGAGATCAAGCGCCTGGCCGGCAGCTACCTGCAGGAGCCGGTCACCATCGAGGTGGCGCGCCCCAACGAAACCGCGTCGACCGTCGAACAGCGCTTCTACAGCGTGGGCGACGACGACAAGCGCCGCGCGCTCAAGCAGATCGTGCGCCAGCGCGGCATCACGCAGGCCTTCGTCTTCGTGAACAGCAAGCTGGGTTGCGCCCGGCTGGCCCGCTCGCTGGAGCGTGAAGGCCTCAAGACCACCGCGCTGCACGGCGACAAGAGCCAGGACGAACGCCTGAAGGCGCTCGAGGCCTTCAAGAAGGGCGAAGTCGACCTGCTGGTGTGCACCGACGTCGCGGCCCGCGGCCTGGACATCAAGGACGTGCCGGCGGTGTTCAACTTCGACATCCCGTTCAACGCCGAAGACTACGTGCACCGCATCGGCCGCACCGGCCGCGCCGGCGCCTCCGGCCTGGCCGTGAGCTTCGCCAGCGGCGGCAACGACGCGCGCCTGGTGGCCGACATCGAAAAGCTGATCAAGAAGCCGATCGAGCTCGAGGCCATGGAGTACGAGGAAGACCGCCCGCGCGGCCGCATCAACGACGGCCGCCGCCACTGGCGCGAAGAGGGCGAGGCCGGCGATGCACGCGACGTGCTCGACAAGCTCGACGCCCCGCGCGAACGCAGTGCGGAAGTGCGCAGCAGCGGCCCCGCGCGCGGCCCCGCCGGCCGTCCGCACCGCGCCGCCTCGCGCGACCCCTTCTTCGACAAGCCCTACGAACCGGGCGAGCCCGACGCCACCCCCGCCTGGGAGGCCGCCGCCAAGGCCGCGCCCGCGCGCGGCATCTCGAGCAACATCAAGCCCAAGCGCAAGGTCGCGGCGCTGTTCAAGAGCGCCGAGCCGAGCTGAGGCTCAGACGCCGAGCCCAAGCAGGGCTCCGCGCGCTCCTCTTCCCTTCGTGAAACACCGCGGAACCGGCTTTGCCGGGCCGCTGGTGTTGCCCCCGGAGGGGGAAGGCGAAGCGACACGCAGTGCGCGAGCCCTCGGGGGAGATCCAAGTGCTACCGCGGAACCGGCTTTCCGGGCCGCTGGTGTTGCCCCCGGAGGGGGAAGGCGAAGCGACACGCAGTGCGCAAAGCCCTCGGGGGAGAGCCTATCTCCATCCACGGTGCCAGCCGTATTGGGGGTGGCGCCAGCCCCAGCCATAGCGCGGGTGGTAGGCCCAGACGAAACCCACGCCCGGCGACACATAGGTCGGCGCGACATAGGCGACGCCCGGAGGCGCTGCGTAGGCGGGCGCCACCGGCGCGACCACGCAACCGGTGAGGGCCGCCGCCAGCGTGGCGGCGGACAGGGCAAGGACGGGGAGTCGGATCATGGCAAAGCTCCTGACGGGTGTTGTTGTGGGTGTTTCCCTCCAACGTCCAGGCGCTTCGGCCGATGACGGATGTCGCCGCACCGCGCGATCCTTTACCCGGCCTACATACTGTGACGGCCGCGTTGCGATGCTTTCAGGCCGCTTTCGGCGGCTGCCCGATCACCTTGAAATGGTGCGTGCCGTCGCGCCCCAGCTGCGCCACCAGGCCGAACTCCCAGTCGAGGTAGGCCTGCATGGCTTCGGCAGGCGCGTCGGTGCCCTCGTAGGGCCGGCGGTAGCGGTCGGTGCGCGGGTTGGCCAGCCGCGCCTCGCCGCTCTCGCCGTCGAAGCCGGCGGCGAACCAGGCGGCGTTGCCGCCCGCGAGCACCACCACCTCGACCTCCTGCTGCCCGCGCGCATCGAGCAGCGCGCGCAGGTCGGCCGCGGCATGGCGCGCGAGCAGGCTGCTGCCGCAGGTCAGCACGTAGCGCTGCGCGGCCGGGACCACGGCCAGCGCATCCGCGAGCTGCGCGCGGATCGCCCACCAGGCGCCCGGGATGTGGCGCTTGACGTGGTTGGCGCTGGTGGTCACGTCGATCACGGCCGTGCCTGAAGGCAGCTTCAGCAGCGCCGCCAGTTCACTGGGCGTGATCTCCGCCACCACGGCGGCCACCGGCGGGTAGGCGGGCGCAGGCACGGTCTTCTCGCCGAGCGCTGCGGCGTCCGGCACGCTGCTGAGCACATAGACCTCCCAGCCCATCTGCGCGAGCCAGGAGGCGCTCATGGCGGCGCGCACGCCGTCGTCGTCGGCCAGCACGATGCGCGCGCCGCGCACCGGCACCTGGTGGTCGGTCTCCTGCACCAGCTGGCCGCCGGGCGCGCTGGCGAAGCCCGGCAGGTGGCCGGCGGCGTATTCCTCGGGCGTGCGCACGTCGAAGCGGTAGACGGTGCGCCCGGGGGCTTCCAGCGTGTGCAGCGCGGCCAGCGCGATGCGGCGCACGCCGGCCTGGTCGGCCACGCGGCGCGCATCGGCCTGGGCCTGGGCACGCTGCGCGTCGGACAGCGGGGCGGTCGCCTGGCGGTCGGCGCCATGGTCGAGCACCTGGCCGGCCAGCTTCCAGCCGATGGTGCCGTTGCGCAGCGCCGCCACGGGGTTGGGGATGCCGGCGTTGACCAGCGACTGGGTGCCGATGATGCTGCGTGTGCGGCCCGCGCAGTTCACGATCACCTGCGTCGCCGGGTCGGGCGCCAGCGCGCGCACCCGCAGCACCAGCTCGGCGCCGGGCACGCTGGTGGCCGAGGGGATGCTCATGGTCTGGTACTCGTCGAATCGGCGCGCGTCGAGCACCACCACGTTGGCCTTGGCATCGACCAGCGCCTTGACCTCGGGCGCGGACAGCGAGGGCGTGTGCCGCTCGTGCTCCACCAGTTCGCCGAAGGACTTGCTCGGCACGTTGACGTCGCGGAACAGTTCGCCGCCCGCCGCGCGCCAGCCTTCGAGGCCGCGTTCGAGCCGGTGGACATTCGTGTAGCCCAGCGCGGCGAAGACCTTCGCGGCCTGGGGCGCGAGGTCGATGCCGCCGTGTTCGCCGTACAGCACGACCAGCGTGTCGCGCCGCGGGATCCGGCGCCAGGCCTCGATCTCGATGCGCGACAGCGGCAGGTTGGCGGCCCACAGCGGGTGCTCCTGGGCGAAGGGGTCTTCCTCGCGCAGGTCGAGCAGCGCGATCTCGGTGTCGCGCGCGAGCAGGTGGCGGCGGACGTCGGCGGGGGTGAGCGTGGCAGTGGTCATGGAAAGGGATTGTCGATCGTTCGGCGACCAGTCAGGCCGCGGGGCGCAGCGCGGCCTTGCCCGCGGCCAGCAGGATGGCGTCGTTCTGCGGCGTGTGGATGCGGCTGCACAGCACGTCGCGGTAGTGGCGCTCCAGCGGGTTGCGGCGGTTCAGGCCGTGGTTGCCGCACAGCTGCAGCGCGATCTCCACGGCGCGCACCGCGTCGCGCGTCACGGTGTACTTGAGCAGGCCGCTGTCGACCACGGACGGCGCACGCCCGGCATCGACCTCGGCCGCCGCCTGGTCGAGCAGCACCCGGTTGCTGCGCAGCAGCGCACGGATCTCGCCCACCTGTTCCTGCACCCGCGGCAGGCTCGCCAGCGGCGCGCCCAGGCTGCCCGGGGCGCGTTCGTGGAGGAAGGCCGCCAGCCAGTCGGCCGCGGCCTGCGCAATGGCGTCGTAGAGCGAGCCCAGCAGCACCACCATCCAGGCGTTCTGCGTGGCGTGGCCGTCGATGTCGGTCTGGCTGCCGGCGTCGGGTGCCCAGTCGGCCGGCGCGCGCAGGTCCACCGCATGGTCGAGCGGGATGCGCACCTTCTCGAACACCACCTCGTGGCTGCCCGAGGCGCGCAGGCCCAGGTGGTCCCAGCTCTCGATCACGCGCACGCCCGGCGCATCGCGCGGCACGAGGAAAGTGCCGACGCGCGGCGCGGCCTCGTCGGTGCGGCCCCAGACCGACAGCCAGCCCAGGCCCTCGATGCCGGTGGTGTAGAGCTTGTGGCCGTCGATCGTCCAGCCCTCGCCGTCGCGGCGGGCGAGGGTGCCGGGCAGGCCGCCGCGCGCGGGCGAGCCCAGCGCCGGTTCCACGCGCAGTGCGTTCACCAGCGCGCCGTGCCGCACCGCGTCCTGCAGCACGCGTTCGCGCAGGTGCCGCGGCCAGCGGCTGTCGGCGCGCGTGATCGTGCTGTGCTGCAGGTAGGTCATGGTGAGGATCAGCGCGGTCGCGGGTTCGCCGCGCGCCACCGCCGCGATCACGCGCCGCGCCGTGCCCAGCGAGGCGCCGCCGCCGCCGAGCGCGGTGGGGGCGACCAGCGCGATCAGCCCGTGCTGCTGCAGCGCGGCGAAGTTGTCGTGCGGGAAGCTGCCGTAGCGGTCGTGGTCGGCCGCGGTCGCGGCGAAGCGGGCCGTCAGTTGCGCCAGCACCACGTCGTCGATGGCGGGGGCGGGGGGAAGGGCGGTGCGTTGCAGGGCGTGGGTGCTCATGCCTGCGACGGTAAGCGCCGGCCCCGACCGGGCGAACAAAGTTTCGCGCATATCCAAACGCGCTTTTCCTCCTTGGGTTTGGGCCGGGCGCCGCTTACGGTCTCGGTCCTGCATCCCGCTTTGCGCGTCCACGTCGAAGGAAAACCCATGAGCAGTCCCATCGAATTCATCGGCATGATCCAGGGCCAGAAGGTCTCCGAGATCCATGCGCCCAGCGGTCCCGCGATCGACCGCGACTACGTCAGGGCCTTTGCGCAGGCGCACGAGAACGCGGGCTTCGACCGCATCCTGGTGCCGCACCACTCGACCGGCCCCGACGCCACGTTGACCGTCGCCTACGCCGCCTCGGTCACCGAGCGCATCCACTTCATGCTGGCGCACCGGCCCGGCTTCGTGTCGCCCACGCTGGCGGCGCGCCAGTTCGCTTCGCTCGACCAGTTCAGCGGCGGCCGGCTCGCGGTGCACTACATCTCGGGCGGCTCCGACGACGAGCAGAAGCGCGACGGGGACTGGCTCGACCACGACCAGCGCTATGCGCGCACCGACGAGTACCTCGAGGTGCTGCACAAGGTCTGGGCCGCCGACAAGCCCTTCGACCACGAAGGCGCGCACTACCGCTTCCAGAGCGCTTTCTCAGAAGTGAAGCCGGTGCAGACGCGCCAGGGCAAGCCGCATGTGCCGGTGTACTTCGGCGGCGCTTCGGCGGCGGCGATTCCGGTCGCCGGCAAGTACGCCGACGTGTACGCGCTGTGGGGCGAATCGCTGGACCAGGCGCGCGAGCTGACCACCCGCGTGCGCGCCGAGGCCGCGAAGCATGGGCGCAGCGTGCGCTTCTCGGTGTCGTTCCGGCCGATCCTCGCGCAGACCGAGGAGGCCGCCTGGGCACGCGCCGAGAGCATCCTGGCCGAGACCAAGCGCCTGCGCGTGGTGCAGGGCTACAACCGCGGCGGCCCGCAGCAGAGCGAAGGCGCGAAACGCCTGCTGGCCGCGGCCGCGCAGGGCTCGCGCGTCGACAAGCGCCTGTGGACCGCGGTCGCCGAAGAGATCGGCGGGCGCTCCAACAGCACCGCGCTGGTCGGCACGCCCGAGCAGGTCGCCGACGCGCTGCTCGACTACTACGACCTGGGCGTGACCACCTTCCTGATCCGCGGTTTCGACCCGCTGGAGGACGCGAGCGACTACGGCCGCGAGCTGATCCCGCGCACGCACGAATTGGTGGCGCAGCGCATCGCTTCGGCGCGCAAGGCGGCCTGACTCTTTTCTTTCTCCCTCCCCCGCTGGGGGAGGGCGGGGGTGGGGGCCCGCAGCCTTGAAGACCGCCGCAGCGTTCGATGCGCCGCAAGCCCCCATCCCCGCCTTCCCCCAGAGGGGGAAGGAGCAATACCCCCAACACACGAGGAATCCCCATGAGCGCTGTTCTTTCCATCGACCGCCACGCGGCCCAGCCGCTGAAGCTCAACCCGAACCCGCAGCAGAAGTTCTGGTTCGACCCGCCCGCGCCGCGCACCAGCGTCGAGGCCGAGCGCCGCCATCGGCAGGAGCGGCTGGCGGGCGCCTTCCGGCTGTTCGCGCGCTTCGGCTTCGCGCAGGGCCTGGCCGGCCACATCACGGCGCGCGACCCCGAGCTCGGCGACCACTTCTGGGTCAATCCGCTGGGCATCCATTTCTCGCGCATCAAGGTGTCGGACCTGCTGCTGGTCAATGCCAAGGGCGAGACCGTGATCGGCGACCGGCCGCTCAACAAGGCGGCCTTTGCGATCCATGCGGCGATCCACGAATACAACCCCGCGATCGTCGCCGCCGCCCACACGCACTCGACCTACGGCAAGGCCTGGTCGACGCTGGGCCGCAAGCTCGACACGCTCACGCAGGACAGCTGCGTGTTCCACGGCGACGTGGCGCTGTTCGACGACTTCACCGGCATGGTGGTCGACGACAGCGAAGGCCTGCGCATCGCCAAGGCGCTGGGCGACGGCAAGGGCGCGATCCTGAAGAACCACGGCATCCTGACCGCGGGTCCGAGCGTCGAGGCCGCGGCCTGGTGGTACATCGCGCTCGACAACGCCTGCCACACGCAACTGCTGGCCGAGGCGGCCGGCACGCCGCAGCCCATCGACGAGGCGGTGGCGCGCCACACGCACGGCCAGATCGGCGGGCCCGACGGCGCGCGCCATGCCTTCGAGAGCCTCTACGAAGGGCTGGTCGAGGCCGAGCCCGAACTGCTCCTGTAAATCCAAGAACGAGGTCCCTCCAGCATGAACACATCCCTTTCCCGTCGCGGCGTCCTGCGTGCCGGCGGCGCGGCCGCGGTCGTCGCATCGAGCGGCCTGCTCGCCTCGCGCGCCTGGTCGCAGCCGCGCAAGCTCACCTTCGCCTGGAACGCATCGGCCTTCTGCCTGTCGCCGGTGGTGGTGGCGCAGGAGCGCGGCTTCTTCGAGAAGAACGGCCTGCAGGTGGACCTGATCAACTACACCGGCTCGACCGACCAGCTGCTCGAGTCGCTGGCCACGGCCAAGGCCGATGCCGCGGTCGGCATGATCCACCGCTGGCTCAAGCCGCTGGAGTCGGGCTTCGACGTGAAGATCGTGGGCAGCTCGCACGGCGGCTGCGTGCGGCTGGTGGGCGTGAAGGAGGCGGGCATCACCGACCTGCAGAAGCTCAAGGGCAAGACCATCGGCGTGTCGGACATCGCGAGCCCGGGCAAGAACTTCTTCTCCATCCTGCTCAAAAAGAACGGCATCGATGCCGACAAGGACGTGGCCTGGCGCCAGTACCCGGCCGACCTGCTCGACATCGCCGTCAACAAGGGCGAGATCCAGGCGATCGCCGATGGCGACCCGACGCTCTACCTGATCGAGAAGCGCAACAAGGGCCGCTACGTCGAGCTGGCGTCGAACCTCTCGGGCGAATACAAGGACAAGGTCTGCTGCATCGTCGGCGCGCGCGGCGAGCTGGTGCGCAAGGACAAGCCCACGGTGGCGGCGCTGGTGCGCTCGATCGTGCAGGCCTCGGACTTCGTGGCCGAGAACCCCAACGAATCGGCCAAGCTGTTCGCCAAGTACTCGCCCAAGGTGCCGGTCGAAGACCTGCAGGCGCTGCTGGGCACGCTCACGCACGGCCACCATCCGGTGGGCAAGAACCTGCGCGACGAGGTCGAGTTCTATGCGCGCGACTTCCGCTCGGTCGGCGTGCTCAAGGCCTCGACCGATCCGGCGCGACTCGCCAATCACGTGGCGGTGGATGTGCTGGCATGAGCGCCGCGCCGGGCCGCCCCAAGCAAGCTTGCACCGCAGTGCGCAGCACGGAGGTGCTTCCATGACGACCGCCGAGCAGGTTCTGGGCGGACGGCTGGAGCGGCCCGTGGCGCCGTTGCCGCGCGCCGCCACGCTGCCCGCGTCGCTGCAGGACGTCGTCGCCACCGGCCTCTGGCGCACCGGCGTCGTCGCGGCCCTGGCCTGGCTGGCCTTCGGCGGGCTCACGCTCGCCTGGCCCAACAAGGAAGTGGGCTTCAACGACTGGACCTTCACCACCGAGCTCGGCGTGGCCGCGCTGGTCGCGGGCGTGCTGCTGCTGGCCGTGGCCTTGCTCGGCACGCACGCCGGTGCGGCCGGCCGCCGCTTGCGGCCCGCGGGCCAGTGGCTGATCGCCGCGCCGCTGCTGCTGGCGCTGTGGGAGCTGCTGACCGCCAAGCTGGGCCTGCTGCCGCCGCCCTTCTTCGCGCCGCCGCAGAGCCTGATCGACGTGGCCTGCGAGGACTGGGCCCGGCTCGGCCTCTCGACCGCGCATTCGCTGCGCCTGCTCGCGCACGGCTTCGTGCTGGGCGCGCTGGTCGGTTTCGGCACCGGCGTGTGGATCGGCTGGTCGCGCATCGCGGGCTACTGGGTGCACCCGGTGCTGCGCTTCCTCGGGCCGGTGCCCGCGTCGGCGCTGCTGCCGCTGGCCTTCTTCTTCGCGCCCTCGAGCTATGCCGCGGCCGTGTTCCTGGTCGGGCTCGCCACCTTCTTCCCGGTGGCGGTGCTGACCTGGTCGGGCGTGGCTTCGGTGAACAAGAGCTACTACGACGTGGCGCGCACGCTGGGCGCCACCGAGTGGTTCCTGGTGCGGCGGGTGGCAATCCCGGCGGCGCTGCCGCAGGTCTTCGTCGGCCTGTTCATGGGCCTGGGCGCCTCGTTCTCGGTGCTGGTCACGGCCGAGATGATGGGCGTCAAGGCCGGCCTGGGCTGGTACCTGCAGTGGGCCCAGGGCTGGGCTGCCTACGCCAACATGTATGCGGCACTGGGGGTGATGGCGGTGCTGTGCTCGGGCCTGATCACGCTGCTGTTCACGGTGCGCGACCGCGCGCTGTCGTGGCAGAAGGGGACCGTCCAATGGTAGCCACCGCCACGGCCGGCGCCCACATCGACATCGAGGGGGTGAGCCACTGGTTCAAGCAGCAGGACGGCGTGCTGCAGGTGCTCGACCACATCGACCTGCGCGTGCAGCCCGGCGAGTTCGTCGCCTTGCTGGGCCCCAGCGGCTGCGGCAAGTCGACGCTGCTGCGCCTGGTGGCCGGGCTTGAGCCCGCGACCGTGGGCCGCATCGCGCAGGACGGCGAGGCCATCACCCGGCCCGACCCCTCGCGCATCGTCGTGTTCCAGGACCCGACGCTCTACCCCTGGCGCAACGTCCGGGACAACGTGGCGCTGGGCCTGCAGGCGCGCGGCCTGTTGAAGACGCAGCGTTCGCGCGTCGACGATGCGCTGGCGCTGGTGGGCCTCGCCGATTTCGCGAAGAGCTTTCCGCACCAGCTCTCGGGCGGCATGGCGCAGCGCGTGGCGCTGGCGCGCGCGCTGGTCAACGATCCGCAGCTGCTGGTGCTCGACGAGCCGCTGGGCAAGCTCGATTCGCTCACGCGCATCGCGATGCAGAGCGAGCTGGTCAAGCTCTGGCAGCGCGCCGGCTTCTCGGCGCTGCTGGTCACGCACGACGTGGAGGAGGCGCTGTTCCTCGCCAAGCGCGTGATCGTGCTCAGCGACCGCCCGGCGCGCATCGTGGCCGAGCTGGTGGTCGACCTGCCGTACCCGCGGCACCGCAACCATCCGCGGTTGGTCGAATTGCGGCACGAGGCGCTGCGTCACCTCGGCCTGGACGCGACATGGTGAGCCGAGCGACGGCGTGAGCGCCGTGATCGAGGGCGGCTGGCTCAACGGCCTGATCGCGCTGCTGCAGGCGCTACAGCTCGGGCTGCTGCGCCTGCTCGGCTGGCTGGGCCTGGCGGGCAGCAGCCATGGCCAGCCGGCCTGGCCCTGGGCCTGGCGGCTGTCGGGCGAGAACCTGCTGATCGACCTGGGCCAGGCGCGGCGCCTGGGCCTCACGGTGGCGGTGCTCGCCTTGTGCGCCCTCGTGCTGCTGCTGGCCGTCTTCTGGCGCCGCCGCCGCTGGCCCCTGCTGGCCAGCGTGCCCCTGTTGCTGCTGCTCGCGCCCTGGCCCGACGCGCGCGTGGCCTGGGTGCCGGCCACGCCGACCAGCTTCCATCGCTCGCCCAGCGGCTTCACGGTGCAATCGATCGCGCAGGGCCGCGCGCTCTATGCGCAGCATTGCATCGCCTGCCACGGCAGCGACGGGCGAGGGCAGGGGCCGCTTGCGGCCGCGCAGCCGGTGTGGCCGCCCAACCTGAGCGGCCCGCTGCTGTGGCGGCGCGCCGACGGCGACCTGCTGTGGCATGTGCTCAACGGCACGCGCGACCGCCACGGCGCGCCGTCGATGCCGGCCTTCGGCGCCGTGCTGCGCGACGACGAGGCCTGGGCGCTGATCGATTTCATGAAGGCGCAGGCCGCGGGCGAGACCTTGCGCGCGACCGGCGCTTGGGCACTGCCGGTGGCGCTGCCCGACGCCGCCGTGCGCTGCGACGGCGGCCCGGCGCGCCCGCTCGCGAGCTGGCGCGGCCAGCGCGTGCGCATCGTGGCCGCGGGCGCGCCGCCGCTGGAAGACCCGCGCCTCGTGACGGTCTGGCTGCGCCCCGCCGCCTCGGCCGCGCCGAGCGCGGGCTGCGTGCTCGAGGGCGACGCCGCCTGGGCCGCGTTCTCGCAGGTCGCCGGCAGCGCGGCGCTGGCCGGCGCCGAACTGCTCGCCGACCGCGACGGCTGGCTGCGCGCGCTCGGCCGGCCGGGTCAGGCGGGCTGGTCCGACGACGACCTGCTGTGCCGCACCGAGATCGCGCCGCGCGCCGTGGACGCGCCACCGCCCACCGACGGCCTGGAGGCGCTGATCCGCCGCATGGACGCGCAGCCGGTGCGCTTCGTCAAGGGCGGCTTCGTCCACTGAGTTTCCTCCTCTCCCCCTGAAAGACATCTCGACATGACCTTCACTTCCCGCCGCCAGTTCGTGACCCAGGCCCTCGGCACCGCCGCGGCCCTGGCCTTGCCCGCCCTCGCATCGCACGCCCAGTCCCGCCCGGTGCTCAAGGCCGGCGACCAGAAGGGCGGCCTGCGCGCGCTGCTCGAGGCCGCGGGCGGGCTCGAAGGACTGGGCTACGACATCCAGTGGTCGGAGTTTCCGGCCGCCGCGCCGCTGGCCGAGGCGCTCAATGCAGGCGCGGTCGATTCGGGCCCGATCGGCGATGCGCCGCTGATCTTCGCGCTGGCCGCGGGCACGCGCGTCAAGGCCATCGGCGCCAACCGCTCCGACGCCTACGGCACGGCCGTGCTGGTGCGCCCCGACTCGCCGCTGAAGACCGCGGCCGAGCTCAAGGGCAGGAGCATCGCCACCAACCGCGGCTCGATCGGGCACTACGTGGCGCTCAAGGCCATCGGCTCGGCCGGCCTCCAGCCCGAGGACGTGAACATCCGCTTCCTCGCGCCCGCCGATGCCAAGCTGGCGCTCACGCAGGGCTCGGTCGACGCCTGGGCCACCTGGGAGCCCTACACCGCGCTGGCCGAGGTCAGCAAGCACGCGCGGGTGCTGGTCAGCGGGCGCGGCCTGTTGCCGGGCCTGAGCTACCTTGCCGCCACCGACGGCGCCATCGGCGCCAAGCGGCCGGTGCTGCAGGATTTCCTGCAGCGCGTGGTGAAGGCGCAGCGCTGGTCCTACGACAACGTCGACGCCTACTCGGCCGCGCTGGCCCGGATCATCGGCATCCCGCCCGAGGCGGCGAAGCTGCAGTTCGAACGCCGCCAGCAGAAGTGGGTGGCCATCGACGCGCAGGTGGTCGCCGACCAGCAGGCCACGGCCGACTTCTACCGCCAGGTCGGGTTGATCAAGCAGCCGCTCGATGTGAAGGGGACCTTCGACACCGGCTTCAGCGTCGCGGGCTGAGCGGCGCGCCGAAACGTAGCGGAGTCCAAGACCTGCGTAGACGCGTGCCCGGCGCGCGGGCCGTCGCTGGCTAGAGTCGATCCATGACTTCCACCGACACCCGCTACGCCATCGCCCCCGCGCCCGTCCACTCGCTGCCCATCGCGGGCGAGCGCGCGCGCTTCCCGGTCCACCGCATCTTCTGCGTGGGCCGCAACTACGCCGAACACACACGCGAGATGGGCCACAACCCCGAGCGCGAGCCGCCCTTCTTCTTCATGAAGCCGGCCAACGCGATCGTCGCGGACGGCGCGGCCTTCGCCTACCCGACGCTGTCGAAGGACGTGCACCACGAGATCGAACTCGTGGTCGCGCTCAAGACCGGCGGCGCGAACATCGCCGCGGCGGATGCGCTCGCGCATGTCTACGGCTATGCCGTGGGCCTGGACATGACGCGCCGCGACCTGCAGGCCGAGGCCAAGAAGGCGGGCCGGCCCTGGGACACCGGCAAGGCCTTCGACGGCTCCGCGCCCTGCGGCGAACTGGTGCCGGTGGCGCAGGCCGGCCATCCCGCCGCGGGCGAGATCCGGCTCGAGGTCAACGGCGCGCAACGCCAGGTCGGCGACCTGGCCGACATGATCTGGAACGTGCCCGACACCATCGCCTACCTGTCGACGCTGTTCACGCTGCAGCCCGGCGACCTGATCTTCACCGGCACGCCGGCCGGCGTGGGCGCGGTGCAGCGCGGCGACCGGCTGCGCGGCACGGTGGCGGGCGTCGGCGTGCTGGAGGCCGAGGTCGTCTGAAGCGGCGGCGCGCCGGCTGGCGTACGCTCGCGGGCGCGATGCGCTCTTCCTCTTCTTCTTCCCTTCCGACGTCCGTCCGCACCTACGGCATGCACGAGCGTGCCGATCACCTGGATTTCGACATCCGCTTCCAGGGCGCGCGCAACGAGCTCACGCTGCCGCACCGGCATGCCTACTTCCAGATCCAGGTCGGCATCGAAGGGCAGTCGCAGCAGGCCATCGGCGGCGCGGTGCGGCCCTTCGGCCCGCGCCACCTGAGCTTCGTGCTGCCCTACCGGGTGCACGTGATCCCCCACCCGCCCGAGGCGCTGTACTGCATCGTCAACTTCGACCAGCGTTTTCTCTGGCCGACGCTCGAGGTCGATGCGCTGGACCTCGACGACGTGTCGCTCGCACGCCATCCCGATCTCGCGCCCTTCCTGTTCCAGGAGTACGTCGACTTCGCCTTCGACGCGGCGGACTTCGCGCGCATCCGCGGCTGGCTCGACGAACTGCAGGCGCTCAACGCGGGCCGCGGCTTCGGCGCCAAGATCGCGATGCGCGGCATCGTGCAGCAGATCATCGGGCTGGCCTGCATGCGGCAGGAGGACTCGCTGATGCGGCTCTCGCTGCAGCACAACGGGCGGACCTCGCAGCGCGATGCCCTGCAGCGCGTGGTGCGCTATGTGCGCGACAACCTCGACCAGCCGCTGTCGCTCACCGATGCGGCCGCCGCCGCCTTTCTCTCGCCCAACTACCTGGCGAACCTGCTGCGCAAGAAGACCGACCGCACTTTCACCGAGCTGGTGACCGAGCGGCGCATGGAGCGCGCGAAGGAACTGCTCGCGTCCACCTCGCTGCAGGTGCGCGAGATCGCCCACCAGTGCGGCTTCACCGACGAAGCCTACTTCAACCGCCGCTTCCGCCAGTGGGTCGGGTCCACGCCGCGCCACTTCCGGTGCGCGCAGGCGGCGGGCACGCAGGCCTAGGGACGTGCGCTCGCCCGCGCGATCTGCGAGAGCCGCCGGACCAGCGGCTCGAACAGTTCGGCCGAGGTGTTGCCGTAGCCCAGCACCAGGCCGTTGTCGCCGGCCAGCGGCTGCAGCGCGAAGCCCGACAGCGGGGAGGGCGCGATGCGGTGGCGCAGCGCCTCGGCCGCGATCCGGCGGTCGTCGAATTCCGCGGGCAGGCGCACCGTCAGGTGCAGGCCGCAGTGGCCGCCCTCGATGCTGTGCGGCACCTTCAGGTGCTGCTGCAGCGCCAGCCGCAGCGCCTGCTGCCGGCCCCGGTAGAGCCGCCGCATGCGGCCCAGGTGGCGGCTGAACTGGCCGCTCTCGATGAAGTCGGCCATCGCGAGCTGTTCGCAGCGGTGGCCGCCGCGCAGCATCTCCTCGAGCGGCGCCTGCACGCCCGGCAGCAGCGCCTCGGGCAGCACCAGGAAGCCCAGCCGCAGGGAGGGGAACATCGTCTTGCTGAAGGTGCCGACGTAGAGCACGGGCGCGTCCTCCACCAGCCCCTGCATCGCGCCGATGGGCTCGCCGGCGTGGCGGAACTCGCTGTCGTAGTCGTCCTCGACGATCCACGCGCCGTGCGCGCGCGCGCGGGCGATCAGTTCGAGCCGGCGCGCGATGCTCAGCACCGCGCCGCCCGGGTACTGGTGCGAGGGCGAGGTGTAGACCAGCCGCGGCGGGTGCTGCTGCCAGTCGCGCTCGCGTGCCTGCAGCCCCTCGGCGTCGACCCGCAGCGGCACGATGCGCAGGTCGCCCGCGCGCATCGCGGCCTTGGCGCCGCGGTAGCCCGGGTCCTCGACCCAGCCGACGTCGCCGGGGTTGGTGAGCAGGCGCACGCACAGCGTCAGCGCCTCCTGCGCGCCCTCGGTGACGACGATCTGCCGCGGTGCGCAGCGCACGCCGCGTGCCACCGACAGGTGCCGCGCGATGGCCGCGCGCAGCGGCGCTTCGCCCAGCGGGTCGCCATAGCCCAGCGCGGCCGGGCCCGCCGCGCGCAGCGCGCGGTCGAGCGCGCGGCGCCAGGCGGTCAGCGGGAAGTGCGACAGCGCGGGCACGCCGGGGCGCAGCGCGGCGTCCGAGTCGGGGCGCGATGCGTTCGGCGGGAAGGCCGCGAGGCGGCGCGCGGTGACCGCGGTGCCGGTGGGGGCCGCCGTGCGCCCGCGCAGCGCCGGCGCCGACAGCGCGGCGACGCGCGTGCCCTGGCGGTCGGGCTGCACATAGCCTTCGGCCGCCAGGTGCTCGTAGGTCGCGCTCACGGTGTTGCGCGAGATTGCCAGCGTCTCGGCCAGCATGCGCGAGCCCGGCAGCCGGCTGCCGGGCGCGAGGCTGCCGTCGAGGATGGCGTGCCTGAGCCGCTCGTACAGCTGGCGTTGCATCGGGCCCGCGTCGCGTTCCCGGCGCAGCGGGGCCTCGAGCAGGGCAGCGGGGGAGGGGGCGGACCGTGGCACCATGAAACGCATTCTGCCTGGCACTTCCAATGGGGCCATGACGCGGCTACCTTCGGGGCTTCCGCTGGCCGTGCCAGCCCTTTTTTCGAAAGACCTTGCCATGCCCACCCGCCTCAACGACTTCGGCCAGCCTGTCGGCCCCGCGCTGCCCGACTGGACCCCGCATGCCCTGCCGCCGCGCCAGCCCATCGAGGGCCGTTTCTGCCGGCTCGAGCCGCTCGACGCGGCCCGGCATGCCGGCGACCTGCATGCCGCCTACGCGCAGGCGCCCGACGGGCGCGACTGGACCTACCTGTCGATCGAGCGCTCCGACGATCCCGCGGCCACGCGCGCCTACATCGAGCGCATCGCGCAGAGCGCCGATCCCATGCATTTCGCGGTGATCGACCGTGCCAGCGGCCGCGCGGTGGGCACGCTGGCGCTGATGCGCATCGAGCCCGCGCACGGCGTGATGGAGGTGGGCCACGTCACCTTCTCGCCGCTGTTGAAGAAGACGCCGCTGTCGACCGAGGCGCAGTACCTGCTGATGCGCCTGGCCTTCGACACGCTGGGCTACCGCCGCTACGAATGGAAGTGCGACAGCTGCAACGAGCCCTCGCGGCGCGCCGCCCAGCGGCTGGGCTTCCGCTTCGAAGGCGTCTTCCGTCAGGTGCTGGTCTACAAGGGCCGCAGCCGCGACACCGCGTGGTTCTCGGTCATCGACAGCGAATGGCCGGCGCTGCGCAGTGCCTTCGAACGCTGGCTGGCGCCGGACAACTTCGACGCGCAGGGGCAACAGCGCACGGCGCTGGAGCGCTTCCGGCCGGCCGCCTGAGCGGCCGCACCGGGATCAGGCGCCGGGTTTCTGCGCCTGATCGCACTGCACCTCGAGGTGCTCGATGTCGTCCAGCGTGGCGCCGATGCGCGCCGCGCTGAGGCAGCCGCCCCAGACACAGCCGGTGTCGGTCGAGAGCAGGCCGGGCCGGTCGATCCAGCCCAGCGTCGACCAATGGCCGAAGGCGACGGTGGCGTTCGCGCTGCGGCGCCGCGGCACCTCGAACCAGGGCATGAAGCCGGCCGGCGGGGCGTCGGCGCTGTCCTTGGTGTCGAAGTCCATCACGCCCTCGGCGGTGCAGAAGCGCAAGCGCGTGAGGCCGTTGACGATGGCGCGCAGCCGCGCGGTGCCGGTCAGTGCATCGTCCCATTGCGCGGGCTCGTTGCCGTACATGGTGCGCACGAACTCGCCCAGCGTCGGCCCGCGCAGCACCGCTTCGACCTCCGCCGCCAGCACCAGCGTCTGCGCCACCGTCCATTGCGGCAGCACGCCCGCATGCACCATCAGCAGGTCGCGCCCGCCGACGGTCTGGTGCAGCGCCATCGCCTGGTGGCGCAGCCAGTCGATCAGCGCGTCGCGGTCGGGCGCGTCGAGCACGCCGTCGAGCGTGTCCTTGCGGCCCGACTTGCGTGCGCCGTGGGCCACGCCCAGCAGGTGCAGGTCGTGGTTGCCCAGCAGGCTGCGCGCCGCGCCGCCCAGCGCCTGCACCCGGCGCAGCACGTCGGCCGAGGCCGGGCCCCGGTTCACCAGGTCGCCCAGCAGGACCAGCGTGTCGCGGCTGGGGGAGAAGTCGATGCGTTGCAGCAGGCGGCCCAGGGCTTCGTCGCAGCCCTGCACGTCGCCGATCAAGTAAAGTGCCATGTCCCCATTCTCTCCTTCGTTCATGGATGTTTTCCTGCTGGCCTTGCTGACCACGCTCAATGCGTTGTTCGCGATGTCCGAAATGGCCCTTTCCACCAGCCGTCGCGCGCGGCTCGCCGCATTGGCCGAAACAGGGGATGCCGGCGCCGCCGCGGCGCTCAAGCTGATGCAGGACCCGACCCAGTTCCTGTCGAGCGTGCAGATCGGCATCACGTCCATCGGCATGCTCAGCGGCATCGTGGGCGAGGCCGCCTTCGCGGCGCCGCTGGCGGTCTGGATGGAAGGCGCGGGCATGGGCGCCGGCACGGCCAGCGTGGCCTCGACCGCGGTGGTCGTGACCTGCATCACCTTCTTCACCATCATCTTCGGCGAGCTGGTGCCCAAGCGCATCGGCCAGCTCTACCCTGAGCCGGTGGCGCGCTTCGTGTCGCGGCCCATGCGCGCGCTGGCCACCGGCGCCAAGCCCTTCGTGCTGCTGCTCTCGGGCGCCACCGCGATGATCCTGAAGCTGCTGCGCATCGATTCCAACGCCGCGCGCACCGTGACCGAGGAAGAGATCTCCGCCAGCCTGGAGGAGGGCGTGGACGCCGGCGTGATCGAGATGCACGAGCACCAGATGGTGCGCAACGTGTTCCACCTCGACGACCGCCGCCTGAGTTCGCTGATGGTGCCGCGGGCCGACATCGAGTGGCTGGACGCCACCGACACCGTGGCTTCCAGCCTGCAGAAGGTGGCGGCCGCCGGTGCGCTCAACCTGGTGCATTCCTGGTACCCGGTGTGCCGCAACTCGCTCGACGACGTGGTGGGCGTGATCAGCGTGGCGCACCTGCTGCGGCTCGGCCCGCAGCACGAGGGCAGCATCGAGGGCGTGGCGCAGCCTGCGTCCTTCGTGCCGGAGACGCTCACCGGCATGGAACTGCTCGAGCAGTTCCGCATGCGCGCCGGCCGGCTGGTGTTCGTGGTCGACGAATACGGCGTGGTGCAGGGCCTGATGACGCCGCGCGACCTGCTCGAAGCCATCACCGGCGAGCTGCAGTCCAACACCACCACCGACGCCTGGGCCCACAAGCGCGAGGACGGCGCCTGGGAGCTCGACGGCCTGATGCCGGTGTCCGAACTGCGCGCGCGGCTCGCGATCCGCGAGCTGCCCGAGGAGGAGCGCGGCCGCTACAACACCGTGGCCGGCCTGCTGATGGCCGTGTCGGGCCAGCTGCCGATCGTGGGCGAGCGCATCGAATGCGCGGGCTGGACCTTCGAGGTCACGGCCCTCGAAGGCCGCCGCATCGACCGCGTGGTGGCCCATGCAAGCACCGAGACCGACGATGGACGATCCTGAATACGAATACCTGAAGGGCCAGGCCCGGCCGGGCTTTCCCGCGCTGTTCGCCGAATTCGAACAGCGCAGCGCCGATGCGGTGCGCGAAGGCCCCTGCACGCTCGACCTGCACTACGGCGTCGGCGAGCGCTGCACCTTCGACTTCTTCGACGCCGGTCCGCGCGCGCGCGGCGTGCTGGTCTACCTGCACCCCGGCTACTGGCAGTGGCGCGACAAGGCGGGCTTCCGCTTCGTGGCGCCTTCGCTGGTGCAGCGCGGGCTGCATGTGGCGATGGTCAACTACCCGCTGTGCCCCAGCGTCTCGTTGGCCGCGCTGACCGAGACCGTGCGCAGCGCCATGCCGGCCGTGCTGGCCCATGCCGATGCGGCACTGCCGCTGATCGCCGCGGGCCACTCCGCGGGCGGGCACCTGGCGATGGAGATGGGGCTGACCGACTGGGCGGCGCGTGGCCTGCCCACGGTCGAGGTGGCGGGCGTGCTGGCGCTCAGCGGGCTCTACGACCTCGTGCCGCTGGCCCGGACCTCGCTCAACGAGAACCTGCGCCTCGATGCCGACAGCGCCATGGCCGCCTCGCCGCTCTACCGCGCGGTGTCGAACGGCCCGCCGCTGCTGCTGGCCGCCGGGGCCGACGAGACGCCCGCGATGCGCGAACAGAGCCGGCGCATGCACGAGGTCTGGCTGGCCATGGGCAACCATTCCACGCTGCACTTCGAACCCGGGACCGACCACTTCAGCCTGCTGCAGCGGCTGGTCGCGCCGGGCAGTGCGCTGGCGCGGCAGGTCGATCTGCTGCTGGAACACGCGCTGAGCTGAGGCGTACACGCAACGCCGGGGGCGTGCGCAGGGCCGCAAGGGCCGACCGCTGGATAGAATGCGAATCTTTCTCATTTAACCATCGGTGACGATTCGCATGACGCCACACTTCGCCCGCCGTTCGACGCTTTCCCTCGCGCTGGGCCTTCTCTCGCTCCAGGCGGCCGCCCAAGGCGCCGGCGCCACGCTGCCCGAGGTGCGCGTCGACGCCAGCACCGAGCGCGAGACCGCCACCTCGGCGGTGATCGGCTACCGGGCGAAGAACGCCGTCACCGCGACCAAGACCGACACGCCGCTGGCCGAGACGCCGCAGGCCGTGACCGTCGTGACCCGCGACCAGATCGTCGACCAGGGCGCGACCAGCCTGCAGGACGCGCTGGGCTACGCCGCCGGCGTGCGTTCCGACGCCTACGGCCTCGACGCGCGGACCGACTCGGTGCGCATCCGCGGCAGCGAGCCGACCGTGTTCCTCGACGGCCTGCGCCAGGCCTACGGCTACTACACCAGCACCACGCGCACCGAGCCCTACACGCTGGAGCGGCTCGAGGTGTTGCGCGGCCCGGCCGGCATGCTGTTCGGCTCGGGCACTGCGGCCGGCATCGTCAACATGGTCAGCAAGCGGCCGCAGGTCGAGACCCAGCGCGAGGTCGGCGTGCAGTTCGGCAGCTGGGGCCGCAAGCAGGTCCAGGCCGACCTGACCGGCGCGCTGAGCGCGGACGGCGACTGGTCCTACCGCCTGGTCGCGCTGCACCGGAATGCCGACACGCAGGTCGACCACGTGCCCGACGACCGCAGCCTGATCGCGCCCTCGCTGACCTGGCGCCCCAGCGCGGCCACCTCGCTCACGCTGCAGGCGCTGTGGCAGAAGGACAAGAGCGGCTCGAGCTCGCAGTTCCTGCCCTGGGAAGGCACCATCCTGCCCAACCCCAACGGCCGCATCCCCGCGAGCCGCTTCATCGGCGAGCCCGGCGACCACTACAACAGCGAGCGCAAGAGCTTCGGCTGGCTGTTCGAGCACCGCTTCAACGACACCTGGACGGTGCGGCAGAACTTCCGCCTCGCCAGCAACGACAACGACAGCCGCTACCACTACGGCGACTTCTTCACCCTCACCGGCGGCTGGGGAGCCGACCCGATCAACAAGCGCCTGCTGGGCCGCGTGGGCGACAGTTCGTCGACCCGCAACCGACTCGCCGCGATCGACAACCACGCCGAGGCCCACTTCGCCACCGGCGAGGTGCAGCACACGCTGCTGCTGGGCGCCGACTTCTCGCGCCAGCGGGAAAATGTCGCGAGCGGCAGCAACTACAGCTTCATCGACGCCTACGCGCCGGTCTACGGCAACTTCGTCGAGCCCGTGCGCTCCGACCTGCCGCGCACCACGCAGCGCAACAGCGGCGTCTACGCGCAGGACCAGCTCAAGTGGAGGCAGTGGATCTTCCTGGCCGGGCTGCGCCACGACCGGGCCGTGTCCGGCGTGGCCGGCAGCGAGGACCAGACGACCAGCGCCACCACCAAGCGCTTTGCCGCGATGTATGTGCTGCCGTCGGGCTGGTCGCCCTACCTGAGCTACACCGAGTCGTTCACGCCGCAATCGCCGCGCATGGGCCAGGTCTTCAAGCCGTTGCGGGGCGAGCAGTGGGAGGCCGGCCTCAAGTACGAGCCCCAGGGCCGCGCCATGGCCTACAGCGCCGCGGTCTACGACCTGCGCGAGAAGAACCAGATCGTCCAGCCCACGCCGGACACCTTCAACCAGCTGGGCGAAACCAAAAGCCGTGGCGTCGAGCTCGAGGCCAAGGGCTCGATCGGCCGCGACCTCGACCTGATCGCGAACTACACCTACAGCGATCTCGACAAGGAGATCGAAGGCGTGCCCAGGCACCAGGCCAGCGTCTGGGCCAAGTACCGCTTCGCGATCGCCGGCGCCACCGGCTTCTCGGCCGGCGCGGGCGTGCGCTACCTGAGCAGTTTCCGCGACACCTCCTACGGCGGCTACGGCCCGAACATCCCCAGCGTCGCGCTGCTCGACCTCGTGCTGGCCTACGACACCGCGAAGTGGCGCTATGCGCTCAACGTCAACAACGCCACCGACAAGACCTACTTCAGCACCTGCCTGGCGCGCGGCGACTGCTGGTACGGCAAGGGCCGGGAGGTGGTGGCCAGCGCCACCTACCGTTTCTGATCCGCGACGGAACCCCTTAAAAAGAAGACCACGATGAACAGCCGAAGAATCAAGACCTGGGCCTGGGTCCACAAGTGGAGCAGCCTGGTCTGCACCGTGTTCATGCTGCTGCTGTGCCTCACCGGGCTGCCGCTGATCTTCCACCACGAGATCGGCCACCTGCTGGGCACCGAGATCGAGGCGCCGAAGATGCCGGCCGGCACGCCGCGCGTGAGCCTGGACCGCGTGCTCGAGGTCGCCAAGTCGAAGCACCCCGATCGCGTGGTGCAGTTCGTCTCGCAGCCGGAAGACGACGACGGCCTGTGGTTCGTCACGCTCACGCCCACGCCCGCGCCCACCGACGATTTCAGGTCGGTGGCGGTCGACGCGCGCACGGCCGAGGTGCTGGCGCAGCCCAAGTTCGACGAGGGCTTCATGTACGTGATGTTCAAGCTGCACGTCGACCTGTTCGCGGGCCTGCCGGGCAAGCTGTTCCTGGGCTTCATGGGCCTGCTGCTGCTGGTGGCCATCGTCTCGGGCGTGGTGCTCTACGCGCCCTTCATGCGCAAGCTCGAGTTCGGCACGGTGCGGCACGACAAGCGCCCGCGCCTGAAGTGGCTGGACCTGCACAACCTGCTGGGCATCGTCACCCTGGTCTGGGCCTTCGTGGTCGGCGGCACCGGCATGATCAACACCTGGGCCGACCTGGTGATCAAGTACTGGCAGTACGACCAGCTGAGCGCGCTGCTCGCGCCCTACAAGGACCAGCCGGTGGTGGCGGTGGGCGAGCGCGCGTCGGTGCAGAAGTCGCTGGACGCGGCCTACGCGGTCGCGCCGCACTCCAAGCTGTCCTTCATCGCCTTCCCGGGCACGGCCTTCTCGAGCCCGCACCACACGACGGTGTTCCTGAAGGGCAACGAGCCCTTCACCTCCAAGCTGCTGCAGCCGGTGCTGGTCGACGCCAAGACCGCCGAGGTCACGGCCGCGCCCAAGCTGCCCTGGTACCTGACGGCGCTGCTCGTGTCGCAGCCGCTGCACTTCGGCGACTACGGCGGCATGCCGATGCAGATCCTCTGGGCGCTGCTCGACATCGCGACCATCATCGTGCTGGGCAGCGGCCTCTACCTGTGGCTCAAGCGCGGCAACAGCGTGCCCCTGCCCAAGAGCAGGGAGGCCCTGGCCGCCCCGCCGCAGGCCGCGGCCGCCCTCAAGGAGATCCGCTCGTGAAGCCCAAGCATGCGTTCTGGAAACTCTGGGGCTGGCCGATCGCGCTGGGCCTGCTGACCACGGTGGGCCTGATCTCCGCGCTGTTCAGCGACGGCGGCGCGGGCGACATGCTGGCCTGGCTCACGCTGGGCATCCCGGTCGGCGTGTGCGTCTGGTTCGGCTGGGTGCGCAAGCCGCGCTAGCGGCGATCCCGGCGGGGTGCCGGCGCGCGGGCGCTACCATCCCATGCACGGCGCCGCGTGGTGCCGCGGCTTCAAAAGGACCTGCCCCTTGGCCCGCCTGGACCCTCGCAACACCTCCCGCTACCGGCATGCGCCCGGCCTGCCGGGCATGGACCTGCTGCAGGCGGACTTCACCACGCACGACTACGCGCCTCATGTGCACGACTCCCTCGTCGTCGCGGTGACGGAAGCGGGCGGCTCGGAGTTCAGGAGCCGGGGACGCACGGACATCGCCCACCCCGGGGCGCTGCTGGTCTTCAACCCGTCCGAGCCGCATTCGGGCCGGATGGGCGGCAGCGCGCGCTGGCGCTACCGCGCCTTCTACCTGGCCGAACCGGCCATGCGGGAGCTGCTGGGCGCCCTCGGCCTCGACCGGCCCGGCTATTTCACCGCCAACACCGTGCCCGACCCGGACCTCGTCGCGCGGTTGACGGCGCTCCACCACCTGCTGGACGAAGCGCCACAGGACGCGCTGCTGCAACGCGAACTGCTCGTGCGCACTTTCGGCGACCTGCTGCAACGGCACGGTCAGGCGGCGCGGCGCATGCCCCAGGCGCCCAGGGACCAGGCCGCGCTCGCGCCGGTGCTGGAACTGCTGCGCGACGGCCATGCGCAGAGCCTGAGCCTCGAGCAGATGGGCGCGGCCGCGGGCCTGACGCCGTTCCAGCTGATCGTGGCGTTCAAGCGCACGCTGGGCCTGACGCCGCACGCCTACCTGACGCAGCTGCGCCTCAGGGCCGCGCTGCGCGGGCTGCAGGCGGGCCAGTCCTTCGTCGAAGCGGCGCTGGCCGCGGGCTTCTGCGACCAGAGCGCGATGAACAAGCACTTCAAGCGCACCTTCGGCATGACGCCGCGCCAGTATGTGGAGGCGCGGGCGCGCTGAGGTCCGTCGCGCCACCCTCAATTCCGACCAATAGCTTTTCGCGCGGTCCTGCCATGCTGAGGTCCATCAGCAAGGTGACCCATGACGCGACTCTTCTGCCAGGACCATTCCGGAATTCTCACGCTCGATGCCACGGTCGTCGGGGCACGGCCCGGTGCGGTGCGGCTTTCCCGGCATCCTTTCTACCCCGGTGGCGGCGGGCAGCTGCCCGACCGGGGCGTCATCCGCTGGCAGGGGGGCGAGGCCCCGGTCACCGGCTTCTCGGAGGAGGGCAGCGGGGTCTGGATCGAAGTCGCCGGCGGCCTTGAGATCGGGGATGAGGTGCAGGCGGCGGTCGACCCCGCGTTCCGCCAGCTGATGCGGGAGCTCCACACCGATCTCCACATCCTGAATGCGCTGGTGTTCAGGGACTTCGACGGCGCGCTGGTGACGGGGGTGCAGATGAACGAGGACGGCACCGCCCGCATCGACTTCGACCTGCCGGATGCCGACAACGACCGGCTGCGGGCGCTGGAGCCCGAACTCAACGACGTGCTGGCCCGGGACCTGGTGGTGGCGGCGAGCTACCTGCCCCTGAGCGCCGCCCACGCCGAGAAGGGGCTGCTGCGCTCCCGCTCGGTGACGCCGTCGCCGTCGCCCGAGGGCCTGGTGCGCATCGTCGAGATCGCCGGGCTCGACCGCCAGGCCTGCGGCGGCACGCATCTGGACTCCACCGGCGCATCGCGCCCGATCCGCATCCTCAAGATCGAGAACAAGGGGCGTTCCAACCGCAGGGTCCGCATCGGGCTGCAGGAGCGGTGATGCGCAACGCACTGCTCGCCCTGTGGGCGCGTCCGCTCTGGCTGTTGTGGCTGCCGCCCGCCTTCTGGGCCGGCAACCTGGTGCTGGGCCGGGCGCTCGGGCCGGTCTTTCCGCCGGTCTCGCTGGCGGTCGGCCGGTGGGTCGTGGCGCTGGCCGTGCTCGCGCCTTTCGTCTGGCGGCAGGCCTGGCGCGAGCGCGCGCTGCTGGCCAGGCACTGGCGGCTGATCGCGGCCTGCGGCGCCTTCGGCATCGCCGGCTACAACGCGCTCGGCTACCTGGCCTTGCAGACCGTGCCCGCCGCCAGCGTCGCCTTCCTCAATTCGACGCTGCCGCTCATGGTGCCGCTGGCCGCGCTGCTGCTCGGCGTCGAGCGCATCACCTGGAAGACGGTGGCCGGCATCGCCATCTCCTTCGTGGGCGTGACCTGGATTGTGGCGCGCGGCGACATGGCCAGCCTGGCGGCGCTGCGCTTCGACGGCGGCGAGCTGCTGGTGATCCTGGCGGTGGCCAACTACGCGGTCTACTCGGTGCTGCTGCGCCGCAAGCCCGCCGCGATCAGCCCGCTGGTGTTCCTGCTGGCGACCATGGCCATGGGGCTGCTGGTGCTGATGCCCTTCTGGGCCCTCGAGCTCGCGCGCGGGGCACGCATCCCGCGCGATCCGGCCTCGCTCGGGGCCGTCCTCTACATCGGCATCTTCGCCTCGCTGTTCGCCTTCATCCTCTGGAACCGCTGCGTCGCGACGCTCGGCGCGACGGTGACCGGCGTGTCCTTCCACCTCGTCGCGCTGTTCACCGCGCTGCTGGCCTTCGTGGCGCTGGGCGAGCCGGTGCGCGCCTTCCATGTCGCGGGCATCGTGCTGATCCTGCTCGGCTTCTTCGTCACCACGCTGCGGCCCGCGGCGCGCGTGGCCGCGCCGTCCTCGCCTTGACCGGACCCTGGGCGCCAAGCCATGGACACGCTCGCGATCCTTCGAACGCTGGTCGGCTTCGACACCACCTCGCACCGTTCGAACCTGGAGCTCATCGGCTGGGTGGGCGCCTACCTGGACGAACACGGCGTCGGCTGGCGGCTGGTCCACAGCGACGATGGCGCGAAGGCGAACCTGCTGGCCACCGTGGGACCGAACGTCGCGGGCGGCATCGTCCTCTCGGGCCATACCGACGTGGTCCCGGTGGCCGACCAGCACTGGGATTCGCCGCCCTTCACGCTGGTCGAGCGCGATGGACGGTTTCACGGCCGTGGGTCGGCGGACATGAAGGGCTTCATCGCCGCCTGCCTGGCCGCGGTGCCCCATTGGCGCCGGCTGCAACTGAGCCGCCCTATCCATCTGGCCTTCTCCTACGACGAGGAAGTCGGATGCTTCGGCGTGCCGCGCCTGATCGCCGACCTGCGGGCGCAGGTGCAGCCGCCGGCCCTGGCCATCATCGGCGAGCCGACCGGGATGTGCATCGGGCGCGCCCATCGCGGCTTCTACGGCCACCGGACCACGTTCAGGGGACAGCCGGCGCATTCCAGCGATCCGAGCCTCGGCACCAGCGCGATCGAACCGGCGGCCCTGTGGATCACGGCGCTGGCGGCCTTCGGGCGCGCGCTCTCCGTGCGGGGAGAGCGCACGACCTTCAACATCGGGCGCGTCAGCGGCGGCACGGCGATCAACATCGTGCCCGGTTGCTGCGAGGTGCTGTGGGAGTTCCGGCCGACGGACGCGGCCGGTGCCGCGGCCGCGCGGGCAGAGGCCGAACGGCTGCTGGCCGCCATGCCGCCCGGCGTGGCGGTGGAGATGGCCCAGCTCGCCGGGGTGCCCGCGCTCGTGGGGGCGAAGGACGACGCGGCGGTGCGCCTGGCCAGGTCGTTCGGTGCGCTGTCGCCGTCGGCCGAGATCCCGTTCGGCACCGAAGCGGGCTTCTTCGAGCAGGCCGGCATTCCGTCGCTGGTCTGCGGACCCGGTGCGATCGCGCAGGCGCACCAGCCCAACGAATGGATCGCGGCCAGTCAACTCGAGGCGGCCGATCGCTTCCTGGCGAGGATCGGCGCCTGGGCCGCCGGCACCGAGGCGAGCGTTCAGCCCGCATCGGCGGGCTGAACGCAGCGGACAGCGATCAGTTCTGGTTGCTGGTCTCGGTGCGGTCCGGCGACAGGCACAGCGGGCCCGTGCAGGCCGAGGCCCGGAAGAACAGCGGCGAGTCCGGCATGCCGAAGTAGCGCAGGCCGTTGGCCGCCTGTGCGTTGGCCTGGATCGCATTGGCCTCCTGCAGGCCGAAGACCGGGTCGGGGTTGTCGAGGAACTCGTAGGCGAAGGAGCTCGCCTGCGTCGTGTCCTTCACGTAGAAGAGGAAGTCCTTGCTGTCCTCCATGAAGCGGTTCTTCAGCAGCCGGAAGCCTTGCGTGCCCTGGTTGCGGATCTGCGCCTTGAGGTCGTCGACCGTGCCGCCGACCACGCTCTGCGGGCTGACCACCGCCTTCACCTCGTAGCGCGCGGCGCTGCTCAGGTCCTTGAGGAAGAACTGGTAGTTGCCCTGGTTGAACATGGCGGGCGTGGCCCAGGGCCGGTAGCCGTTCGCGCCTTGCGCGTTGGCGCGGCTCACGTAGTCGGCGGAGGTGGCGGCATAGGGCTCGGCCGTCAGGTCGTAGGTGGCCGAACTGCCGATGTCCTGGCGGTAGAGCACGGCGAACTCGGGATCGTTGTTGCCGTTGATGGCCATGGGCGCGAGGATCTTGAGCAGCACCATGCCGCGCGCGCCCTGGTCCTTGGCCTGCGCCAGCAGCGCCTGCAGCGCGGTGGTCTGCAGGATGTCGTAGGTCAGCCGCTTGTACGCGTAGCGGTAGGTGGTGTCGCTGTCCTTGACCATCATGAAGTTGTCGCGCAGCGTCAGGATGTCGCCGCTGGCCTCGCCCTCGAGGTAGCGGTAGCCGGCCGCGCCTTCGCGGTTGAGCAGGGCGATGTAGTCGTCGAAACGCTTCTCGGCCGAATCGGTGTCGAAGTTGCGCTCCTGCCGGAAGCTCAGGAACTTGTAGTCGGCGCTGATCGGCGTGGGGTCCGTGCCGGGTTGCGGGTTCGTCACGGGATCGGTGCCCGGGCCCGGGCCTGCGCCACCGCCGGGCGTGGGCGTGGGCGCCACGACGATCGGCGCGCCATCGCCGCCACCGCCGCCGCCACCACACGCCACCAATGCCGCGGTCGCCAGCACGGCCAGGAACAACTTCGTCTTCATGATCTTCTACCTCCGGTGTTTGTCATGCACGCCGTCACGGAACGGTCCGTGGGGCGGTGCCGGTGAAGATAGGTGGGGCGGGGTCGTGGCACCAGTGTCCAAAGTCACTGATCGGCGCCGTCGCCCGGATCGCGCATCGCGCAGGCTTCCCGCGCGACGCCGCGGCCCCAACGCGCGTGGCACCGCGCGTGGCAGAGAAGTCCTACGTGGGGCTCCGAGCGAGACCTATGAGGCATCGACGCGAGCTGAGGGACACCACGCCCCTGGGCTTTGGAGCAGCGTCGGCGTCTCCCAGATGCGTCGACAGGAGAACAGTCATGGCCATGTCGGCAAACGTGATCTCCTCAGACCGGGTCGAAGGCAGCGCCGTCTACAACACGGCGGGCGACAAGCTCGGCACCATCGACGACCTCATGATCGACAAGCTGTCCGGGCAGGTGCGCTACGCCGTGCTCGAGTTCGGAGGCTTCCTGGGCATGGGGACCGATCGCTATCCCATTCCGTGGGGCATGTTGAACTACGACACCGCGCAGGGCGGCTACGTGGTGCCGCTGGACAAGGCCAAGCTCGAGGGCGCGCCCCGGTATGCCGACAGCAGCGTGCCGGACTACGATGACCCGTACACCATGCGCATCAACAACTACTACGGTCTCTGAGGCCATCGGCGCTCAACGCTGCGCAGCCAGCCACGCCGCGAAGAGCATGTCGACCGCTCGTTTCCATTCCCGCAGCGACTGCTCGTGCTCTGCGTCCATGCGTTGAGCGCGCTTCACCTCGCGTTCGCGTCCCTGTACGAACCACCGCCGTCGCGATGCGCGCGGTACAGGCACGGTCGGCACCACGGCGCCCTCCTTGCGCAGGATCGAGGCCTTCTGTTCGGTCGCGAGGCTGTCCGCCACCATCCCCTTCGTGGGTGCTGCGCCCGCGGCGCCGGCGGCCTCGTGTGTTCGATGGTGATCGCGCATGGTGCATCCCCCGTTCAGCCGCCGCGATCGCCGATGGCATGGCTCTTGACCGTCTGGATGGTGGCCTCCACCCGACGCCGGATGTGGGTCTCGTAGAGACGCTCGATGTTTTCCTTCCAGTGCGCCACGGCATGCTGCAGTTCGTCGTCGGCGCTGCGTTCGGCGTCGACGTAACGGGTGCCGTCCTCGTCGAAACGCAGGGGAGGCGGCGGGCGCCGCGTGGGGAAGGGTGGAATCGGCACACCGGCCTTGCGAAGGATCGACTCTTTTTGACTGATCGACAGCATCTTTCACCTCCAGTCCTGTCTCCACTCATCAGCCCGCAGAGATGTCGTCTGCTTGGATGCATCGGGCCTGGACACGTCGGTGTCCAGTGTCTCGTCGTGCCAGGGTGGCACGCTTGCCCTCGTGGCGCCAATCTAGGACCTTGGGGCGGGCAGGCTGTAGGAGAAAGAGAACTTTAGTAGTGCGAACTTCGAGGGAGAAGTGTCCAGGCGGCTGGAAGGGCCCGCCAGGTGCCGACGAGACGCTTCATCGTTCCTGCGCTGAAGGGCCGCCGGCCTCGCGCTGGCCCCGCAGGCCCGGGCAGCCGCCGGCCGCGCGCACGAAGACGACGGCACCTGCGCCCCCAGCTTCCTCAGGCCGCATCCTCCGCCACGCAGACCGTGTCGCGCCCCGCCTGCTTGGCCCGGAGCATGGCCAGGTCGGCCCGATGCAGGGTCTGCAGCACGGATTCGCCACCCTGCATGGCGGCCACGCCGGCCGAGACCGTCAGCGGTCCGTCGGGCCGCGGCACCGCGGCCAGCAGCGTGCGCAGGCGGTCCGCCAGCGCGCGGGCGTCGGCCTCGCGCTGGCCGGGCAGCAGCACGCAGAACTCCTCGCCGCCCAGCCGGCCGAACACGTCGCCGTCGCGCAAGGCACGCTGCAGCACATCGGACATGCCGCGCAGCACGGCATCGCCGGCCGCGTGGCCATGGCCGTCGTTGAGGCGCTTGAAATGGTCGATGTCCAGGTACAGCAGCGTGAGCGGCGTGCCGGTCGCGCGGGCCCTGCCGGCCGCCTTGCCGGCCTGCAGCAGGAACTCGGCCCGGCTGAGCGCACCCGTGAGCGTGTCGGTGACCGAGAGCCTGGCCAGCCGGCATTCCTGGTCGAAGGCACGGCGCTGGTAGTCCTGCATGCGCAGGTGGCTCACGAAGCTCGTCAGCACGGCCATCAGCGCGAACAGCACGCAGAACACGGTGTCGGTGCGGCTGGCCGAGGGGTCGAGCACGAAGGGCAGGAAGAAGGCATAGCAGGCCAGCGTGCCACCGATCCACTGGCCCAGCGTGATCCAGAAGAAGCTGGTGGCCAGCACCACGATGGTCGCCGCGGGCAGGAAGTAGATCAGCGGTTGGTCGGTGCCCAGCGCGCCCAGGTAGCTGTTGAGGCTGACCGTGGCGATGGTCGCCATGCAGGCGGCACCGTAGAGGCGCACCGACGGGGCCCGGACGATCAGGTAGGCGAAGAGCGCGGTCAGCGGCAGCAGCAGCACCCGCAGCCCGATGTACTCCGGCGTCGGAATCAGCAAGCGCGCCAGCAGCGCGAGCGCCGAACCCAGCACCGCCGTCACGCCCATCTCGACGGCCGTGGCCTGCAGGCGCCTGAGCGTCTGCTCGCGGTAGGCGTCTTCGCTCACGTCGACGGCTTCCTGCTCAGATCGCGGCGGCACTTTTCACCCTGGATGAAGAGGCGTCCCGCACGCGGAGCGCAGGAGCGGGAAGGGTGGCGGCGCGATGCCGGGCCTGCGACGTCGGACCGGGCCGTGGCCGCGCTACCGGCGCACCGCGCAGGGGATGCCGCCCAGGGAGCGCCCGGTCCCGGAGGAGGGCGGTGGTGAGGAATGCGCTGGATCGGGTGTGAATTTCTCAGTCCTGTTCGGGCTGAACCTGCACCCGCTGGGACCCGACTGTAGCCGCTGGGGCGTGGGCGCGGCCCCTCACTCCACCTTCACGCCCGCCGCCTTGATCACCTGCGCCCACTTCTCGACCTCGGCCTTCTGGAAGGCCGCGATCTGGGCGGTCGTCATGTCGGCGGGCTCCATGCCGAAGCCCTTCATCTTTTCCTGCATCTCGGGCTGCGCGAGGATGGTGCGGATCTCCTTGTGCAGCCGGTCGACGATCGGCGCCGGCGTGCCGGCCGGCACGAAGATGGCCTGCCACGACACGACCTCGAAATCGGTCAGGCCCTGAACGCCCGACTCGGCGATGGTCGGCACGTCGGGCAGCGACGCGAGCCGTTTGGCCGAAGTCACGGCGATGGCGCGCAGCTTGCCGCTCTGGATGTGCGGCGCGGCCACCACCGTGGTGTCGAACATCATGTCGACCTGGCCGCCGATCACGTCCTGGATCGCGGGCCCGCTGCCCTTGTAGGGCACATGGGTGAACTTCACGCCTGACTTGAAGGCCAGCAGTTCCAGCGACAGGTGCTGCGAGGTGCCGGTGCCGGCCGAGGCCGAGGACAGGCCGCCGGCCTTGGCCTTGCTCGCCTCGAGCACGTCCTTGAGCGTCTTGTAGGGGCTGGCGGCATTGACCACCAGCACCACCGGGTTGGTGCCGATCAGCGTGACCGGCGCGAAGGACTTGACCGGGTCGTAGCCGATCTTCGGGTACAGGCTCACGTTGATGGCGTGCGAGCTGATGGTGCCGCCCAGCATGGTGTAGCCGTCGGGGGCCGCGCGCGAGGCGATCTCCGAGCCCACGCTGCCGCCCGCGCCGCCGCGGTTGTCGATCACGACGCTGGTGCCCAGCACCATGCCCAGCTTCTGGCTGATCAGCCGGCCCAGCACGTCGGTCGTGCCGCCGGCCGGGAAGGGCACCAGGTAGGTGATGGCCTTGCCGGTGGGCCAGTTGCCCTGTGCGAAAGCGGCGGGCAGGGCACTGGCGGCGAGGCCGGCGATGGCGGTCTGGATGAGGGTGCGGCGTTGCATGGTCTTGTCTCCGTTCGATGGTCGAGAAAGGCCCGCAGACGCGACGCGCCTGGGGGTGGGTGCCGTGTTGTTCTAGGTCTTCGGCACGCGGTGCGTGGAGCCGGTCAAGGTTTCAGGTTGAGCTTGGTGATCAGGCCCTTGAAGTAGGTGTTGTCCTTGGCCAGCGTTTCCTTGAACACCGCGCCGTCGGTGTAGACGTAGCCCAGGTTCTGCTTGTCCATCACCTCGTGCATCAGCGGCTCGGCGGCGGTCTTGGCGGCGATCTCGCGCAGCCGCGCCATCACTTCGGGCGGCGTGTTCTTGGGTGCGCCCAGGCCGCGCCAGGTGCCGATCGACAGGTCGATGCCGCGCTCCTTGGCGGTCGGCACCTTCTCGAAGCCCTTGACGCGCTTGTCGGCCATCACCATCAGCACCTTGAGCTTGCCGCCCTGCACATGCGTCGTGACCTCGGCCGGGCTCACGGCCACGGCCTCGATGTGGCCGCCCAGCAGCGCCAGCACCGCGGGCGCCGCGCCCTGGAACGGGATGTGGTTGAACCTGGTGCCGGTCTTGTCCTCCAGCGCGGCCGCGGCCAGGTGCCAGATCGAGCCGTTGCCGGAGTTGCCCACGCGGATGCTCTCGGGGGCCTTCTTGGCATCGGCCAGGAATTCCTCCACCGTGTTCCAGGGTGCGTCGGCCTTGACCGTGATCGCGGCCGGGTCGGCGTTGAGCTGCGCGATGGGCTGGAAGTCGTCGTAGTTGAACTTGGCCAGGCCCAGGTGCGGCAGCGTGAGCAGCTCGACCGTGAGCACGGCCAGCTTGTAGCCGTCGGGCCGGGCGTTGATGACCTCGGTCCAGCCGATCGCGCCGCCGGCGCCGGGCCGGTTGACGATCACGATGCTCTGGTCGATGTGCTTGCGGCTCGCGTCGGCGAAGGCGCGTGCCAGGCCGTCGGTGCCGCCGCCGGGCTGGTAGGGCACCAGCAGCTCGATGGTGCGGGTCGGGAACTTGGGGGTCTGCGCGGCGACCGGCGCGGCGGCGCCCAAGGCCAGGGCCGCGAGAGCGGACAGCGCGGCGATGCGGCGCAGGAAGGGAAGGGCTGTCATGGGTCTGTCTCTGCTGTTGGAATGAGGAAAAAGGAAGCGGTGTGCCTCAGGGCATGTACTGCCCGCCGTTGACCTCGAGGACCTGGCCCGTCACATAGCCCGAGAGCTGCGCCGAGGCAAGGTAGAGGAAGGCGCCGGTGCAGTCGTCGGGCTCGCCGATGCGGCCCATCGGGATGCCGGCCTTGAAGGACTCGAGGATCGCGGGCGTGGAGAAGCGGTCCTGGAAGGGCGTCTGGATCACGCCCGGCGCGACCGCGTTGACGCGGATGTGGTCCGGGGCGAGTTCCTTGGCCAGGCCGTGCGTGGCGGTGCTCACGAAGCCCTTGGCGCCCGCATAGAGGTAGGCGCCCGGCCCGCCGCCGGTGCGCGCCGCCACCGAGGACACGTTGACGATGCTGCCGCCCTGGCCGCGGGCGCGCATCAGCGGCACCACCTCGCGGCAGAAGGCCAGCACCGAGCGCGCATTGATGTGCAGCACCTCGTCGAACAGCGCGTCGTCGAACTCTGCGATGGGCGCGCGTTTCACCAGGCTCCCGGCTTTGTTCACCAGCACGTCGATGCCGCCGAGCCGCGCGTTCGTGTCGCGCACCACGCGCGCGATGGCGGCCGAGTCGCGCACGTCGCCCTGGATCGCGAAGGCCTCGCTGCCGGCCTGGACGATGGCGTCGACCACGGCCTGCGCCGGCCCGGCCGACTGGTTGTAGTGCACGGCCACGCGCATGCCGCGCGCGCCGTAGGCGATGGCCACGGCGGCACCGATGCCGGTGCTGGCGCCGGTGACGAGGGCGGTCTTGCCTTGAAGGTCTTCCATGCTTTGTCTCTCTTTTCGACGGTTGATTCGGTGCACAACGCTTCAGTCCAGGAACACCGCGGAGCCGGCTTTGCCGGGCCGCTGGTGTTGCCCCCGGAGAGGGGGTTGGCGAAGCGACACGAAGTGCGCGAAGACTGGGGGTGAGCTCATGTCACCGGTGCGGGGTTGAAGAGCACCAATGCGTTGTGCAATTTCCAGTGCTCGGCCCAGGTCTTCCTGCGGCCGCTGGCCACGTCGAGCATCAGCCGGAACATCTCCCAGCCCACGTCCTCGATGCTGGCCTCGCCGTCGGCGATGCGGCCGGCGTTGATGTCCATCAGGTCGTGCCAGCGGCGCGCCAGGTCGCTGCGGGTCGCGACCTTGATCACCGGCACCTCGGCCAGGCCGTAGGGCGTGCCGCGGCCGGTGGTGAACACATGCAGGTTCATGCCCGCGGCCAGCTGCAGCGTGCCGCAGATGAAGTCGCTCGCGGGTGTGGCCGCATAGAGCAGGCCCTTCTGCCGGGCCTTCTCGCCCGGCGGCACCACGCCCGAGATCGGCGCGCTGCCGCTCTTGACGATCGAGCCCATGGCCTTCTCGACGATGTTCGACAGCCCGCCCTTCTTGTTGCCCGGCGTGGTGTTGGCGCTGCGGTCGACCCGGCCCTTGTCGAGGTAGGCGTCGTACCAGGCCATCTCGCGGATCATGGCCTCGGCCACCGCGGGCGAGCTGGCGCGCGAGGTCAGCTGGTCGATGCCGTCGCGCACCTCGGTCACTTCCGAGAACATCACGGTCGCGCCCGCGCGCACCAGCAGGTCGGTGCAGAAGCCCACGGCCGGGTTGGCGGTCACGCCCGAGAAGGCGTCGCTGCCGCCGCACTGCACGCCCACCACCAGCTCGCTCGCGGGCACGGTCTCGCGCCGGCGGGCGTCGAGGCGTTCGAGGTGTTCCTCGGCCTGGCGCAGGATCGCATCGACCATCGACATGAAGCCCACGTGCGCCTCGTCCTGCAGGCACAGCACGTCGAGCTTGGCGTCGGCGCTGTCGCCCACGTCGCGCTCGTCGATCAGCGGGATGGTGCCGGGCGGCATCAGGCGCTCGGGCTGCAGCTTCTCGCAGCCCAGGCTGATCACCATCACCTCGCCGCCGAAGTTGGGGTTGAGGCTGATGTTGCGCAGCGTGCGGATCGGGATGATCGCGTCCGGCGCGTCGATGGCCACGCCGCAGCCGTAGCCGTGCGCCAGGCCCACCACGCCGTCGACGTTCGGGTATTTGGGCAGCAGCTCGGCGCGGATGCGCTGCACCGCGAAGTCGACCACGCCGGCCACGCACTGCACGGTCTGCGTGATGGCCAGCAGGTTGCGCGTGCCGACCGAGCCGTCGGGGTTGCGGTAGCCCTCGAAGCTGTAGCCCTCCAGTGGCGGCATCGCCGGCGCCGCCACGGTGGCGATGGGCAGGCCCTCGAGCGAGCGCGCCTCGGGCATCCGCAGCAGCCGCTCGTGCACCCAGCTGCCCGCGGGGATGGGCTTCAAGGCATAGCCGATGGGCACGTCGTAGCGCCGCACCACGCCCCCTTCGGGGATGTCCTCGAGCGCGACCTTGTGCGCCTGCGGCACCTTGTCGACCAGCACCAGGCCCGACGCGAACACCGTGCCCGCCGGCAGGCCGCCGTCGTTGGCCACGATCGCGACGTTGTCGCGTTCGTGCATCTGGATGGACAGGGGCGGCTTCACTTGACCACCATGAACAGGCTCGGGAGCCAGGTGGAGAAGGCCGGCACGAAGGTCACCACGCCGAGCGCGAAGATCAGCGCGCCGTAGAAGGGCCAGATGGTGCGCATCACCGTGCCCACCGACACGCCGCCGATCGCGCAGCCCACGAACTGCGTGGTGCCCACGGGCGGTGTGTTCAGGCCCAGCGCGCAGTTGATCAGCATCACGATGCCGAACTGCACCGAGGTCATGCCGTACTGCTGCGCGATGGGCAGGAAGATCGGCGTGCACAGCAGGATGGTCGCCGCCATGTCGAGGAAGGTGCCCAGCACGAACAGGATCACGTTGATCATCAGGAAGATGACCCAGGGCGTGCTGGTGATCTGCGACAGCATCTGGCCGGTGAGCTCGGCCACGCCGTAGAGGCTGATCAGGTAGCCGAAGGTGCTCGAGATGCCGATCAGCAGCAGGATCACGCCGGTGGTGCGCACCGCCTTCGAGGCCGCCTTGATGAAGTGCTCCCACTTGAGCGTGCGGTACAGCAGGATGGTCAGCGCCAGCGCGTAGAGCACGGCCACCGCGGCCGATTCGGTGGCGGTGAAGATGCCCGAGAGGATGCCGCCCAGGATCAGCACCACGATGAACAGCCCCGGCAGCGCCGCGGCGAAGGAGCGCGCCACGATGGCCCAGCCCGGGAAGGTGCCCTTGGGGTAGCCGCGCTTGACCGCCACCAGGTAGGCGGCCGCCAGGTTGCTCAGCGTGAGGATCACCGCGGGCAGCAGCGCCGCGAGGATCAGCGCCGCGATCGACACCTTGCCGCCGGCCGCCAGCGAATAGATGATCAGGTTGTGGCTGGTGGGCATCAGCGCCCCCACCAGGGCCGCGTGCGTGGTCACGTTGACCGCGTAGTCGGCGTGGTAGCCCTCCTTCTTCATCATCGGGATCATCACCGCACCCATGGCCGAGACGTCGGCCACCGGCGAGCCCGAGACGCCGCCGAACAGCGTGCAGGCCACCACGTTCGACATGCCCAGCCCGCCGCGCACATGGCCCACCAGGTTGCGCGCGAAGTCGACGATGCGGTCGGCGATGCCGCCGTAGAGCATCAGCTCGCCGGCGAAGATGAAGAAGGGGATCGCCAGGAAGGAGAAGATGCCCATGCCCGAGGTCATCTGCTGGAAGCCCACCGCGAGCGGCAGGCCTTCGTAGGCCAGCGTGGCCAGGGCCGAGAGCCCGATCGAGAACGCGACCGGCACGCCCAGCAGCAGGAACAGCGTGAAGGAGATGCAGAGAATCAGCAGAGGAATGGTCATGCGGTCAGCCCCACGCAGGTTCGACTTCGCGGCCTTGGGCGAGCGCGATGATGTGTTCGATCGAGAACATCACGATCAGCACGCCGGAGATCGCGGCCGGCACGTACTTCCAGCCTTCGGAGATCCACAGCGTGGGCAGTCGGTAGTCCCACACCGACTCGGCCAGCGAGGCGCAGTTCCAGGCCATGGCGGCGCCGAAGACCAGCACCAGCGCGTGGATCAGGTATTCCATCTTCAGGCGCAGCCAGTCGGGTGCGAGCACGAGGAAGGACTCGAGCCCGATGTGGCCCGCGTCGCGCACGCCGACGGCCACGCCGAACATCGTGACGTAGAGCACCAGCAGCAGCGCCAGGCTCTCGGCCCAGGTGGGCGTGTTGTTCATGACGTAGCGGCCGAACACCTGCCAGCTCACGGCGCAGATCACCGCGACGAGACCGACGATGCCCAGCCACATGCAGGCACGCGCGAGCGTGCGGCAAATCTTGGTGTACATGGTTTTGTTCTTTGTCTTGCGCCCGCCCCCGCTGGGGGAGGGCAGGGGTGGGGGCCTGCGGCGTCACCGATCGTGCGCTGGCGTGCCCCCATCCCGACCTTCCCCCAAAGGGGGAAGGAGCCAGGTGCTACTTCGTGTCCTGCACCCGCTTCACGAGGTCCTTCAACTTCGCGTCGGTGATGAACTTGTCGTACACCGGCTTCATCGCGGCCTGGAACGGGGCCTTGTCGACGTCGATGATCTCCGCGCCGCCGGCCTTCACCGTGGCCAGCGACTTGATCTCACGCTCTTCCCACTGCTTGCGCATGTAGGGCACCGACTCCTTGGCGGCCTGGCGGATCCAGCCCTGCTCCTGCGGCGTGAGCTTGTCCCACACGCGCTTGGAGAACAGCAGCATCTCGGGCGCCATCGAGTGCTCGGTCTTGCTGTAGTACTTGGCGACCTCGAAGGCGCGCGCGCTTTCATAGGTGGGGTAGTTGTTCTCGGCGGCGTCGATCAGGCCGGTCTTGAGGCCGGTGTAGACCTCGCCCATGGGCATCGGCGTGGCGTTGGCACCCATGGCCTCGAGCATCGAGACCCAGAGGTCCGACTGCTGCACGCGCACCTTCAGGCCCTTCATGTCGGCGAAGCTGCGCACCGGCTTCTTGGCGGTGAACATCGAGCGCGCGCCGCTGTCGTAGTAGGCCAGGCCGACGAAGCCCTGCTTCTCGCAGCTCTTGAGGATCTCCTCGCCGATCGGGCCGTCGAGCACCTTGTGCAGGTGGTCGACCGAGCGGAACAGGAAGGGCATGGTCGGCACCTGCGTCTCGGCGCAGATGTTGTTCATTGGGGCGATGTTCACGCGCACCATCTGCAGCGCGCCGATCTTGGTCTGCTCGATGGTGTCCTTCTCGTTGCCGAGCGAACTGTTGTTGTAGACCTTGATGCTGTGCTTGCCGCCCGACAGCGCCTTGAGCCGCTCGCTCATGAACTTGACCGCGGTCACGGTCGGATAGTCGTCGGGGTGGATATCGGCCGAGCGGAACTCGGTGGCGTGGGCGCCGCTGCCGATGAGCGCTGCGCCGGCACAGGCGGCGAGCGCGATCAATGTGCGTCGGATGGTCATTTGTCTTCCTCTTGCTCTCGTTGGTGGGATCGAAAAACTGTGGGGGGCCGCTAGAAGGCGCAGGCCGGCTCGGGCAGGCCGCGCACGCCGGGGCGCAGCGCGAACACGCCGCCGGCCAACGGCTGGTCGGCCAGGTCGCCGCCGGGGCGGATCGAGGTGACGTAGAGCGTGTCGAGCCCGGCGCCGCCGAAGGCGCACATCGCGGGCTTCTTCACCGGCACCGCGAGCGAGCGGTCGAGCTTGCCCGCGGGCGTGAAGCGGTGCACCAGGCCGGCGTCGTTGCCGCAGATCCAGTAGCAGCCGTCGGCGTCGACGGCCGCGCCGTCAGGCCGGCCGGGCAGGGGCTTCATGTCGACGAACAGGCGGCGGTGGTGCGGCGTGCCGGTGGCGATGTCGTAGTCGAAGGCCCAGATCGCTTGCACCGAGGGGTGCGAGTCCGACAGGTACAGGGTGCGGCCGTCGGGGCTGAAGCCCAGGCCGTTGGGCACGATCAGCTCGTCGATCTGCAGCCGCAGCGCGGCTTCGGCGTGGACGTCGCTCTGGTAGCGGTAGACGCGGCCGACGCTGCGGCCGGCCGCCATGTCCATCAGCATCGTGCCGGCCCAGAAGCGGCCCTGGCGGTCGCAGCGGCCGTCGTTGAAGCGCATGCCGTGCGCGGCGTGCACCGCGTGGGCCAGCGGCGTGGTGGCCAGCGTGCCGTCGTCCCGCGTGGCGATGGCGAACAGGCCGCTCTCCATGCCCGCGATCCACTGGCCCGGATGGCCCGCGCGCGGCGCGATGCAGGCCAGCATTTCGTCGCCGGTCCAGCTGCGGTGCGCGCCGCTGCCGGGGTCGAGGCGATGCAGCTTCTTGGCCGGGATGTCGACCCAGTAGAGCGCTTGTTCGGCTGCATGCCAGACCGGGCTTTCGCCCGTGGCATTGCGGGCGTCGAGGACGAGTTCGGCTTGCATGGATGTCCTCGGCTTCGGCTCAGTCGCCGAATGGGCCCTGGGCGGTGAACGCGCCGCCCTGGTAGATCGCGTTCGGGTCGTTCGGCGCCACCGGCGGCTGCGCCTCGACCTGTGCGCGGAAGACCTCCGAGCCGTCCTGCGGCTCGAAGCCCAGGTGCGCGGCCGCGGCGTTGTCCCACCACAGGTCGCGGTTGGCCGACATGCCGTAGACCACGGTGTGCTTCACGTCGGGCGTGAACAGCGACTTCTCGATCAGCGTCGTCAGGTCGCGGTAGCTGAGCCAGGTGCTCATCATGCGGCGGTTGAGCGGCGCGGGAAACGAGGAGCCGATGCGGATGCTCACGGTCTCGATGCCCCAGCGGTCGAAGTAGAACTGCGCCAGGTCCTCGCCGAAGGACTTCGACAGGCCGTAGTAGCCGTCGGGACGGCGCGCGACATGCGCGTCGAGCGGCTCGTCCTGGCGGTAGAAGCCGATCACGTGGTTGGAGCTCGCGAACACCACGCGCTTGACGCCGTGGCGGCGCGCGGCCTCGTAGAGGTGGAAGGTGCCCTTGATGTTGGCCTCGAGCACTTCCTCGAAGGGCCGCTCGACCGACACGCCGCCGAAGTGGGCGATGGCGTCGCAGCCCCGCACCAGCGCATCGACCGCGGCCTTGTCCGCCAGGTCGCAGGGCACGACCTCTTCGTTCTCGCCGCTTGCAGGCGCCATGCCCGCGATGTCGGACAGCCGCAGCACCGCGGCCGAGGGCTTGAGCGATTCGCGCAGCACCTTGCCCAGCCCGCCGGCGGCGCCGGTCAACAGCAGCCGACCCAGTTCCTTTGCCATGGTCGCGTGGTCCTCAGGCGGGCTTGAACACCGTGGCCGGCAGGTCGCGACCGTGGTATTTCTTGTAGATGGTGTTGAGCTTGCCGTTCTTGATGTTGGTCGCGACCCAGCCGTCGACCCATTCCTTGAGCTTGGGGTTGCCCTTGTTCATCGTGATGCCCAGGCCGGAATCGAGCTGCGAGAACTTCATCTCGTAGTTCTTGCCCGGCGCGCGCTTGTTGACCTCGCCCATGTTCGAGGGCGTGCTCGAGAAGATGTCGACCTGGCCGGTCACCACCGAGGTGATCAGCGTCGCGTCGTCCTCGTAGCGCATGATCTCCGCGCCCTTGGCTTCGCGGGTGGTGATGGTGTCGTTGGTGGTGGCGCGCGTGAGGCCGATGCGCTTGCCGTTCAGGTCGGCGTAGCTGGCGATCTTCATGTCCTTGGGCGCGGCCACCATGATGGTGATGGCCGAGTAGGGGATCGAGAAGTCCACCACCTTGGCGCGCTCCTCGGTGATCGAGAGGCTGGAGATGACCACGTCGGCGCGCTGCGCCTGCAGGGTCGGGATGCGTGCCGCGGTGTTGATCGGCACGATCTGCAGCTTGACGCCCAGGTCCTTGGCGAGCTCGGTGGCGGTGTCGACGTCGGAGCCGGTCGGCTGCATGTTGGCGTCGGTGTAGCTGAACAGCGGCGTGCCGATGGCGATGGCCACGCGGATCGTGCCGGCCTTCTTGATGTCGTCGAGCTGGTCGGCCATGGCGGCCTGCGCGAAGCCGCCCGCGAGGGCCAGTGCGATGCAGCTGCGGGTGAAGAGGGTGCCGAGTGTCATGAAAGTCTCCTGGAATGGATGGGGAGGAAGTGAAATGAACCGGGCTTCCTGTTCACAGCCCGTTGTTCAGGAAGGCATGCAGCTCCGGCGTCTGCGGCGCGTCGAGCATCTCGCCGGTGCCGGTCTCCCACACCGTGCCCTTGTGCATGTAGATGATGCGGTCGGCCACGCGCTTGGCGAAGGCCATCTCGTGCGTGACCAGCAGCATGGTCATGCCACCGGCCGCGAGGTCTTCCATCACGCGCAGCACCTCGCCGGTGAGCTGCGGATCGAGCGCTGAGGTGACCTCGTCGAACAGCATGACCTTGGGCGACATCGCGAGCGAACGCGCGATGGCCACCCGCTGCTGCTGGCCGCCGGAGAGCTGTTCGGGGTAGGCGTCGGCCTTTTCCACCAGGCCCACCTGCTCGAGCACGCGCAGGGCGACGGCGCGTGCTTCGCCGCGCGACTGCTGCTTGACGTGGCGCAGCGCCAGCATGATGTTCTCCTGCACCGAGAGATGGGGGAACAGGTTGTAGCTCTGGAACACGATGCCCACTTCGAGCCGCAGCTTCTTCAGGTCGACGCCGGGGCTGTCGACACGGATGCCGCAGACCTCGATGCTGCCCTGGTCGATGACCTCGAGCCGGTCGATGCAGCGCAGCGCCGTGCTCTTGCCCGAGCCGCTGGCGCCGATGATCGCGATCATCTCGCCCTTGGCGACTTCGAAGGACACGCCCTTCAGCACCTGGTTGGCGCCGAAGCTCTTGTAGACCTGGTCCAGCTTGACGATGGGCGAACCGCCGGCCGCATGGGGCGCTTCGCCGCCTCCCGAGGGAGCGGCCAGGTCGACCTGGGCGCGGGCCGGCGACGGTTTATCGATTGGCGACATTGAGTTTCTTCTCCATCGCTTCGCTCCAGCGCGACAGCGGATAGCACAGGGCGAAATAGAAGGCACCGACCAGGAAGAACACCAGGAAGGGCTGGAAGATGGTGTTGTTGATGATCTGGCCGGCGCGCGTGAGCTCGACGAAGCCGATCACCGAGGCCAGCGAAGTCATCTTGATGATCTGCACCAGGAAGCCGACGGTGGGCGGCAGCGACAGGCGCACGGCCTGCGGGATGATCACCAGGCGCAGCGTCTGCCAGCGCGAGAAGGCCAGGCATTCGGAGGCTTCCCACTGCGGCTTGGGCATGGCCTCGATGCAGCCGCGCCAGATGTCGCCCAGGTAGGCGCTCACGTAGATCATCATCGCCAGCCCGGCCGCCACCAGCGAAGGCAGCGAGAGCCCGTACACCGACAGGCCGAAGTACACGATGAACAGCAGGATCAGCAGCGGAATGCCCTGGATGCATTCGATGTAGATCAGCGCGGCCCAGCGCAGCCAGGCGCGCGGCGAGATGCGCGCGAGCATCAGGCCGAAGCCGCCGATCGCGCCGAGCGCGAAGGCCAGCGCCGAGAGCACCAGCGTCCAGCCGATGGCCTGCACCAGGTACAGCAGGTGCGTGAAGGTGAAGCTGCCGAAGTTCACGGGCGCACCTCCGCGCTTCGCGCTGCGGTGCAGGCGCCTTCGGGCGGCCGTGCGGCGTGCACTGTCACCTCCGCGCTTCGCGCTGCGGTGCAAGCGCCTTCGGGCGGCCGTGCGGCGCTCATGCAGCGCCTCCGTGGACGGCAACGGTGGCCGTGGAGCCGGCGGGCTGGAACTTGCCGGCCTGCGCGGCCGCGCGGCGCACCACGCGGCGGCGGCGGAACAGGTACTCGCCCAGTGCCCAGGTCAGGAGCTTGATGAACAGCGACAGCACCAGGTACAGCGCCGCGACCACGATGTAGGTCTCGAGCGAGCGGAAGGTGTCCGACTGCACGGTGTTGGCGATGGCGGTGAGCTCCTCGGCCGAGATCTGCGAGGCCATGGCCGAGGCCTGCATCATCAGCAGGAACTGGCTCGTGAGAGCCGGGTAGACCTTCTCGATCGAGGGCTGCAGCATCACGTGCCAGCCGATGCGCCACTTCGAGAGGCCCAGGCATTCGGCCGCTTCGATCTGGCCGCGCGGCACCGACTCCAGGCCGGCGCGGATGATCTCGGCCGCATAGGCCGCGATGTTGATCACCATCGCGAGCACCGCGGCCGCGAAGGTGGGCATGCGCACGCCGAAACTGGCCAGGCCGAAGTACAGCAGGAAGATCTGCACCAGGAAGGGCGTGTTGCGCACGATCTCGATGTAGAGGCTGCAGACGCGCGCCAGCGGCTTGATCCGGCTGCGCTTGGCGAAGGCCACCAGCGTCCCGATGGCGACGCCGATGATCACCGCCAGCGCGGTCATCTTGAGCGTGAGCCAGGCGCCATTGACGAAGACCGGCCAATAGGGGGCCAGCGGAGCGAAGTCGAGGGAGTACTTCATGGGGGTGCCGAGCGGAACTGCCTGGACGCTTCAGAGGCCTGGACGACCTGCGACGCGTCTTTCTGGGAGGTCTGGGTGGTATGTCATCTGTTGTCGTACAACTTGCTTGTCGATTATCATCGTGACCATGGTTCAGTCGATTGCGGGTAATCCCTTGGCGTCAGGCGCGCCGCCGGAAGTCGATTCCGGCGGGGCGGCGGCGGGGGCTGCTTTCGCGGGCCGCCCGCGCCAGCGTGGCCGCGGCCTGGCGCACGGTCTGGTGGAAGACCTGGGCGAGAAGATCCGCAGCCAGCTGCTGCGGCCGGGCGACAAGCTGCCGACCGAGTCGGCCATCATGCAGAGCTTCGGCGTGAGCCGCACCGTGGTGCGCGAGGCCCTGTCGAAGCTGCAGGCCGCGGGCCTGGTCGAGACCCACCACGGCATCGGCACCTTCGTGCTGCAGCCGCGCGCGGGCAGCGTGTTCCGGCTCGACGCGGGCGACATGGCGACCTCGGTCGACGTGCTGGCGGTGCTCGAGCTGCGCATCAGCCTCGAGACCGAATCCGCCGGCCTGGCCGCGAGCCGCCGCACCGAGGAGCAGCTGCAGGCCATGCGCCAGGCGCTCGACGATTTCGAGCGCAACGTGGCGGTGGCGGGCGACACCGTGGCGCCGGACTTCCGCTTCCACCTGCAGATCGCGCAGTCGACCGGCAACCCGTATTTCGCGGACATCATGAGCCACCTGGGCACCACGATCATCCCGCGCACCCGCATCAACGCCATCCGCACGCTGGACCGCAGCGGGGCCTACCTGAGCCGCGTCAACCGCGAGCACGAAGAGATCTACGCGGCCATCGCGCGGCGCGACCCCGAGTCGGCGCGCGCCGCGATGCGCATCCACCTGACCAACAGCCGCGAGCGGCTGCGCATCGCGCAGGAAGAGGCGGCGCAGCGGGTCGAGCAGGACGCGGCGGCATCCACCCCTCCAGTGCGCGGCTGAAGCCGCGTTTTTCCCGTGCATCGCGCGGGTCCAAGCTGGACAAGTCATTTCTTCAGTTGTACGATGACTGACCACTTCGCCGGTTCACGGTGCAGGGAAGACTTCCACCGACAGGAGACAGACCACCATGCTTTCCCCTCGCCGCCGCCTCTTGGGCGCAGCCTGCCTTGCCGCACTTTCCCTGGGCCTGCCGCTGGCCGCCAGCGCACAGGCCAACTGGCCCTCCAGGCCGATCAAGATCATCGTGCCGTACCCGCCGGGCGGGTCGTCGGACATCATTGCGCGCGCCATCAGCCAGCCGCTGTCGGAGGCCCTGAAGCAGAGCGTGATCGTCGAGAACAAGCCCGGCGCCAACGGCAACCTCGGCGCGGACTTCGTCGCCAAGTCGGCACCCGACGGCTACACGCTGCTGCTGTGCGACGTGGGCGCGCTGGCGATCAGCCCCTCGGTCTACACCCGGCTGTCCTTCGACCCCTCGACCGACCTGCGCGGCGTGACCATGCTGGCCTATTCGCCGCACCTGCTGGTGGTGCATCCCTCGGTCAAGGCCAACAACCTCAAGGAACTGGTCGCGCTGTCGAAGACCAGTGACCTCAACTTCGCGGTCACGGCCACCGGCAGCGCGCCGCACCTGGCCGGCGTGGCGCTGGAGCGCGCCAGCGGCGCCAAGTGGACCTACGTGCCCTACAAGGGCGGCGTGCAGGCGGTGCAGGACACGGTGTCGGGCCAGACCAACGTGCTGATGAACGGCATGCTGGCCACCCTGCCGCAGGTGCAGGCCGGCCGGCTCAAGGTGCTGGCGGTGTCCAAGGCCACGCGCATGCCGCTGATCGGCGACGTGCCCACCATCGCCGAGCAGGGCGTGCCGGGCTACGAGTCGGGCACCTGGCAGGGCGTGCGGGTCGCGAAGGGCACGCCCGACGCGATCATCCAGCGCCTCAACAAGGAACTGATCACCGTGATCCGCTCGGCCGACATCCGCTCGCGGCTGGCCGGGCAGGGCGCCGAGGTCGTGACCATGGCGCCGGCCGAGGAGGAGCAGTTCTTCAACAAGGAACGGGCGCGCTGGGCGGCGGTGGTCAAGGCGGCCGACATAAAACTGGACTAGCCCCCCGAGGGCTTCGCGCACTGCGTGTCGCGGGCGCCTTCCCCCTCCGGGGGGGCACAACCGGCGGCCCGGCGGAGCCGGTTCCGCGGTTGTTCACGAACAGAGGCGTTGGCTTCTTCTTTTTTCTCTCATCAACTTTTTCTTCATGGTGCTTCGATGAACCCCCAAGAACTCAAATCCATCATGGGCTCCGGCCTGCTCTCGTTCCCGCTGACCGACTTTGACGCCAATGGCGACTTCCACAAGAAGGGTTACGAGAAGCGCCTCGAATGGCTGGCGCCCTATGGCGCGAGCGCGCTGTTCGCGGCCGGCGGCACGGGTGAATTCTTCTCGCTGACCGGCGACGAGTACCCGGGCATCGTGCAGACTGCGGTCGACACCTGCCGTGGCGTGGTGCCGATCATCGCGGGCGCGGGCGGCCCGACGCGTTTCGCGATCCAGTGCGCGCAGGCGGCCGAGAAGGCCGGCGCGCACGGCATCCTGCTGCTGCCGCACTACCTCACCGAGGCCGGCCAGGAAGGCCTGGCCGCGCATGTCGAAGCGGTGTGCAAGAGCGTGAAGTTCGGCGTGATCGTCTACAACCGCGCCACCAGCCGCCTCAAGCCCGAGACCCTGGCCGGCCTGGCCGAGCGCAACCCGAACCTGGTGGGCTTCAAGGACGGCGTGGGCGACATCGAGGCCATGGTCGCGATCTACCAGCGCATGGGCGACCGCTTCGCCTACCTGGGCGGCCTGCCCACGGCCGAGGTCTATGCCGCGGCCTACAAGGCGCTGGGCACGCCGGTGTATTCGTCGGCCGTCTTCAACTTCATCCCCAAGACCGCGATGGATTTCTACAAGGCCGTCGCCGCCGACGACCTGCCGACGCAGCACCACCTGCTCAAGACCTTCTTCATGCCTTACCTCGAGCTGCGCAACCGCGTGCCGGGCTATGCGGTGAGCATCGTCAAGGCCGGCGCGAAGATCGTGGGCCACGATGCGGGTCCGGTGCGCGCGCCGCTGACGGACCTGAAACCCGACGAGATCGAGATTCTCAAGGCCCTGATCGACAAGCTCGGCAAGCAGTAAGCAGCCGGTGCACGATCCGACAGAACAAGAACGGAGACAAGCATGCTGTTGAAAAAAGCCTTCCTCATGGCCGCGGCCTCGGTGGCATTGGCCGGCTGTGCCGGCCTGTCCTCCGGCGGCGGCGCGAGCGATGCACCGGCCGTGGCCGCCGCGGCCGAGAAGCTGCGCGTGGCCATGATCGACCCCACACCCGCGGCGCTCGATGCGCTGGTGGCCGAGGACCTGAGCTACGGCCATTCGGGCGGCAAGGTCGACACCAAGGCCAGCTTCATCGCCGACCTGATGAGCGGGGCCTCGGACTTCGTCACCATCGCGATCACCGAGCAGAGCGTCAGGGTGGCCGGCGATGCGGCGATCGTGCGGCACACGCTCACGGCCGACACCCTCGACGGGGGCAAGCCGGGCAAGGTCGCGATCAAGATCCTCCAGGTCTGGCAGAAGCAGGGCGGCGGCTGGAAGCTGCTGGCGCGCCAGGCGGTCAGGCCGCCGCAATGACGACCCCCGTCGTCACCGAGCTGCGCGTGGTGCCGGTGGCCGGCCACGACGGCATGCTCATGAACCTGAGCGGCGCGCACGGCCCCTTCTTCACGCGCAACCTGCTGATCCTGAAAGACAGCGCGGGCCGCACCGGCGTGGGCGAGGTGCCCGGCGGCGAGAAGATCCGCCAGACGCTGGAAGACGCGCGCGGCCTGATCGTGGGCCAGCCCATCGGCCGCCACAACGCGGTGCTCCATGCGATGCGCGCACGCTTCGCCGACCGCGACAGCGGCGGGCGCGGCACGCAGACCTTCGACCTGCGCGTCGCGATCCACGCGGTCACGGCGGCCGAAGCCGCGCTGCTCGACCTGCTGGGCCAGCACCTCGAGGTGCCGGTGGCGGCGCTGCTCGGCGAAGGTCAGCAGCGCGAGGCGGTGCAGATGCTGGGCTACCTGTTCTACGTCGGCGACCGCACGAAGACCGACCTGCCCTACCGCAGCGAGCCGGACGCCGACAACGACTGGTTCCGCCTGCGCCATGAAGAGGCCATGACGCCCGAGGCCATCGTGCGCCTGGCCGAGGCCAGCCATGCGCGCTACGGCTTCACCGACTTCAAGCTCAAGGGCGGCGTGCTGCGCGGCGAGGAGGAGGTCGAGGCGATCCGTGCGCTGCACGCGCGCTTCCCGCGGGCGCGCGTCACGCTCGACCCCAACGGCGGCTGGCTGCTGAAGGACGCGATCCGCCTCACGCGCGATCTGCACGGTGTGATGGCCTACGCCGAAGACCCCTGCGGCGCCGAAGGCGTGTTCTCGGGCCGCGAGGTGATGGCCGAGTTCCGCCGCGCCACCGGCCTGCCCACCGCCACCAACATGGTGGCCACCGACTGGCGCGAGATGGTCCACAGCCTGTCGCTGCAGTCGGTCGACATCCCGCTGGCCGACCCGCATTTCTGGACGATGCAGGGCTCGGTGCGCGTGGCCCAGCTGTGCCAGGCCTGGGGCCTGACCTGGGGTTCGCATTCGAACAACCACTTCGACGTCTCGCTCGCGATGTTCACCCACGTGGCGGCGGCGGCGCCGGGCCAGGTCACGGCCATCGACACCCACTGGATCTGGCAGGACGGCCAGCGCCTCACGAAGGCGCCGCTGCAGATCCAGGGCGGCTACGTGCAGGTGCCGCAGCAGGGCGGCCTGGGCGTGGAACTCGACATGGACGAAGTCGAGAAGGCGCACCGGCTGTACCTGCAGCACGGCCTGGGCGCGCGCGACGATGCGCTGGCCATGCAGTACCTGGTCCCGGGCTGGCGCTTCGACAACAAGCGGCCCTGTATGGTGCGCTGAGCTCCGCGCCGCTCGCAGGGGCCCCAAGCCCACGGTTTCGCAAGAGGCCGTGGGCTTTTTGGCGTTCGAAAGAGGCCGATTGTTGTAGTGCCACGCCAAATGCGGGGCCCGGATGGCCCGGATGCGTAACAACAGAAGCGCCCGGATTGTGCTTTTGTTAGAAAAAGGTTACATCTAGGGGATCTTTTTACCTTTGTTTCCGCGAAGGTAACGCTTGCTTTCGGCGCGGTCCGTCGGTCGTGCCTCCTGGAGACATCCCCCATGCACAGCCACTCGTCGATGAACCGCGTCTACCGTATTGTCTGGAACGAGGCGCTCAGCATGTGGGTGGCGGTGGCGGAAAACGCCAAGGGCCGCAGCAAGGGCGGCATCGGCCGCAAGCGCCTGGCCGCGCTGCTGGCCGCCACGCTGGGCAGCGCGGCCGGCGTGATGCCGCCGGCCATGGCGGGGCCGCTGGACGGCATCGTGATCGACGGGCGCACCAACACCCAGTTGAGCCAGCCCTCGGTCAATGCCGTCAACATCACGACCACCACGGTCAACGGCGGCAACGCCTTCAACTCCTTCAGCCGCTTCAGCGTGGACGCGGGGAACATCGCCAACCTGCATGTGCCCACGGGCGCGACCAACCTGATCAACATCGTGCGCGACGCGCGCACCGACATCAACGGCGTGCTCAACGGCATCAAGGACGGCCGCATCGGCGGCAACGTCTGGTTCGCCAACCCCTACGGCCTGGTGGTGGGCGCGGGCGGCGTGGTCAACGTGGGCTCGCTCAACGTGAGCACGCCCACCGCGGCCTTCGTGCAGGGCTTCTTCGGCGCCAACGGGCCGAATGCCAACTACGTGCAGCAGCTGCTCAACGGCACCGCGCCGCTCAATGCCGACGGCACGGTCTCGATCCTGGGGCGCGTCAACGCGATCAACGGCGTGGTGCTGAGCGCCGGCGCGATCAACGTGCGCGGCGCCATCTACAGCGGCGCGCGCTTCCTGGGCACCGCGCCCGACTTCAGCGACGTGGTCAACGCCAACGGGCTCTCGGTGGCCACGGGCATCGTCGAGCAGGAAGGCCGGATCCGGATCATCGCCACGCAGACCCAGGGCGGCAAGGCGGCGATCAACCTCGACGGCGCGCAGATGCTCGCGACCAGCATCGCGCTGTCGGCCAGCTCGACGCTGAATGACGCCTCGCTGGCCGTGACCAGCGGCCTGGCCAAGGCCGAAGCCGCGGCCACCATCGACATCCAGTCGAGCCAGCTGCGCACGGTCGAGAACCTCACGGCGCAGGCGACGACCACGGTCGCCACCTCCACCTTCACCACGCCGATCGCGGCCAGCGTGCAGCGCGTGGATGCGCGCGCCACGGTGAACGTGGGCGGCAGCAGCCAGCTCACGGTCGGCGGCGATGCGCTGCTGGGCGCCACCACCAGCGTGAGCACCAACGCCACGCCCACCTCGGCGCTGGCCAACAAGGCCGGCGATGCGGCCGTGGCGGTGTCCGACGTGACCAGCCTGGCCCAGGTGCGCGTGACCGACAGCACCACCGCCGCCGTGACCGGCAAGCTGGGCCTCGCGGCCGTCAACACCGTCAGCACCACCTCGGTGGCCGATGCCGCCGCCGCCGGCAACAACGCCGCAGGCGCCTCGGTGGCCGTGAGCGTGATCGACAGCACGACCTCGGCCGTGATCGACGGCCAGGCCGCCATCACCGCGGGCGCGCTCGACCTGTCGGCCGCCTCGCGCAACACCGCGACGGTCACGGCCAAGGCCGCGAGCCAGGGTGCCGAGAAGGACGACAGCGGCAGCAGCCAGGGCAGCCAGACGCTGGCCAAGTACAAGGACAACGCCAGCACCGCCGACAGCGCGCCGGGCGAGGGCATCAAGGTCGCGGGCGCGGTCGCGGTGAGCGACCTCGGCAGCCACACGCAGGCGCTGCTGGCCTCGGGCCAGGCCGCCAAGGTCGCGGGCGCGGTCGGACTGCGCAGCGAAGAAGGCAACACCGTGGTGGTCGGCGCCGACAGCAGCGCCACGAACAGCGCCACCGGCGTGGCCGCCGCGGTGGCGATCAACCTCGCGCAACTCAGCAACGAGGCCGCGATCGCGCAGACGCTGCAGGCCGGCAGCGTGGCCGCCAGCGCCTCGATGGCGGCTGCGGCGCCGGTCAACAGCTTCACCACGACGGCCGTGTCCGGCGCGGGTGCGAGCAACGTCGGCGTGGCCGGCGCGCTGGCCGTGAACGCCATCGACAGCGCCACCATCGCCGCCTTGCGCGACGGCGCCAACGTCACGCTCACCGGTGCGGCCGGCGACGTGGCGCTGACGGCGCGCAACGCCAGCGCGAGCACGGCCCAGGCCACGCCCGCGGCGGGCGGGGCGAGCGGCGACAAGGTCGGCATCGGCGCCTCGGTGGCGGTCAACGTGACGGGCACGCGCACGCTGGCCCAGCTGGCCGATGGTGCGCAACTGCAGGGCGCGCGCGACGTGGCGCTCGACGCGGGCGGCACGCATGCGGTGACGACCGAAGCCGAAGCCGGCTCCGAAGGCGGCATCTCGATCACGCCCTCGGTCGCGGTCTCGATCGCCAACAACACGACGCAGGCCAGCCTGGGCGCGAGCAGCAAGTTGCCGCTGGCATTGAGCGGCGACCTGCTGCTGAACGCCGCGCAATCGGGCACGACCCGGACCACGGCCAAGGGCAGCGCGGTCGGCGGCAAGGCCGCGATCGGCGCGGCCGTGGCGGTGGCGCTGGTCGACGACCTGGTCGAAGCCACGACGGCGCGCGCGATCGTCGCGGACGGCGCCTCGGGCGCGGGCAAGGGCCAGGTCACGTTCAAGGCCCAGGGCGCGTCCGCGAGCGAGGTCTCGGCCACGGCCAGCGCGAGCGGCGGCCACAAGGCCGACGACGCCGGCGCGGCCGGTGGCGGCGAGGACGCGAGCGTCGACGACAAGATCGGCAAGCAGCTGGCGCTGGGCCAAAACAAGCAGTCGGCCAACAAGGTGGGCGACAGCAAGCAGCAGGCTTCCACCGGCAACGCCGTGCAGGCGCAGAAGGGCGGCCAGGCCTCGGCCAGCACCAGCGAAGGCAAGATCTCGGTGGCCGCGGCCGTCGGCGTCAACCTGCAGAATTCGACCGTGCGCGCCGAGGTGCCGGTCGACGTGACATCGGCGGGCGCGCTGACGCTTTCCGCCTCGAACAACACCGACGCCAAGGTCGTGAGCGACGGCAGCGCGCTGCCCCAGGCCGATGCCGATGGCAAGACCGCAGGCAGCACCACGCAGGTCGGCATCGGCGCCGCGGTGTCGGTCAACAAGGCGGCGTCGGTGGCCGACGCGATCGTCGGCGGCACGGCGGTGATCCGCTCCAACGGGCTCTCGCTGTCGGCCGGCATGACCGACGTGGCGGGCGACACCACCCACACCGTGCAGACCGAGGCGGCATCGGGCGCGGGCGGCAGCAAGGTCGGCATCGCCGGCTCGCTGGCGCTGAACCTGGTCGACACGCGCAGTGAAGCGCTGGTGCGCAGCGGCGCCAACGTCGATGCGGGCACGGGCGCGGTGGCGCTGGCGGCCGAGAACAACACCGACATCACGGCCAAGGCCGCACCGGTGGACAAGGGCGCGAGCGGCGGCAAGGTCGGCATCGGCGCCTCGGTGGCGGTGAACATCACCGGCAACCAGAGCACGGCCGAGATCGCCGACGGCGCGACGCTGAACGGCAGCGGCGCGGTGTCTCTGGACGCCAAGGCCGCGCACAAGGCCGCGACCACGGCCGAGGCCGGATCGTCGGGCGGCGTGGCGATCACGCCCGCGCTCGCGCTGGCGATGCTCAACAACACCACCAGCGCGCGCCTGGGCACGGGCGCGGCGCTGCAGAACGCCGGCGCGGTCAGCGTCTCGGCCACGCAAAGCAACGTCACGGCCACTGCGTCCAAGGGCAGTGCCGTGGGCGAGAGCGCGGCCATCGGCGCGGCGGTCGGCATCGCGCTGGTCAACGATGTGACCAGTGCCACCACCGAGCGCGACATCCTCGACGCGACTGGCGACGTGCGCTTCAAGGCCACGGCCTCGTCCGAGCACACGACCACGGCCACCGCCAGTTCCAAGGGCGGCAAGTCCGACGACGAAGCCGGCAAGACCGGTGCCGACGGCAAGAAGGTCGAGGACGCCACGGTCGACGACAAGGTCGACAACCAGCTCGCCTACGGCAAGACCCAGCAGACCCAGGCCAATGTCGGCAGCGCGAAGCAGCAGACGGCCACCGGCAACGCGGCCGGCGGCAAGGCCTCGGCCTCGTCGAGCGAAGGCAAGGTGTCGGTGGCGGCGGCGGTGGCGGTCAACGTGATCGACGCGAACACCACGGCCTCGGTGGCCGCGAACCGCACCGTGTCGACCACGGGCGCCTTCGAACTGGCCGCCAGCGGCCAGACCGACGCCAGCGCCAAGTCCGACGGCACGGCGGTCGGCAAGACCGCGCAGGTGGGCATCGGCGCGGCGGCCTCGGTCAACCAGGTGAAGTCGGCCACGCTGGCCGGCATCGGCAACGACGCGACGGTGCGGGCCCAGGGCATCGCGGTCGGCGCCACCATGACCGACGTGGCGGGCGACCGCCAGCACGACATCGAGGCCAAGGCCGAATCGGGCGCGGGCGGCAGCAAGGTCGGCATCGCGGCCTCGCTGGCGCTCAACCTCGCCAACACCTCGAGCCAGGCGCTGGTGGGCGAGCGCGCCACGCTGCAGGCGGGTGGCGGCGACGTGTCGCTCACCGCCGAAGACCGCGTGAAGGCCGTGGCCCAGGCGCTGCCGACCACCACCGGCGGCGCCTCGGGCGGCAGCGTGGGCGTGGGCGTCTCGGTGGCCCTCAACCTGATCGATGCGGCCGCGGTGGCGCGCCTGGGCACCAACGCGGGACTGACGGGTGCGCGCGACCTCGACGTCGCGGCCACCACGGCCGTCGACAGCGACACCCAGGCCACCTCGGGCGCGGCCGGCGGCAAACTGGCCTTCGATGCGGCCGTGGCCGTGACCACGCTCAACCAGCGCACGCAGGCGCTGATCCAGTCCGGCGCGGGCATCGCGGCCAGCGGCGACGTGGCGCTGCAGGCCACCAGCAGCGGCACCCACACCGCCACCGCCAAGGGCGAGGCCAAGTCCGGCACCGCCGCGATCGGCGCGGCCGCGGGCGTGATCACCAGCAACAGCCAGACCCAGGCCGTGCTCGACCGCGACCTGTCCGCTGGCGGCAAGCTCGCGCTTGCGGCCAGCGCCACGCGCGCCTACACGGCCGACGCCACGGCCAGCGCGGGCGGCTCGCAGGCCTCGAAGACCTACGACGACAACAAGGCGCAGGCCGACAGCGCGACCAGCAGCAAGACGCTCGCCAACAACCAGAACGGCCAGACCAACCAGGGCACGCAGGGCGGCGGCAAGGTCGCGATCGCGGCGGCCGTGGGCGTGAACGTGCTCGACGACGACGTGCAGGCGGCCGTGACCGGCGGCCGCACGCTGGCCGCGGGCGGCGCCATGAGCGTGGCCGCGAACAACGACAGCAACTTCAGTGCGCGCGGCGCGGGCGATGCGGTCGATGCCAAGACCCAGGTCGGCGTGGCCGTGGGCGTGGGCATCAGCATCGCCAACAACAGCACCGAGGCCTCCCTGGCCGACAACACGCACATCACCAAGGTGGGCGACCTGTCGGTCACCGCCGCTTCGACGCAGAACACCTCGCCCGCCTTCGCCCGCAAGCTCGCGGCCGAAGGCGTGGCCGGCGCCGGCGCCAGCAAGGTCGGCGTGGCCGGGGCCTTCGCGGTCGCGGTGTCGAACGCGCAGACGCTGGCCTCGATCGGCGCCAACGCGCGCATCGACCAGGCCGGCAACATCCGGCTCGACGCGACCAACACCAGCCTGCTGGGCGCCAAGGCCTGGGCCGCGGCCAAGGCCGGCACCGTGGGCGTGGGCGCCTCGGTGGCCACCGTGGTCTCGAACAACCAGTACAAGGCCACGCTGGGCGACAACGCGCAGGTCGACGCGGCCAGCCTGTCGCTCAACGCGCAGAACCTGAAGGTCAGCACGCCCGGCGTGTCGCTGCAGGTCGCGGGCGTGGACGACATCAAGAACCTGCCCGACCGCCTCACCAGCGGCCCGCTGATCGGCGGCACCAACTACTACACCGAGGCCGTGTCCGGCGCGGCCGGCGACAACGTCTCGGTGGCCGGCGCCTTCGCGGTCAACGTGTTCACCGACACCACCGAGGTCGCGATCGGCAACGGCGCCAAGGTGGTGACCACCGGCGAGGTCGCGCTGACCAGCCTCAACGACACCGGCGCCACCTCGCTGGCCGCGGCGGCCTCGCTGGGCGGCAAGGTCGGCGTGGGCGTGTCGAGCGCGGTGGTCTCGAGCCACAACGACACCAGCGCCCACATCGGCACCGGGGCCGACGTGAAGGGCGCGGGCGGCATCCGCCTGGGCGCGACGAACCTGCAGGACGTGAACCTGATCGGCTTCAGCGGCGCGGCCGGCGGCAACGTGGCCGTGGCCGGCGTGGCCAACGTGCTGACCACCAAGAACACGGCACAGGCGTACATCGCCGACTCGGCGGCGACCAAAGTGCAGACCGGCGGCAATCTCTCGCTCGATGCGAAGAACGCGCTGTCGGTGTTCGACATCGTGAGCGGCGTGGCGGTGGGCGGCTCGGTCGGCGTGGGCGTGGCCGCGGCCGTGCACACGATCGAGAACGAGACCCGCGCCTTCGTCGGCAAGGGCGTGCAGGCCCGCGTCGACGGCGCGGCCCGCGTCGCGGCCGCGGCATCGGAAGACCTCAAGACCTTCGCCGTCGGCGCCGCGGGTGCGGGCTCGGTCGCGGTGGGCGGCTCGGCCATCGTCAACGTGCTCAACGCGCAGACCCAGGCCTACCTGGGCGACGGCGTGCAGCTCAACAAGGGCGCGACGCCCGGCCAGCAGAGCGTGGCCGTGTCCGCGAGCGACGACACCACGGTGTTCGACGTGGTGGCGGGCGCGGGCGGCGGCGGCTCGGTCGGCGGCGGTGCCGCGGGCGACGTGGGCGTGCTGTCGAAGACCACGCAGGCCTGGATCGGCGGCAACGCCTGGGTCGAGGCCGGCCAGAACCTCACGGTCAAGGCCAATTCGCAGGAGGACCTGCGCCTGAGCAGCATCGGCTTCGGCGCCGGCGGTTCGGCCGGCCTGGCCGGCTCGGCCGCGGTCTTCACGCTCAAGACCGACACCGAGGCGCGCGTCGGCGACGGCGCCACGCTGCGCGCGCGCGGCAACGCGCTGGTGGCGGCCGACGGCCGCACCGTCGTCGACCTGATCGCGGGCAGCGCGGCGGCCGGCGGCTCGGCCGCGGTGGGCGCGGCAGCCGGCGTGGTGGTGCTCGACAAGACCACGCTGGCGCGCATCGGCGAGAACGCCAACGTGCAGGCGCTGGGCTACGGCACCGCGCTGCAGGCGGCCACCGGCCACTACGACATCGCCTACGGCGGCGCGATCACCGGAGACGGCCGCGTGACCAAGGGCGGCCTGGCGCCGACCGACGCCCAGGGCAACGCCATCGGCGGGCGCGACGCCTTCAAGGCGCTCACGCAGCAGCGCAGCGCCACCGCGCGCACCGAGGCCCTGCAGGGCCTGGGCGTGACGGCCACCAACAGCGACAGCGTCAAGGCCTATGCGGTCACGGGCGCGGGCGCGGGCGCCGCGGCGATCACCCTGGGCGCCAACGTGTCCACCGTCGACACCGACACGCGCGCGCAGATCGGCGCCGGCGCGAAGATCAACCAGACCGCCGACGTGGCCGACGCCGCGCAATCGGTGCGCGTCGCGGCCGGCAACGAGCAGTTCCACCTGGGCCTGGCCGGTGCGGCCTCGGGCGCGGGCGCGGTGGCCGTGGGTGCGGGCGCCGACGTGTTCGTGAGCCAGAACACCACCCAGGCGGCCATCGCCTCGGGCGCGCAGGTCCAGGCCGCGCGCGACGTGCAGGTGCTGGCCGAGGGCCAGACGCAGGTGCTCGACATGGGCGTGGGCCTGTCGGCCGCCGGCACGGTCGCGGTGGCGGGCTCGGTGGCGGTGGTGTCCATCGCCAACACCACGCAGGCGCTGGTGGGCGCGGGCACGACCCGCATCGACGCGGGCGGCAACGTGCGCGTGGCGGCACGCGACGACACCCAGACCAACATGGTCGCGGGCGCGGCGGCGGCGGGCGTCGGCGCGGCCGGCGTGGGCGCGGCCGTGGGCGTGAGCAGCCTCACCAAGACCACCCAGGCCGGCATCGGCGACGGCGCGACGGTGAACGCGCTGGGCAAGGGCACCGGCAACGACATGACGGCCTTCAGCGGCCGCGACGAAGACGCGACCATCGCCGATGCGCGTGGCGTGCAGGTGCAGGCCACCTCCTCGGAAGACCTGTTCACCGTGGTCGCCAGCGGCGCGGCCGGGCTCTATGCGGGCATCTCGGGCGCGATCTCGGTCGAGTCGGTGCGCTCCGACACCCAGGCCTCGATCGGCAACGACGCGAAGATCAACCAGGCCAACGCCGGCGCCAACGCCGCGCAGGACGTGAACGTCAGCGCGCGCAACCAGCTGCGCTCGCAGGTGGTCACCGGCTCGCTGGCGCTGGGCGCCGGCGCGCTGGCCGGCGCGGTGGACGTGGGCACGGTGAACAACCGCACCACGGCCTCGATCGGCAGCAGCGCGAAGGTGACGGCCGCGCGCGACATCGGCGTCAACGCGCTGAGCCGCCAGGACTACACGACCACGGTGGTCAGCGGCGCGGGCGGCCTGGTGGGCCTGGCCGGCGGCATCGCGGTCTACGGCATCGGCGAGGCGCTGAGCCAGGACGCGACCGACCAGCTCTCGCACGCGGGCAACCCGCGCAACGTGAACCAGGAAGCCGATGCGCAGGCCAGCGACGGCACGGTGGGCCGCATGCTGGCCGCATCGGACGACGCGCGCACCCGCGACATCGCGGCCACCGCGCAGAGCAAGCGCTCGGCCGTGAGCATCTCTTCTTCGCTGAGCGCGCCGCAGCCCGCGGGCAATGCGGCGCAGGTAGGCGACGGCGCGGTGCTCGTGGCCGGCCGCGACGTGGGCGTGAACGCGCACGGCACGCTGGACTTCGGCATGAAGACCGGCGCGGTGTCGGTCGGCGCGCTGGGCCTCGGCGCCGGCGTGGGCATCGCCAACTTCCAGCTCGCCAACCAGGCGCTGGTGGGCAACAACGTGACGGTCAGCGCGGGCGGCGACCTGCGCGTGACGGCCTCGCTGGCCGAGAGCGCGCAGGCGCTGGGCTTCGCGGGCACCGGCGGCGTGGTCGCGCTCAACGCGGCCTACGCGAGCCTGGCCGACGACAGCGTGACCCGCGCGGCCATCGGCAACAACGTCACCATCCACAAGGCCGACGAGGTGCTGGTGAACGCCACCGACACGCGTTCGCTCGATGCCGAAGCCTATGGCGCGAGCGTCGGTGCCTACGTGGCCGGCGCATCGATCGCCAGCAGCGCCATCGACGGCTCGACGAGTGCGTCGATCGGCAGCGGCGCGCAGATCGGCGCAGCCACCGGCGACGCGGTGCGGGCATTGACGGTCGAGGCGGCATCGGACGTGCAGGCCCAGAGCCATGCGGTGGCGGCAGCCGCCGGCCTGGGCCTGGCGCTGAGCGGCTCGGTCGCGACGGCCAAGGCCACGCCCGAAGTCAGCGCCTTCGTCAGCGGCGGCGACATCCGCCTGGCCGAGGACGCGCGCATCGCGGCCACGGGCAAGACCCGCGCGCAGGCCGAATCGCTGGGCGTGAACCTGAGCTTCACGGCCGCCGCGGGCGCCGCGGTGGCCACGGCCGAGGCGGTCTCGCGCGTCGACGCCTACCTGGGCAGCGGCACGCAGCTGAGCGGGCGCAACCTCACGGTCTCGGCATCGCAGCAGCTCGCGGGCAGCGGACCGAACGTGTCGGCCAACGCCACCGGCGCCTCGGGCGCGCTGTTCGCCGGCCTCACCGCGACCTCGGCCCATGCCGACACCGACAGCCGCGTCAACAGCCGCGTGGGCGACGGCAGCACGCTCACGCTGACCGGCACGGCGGCGGTGAACGCGCTCAACAACACGCGCCAGCAGGCCGATGCCTCGGGCTTCGCGGGCGGCATCGTGGCGGCGGGCTTCAACGACGCGCGCGCCACCTCGAACACGGTGACGCAGGCCGCGCTGGGCGACAACGTCCAGGTCGCGGCCCCGGTCGCCAACACCACGCTGATGGCGCAGCTCGCGCTCAGCGCCGACGGCACCGACACCAACCGCGCCAACGCCATCTCGGGCAGCGGCGGCCTGATCGCGGGCTCGGCCGCGACCGCCACCACCGCCGGCACCAGCCTCACGCAGGCCACCACCGGCAGCGGCGACGGCTCGCACCGCATCGCGGCGAAGAAGGTCTCGCTCGATGCGCGCCACACCACCGACTACAACGCCACCGTCAACAGCGTCAACGCCTCGGTGGTGGGCGCCAGCGGCGCCAAGGCGGCGAACACGGTGAACAGCACGGTCACGGCCGCGATCGGCGACAACGGCGTGGTCTCGGCCAACGAGATCAAGCTCAGCGCCAGCAACAGCAGCCGCAAGGACTGGATCGGTTCCAGCAACGGCGACACGGCAGGCTTCAACGTCGACTCGGGTTCGGGCGGCGTGATCGACCTGCCGGCGGCCTCGAGCCAGACCGACATCTCGCACATCACCACCGCCGCGATCGGCGCCGGTGCCAAGGTGCATGCGCTGCTGCCTTCGGCCGGCACCGCGCGGCTGGACATGGACGCCTTCAACGACATCGTGGCGCGCGACAAGGTGCGGCTCGATTCGGGCGGCCTGATCTCGGTGGCGCGTTCGGTCTCGAACGTGAACGTGAACCGCGCCGATGCCACCGTCTCCTTCGGCGACGGTTCGAGCGTGACCAGCGACAACGGCGACATCAATGCCGGCGCGCACGCCACCGTGGCGCTCGACGCGCGGGCCCAGGCCAACGTCTACGGCCTGGCGGGCGCGCCTTCGGGCCGCGCCTACGCGGTCTACAACGGCAACAACCAGGCCATCGTGGGCACCAACGCGCTGCTGCGCGCCGACGACGGCTCGGTGATGCTCTCGGGCGGCCAGGGCTACGACGGCACGCGCACGCGCATCGACGCCAACGCGGCGGTCAACCTCTGGAACAAGACCGCGATCCCGATCACCACCGACCCCGATGCGCAGGCCAACGTGAACAGCAATGCGCGCGTGAGCCTGGCCACCGGCAGCAAGGTCGAGTCGGCCGAGGACATCGCGCTGTATGCCGACAAGGGCATCGTCAGCGTCAATGCCAAGGGCATCGGCAAGGATCTCTACCGCGAAGCGCTGGCCGCCATCGCGAGCGGCATCAGCAACCTGTTCGGCGGCGGCGACGTGTCCTTCGACGTGATCGGCGGCTCGACCCGCTCGACCGGCAGCGCCGTGGTGCATGTCGACGGCATCGCCATGACCGGCATCAACCGCCGCGCCTCGCTGACCTTCGAGATCGAGCTCATCGACGCGGCGGGCAACCCGGTCTCGGCACCGGTGTATGCCAAGGTCTTCCAGACCAACGACCTGGGCCAGTTCGTGGACGCGGCCGGCAACCCGACCACCGATCCGGCGAAGTACGTGGAGGTCGGCAAGCAGGTGCTGTGGCGCATGAAGTCGACCGCGAGCAAGGGCGTGACCTACTCGGTCGAGCTGGGCAAGGGCATCGGCGCCGACATCCAGGAGCGCATCATGAAGCTGCGCAGCCTGATGTCGCAGTACGCGTCCGACGAGGTGGCGCGCGGCGCCTACCAGGCCGAGATCAACTTCCTGATGTTCAAGCTGGTCGAGCTCGGCCTGGCCAGCGGCGCGACCAACCCCGACGGCACGATCAAGCTCGACCCGGCCACGGGCCAGCCGCTGATCAACCCGGGCCAGTGGAACAACCCGAGCCCGCGCCAGATCGCCGAGACGCAGATCAAGCAGTACCAGATGCAGCTGATGAGCGAGACCGGCAAGGCGACCGGCAGCGGCCAGCTGATCCAGGCCACGACCACCGCGGCCATCGGCTCGGCCACGCAGATCGGCACCAGCGCCGGCAGCATCGTCACCGACACCGGCACGCTGGCCACGACCAACGCCGGCATCGACACCCAGCTCAAGTCGCTGGCGAACTTCAGCGCCGGCAACGCCACCTACGTGGCGACGCAGGCGCTGATCGGCGACAACGCGACGCAGCTGGCGGCGATCCAGCAGAACCGCACGCTGAACACGAACGCGCTGACGACCATCGCGCAGAAGAACACGGTCATCGACGGGCTGCTGGGCGAGATCGGCGGGCTGCGCACCGACATGCAGGCCCTGGCCTACGGCTCGGCCGCCTACATGGCCAAGCAGGCCGAGATCGACACCCGCCAGGCCAGCATCCTGGCCCGGGCCGGCGAGATCAAGACGCTGCTGACCAGCGTGTCGACGCAGAGCGCGGCCATCGATGCCGCCTCGACCAAGATCGCGAGCAACAACGCCACCATCAGCGCCAACCAGGCGGCGCTGGCCACCGCGTTCAAGAAGAGCGACGGCAGCCAGGACGGCGTGGTCACGGCGATCAACACCGCGCGCAGCAATGCGGATGCGGCGCGCAACGGCATCGCCAGCGCCGCGGTCACCATCGACACCGAGGCCGGCAAGTTCGCCAACGCCACCACCGGTTACGTGCAGGTGGTGAACCAGACCGCCACCGCGCTCGACACCTCGATCGGCCAGAAGACCAGCGCCGCCACCAACCTGGTGCAGCTCAACAGCACGCTGGGCCAGCAGTCGACCACGCCGGCCAACGGGCCGATCGCGGACTTCATCACGGTCAACGACATCAAGGTCAAGCTGGGCAACATCCGCACCTCGGGCGACGTGCTCGAAGGCACGGGCCAGCTCAACGCGCCGGGCGATGCGCAGATCGACATCGTCAACAACACGCCCAACTTCCTCAAGCTCAAGAACCTGACGGTGAACAGCGACGACGGCGGCACGGTGCGCTTCAACGGCGTGCTGGTCAACTCGGGCGCGGACATCAACGCCATCAACAGCACCGGCACGGGCGCGAGCGCGCTGCAGGTGCTGACGCGCGACACCAGCGCCGCGCCCAAGCCGGCGATCAACATCACCAGCACCTACGACGCGAACGCGGCCGGCGCCACCGTGCTGGCACCGGCGCCGAACATCGAGCTGGCGGGCGACATCAGCAACCTGCGCGGCTCGGTCACGGTGAAGAGCGCCGCGGGCAGCATCCTGTCGAACGGCAGCATCCGCGCCGGCACGGTGGACATCAAGGCCGACAACGGCGACTTCGTGCAGAGCTACGTGGACAACTTCTTCCACGTGGGCGGCGACCCGGCCTCGATCAAGGACAACGGCACGCCGCTGGGCGGCGGCATCGTGGCCAACGGCAGCGTGTTCCTGAGCGCGCGCTACCTCAACATCAACAGCCTGGTGCAGAGCGGCATCCAGGACTGGAAGATCGACCTGCCGGCGGCGCCCAAGCTCACCGGCACGGCCAGCTTCTTCGGCCTGTCGCAGACCTCGCTGGACAACGCCGTCACGGCCTACAACAACGCCACCGGCGCGGCCAAGGATGCGCTGCGCTACACCACCTACACGGTGGCGGCGGGCGTCGTGACCTACGACGCGCTGCTCAAGCGGCTCGAGGTCGGCATGGACTTCGCCAAGGCCGACCGCCACACCGCCGACTGGGCCACGCGCACGGCCGTCTCCGGCGGGCTGTACCAGCTGGTGTCGGACTACGGCAACATCGGCGCCAGCTACGACGTGGTGAACAACCGCTTCGAGCTCGACGGCACGCAGGTCAGCGGCGGCTACATCCAGGTGTACGGCCAGATCATGAACACCTCGACCAACGGCGCGGGCACGCTGCGCGCGCTCGACGGCTACGGCCAGATCCTGGTCAACAACCCGACCGGCCTGTCGGTGGTGATCAACAGGCTCGACACCGGCAAGGACAGCACCGGCACCGGCCGCGGCATCGCCGGGATCATCGACATCACCGACATCCAGGGCATCGGCAACGGCAGCCAGCTGACCAAGACCCACACGGTCTACAAGCGCGAGAACGGCGTGGTCACGCGCAACGACGTGGTCGACACGCTGGCCACCAGTGGCCGCGCGACCACCTACGCGCCGCAGACCGGCCTGCGCTACGCCTGGACCACGGGCACCGACAACTCGACCATCAGCTACTGGCACTACAAGGGCGCGCAGTTCTTCGGCTCGTCGAGTCTGCGCACCGGCCCGACCGGCGAGGTGGTCAGCCAGTCCGGCCCCTTCATCCTCGACAGCTACCGGCTGGACAACGGCACCTACCTGTACACCGACACGGGCAAGACCGGGACCCCGTACACCCAGAACTCACAGACCCACAAGACCGGCGATTCGCTGTGGGTCAAGACCGACGAGTGGTCGACCTGCAACTGGTGGACGCTGTGCATCGCGGGCAACTACCACCAGAAGTTCACCGAGACCACGCCGACCACGACCATCACGACCAAGACGCTCACCGCCGACAACAAGATCAACATCGAGTTCAGCGGCTATGACCAGGGCAAGGTCACGGTCAACTCGGCGGCCGACGTGCTGCTCAAGGGGGAGATCCGCAACAGCAGCGGCACCACCACCGTCAACGCCGGCAGCGGCGTGACGCCGGTGGCCGGCGTGTCGACGGCCGACCGTTCGATCGTGCAGCTCAACGACACGGCGCTGGTGACCGGCAAAGACATCGTGCTCAACGCCACCGGCACCGTGGGCGGCACGCTCAACGCCGATCCGGCGCGCGCGATCGCGGTGGCGGTCAACGGCGGCCAGCTGGATGCGGCGGCCGCGCAGGGCAACGTCAACGTCGAGCAGACCGTGGGCGCGCTGCGCGTGGGCAAGGTGACGGCCGGCGGCAGCGCGCTCGACGGCAAGGGCCGCGTCACGCTGCGCTCCGACGGCAGCATCGTGGCGGCCAACGGCGCCACCTCGCTGATCCAGGGCGACCGGGTCGACCTCACCTCGCAGAACGGCGCCATCGGCGGCATCGCGGCGCCGCTCAAGGTCAACGTCGGCTACAGCGACGACATTTCCAAGCGCGGCCTGTTCGGCCTCCGGGCTTCGGCCCAGGGCGACATCGGCATCGAGACGCAGGCCTGGTCGGGCAACACCGCCGGCCACCTGCTGGTCGACACGGTGGTGTCCACCGGCGGCGACGTGCTGCTCAAGGCGCCGGGCCGGATCATCGACAACAACCCGATCGAGTCGGTCGACACCCGCACCTGGAACGAGCTGCTGGCCTTCTGGGATGCATCGGGCCTGCGCGCCGGCACGGCCGAGAACGCCGCCAACCAGACGCAGGCCATGAAGTCCTACGAGCAGGGCCTGACGCAGGAATACAAGCTGTACTGGCAGATCCGCAGCACGCAGCCCGATGCCAGCGCCTACGACCCGGCCTTCAAGTACCAGGCCTCGGCGGCCGAACGGCAGGGCCTGACCGTGGCCGGCCAGACGCCGCAGCAGAGCGCCGCGGCCATCGCCGCCTTCGAGGCCGAGCGCACCGCGAGCTACCACGCGCTCAACGAGAAGGTGGGCGGCTTCAGCGCCAGCTACGACAGCGGCTTCCGCTACCAGGCCAGCACCGCCGAGCGCGACGCGATCCTGGCCAAGTCCTCGTGGACCGACCGCGAGCTGGGCATCTCGATCAGCGCGGGCCTGCTCAAGGACGTGACCAACACCAACCCGGTGGTCAAGAGCGCCAACGTGTCGGGCCGCAACGTGACGCTGCAGGCGGGCATCGCCATCGGCGAGACCAAGGGCGCGGTGGTGGTGCCGACCAACATCGATCCGCGCAACCTGACCGACGAGATGAAGGTGGCGCTGGCCTCGGCCGAACGCTCTGACATCGTGGTGACCGACAGCGCCATCACGGTGCTGCGCCGCGCGCCGGTGAACTTCAGCGCGCTCGATGCCTTCAACGCCTCGGTCACGGCCGCGCCGGTGGCCGGCACCGACATCGGCTCGGCCTTCCTGGCCTCGATGGGCAGCGCGCGCCTGGGCAGCATCGACGTGACGGGCGAGACGCGCATCAAGGTGCGCGGCTCGATCACCAACGCGCTGCCGACCTCGGGCCCGCTGCAGACCGGCAACCTGGTGCTCGAGGCGGCCTACGGCGGCATCGGCTACGTGCCGGGCGACGGCGTGAACGCCGGCCAGTCGCAGCCCTTGCGGCTCAAGCTGCGCGACGGTGCCACGCTGACCGCGCGCGCCTCGGACAACATCGAGATCGAGGAGGAGGGCGACCTCAACCTCGATACCGTGTTCTCGCGCCAGACCGCCAAGCTCACGGCCGAGGGCTCGATCCTCGACGCGATCGGCGACACCGGCCTCAACGTGCTGGCCAACAACATCGACCTGAGCGCGCGCAACGGCAACATCGGCGCGGCCGGCGCGGGCGCGCTGGACGTGGGCGTGACCGGCACCACGGGCCGCATCACGGCCCAGGCCGCGCAGGACATCCACCTGAACGGCCCGCGCGGTCGCTACCTGAACTTCGGCGACGTCACGGCCGGCGGCAGCGCCAGCCTTTCGGGCGACGCGGACCTGCGCCTTGCGGGCGCGGTGCAGGCGGCCGGCGCGGTCGACCTGAGCGCGGGGCTGACGCTGGCCATGGCCGCCACGTCGTCGGTGCGCTCGACGGCGTCGAACCTGAAGCTCTCGGCCGGCGAACTCACGATGGCCGACGGCGCCACGCTGCGCGGCGACGTGGGCACGGTGCGCATCGACACGCTGACCGACGCCACCATCACCGGCATCTCGACCGGCAACGGCACGGTCGACGCGGTGCGCATCAAGGCCGGCGGCGACGTGCGCGACGGCGGCGACACGCGGCTGGACATCGTGGCCGACGCCGCACCCGCGGCCGGCGTGACCATCGAAGCCGGTGGCGACATCGGCAAGGGCAACGCGCTGGAAATGCGCCTGCGCCACCTCGACGCCAAGGCCGGCGGCAGCGCCGACTTCGCGGTGAGCGGCGACGTGGTGGTGGGCCAGCTCACCAGCGTCGACCACGCGACGCTGACGGCCACGGGCCACATCGCCACCACCGCGGTCGAGAGCACGCTGGGTGGCGTGACGCTGGTGTCCACCGGCGGCAACGTCGATGCGGGCCGCACCGTCGCCTTCGGCGATGTGCGGCTGCAGGCCGATGCGGGCCAGCTCCAGGCCGGCGTCACGCAGGCCGGCGGCCAGGTGGCGCTGGTCGCCACCGCGGGCTCGGTACAGGCCACCGACACCACGGCCGGCGGGCGCATCGACGTCACGGCCGCGCGGGACATCGCGTTGGGCACGGCCAGTGCAGGCGGCGACATCGTGCTGGCCGCGGGCCGCGCGCTGACGGCGGGCACGCTGGCCAGCACCGCGGGCGACATCCGCGCCCGCGCCGCCACCGGCGACCTGCGCACGGGCCGCACCACCAGCACGGCCGGCAACGTGACGCTGGTGGCCGATGCGGGCGACGTGGCCGCGGGCAGTACGCAGGCCGGCGGCAACGTCGCGCTGATCGCCAGCGCGGGCTCGGTGCAGGCCGACGCCACCACCGCGGGCGGGCGCCTCGAGGCCACGGCCGCGCGCGACATCGCACTGACCACGGCCGCGGCCGGCGGCGACATCGGCCTGGCCGCGGGCCGCCACCTGGCGGCCACCACGCTGTCCAGCCTGGCCGGCGATATCCGCGCGAGCGCCGCCACCGGCGACCTGCGCACGGGCCGCACCACCGCCTCGGTCGGCAATGTGACGTTCACCGCCAACGCTGGCGATGTGGTCGCGGGCACCACGCAAGCCGGTGGCGACGTGGACATGAGCGCCGCGGCAGGCTCGGTGCAGGCCGACGCCACCACGGCCGGCGGCCGCATCGGCATCGCGGCGGCGCAGGACATCGGCGTGAACCGCGCAAAGGCCGGTGGCGACATCGTGCTGGCCGCGGGCCGCGACCTGCAGGCCACGACCCTGGCCAGCACCGGCGGCGGCATCCAGGCCACCACGGGACGCGACCTGACGATCGGCAACGCGAGCGCGCAGCGCGACATCGTGCTGGATGCGGGCCGCCACCTGACGGCCGGCACGCTCGCCAGCACCCAGGGCAGCGTGATCGCGAAGGCGCGCACCGGCAACCTGCGCATCGGCACGCTGGACGCGGCGCTCGACGGCGTGCTCAGCGCGCCGCAGGGCGAGGTGGCGGTGCAGCGCGTCAAGGCGGGCCGCGACTTCACGCTCGAGGCACGCCACGACGTGGACGTGCGCGAGGGCTCGGCGGGCGGCACCTTCACGCTGTCGTCGACCGGCGGCAACGCCACGGCCGGCACGCTCACGGCCGATGCGGTCGTGATGCGCGCACAGGGCCGCGTGGCGGCCGACCGCCTCCACGTGGTCTCGCTGTTCGACCTGGCCGGCGACCGCGTGAACGCCAACGTCTACGGCGGTGCCAAGCCCGTGAAGGGCACGGTCACCGGCTTCAACGGCGGCACCGCGAGCGATGTGGTGCTGGCGCTGTCGGGCCAGGGCGGCTTCGCGATCGACCGCTTCAAGGCGCGCACCGCCACCGTCACCAACCCGGTCGGCCCGCTCGCCATCGACAGCATGCTGGTGGTGGACCGCGCGACCGTGACCAACCCGCAGACCCATGTGGTGATCGACCAGCACGACCGCAGCATCCAGCCGGGTGCCGACGTGCAGATCTTCTCCTTCGGCGCGCCTTTCAGCTTCTCGCTGTACGACAACCACGCGTTCACCGACGCGTTCGTGATCTACCGCAGCCCCGAGCACGACCAGATCGCCGACATGGGCCTGAACCGCAGCGCGGTCGAGTTCAGCGAGCTGGCGCTGTCGGTGGCGCGCAAGCGCGAAGACCCCACGCTCGAGGCCCGCCAGGGCACCGAGGGGCAGGACCTCCGCCCGGTGCGCTATTCGGGCGTGCCGGTGAAACTGGACGGCGACTGCAGCAAGAACATTGTTCCGGAGTGCACACGATGATTCGTTTTTCCGTCACGGCCCTGGCGGCCCTGGCCGTTGTCCAGGCCGCCGCCCAGTCCGTGCCTGTCCCGCCCCTGGTGCTGCCGCCGGCAGCCGATGCGGGCGCGCTGCAGCAGCGCCAGATCGAGTCGGAGCAGCGCCGGCGCGAGGCCGAGCGCGAACTGCAGCAGCCCGCGCAGCCGCTGATCCGGCCGGCCGCGCCGACCACGCCCGCGCCGCTCACCGGCAGCGGCGTGCGCGTGGCGGTCAAGGAGATCCGCTTCTCGCCGTCGGAGATCCTGGCCGCGCCCGCGCTGGAGGCCATCGCCGCCGACTACCGCGGCCGGCAGGTCACGCTGGCCGAGCTGCAGCAATTGGCCGACCGCGTGAACGCGCTCTACAAGGAGAAGGGCGTGGTCACCGCGCTGGCCACGATCCCGCAGCAGGACGTGACCGCGGGCGTGATCGAGGTGCGCCTGGTCGAGGGCCGCGTGGGCAAGGTGGTGATCGAGGGCAATGCCTCGACCAGCGCCGAGTTCATCACGCCGCGCCTGGGCCTGCAGGCCGGCCAGCTGGTCGACCTCGACAAGCTCGAGCAGGGCCTGGTCTGGTTCAACCGCACCAACGACGTTCGGCTGCAGGCCGACCTGCTGCCCGGCGAAAACTTCGGCACCACCGACCTGCGCGTGGCCGTGATCGAGCCGCCCAAGCACGAGCTGCTGGCCACGGTCGACAACATGGGCAGCAAGCTCACCGGCGAATGGCGCGCCGGCCTGTCGTACCGCAACCGCAGCCTGCTGGGCTGGCGCGACGAGGTCTCGCTGTCGTACACGCGCGCCCGCGGCCAGGACAGCCGCGCCGCCAGCTACGCGATCCCGATCAACCGCTACGGCGGCCGGCTCAGCCTGGGCTTCTACGAGGACCGCACGGCCATCAAGTACGGCGCGCTGTCCAGCCTCAACATCACCGGCAACTCGCGCGCGCACGTGCTGTCGCTGCGCCAGCCGGTGTGGATCGACGCCAGCTCGCAATGGGACGTGGTGGCGGGCACCAAGCGGCGCATCAGCAGCAACTACATCGACGACGTGTTCCTGCAGCGCACCGACAGCAAGGACCGCAGCCTGGGCATGGAGTGGCAGTGGGCCGCCGACACCAGTTCGGTCACCGCCAGCTACATCAAGTACTGGACCGATGCCACGGTGCTGTTCGAGCGCATCAAGTACCAGGTCGACCGCGCCTCGGTGCGCTACAACCAGGGCCTCGCGCCCGGTTTCTCGCTGCGCACCAGCCTGGGCGGCCAGTGGGCGCGCGACAAGAACCTGCCCTCGGGCGAGCAGTTCTTCCTGGGCGGCGAGGGCAGCGTGCGCGGCTACCCGGTGGGCGCGTTCTCGGGCGATGAAGGCTATGCGCTCAACGTCGAGCTGCACCATCCGCTGGTCAACACCACGCTGGGCTCGCAGACCGTCGCCGCCACCGGCTTCTTCTTCGTCGACCACGGCCGCACCTCGCCCTACCGCCCGCCGGCCTCGCTGCTGGCGCCGAGCGAGAAGCTCACCGGCATCGGCTGGGGCCTGAACGCCGCCATCGGCAAGCGCACCAGCCTGCGCATGACGCTGGGCTACGGCCTGGACGACGTGCCGCAGACCCATCGCAACTACCAGGTGACGGTGCAACTGATCTCCAGCCTGCTGTGATCCGGCCCCGGTGCCGTGCGCGGCACGCATCGGCGCATGCCAGAATGGCCGCCATGCGCATTGTCTTTCGCTGATTTCCCGGGCACGCGCCCACGCGCGCTGCCTCGGGTCTCATCGTTTTCCTTCCTTTCGGCCTGACGCCGCGTGCTCCATGCACGCGGCGCGTGCCGTGTCGCCTGCTTTTGCGCGGGCGTCGAACGAAAAGAGCGGGGTGCTGCATGCGCCCCGCGCACACCCCAGAAAGACAGTTCCCATGAACGCCATTCCTCCTGTTTCCACGAACCCCCGCGAGCTGCTGCTGGTCAGCGGTGCCTCGGGCGCGCTGGCGCGCCAGACCATCGAGCAGTTGCTGCGCCATCGGCCCGATGCGCCGCTGATCGCGGCCACGCGCCACCCCGACCAGCTGGCCGACCTGGCCGCGCGCGGCGTGTCGGTGCGCTTCGCCGACTTCGATCGCCCCGCTTCGCTGGACGCGGCCTTCGCCGGCGCATCGCGCATGCTGCTGGTGAGCACCAACACCACCGAGGGCTCGGCACGCCGCATCGCGCAGCATCGCCAGGCGATCGAGGCGGCGCAGCGCCAGGGCCTGAGGCACCTGGCCTACACCTCCTTCGCCACCGCGGGCGCCGCGCAGCCCGGCCCGGTGGCGGCCGACCATGCGGCCACCGAGCGGCTGCTGCGCGACAGCGGCCTGGGCGTCAGCATCCTGCGCAATGCCTTCTATGCCGAGATGCTGCGGATGACCCTGCCGCTGGCCTGCGCCAGCGGCGAACTGCCCTGCGCGCCGGGCCGTGGCCGCATGACCTGGGTGGCGCGCGCTGACTGCGCCGCGGCCGCGGCGGCGGCGCTGCTCGACGGCTTCGAGGGACGCCGCACCTGCACCGTCGCGGGCGAGGAATCGCTCGATGCCCATGCGCTGGCCGCGCTGGCCTCGGAGGTGCTGGGCGTGCCGATCGCGGCGGTCGAGACGCCGCCCGACCAGCTCGCGCAGGCCTGGGCACGCTGCGGCGCCTCGCCCGGCATGGCGGCGCTGTTCGCGGGCATCGACGGCGCCACGGCGCGGGGCGAGATGGAGATTCGCGGCAGCGACCTGCGTGCCTTGCTGAAGGCGCTGCCGGGGGCCGAGCCGACCTCGCTGCGCGCGTTCCTGCAGGCCCATCGCGCGGCGCTGCGCGCGGTCTGACGGCGCCGGTTCAGGGGGGGCATCCGCGGGGACGATCCACGCCGGAGCCTGCGCACACCGGGGTCCCGCGTTAAGCTTGCCCACCCCCCTGACCGCCCCCGCGCACGGCATGCCGGCGCGCTTCCCCATCCATCCGAGGACGAGACCATGCAACAACACGACAACCTGATCGGCGGCGAATGGAAGAAGGGCCACAGCTACAGCCCGAACCTGAACCCGTCGAACCTGGGCGACACCATCGCCGAATACACGCAGGGCGACGCATCGCACGTCGATGCGGCCGTGGCCGCGGCCACTGCGGCCTTCCCGGCCTGGGCCACGGGCAGCATCCAGGCGCGCTCGGACGCGCTCGACAAGATCGGCGCCGAGATCCTGGCGCGCAAGGAAGAGCTGGGCACGCTGCTGGCGCGCGAAGAGGGCAAGACCCGCGCCGAAGGCATCGGCGAGGCCACCCGCGCGGGCCAGATCTTCAAGTTCTTCGCCGGCGAATGCCTGCGCCTGTCGGGCGAGACGCTGCCTTCGGTGCGCCCCCACATCGGCGTCGAGATCACGCGCGAACCGGTGGGCGTGGTGGGCCTGATCACGCCCTGGAACTTCCCGATCGCGATCCCGGCCTGGAAGATCGCACCCGCGCTGGCCTTCGGCAACTGCGTGGTGCTGAAGCCGGCCGACCTGGTGCCCGGCAGCGCCTGGGCGCTGGCCGAGATCATCAGCCGCTCGGGCATCCCGGCGGGCGTGTTCAACCTGGTGATGGGCCGCGGCAGCGTGATCGGCAATGCGCTGGTGGCGCACCCGGGCGTGCATGCGATCAGCTTCACCGGCTCGGTGGGCGTGGGTCGCGGCATCGCGGTCCAGTGCGCCACCAACCACAAGAAGGTGCAGTTGGAGATGGGCGGCAAGAACCCGCAGGTGATCCTGGACGACGCCGACCTCGCGCAGGCGGTGGAGCTCAGCGTGCAGAGCGCCTTCTATTCCACCGGCCAGCGCTGCACCGCCTCGAGCCGGCTGATCGTCACCGACGGCATCTACCCGCAGTTCATCGCGGCCATGAAGGCCCGGATGGAGAAGATCAAGGTCGGCGATGCGCTGGCGCAGGGCACGGACATCGGGCCGGTGTCGAGCCTGAGCCAGCTCGAGCAGGACCTGAGCTACATCGAGATCGGCAAGAGCGAAGGTGCGGTGCTGGCCGCCGGCGGCGAGCGCCTGAAGCGCGACACCGAGGGCTTCTACATGGCGCCGGCGCTGTTCAGCGAATCGGGCGCGGGCATGCGCATCAACCGCGAGGAAGTGTTCGGCCCGGTGGCCAGCGTGATCCGCGTCAAGGGCTACGAAGAGGCGCTGGCCACGGCCAACGACACCGAGTTCGGCCTGTCGGCGGGCATCGCGACCACCAGCCTGAAGTACGCGACGCATTTCAAGCGCCACAGCCAGGCGGGCATGGTGATGGTCAACCTGCCGACCGCGGGCGTGGACTACCACGTGCCCTTCGGCGGCCGCAAGGGCTCGAGCTACGGCCCGCGCGAGCAGGGCCGTTACGCGCAGGAGTTCTTCACCACGGTGAAGACGGCCTACACCCTTGCCTGAGACCGGCGTGGGCAGCGCGGCGCTGCCGGTGCTCTATTCCTTCCGGCGCTGCCCCTATGCGATGCGGGCGCGCTTCGCGCTGCTGGCGAGCGGCACGCGCTGCGAGCTGCGCGAAGTGGTGCTGCGGAACAAGCCTGCGGCGCTGATCGAGGCCTCGCCCAAGGCCACGGTGCCGGTGCTGGTGCTGCCCGGCGGGCAGGTGATCGACCAGAGCCTGGACATCATGCAGTGGGCGCTGGCGCGCCACGATCCGCAGGCCTGGCTGCAGCCCCCGCGCGAGACGCTCGAGGCCATGCTGGCGCTGGTCGCGCAATGCGACGGCGCCTTCAAGCAGCAGCTCGACCGCTACAAGTACCCGAACCGCTTCGAAGGCGTCGATGCGCTGCAGCAGCGGGCCGGGGGTGCGCTGTTCCTTCAGGCCCTGGACCAGCGCCTGGCGTGTGGCTCGCACCTGTTCGGCGACCGGCCCACGCTGGCCGACATGGCGATCGCGCCCTTCGTGCGCCAGTTCGCGCAGGTCGATGCCGACTGGTTCGCGGCGCAGCCCTGGCCTGCGCTGGCGCAATGGCTGGCGGCGTTGACGGCCAGCCAGGCATGGCTGGCGGCCACGCAGAAGTACCCGGCGTGGGCGCCGGGTGCCGCGGTTCAGGTGTTTCCGTAGCGCTCAGCGCTCAGCGCTCAGCGCGCCAGCTGCCGGCACACCGCCGCGGTGATGTCGGTGCAGCTGGCGCTGCCGCCCAGGTCGCGTGGCACGGTCTGGCCCGCGGCCAGCACCGCTTCCACCGCCTGCTCCACGCGGTCGGCATCGCGCTTGAGCGCCTCGTCCCCGTGCTGCTCGCCCAGCCAGCGCAGCATCAGCGCGCCCGAGAGGATGGTCGCGAGCGGGCTGGCGGCGTTCTGGCCCGCGATGTCGGGGGCCGAGCCGTGCGCGCCCTGGAACAGGCCGTGGGTCTCGCCCAGCTCGGCCGAGGCCGCGATGCCCAGGCCGCCCACGGTGCCCGCGCCCAAGTCCGAGATGATGTCGCCGAACATGTTCTCGGCCACGATCACGTCGTAGAAGTCGGGCTTCTTGAGCATGTGCACGGTGATCGCGTCGGCATAGGCGTAGTCGATCTGCACGTCGTCGTACTCGCGCGCCACCTCGTCGCAGACCGCGCGGAAGAAGGCGTAGGTGCGCAGGATGTTGGCCTTGTCGCAGACCGTCACGCGGCGCTGGCCGTCGCGCGGCGCGCCCTGGCGGCGGCGCGACAGCTCGAAGCAGAAGCGCGCCACCCGCTCCACGCCCTTGCGTGTGACCACCAGCGTGTCGGTCGCGACCTCGCCGCGCAGGTTGACGCCGCCGCCGCGGCTCGCATAGAGGCCCTCGGTGTTCTCGCGCACGATCACGTAGTCGATCTGGCCCGGCTGCCAGTCGCGCAGCGGCGACTGCACGCCGCTGTAGAGCCGGATCGGGCGCACGTTGGCGAACAGGTCGAGCCGGAAGCGCAGCTGCAGGTGCAGGTCGTTGCCGACCTCGGTGCCGTCGGCGTAGGTGACGCCGGGCAGGCCCGCGGCGCCGTGCAGGATCGCGTGCGAAGCCTTGCAGGCGGCGTAGGTGTCGTCGGGCAGCACCGCGCCGGTCTTGACGTAGTGCGCCGCGCCGCCGTCGAGCTGGGTGAAGCGCAGGCGCTGGGTGCCGCAGGCTTCGGTGAGCACCGACACGGCCGACTGGCAGACCTCGGGTCCGATGCCGTCGCCTTCGATGGTCGCGATGTCGTAAGTTTGCATGGTGGCTTGGGGGAGAGAGTGTGGAAATGCAGTGAGTTGTATGATGAATATATCAGACGACTTGGCGCGATCGCTGAGGGTAATTCCCGGTGCCATCGCCCGAAGTCGAAGCTTGGCGCCTGGACTTGTATGATAAATTGATGTGATGTGTTGGCGGAAACGCTCGCACATCGCCACAAGACATCAGAACAGAAGGAGACAGCAAGTGTTCAGAAGATCCGCCATCACCACCCTCATCGCGCTCGGCCTCGGTGTCGCCGCCACTTCGCAGGCGCAGGCCCAGGCCGCGGCCGACCGCCCGATCACGATGATCGTCACCGTGCCGCCCGGCGGCAGTTCGGATGCGCTGGCGCGGCTCACGGCGACGGCGCTCGGGGCGCGGCTCGAGCGCTCGGTGGTGGTGGAGAACGTCACCGGCGCGGGCGGCCTGGTCGGCATGCAGAAGTTCCTGCGCTCGCCGGCCGACGGCAGCGTGCTGCTGTTCATCAACCAGTCGCTGCTGATCCTGCCGCACCTCTACCCCAAGTCGGCCTACAGCCCGGCGAACGACCTGGAGCCGATCGGCATCATCGCCAAGGTGCCGATGGTGCTGTCGGTCAGCAACGCGACCGGCGTGACGCAGCTGCCCGCGCTGGTCGACAAGATGAAGAAGGCGCCGGGCAAGATCAACTTCGGCTCGGGCGGCCCGGGCACCACCGCGCACCTGGCCGAGGCGCTGTTCCTGCAGCAGGCCGGGGTGAAGGCCGAGATGATCCAGTACCGCGGCTCCGGCCCGGCGCTGAGCGACCTGATGGCCGGCACCATCGACGCGGTGATCGACCAGACCGTGACCATGCTGCCGCTGCACAAGGACGGCCGGGTCAAGGCCATCGCGGTCACGGGCGGCGCGCGGCTCGCCCAGCATCCGGAGATCCCCACCTTCGCCGAGGCCGGCCTGCCGGCCTTCGACCTGAGCATCTGGAACGGCCTGCTCGCGCCCAAGGGCACGCCGGGCGAAGCCATGGCCAAGCTCACGAGCGCGCTCACGGCCGTGGTGTCGAGCGCCGACTTCAAGAGCCGGCTCGCGCTGTTGGCGGCACAGGGGCCGGGCGAGGCCGAGAGCGGCCCGGCGCCGTTCCGCCGCGTGATCGCGCAGGAAGGCGAGCGCGTGGCGGCCCTGGCCCAATCGGGTGCCTTCGTCGCCTCTTCGCCCGCGGCCGCCAAGTAGCCGCTAGGCGGCCGCGGGCGGGGCCGGCGCGCGCCGCACCAGCAGCCGCTCGATGGCCTCGAACACCAGCTCGCTCGCGAGCGCCAGCGCGGCCGCGGGCAGCGCGCCGGCCAGCAGCAGCTGCCGGTCGTTGAGCGCCAGCCCGGTCACGATGCGTTCGCCGAAGCCGCCCGCGCCGATGAAGGCCGCGATGGTGGCGGTGCCGATGGCGATCGCGGTGGCGGTGCGCACGCCCGCGATCAACGTGGGCATGGCCAGCGGCAGCACCACCAGCCGCAGGTTCTGCGCGGGCGTCATGCCCAGCGCGGTGCCGGCGTCGCGCAGGCCGCTGCGCACCTCGCCCAGGCCGGTGACGGTGTTGCGCATGATGGGCAGCAGCGAATAGAGCGTGAGCGCGATCAGCGCCGGCCCGGTGCCGATGATCCCGAGCAGCGAGATCAGCACCGCCAGCAGCGCGAGCGAAGGCACGGTCTGCAGCAGGCCCGCGGCACCCAGCACCATGGCGCGGGTGCGGGCATGCGGCGCCACCAGGATCGCGATCGGCACGGCGATCAGGATCGCCAGGCCCACCGACACCGCGACCAGCAGCAGGTGCTGGCGCGCGAGCCGGCCCAGGTCGTTGCCGAACAGCTTGGCCACGAAGCCGCGCGGGGCCGAGGGGGCGGTGCCGCCGGCCAGAAAGTCTCGCGCGATGGTGTCGAAGGCCGCGCCCTGCAGCTCGGCGCGCGCGTTCATCGCGATCATGGCGCGCTCGTCGACGCGGCCCTCGAGCTTCTGCAGCGCGGCCCAGGCCTGCGGCAGCCGCGCCGGCAGGTCGAGCCGGTGCAGCACGATCGCGTCGTAGTGCGGGAAGTAGCTGCGGTCGTCGCTCAGCACGCGCAGGCCCAGGTGCTCGATCTTGGCGTCGGTGGTGTAGATGTCGATCACGTCGACCTGCTTCGCGGCGATGGCGTCGTAGGCCAGGCCGTGGTCGAGGCCCGTGGGCTTCTGCGCGAAGCCGTAGCGCGCGGCCAGCCCCTGCCAGCCGTCGGCACGGCCGATGAACTCGTTCGAGAGGCCCAGCTTGAGCTCGGGGTGGCGCGCGAGGTCGCTCAGGGTGCGCAGCTGCAGCCGGTCGGCATCGGCCGCGCGCATGGCCAGCGCATAGCCGTCGTTGAAGCCCAGCGGAATGGCCACGCCCAGGCCCAGCGGCGCGAGCCGGACGTTCATCTCCTCGCGCGTCATCGTCGCCGCGCCCTGCAGGATCTCGAGCGCGATGGTGCCGGTGTACTCGGCGTACAGGTCGATCGCGCCCGAGCGCAGCGCCTCGTAGACGATCGAGGTGTTGCCCAGCCCCTGGCGCACCACGGGCGGCGCGGCCGTGTGCGGCGCCGCGCTCTGGGCCAGCAGTTCGGCCAGGATGTAGGACTCGGTGAAGCGCTTGGAGCCGATGCGCAGGTTGTCGCGCTCGGCCTGGGCGACGGCAGGCAGGCTCAGGGCCATCCCCAGGCAGACCATGAAGAGGCACCAGACATGGCGGAGCGTGGGCAGGCGCATCGGCCCAGTGTATCGGTCAGGCCGCGCTCCTACAGCCGTTCGTGCGCCGCGCCGATGCGTGCCAGGGGCCATCGCGGCCACATTCGATGCATCCCACTTCCATCGAAAGCACCCATGGCCCCATCGACCGTGCCGTCCCACCTTGCCGCCGAACATGGCGCGCGCGAGCTTCCCTCGGTGCTGGTCGACGGCTACAGCCTGCAGGTGCGCGACAGCCAGGACGGCTTTGCCGGCGACCAGGCCAGCCAGACCGCCTTCCGCGCCCTGCTCGAGCAGTGGCGCAAGCGCCGGCGCAAGAACGGCGGCGAGGACCCGATGGGGCCCTTGCCCTCGCGCGACCTGAGCAAGAAGGCGCTCGACCGCATGCTCACGCGCAACGGTTCCGAGGCCTCCGACGTGCTGCACGGCGCGATCGAGGAGTTCGCCGAGGAACTGGCGCACGTCACGCGGCGCTTCCTGCGCGAACCTTCCTGGCAGAAGGTCGAGCGCATCGTGATCGGCGGCGGCTTTCCCGAGAGCGACGTGGGCGAGCGCGCGATCCTGCAGGCCGCGGCGATCCTGCAGGAGATGAAGGTGCGGGTGCCGCTGGCGCGGCTGTCGCACGAGGTCGACGACGGCGGCCTGATCGGCTGGGTGCACCTGGTGCCGCCTGACATGCTGGCGGCCTACGACGCGATCCTCGCGGTCGACATCGGCGGCACCAACCTGCGCTGCGGCATCGTGAAGACGCGGCTGCGCAAGGCGCCCGACCTGTCGATGGCCAAGGTGGTGCGGCGCATGAAGTGGCGCCATGCCGACGACAAGCCCAGCCGCAGCGGGCTGGTCGAGCGGCTGGCGCAGATGCTGCAGGAGCTCATCGACCACTGCGCGGCCAAGGGCGTGCGGCTCGCGCCCTTCGTCGGCATCGCCTGCCCGGGCCGCATCCGCACCGACGGCTCGATCGCGGCCGGCACCCAGAACCTGCCGGGCGACTGGGAGAGCGACACCTTCCACCTGCCCAGCGAACTCTGCAAGCGCCTGCCCACCATCGGCGGCGCGCCCACCACCGCACGGCTGCACAACGATGCAGTGGTGCAGGGCCTGAGCGAACTGCCCTTCATGCGCGACGTCAAGCACTGGGCCATCCTGACCATCGGCACCGGGCTGGGCAACGCGAGCTACACCAACAAGCCCGAGGTGCAGGTGCCGCCGGCGGAGGCGCCCGGCAAGAACGGCAAGGCGCCGAAGCCGCTCAAGCCGATCGAGGACGCGCAGAAGGCGAAGGCGGCCAAGGCCGCCAGGCGCTGAGGCTCAGAGCTGGAAGGCGATGGTGAGCAACAGGCCTTCGGCCAGGTCGCGCAGCAGGCCCGGCCTTCGCGCACGGTAGGGCGCGCCGGCCGAGGCCGTGGTCTCGATCCACTGCGCCAGCCAGTCGATGGGCGCGCGGCCGTAGAACACCACCGCCGCCTCGTGGTTGAGCAGCAGGCTGCGCAGGTCGAGGTTGATCGAGCCGCACAGCGCCAGTTGCTCGTCGACCACCACCGCCTTGGCATGCGCCATGAAGGGCAGCATGCGGAAGGTCACGCCCGCGCCGGCCAGGTCGCGCATCGCCCGCGCGCGCACGAAATCGGCCAGCCGGTGGTTCGAACATTCCGGCACCGCGATGGTCACCTGCACGCCGCGCCGCGCGGCCAGGCGCAGCGCATCGCGCAACCCGTCGTCGGGCACGAAGTAGGGCGTGATGGCCAGGATGCGGTGCTCGGCGCGGAAGCAGGCGTCGATCAGCAGCGCGTGCGCCGTGTCTTCGGTCTGGTCGGGGCCGCTGGGCAGGAACTGCGCCAGCGTGCCGTCTTCGCGCTGGGTGTCGGTCGCGCTGGGCGGGATGTCGCGCGGCGTGGTGTCGCGCACCGAGGACCAGTCGTGCTCGAACTGCACCGCCGCGGCCTCGGCCACGCTGCCGTGCAGGTCGAAGGACAGGTCGCGCCAGGGCACCGGATGCTCGTCGTTGCCGGTGAAGTACTCGCCCGCCAGGTTGCGCCCGCCCGACCAGAGCCAGCGGTCGTCGGCGATCACCAGCTTGCGGTGGTTGCGCAGGTTGCGCGGGCCGTTGCGCCGCAGGCTGAACAGCGGACGGAACACCGCCACCGTGCCGCCGGCCGAACGCAGCGCATCGAAGTGGTGGGCCGGCAGCGTGAGCGCGCCGAAGCCGTCGAGCAGCACGCGCACCTGCACGCCGTCGCGGGCGCGGCGCGTGAGCCGGGTCACGACCTCGTGGCCCAGCGTGTCGTCGCCGATGATGAAGGTGCAGACGTCGAGCCGCGTGCGCGCGCCGTCGATCACCTGCCACAGCGCATCGCGCGCCGCGGCCCCGTCGGCATGGAAGCGCGGCGCGCAGCGCCCGGGGGCGGCCAGGCCGAAGCTCTCGATGAGCTCGGCCGCCCAATGGCCCGCCGGCAGCGTGCGCGGTGGCCGCGGCGCGCCCACCGGCCGCAGCTTGCGCTGGCCGAACAACAGGTAGATCGGCAGCGTGACGTAGGGAATCAGCAGCAGCCCCATGACCCAGGCGATGGCCGTGGTCGGCGCCCGCTGCTCGCGCCGCGCCCGCGTCGTCAGCACATAGACGAGCAGCGCGAAGGTCACGACCAGGAAATGCTGGGAGGGCGAGGGCAGCCAGGGCTGGAGCAGGTGCGGCATGTCCGCAGAGATTAACCGGCCCGCGCAAAACTCCTCGCACTACCCAGTGAAGTGCCAGGGACACCGCGGTGAAAGCATCCGCAGGTGGGGAACGCTCACTCGGGTTCGATGCCCGCGGCCTTGATGATCCGACCCCAGCGGTCCAGCTCCGCCAGCTGGAACTTCGCCAGTTCCTCGGGCGGCGCGAACGCGACTTCCTGCCCGGTCTTCTCGATCGCCTGGCGCACCGAGGGCGTGGCCAGCGCGTCGCGCATGAGTTCGCTGAGCCGCTGCACCACCGGCGCGGGCGTCTTCGCCGGTGCATAGAGCGCGTTCCAGTAGCCGAACTCGTAGCCGGGCAGCGAGGTGGCAATGGTCGGCACCTCGGGCACCAGCGGCGAGGGCTTCGCACTGCTGATGCCCAGCGCGCGCAGCTTGCCGGCCTTGACCTGGGGCAGGCTGGTCGTGAGGTCGACGATCATCAGGTCGATCTGCCCGCCCACCAGGTCCAGCACGGCCGGCGGGTTGGCCTTGTAGGGCACGTAGGTGAACTTGGTGCCGGTCGATTGCTGGAACAGCTCGGTCGCCACCTGCGCCGACGAACTGCCCGAGCCGTAGTTGAGCTTGCCCGGCGCGCTCTTGGCGAGCGCCACCAGCTCGGCCACGTTGTTCGCCTTGACCTTGGGGTTGACCACCAGCGCCAGGTAGCCGCGCGCCAGCAGCGCCACCGGCGCGAAGTCCTTGATCGGGTCGTAGCTGAGCTTCTTCAGCAGGTGCGGGTTGGCCGACTGCGTGGTGTTGGTGGTCATGAACAACGTGTAGCCGTCGGGCTGCGCGTTGGCCGTGTACTGCGCCGCGATGCCGCCGAAGGCGCCGGCCCGGTTGTCGACGATCACCGGCTGGCCGCTGGACTTGGTGACCTCGGCCGCGATGGCGCGCGCCAGGCCGTCGGTGGCGCTGCCGGCGGTGGAGCCGAGCACGATGGTGATGGGCCGGGCGGGATAGGCCTGGGCCAGGGCCGCGCTGCCCAGGGGCAGCAGGGCGGCGAAGAGCAGCAGGGAGCGACGCAGTTTCATGGTTTGTCCTTAATCGTTATGGGGTGCGCGAGAGAAAGAGACGGAGGCGGGCTCAGCGGGTGAGCTGCCAGCCCTGCAGCAGCGCATGCAGCGACTGTTGCTGTGCATCGGTGAGCGGCCAGGCCGAGGGCGCGCGGGTGGCGCCGCAGTCGTTGCCCATCATCTGCAGCGCGGTCTTGACCACGGTCACGTTGGTGCCGTTGTTCTCCTGCGCGCGCAGTTCCTCGAAGGGCAGCATCTCGTCGATGAGCCGCATGGCACGCGCGTGGTTGGCGTCCTCCAGTGCGTTGTAGATTGCCACCGAGCGCTCGGGCATCACGTTGATCAGTCCCGAGGTGAAGCCGCGCGCACCGACCGCATAGAAGGGCGGTGCCCAGACCTCGGCCAGCCCGCCGACCCAGGCCAGCTGCCGGTCGGCGGTGCGGCGCATCGCCTGTGCCAGCACCAGCGGCGTGGGCGAGGCCCATTTCACGCCGACCACCTCGGGCACGCGGCACAGGGCCTCGATCGCGTCGAGCCCGATGTTCTCGTTGCGCAGGTAGAGCACCAGCGGCAGTCCCTCGCCGGCCTCGGCGATGCGCTGCACATAGGCCAGCACGCCGCGCGGCGACACGAAGGGGTCCGGTGGCTGGTGCACCATCAGCGCATCGGCGCCGGCCGCGCGCGAGACCCGGGCCAGCGCGCAGGCTTCGTGCACGCTGCGGCCGATGCCGGCCAGGAGCGGCACGCGGCCGCGCACGCAGTCGGCCGAGATGCGCACCGCCTGTTCGGCCTCGTGCGCCTGCAGGCCGTAGAACTCGCTGGTGTTGCCGTTGGCCACCAGCACCTGCACGCCGGCCGCGATGGCGCGGTCGACCACCGGTTGCAGCGGTGCGGGCGCGATCGCGTCGTTCGCGTCGAAGGGGGTGACCAGAATGCCCGAAATGCCGTTCAGCGCCTGGCGCAGGTCCGCGCCGTGAAAGAAACTCATCGCTTGTCTCCAGAATCATGAAAGCCGAGTGGCGACTCTAGAAACCGGCGACGATCGCGTCCAATCCAATCAGGCGATGCCGCCATTCAAAAACTGAATCGTGTTCCAGCTCTCCCAACTCCGCTGCTTCGTGGCCGTCGCGACCGAACTCCATTTCGGTCGCGCCGCCGTCCTGCTGAACATGACCCAGCCGCCGCTCACGCGGCAGATCCAGCTGCTCGAGCACGAGGTGGGCGCGCGCCTGCTCGAGCGCGCGGGCGGCACGGTGCGGCTCACGCCGGCGGGCAGCGTGTTCCTGCGCGAGGCCGAGGACATCCTGCGCCGCAGCCAGGCCGCGGCGCTGGCCGCGCGCCGCGCGATGCGGGCCGACGCCGGCAGCGTGACGCTGGGCTTCATCGCGGCGGCCAGCTTCTCGGTCCTGCCGACGGTGCTGCTCGCGCTGCGCACCGCATTGCCCGAGGTGCAGGTGATGCTGCGCGAGATGCAGACCACCGACCAGCTCGACGCGCTGGCCGGCGACCGCATCGAGCTCGGCATCGTGCGGCCCTTCGTGCCGCGCAGCTTCGCCGACGCGAGCACGCTGATGCGCGAGCCGCTGGTGCTGGCCGCGCCGCGCGGCCATGCGCTGGCCGAGGGGCCGGCGATGCCGCTGTCGGCCCTGCAGGGCCAGCCCTTCATCGAATTCTGTCCGTCGGAGACGCGCTATCTCTACGAACTCATCGCCGGGCGCCTGCGCGCCGAAGGCGTGGCGCCCGAGACCGTGCAGACGCTGAGCCACACGCACTCGATCCTGTCGCTGGTCGATGCCGGCATGGGCGTGGCGCTGGTGCCCGCATCGGCGCAACGCCTGGGCTATGCCCACGTGGCCTTCCGCGCGCTGCAGCCCCACGCGGCGCTGGAATCCGAGCTGCACCTGGTCTGGCGCAAGGGCAGCCGCGAGGGCGTGGCCCACACGGTGCGTGAGGCGCTGCAGCGGGCCTTTGCCGACACGCCTGGCTGAGCGCTGACGCGGACAGGGGCCTTAGTCTGTGCCCCAGACCTCGCGCGCCGTCTCGATCACCAGCCGCAGCTTGTTGCGCTGCGCCTCGACCGCGATGTTGTTGCCGTGCACCGTGCTCGAGAAGCCGCATTGCGGCGACAGCGCGAGCTGCTCGAGCGGCACGTACTTCGCGGCGTCGTCGATGCGGCGCTTGAGTTCGTCCTTGTCTTCCATCTCGCCGAACTTGGTGGTCACCAGGCCCAGCACCACGGTCTTGCCCTTGGGCAGGTAGCGCAGCGGCTTGAAGTCGCCCGAACGCGCGTCGTCGTACTCCATGAAGTAGGCGTCCAGGTCCATCTCCTTCAAGAGCGCCTCGGCCACCGGCTCGTAGTTGCCGGCCGCAGCGTGCGTGCTCTTGAAGTTGCCGCGGCACAGGTGCATGGCCAGCAGCATGCCGGGCGGCTTCTGCGCCACCACCTTGTTGATGAAGGCGGCATAGCGGTGCGGCAGCTCGTTGGGGTCGTCGCCGCGCTGGCGGGCCGCCTCGCGCATGTGCTCGTCGCAGAGGTAGGCGAGGTTGGTGTCGTCCATCTGCACGTAGGTGCAGCCGGCCGCGGCCAGCGAGCGCAGCTCGTCGCCATAGGCCTGGGCCACGTCGTCGTAGAACACCGGGTCGAGCTCGGGATACGCGACCTTGCTGATGCCGGCGCGTCCGCCGCGGAAATGCAGCATGGTGGGCGAGGGGATGGTCACCTTGGGCGTGCGGCCGGCGGCCACCTGACTCTGGAGGTACTCGAAGTCGGCCAGCTGGATGTTCTTCGCGTGCCGGACCTTGTCGATCACGCGCAGCACCGGCGGCGCGAGTTCCTCGCGGCCATCGGGCTTGCGGACCGTGACCGGGATGTCGGTCTTCACGCCGCCCAGCTGGTCGAGGAAGTCGATGTGGAAGTAGGTGCGGCGGAACTCGCCGTCGGTGATGCTCTTGAGGCCCACGTCCTGCTGGAACTGCACGATCTCGGTGATGGCCCGGTCTTCGACCGTGCGCAGCTGCTCGGGCGTGATGGCGCCCTTGGCTTTCTGCTCGCGGGCTTCGAGCAGGTATTGGGGGCGCAGGAAGCTGCCGACATGGTCGTAGCGGGCGGGGAGGGCGGCGTGCTGTGACATGGGAGGTCTCCGTCGGATGGGGAACGAGCGCAGCATCGTATCGCCTCCGGGGCGGAGGATGATGTGTACAGAAGGCTCGGTACTTACCCTTGAAATGCGTTGAAGCACTGGATTTTTCGGAATTTCTGTATACATTGAGTATTCATGAAAACGCCCACGAGTGCCTTTCCGCTGAACGCCTGGTACGCCGCCGCCTATGACGTGGAAGTGCGCCACGCGCTGCTGCCGCGCACCGTCTGCAACCAGAAGCTGGTGCTGTTCCGCCGCACCGACGGCCAGGTGGCGGTGCTGGAAGACGCCTGCTGGCACCGGCTGATGCCGCTGTCGCTGGGTCGCCTCGAGGGCGACGAGCTGGTCTGCGGCTACCACGGCCTGGTCTACAACAGCCAGGGCCGCTGCACCCACATGCCGAGCCAGGAGACGCTCAATCCCTCGGCCTGCGTGCGCAGCTTTCCGGCGGTGGAGAAGCACCGCTTCGTCTGGATCTGGCCCGGCGACCCGGCCAAGGCCGACCCGGCGCTGGTGCCCGACATGCACTGGAACGACGACCCGGCCTGGGCCGGCGACGGCAAGATGATCCGCGTGAACTGCGACTACCGCCTGGTGGTCGACAACCTGATGGACCTCACGCACGAGACCTTCGTGCACGGCTCGTCCATCGGCAACCGCGCAGTGGCGGAGGCGCCCTTCGTCGCCACGCACGGCGACCGCTCGGCCACCGTCACGCGCTGGATGGAGGACATCGACCCGCCGCCCTTCTGGGGCAGCCAGATCCGCCACGCGCGCGGCTACACCGGCAAGGTCGACCGCTGGCAGATCATCCGTTTCGAAGGGCCGTGCACGGTGAACATCGACGTCGGCGTGGCCGAGGCCGGCAGCGGGGCGGTGCCGAAGGGCGAGCACCCGGGCGACCGCAGCAAGGGCGTCAACGGCTACGTGCTCAACACCATCACGCCCGAGACCGACAAGACCTGCCTGTACTTCTGGGCCTTCTCGCGCAACTACTGCATCGGCGAGCAGCGCCTCACGCACGAATTGCGCGAAGGCGTCTCGGGCATCTTCCGCGAGGACGAACTGGTGCTCGAGGCGCAGCAGAAGGCCATGGACGACCACCCCGACCACCGGTTCTACAACCTCAACATCGACGCCGGTTCGATGTGGGCGCGCAAGCTGATCGAGCGCATGGTCGAGAAGGAGCGGCCGGCGCGCGCCGCGATCCCGATCCACGCCGCCGAGGGGCAGGTCGCATGAAGGTGGCAGCCGTTCCTCCCGCCGCCGAGCCCGGCGACAGCGGCAGCTCGCAGGCCGTGAAGGCGCAGCTGCGGCTGCGCGAAATGATCCTCGCGGGCGAGCTGCCCGGCGGTGCGCGCATCGCCGAAGTGGCCATCGCCGAGCAGCTCGGCGTGTCGCGCACGCCGGTGCGCACCGCGCTGATGCGGCTCGAACAGGAAGGCCTGCTGGAAGCGCTGCCCAACGGCGGCTATGCGGTGCGCACTTTTTCCGAACGCGACGTGGCCGACGCCATCGAGCTGCGCGGCACGCTCGAAGGCCTGGTCGCGCGGCTCGCGGCCGAGCGCGGCGCGGCGCCGGTGGTGCTGCGCGAGGCGCGCGCCTGCCTGAGCCGCATCGACGAGCTGCTGCGCGAGCCCGCGCTCGACGACGCCGCCCTCTCGCGCTACGTGACGCACAACGAGCGCTTCCATGCGCTGCTGTGCGAGATGGCGGGCAGCCCGGTCATCGCGCAGCAGCTGGAGCGCGTGGTCAAGCTGCCCTTCGCCTCGCCCTCGGGCTTCGTCATCGTGCAGGCGAATGCGCCGGCCGCGCGCGACATGCTGGTGATCGCGCAGGACCAGCACGTCCAGGTGCTCGACGCCATCGAGTCGGGCGAGGGCTCGCGTGCCGAGGCGCTGATGCGCGAGCACAGCCGCATCGCGCGGCGCAACCTGCGCGAGGCGCTGCATGGCACGCCCACCGCCGCGCAGCGCCCCTTGCCCGGCGTGCAGCTGATCCGCCGCCGCGGCTGAGCGGCCGCCGGTTCCCCTGGGTGCCCTCGGATGAAAAGCGATCTCCAATGGCTGCAGGCGCAGCTCGTCGCGCTGCGCGACGTCACACCCACCGTGCGCGAATTCGAACTGCGCCCCGACGGCGGCTTCGCCAGCGTCCATGAGCCCGGCGCCCACCTGCAGGTGCAGGTGATGACCGCACAGGGCAGGCTACAGACCCGCTCGTACTCGCTGGTCGGCGAGGGTGACGGCCGGTGCTGGCGCATCGCGGTGAAGCGGCTCGACGACGGCCGCGGCGGTTCGCTGGCGATGTGGCGGCTGGGCGTCGGCGACCGCCTGCAGGTCAGCGCGCCGCAGAACCACTTCGCGCTCGACCTGGCCGCGCCCGGCTACCTGCTGGTGGCCGGTGGCATCGGCATCACGCCGCTGGTGGGGATGGCGCAGCGCCTCGGTGCCCATGCGCAACGCACCGGCGTGCCGGTGCGGATGCTCTACGGCGCGCGCCATGCGGGCGAGCTCGGCTACCTGCCGCAACTGCGGGCGGCGCTGGGCGAGCGGGTGTCGGCCCACGAAGGCGCGACCGCCATCGACTTCGACGCCGCCATCGCCGCGCTGCCGCCCGGCGGCCAGCTCTACACCTGCGGCCCGGTGCCGATGCTGGAAGCGATCAAGCGCGCCTGGCAGGCGGCCGGCCGCCCGCTCGAGGACCTGCGCTTCGAGACCTTCGGCAGCAGCGGCCGGCTGCCCACGCAGGCCTTCCAGGTGCGCATTCCGCGCCACGACCTGACGATCACCGTGCCGGCCGACAGCACGCTGCTCGACGCACTCGAGGCGGCCGGTGTGCAGACGCTCTCGGACTGCAAGCGCGGCGAATGCGGCCTGTGCACGATGGACGTGCTGGCCCTGGACGGGGAGCTCGACCACCGCGACGTGTTCCTCGGCGCCCACGAGAAAGCGGCGAACACGCGCATCTGCGCCTGCGTGTCGCGCGCCGTGGGCACGCTCACGCTCGACTCCGCCTACCGCCCGGACGCCTGAGGCCGCGATGCCGAGCCGATCACTCCAGCCGGTGCGGGATCTCTCGGGCCAGGGCGCGAGCCCGGGGGCATGCCCACATGCGTTTCCTGGGTGTGCGGCACGGGGGGACATGCCGGCCGCCCCGTCCTGTTGCGCGATCACCGCACATCGTGCATGGTGTTCGCGCACAATGCCGCCGCAGCATCGGTCGCCTAGGGGATTGCCGCGAAGTCGGCGCGCCCGGGCGTGTTCACAATGACGCCGGTTACGGCATTCCATATTCCTCAGGAGACAACCATGCAACGTCGCCATCTGGTCCAGGCCGCAGGCCTGGCCGCCATCGCACTGGCCCTGCCTTTCGCCGCGCAGGCGCAGACCACGCCCTTCAAGATCGGCCTGATCCTGCCCATGACCGGCCAATCGGCGTCCACCGGCCGCCAGATCGAAGCGGCCGCGCGCCTGTACATGGCCCAGAACGGCGACACCGTGGCCGGCCGCAAGATCGAGCTGATCGTCAAGGACGACACCGGCCTGCCCGACGTGACCAAGCGCCTGGCGCAGGAGCTGGTGGTGAACGACAAGGTCGGCGTGCTCGCCGGCTTCGGCCTGACGCCGCTGGCACTGGCCGTGGCGCCCATCGCCACCCAGTCGAAGACGCCCCAGCTCGTGATGGCCGCGGCCACCTCCAGCATCACCGAGGCCTCGCCCTACATCGTGCGCTCGGGCTTCACGCTGCCGCAGGTGTCGGTGCCCATGGGCGACTGGGCGCCCAAGAACGGCATCAAGACCGTGGTCACGCTGGTGGCCGACTACGGCCCCGGCAACGACGCCGAGAAGTTCTTCAGCGAGCGCTTCCAGCTCAACGGCGGCAAGGTGCTCGACAAGCTGCGCGTGCCGCTGCGCAACCCCGACTTCGCGCCCTTCCTCCAGAAGGTGCGCGACACCAAGCCCGATGCGCTGTTCGTGTTCGTGCCCTCGGGCGCGGGCGCGGCGGTGATGAAGCAGTTCCTCGAACGCGGCATGGACAAGGCCGGCATCCGGCTGATCGCGACCGGCGACGTGACGGACGACGACCAGCTCAACGACATGGGCGACGGCGCGCTGGGCGTGGTCACCTCGCACCACTACTCGGCCGCGCACCCGTCGGCGATGAACAAGAAGTTCGTCGAGGCCTTCGAGAAGGCCAATCCCAAGATGCGCCCCAACTTCATGGCCATCGGTGGCTACGACGGCATGCGCGTGATCTACGAAGCGCTCAAGGCCACCGGCGGCAAGGGCGACGGCACCGCGCTGCTGGAGAAGATGAAGGGCCAGATCTTCGAGAGCCCGCGCGGCCAGGTGCTGATCGACGCGCAGACCCGCGACGTGGTGCAGGACGTGTACCTGCGCAAGGTCGAGAAGAAGGACGGGCAGCTGTACAACGTCGAGTTCGACGTCATCAAGGGCGTGAAGGACCCTGGAAAGGCCAAGTAAAAGCGGGACCGGACTTCCGGACGCAGAAGGAAAACCAAGATGACGCAGAAGACGCGAAAGAAACCAAGAAGATTTCTTCGATCTTCTTTTGCGTCCTCTGCGAAACCTTCGCGTCTTCTGCGTCCGGCCATCCGTATTCCAGGGTCCGCCAAGTGAGCACAGGATCGGGCTTCCGGACGCAGAAGGAAGTCCCAAACGACGCAGAAGGCGCAAAAGGAAGCAGAAGACATTTCTGATTTTCTTTTCTGCGTCCTCTGCGAAACCTCCGCGTCCTCTGCGTCCGGCCATCCGTATTCCCGCGTCCCGACTGAACCATGCTGACCATTCTTTTCGACGGCATCGCCTACGGCATGCTCCTCTTCGTGCTCGCGGTCGGGCTGGCCGTGACGCTGGGGCTGATGAACTTCATCAACCTCGCGCACGGCGCGTTCGCCATGGCGGGCGGCTACCTCACGGTGTTCGCGATGCAGAAGCTGGGCATCCCCTTCCTGCTGTGCCTGCCGCTGGCCTTCGTGGTGGTGGGCGGTGCCGGCGCGCTGCTGGAGCGCACGCTCTACCGGCCGATGTACGGCAAGTCGCACCTGGACCAGGTGCTGTTCTCCATCGGCCTGACCTTCATGGCGGTGGCGGCCATCGACTATTTCGTCGGCTCCTCGCAGCAGAACATCCAGCTGCCCGAGTGGCTGCGCGGGCGCACCGAACTCGGCGACGGCGCCTGGATGCTGGGCATGGGCCACTACCGGCTGTTCATCGTCGCGGTGTGCGCGGTGCTCACCGTGGTGCTGCAGCTGATCCTGTCGAAGACGCGCTTCGGCAGCCGGCTGCGTGCCGCGGTCGACGACCCGCGCGTGGCCTCGGGCCTGGGCATCGACGTCAACCGCGTGTTCCTGCTGACCTTCGCGGTCGGCTCGGGCCTGGCCGGCCTCGGCGGCGCGCTGGGCGCGGAGATCCTGGGGCTCGACCCGACCTTCCCGCTCAAGTACATGATCTATTTCCTGATCGTGGTCTCGGTCGGCGGCACCTCGTCGATCACCGGCCCGCTCGCGGCCGCGCTGCTGCTCGGCGTGGCCGACGTGGCGGGCAAGTACTTCATTCCGAAGATGGGCGCGTTCACCGTCTACCTGCTGATGATCCTGATCCTGATGTGGCGCCCGCAGGGCCTGTTCACCCGCAAGGGAGGTCGCTGATGGACGCCCCGTCCGCCGCCGACTTCCAGTCGGTCCTGCTGCGCAAGGCCCGCTGGCACCCGCTCGAGTTCGTGGCCTGGGCCGCGGCCTTCGCGCTGCCGCTGGTCATGCCCTCGCATTCGCTGCTGGTCAACGAGATCGCCATCGTCGCGCTGTTCGCGATGTCGCTCGACCTGATCCTCGGCTACACCGGCATCGTCTCGCTGGGCCACGCGGCCTTCTTCGGTTTCGGCGCCTATGCGGCCGCGCTGTTCGCCAAGCTCGTGATGCCCGACCCGACCGTGGGCCTGGTGTTCGCGACCGTGCTGTCGGCCGTGCTGGGCCTGGTCGCCAGCGTCACGATCCTGCGCGGCAGCGACCTCACGCGGCTTATGGTCACCCTGGGCACCGCGCTGCTGCTGCTGGAACTGGCCAACAAGCTCGACTGGCTCACCGGCGGCGCCGACGGCCTGCAGGGCGTGGTGATGGGGCCGGTGCTGGGCCTGTTCGAATTCGATCTCTACGGCCGCACGGCCGCCTGGTACTCGCTGGCCGTGATGCTGCTGCTGTTTTTGCTGATGCGTCGGCTGGTGCATTCGCCCTTCGGCGCCACGCTCAAGGCGATCCGCGACAACCGGCTGCGCGCCATGGCCATCGGCATCCCGGTGGTGTCGCGGGTCGCGGTCATCTACACCCTCGCGGCCGGCGTGGCCGGCGCCGCGGGCGCGCTGCTGGCGCAGACCACGGGCTTCGCCTCGCTCGACGTGCTGGCCTTCGACCGCTCGGCCGACGTGCTGCTGATGCTGGTGATCGGCGGCGTGGGCTGGCTCTATGGCGGCGTGGTGGGCGCCATCGTGTTCAAGCTGCTGCAGACCTGGCTGTCGGCCGTGACGCCGCAGTACTGGATGTTCTGGATCGGCCTGATCCTGGTGCTGCTGGTGCTGGTGGGGCGCGACCGCCTGTTCAAGCCCTGGACCTGGTTCGGTGCCGGCGCGAAGAAAAAGAAGGAGGGCGCGGCATGAGCGACACCGTGCTCTCGACCCATGGCCTGGTGATGCGCTTCGGCGGCATCACCGCCACCCACGACGTGTCGATGGAATTGAAGCGCGGCGCACGCCATGCGCTGATCGGCCCCAACGGCGCGGGCAAGACCACGCTGATCAACCAGCTGACCGGTGTGCTCACGCCGAGCGAAGGCCGCATCACCTTGCTGGGCGAAGACATCACGACCCTGGCGCCGCACAAGCGGGTGGCGCGCGGGCTGGTGCGCACCTTCCAGATCAACCAGCTCTTCGATTCGATGACGCCGCTCGAGACGCTGGTGCTGGTGGTGTCGCAGCACCGCGGCCTGGGCGCGCAATGGTGGCGGCCGCTGGGTTCGAACACGGCGGTGACGGCGCGCGCGGCGCAGCTGCTCGAGCAGTTCCACCTGGCCGACGTGGCGCGCCAGCCCACCAGGCAGCTGGCCTACGGCAAGCGCCGGCTGCTGGAGATCGCGATCGCGCTGGCCTGCGAGCCGCGCGTGCTGCTGCTCGACGAGCCGGTGGCCGGCGTGCCCGCGGGCGAGCGCGAGGAGCTGCTGCAGACCGTGTCCGCGCTGCCGGCCGAAGTCACGGTGCTGCTGATCGAGCACGACATGGACCTGGTGTTCGGCTTTGCCGACCGCATGACGGTGCTGGTCAACGGCGCGGTGCTGACCGAGGGCACGCCCGAGGCCATCGCGGCCGATCCGCGCGTCAAGGAGGTCTACCTGGGCCATGGAGCCACGCATGAGTGAAACGCTGCTGCAGATCGAGAACCTGCGTGCAGGCTACGGCGAGGCGGTGGTGCTCGACGGCGTGTCCTTCGCGCTGGCCGAGGGCCGCACGCTGGCGCTGCTGGGCCGCAACGGCACCGGCAAGACCACGCTGATCAACACGCTGGCCGGCGTCACGCGCCAGCACGGCGGGCGCATCGCGCTCGCCGGCACCGTGCTCGACCGGCTCGCGCCGCACCGCCGCGCGGCCGCCGGCATCGGCTGGGTGCCGCAGGAACGCAACATCTTCAAGTCGCTCACCGTGCACGAGAACCTGAGCTCGGTGCAGCGCCCGGGCAAGTGGACGCCGGAGGGCGTCTACGCGATGTTCCCGCGGCTGGCCGAGCGCAAGGGCAACCTGGGCACGCAGCTCTCCGGCGGCGAGCAGCAGATGCTCGCGGTCGGCCGCGCGCTGGTGCTCAACCCGCGGCTGCTGCTGCTCGACGAGCCGCTCGAAGGGCTGGCGCCGATCATCGTGGAAGAGCTGCTGCGCGCGATCCGCCGCATCACGCAGGCCGAGGGCCTGGCGGCGATCATCGTCGAGCAGCATCCGCAGGCCGTGCTCGCGATCTCCGACGAGGCGGTGGTGCTCGACCACGGCCGCGTGGTGCATGCCTCGAGCGCACCCGCGTTGCGCGCGCAGCCCGAATTGCTCGACCGCCTGCTGGGCGTGGCGCGGTAGTTACAGCGCCGCGAAATCCGAGCGCGGCGGCGGCGGAGGCGGCGTGGTGGGCAGCACCAGGCGGAAGGTCGAGCCGCCGTCGCCGGTCGCGACCAGGCGCACCTCGCCGCCATGCCGGCGCGCGATCTCGCGCGACAGGTGCAGCCCCAGGCCCGAGCCCGGCACCTTGGCCATGCGCGCCGAACGGTAGTAGGGCTCGAAGATGTGCTGCGCCTCGTCGGGCGCCACGCCGACGCCCTGGTCGATCACGTCGATCGACACGCCGTCCGCCTCGCCCGTGAGCACCACGCGCACGCCGCGCTCGGAGGGCGAGTACTTGAGTGCGTTGTGCATCAGGTTCTGCAGCGCGATCTCCAGCAGCGAGCGGTCGGCCTCGACCTCGGGCGCGTGGACCCGCGCCTCGAGCCGCAGGCGCCGGGCGCCGGGCAGGTTGAAGGTGTCGCACAGCCCGCGCAGCAGCAGTTCGACGTCCACCGGCTCCAGCCGCAGCGGGCGCTGCTCGAGCTGCAGCCGGTCGGCGGTCAGGATGTTCTCGATCAGCATCGAGAGCCGCTGCACCGAGCGCCTGATCTTCGCGGTGCGCGGCTTCACCGTCGGGTCGGCGCCGAGCGCGGAGATGTCGAGCGATTGCGCGGCCGCGTCGATCACCGCCAGCGGCGTGCGGAATTCGTGCGACACCATCGAGACGAACTCGTGCTGCTGCTTGATCGCATTGCGCTTGACTTCGATCGACTGCAGCAGCCGTGTCTCCAACAGCCCGCGCTTCTTGATCTCGTCGCGCAGCGCCACGTTGGCGCGCGCCAGTTCGGCGGTGCGCTGCATCACCTTGACCTCGAGCGCCTGCTCGGCATCGCGCGTGACGGACCACACGCGTTCCTTCTCGAGGCGGTAGTTGCGCTCCGCATGCCGGGTCCGGTCGGCCACCGCCACGTTGAGCAGCACCAGGTGCGTGAGGGTGCCGAGCAGATGCAGGTCCTCGCCGAGGCTGCCGGGCAGGGCCTGGCCGAGCCAGGTCTGGAACATCGCATAGAGGCCCAGCAGCGTGCTCACCGAGAACGCGGCGGCGGGCAGCAGGTAGCGCCAGCGCCGGCGCACCCCGATCAGGTAGCAGACGAAGAGCGCGCCGAACAGCGTCGACACCAGGCCGCCGGTGGCGAGCCAGGGCGCGACCGTGGCCGGGTGGCCCGCCAGCACCGGCGCCAGGGCCGCCAGGTTGCAGGCGACCATCAGGTCGAAGAAGCGCGCCGCCCAGCGTGAATGGCGCCGGAAGCCGAAGATCCGCGCCATGAACGCCGTGGCCACCGCGTTGAACACGCATTGCGTCGCCAGCATGATCTGGTCGAAGGGCAGCGCGCGCGCGGGTGCGAGCCACTGGGTCGCATAGCCCATGCGCAGCACCAGCAAGGCGCACAGCACGGACAGGTAGAGCGCGTAGTGGGCATAGAGCCCTTCCTTGAGCCAGGCCCAGAAGCACAGGTTCATGCAGATCGCCAGCGCCACCGCGCCCAGCAGCGCGCCGATGAGGACGTAGTCGGTGCCGCGCTCGCGCTCGAAGCCCGCGGGTTGCCAGAGTTCGAACTGCGCCTGCAGGGGGCCGGCCTCGTTGTGCAGCCGCACGAAGTAGTGCGCGGGTGCCGTGCCGACCGTCAGCGGAAAGACGAAGTGGTGGTCGGCGATCTCGCGCTCTGCGAAGGGCAGGCCCGCGCCCAGGGCCGTGGCGACATGGCCGCCTCGGCCGTCGGGCGCGTAGAGCGTCAGCGCGTGCAGGCGCGCCGGCAGGACACGCAGCAGCCAGCGTTCCGGCGTCTCGGGCGCCCGGGCCAGCGCCAGGCGCAGCCAGACCACGTCGTGGGTGAAGCCCGCGGCGAGCGGGCGCGTCAGCGGCACGAAGTCCTGGCTGGGCTGCCCCTGGCTCACGGCCCCGATGTCCCAGGCGCCCGACGGATCGCTCAGCACGTCGACGGCGCCCGCCGGCAGCAGGGCGTGCGCCAGGCCGTCCGCCGGCGCCAGCGTCAAGAAGGCCCAGGCCGGCGCGGCCAGACACAGGCAAAGCGCCGCCAGGCAGCGTCGCAGCAACGGGAAAAAAGACATCGGAGGAGGGGCGTCGCAGAACAAAAGACCGGCAGGAGCGAATTTCTGCCGAACGCCATCGAAATGACGTAATTACAATTTATTAAGAATGATGAAAATTATCACCACACCTCGGCGCTTGCGTGTTCATGTTCTGGAAGACGATGACGATCTTCGCGAAGAAATGCTCTTTAGCCTGGCTGCGCTGGGTTTTCAGACCGCCGGCTTTCCGACGGCGCCCGAGTTCTACAAGGCTTTTGCGATCGCGCCCTGCGATGTGGCAGTGATCGATATCGGCCTGCCGGGTGAAAGCGGGCTGTCGGTCGTGTCCCATCTGCGCGCCGCGGGCGGCGTGGGCGTGGTGCTGGTCACGGCGCGCGGCCAGCTCGACGAGCGGCTGCTGGGCCTGCGCAGCGGCGCCGACGCCTACCTGGTGAAGCCGGTGCACATCGACGAACTGGCCGAGACCCTGAACGCGCTGGGGCGACGCCTGCCCCCCGCGGCGGCGCCGGCGCCGGTGGCGGCGAGCGCGCCGCCCGCGCCCGCCGAGGTGCGCGCCGGCACCTGGCGGCTGCTGGAAGGCGAGTGGATCGTCGCCGATCCCAACGGGCTGGAGATGAAGCTCACGACCAGCGAACGGGCCTTCATGGGCTGCCTGTTCCGCCGCCGCGGCCAGACCGTGAGCCGCGACGAACTGATCCTGGCGCTGGGCGGCGACGTGTTCGATTTCGACGGCCATCGCGTCGACGCCATCGCCAGCCGGGTCCGCCGCAAGGCCCGCAAGCTGGGCATGCGCCTGCCGCTGTATTCGGTGCGCGGCACCGGCTACGTGCTGGCCAAGTAGAAAACCTTTCCCTCCGTCCGTCGGCAAAGAACAGGCGCCCGAAACCGTCGGGTGCCATGCCGTGCTGCGCATTTCGCATTTAAAAGTGTGTGGTATTTCCGGTTTTGGATGGAATTGATCTGCAATTGCGCGGGCAGTTTGCATTTGACGAATTCCAAAGTATTCCGGATCGTCACAAATTGTCAATAAGTGTCAATAACTCGGTTTGAATGTAACCGGGATGCACAAGAACAATCGCGGCCGTCGAAAGCCTCCCCCGCAACGCGCTTGATCGCGCAAGGAGGTTTTTCGGAGCACTGCCGCCCACGACGGACGCCGCGCGCCATGCGCGGCATCCGGGCGGCGTCACTCATGACCGACCGCACGCAATGACCATCCTGAGTATTTCGAGAGTCTGTTCCCTCACGGGCCTCGCCACCGCCGCGCAAGCCGCCAGGCGCTTCGTCCTTCTCGCCGCCTCGTCGCTGCTGATGGCCGGCGCCGCGCAGGCCGCCACCCAGATCTCCAGCGTGGTGCCCACGCCGGAGATCGTCCCGGCGGGGGGCACCGTGAGCACGGCGATCGGCGTCTCGGACGACAACGGCAACGCGGTCGGCGCGCCGGGCACCTCGTTCACCTTCACGATCCCGGCCAACACCGTCTACCGGGGCACGGGCGCCGTGCCCGTGGGCAGCTGCACGTCCAGCGTGGCGGTGGGCGACGCGGGGCCGGGCACGGTCAGCTGCAGCGGCATCACGCTGGCCGGCGGCCAGACCCGGGTGTTCGAGGTGCTGCTGCAGACGCGGGCCCAGGGCACGCTCACCGTGGTGGCCACGCCCCAGGGCAGCAACCCGCCGGTGCCCAAGACCATCACGGTGAACCAGGGCGCGGACATCGCGCTCGTCATGACCGCGCCGAGCACGGCCGGCAGCGGCAGCACGCAGTCGGTGGTGTTCAGGCTCACCAACAACGGCCCGGATGCGAGCTCGGGTTCGGCGCTGACCTATCCGCTGCCGCCGGGCTTCAGCGTGACGCAAGCGCCCGCGGGCTGCGCCATCGCCGCGAACACGCTGAGCTGTACGGCCGGCGCCTTGGCGCTGGGGGCGAGCCAGAGTTTCACGGTCAATGGCACGGTCAGCGCCGCCACGGGCTCGACGATCACCCACCAGGCGAGCGTGACGCCGACCGGCAGCGTCGGTGACGGCGTCTCGAGCAACAACGCCGCCACCGCCAACACCACGGTGAGCGCGGGCAGTGCGCTGGCGATGGCCAAGAGCCACGACGGCGGCCAGATCCTGACCGGCCAGCGCTTCAACTTCACGCTGTCGCCGTCGTTCAGCGGCAGCCCACCGGTCGGCGTGACGGTCACCGACGAGATCCCGGCGAACTTCCGGATCGAACCGCCCATCGCCGCGCCCGCCGGCTGGACCTGCAGGGTCGACGGCCAGACCGTGACCTGCACGCGCGTCGACATCGGCGGCGCCGGTGGCTCCAACGTCGCGCTCGGCAACATCGTCGTGCCGGTGACCGCGATGACGCCCGGCGCACCGATCACCAACAGCGCGACGGTGCGCTCCGGCGGCCCGCTGGCGGATTCGAAGACCGGCACGGCCGCGGCCAACGTGGCGCTGTCCGACACCGACTTCCGCGTCGGCAAGAGCCTGTCCACGGGCCAGTTGAACGTGCCGCTGAACACGGCGTTCAACTACGTGCTGAGCTCCATGAACCTCGGTGGCACCCGCCTGCTGAGCGGCAGCAGGATCACGCTGGTGGACAACGTGCCGGCCGGCGTGCAGATCACCGCCCGGCCCTCGGGCACCGGCTACGTCTGCACGGTGAACGGAGGCGTGCCCGCCGCCTACCCGGTGAACGGCCCGGCCCTGGTGTCGTGCGAACGCACGCTGAGCGCCGATCTCCCCGTGAATGCGTCGGGCGGCACCGTGAACATCCCGTCCATCGTCCCGACATTGCCGGCGAATGGCCCGATCAGCAACCAGGCCTGCGTCAACGTCGCTCTGGGCAACGGCACCGATCCCGACACCCAGACCGGCAACGACTGCACCACGATCGGCACCGGCATCGACGAGTCGGCGACACAGGCCGACGTGCTCGTGCTCAAGCGCGTGGTCGGCATCGGCAGTACCGCTGGCAACCGGCAGGTGGCCGGCCAGCCGGTGAAGTGGGAGATCGAAATCGTGAACCGCGGCCAGTCGGTGGCCCGGGACGTGGCGGTCACCGACACCTTCCGGAGCGTGGTGGGGTCCAGCGCCAGCACGGTGCTGCAGACGCCCAACGGCGCCACTTTCGGCGGCAGCTGCAGCGTCGGCACGCCCGGCGCGGCCGGCGGCGATGCCCCGCTGCAGGACTGCAACATCACGACGCTGCCGGTCTGCCGCGCGAGCACCGAGGCACCGAGTGCATTGCCCCTGTGCCCGGTGATCGCGGTGGATGTGCGCCACTACGGCAACGGCACGTCGGCCACCAGCCACGACTTCTCGATCGCCAACACGGCGAACGCGTTGGCGGCCACGCCGGCCGACCCCAACCTCGCCAACAACAAGGCCGACGCGACCGCCTACTACACGGCGCTGGTCGACGTGACCGTGGACAAGAGCGCCAACCCCACGCCGGTCAAGGTCGGGCAGCTGCTGACCTACGTGATCACCGCGAAGAACCGCACCTTCGCCGACCTGAGCTACAGCACGGCCTACGACGTGCAGATCGACGACACCTTGCCGCCCAACCTGATGTTCATCTCGGCCACGCCGAGCGGTGGCGGCACATGTGCCGTGCAGCCGAACACCACGCAGCCGGTCGGTCCGTCAGCGAACAACAAGCTGACCTGCAGCTGGACCAGCATCGCCCGCGGTGCGCAGCAGACAGTCCGGGTCGAGATGCGTCCGCTGGCGGTGTTGAACGGCAGCACCGTCACCAACAACGTGGTGGTCTCCACGAAGACGCCGGAGAACGTCAACAACAACAACAGCAGTTCGGCGCCGGCGAACGTCACCGCGCCCGACTACGACCTGGTGGTGGCCAAGACCGACTCGGTCGACCCGGCGATGTCGGACGAGGAAGTGCGCTACACCATCACGCTGTCGAACAACCGTCCCTCGACCGCCGAGAACGTGCGGCTGGTCGACACCCTGCCGACCGTCGGCACGATCCCCGGCCAGGCGGCGCCCACCTTCGTCTCTGCCGCCATTCCGGCCAATGCACCGCCCGGCACCACCATCGACCTCAGCGGCGTGACCGTCGGCCAGCCCGGCGGGCAGGTCGTGTTCAACGTGCCCGTGCTCGGCGGCAGCGGCAGCGGGAACACCGGCGAGCTCAGCACGCTGCAGTTCACGGTGGTGCTCAAGGGCGTCGGCAAGGGCATCTTCACGAACAACGTCAAGGCCTCGTTCGCGGACGCTTCGCTGGATCAGTACGACGCCCAGCCCGGCAACAACGCCATCGGCGAGAACACCACCTTCCGCTTCCGCGCCGACGTCGAGGTGGTGGGCAAGCAGGCCGTCGCCAGCGGCACCACGACACCGCTCACGACCGTGGCCGGCACCCAGGTCTTCGACTGGCTGGTGCAGGTGCGCAACAACGGGCCGCAGGCGGCCGAAGACACCACCTTCCGCGACACGCTGCCCGGCGGCATGCAGATCGCCGCGGCGCCGGTGTTCACCGTGACCGGCGGCAGCTTCACGCCGGCCGCGCCGAGCTGCGTCGCGACCGTCGGCGGCAACAGCGTGGTCTGCCCGATCGCCTCGATGCCCAACGGCGGCACGGCCACGGTCCGCATCCCGGTGCGCTTCACGCCGAGCAACCTGCCGGCGCAGAACGCGGTCTTCACCAACACCGCGACCATCGTCACCACCGGTTCGGGCGACACCAACGGCGGCAGCGATCCGATGGCGGGCAACAACCACAACGCGGGCCAGGTGACGGTGCAGAACAGCACGCTGAGCGGCCGGGTCTACGAGGACCTGAACGGCAGCGGCCAACCCGACGCGGGCGAGCCCGGCATCGCGGGCGTGACCCTCACGCTCACCGGCACCGACGCCCAAGGCAACGCCGTGCCGCCGATGACGGTCGTGACCGACGCCAGCGGCAACTGGTCCTTCACCGTCCCGCCCGGCACCTACACCGTGACCGAGACCCAGCCCGCGGCCTACCAGCCGGGCATCACGCGCGCCGGCGCCGTCACCGGCACCGGCAACGCCGGCATCGTGCCGACCACCGGCGCGGGCGTCACCAGCGGGCCCAACGGCTCCAACGCCAACACGGTGCAGAACATCGTGCTGGGCGCGGGCGCCTCCTCCAGCGGCAACAACTTCGGCGAGGTGCGCCCCGCATCCATCGCGGGCCGGGTCTACCACGACGCCGACTACAGCGGCGCGTCGAGCGCGGGCGACCCGGGCATCGGCAACGTGACGGTGACGCTGAGCGGCACCGACATGTTCGGCAACGCGATCACGCCGATCGCCCTCACCACGGCGGCCGGCACCGGCAACTACAGCTTCCCCGACCTGCAGCCGGGCCGCTATGCGCTGGCCGAGACGCAGCCCGCGAACTTCGCCGACGGCCCCGACACCGCGGGCAGCGCGGGCGGCAGCACCGCGACCAGCGACCAGATCACGGCCATCGCGCTGGGCTCGGGCGTGGCCGCCACCGGCTACGACTTCGGCGAACTGCTGACCCGCATCCCGGTGCAGGTCTTCGTCGACGACAACAACGACGGCGTGCCGCAGGCCGGCGAGAACGGCATCCCCAACGTGATCGTGCGCCTGACCGGCACCGACGCCGCGGGCAACCCGGTGAACCTGCTGGCCGTGCCCACCGGCACGCCGGGCGGCTACGAGTTCCGCAACGTGCCGCCCTCGAACGGCACCGGCTACACCATCACCGAGACCCAGCCCGCCAACTACGCGCCGGGCAAGGCCAACGCCAACGGCAACCCCGGCACGGCGCAGCCCGGCGGCGACGTGATCACCGGCGTGACGGTCTCGGGCACGGCACCGCCGCTGTCGCAAGGCCCCTACTACTTCGGCGAACTGGTGCCGGGCGGCATCAGCGGCCGGGTCTACTACGACCGCGACGGCGACGGCGTGCAGACCGGCACCGAGCCCGGCCTGGGCGGCGTGACCGTCACGCTGAGCGGCACCGACGCCAACGGCAATGCGGTCTCGCGCACGACCACCACCGCGCCCAACGGCGACTACAGCTTCCCCAACCTCGCACCGGGCAGCTACACGCTGACCGAGACGCGCCCCGCGGGCTACGAGCCGGGCCTCACGCGCGCCGGCACCGTCAGCGGCACGAACAGCGCGCCGGGCAGCGTGCCGGCCACCGGCAACGGCACCACCTCCGGCCCGCGCGGCTCGACCTCGAACGTGATCCAGAACATCGTGCTGGGCGCGAACGGCGCGGGCTCCACCGGCAACAACTTCTCGGCCGTCAAGCCGGCCAGCCTGTCGGGCCATGTCTATGCCGACGTGGCGCCGGCCAACGGCGTGCGCGATACGGGCGAGCCCGGCATCGCGGGCGTGACCGTCACCGTCACCGGCACCGACTTCCTCGGCAACACCGTGACGCAGACGCTGACGACCGACGTCGACGGCCTCTACAGCACCAAGACCCTGCTGCCCGGCACCTACCGCATCGACGAGACCCAACCCGCCGGCATGGCCGACGGCAGGGAGAGCGTCGGCACCGTGGGCGGCGTGCCGCGCGGCACCGCCAACCCCGGCGGCGTGAACGACCGCATCGGCGACATCGTGCTGGCCTCGGAGGAGGTGGGCATCGGCTACGACTTCGGCGAGCTCGGCGGCCAGATCGCCGGCTGGGTCTACGTCGACGGCAACAACGACGGCGTGCGCCAGCCTGGCGAGCCCGGCATCCCGAACGTGACGCTGACGCTCACCGGCCGCTCCGCGAGCGGACTGGCGGTGAACGCCACCGTCGTCACCGACGCCACCGGCCGCTACGTCTTCACCGGCCTGCTGCCGGCCGACGCGGCGGGCTACACCATCCGCGAGACGCAACCCGTGACCTACGCCGACGGCCTGGACGCGGTCGGCACGCTCGAGGGCGTGCGCAGCGGCACGCTGGGCAACGACGTGATCGGCGCCATCGCCTATGCGGGCGGCAACGGCGACGACTACAACTTCGGCGAACGCGGCGCCTCGCTGGCCGGCGCGGTCTACAACGACGCGAACGGCAACGGCACGCGCGACCCGCAGGACCTGCCGATCGCCGGCGTGACGATCACGCTGACCGGCACCGACGCGGCCGGCAACCCGGTGACGCGCACCGCCGTCACCGACGCCAACGGCAAGTACACCTTGCCCAACCTGCCGATGCCCGACGGCAACGGCTACACGCTGACCGAGACGCAGCCCGCGGGCTACGACGAAGGCATCGCCAAGCCCGGCACGCTGGGCGGCACGGCGCAGGGCCCGAACGTGATCGTGGTGAAGTTCAACACCCCGGCCGTCGACGGCACGGGCTACGACTTCAGCGAGCGCAGCAACCAGCCCGCGGCGCTCTCGGGCAAGGTCTGGTTCGACGCCAACCACAACCGCACGAAGGACGGCGGCGAGGGCGGCGGCGAAGGCTGGACCGTCGAGCTGATGCGCTGCGCCGACGGCGGCAACGCCTGCGCCGAGAACGCGCTGGTGCCGCAGTACAGCGTGGTCACCGGCGCCGACGGCAGCTACCGCTTCGGCGACCTCACGCCGGGCGAGTACCGCGTGCGCTTCCGCACGCCCGACGGCCGCATCGTCGGCGGCACCTGGCCCACCGACCCGGCGCAGAACGGCGCGGGCGGTGCCTACCCGACGCCGCCGGCCAGCGACCCGCGCTACTCGATCAAGGTGCGCGTGACGCCGGGCGCCAACATCGTCCAGCAGGACCTGCCCTACGACCCGGGTGGCGTGGTCTACGACAGCATCAGCGCCACGCCCGTGCCCGGCGCGGTCGTGACCCTGGTCGGCCCGCCCGGCTTCGACCCGGCCCAGCATCTGCTGGACGGCCGCGACAGCTACACCACCGGCGTGGCCGGCGGCTACGACTTCTTCCTGCTGCCGGGCGCGCCGGCAGGCGAGTACCGGCTGGCGATCACGCCGCCGGGCGCCTACCTGCCGTCGTCGATCTTCCCGGCCGCGGCCGGCACCTTCGGCACGCAGAACTGCTCGGCGCCGGCCAACGGCCCGGTGCCGGCGCAGACCAACCCCTGCGTGATGAGCCCGGGCGGTGCGCTGGTCGCGGGTGCGGGCTACTACCTGAGCTTCCAGATGCCCGCGGGCGGCGGACAGCGCGTGGTGGCCAACAACATCCCGCTGGACCCGGCCAACTCGACCCTGATCGAGCTGCGCAAGACCACCTCGAAGCTGACGGTCAAGAAGGGCGAGCTGCTGCCCTACCGCATCACGGCGCGCAACACGCGCGGTGTGCCGCTGAGCAACCTGGCGGTGGTCGACACGCTGCCGCCGGGCTTCCGCTACGTGCAGGGCTCGCTCTCGGTGCGCACGCTGCCCGGTGGCGTGGCGCTGCCGGTGGTGCCGCAGGTCAACGGCCGCCAGCTGATCGTGCCCGGCCAGAACTTCGCCGGCAACGAGACCAAGGAATACGTGATGGTCGCCGGCGTGGGGGTGGGCGTGGGCGAGGGCGAGTACGTCAACCAGGTGATCGTCAACCAGGGCGTGGGCGGCCGCGTGCTGTCGAACCTCGCCACGGCGGCGGTGCGCGTGATCCCCGATGCGCTCTTCGACTGCACCGACGTGATCGGCACCGTGTACGACGACAAGAACGCCAACGGCTACCAGGACCAGGGCGAGCCGGGCCTGGCCAACGTGCGCGTCGCGACCGTCAACGGCGTGCTGGTGACCACCGATGCCGAAGGCCGCTACCACATCGCCTGCGCCGCGATCCCGAAGGAAGGCACCGGCAGCAACCTGGTGCTCAAGGTGGACGAACGCACGCTGCCCTCGGGCTACCGCACCACCAGCGAGAACCCGGCGGCCGAACGCGCCACGCGCGGCAAGGTGCTGAAGGTCAACTTCGGCGCCACCGTGCACCGCGTGGTGCGTCTGGCCCTGCAGTCGAACGCCTTCGACGCCGGCGGCACCGCGCTGCGCGCCGAGCACGCGGCGCAGATCGCGCAGACCGTGACCGCGCTGGCCGAGAAGCCCTCGGTGCTGCGCCTGGCCTACCGCGCCGCGGCCGGCGAGCCGGCGTCGCTGGGCGAGGCCCGGACCGCGGCGCTCAAGGCCGAGCTGCTGGCGCGCTGGAAGCAACTCGGCCGCGCGCGCGTCGACAAGGGTGACGCGCCTCTCTTCAACCTGGACATCGAGGTCGAGCTGGTGCCCGCCTCCGTGACGCCATGAGGCCCGGAGCCCCCACCGCCATGAACGACACCCCGCAACCGATTTCGACCCAGCGAGCCTCCATGAGAAAGCTTCCGAAGCGCATCGCCCTGGCGAGCGCCGTCACCAGTGCCTGCTTCGCCATGGGCTGGGCCGCGGCCCAGACCCCGGGATCAGACAGCCGCCACGGCAGCGCCGAAGTGCGCGGCCGCATGCTCGACCGCAGCGCGGCCGACCCGCGCGCGGTGGAGATCTCCGGCACCGACGTTATTCCGCGCAGCGCCGAGCGCGAACTGCCGAAGGCGGTCTTCGTGCTGGGTGACCCGCGCGAGCGCGTGGGCGGCACGCCCGCCAGCACCATCGCCGCGCAGCAGGTGCCGCGCAGCGACAGCAGCACGCCGCGCTTCGCCTCCGGCGCCGACCTGCTGCGGCCCGACGACCGCGAGCGCCTCGACCAGATCGTGGCGCAGGTGAAGGGCCGCACCGGCCTGCGCTTCGAGATCGTCGGCCACACCGACGTGCAGCGCATCAGCCCGCAGCTGCAGCCGCGCTTCGTCGACAACCAGGCCCTGGGCCTGGCGCGCGCCGAGCAGGTGGGCCGCTACCTGACGCAGCAGCTGGGCCTGCCCGCGGGCGCGGCCAGTGCCGCCTCGCGCGGCGAGCGCGAGCCGCTGGCCACGCCGGCGCAGGACCCGGCCAACTGGGCCGCGAACCGGCGCGTCGAGGTGCGCGTCTACTGGACCGAGGTGACGCCGGCCATCGTGCGCCCCGGCACGCCCGCCACCGACCCCACGGCCTGCGGCACGCTGACCGCCTTCGGCACCGACGAGGCGCCGCTGCGCATCACGGTCGACGGCCAGCTGCTGGGCGCCGACGGCATCGCCGCCACCAGCGCCGACCGCCAGCGCTGCGTCGACGTGCAGCTCGAGCGCAACCAGCTGCGCCTGCAGTACGACAACCTGTCGGCACCGCGCCGCCTGAGCGCCGCCGCATGGCCCGCCACCGTGGTGGCCGGCGACACCGTGCGCTTCGCCGGCTACAGCAACTACCGCCTGTTCACCGCCAAGGCCGAGCTGCGCCTGTTCACCGCCAACGACGTGATGCAGCGCCGTCCGCTGGCCACCGTGCCGCTCGACGCCGAGATGCGCGGCGAGTGGACCGTGCCCGCCGGCCTGCTCGAACGCCACGCCGACGCCGGTGGCGGCAAGATCTACTACCGCCTGCGCGTCTACGACCGCCAGGGCCGCTTCGACGAGACCGACGACCTGTCGCTGTCGGTGGCCGAGCGCCACGTGCCCGACCTCAAGACGCCCGAGCCCGAGCGCGAGCTGCTGCAGGCCTACGGCAAGAGCAACCTCGCGATCGCCAACATCCCGCTGCAGGCCGGCACGGTGACCGCCAGCGGCGCGTCGATCCGCCCGGGCGAGACGGTGCGCGCACTGGGCTTCGCGGTGCCGGTGGACGACAACGGCCGCTTCGTGTTCCAGCAGCTGGTGCCGCGCCGCGTGCAGACCGGCGAGATCGCCGTGGTCGACGCGCAGGGCGCCGCGCGCATCTACCGCCGCGACTTCGACCTGCCGACCAGCGACTGGTTCTTCATCGGCCAGGCCGACCTCACGATCGGCAAGAACAGCGTCAGCGGCCCGGCCGCGCTGGTGACCAACGACCGCAACCGCTACGGCGGCGGCAGCTGGAGCGAAGGCCGCCTGGCGGGCTATGCCAAGGGCCAGCTCAACGACCGGTGGACACTGACCGCCAGCCTCGACACCGAGGAGCGTCCGCTCGACGAGATGTTCCGCAACCTCGACCACAAGGACCCGACCTCGCTGTTCCGGCGCTTCGACCCGACCGAGTCGTGGAGCACCTTCGGCGACGACTCGACCTCGATCGAGGACGCGCCGACCCAGGGCCGCTTCTACCTGCGCGTGGACGACGGCCGCTCGCAGGCCATGTGGGGCAACTTCAAGCTCAACTTCGGCGACACCGAACTGACCCGCATCAGCCGCGGCCTCTACGGCTTCTACGGCCGCTACCTGGGCGACGAGACCACCTCCTTCGGCGAGGCACGGCTCAAGGTCGACGCCTATGCGGCCGAGCCTGGCACGCTGGCGGCGCGCGAGGAATTCCGCGGCACCGGCGGCTCGCTCTACTACCTGCGCAACCAGGACATCACGCGCGGCGCCGAGCGCGTGAGCATCGAGATCCGCGACCGCGACTCGGGCTTCGTGCTCAAGCGCTCGCAGCTGGTGCCGACCTCCGACTACGAGATCGACTACCTGCAGGGCCGTGTGCTGCTGTCCTCGCCGCTGTCCAGCCTGGCCGACGACGGCTCGCTGGTGCGCGCCGGCGGCTTCGCGGGCATGCCGGTCTACCTGGTGGTGGACTACGAGTACACGCCGCTCACGAGTTCGCTCGACACCATGGCGACGGGCGCGCGCGTGTCGTGGTGGGCCAACGACCACGTGGGCGTGGGCGTGACCGCCGCACGCCAGGACCAGATCGGCGCCGACCAGCGCCTGGCCGGTGCCGACCTCACGCTGCGCAAGACCGAGAGCACCTACCTCAAGGCCGAGGTCGCGCGCAGCGAAGGCCCGGGCACGCACCAGCTCAACTCGCTGGACGGCGGCTTCAACTTCAGCTCGACGCAGTTCGGCAACGGGCCGTCGGGCCGGGCCAACGCCTGGCGCCTCGAAGGCCAGGGCGACCTGCGCGACTTCGGCATCGCCTCGGGCGGCCGCATCGGCGCCTACACCCAGTCGCGCGACGCGGGCTTCTCCGCGCCCGGCCAGTACGCGAGCAACCAGACCACGCAGGTGGGCGCCTCGGCCAACGTGCCGATCGGCGAGACCGGCGAGCTGCGCCTGAAGGCCGACCGCCGCGACGAACGCGACGGCTACAACAGCGACGTGCTCGATGTGCAGTACGGCTGGCAGTTCGCGCCGGCGTGGAAGCTGGGCCTGGGCCTGCGCCATGACGAGAAGAGTGGGGACGCGGTCATCACCAGCCCTTCGCTGCCCAGCACGCAGGCGGTGCACGGCGAGCGCACCGATGCCGCGGTGCAGCTCGAGTACACCGGCGCCGAGCGCTACAGCCTCTACGGCTTCGCGCAGAAGAGCCTGCGCACGACCGGCACGCGGCAGGAGAACGACCGCCTGGGCCTGGGCGGCAAGTACCGCGTGAACGACAAGCTGGCGCTGCGCGCCGAGGTCTCGGGCGGCGACGGCGGCGCGGCCGGCAAGGCCGGCGTCGACTACCAGTACGACGACCGCTCCAGCGTCTACATGACCTATGTGGCCGACACCGGCCGCACCGACGAGAACCTGATCGGCCGCGGCGGCAACCTCGTGACCGGCGCGCGCTCGCGCGTCGGCGACGGGCTCACGCTGTTCACCGAGCACCGCCAGAGCACCGGCACCCAGCCAGGCCTGACCCATGCCTACGGCGTGCAGTACGCGCCCGACACGCGCTGGACCTTCGGCCTGAACTTCGAGAACGGCTGGATCGGCGCCGAGACCCTGGGCGTGATGAAGCGCGAGGCCGTGGCCACCACGGCCGGCTATTCGAGCGAGACCGTCAAGTACAGCGGCGGCATCGAGTACCGCAAGGACGCGGGCGCGGTGGAAGAGCGCACCAGCTGGCTGCTGAAGAATTCCTTCAGCTGGAAGGTGGACCGGGACGCGCGCTGGATCGGCAAGCTCAACTGGGCCGACAGCGACAGCAGCAGCGGCGCGCTCAATGCCGCCAAGTACACCGAGGCCATGATCGGCTACGGCCTGCGCCCGGCGCTCAACGACAAGCTGAACCTGCTGTTCAAGTACACCTTCCTCTACGACCTCTCGTCGCCGGGGCAGGTGGTCAACACCGGCCTGGACAGCAACATGGGCACGGTCAACAGCACCGGCATCGACTACCAGCAGCGCAGCCACGTGTTCGCGGTCGATGCGACCTACGACATCAACCAGCGCTGGACGATCGGCGGCAAATACGCCTGGCGCCGCGGCGACCTGCGCGCGAGCCGCGACAACTCGGCGCCCTGGTTCAAGAGCACGGCCGAACTCGCCGTGGTCCGCGTCGACTGGAAGCTGGTGCGCAACTGGGACTGGATGCTGGAACTGCGCTCGCTGCGCGCCAAGGAACTGCAGGACCGCAAGACCGGCTGGCTCACGGCCGGCTATTACCACGTCAACGAGAACTTCAAGGTCGGCGTGGGCTACAACTTCACCGACTACTCCGACGACCTGACCGACCTGAGCTACCGCAGCAAGGGCTTCTTCCTCAACGTGCTCGGGAAGTTCTGATCGGGCGGCCCCCGCATTGCGCGGGGGCTAAATCGGTAAAGCCGTGGTGGTCTTGACCTTGTCGAGCACGAAGCTGGTCTTGCAGTCCTGCACGCTGGGGTGCTTGAGCAGCGTGTCCATCACGAAGCGCGAGTAGTGCGCCATGTCGGCCACCACCACGCGCAGCAGGTAGTCCATGTCGCCGGTGAGCGAGGCGCACTCGATCACCTCGGGCCAGCCCTGGATGGAGGCGCGGAAGGCGTCCATCGGGTTGCGCTTGTGGCTCTCGGTGTGCTTTTCCAGCCGCACGTTGATGTAGGCCGTGAGCGGCAGGCCCACGCGCTCGGGCCGCAGCAGCGCCACATAGCCCTGGATCACGCCCGATTCCTCCAGCCGCTTGACCCGCCGCAAGGTGGCGGACGAGGACAGGCTGACCTGCGCCGCCAGTTCGTCGTAGGTGGCGCGGCCGTTGGCCTGCAACGCGCGAAGCACGCGCAGATCGATGGTGTCGAGTTCGACTGGAGCGCTCATGCGCTATATTTTGCAGGAATCCTGCGTTGCCTGCCTCGGTGCGGCCCCAAGTTGCAGGAATCGTGTGTGGCGAGGGCCTAGCATCGAGTGCAACCCCACCCGCATTTTCTGGAGACACACGATGGCCGACCTGTACGACAACCCCATGGGCCTGCAAGGCTTCGAATTCGTCGAGTTCGCATCGCCCACGCCGGGCGTGCTCGAACCGGTGTTCGAGATGATGGGCTTCACGCTCGTGGCCAAGCACCGTTCGAAGGACGTGGTGCTGTACCGCCAGGGCGACATCAACTTCATCGTCAACCGCGAGCCCAAGAGCGCGGCCGCCTACTTCGCGGCCGAGCACGGCCCGTCGGCCTGCGGCATGGCCTTCCGCGTGAAGGATGCCCACAAGGCCTACAACCGCGCGCTCGAACTCGGTGCCCAGCCGATCGAGATCCCCACCGGCCCGATGGAACTGCGCCTGCCGGCCATCAAGGGCATCGGCGGCGCGCCGCTGTACCTGATCGACCGCTTCGAGGAAGGCAAGTCGATCTACGACATCGACTTCGAATTCATCGAAGGCGTGGAGCGCCACCCGGTCGGCCACGGCTTGAAGCTCATCGACCACCTGACGCACAACGTCTACCGCGGCCGCATGACCTTCTGGGCCGACTTCTACGAGAAGCTGTTCAACTTCCGCGAAATCCGCTACTTCGACATCTCGGGCGAGTACACCGGCCTGACCTCGAAGGCCATGACCGCGCCCGACGGCATGATCCGCATCCCGCTCAACGAGGAATCGAAGAAGGGCGGCGGCCAGATCGAGGAGTTCCTGATGCAGTTCAACGGCGAAGGCATCCAGCACATCGCGCTGATCTGCGACAACCTCCAGGACGCGGTCGACAAGCTGGCGCTGGCCGGCGTGCAGACCGCCACCGCGCCCAACGACATCTACTACGAGATGCTCGACGGCCGCCTGCCGGGCCACGGCCAGAACGTGGCGGAACTGCAGGCGCGCGGCATCCTGATGGACGGCACCACCGAAGGCGGCCATGCGCGCCTGCTGCTGCAGATCTTCTCCACGCCGACCTTCGGCCCGGTGTTCTTCGAGTTCATCGAGCGCCGCGGCGACTACCGCGAAGGCTTCGGCGAGGGCAACTTCAAGGCGCTGTTCGAATCGCTGGAGCGCGACCAGATCCGCCGCGGCGTCCTCGACACCACCGAGGCCTGAACATGCTCGCCGCCGAAGGGACCAAGCACGGGCTCGCGGCCGGCGATGCGGCCCCGCCCGAGCGTCCGGACTGGACCATCGACCAGGGCTGGAGCAACTACACGCCGGCCGAGCATGCGGTGTGGAAGACGCTGTTCGAGCGCCAGACCAAGCTGCTGCCCGGCCGGGCCTGCGACGAATTCGTCGAGGGCATGAAGAACCTGCCCATCGGTGCCGAGCGCATTCCCGACTTCGAGGAACTCAGCGAGGTGCTGATGCAGCGCACCGGCTGGCAGGTGGTGGCCGTGCCGGGCCTGGTGCCCGACGAGGTGTTCTTCGAGCACCTGGCCAACCGGCGCTTCCCGTCGGGCAACTTCATCCGCAAGCCGCACGAGCTCGATTACCTGGAAGAGCCCGACGTCTTCCACGACGTGTTCGGCCATGTGCCGATGCTGATGAACCCGTCCATCGCCGACTACATCCAGGCCTACGGCCAGGGCGGCCTCCGCGCGAAGGAGCTGGGCGTGCTCGACAAGCTGGCGCGGGTCTACTGGTACACGGTGGAGTTCGGCCTGATCCAGCAGCGCGACGGCCTGCGCATCTACGGCGCGGGCATCGCGTCCTCGCGCACCGAGAGCGTCTTCTCGCTCGAGGACGCCTCGCCCAACCGCATCGGCTTCGACCTGGAACGCGTGATGCGGACGAACTACCGCATCGACGATTTCCAGGAAAGCTACTTCGTCATCGACAGCCTGGCCCAGCTGCTCGAACTCGCCAAGATCGACTTCGCGCCGATCTACGAACGCATCGCCGGCCAACCCGAACACCAGCCCGGCGACGTGCTGCCGAGCGACCGCGTGCTGGTGCGCGGCACGGGGCAGTACCACGACGCCAAGCGCCGGACTGCATCAGCAGCCGCCTGAGTACGTCCGGTCTTTTCCAGGGACACCGCGGAACCGGCTTTGCCGGGCCGCTGGTGTCGCCCCCGGAAGGGGGAAGGCGAAGCGACACGAAGTGCGCGAGCCCTCGGGGGAGAGCCAAGTGCTACCGCGGAACCGGCTTTGCCGGGCCGCTGGTGTCGCCCCCTGGGGGGAGGGCGAAGCGGACACGAAGTGCCGCGAGCCTTCGGGGGGCTAATATTCAGTCACCTGGCGCCCGATTTCTGGCCAGCGCTTGTGCAGCCACACCCACGCCACCAGCCCGATCCCCATCATCAGGATCGAGGTGATGGCCAGGGCCAGCGTCGAATGCATCACCAGCGGCGCGATCAGGCCGGCCACCAGGCCGTTGGCGGTCGAGCCGATCACCGCCTGCAGTGACGAGGCCATGCCGCGGCGCTCGGGGTGCAGGTCGAGCACCAGCAGGGTCACGACCGGCACCATCAGCGCCCAGCCGAAGGCGAAGAAGCCGATCGGCCACATGGCCCAGGCCGGATGCGGCGCGAACAGCGCGTTGGCCGCCACGTTGACCAGCGAGGTCGCGAGCATGATCACGAAGCCGTCGCGGATCTGCCGCTTGGGCGGCACCTTGCCCGCCATGCGGCCGCTGGCCCAGGCGCCGGCCATGATGCCGCCGATGGTCAGCAGGAAGAACCAGAAGAACTGGGTCGGCGCGAGCTGCAGGTGGTCGCCCAGGAAGGCCGGCGCCGACAGCACGTAGAGGAACATGCCGTTGAAGGGCACGCCGCTGGCGAGCGCGAGCAGCAGGAAGCGCGGGTCGGAGCACAGGTCCCAGTAGCCGCGCATCAGGTGGCGCGCATGGAAGGGCTGGCGATGCGTGGGGTGCAGCGTCTCGGGCAGCAGTTTCCAGTTGGCCACGAACAGCACCACGCCCACGCCCACCAGGAACCAGAAGATGCTGTGCCAGCCCGCGTGCACGAACAGGAAGCCGCCCACGATGGGCGCGATGGCCGGCGCCACGCCGAAGTAGATCGTGACCTGCGCCATCACCTTCTGCGCCTCGGCCGGCGGGAACATGTCGCGGATCACCGCGCGCGAGACCACGATGCCCGCGCCGGTCGACAGGCCCTGCAGCGCCCGGAACAGCACCAGCTGGCCGATGGTCTGCGACAGCGCGCAGCCCAGCGAGGCGAGGGTGAACACCGCCAGCCCCCAGAGCACCACCGGCCGGCGGCCGAAGCTGTCCGACAGCGCGCCGTGGAACAGGTTCATGAAGGCGAAGCCGAACAGGTAGGCCGACAGCGTCTGCTGCATCTCGACCGGCGTGGCGCCGATCGAGCGCGCGATGCCCGAGAAGGCCGGGATGTAGGTGTCGATCGAGAACGGGCCCAGCATGCCGAGCACGGCCAGCAGCACCGCCAGGGCCCAGCGGGGCGCTTTCCAGAGGGTTTGTGCGTCAGGATTCATGGAAAACGGGTACGGAAGGCAGGGGACGCCAAGGTTTCGCAGAAGGCGCGGAAGAGGCAGAAGCAAAAAAAGGAACCGCCAGTATGGGGTTCCTTTTTTGCGATCTCTGCGTCACTTCCGCGTCCACTGCGTCAGGAAGTGCGCCTAGGGGCTTTACAGCGTGTCGATGAACGAACGCAGCTTGTCCGAACGCGAGGGGTGCTTGAGCTTGCGCAGCGCCTTGGCCTCGATCTGGCGGATGCGTTCACGCGTCACGTCGAACTGCTTGCCGACTTCTTCCAGCGTGTGGTCGGTCGACATCTCGATGCCGAAGCGCATGCGCAGCACCTTGGCTTCGCGCGGCGTCAGCGAGTCGAGGATGTCCTTGACCACGTCGCGCAGGCCGGCCTGCATCGCGGCCTCGATGGGCGCCGTGTTGCTGCTGTCCTCGATGAAGTCGCCCAGGTGCGAATCGTCGTCGTCGCCGATCGGCGTTTCCATGGAGATCGGCTCTTTGGCGATCTTCATGATCTTGCGGATCTTGTCTTCCGGGATCTCCATCTTCGCGGCCAGGATGCCGGCGTCGGGCTCGAAGCCGAATTCCTGCAGATGCTGGCGCGAGATGCGGTTCATCTTGTTGATCGTCTCGATCATGTGCACCGGGATCCGGATGGTGCGGGCCTGGTCGGCGATCGAGCGCGTGATGGCCTGGCGGATCCACCAGGTGGCGTAGGTCGAGAACTTGTAGCCGCGACGGTATTCGAACTTGTCGACCGCCTTCATCAGGCCGATGTTGCCCTCCTGGATCAGGTCCAGGAACTGCAGGCCGCGGTTGGTGTACTTCTTGGCGATGGAGATCACGAGGCGCAGGTTGGCCTCGATCATTTCCTTCTTGGCATCGCGCGACGAGCGTTCGCCGTCGTTCATGCGCTTGTTGATGTCCTTGAGCTGGGTCAGCGGCACCACCACGCTCGACTGGATGTCGGCGAGCTTCTGCTGCAGTTCCTGCACCGGCGGGATGTTGCGCGCGAGCACGGTGCTCCAGGGCTTGCCGGCCGCGGCCTGCTTCTCGACCCACTTCTGGTTCAGCAGGTTGGAGGCGATGCGGTTGCCGTTCTTGTCGTAGCCGCTGAAGTCGCGGATGAAGTCTTCCTGCGGGAAGCCGCACTTGTCCACGATGATGCGGCGCAGCTCGCGTTCCTTCTTGCGCACGTCGTCGACCTGCGTGCGCACCAGGTCGCACAGCTTCTCGATGGTCTTGGCCGTGAAGCGGATGGTCATCAGCTCGTCGGACATGGCCTGCTGCGCCTTGTCGTAGGCCGGCGTGCCGTAGCCTTCCTTCTCGTAGATCTTGTGGATCTTCTCGAACATGGCGGCGATGCGGTCGAAGCGCTCGAGCGCGTCGCGCTTGAGTTCTTCCAGCTTCTTGGTCAGCGCCTTGGAGCCGCCCTTGCCGTCGTCGTCGTCTTCCTCGTCGAATTCGTCGAAGTCTTCCTCGGCCACGTAGTCGTCGGCCTCGTTGGGGTTCGAGAAGCCGTCGACGATGGTCGAGATCACGACCTTGCCTTCACGGATGGTGCCGGCCATTTCCAGGATCGCGGCGATGGTCGCGGGCGATGCGGAGATCGCTTCCATCATGGCCATCAGGCCGCCTTCGATGCGCTTGGCGATCTCGATTTCGCCTTCGCGGGTCAGCAGCTCGACCGTGCCCATTTCGCGCATGTACATGCGGACCGGGTCGGTGGTGCGGCCGAATTCGCTGTCCACGGTGGACAGCGCGGCTTCGGCTTCTTCTTCCGCTTCCTCGACGGTGGCGGCGGTCGGCGCGACGTTGTTCTGGAACAGCGTCTCGGCATCCGGCGTCTGCTCGTAGACGGCCACGCCCATGTCGTTGAGCATCGTGACCACGACTTCCATGGTCTCGGCGTCGACCAGCTTGTCGGGCAAGTGGTCGGAGATTTCGCCCTGCGTCAGGTAGCCGCGGGTCTTGCCCAGCGTGATCAGGGTCTTGAGGCGCGAACGGCGCTTGGCCATGTCCTCTTCGGACAGGACGGTCTCGTCCAGGCCGAATTCCTTCATCAAGGCGCGTTCCTTCGCCTTGCTGATCTTCATGCGCAGCGGCTTGACCTTCTCGACCGTGGCCGTCTCGGTGCTGGCGGTGGTGGTCTCTTCCTCGGCGAACTCGGCTTCGACGTCGGAGAAGTCCTCTTCGATCTCACCGGCGTCGGCGCCGGCCTTGGGCTTGCGGCCGCGCTTGGCGCCGGTGGCAGCCGTGGCGGTGCCGGCGGCTTTGGGAGGGCGACCGACCTTCTTGGCGGTGGCGGGGGCGGCGGCCTTGGCGGCGGCGGTCTTGGTCGGGTCGGCAGGAGGCGTTTTCGTGGGCACGGGTTTCACTTTCGTTGCGGCAGTCGCCTTGGACGCGGAGGCACTCTTCTTTGCAGGTGCAGGCGACGCTGCCGCTTTCAACGGTTTGGCCCCGGCGGGTTTCTTGGCGACGGACACGGCAGGCTTCTTTGAACTGGGCATACGACCTCGTAGGACAAGAATGAAACAAGCGGAATCACAGGCGCCACTGACCCGGCGCGGGCACGGACACAAGTCACGAGGAAGCGGGCCACGTCGACACGAGGGAGCAGGGCTCTGTCGTGCGAGCGAACCGAAGTCCCCTCAAGAAGCAAGATGTAGGGCGAACATTTGGTATGCAATCCTTGCGGTGTATTGACCCGTTTCCCTATGGGAAGTGCATTGCGCGTGGGGTCGGCCCGGAGGTGTTGCTGTCGCTCTTGCTTCCATTCGCCGCGAGGCGAAGCCTTACATTATAGCGTCAAGCCCTTTTTCAAGGGGTGGTTTACCCTGCCGGGGCCCGTTCACGCTGTTTTCCGGGTCTAGCCGGGCACCGAAGGCTTGAGCCGATGGCGCAGTTCCAGGCGCCGCTTCTCGAGCGCCTTGTAGCGCTCCAGCGCCTGCGGATCGCTGCCCACGGCGGCGATCGCCTCGCTCTGGCGGGCCTTGAGCAGGTCGTCGAGCATGAAGTCGAGCACGTTGCGCAGTTCCTTGGCGGCATCGGCCGCCTGCTCGCCCTCGGGATCGGCGACGGGGCCGCCGTCCGGCCCGCTCATCAGGCGTTCGACCATGGGCTCGAAAGGCTGGCCGCGCAGGCCTTCGCGCAGCGCGGCCCAGGGCTGGACGCCATGCTCGTGCATCTGGCCGTCGAGCCAGGTGAACAGCTGGCCATGCTCGCCCGGCAGTGCGCACAGCAGCTCGTGCAGCTCGTGCGACTGGGCTTCCCATTCGTGCATGTTCGACAGCAGCAGCCGCGCCGCCACGTCGGCCCGGCCCGGCGGGCGCAGGCGCGGCCGGGTCGCCGAGCCCTCGGTGGACCCGAAGCTGCCGCGTGCGCTGCGCCAGTCGCCGCCCTGGCCTTTGCCCTTGCCCTTGCCGCCCCAGCTGCCGCGGTCCTTGCGCTTGCCCCAGCCCGCGCTGATCGGCGTGCCGTCGTCCTCGTAGCGCTGGCCGCCGCCCTCCTGCGGGCCCGGGTGGGCCTGGTAGCCCTGGTAGTCCGAGGAAGAAGCCTCCGGGAAGTCGAGGTAGTCCGGCGGCGCGTCGCGCGAGGCCTCGCGGGGCGCGTCGCGGCGGGCCCCGCCGCGCGCCGGGGCCGCGGCGGACCACAGCGCCTCGATGTCGGCGGCGCCCAGCTGCACCAGCTCGGCGATCTCGCCCAGCAGCTGCCGCTTCAGGGCGCCGTCGGGCATGGCGCTCCAGAGCGGGCGGGCGTTGGCCGTCATGTGGGCGCGGCCTTCGGCGCTGCCCAGGTCGCAGCCTTCGCGCGCGGCCTCGATCATGAAGCGGCTCAGCGGCGTGGCCTCGCTCACGAAGCGGGCGAAGGCCTCGGCGCCGTGCTCGCGGATGAAGCTGTCGGGGTCGTGCTCGGCCGGCAGGAACAGGAACTTGACGCTGCGCACGTCGGTGGCATAGGGCAGGGCGCCGTCGAGCGCCTTGCGCGCCGCGCGCCGGCCCGCGGCGTCGCCGTCGAAGCTGAAGACCACCGAGTCGGTGAAGCGGAACAGCTTCTGCACATGCTCGGTGGTGCAGGCCGTGCCCAGCGTGGCGACGGCATTGGGAAAGCCCAGCTGCGCCAGCGCCACCACGTCCATGTAACCCTCGGTGACCAGCGCGTAGCCGCGGTCGCGGAAGGCGGCGCGGGCCTCGTACAGGCCGTAGAGCTCGCGGCCCTTGCTGAACACCGGCGTCTCGGGCGAGTTGAGGTACTTGGGCTTCTCGTCGCCCAGCACCCGGCCGCCGAAGCCGATGCACTCGCCCTTGACGTTGCGGATCGGGAACATCACGCGGTCGCGGAAGCGGTCGTAGCGCTTGTCCTCGCCGTCCTCGCCCACGATCACCAGGCCGCTTTCGGCCAGCAGCGGGTTGTCGTACTCGGGGAACACGCCGGCCAGCGTGCGCCAGCCCGGCGGCGCATAGCCGATGCCGAACTGCTTGGCGACCTCGCCCGAGACGCCGCGGCCCTTGAGGTACTCGATGGCGCCGGGCGCCTGTCGCAGGTGCTTGCGGTAGGCCTCGCCGGCTTTTTCGAGCACGTCGGTCAGCGTGGCCTGCTTCTGGCGCTGGTTGGCGGCGCGGGCGCGCTCCTCGGGGGAGGCGTCGTCCTCGGGCACCTGCAGGCCGTACTGGCCGGCCAGGTCGTGCACCGCCTCGACGAAGCCCATGCCCGCATGTTCCATCAGGAAACCGATGGCGTTGCCGTGCACGCCGCAGCCGAAGCAGTGATAGAACTGCTTGGTCGGGCTGACCGAGAACGAGGGCGACTTCTCGCCATGGAAGGGGCACAGCCCCATGAAATTGGCGCCGGCCTTCTTGAGCGGCACGTAGCGCCCGACGATTTCCACCACGTCGGCGCGCGCGATGAGTTCCTGGATGAAAGAAGCGGGGATGGTCATGGTGGCGGGGAGCGGCAAATCATACGCAAGCGGCTGACACGGCGCGCGCGGGCATCCCGGCATACTGCGTCGACATCCCGCCCATTCCATGCCCAGCCTCCGCCTCGCCCACCTCACGCCGCTGCTCCAGCATCCCCTGCGCTTCCTGTGGTCGGCCCTGAAGAGCTTCAAGGCCAACCAGGGCCTGCTGCTCGCGGGCGCGGTGGCCTATTACGCGCTGCTGTCGATGGTGCCGCTGCTGATCCTGAGCGTGATCGCGCTGTCGCACGTGATCGAGCAGGCCGAGCTGCTGACCACCGTGGGGCGCTACCTCGAATGGCTGCTGCCCGGCCAGTCGCGCGCGGTGGTCGACGAGCTGCGCAATTTCCTGGCCCACCGCGACGTGCTCGGGCCGGTGCTGCTGGTGACCATGATCTTCTTCAGTTCGCTGGCCTTCACCGTGCTCGAGAGCGCGATGGCGAACATCTTCCACCACCGCAAAGCCGAGCGCTCGCGGCACTTCTTGGTGTCGGCGGTGATGCCCTACCTCTACATCCTGTTCCTGTGCGTGGGCCTGCTGCTGGTGACGCTGGTGTCGGGTGCGCTGCAGCTGATCGGCCAGGAAAGCGTCAACCTGTTCGGCTACAGCTGGTCGCTGTCGGGCGTCTCGGGCGTGCTGCTCTACCTGCTGGGGCTGGCGGGCGAGATCTTCATGCTGACCTCGCTCTACCTGGTGATGCCGGTGGGCCACCTCTCGCTGCGCCACGCCCTGCTGGGGGGCGTGACCGCCGCGCTGCTCTGGGAGATCACGCGGCGCGTGCTGGTCTGGTACTTCTCGACCCTGTCGCAGGTCAGCGTGGTCTACGGCTCGCTCACCACCGCCATCGTGGTGCTGCTGAGCCTGGAAATCGCCGCCACCCTGGTGCTCTTCGGCGCCCAGGTCATCGCGCAGTACGAGCGGCTGGAGGCCAGGCAGGCCACGGCGTAGCGCGCAGGAAAGTGCCAGGGACACCGCGGAACCGGCTTTGCCGGGCCGCAGGTGTCGCCCCTGGGGGCGGGCGACGCGGACACGAAGTGCCGCGACGCCTTCGGGGGGGGCCGATTACTTCGGCGCGAGACGGATCGCGCCGTCCAGGCGGATCACCTCGCCGTTGAGCATCTCGTTCTCGATGATGTGCTTCGCCAGCTTGGCGTAGTCCTCGGGCGTGCCCAGGCGCGAAGGGAAGGGCACGTTGGCGGCCAGCGCGTCCTGCACTTCCTGGGGCATGCCGAACAGCATCGGCGTGCCGAAGATGCCGGGGGCGATGGTCATGTTGCGGATGCCGCTGCGCGCCAGGTCGCGCGCGATCGGCAGCGTCATGCCCACCACGCCGCCCTTGGAGGCGGCGTAGGCGGCCTGGCCGATCTGGCCGTCGTAGGCCGCGACCGAGGCGGTCGAGATCAGCACGCCGCGCTCGCCCGTGGCTTCGGGCTCGTTCCTGGCCATGGCGTCGGCGGCCAGGCGGATCATGTTGAAGCTGCCGATCAGGTTGATGGTCACGGTCTTGCTGAAGGCCGCCAGCGCGTGCGGGCCGTTCTTGCCCACCGTCTTCTCGCCGATCGCGATGCCGGCGCAGTTGACCAGGCCGACCAGCTTGCCCAGCTTCAGGGCCGCGGCCACGGCGGCCTGGCCGTCGGCTTCCTGCGTCACGTCGCAGCGCACGAACACGCCGCCGATCTCGCGGGCCACGGCCTCGCCCTTGTCGGCCTGCATGTCGGCCACCACCACCTTGGCGCCCTGGGCCGCCAGCATCCGGGCCGTGCCCTCGCCCAGCCCCGAGGCGGCGCCGGTGACGATGAAAACCTTGCCTTCGATCTGCATGTTCGTATCTCCTGATGTAGAACGGGGATTATCGAAGACTGGCCCGGCCGGGGGGGCCAGGCCCGCGCCCATGAAAAAAGGCCCCGTCGAAAGACGGGGCCTCGAAAGGGTCCGCGGAGGACCCGGAGACAACTTGCGTCGGGGGCTCAGCGCTTGCGCGAAGCGGTCTGGGCGGTGGTCTTGGCAGCGTTCACGGCGGTGGTCGAGACCGCGTTGAAGTTGGCTTCGGCCACGTCCGAGGCTTGCTTGACGGCCTTCTGGACCGACTCGAAAGCGTTGTTGGCGGCGGCGACGGCGCTCTTCATCACGGCGACGGCGGTTTCCGAACCGGCCGGGGCGTTCTTGGCGGCGCTGTCGACCAGGCCGACGAAGGATTGCTGGGCTTCAGCGGCCTTGGCTTCGAAAGCCTTGCCGAATTCGCTGCCGGCGCCTTGGGCGATGTCGTACAGGTGACGGCTGTAGGCGGCGGTCTTCTCGGCCAGGGGCTGGAACAGGCTGGCTTGCAGGGCCAGCAGTTCCTGGGCGTCCTTGACGCTCAGCACCGCTTGCGTGGTGTTGGCGGCTTCGCTCAGGGCGGCCTTGGAAGCGGTCACGTTGAGTTCGACGAGCTTCTCGACGCCTTCGAAGGCCTTCGAGGTCAGGCCGAACAGGGTTTCGAGGTTGGCTTTTTGGGCGGCGAGGATTTGGTCAGCGGTCAGTGCCATGGTGTTAGCTCCAGAAATGGTGGATGGATGGATCACGTTTGCGCTGCGCCTGTCTCGTCTATGTTGCGGTGCAGCATGGGCTCAAGTATAGGGAGATGCGCGCGGCAAGCAAGGGTTTGGGCGCCTGTTGCCGCAGTTTAGGAGGCGCTGTCTAAAACCGGGCCGGTTTGCGCCAGATCGGGGCGGCGCCCCCGCGGGGCCGGGCTGGCAGAATGCGCCGCCATGACGTCTTCTCCGTCCCCCCGCCCCCGTCCCGCGCAGCGCGACAGCTACCGCGCCTTCCGCCGCATCTCGACCCGCTGGGCCGACAACGACATGTACGGGCACGTCAACAACGTCGTCTACTACGGCTGGTTCGACACCGCGGTCAACGCGCTGCTGATCGAGCGCGGCGCACTGGACATCCACCAGGGGCAGACCATCGGCTTCGTGGTCGAGACGCATTGCAACTACTTCGCGCCCCTGGCCTTCCCGCAGACGGTGGAAGCCGGCATCCGGGTGGCGCATGCGGGAGGCTCGAGCGTGCGCTACGAGATCGGCCTGTTCGCCGAGGGCGCTGCCGAGGCGGCCGCACAGGGGCATTTCGTCCATGTGTATGTCGACCGTGCCACGCAGCGCCCGGTGCCCCTGCCCGACGCGCTGCGCCAGGTGGTCGAGTCGCTGCGGGCCTGAAAGACGAACGGCGCCCGAAGGCGCCGCATCGAACCGTCCGGGACGGACGAATTACATCTTCTTCATGGCCTTGATGTCGGCCTTGCCCTTGGCTTCGTCGGCCTTGGCCTGCTTCACGCAGGCGCTCTTGGCGTCACCGGTCTGGTCGTCGCACTTTTCCTTGGCGACGTTGTAGGTCATCGCGACCTTTTCCTCGGCGACCTTGCGGGCGTGGGCGTCAGTGGGCTTGTACTGCTGTTCCAGTTCGGCCTTGGCGACCTTCTCGGTGCCTTCGGCTTCCTTCTTGCAGACGTCCTTGGCGTTGTCCTTCATGGTGTCGCACTGGGCCTTGGCGACCTTGTAGTCGGCTTCGATCTTTTCCTTGGCGACCTTGTATTCGTCCTTGGTCAGGGCACTGGCCTGGACGCCGATGAAGCAGGTCGAAGCGATGGCGAGCATGAGCAGATGTTTTTTCATGAGAGTTCTCTGTTGAGTTTTGGGTGGGTTTTTGGAGAGGGGAAATTCGCGGCGCTCAGTACTTCTCGAACCAGAGCGCGCTGGGGGTGCGGCCTTCGGCCGACTCCCAGGTCTTGACCTGCTGTTCGGCTTCGTCGCGACTGATGCCATGGCGTTCCTGGATGCGGCCGAGCAGCTGGTCGCGCTTGCCGGCGATGACGTCGAAGTCGTCGTCGGTCAGCTTGCCCCATTGCTCCTTGACCTTGCCCTTGAGCTGCTTCCAGTTGCCTTCGATGGTGTCTTTGTTCATGACGGTCTCCTTCAGGGTCGGTGAATCGATGGCCGCTCCGCCTTGCGGTGGAGCTCTGCGGCCGGTGTGAAGTCACTGTAGAAGCAGTGGCATTCCCGACCCGGTAGGACGCCCGGGGATGCGACCGTAGGCACAAGCCGACGGGGGCCGTGATAATCGAGCGCACGCCGTTAACGACACCGAGACAAGCGCGCCGAACCATGATCATTCACAGCCTGCTGGACACCGACCTCTACAAGTTCACGATGATGCAGGTCGTGCTGCACCACTTCCCGGGGGCGCGTGTCGAGTACCGCTTCAAGTGCCGCAACCCCGGCGTCGACCTGGCGCGCTTCGCCAGCGAGATCCGCGAGGAGGTGCGCGGCCTCTGTTCGCTGCAGTTCAAGGACGCCGAGCTGTCCTACCTGCGCTCGATGCGCTTCATCAAGAGCGACTTCGTCGACTTCCTCGGGCTGTTCCGGCTCAACGAGAAGTACATCGACATCACGCCGCTGCCCAGCGGCGAGCTCGACATCAGCATCAAGGGCCCTTGGCTGCACACGATCCTGTTCGAGATCCCGGTGCTGGCCATCGTCAACGAGGTCTACTTCCGCAACACGCAGCGCTCGGCCGACGTGGCCGAGGGCCGCCGCCGGCTCGAGACCAAGATCGGCGAGCTGCAGGCCGAGGGCCTGTCGGACCTCAAGATCGCCGACTACGGCACGCGGCGGCGCTTCTCCAAGTCCTGGCACGAGGAGGTGCTGCGCACGCTCAGCGCGCGGCTGGGCCCGGTCGTCTCGCCGCCCGAGCTCGGCGCCAAGCCGCCGCAGTTCGCCGGCACCAGCAACGTGCTCTATGCGATGAAGCTGGGCCTGATCCCGCTGGGCACCATGGCGCACGAGTACCTGCAGGCCTGCCAGGCGCTGGGGCCGCGGCTGCGCGACAGCCAGATCTTCGGCTTCGAGTCGTGGGCGCGCGAGTACCGCGGCGACCTGGGCATCGCGCTGTCCGACGTCTACGGCATGAGCGCCTTCCTGCGCGACTTCGACCTGTACTTCTGCAAGCTCTTCGACGGCGCGCGCCACGACAGCGGCGATCCCTTCCAGTGGGGCGAGCGCATGCTCGCGCACTACATCGCGAACCGCGTCGATCCGCTGACCAAGACGCTGATCTTCAGCGACGGGCTCACCGTGCCGCGCACCATCGAGCTCTACCGCCAGTTCCGCGGCCGCTGCCAGCTGGCCTTCGGCATCGGCACCAACCTGACCAACGACCTGGGCCACGAGCCGCTGCAGATCGTGATCAAGATGATCCGCTGCAACGACCAGCCGGTCGCCAAGCTGTCCGACACCCCCTCCAAGAACATGTGCGAAGACGAGCGCTACCTGGCCTACCTGCGCCAGGTCTTCGAGATCGCGCAGCCCGCGGCATGAGCCGCGGCCTTCCTGCCACGCCGCTGTCGCGGCGCGTGCTGCTGCCGGCGCTGATGCTGCTGCTGTTGTGCCCCGCGCTGGCGCAGGCCGCGGCCTTCGACGGCAGCCAGCTGTCCGCGGCCTGGGGCATCCCCTTCGCCGCCATGCTGCTGTCGATCGCGCTGATGCCGCTGCTGGTGCCGGCCTTCTGGCACCACCACTACGGCAAGGTCACGGCGGGGTGGGCGCTGGCCTTCCTGGTTCCCTTCGCCCTGGTGTTCGGACTGCCGGTGGCCGGTGCCGAGTTCGTGCATGCGCTGCTGGCCGAATACCTGCCCTTCATCGTGCTGCTCACGGCGCTCTACACGGTGGCCGGCGGCATCCACATCCGCGGCAACCTGCGGGGCGCGCCCGGCCTCAACGTCGCGATCCTCGCGATCGGCGCGGTGCTGGCGAGCTTCATGGGCACCACCGGCGCCTCGATGCTGCTGATCCGCCCGCTGATCCGCGCCAACGACAACCGCACCCATCGCGCGCACGTGGTGGTGTTCTTCATCTTCATCGTGTCGAACATCGGCGGCTCGCTCACGCCGCTGGGCGATCCGCCGCTGTTCCTGGGCTTCCTCAAGGGCGTCGACTTCTTCTGGACGGCGCGCAACATCCTGCCCGAGACGCTGTTCGTGACCGCGGCCCTGCTGGCGATGTTCTGGCTGATCGACCGCCACTTCTACCGCAAGGAAGGCGTGCTGCCGGTCGACCCGACCCCCGACACCCGGCGCATCGGATTCGACGGCGCGCTCAACTTCTGGCTGCTCGGCGGCGTGGTCGCGCTGGTGCTCATGAGCGGCACCTGGCAATTGCCCGTCGTGTTCGAGGTGCATGGCACGCCGGTCGGCCTGCCCGGCCTGCTGCGCGACCTGGGGCTGGTGGCGCTGACGCTGCTGTCGCTCAGGATCACGCCGCGCGCGGTGCATGACGCCAACCAGTTCGGCTGGGCGCCGATGGCCGAGGTGGCCAAGCTTTTCGCCGGCATCTTCCTGACCATCGTGCCGGTGATCGCCATGCTCAAGGCCGGCGCGAACGGGCCCTTCGGCGCGGTAATGGCGGCCGTCACGCGCGCCGACGGCCAGCCCAATCCCGCGATGTACTTCTGGGCCACGGGCGCGCTGAGTTCCTTCCTGGACAACGCCCCGACCTACCTGGTGTTCTTCAACACCGCCGGCGGCGACCCGGTCGCGCTGATGACCACCTATGCCAGCACGCTGGCGGCGGTGTCGGCCGGCGCGGTGTTCATGGGCGCCAACACCTACATCGGAAACGCGCCCAACCTGATGGTCAAGGCCATCGCCGAAGACCGCGGCGTGCGCATGCCCAGCTTCTTCGGCTACATGGCGTGGTCGGGCATGTGCCTGCTGCCGCTGTTCGTGCTCGTCACCTTCATCTTCTTCCGTTGAACTTCCTGGAGTCCGTTCCGATGCCCAAGCCCCACGTCCTCGTCACCCGCGCCGTGTTCCCCGAGATCATCGAGAAGCTCCAGCTTCACTTCGAGGTGGAGGCCAACACCGACGACGTCGAATGGCAGGGCGAGGAACTGGTGCGCCGGCTGCAGGGCAAGCAGGGCGCCTTCACCACCGGCGGCGTCAAGATCGACGCGGCGGTGCTGGCCGGCTGCCCCGAGCTCAAGATCTGCGCCAACATGGCGGTGGGCTACAACAACTTCGACATCGAGGCCATGACGCGCCACGGCGTGATGGCGACCAACGCGCCCGACGTGCTGACCGAGACCACCGCCGACTTCGGCTTCGCGCTGCTGATGGCCACCGCGCGCCGCGTGACCGAGAGCGAGCATTTCCTGCGCCGCGGCGAATGGAAGACCTGGCGCTACGACATGTTCGCCGGTTCCGACGTGCACGGCAGCACGCTGGGCATCCTGGGCATGGGCCGCATCGGCCAGGGCATCGCGCGGCGCGGGGCGCTGGGCTTCGGCATGAAGGTGATCTATCACAACCGCTCGCGCCTCGACGCCGGCATCGAGGCCGAGCTCAAGGCCGACTACGTGAGCAAGGAAGCGCTGCTCAGGTCGGCCGACCACCTGGTGCTGGTGCTGCCCTATTCGCCGTCCTCGCACCATGCGATCGGCGCCGCCGAACTGCGCCAGATGAAGCCCACCGCCACGCTGATCAACATCGCGCGCGGCGGCATCGTGGACGACGCCGCGCTGGCCGCGGCGCTGCGCGAGCGCACCATCTCGGCCGCCGGCCTGGACGTGTTCGAGGGCGAGCCCTCGGTGCACCCCGACCTGCTCACCGTGCCCAACGTGGTGCTCACGCCGCACATCGCGAGCGCGACCATTCCCACGCGCCTGGCCATGGCCAACCTGGCGGCCGACAACCTGATCTCCTTCCTGGGCGGCAAGGGGCCGCTGACGCCGATCGTTCCCGTCGCGCCCGCCATCGCCGCCAGCAAGTAAGCGAGGCACCCCCACGTGCCGACTGCCGAAACCGGACTCTGGATCCTGCTGGCCCTGGTGGCCTTGAACTTCATCCTGCTGGTCGTGCTGCTGTTGCGGCGCCCGCCGGCGGACCCTCACGCCGAGTTGGCGGCCGCGCTCGCCGCGGGCCATGAACGCACCGAACGCGGATTGCGCCAGGAGATCGGCGAATCCGCGCGCGGCACGCGGCAGGAACTGGGCCAGAACTTCGCCAGCTTCCAGGCCGCGCTGGTGCAGCAGGGGGCCGAGGCCACACGCACGCAGAACGCCCAGATCGACGCCTTCGCGCAGCAGCTCACGCTGTTGCAGAAGACGCTGGCCGACACCCTCAGCACGCAGCTGCAGGGCCTGTCGGAATCGAACGCGCGCCGGCTGGCCGAAGTGCGCGCGACCATGGAGACCCAGCTCGCGCAGCTGCAGCAGAGCAATGCCGCCAAGCTCGACGAGATGCGCCAGACGGTCGACGAGAAGCTGCAGACCACGCTGGAGGCGCGCCTGGGCGAGAGCTTCAAGCAGGTGGCGGACCGGCTCGACCAGGTGCACAAGGGCCTGGGCGAGATGCAGACGCTGGCCGTTGGCGTGGGCAGCCTGCAGCGCGTGCTGACCAACGTCAAGACCCGCGGCGTGTTCGGCGAGGTCCAGCTCGAGGCCCTGCTCGAGCAGGTGCTCACGCCCGACCAGTACGCCAAGCAGGTCGAGACCAAGCCGCGCAGCAACCAGCGCGTCGACTTCGCGATCCGCTTTCCGGGCCGCGGCGAGGACGGGGCGCCGGTCTGGCTGCCGGTCGACGCCAAGTTCCCGCGCGACGACTACGAGCGCCTGATCGACGCCCACGAACGCGCCGACGCCGCCGGCGCCGAGCTCGCGGCCAAGGCGCTGGAGGCGCGCATCCGCGCCGAGGCCAAGTCCATCGCCGAGAACTACCTCGCGGCGCCGCACACCACCGACTTCGCGATCCTGTTCCTGCCGGTCGAGAGCCTCTATGCCGAGGTGCTGCGCCGGCCCGGCCTGATGGACGCGATCCAGCGTCAGCACCGCGTGACGCTGGCCGGCCCGACCACCCTGCTGGCCATGCTCAACAGCCTGCACATGGGCTTTCGCACGCTGGCGCTGGAGCAGCAGGCCTCCGAGGTGTGGAAGGTGCTGGGCGCGGTCAAGACCGAGTTCGAGCGCTACGGCGAATGGGTGGCGCGCATCAAGGAGCAGGTGGCCAAGGCCTCCGACACGCTCGACAAGGCCGACACGCGCGCCAAGCAGATGCGCCTGGCGCTGCGCAAGGTCGAAGCCCTGCCCGAGGCGCAGTCGCAGGCGCTGCTGCCGGGCACGGCCGACACGGAAAGCGACGGCCCCTTGTGAAGGGCGCCGAACTGCTGCGCGTCATCGGGGCCCAGGTCTGCCTGCACGCCACCATGGCGGGCATGCGGCTGGCCACGCCGCTCCTGGCGCTGCAGCAGGGCTACAGCGCGGCCGCGGTCGGCGTGCTGATCGCGCTGTTCGCGCTCACCCAGGTCTTCCTGGCGCTGCCCGCGGGGCGCTTCGCCGACCGCTACGGCTTCAAGCGACCGCTGTGGTTCTCGGTCATCGCGGCCTCGCTGGGCGCCGGGCTGGTGATGGTCTTCCCGTTCTTCCCCGTGATGTGCCTGGCGGCCCTGCTGACCGGCGGCGCCACCGGCGCGACGGTGATCGCGCTGCAGCGCCACGTGGGGCGCTCGGCCACCGACTCGACGCAGCTCAAGCGCGTGTTCAGCTGGCTGGCCATCGCGCCGGCCGCGGCCAACTTCGTCGGCCCTTTCCTGGCCGGCATGCTGATCGACCACGCCGGGCTGGCGCCGGCGGACCTGATGGCCTTCCGCATCTGCTTCGGCGTGATGGCGGTGCTGCCCCTCCTGTGCTGGATGCTGGCGCGCGGCGCGCACGAGCCGCCGCTGGTGGTCGCCGTCGCGGGCGCCGTGCCCACGCGCGCCTGGGACCTGCTGCGCGAGCCGATGTTCAGGCGCCTGCTGTTCGTCAACTGGCTGCAGTCCTCGAGCTGGGACGTGCATGCCTTCGTGCTGCCGGTGCTGGGGCACGAGCGCGGCATCAGCGCCTCGGTGATCGGCTCGATCCTCGGCGCCTTCGCGATCGCCGCGGCCGTCATCCGCGTGGTGCTGCCCCTGATCGCCTCGCGCGCCTCGGAGCGCAGCGTGATCCTCACGTCCACGCTGGTCACGGCGGCGATGTTCTCGATCTATCCGCTGCTGGTGTCGCCCTGGACCATGGGCCTGTGCTCGGTGATGCTCGGCTTCGCGCTGGGGGCGGTGCAGCCGATGGTGATGAGCATGCTGCACCAGATCACGCCGCACGCGCGGCACGGCGAGGCGCTGGGCCTGCGCCTGATGACCATCAACGCCTCGAGCGTGGCCATGCCCATGCTGTTCGGCTCGCTCGGCGCGCTGATCGGCATCACCGGCGTGTTCTGGGTGGTGGGTGGCGTGCTGGTGGTCGGGGCGCGCGCGACCTGGGGGCTGAAGCTCTGAGCTGACGCTCCGGTGAAAACCATGTTTCAAATGAGAGCAATTCTCATTTGATTGACGAAATACTGACTTCGAGTCAGTATCGACGCCTTCCTCAATGACCTTGAAGGCGTCCATGGACCCGCTTTCCCCGCCGGCGACCGATCCGCGCCGGCGCCTCGCGCTCGTCGCGGCCGTGTACCTCGGCAGCTTCATCGCCACGCTCGACGTGAGCATCGTCAACGTCGCGCTGCCCACCCTGCAGCGTGCGCTCTCCACCGATCTCGCCGGCCTGCAGTGGGTGATCGACATCTACGCGCTGTGCCTGTCGGCGTTCATGCTGTCGGCCGGCCCGCTGGGCGACCGCTACGGCCGCAAGCGCGCCTGGCTGGTCGGCGTGGGCGTGTTCACCCTGGGCTCCGCGATGTGTGCGCTGGCCGGCAGCCTGCCCGTGCTCCTGGCCGGGCGGGCGGTGCAGGGCCTGGCCGGTGCCCTGATGATTCCGGGCGCGCTGTCGCTGCTGGCCCATGCCTTTCCCGAGCCCGCGGCCCGGGCGCGGGTGATCGGCGGCTGGTCCTCGTTCACCGCGCTGTCGCTGATCCTCGGGCCGCTGCTGGGCGGGGTGCTGGTGGACCATGCGGGCTGGCAGAGCATCTTCCTCATCAACCTGCCGATCGGCCTGTTGACCGTGGGCCTTGGGCTCTGGGGCATCCGCGAGAGCGCCCATCCCGAGCATGCGGCGCTCGACCCGGTGGGGCAGGTGCTCAGCGTGCTGTGGCTCGGCGCGCTGACCTACGGCCTGATCGCGGCCGGCGAGCACGGCTGGGGCTCGGCGCAGGCCGCGACCGCGCTGCTGGCCGCCGCCGTCGGGCTGGCGCTGTTCCTGGGGGTGGAGGCGCGGGTCGAACGGCCGCTGCTGCCGCTCGCGCTGTTCCGCGATGCGCGTTTCTCGGTCACCAACTTCGCATCGTTCGTGCTGGGCTTCTCGTCCTATGCCAGCCTGTTCTTCTTCTCGCTGTTCCTGCAGCAGGTGCAGGGCCTGTCGCCCAGCGAGACCGGCTGGCGGCTGGTGCCGCAGTTCGTCGCGACCGGCCTGGTGGCTTCGCAGTTCGGCCGCCTGGCCCGGCGGTACGCGGTGCACACGCTGATGGTCGCGGGCTACGGGCTCATCGGCGCCGCGATGCTGCTACTCACGCTGTTCTCCGCCGACACGCCGTACCCCTGGCTGGCGCTGCTCTTCGTGTTCCTCGGCGCGGGTTCGGGCCTGGCGGTGCCGGCCACGAGCACGGCCGTGATGGCCTCGGTGCCGGCACAGCGTTCGGGCATGGCCTCGGCCACCACGAATGCCTTGCGCCAGGCCGGCATGCTGATCGGCATCGCGCTGCTCGGCACGCTGATGAGCACGCGCGCCACCGCCTTGCTGGCCGACGCGCTCGCGCAGGCGGGGCTGCTCGATGCACAGCAGGCGGCGGTGGCCGCGGTCGGCCGCCATGACCTGGGGGCGCTGGCTTCGCTCGACGCGGCCACGGCCCACCAGCTTCTGGCCGGCGCGCTCGCGGGCGGCTTCCAGGCCGCCATGGCCTGTGCCGGGCTGGCCGGCCTGCTGGCGGCGGGGCTGCTGCTGAGCGTCAGGCCGCGCCGCGCCGTGCGGCCGGCCCGCGCCTGAGGCCCAGCGCGCATGCCCGCCGCGCTGGTGCCGGTGCGCCTCGGCGCACGCCTTCGTTCGATTCTTTCCCAGGAGCTTTCCATGATCCATCACGACCTCGGCCAGTGGCCGCTCGTCATCAGCGTTTCGTCCGGACCGCAGACCCTCGAGGGCATGCAGGCCTTCACCGAGGACTGGAACCGCTGGCTCGACCGCGGTGAGCCCTTCGTGTCCTTGCGGGTGTTCGCCGACGCCGATGCGCTGGTGCATCCCGAAGGCAGCGCCCAGAATGCCAAGCTGTGGCTGCAGGCGCGCGGCGCCGACATCCGCCGCCACGTGATGGGCATGGCCAGCGTGGTGCCCGTCGACCAGTACGAGAGGATGCGCAAGATGAATGTCGAGAAACTCTTCGGCGTGCCGGTCAGCACCTTTGCCGACACCGACGAGGCGCTGGCGTGGATCGGCGAACGCGTGATGGTGCCGCGCGGCTTGCCCTTCGACCTGGCCGCCGTGCGCGAGGCCCTGGGGGCCGCGCGCAAGACCGCGGTCGCGGGCTGAGGCCGGCAGCGTGACGAAGCGCGAGATGGCCGTGCCCCCGATCGCCGATGCCGACGCCGAGCCCGCGCCGCGCCGCCGCACCAAGGCTCCCGAGACCCGCGCCCTCGCGCTGATGGATGCGGCCGAGCGGCTGTTCATCGCCAGGGGCATCGCCGCCACCGGCATCGACGACATCGCGGCCGGTGCGCAGGTGGCCAAGGGCACCTTCTACCTGTACTTTCCCTCGAAGGAGGCGCTGCTCGGCGCGCTGCAGCAGCGCTTCGTCGACAGCTTCTGCACGCGCCTGCAGGAGGCGATGGACCGGCACCGCGCCGACAACCACCGCGCGCGCCTCAGGGCGTGGGTGGCGACGGGTCTGGAGACCTACCTCGACAACGTCGCGCTGCACGACGTAGTGTTCCACGAGTACCGGCCCGAGGACCGCCGCATGCGCAACGACAACGCGGTCATCACCCAGCTCGTGGGCCTGCTGCAACGGGGCGACGCGGCGGGCGTCTGGGACGTGGAAGACGCGACCCTGACGGCCGTGATTCTGTTCAACGCGCTGCACGGCGTGGCCGACGATGCGGTGGCCATGGGGCCGGCGGCCGATCCGGTGGCCGATCGCCGGCGGCGCGTGCGCGCGCTCACGCGCTTCTTCGAACAGGCGCTGCACCCCGACGCCGACGACGTCGACGCCTGAGATGCGGAAAAGTCAGAGCGCGTAGAAGCGCTTGACCGCGGCCCAGGCGTCCTCGGGCGTGTCGACGTAGCGGAACAGGTCGATGTCCTGGGGCGAGATCACGCCTTCTTCCACCAGGAAGTCGAAGTCGATCAGGCGCTTCCAGTATTCGGAGCCGAACAGCACGATCGGCACCTGCTTGGCCTTGCGCGTCTGCACCAGCGTGACCACCTCGAACAGCTCGTCGAGCGTGCCGAAGCCGCCGGGGAAGGCCACCAGCGCCTTGGCCCGCATCATGAAGTGCATCTTGCGGATGGCGAAGTAATGGAACTTGAAGCTCAGCGCCGGCGTGACGTAGGGGTTGGGCTCTTCCTCCATCGGCAGCGCGATCGCCAGGCCGATGTTGAGGCCGCCGCCCTCGTGCGAGCCGCGGTTGGCGGCCTGCATGATGCCCGGGCCGCCGCCGGTGCAGATGAACAGCTTGTCCTCGGGGTCCTTGTCCTGGCTGTACTGCGCCACCAGCTTGCCGAAGGCGCGTGCCTCTTCGTAGTAGTGCGCGTTGTGGGCCAGCTTGCGCCAGCGCGCGGCGGCCACGGCATCGCCCGCGGCCTCGGCCTGGGCGATCAGCGCGGCCGACTCTTCCTCGCTGCGGAAGCGCGCGCTGCCGAAGACCACCACCGTGTTCTCGATGCCGTGTTCGCGCATCTGCAGGTCGGGCTTCATGAGTTCCAGCTGCATGCGCAGGCCGCGGGTCTCGCGGCGCAGCAGGAATTCGGGATCGGCGAAGGCCAGGCGCGAAGGGTCGCGGTCCAGCGGCAGACCCTTGTCCGAATGCGCCTGCAGCGTGGCCCAGGCATCGGCCAGTCGCTTGTCGTGGAGGTCGTGTGTGGAATTGGTCATGGGTGAATCGAACGAGAAGCATCCGATTGTGCCGCCTGGCCATCGGCGCCCCGGACGGCCCCCACAAGACCCTGCCCGCGCCTGCGCTCAGTCGTACACGCCGACGATGGGTCCGGTGCCGGTGACCACCGCGCGACCGACCGGCTGGTGGCTGCGCGTGTCGTAGGTGACGACGTTGCCGGGCAGGCCCGGCTGGAACGAGAAGAACGCGAGTCCGATCGTTCCGCCCAGCGGTGCGGCAAAAGCCCGGGATGCCGCGCCCAGGTCGCTCACGTAGGCGCGCTGGCCGTCCGCGCTGAAGGCGGCGACCACCGGCGCGTGCGCGGTCGGGATCACCTTGACGACGGTGTCGGTTCGCGTGTCGACGATCGAGATGTCGCGGGTGCCGACGTTGCAGATGTAGAGCTGGCTGCCGTCGGGCGTGAGCGTGCCCGAGACCGGCGCGCTGCCCGGCGGCAGCGTCAGGGTCTTGACCACCGCCCAGGCCTCGGTGTCGATCACCGAAATGCTGTCGCTCAACTCGTTCATCGCATAGAGCTTGCGGCCGTCGCCGCTCATCGCGCCCCAGTCGGGCCCCACGCCCTGCACCGGCAGGCGGGGCCGGAGCGGGGCGCCGGTCCGCGCATCGTAGGGCGCCACCGTGCTGTCGGAGAAGAACACGTAGAGGCGCTGGCCGTCGGGGCTGATCTCGATGGCGATCGGCGATCCCGGCAGGGCGAAGCTGCGCACCACCTGGTCGCTGCGGGTGTCGATCACCTGCATCAGCGAGGCCGAGGTGGGCACGTACAGGAAGCGGCCGTCGGGCGCGAGCTGGATCGAGGCGAAGGGCAGGCCGTGGGTGGGGATCTTGCGCACCACGGCGTCGGTGCGCGTGTCGATGACAGCGATCTCGCCGCGCTCCGGCCCGAAGTTGTCGACGTAGATCTTCGAGCGGTCCGGCAGCATGCGCAGCACCGTGGGGTGCGAGCCGACGTCGGGGATCTTCTTCAGCAGGGTCTGGGCCGCGGTGTCGATCACATAGACCGCGCCCTCGCCGGAGACCGGCACATAGCCGCGCTGGCGCGCGGCGGCGGCCGGTGGGCTTGGATCGGCGGCTGCCGGTCGTGCCGCGGGCAGCAGCGCGATCGCCAGCCCCAAGGCGGCGGCCTGCGGCCAGCGTGCCAGGGCGTGATGGATGTTCATGGTCGGGGTCTCCTGGTGCGTTCGTGGCGCGGACGCGCTCAGAGCAGGGGCACCCAGGCCGGGACGCCCGGGCCGGCCTGGGTGGGAATCGGCGCGCCCACCGTCTGGTCGGTCTTCGGGTCGAACACGATCACCTGCCCCGGCCCCAACAGGCCCAGGGTCACGAGGTTCCCGAACAGCACCACCTCGCCCAGCGGGCCCTTGAACTTGGCCGAGCTGGGGCCCAGGTCGCTGATGTAGCCGCGCGTGCCGTCGGCGCTGAACATCACGCTGGTGGTGGAGCCGGTGGTGGGGATGACCTTGACGATCTTGTCGGTGGCCACGTCCAGCACGCGCAGGCCGGTGTCGCCGAACACCGTGACATAGAGCTTGGTGCCGTCGGGCGACAGGGTGGAGACGAAGGCGCCCGGATCGGAGGGCCGGTAGACGCCGCTGGTGTTGGTGCTGATGGTCTTGGTCAGCATCCAGTTCGCGACGTCGATCACGCCGATCTGGTTGACCGTGTCGACATAGAGCTTCCTGCCGTCGGCGGTGAAGCTGAACCAGAAGGGCCCGAGGCCGCCGCTCCAGATCGGCCTCTTGATCTCGGCGCCGGTGAGCGGGTCGTAGACGCCCAGCAGGCCCGACTGGAAGCCCACGTAGAGCTTGCCGTCGGGCCCGCTGATCGAGGACACCGGGATGTCCGGGAAGCGCAGCCGGCGCACCACGGTGTCGGTCTTGGTGCTCACCACCTCGACCACGAAGCCGACCTCGGGCAGGTAGATCTCGCTGCCGTCCAGGGAGGTGAAGGCGCCCAGCGGCGTGCTTTCGACCGGCACGGTCTTCACGCCGCCGCTCTTGCGGTCGATCACCGAGATGGTGGCGGGAACGAGGCCGAAGTTGTCGACGTAGAGCTTGCTGCCGTCGAGCGTGGCGGCCATCACCGCGGGGCGCGCCGCGGGGAAGGGCACACGGATGCGTTCGGTGATTGTGGCGGTGGCGGTGTCGATCACCGCGATCGTGTCGTTCGCCACCTCGGGCAGGTACAGCCTGCCGGGTGGCCCGACCGGCGCGGGGGGCTGGGCCTGGGCCAGGCCGGCCGCGAGGCACAGGCCCATGAGCAGGGTGCGCAGAAGGGAAGGCCGGCGCGAAGAACGCCGGCCGTGGTCGATGTGAAGCGATGGCATGAAAGCAACCTTTTTGGAGTGCGTTGGAGGACGGTGCAAGCGGCGGCGATGGTAGGAGCGCATCGAAGCCGTGAAACGTCCCGCCGACGACAAGGAGGCCGTCGGCCTGCAAATCCATCACGCTTTGGAAGCGGTCGCGACGACCGGCAGGCGCGCGCGGCATCGGCGACACGAACCGATGACAAATGGGGGAGGGCCGCGCGGCCTGCGCGGCAGGCAGGGGCGGCCTCTGGGTGCCGTCCGGTGCACAAACGACAAGGGCTCCTTGCGGAGCCCTTGGGGATGTGCGGAACAAAGGCCCGGAGGGCCCCGTTTCTCTTTAGACGCGCTTGCGGTATTCGCCGGTGCGCGTGTCGATTTCGATCTTGTCGCCTTGCGACACGAACAGCGGCACGGGCACTTCGAAGCCGGTCGAGATCTTGGCGGGCTTGAGCACCTTGCCCGAGGTGTCGCCCTTGACGGCGGGTTCGGTCCAGGTGATCTCGCGCTCGACGCTGGTCGGCAGCTCGACCGAGATGGCCTTGCCGTCGTAGAACACCACTTCGACCGGCATGCCGTCTTCGAGGTAGTTCAGGGCGTCGCCCATGTTCTCGGCTTCGACTTCGTACTGGTTGTACTCGGTGTCCATGCAGACGTACATCGGGTCGGCGAAGTAGGAGTAGGTGCACTCCTTCTTCTCGAGCACGATCTGGTCGATCTTGTCGTCGGCCTTGAACACCTGTTCGGTGTTGAAGTTGGCGATCAGGCTCTTGAGCTTCATGCGCACGGTGGCCGAGTTGCGGCCGCCACGGCTGTATTCGGTCTTGAGGACGACCATCGGGTCCTTGCCGTGCATGATCACGTTGCCGGCGCGGATTTCTTGAGCGATTTTCATAACGTTGTCTGGCTGGTTGGCCGCAGGGTTGCGGCAGGCCGTCGAAGCTATTCGCAATCAGGGATTGCGACGCTGCGGACATGGAGATTCGCAGTTGGACAGCGGCGGCAAATTTTGGATAGCCGCTGATTTTAGCGGTTTTCACGAAGCCTTCCCATTTCGGGCAGACTTGCCGGGTGCAAAACGACACCCTCAACGACATCGCCGCCGCGCTCGTCGCGGCCCGTCGCAGCGGCATCGCCGCCGACGAGACCCCTTGGAAAGACACGACGCTGACGCCCGAAGACATCAGCACCGTGCAGGAGCGCGTGGCCGCCGAACTGGGCTGGTCCGACGACCCCGGTGCGCCCGGCGCCTGGAAGGGCGGCGGTCCGACGCCGACCTCGGTGGCCGCGTTCGCCCAGCTGCCGCCCGTGTGGGTGCGCCCCTCGCCCGGCCGCCTCGCGGTCGCCGACTTCCACCGCCTGGGCATCGAGATCGAGGTCGCGTTCCGGCTGGCGCGCGACGTCTCGGCGGTCGACCTGGCGGCCCGCGCGGTGAACGACCCGGCCGCGCTGTTCGACGCGATGGCCGTGTCGATCGAACTGGTCGACTACCGCTGGCAGGGCGGGGCGCAGGCGCCGGCGCCGCTGCGCATGGCCGACCTGCAGTCCAACGGCGCGCTGGTGCTGGGCGACTGGCGGCCGATGCAGGCCGTCGACTGGCGGCAGCAGGTCGCCACGCTCGCCATCGACGGCGAGCAGGTCGGGCGCTACCAGGGCGCGCACCCCTGCGGCGACCCGATGTGGATGGCGCCGCAGTGGCTGCAGCACGGCGTGGCGCGCCACGACCGGCTGCCGGCCGGCAGCGTGCTGACCACCGGTTCGTGGTGCGGCATGGTCTGGCTCGAGGGGCCGGCCGTGGTGCACGCGGCCTTCGAGGGCATCGGCGAGGCGACGCTGACCCTGGTCTAGGGTCGGGGCAGCGCGCCGACGAAGCGCATCAGCTGCGTCAGCAGGTCGTCCTGGGCCCGCTGCGCGTCACGCGCGCGTTGCGCGGCCCGGGCCCAGTCGTCGAGCGTGGCCGCATCCGGCGCCGATGGCTCGGCATCGTGGGTGTCGTTCCACGCGCGATGGAACGCCCGCAGGCTGGGCGGCGCCTCGATGGCATCGAGGAAGGCCTCGAGCTTGACGTGGTGCGCGTCGTCGTCCTGCGGATAGATCTGCCAGGCGAAGGGCCGGCCGGCCCAGAGTGCGCGCACCAGCGAGTCTTCCCCCCGCACGAAATTGAGGTCGCAGCTCCACAGCAGCGCATCGAAATCGTCCTGCGTCAGCAGCGGCAGGAAGTGGACCGACAGGCGGCCCGCGGTCGCGGCGGGGGCGTCCGCCGCCAGCGCCAGCGCCGCGCGCACGGCCTGCGCGGCGCGGCCGGCCGTGACCAGCAGGCGCACCGCTTCGTCGCCCGCGGACCACTGTCGGAGCAGGGCTGCGAGCTGGCTCGGCTCGTAGCAGAACAGCGACACCAGCCGCTCCCCTTGCCACCCGATGCCTTGCGCGGCCAGCCAGGCCGCACGGTCGAAGCCGGCCTGGCGCGCGGCCAGCTCGGGCTCGCGCAGCAGGCCGCCGGTGCGCGGGCTGAAGCCGGGATAGAAGAAGCGCTTGGTCAGTCCTTCGCCCGGTCCGCGGAAGACCGAGGAGGGCAGGGTGTGCAGCCGCTCGACATACGGTTCGGCCGACAGGTATTCGAGGTTGATCCAGGCGCCGCGGAAGCCCGGCGCGCGCGCGCGTCCGGCATAGCGCGCGATCAGCGCCGGCGCGGGCTCGCAGCCGAAGGCCTCGACCAGCACGTCGGGCGGGGCGGCCTGTGCGGCCGCCTCGACCGCACCGGTGTCCGACCAGTCGACCACCGCCACGCCCGGGCATCCGCCGGGCGCCATCCAGGCCAGCGCGCGGCCGTCGTCGACCCACAGGCGCGCGCTTTCACCGCGCGCGGCCAGCTGGCGCGCGAGGCGCCAGCAGACGCCCAGGTCGCCATGGTTGTCGATGACTCGGCAGAAGATGTCCCAGCGCATGAAGGCGGCCCGCAAATTAAAAAGGCCCCCGCGGCCTGTCGATCGCGGGAGCCTAGCGCATTGCCGCACGGTGTGCGGCGCGTTGTCAGGGCGTGATGACGTCGCCCAGCACGATGCCTTCACGGCGCGGGTCGGCGCCGCCGGTCAGCACCGAGCCGCTGCCGGCCTTGTTCTTGACGCGGATGATGGTGCTGATGCCGCTGGACTGCGAGCCGGTCGAGACGGTGTGTCCCAGTGCGCGCAGGCCGGTGATCAGCGGGTCGTTGTTGCCGCTGTTGCTGGTGTCGATGTTCGGATGCTCGCCGCCCACCGAGGTCGTGACGGAGTTGCTCGCACCGAAATCGACCAGCGAGGTCGCCTGCTGTGCATCCAGGCCCCAGTCGAGGGCGCCGACCACGGTCTTGACCACGTACTGGATGATCGTGCCGCCGCCCGGCGAACCGGTGGCCATCAGGAAGTCGCCGGGGCCGCTGCCGTTGAACACCATCGTGGGCGCCATCGTGCTGCGCGGGCGCTTGCCCGGTGCGACACGGTTGGGCACCAGCGCGCCGGTGCTGTCGGTCGGCGAGGCGTTGAAGTCGGTCAGCTGGTTGTTCAGCATGATGCCGTGGCTCATGTGGTACGAACCCAGCGAGGCTTCGACGGTGGTCGTCATCGTGACCACGTTGCCTTCCTTGTCGACGATCGAGAAGTGGGTCGTGCCGTGCTCGACGGTCGTGTCCACGCCGATCGGCGGCAGGCCGAAGTCGCCGGCCGGTGCCACGCCCATGGACCGGTCGTACTTGATCAGGCTGGCGCGGGCGCGCATGTAGTCCTTGTTGAGCAGCGTGTTTGCGCTGCCGCCGGGGAGAGGCACGAAGTCGGTGTCGGCCACGTACTTGTCGCGGTCGGCATAGGCCAGGCGCTCGGCCTCGGTCACCAGGTGCACGCCCAGCACCGAAGGCTTGCCGCCCTCGAGGTCGATGCTGGTCGGCTTGTACAGGCTGAGGTCGTAGGTCTCAAGGATGCCCAGCGCCGACAGCACGCCGATGCCGCCCGAGGACGGCGGCGACATGCTGCAGATGTAGTAGGCGCGGTAGGTCGTGCAGACCGGGTCGCGGCGCTTGGGACGGTAGTTCTTCAGGTCGTCCAGCGTGGTCAGGCCGGGCGTGATGGTCGAGCCGTCGGCGCCTTGCGTGATGCCGATCTTGGCGACGATGTCCTCGGCGATCTTGCCGGTGTACATCGCGTCGGCGCCCTGGGTGGCCATGGCCTTGAGCACGGCGGCGTAGGCCGGGTTGGTCAGCGTCGTGCCCAGCGGTTTGGGCGCGCCGGACGCATCGAGGAAGTAGGCGGCGGCTTCGGCGTCGCGCTTGAGGTTCGATGCCGATCCCGCGATGGCGGCGGCCATGCGTCCGCCGATCTTGAAGCCATCGGTCGCGAGCCGCGTGCCCTCGCCGAACAGGTCCTTCCAGGCCAGCTTGCCGTGGTCGCCGTGCGCCATCTCGAGCATGCGCATCACGCCCGGGGTGCCGATGGAGCGGCCGCTGGCGCGCGCGCTGGGCTGCGGAAGCGTCTTGTTGGACGCGTCGATGTAGCGCAGGTAGTCGGCGGTGGCGGCGGCCGGGGCCGTCTCGCGGCCGTCGTAGGCCTGGACCTTGTTGGTCTTCACGTCGTAATAGAGCATGAAGGCGCCGCCGGCCAGGCTGCTCGACTGGGGTTCGACCAGCGCGAGCACGGCCTGCACCGCGATCGCGGCGTCGGCGGCGCTGCCGCCGGCCTTGAGCACGTCGCAACCGGCCTTGGTGGCCAGCGGGTGGTTGGCCACCACCATGTAGCTCTTGGCCGTGACCAGCTTGTGGCCCACCACATAGCCGGAGGCCGGTTCGGGCGCGGCCGGGTCGCCGGGGTCACCCGAGCCGACCACCACGGGCGTGGTGCCGGGGTTGGTCGTGAGACAGCTGTTGTCGACCGCGACCGGGGGCGTGACGGGGGGCGTGACCGGAGGCGTGACGGTGGTCGGCGGATTGCCGATGTTGACGCCGCCGCTGTTGTTGTCGCTGCCACCGCATCCGAAGAGCGAGAGCGACAGGGCGATCGGTGTGAGGACCCACCAGGGTTGATTTTTCTTCATAGCTGTTTTTTTTGGGATTTCTGAAAAACAAAAGTCGCATGGCGCGACTTCTTCGTTGAGCACGTGTCGTGCCAACCCTTCGATCTTGCCCCAGCTTTTCACCCGCGCGACAGAGGGGAGGTCCCGATTGGCGGCGGCGACGGTTTTTTCTGCACGCCACAATAGCCGCCATGTCCGACGTGCACTCCGATCAACTCCTCAGCGAAGTCGCGGCCCTGCCGCAGTTGCCCGGTGTCTACCGCTATTTCGACGCGGCCGGCGCCGTGCTGTATGTGGGCAAGGCGCGCAACCTGAAGAAGCGGGTCGCCAACTATTTCCAGAAGAGCCATGGCGGCACCCGCATCGGCCACATGATCTCCAAGATCGTGCGCATGGAGACCACGGTGGTGCGCTCCGAGGCCGAGGCGCTGCTGCTCGAGAACAACCTGATCAAGACGCTCAAGCCGCGCTACAACATCCTGTTCCGCGACGACAAGAGCTACCCCTACCTGAAGATCGCGGCGCACGCCTTTCCGCGCCTGGCCTACTACCGCGGCGCGACCGACCGCAAGCACCGTTTCTTCGGGCCATACCCCAGCGCCTGGGCGGTCAAGGAGTCGATCCAGCTGCTGCAGAAGGTCTTCAAGCTGCGCACCTGCGAGGACACGGTCTACGCCAACCGCACCCGGCCCTGCCTGCTCTACCAGATCAAGCGCTGCAGCGGACCCTGTGTCGGCTACATCGGCCCCGAGGCCTACGCGCAGGACGTGGCCAGCGCCGAGGCTTTTCTGATGGGCGACACCCAGGCCGTGCTCTCGAAGCTCGAGCAGCGCATGACCACGCATGCCGAGAAGCTCGAGTTCGAGCAGGCGGCCGAACTGCGCAACCAGATGTCGGCCATCTCGCGCGTGCTGCACCAGCAGTCGATCGAGATCGCCTCCGACAAGGACGTCGACATCCTCGCGGTCCGGGTGCAGGGCGGCAAGGCCTGCGTCAACCTCGCGATGGTGCGCGGCGGCCGGCACCTGGGCGACCGCGCCTATTTCCCGGTGCATGTGGAGGACGCGGCCCAGATGCACGAGGGCGAACTGGACGGCGAGTCGGCGGTCGCCGATCCGATCGAGATGCAGGTGCTCGAGGCCTTCATCGCCCAGCACTACATCGACGTGCCGGTGCCGGCCACGCTGGTGCTGGGCCAGCCCGTGGGCCGCGAACTGGTCGAGGCGATCTCGCAGCAGGCCGGCGTGCGCGTCACGGCCGTGTTCCAGCCGCGCGAGCAACGGCGCCACTGGCTCGAGATGGCCCAGACCAATGCCGACCTGCAGCTCGCGCGGCTGCTGGCCGAGGAAGGCTCGCAGCAGGCGCGCACCCGGGCGATGACCGATGCGCTGGAGCTCGCGCCCGACGACCTCGACAGCTTCCGCGTCGAGTGCTTCGACATCTCGCACACCGCGGGCGAAGCGACGCAGGCCTCCTGCGTGGTGTTCGAGCACCACGCAATGCAGAACCGCGAGTACCGCCGCTACAACATCGAGGGCATCACGCCCGGCGACGACTACGCGGCCATGCGCCAGGTGCTGCACCGCCGCTACGCCAAGCTGGCCGAGGCGATGGCGTCAGAGACCGATGCGCCCACGCCCGGCGATGCCGACGGCGTGGGCAGCGACGCGCCGCCGGCCACGCGCGCCGCGCGCATGCCCGACCTGGTGCTGGTCGACGGCGGCAAGGGCCAGGTGTCGATGGCGCGCGAGGTGTTCAGCGAACTCGGCCTGCCGCTGTCGCTGATCGTCGGCGTGGAGAAGGGCGAGGGCCGCAAGGTCGGCCTGGAGGAACTGGTGTTCGCCGATGGCCGCGAGAAGGTCTACCTGGGCAAGGACTCGGCCGCGCTGATGCTGGTCGCGCAGATCCGCGACGAGGCGCACCGCTTCGCGATCACCGGCATGCGCGCCAAGCGCGCCAAGGTGCGCGTGGGCGGCAGTCAGCTCGAGGACATCCCGGGCATCGGACCGAAGCGCCGGGCCCGCCTGCTGCAGCGCTTCGGCGGCATCCGCGGCGTGGCGGCCGCGAGCGTGGAGGACATCGCGTCGGTCGAGGGCATCGCCTCGGATCTGGCCGAGGAAATCTACCGCGCACTGCATTGATGGATCGCCCCCGATGACATCCGTTCGCGTCATGCACAATCGTGGCATGTTCTGGACCCTGCCGACGATCATGACCTGGACGCGAATCATCGCGATCCCGTTGATCGTGGGCGTCTTCTACCTGCCCATCGCCGAGCCGATGCGCAACCTCATCGCCACGGTGATGTTCATCGTGTTCGCCGCCACCGACTGGCTCGACGGCTTCCTCGCGCGCAAGCTCAACCAGACCTCGGCCTTCGGCGCCTTCCTCGATCCGGTGGCCGACAAGTTCCTGGTCTGCGCTTCCCTGTTGGTGCTGGTTCACCTGCAGCGCGCCGACGTGTTCGTGGCGCTGATCATCATCGGCCGCGAGATCGCGATCTCGGCCTTGCGCGAATGGATGGCGCAGATCGGCGCCGCCAAGAGCGTGGCGGTGCACATGATCGGCAAGGTCAAGACCGTGGTCCAGATGGTGGCCATTCCCTTCCTGCTGTTCGACGGCCACCTGTTCGGCTTCATCGACACCGGCCTCTGGGGCCAGTGGCTGATCTGGGTGTCGGCCGTGCTCACCGTCTGGTCGATGGTGTACTACCTGCAGAAGGCCATCCCCGAGATCCGGGCCCGCACCAAATGACGGCGGCGGTGGCCGCCCGCACCGCGGGCTGGCTGCGCGTGCTGCCGGGCGTGTTCGTGCTGATCTGGAGCACCGGTTTCATCGTCGCGCGCTACGGCATGCCCTATGCGCCGCCGCTCAAGTTCCTGGCGCTGCGCTACCTGCTCTCCCTGCTGTGCTTCGCCGTGTGGGTGGGGGCGGCCCGCGTCGCCTTGCCGGCCACGCGCGGGCAGGTGGGGCACCTGGCCGTGACCGGCGTGCTGGTGAACGCGGGCTACCTGGCCGGCGTGTGGGCCGCGGTCCATGCCGGCATGGGCGCGGGCCTGGTGGCGCTGATGGTCGGCCTGCAGCCGGTGCTGACCGGCCTCTGGCTGTCGATGCGCGGCGGCACGATCACGCGGCGGCAGTGGGCCGGCCTGCTGCTGGGCTTCGCGGGGCTGGTGATGGTGGTGTCGCGCAAGTTCGGCGACAGCGGCGAGGTCAGCCTGCTGACCATGAGCCTGGCCCTGGCCGCGCTGGTGTCGATCACCGCCGGCACGCTCTACCAGAAGCGTTTCGTCGCGCCCTGCGACGTGCGCAGCGCGAGCCTGGTGCAGTTCGGCGCGGCCCTGCTGGTCACGGCGCCGCTGGCCTTGCTGGAGACCGCGCCGATCCAATGGAACCTGCACTCGGGCGGCGCCATGGCCTGGTCGGTGCTGGTGCTGTCGCTGGGCGGCAGCTCGCTGTTCTACATGCTGATCCAGCGCGGCACGGCCACGGCCGTCACCAGCCTGCTCTACCTGGTGCCGCCCACCACCGCGCTCATGGCCTGGCTGCTGTTCTCCGAGCAGATCACGGCGCTGACACTGATCGGCACCGCGGTCACGGCGCTGGGCGTGGGCCTGGTGGTGCGCGAGAGCCGGCCCGGCTAGGGCTTCCAGGGCTCGCTGCGGAACTGCTCGGCCAGGAAGTCGATCAGCAGCCGCACGCGGCGCGGGGTCTTGGGCCGCCAGGGCGCGATCCAGTGGATGTCGGCGTCGGGCATCGCGTGGTGCGGCAGCACCCGCACCAGTTCGCCCGCGGCCAGTTGTGGCGCGATGTCCCAGAGGCTGCGCAGCATGATGCCGCGGCCCGCGAGGCACCAGTCGCGCACCATCTCGCCCGAATTGCTCGACAGCGGCCCCTGCACCCGCACGCGCGACAGCGCGCTCTCCTTGTCGTGCTTGAGCGCCCAGTGCTCCCGGCCCGCGCCCTGGGCCTCGGTGTTCTCGCGCACGATCAGGCAGGCGTGCGTCGCGAGTTCCTCCAGCGCGCGCGGCGTGCCGTGGGCCGACAGGTAGGCCGGCGACGCGACCAGGATGCGCTGGTTGCGCGCGAGCCGGCGCGAGATCCAGTGCGCGCTGTGCGCCCCCTGCACCGACCACAGCCACAGCGCGCCGTCGTAGCCGTCGGCGCCCAGGTCGGGCAGTTGCTCGCTGAGCTGCAGGTCGATCTGCAGCCCCGGATGGCGCTGCTGGAATTCGGCTAGCGCCGGCCCGACCCAGCGCCGGCCGAAGCCCAGCGTGGCGGCGATGCGCAGCCGGCCGCGCAGCGCGCTGTGGCGCTCGCTGAGTTCGGCCTCGAGCGCGGCGAAGCCTTCGAGCAGTTTGTCGGCATGCAGGCACACGGCCTCGCCTTCGGCCGTGAGGTTGAGCCGGCGCGTGGTGCGCTCGAACAGGCGCTGGCCCAGCCGGCCCTCGAGCGCGGCCAGCCGCTTGGTGACTACCGAGGGCGCCACGCCCAGCGCCGCCGCGGCCGCGGCCAGGCTGCCGCGGTGCCGCACGGTGGTCACGAGTTCGAGGTCGGCGCGTTCCATTCAAGCCTCAAGGGAAATAATCAATTCGATGATTGTTGCTTGAACCGAAGGGGAGGGCAACGCACAATCGACGCGTGTTCAAAGACTTCACCCCCTTCGACCTGCAACGCGACGGCGTCGCGCTGCACGGCCGCATCGGCGGCCGCGGCCCGGCGCTGCTGCTGCTGCACGGCCATCCGCAGACGCATGCGATCTGGCACCGCCTGGCGCCCGCGCTGGCGGCGCATTTCACCGTGGTGCTGATGGACCTGCGCGGCTACGGCGACTCGGGCCGGCCCGCGGCCGACGCCGATCACATCGCCTACAGCAAGCGCGAGATGGCGCTGGATGCGGTGGCCGTGATGCGGCACCACGGCTTCGAGCGCTTCCAGGTGCTGGCCCACGACCGCGGCGCGCGCGTGGCGCATCGGCTCGCGGCCGACCATCCGGCCGCGGTCGAGCGCCTGCTGCTGCTGGACATCGCGCCCACGCTGGCCATGTACGCCAACACCTCCGAGGCCTTCGCGCGCGCCTACTGGCACTGGTTCTTCCTGATCCAGCCGCCGCCGCTGCCCGAGGCCCTGCTGTCCTCCGATCCGGCGCGCTACGTGCGCAGCGTGATGGGCGGCCGGCATGCGGGCCTCGCGCCCTTCGCGCCCGAGGCCCTGGCTGAATACGAACGCTGCGCGGCATTGCCCGGCACGGCCGAGGCGGTGTGCGAGGACTACCGTGCCTCGGCCTCCATCGACCTGGTGCACGACCGCGAGGACATCGCCGCCGGCCGTCGCCTCGCGCAGCCGCTGCGCGTGATGTGGGGCGAACACGGCGTGGTCGGAAAATGCTTCGACGTGCTGGCGCTGTGGCGCGAGGTCGCCGACGACGTGTCGGGCGGCACGCTGCCCTGCGGCCACTACATCCCCGAGGAAGCGCCCGACGCGCTGCTGCGCGAGGCGCTGGCCTTCTTTCAAAAATCCAGAGACGACAACTCTTCTTCTTCTTCTTCCAAGGACATCTGACCATGAGCACCCATCGCATCGCAGTCATCGCCGGTGACGGCATCGGCAAGGAAACCATGCCCGAGGGCGTGCGCGTGCTCGACGCGGCCGCGCGCAAGTTCGGCATCGACCTGAAGTTCGACCACTTCGATTTCTCGAGCTGGGACTACTGCGAGAAGCACGGCAAGATGCTGCCCGACAACTGGAAGGACCAGATCGGCGGCCATGACGCGATCTACTTCGGCGCGGTCGGCTGGCCCGAGAAGATCGCCGACCACATCTCGCTGTGGGGCTCGCTGCTGCTGTTCCGCCGCGAGTTCGATCAGTACATCAACCTGCGCCCCGCGCGCCTGATGCCCGGCATCGTCGCGCCCGTGGTGCGCCGCGACGGCACGCCGCGCCAGCCCGGCGAGATCGACATGTACATCGTGCGCGAGAACACCGAAGGCGAGTACTCGAGCATCGGCGGGCGCATGTACGAAGGCACGCCGCGCGAGATCGTGGTGCAGGAGACCGTGATGTCGCGCATCGGCGTCGACCGCGTGCTCAAGTTCGCCTTCGAGCTCGCGCAGTCGCGGCCCAAGAAGCACCTGACCAGCGCCACCAAGTCCAACGGCATCTCGATCACCATGCCCTACTGGGACGAGCGCGTGGCCGCGATGGCCAAGAACTACCCGGGCATCACGCTCGACAAGTTCCACATCGACATCCTGACCGCGCACTTCGTGCAGCGCCCGGACTTCTTCGACGTGGTGGTGGCGAGCAACCTGTTCGGCGACATCCTGTCCGACCTGGGCCCGGCCTGCACCGGCACCATCGGCATCGCGCCCAGCGCCAACCTCAACCCCGAGCGCACCACGCCTTCTCTGTTCGAGCCGGTGCACGGCTCGGCGCCCGACATCGCGGGCAAGGGCATCGCCAACCCGATCGGCCAGATCTGGTGCGGCGCGATGATGCTCGAGTTCCTGGGCCACAAGGATGCGCACGACGCCATCCTGGGTGCGATCGAGAAGGTGCTCGCGCCCGACAGCGGCGCGCCGCGCACGGCCGACATCGGCGGCACGGCCGGTACCGCGGACCTGGGCCGCGCGATCGCCGAAGCGCTCTGATCCGCTGCCGTCCGCGACGCTGCCCGCGCGGCAAGGTGCAAGCCTTGCCGCGCGCTTGCGCCTGTCATCGGTCGGGGTTCATCCCGCGCGATCCCGGAATCCGGGCGAAGAGGCCCTAGAATCGCCGTCCCCGCAGGGCGGCACGGGCGCGCGACTTATTGACACCCCGTAGCCCTGTGGTTGTAATCATCGTCGGCGGTCCGCTGCCGACACGTCAGATTCGCCTGCGTATCCGTCGCCGAGTGTTCCGCCGCGAGCCCGCCGTGCATCTGATGAAAACCGATCCACTTTTCCTTTGAGGGGCCCTTGTGAACAAGACCGAACTGATTGAGCACATCGCAAAAAACGCCGACATCTCCAAAGCCGCCGCCACGCGCGCGCTCGAGTCCACCATCGGCGCCATTCGTACAACGCTCAAGAAGGGCAACTCCGTGTCGCTCGTCGGTTTCGGTACTTTCGCTGTGGGCAAGCGCGCTGCGCGCACGGGTCGCAACCCGCGCACCGGCGAGGCCATCAAGATCAAGGCTGCAAAAATTCCGAAGTTTCGTCCGGGCAAGGCGCTGAAAGACGCGCTGAACTGAGAGACAATCCTTCGCTGCACAGCGGGGGTGCTTAGCTCAGTTGGTAGAGCGTCGCCTTTACACGGCGCAGGTCGGCGGTTCGAGACCGTCAGCACCCACCACCCGTTTGTGCGTGAATCCATGTGAAAGGGCCCGGAGCGATCCGGGCCCTTTTTCGTTGGGCACGCCGCGCAGCGCTTAAACCGCCCCCTGCCGCGAGGCTGATCGCGAGGTGCCCGACCATGCTGATAAAATGGGCAGGCCCCGTCAGGCCGTTCGCAACGCTGGTCGGCCGCCCTGGATGAGTCGTCGATTCGCCGGGCCTGCCAATTCCCTCGCCGGGAGCCAGCCGCGGCGCGAGGCCTTCGGCGTTCACCACCCGGCAACCAGGCGAACAGATGTTCGCCTTTTTGTTTTGCCTTCCGGCATTCGTCACAGAGAGTCTTCAAGCATGTTTGAGTTCTTCCGCAGGTACAACAAGATCGTCATGGGCTTCTTGTTCTTGCTGATCATTCCGTCCTTCGTGCTGTTCGGCGTCGACCGGTACCAGGGCGACCAGAAGGGTGAGAAGGTGGCGCGCGTCGACGGTCATGACATCACCCGCCCCGAGTGGGACCAGCAGCATCGCAACGAGGTCGACCGCATCCGCCGCCAGATGCCCAACGTCGAGGCCGCGGTGCTCGATTCGGACGCCGCGCGCTATGCCACGCTGGAGCGCATGGTGCGCGACCGCGTGCTGGCCGCCGCGGCCGCCAAGTCGAACATGACCGTCTCGGAAGACCGGCTCGCCCGCCTGTTCGCCGAAGACACCAGCCTGGCCTCGTTCCGCACCGCCGACGGCAAGTTCGACCGCGAGCGCTTCCAGATGGCCACCGGCCGCACGCCGGAGCAGTACGAAGCCGCGGTGCGTTCCGACCTGGCCACGCAGCAGGTGCTGCTGGGCGTGTCGGGCACGGCCTTCGCAACGCCCGCGCAGGCGCAAGCCACCTTCAATGCCTTCTACGATCGCCGCGAGGTGCAGCTGGCGCGCTTCAATCCCGCCGACTTCAAGGCCAAGGTCACGGTCAGCGATGCCGACATCGAGGCCTACTACAAGGACCACTCGGCGCAGTTCCAGGCGCCCGAGCAGGCCAGCGTCGAATACCTGGTGCTCGACCTCGATGCCGCGAAGAAGAACATCGCCGTGACCGAGGCCGACCTCAAGAGCTACTACGAGCAGAACGGCGCGCGCTTCGGCACGCCCGAGGAACGCCGCGCGAGCCACATCCTGATCACCGCACCCGCGAGCGCCTCGAAGTCCGAGCGCGAAGCCGCGCGCGCCAAGGCCGAGCAGCTGCTGGCCCAGGTCAGGAAGGCGCCCGAGACCTTCGCCGACGTGGCCCGCAAGAACTCGCAGGATCCGGGCTCGGCCGAGAAGGGCGGCGACCTCGACTTCGTCACGCGCGGCGCGATGGTCAAGCCCTTCGAAGATGCGATGTTCGCGCTCAAGAAGGGCGAGATCAGCAACATCGTCGAGAGCGAGTTCGGCTACCACATCATCCAGCTCAAGGACATCAAGCCGGCCGTGCTGCAGCCCTTCGAGCAGGCGCGCGCGACGATCGAGAACGAGGTGCGCGGCCAGCAGGCGACGCAGGAGTTCGCCAAGGCCGCCGAGACCTTCACCGACACCGTCTACCAGCAGCCCGACAGCCTCAAGCCTGCGGCCGATGCGCTCAAGCTGACGATCCGCACCGCCGCCAACGTGGCCCGCACGCCGCAGCCCGGCGCGACCGGCGCGCTGGCCAGCACCAACTTCCTGTCGGCGCTGTTCGCAGCCGATTCGCTGTCCCGCAAGCACAACACCGAGGCGATCGAGATCGGCCCCAACCAGCTGGCTTCGGGCCGCGTCGTCAAGTACGAAGCCGCTCATGCGCTGCCGCTGGCCGAGGTCAAGGAATCGGTGCGCACCCTGCTGATCGCGCAGCGCGCCGCGGCATTGGCCAAGGCCGAGGGCGAGGCCAAGCTCGCCGCCTGGCAGGCCACCCCGGCCAGCGCCGCGCTCGGCGCCCCGCTCACGCTGTCGCGCCTCGATGCGCAGTCGCAGCCGCAAGCGCTGGTCGAGGCCGCACTGCGCGCCGATGCCACGCGCCTGCCGGCGCTGGTGGGCGTGGACCTGGGCAGCGAAGGCTATGCCGTGGTGCGCGTGGTCAAGGACGTGGCGCGCGTGGCGCCCACGCCCGACGGCGCCAAGCAGGAGAACGCCCAGTTCGTCCAGGTCGTGACGGCGGCCGAGAACCTGGCGTACTACGAGCTGCTCAAGGAACGCTTCAAGGCACAAATTCTCGTGCCGCAGCCCGCCGAGGCTTCCGCACGCTGATTTTCACGTTAGAATAGAAGACTCTTCGGTGGCTGTAGCTCAGCTGGTAGAGTCCCAGATTGTGATTCTGGTCGTCGTGGGTTCGAGTCCCATCAGCCACCCCAAATCTCGAAATGAAAAAGGCACCTCGGTGCCTTTTTCTTTGTCCGCCGTAGCTGCATCGCCCTCTGCGGCAGGCCACCAATTCCCAAATTGGGAATTCACAGCGCCTCGCGCCTCACTTCGCGGCTTTGCTCGTACACCCCTTCCGTTGTCTTTCGATCGGCATGAAGCCCGGGCAATTCGCCGAACTGCAACTGAAGTAGGTGGTGTAGTGCGCGCGCAGCTCGTGGAACGTGAACCGTGTCTCGATGACCTTTTCTTCCAGCGCCTTGTCCATCGGCCGGCCCCACATCGTCTTGCACCCGCTCTCGGTGTAGGCGCCCGGTGCGCGGCGCGGCGAAGACCGGCCCTATGTGCGAGTAGGTCGGCATCGCCCGCATCCGGTCCAGCACGACCCTCAGCGCTTCGCTCATCCCAACCAGCTCCAGCTTAGTCTTCTTACTGCGCTGCTTGGCGCGCTGCAGGCGGATCACCTCGTTGTCGACCTGCGGCCAGTGCAGCGCCAGGACTCGGCGCGCCTGTTGCTGGCCAACGCTGCAAACTGCGTCATGCTGGTGACCACGATCGCGCTCGGCCCCTGCTGCAGGCCCCAAGCGACGAACGAGGAAGCGTGCTTGAGCGGCCAGCTGCCTGAGATGCGTGATGTCGTGCAACTCGTCGTCGGAAAGCAAGAGGCTTGCCCTTGCTGCAGTGCCGTGATGCACAGGTCAAGCTTGGGCTTGCTCATCTCAGCGAGCGCCTGCGCAGCCAGAGCATTTTGTGTTCGCTGGCATCGGGCGCGCAGGCGGCTGCCTGGATCACTTCAAGCGAGAGGTCGAGTGCGGCGGATGCCGCCTGCATTGAGCGGACGCTGCGACGCCGCCGGTCGTGAGTGACGCTTCGTTGGCAGACGACGCTGAGATCACGATCGACATCGATCAGATCGGCGACGGCACGGCGAAGGGCGCTGCGGTCTAACAAGCCAGGTGCACCCTCATTGGCCCAGCGACCGCGCCATTTGCGTGCGGTACGTTCGCTCAGGCCTGTGGCTGTCGCCGCAGGCCTGGGTCCGATTCGATCGATCTCGCTCATCAGATGCGCTCGACCGCGCGGCGTCATTGAGGCATTCTTGTGGATGTTCATTCGAGGAGTCCTGAAGGAAGTTGGCCGGCTTGAGAACCTCCATCTTCTTTCACCTCGGGTGAACAACCTCTTGGGAAACTACACCTAGGTCGATCAGATGGAAGAACAGGAGCGAAATATGGATCAACGGCGGCAGCACCAGAATATCCATCTATGGTTCCGGGCCAAACAGATGCCTCGGCACCATCATAAATCCGACTTATCCGTATGTCGGTTTTGTGCTGGACGGTGTGTTTGTGAGCGCCTTTTTCGATGTGCCTTTCAGCTTCTTTACTGAGCCTTTATTCCCGCACATTGGAGCCAATGACAATGGTGCCGGATTCGACGCTACGCTCATCATCACTGGTCTCCAGTCGCTTATTGACGGCGCGGAGTGGGATTGAGCCGCCACCACCCAACCCGCGTCGGATGGTTCTTGTCGGAACTCAGCTATGCGCCGGAAGAACGGACAGCTTGAAGCCCAAGGCGCGGATCACCTTGAAAAGGGTGTCGCTGCTGGGCGCACGTTCGCCAGATAGGCCCTTGTAGAGGCTCTCTCGCGACAGGCCGGTTTCCTTTGCCAGTTGTGCCATGCCTCTGGCTTTGGCGATATCTCCCAGCGCCGCCGCAAGCAGGGCTGGATCTCCGTCCTCGATTGCCACCGCAAGATAGGCGGCTGCATCTTCGTCGTCGCGGAGGTAGTTGGCGGAATCAAACGGGCGGGTCTTGATCTTGCTCATTTTGCAACTCCTGAGCCATTTCTTTGGCTCGTTCAATGTCACGCTCCTGGGACGACTTGTCACCGCCACCCAGCATGAAAAGGGCGACGCCGTTGTACAGCACGTAGTACATTCGCCAGCCCGGGCCGAAGAATTCGCGCATCTCAAAAACGCCATCGCCTACGGGCTTGACGTCGCCTAAGTTGCCAAGGGTGGCCTTGCGCAAGCGGGCCTGCAACCTGGCCCGTGTCATGCGGTCCTTCAGACCGCCTAACCAATCCGAGAACTCCTCGGTTTCGATGACGCTGTACATGCGCAATTGTAGCCTCTCGGCTACATATCGCAAGTCACCCGTTCCCGACCAGCCGGCACAGCCCGACCCAACCAGCCCGCCCATGGCGAGATCGGCGGCCTTTTTCCATTCCATGAAGGACTGCATAGCAAATGAAACGCTAGAACTCTCCGTGGCCGCAGCTGCCTCCAAGGCCACTTACGTGGGCGCCGGCTCGATCACCGTCGGGTGGTTGTTGTCGAACGAGTTCGCCCTGGTGCTTGGCATGCTGGTTGCCATCGGCGGCTTCCTCGTGAACCTCTACTACAAGAGGCGGGCCGGCGAGCGCGTAGAGCAGCTGTTCAAGCTTCGCGTCGATCGCATCGCGCTTGGCTGCCGGACGGACACCGACCTGGCCGGGCTGGGAGAGGACGAATGAACCCCGTGCTTCGCAATCGGTTGACTGCGACGCTGGCACAGGCGCCATCGCCATCGCCATCGCTGGCGTGCTGGGCCACTGGTACGAGGGAAACGGCCCGACGGTAGTGCGCCAAGGCGTGACCTATCACCGCGTGTACCTGGACGCCGGTGGCGTGCCGACGGTCCGCCGCGGCGTCATGGGCCCCGAGGTGATCCGCGACAAGCTCTACAGCGCCGCAAAGTGCCGCGCGCTGGAGACGATGCACCTGAAGGCGGCCGCGGCTGCGGCGAAGCTTCCTGATCTCGCCGTGGCCGTGGCTCAACGAATGGCAGCAGGCCGCGCTGATCGACTTCGTCTACACCCTGGGCGCCGGCGCGCTGGAGGGCTCGACGTTGCGGAAGAAGTTCAACGCCGGCGACATCGATGGCAGCTGCCGCGAGCTGGCGCGCTGGGTCAAGAGCCGCGCCAAGGGCGAGCCGATCACCCTGGCCGGTCTGGTCGACCGCCGTGGCACCGAGCAGGAGCTTTGCGAGGTGTGGGGGCGATGACCGCCTTCAAGATCATCTGCGCTGGGTACGCCGGCGCGCTCGTTGTCGCGGCGATCGCGCTGGCTTGGCTGTACCTCACATATTGCAGCGGAGGGCACCATGGGATTTGCTGACTTGAAGCCGGTCGCCGTCGGCGTGCTGGTGGCCGCCGTCGGCTGGCAAACCGTGCGCCTGGCTGACTCCAAGGGCGAGACGGCCGCTGCGCGTGCCGACCTCGCTGCATACCGCGCAACCTCTGCCGAGAACGTGGCGCTGGCCCTGCGCGCCGCGCGCGCCGAGGAAACCCGTCTGCAAGAGAGGACTCGAAAGGCCATCGATGCTGTCAAGAACGAAACCACCGTGGCTCACGCCGATACTGTGCGCGCTGAGTCTGCTGCTGACCGGCTGTCCCGCCAGCTTGCCGCCTATCGCGCCGCCGTCCGTCGAGCCTCTGAGGACCCCACCGCTGCCGGCAGAAGCGCGCCAGCCGACAACGCCCTCGATCTGCTTCCGACCTGCTCGGCGGGAATGGATCGGTACTTGTCGAAGCTTGGAAAGCTCGCTGACGCCAGTCACATCGCCGACAGCACCTGCGAGCGCATCGCCGACCAGCTACAGCCTGCCAGCCGATAGCGTGCCGTCGTGCTGAGATCGGGGGGGCAACGCTACGCGTCCATCCCAACCGGCGTGCCGTCCACAGAGATCAGCGTGCCGGCACCGCAACGTCAATCTCGATCACCACACACCCATAAAACCTGCGAGGTCGACTTGGGCTGGCTCGGTCACGGTGTTTGTCAGGCGTCACTCGTGCGTGCCGGCTCGGTGCCTATGTGCGAGCGCTGGCAAAGAGAAAGAGGGGGGAACTCATCGTGGCTGGCCGCGCTGGCTGACAGCATCCTCCACTACGGCCTTATCGGACCCTTTGAGAAATGATGCTATTCTTACAAATTGAAAACAAAATACTTCATTTTGAATTGGGATTCTTAGAAAAGGACGGAGATGACTAAACCGCGAGTGGTAGACGCAGGAATGAGCCTCGTTTTGGACAGTTTACGGATAGGAGCAGCGATTCTTGTGCTTCTCTGGCACGCCAAGGACATGTGGTTTCCACAACAGGCGCATGACGCGAATATGCTTGGGAACCTCTCGCACACTGCTGTCGTGGTGTTCTTTGTTCTTTCCGGTTTCGTGATTGCGTTTACAACCAGCGCCAAGCGGCGAACATTGTCCGAATACCTCGAGGCGCGGTTGGGAAGGCTGACCTCCATGGTGATACCCGCCTTATTGCTCACTGCCGTCGTCGAGCTGGCTGTGCGAGCAGACGGGAACGCCCACCTGATGGAGACCTACGTTCGCGGAGCATTTGGTCCGCGCTACTGAATAGCCGGCACGTTCATGAACGAGCTGTGGCTCTTCTCGGCCGCGCCGCCCGCCAATATAGCGTTGTGGTCTCTGAGTTTTGAGTTCTGGTATTACCTGATTTTTGGCTTGTGGTTTTGCACAGGGCGAAGCTGGAAATCATGGGCGCTCGCGCTTGGCGCCTGCGTGATTGCCGGCCCCAAGATTGTGCTAATGATGCCCGTTTGGCTTCTAGGGTGTGCCGCGTACTGGGTGCCCCGTCCGCGCATCTGGCGAGCAGCATCATGGGTTTGCGTGGCGTTCGCGATGTCCGCGGCTGCTTGGGCCGCGTCGGTTGTTCGACCTTTTCCCCTGCCCATTGGACATGCCCCCTTTAACTTCGCCAATCAGTTCGTCACCGATTGGGCCGTGGGGTTCTTCGTCGCTCTCGGTCTTTGGCTGGTGCCCGCCAACGCAACTGAAGGCAGTCGACTTATCCCAAGCTCGTTGGTTCAACGTGTGCGCGCAGTAGCCGACCTCACATTCCCGATCTACGTACTGCATTTCCCGCTGCTTGTGCTGTGGCGCGTGCTTTTCGGGACGCGCTTGAATGACCTCGGACAGTACATCGCGGCAGTGATGGTCGCGGCACTCATCTCCGTAGTACTAGGGGTGACAATCGAGCGGAAACGCTCTGTATGGTCTCAGCTATTCCGGCGACTGTTCGCCCTGATTCCGCAGCGAGCTACGGCCTGCAAACTGACGACAGGCTCCAGTCCAACGGCCATTAATGTGCCTATCCGCTGAGCGCGCCGCCGCGCGCTTCAGGGGCATGATGTTCGTGCCGGCGGGCAGCGGCTGGCTGGTCTCGCAGGCCACCAAGAAGTCGGCCGAGACCTTGAGGGCGTACCGAAGCTCCGGATCACTTGGTACTGCTGCGCACGCTCAGCCGCCCTGACGAGTTCCTCGGCGCTTGCCGCCGTAATGCGGCTGTCATGCGTGCCGACTTTGACCAGCGTGAGCTTCTTATCGGACCAGCCTGCACATGGTTGACCGGGACACATCGAGCACGTGGGCTACGCGGTTGACCTGATAAAGACGGCGGACTGTGTGGGTGCCGAAGTGATCTAGTCAACAGGGAAAGTGGGCGCGGTAGCCTTCGCTCGAGACACAGCCAAGAGGTGAACTGAACATGCTCAGTGTCACGGGGTGCCCTCGGTCGCCGCGGGTGGAGGCAGCTGATCCGATATCGGCCGTGCCTCGGCCCACGCGCGCAACTCGCGCACTAACCAGGCCACCCGCTTCGGCGACACCTGGCGCGGTTTCGGCGCATCGTTTTCGTGGACCAGAGCACCCATGATGGTCCTTGAACGATGCCAATGCAGTGTCGTATGACGCGATTCTCGACCTGAAACAAGCGCATAGGCGCGGGAACGCCGACATGGGAGGTTGCATATACGGTGACGCCTGGCACACGTGAAATTCCCAGGAAGTCGAGCAAACCCGCATGGATGCTGGCTATGCTACTCAGATTGTGATTCGGGTCGTCGTGGGTTCGAGTCCCATCAGCCACCCCCAATCTCAAAATGAAAAAAGCACCTCGGTGCCTTTTTCTGTTTCTGGGCCGCGAGCGCACGCAGCCATCCATGCCCTATGCAGCGGGCTCGATGGGTCGCCTTCGTGCGCAGGACTGGCGACCCGGCTTTGTCTCCGGGGCCGGGCCGCCTATGCCGTCAGCAGCGCGCGCCTTGGCGCTTGGCGCAGGCGCTCTCTCTTATCTGCGTCCGCCGACGTACCGGCCGCCCTTGCCGCTACGCCCGGACCCACCCACGCGCCTGCTTCCGGTGCGATTGGCGGTCTCGATGACCGGCGAGGAGACCCCCGTCGAGGACATGAGGCGCTGAAGGGCGGATGTATCGAGCGACACGGCGTTCGAACTGCCGGGGACGCCGGTGTGCGCCAAGGCGCTGCAGCCGATGAACAGCGAGACGCACGCGAAAGCGATCTTCTTCATGGGGTTCTCCTCCGCCCGAGAGTGGGCAGCAGAAGTTTGACGGTTGAAACCAAATGTGTCGTAAGGGTTAGCGCGCAGCGCCGTGACCTATTGCGCGCTCCGGCGATGGTGCGATAGGAAGCGGGTTGCACGCGGAGGGTGTCGGGCTTGCCCCGTCATGTTTCACTTCTGGCATGCGTCGCCCGTTGGTTGCAGCAAGCCGCTCCAACGAAAAAAGCCCGTCATCCATGGGACAACGGGCTTTCTGCGTTTGGTGCCGGAGAGATGAATCGAACACCCGACCTTCTCATTACGAATGAGCTGCTCTACCGACTGAGCTACACCGGCTAAGCCTTCGATTATAGCGGGTCGTGGTACCTGGTGACGCGCTCGACCTCATTTTTTGAGCCAAGAATCACACTGACGCGCTCATGCAGCTTGCCCGGCTGCAGGTCGAGGATGCGTTCGCGGCCGTTGGTCGCCATGCCGCCGGCCTGTTCGACGAGCCAGCTCATGGGGTTGGCTTCGTACATCAGGCGCAGCTTGCCGGGCTTGCCCGGTTCGCGCTTGTCCCAGGGGTACATGAAGATGCCGCCGCGCATCAGGATGCGGTGCACGTCGGTGACCATGCTGGCGATCCAGCGCATGTTGAAGTCCTTGCCGCGCGGGCCTTCGCTGCCGGCCAGGCATTCGTCGATGTAGCGCTTCACCGGTTCGTCCCAGTGGCGCTGGTTGCTCATGTTGATCGCGAATTCCTTGGTGTCGGCCGGGATCTGGATGTTCTCCTTGGTCAGCACGAAGGAACCCTGTTCGCGGTCGAGCGTGAACATCGCCACGCCGTCGCCGACGGTCAGCACCAGCGTGGTCTGCGGGCCGTAGATGCAGTAGCCGGCCGCGACCTGCTTGGCGCCGGCCTGCAGGAAGTCGGCTTCCTGCACGCCCGGGTGGTCGTCGGGCTTCTTCAGCACGCTGAAGATGGTGCCGATGCTCACGTTGACGTCGATGTTGCTCGAGCCGTCGAGGGGATCGAACAGCAGCAGGTATTCGCCTTGCGGATAACGGTTGGGCACCACGTAGATGCTGTCCATCTCCTCGCTGGCCATGGCGGCCAGGTGGCCGCCCCATTCGTTGGCTTCGATCAGCACCTCGTTGGCGATGATGTCCAGCTTCTTCTGGACTTCGCCCTGGACGTTCTCGCTGTCGGCGGTGCCGAGCACGCCGCCCAGGTCGCCCTTGTTGACGGCCATGCTGATGCTCTTGCAGGCGCGGGCCACGACTTCGAGCAGCAGCCGGAGCTGGCCGGGGATCAGGCCGTCGGCGCGTTGCTGCTCGACGAGGTAGCGGGTGAGTGAAATTTTCTGTTGTGCCATGGAGGTTCCTTGGGGATCAGTCCGCGAGGGCGCGGGTGACGACTTCCTGTGTGTCCTTGCTCAGGTCGGGACGCGCAGCCACGCGCGCGAGGGCTTCGCGCGCGGCGCTGCGGTAGGGTTCGGCCAGCTTGCTCCAGCGGTCGAGGCCGCGCGCCAGCCGCGCCGCCACCTGCGGATTGAGCGCATCGAGCTCGATCACGCGGTCCGACCAGAACACGTAGCCCGCGGCATCGCTGCGGTGGAAGGCGCCGGGGTTGGCGCTGCAGTAGCTGAAGATCACGCTGCGCGCGCGGTTGGGGTTCTTGAGCGAGAAGTCGGGGTGCTTCATCAGCTGCTTGACCAGCGGCAGCACATGGCCGCCGCGGTCGGGCGCGCCGGCCTGCAGCGAGAACCACTTGTCGATCACCAACGCCTCGTCCTTGAACAGCGCATGGAAGCGCGCCAGCGCCGGCGCGGCCAGCGCATGGTCCGAGGACACCAGGGCCGACAGCGCGTTGAAGCGGTCGGTCATGTTGCCCGCGTCCTTGAAGCGCTGCAGCGTCTTGCCCGGCCACACGGTGTCGTTCGACTCGCGTGCCGCCAGGCACAGGAAGGTCAGCGCCATGCCGGCCAGCGCGCGGCGGCCGGCCGACAGCGGGTCGGGCGTGTAGGCGCCGGTGTCGTGGTTCTGTTCGTAGGCCTGTTCCCATTCGGCGAACAGCGCCGTGGCCAGTTGCGCGCGCATGGCTTCGCGCACCGTGTGGATGCGCTGCGGATCGACCACCTCCAACTGCTCGGCGATGTAGGTCTCCGAGGGCAGCGTGAGCACCAGTTCCTTGAAGGCGGCGTCGAGCTTCGGGTCGCGCAGCACCGCGCGCATGGCGTCGATGTAGGCGGCGTCGAGCACCGGTGCGCCGGCCTCGGTGGCGCCGATCGCTCGGATCGCGCTGCGCAGCGCCAGCCGCTGGCCCGCTTCCCAGCGGTTGAAGGGATCGAGGTCGTTGGCCAGCAGCGTGAGCAGCTGGGTGTCGGTGTAGCCGAAGTCCAGGATCACCGGCGCGCTGAAGCCGCGCAGGATCGAGGGCACGGGCTCGGCGTCCAGGCCGTGGAAGGTGAACTGCTGCTCGGCCTCGGTCAGCACCAGCGTGCGGGTGCCGTGCGCGGCCTGTGCTTCGCCCTCCAGCTGCAGCGGCAGCTCGCGGCCATCGGCGGCCAGCAGGCCCAGGTTCACCGGGATCACGAAGGGCAGCTTGAGCGCCTGGCCCGGCGTGGGCGGGCAGCTCTGTGCGAAGCGCAGCGTGTAGCTGCGCGCCTCGGCGTCGTAGTGGCCGCTGGCCGCGAGCCGCGGCGTGCCGGCCTGGCCGTACCAGCGCTTGAACTGGGGCAGCAGGCGCGCCAGTTCGGAGTCCGGGTTGGCATCGGCGATGGCCTGCGCGAAATCGTCGCAGGTCACGGCCTGGCCGTCATGGCGCTGGAAGTACAGCGTGATGCCCGATTCGAAGCCCTTGCGGCCGACCAGCGTCTGCATCATGCGCACCACCTCCGCACCCTTCTCGTAGATGGTGACGGTGTAGAAGTTGCTGATCTCGATGTAGCTGTCGGGGCGCACCGGGTGCGCCATCGGGCCGGCATCTTCGGGGAACTGCGCGGTGCGCAGCACCCGCACGTCCTCGATGCGCTTGACCGCGCGCGCCGAGGCATCGGCGCACAGGTCCATGCTGAACTCCTGGTCGCGGAACACCGTGAGGCCTTCCTTGAGCGAGAGCTGGAACCAGTCGCGGCAGGTCACGCGGTCGCCCGACCAGTTGTGGAAGTACTCGTGGCCGACCACGCTCTCGATGTTGCCGTAGTCGGCATCGGTGGCGGTGGCCTGGCTGGCGAGAACGTACTTCGTGTTGAAGATGTTCAGGCCCTTGTTCTCCATCGCGCCCATGTTGAAGTCGCTGGTGGCGACGATCATGAAGCGGTCCAGGTCCAGCGGCAGGCCGAAGCGGGTCTCGTCCCAGAGGATCGAGTGCACCAGCGAGTTCATCGCGTGCTCGGTCTTGTCGAGGTCGCCCGCGCGCACGTAGACCTGCAGCAGGTGCTCCTTGCCGGCGCGGGTGGTGATGCGCTGCTCGCGCGCCACCAGCTTGCCCGCGACCAGCGCGAACAGGTAGCTGGGCTTGCGGAAGGGGTCGACCCATTTGGCGAAGTGGCGGCCCTCGGGCAGCTCGCCGCTGTCGGTCAGGTTGCCGTTCGACAGCAGCACCGGGTAGGCGGCCTTGTCGGCGCGCAGCGTCACGGTGTAGCTGGCCATCACGTCCGGACGGTCGAGGAAGTAGGTGATGCGGCGGAAGCCCTCGGCCTCGCACTGCGTGAAGAAGGTGTTCTCGCTCACGAACAGGCCCATGAGCTTGGTGTTCTTCGCCGGGCAGCAGGTGGTGAAGATCTCCAGTTCGAAGCTGTCGGGCAGGTTGTCGATGACCAGCTGGTCGTTCTCCATCCGGAACGAGGCGCCCTGGCCGTCGACCAGCACGCGCGCCAGGTTCAGCTCGTCGCCGTCCAGGCGCAGCGGGCCGGCCGGCAGCTCGGGGTTGCGGCGCAGGCGCATGCGGTTGAGCACGCGCGTCTTGGCCGGGTCCAGGTCGAAGGTCAGGTCGACGGTGTCGATCCACCAGGCGGGGGCGACATAGTCCTCGCGGCGGATCGCCAGCGGCTGTTCTTGTCCATCACGCAGTTGCAGCATCGAGTGTCTCCAGGAAATTCGAAAGGGCAAGTTCTTCGTAGTCGCGCACGGCGGCGATCACGTGCGGGCCGGCCAGTTCGGCCGCGCTGTGGGTGGTGCACACGGCCACGGCGCGCATGCCGGCGCGGCGGGCGGCTTCGATGCCGAAGGGCGCGTCCTCGAACACGATGCAGTGCGCGGGAGCGACGCCGATGCGGCGGGCCGCCTCGAGGAAGATGGCCGGCGTGGGCTTGCCGGTGAAGCCCTCGTCGCCGCCCACGATGGCCAGCGGCAGCGGGTCCATGTGCAGGCGTTCCATCACGAAGGCCACGTTGTGGCGGTCGCCCGCGGTGCCGACCGCGATCTTCAGGCCGCGCGCGGCCGCCGCGCTGGCGAAGGCATTGAAGCCCGCGACTTCGGCGAACACCGCGCCGAACAGCTCGCGGTAGATGCTTTCCTTCTCGTGCGTGATCGCGTCGCTCTCGGCCACGCTCACCTCGCGTTCCATCAGCTCGCAGGCGCATTCGAAGGCGTTGCGGCCGGTGGTGCGGCGCATGAGGTCGGGCACGTCGAGCGCGAGCCCGCGCCGACGCGCGAACTCGATCCAGGCCTTGGCATGCCAGGGCATGGAGTCGACCATGGTGCCGTCCATGTCGAAGATGAGCGCGTCCGTGCGTGCCATCAGACGCCTTGCTTCAGCGAGGCTTCGATGAACACGTCGAGGTCGCCGTCGAGCACCTTCTGCGTGGCCGAGACCTCGACGTTGGTGCGCAGGTCCTTGATGCGGCTGTTGTCCAGCACGTAGCTGCGGATCTGGTGGCCCCAGCCCACGTCGGTCTTGGTGTCTTCCAGCTTCTGCTGCGCTTCCTGCTGCTTGCGCAGCTCGAAGTCGTAGAGCCGCGAACGCAGGCGCTTCCAGGCCACGTCGCGGTTGCTGTGCTGGCTGCGGCCGTCCTGGCACTGCACCACGATGCCGGTCGGGATGTGCGTGAGCCGCACCGCCGAATCGGTCTTGTTGATGTGCTGGCCGCCCGCGCCGCTGGCGCGGAAGGTGTCGGTGCGCACGTCCGAGGGGTTGATCTCGATCTCGATCGAATCGTCCACTTCGGGGTACACGAAGATCGACGCGAAGCTGGTGTGGCGTCCGCCCGAGGAGTCGAAGGGCGACTTGCGCACCAGGCGGTGCACGCCGGTCTCGGTGCGCAGCAGGCCGAAGGCGTAGTCGCCCTCGACCTTGATGGTCGCGCCCTTGATGCCCGCGGTGTCGCCCGGCGTCTCGTCCTCGATCTGCGTCTTGAAGCCCTTGCGCTCGGCGTACTTCAGGTACTGGCGCAGCAGCATGCTGGCCCAGTCGCAGGCCTCGGTGCCGCCGGCGCCGGCCTGGATGTCGACGAAGCAGTTCAGCGGATCGGCCGGGTTGTTGAACATCCGGCGGAATTCCAGCTGCTTGATGTCGGCTTCGAGCGTGGCGGCGTCATCGGCGATGGCCTGCAGGCCGTCCAGGTCGCCGTCGGCCTTCGACATCTCGAACAGCTCGGTGTTGTCGGCCAGGCCGCTGGTGAGGCGGTCGAGCGTGACCACCACGCCGTCGAGCGACTTCTTCTCGCGGCCCAGTTCCTGGGCCTTCTTCGGGTCGTTCCAGACCGTCGGATCCTCGAGCGATGCGTTGACCGTCCTCAGACGTTCGGATTTGGCATCGTAGTCAAAGATACCTCCGTAAATCGACCGTGCGCACGCTCAGGTCCGCAAGGTTGGCTTCGATCTGGTTGATTTGTTCTGCGTCCATGGGGTGTCCTGAAAAAAGTGGGTGGCCCGGAGCGATCCGGGAGGCAACCCGACATTTTCTCATGCCCCCGGGCCCGCCGGAGAATGGCCCCGATCAGAAGCGGCGGCTGTAGGAGAACATCACGCCCGCCGTGCCCAGGATCGCCACCTGCACCGCATCGACCGGGCTCAGCCGGTAGCCGACGGCCGGGATGATCGCGGGCGAGAAGCCGCCGTGGTTGTAGGGCACCTTGTCCTTGTACTTGCCGCGGTAGCCGTAGATCACGCCGGCGCTGAGCTTGGTGTAGAGCGCGGGCTGGCCGAAGACGCCGTCCCACTGCCGGCCGTAGTAGACGTAGCCCGAGGTCTGGCCGAAGGAGTTGTTGAACAGCGCCGCGCCCCAGAGCGCGTTGTCGGGCTGGATGCGCTCGACGGCGATCAGCGCGACGTTCTTGTGTTCGTCGTCGTGATGCCAGTGGTGGGTGTAGGGCGAGAAGGACAGTTCCCACCGGGCTTCGCCGCGAAGCGGGGGCTCGGGGGTCTGCGCGAACGCATTCAGGTGGAACGATCCGGCGAGTGCCATCGTGGCGAGCGCGGCCCGGTGCAGGCCGCCGTGTTTCTGCATGAGGAAACCTCCTTTTTTTAATGGAGGAATCCTACCGTCGCGACCTGAAGCGACCGTTCAGTTTTCCTTCAGTTACCCGGGGTGGGGCGCCTGCAGCGGCAGGGTCACGCGGAACAGCGCGCCTTCGCCCGGTGCGCTCTCCAGATCGATGTCGCCGGCGTGCGCGCGCACGATCTCGCGCGTGATGTACAGGCCCAGCCCCAGGCCGGCGGCGTGCTTGCGGCTGTCGTCGGTGCGTTCGAACTGCTCGAAGATGCGGCCGTGGTCGGCGGCCGCGATGCCGATGCCCTGGTCGCGCACCGTCATCCGTGCCTGCTCGCCCAGCCGCTGCACCGTGACCGCCACCGGGCTGCCGCGGCCGTAGCGCAGCGCATTGGTCAGCAGGTTGGTCAGCACCTGCTCGATGCGGAACTCGTCCCACAGGCCCTCGATGGGGCCTTGCGCGTCCAGCTGGATGCTCGACCCCACGGCCTCGGCCTGGTTGACCAGGCTTTCCACCACCCGCTGCGCGAGCTGCGCCAGGTCGAAGGGCTTGGGCCGGATCGAGAGCGAGCCGCTGCGCAGGCGCGAGACGTCGAGCATGTCGTCGATCAGCCGCACCATGTTCTGGATCTGGCGCTGGTCGCGCTCGATCATGGCCGGCAGCTTGTCGGCCGCGAAGGGCGCCATGTTGCCCTTGCCCAGGTGCAGCTTGCGCACCTGCGTCTCGAGGTAGAGGGTGTTGAGCGGCGTGCGCAGCTCGTGCGAGACCATCGACATGAAGTCGTCGCGCATGCGCACCGCGCGCTCCAGGTCGCCCTGCGCGACCTGCAGCTTGTCGACCAGCTCGGCCTGTTCGCGATGGGCCGCGGCCAGCGCCTCCATCTCGTGCTTGAGCGCCTTGCGGTGGCGGTGCAGGTCCACGAACACGTTGACCTTGCTGGCCACCACATGGGCATCCAGCGGCTTCTGCAGGAAGTCGACCGCGCCGCTCTCGTAGCCCTTGAAGGCGTAGTTCATCTCGCGGCCCGCGGCGCTCACGAAGATGATCGGGATGTGGCGCGTGCGCTCGGTGCCGCGCATCAGCTCGGCCAGCTCGAAGCCGTTCATGCCCGGCATCTGCACGTCGAGGATGGCCAGCGCGAACTCGTGCTCCAGCATCAGCGCCAGCGCCGCCTCGGCCGAGGTGGCCTGGAACACGATGCGGCCCCGCCCGCGGATCAGCGCGTCCAGCGCGAGCAGGTTCTCGGGCAGGTCGTCGACGATCAGCAGCTTGCTTTCGACATCAATCGGCATGAAGAGCATTCAATTCCACCAGCAGGGTGTGCAGACCGCGCAAGGGCAGTATGCGGTCGGGGGTGAGCAGCGCCAGCGCCGCCCGGGGCATGGTGTCGACCTCGGCTTCGGCCGGGTCCTGCACCGCGGTCAGTCCGCCGGCCTGCTGGATCCTGCGCAGGCCTTCGGCGCCGTCGGGGTTGGCGCCGGTCAGCAGCAGGCCCGCCAGCGTGGGGCCGTAGGCATCGGCCGCCGACTGCATCAGCAGGTCGATCGAGGGACGCGACCAGAGCACCGGCGGTTCGCAGCTCAGCGAGAACACGCGCTCGCGCTCGATCGACAGATGGTAGCTGGGCGGCGCGAAGTAGAGCGTGCCGCCGGCCACCGGCGCCTTGTCCTCGGCCTCCTGCACCGGGATCGGCAGGCGCTGGCGGAACACGTCGGCCAGCCGGCTGTCGCGCCGCTGCGGCAGGTGGATCACGACCACCAGCGGCAGGTGCCAGGGCAGGGGCAGGTCGCGCAGCAGCGTGGCGAGCGCGTCCACCCCGCCGGCCGAGGTGCCGATCACCACCGCGTCGACGCGGCGCAGGGGCGGGGCCGGTGTCTTCACGTGGCCTTGCGGTAGATGCGCTCGGCGCGCACCAGGTCGTCGAAGCGGCCGGCGTAGGCCGAGAAGTCGATGCTCTCCTTGGCGCCCAGGCCCAGGAAGCCGCGGTGGCACAGCGACTCGTGGAACAGGCCCAGGGCGCGGTCCTGCAGCGCCCGGTTGAAGTAGATCAGCACGTTGCGGCACGACACCAGGTGCGTCTCGGCGAACACGCTGTCGGTCGCCAGGCTGTGGTCGGCGAAGATCGTGTTGGTGCACAGCGAGGGGTCGAAGCGCGCGGCGTCGTAGGCCGCGGTGTAGTAGTCGGAAAACGACTCGCGGCCGCCCGCGCGCTGGTAGTTGGCGGTGTAGTTGCGCACCGCCTCCATCGGGAAGATGCCCTGGCGCGCCTTGTCGAGCGACAGCGGGTTGATGTCGGTGGCGTAGATCTGCGTGCGCTCCAGCAGCCCTTCCTCGCGCAGCAGGATGGCCAGCGACCAGGCCTCCTCGCCGGTGCTGCAGCCCGCCACCCAGACCTTGACCGAAGGGTAGGTGTGGAGCACCGGGATCACCTGCTGGCGCAGCGCCAGGAAGTAGCTCGGGTCGCGGAACATCTCGCTGACCGGGATGGTGAGGAACTGCAGCAGGCGCGCGAAGGCCGAGGCGTCGTGCAGCACCAGGTCCTGCAGCGCCGAGACGCTGGGCAGCCTGAGCTGGTCGAGCGCATACAGCACGCGGCGCTTCTGCGAGGCGCCGGTGTAGTCGCGGAAGTCGTAGCTGTACTTGAGGTAGATCGCCTCCATCAGCAGCCGCAGCTCGATCTCGACGTCGCTGGGTGGCGTCAGCGGCTTGGGCTGGTTCAGCGCGCCCGCGGGGGTCAGGGGACTCACATGCGCTCCATGCGCGGCATCCACACGCGCAGCAGCGAGAACAGGCGGTCCAGGTCGACCGGCTTGGCCAGGTAGTCGCTGGCACCGGCGGCCATGCACTGTTCCTGGTCGTCCTTCATGGCCTTGGCGGTGACGGCGATCACCGGCAGCTTGGCGAAGCGCGGGTCCTGGCGCAGCCGGCGCGTGGCCTCGAGGCCGTCCATCTCCGGCATCATCACGTCCATCAGCACCAGGTCGATGTCGCTCACCTGGTCGAGCTTCTCCAGCGCCTCGCGGCCGTTGCGGCCAATCTCGACCAGCGCGCCGCGCTGCTCCAGCGCGCTGGTGAGCGCGAAGATGTTGCGCACGTCGTCGTCCACCAGCAGGATGCGCCGGCCCTCGAACACGCGGTCGCGTCCGCGCGCGGTCTTGAGCATGTTCTGGCGTTCGGTCGACAGGTCGGCCTCGACCTTGTGCAGGAACAGCGTGACCTCGTCGAGCAGCCGCTCGGGCGAGCGCGCGCCCTTGATGATGATCGAGCGCGAGTAGCGCAGCAGCTCGGCCTCCTCGTCGCGCGTGAGGTTGCGCCCGGTGTAGACGATCACCGGCGGGAAGGAGCAGATCTCCTCGGTCGCCATGCGCTTGAGCAGCTCGCTGCCCTGCATGTCGGGCAGGCGCAGGTCGGTGATCATGCAGTCGAAGACGCGGCTGCGCAGCAGCTCCATCGCCTCTTCGCCCGAGGCCACGGCGGTGATGGCGATGTCCTCGTCGCCGATCAGCCGCACCACGGCCTCGCGCTGCAGCGCGTCGTCCTCCACCAGCAGCACGGTCTTGAGCTTCTGCGTGAGCTTGTCCTCGAGCTTCTGGAACACCTGCTTGAGCTGTTCGCGCGAGGCGGGCTTGAGCGCATAGCCGATGGCGCCCATGTGCATCGCGGTCTCGGTGTGGTCCAGCGCCGAGACGATGTGGACCGGGATGTGGCGCGTGTGCGGATCGTCCTTGAGCCGCTGCAGCACGTTGAGCCCGGGCGCGTCGGGCAGGCGCATGTCGAGCAGGATCGCGTCGGGCAGGAACTGCGTCGCCAGGCTGAAGCCGTCGGCCGCGCCGTGCGCGACCACGCAGCGGTAGCCCAGCTCGTGCGCCAGGTCGTAGAGGATGTGGGCGAACTGGGGCTCGTCCTCGATCACCAGCACGCGGCGCGCGCTGTCGCGCGGCAGCGCGCGGTCGTCGGCGAACTGCGGGATCAGCGGCGCGGGCACGGTGTCCGAGGCGATCGGCATCGGCGGTGTCGGCGCGACATAGAGGCGCTGCGCCGGGGCCGGCGAGGGCGTCTTGGCCGGCGGGCGCTCGCCCGCCACCGCGATCGGCGCGGTGGCCGGCAGTTCGAGCGTGAAGGTGCTGCCCTGGCCCGGCACGCTGTCGACCACGAGATGGCCGCCGAGCAGCGCCGTCAGGTCGCGCGAGATCGACAGGCCCAGGCCGGTGCCGCCGTAGCGCCGGCTGGTGGTGCCGTCGGCCTGCCGGAAGGCCTCGAAGATCACTTCCTGCTGGTCGGCCGGGATGCCGATGCCCGAATCCTTGACCGCGAAGCGCGCGCCGCCACCCGGTGCGCCGGACACGGTCAGCGAGACCTCGCCGCGGTCGGTGAACTTGAGCGCGTTCGACAGCAGGTTCTTGAGGATCTGCTCGACGCGCTGGCGGTCGGTCACCAGCAGCTCGGGCGCGTCGGCCTGCACCGCCAGCCGGAACGTGAGCTGCTTCTGCCGCGCCAGCGGCGTGAAGGTCATCGAGAGGCTGTCGGCCAGGCGCGCCAGCGGCACCTCCTCGGACACCAGCTCCAGCTTGCCGGCCTCGACCTTGGCGATGTCGAGGATGTCGTTGATCAGCACCAGCAGGTCGTTGCCCGAGGAATGGATCGACTCGGCGAACTTCACTTGCTCGGCCGTGAGGTTGCCCTGCGGGTTGTCGCCCAGCAGCTTCGAGAGGATCAGCGCGCTGTTGAGCGGCGTGCGCAGCTCGTGCGACATGTTGGCCAGGAACTCCGACTTGTAGCGGCTCGCGCGCTGCAGTTCCTGCGCGCGTTCCTCCAGGTCGTTCTGCACCCGGCGCAGCGCCGCATTGCGCAGGTCCAATGCCTCGGTGCGCTCCGACAGCTGGCTGTTGGTCTGCTCGAGCTCGGCCTGCTGGTTCTCCAGCGTGGCCTGCGAGGCGCGCAGCGCGCGCGACTGTTCCTCGAGCTCCTCGTTGGCGGTGCGCAGTTCTTCCTGCTGCACCTGCAGTTCCTCGTTGAGCTGCTGCGTTTCGGCCAGCGCGTCCTGCAACTGCTCGCGGTAGCGCACCGAGGCCACCGAGCTGCCGATGTTGCCGGCCACCAGGTCGAGCAGTTCGGTCAGGCGCTCCTCGGGGGCGCGCAGCAGGCCGAGTTCGATCACGCCGTTGACGAAGCCGTTGTGGCTGACCGGCATCAGCACGGCCGCGCGCGGCGCCATGTCGCCCAGGCCGGAGTTGATGCGCAGGTAGTCGGCCGCGACCGGCTCGACCACCGTGAGCCGCCGCTCCGAGGCCGCCTGGCCGACCAGGCCCTGGCCGGCGGCGAAGACCTGCGCAGAGGCGTCGGCCTCGGGCGAGAAGCCGTAGCTGGCCACGCGGCGCAGGTCGCCGTTGCGCTCGCGCACATACATCGCGCCCACGCTGCTGCCCAGCTGGTGGGCGAAGAAGCCCAGCACCTTGCGGCCCATTTCCTGCGCGCTGAGCTCGCCCACCAGCTCGCCCGTGAGTTCGGTCTGGGCGCCGCGCAGCCAGGCCTGGCGCTGCAGCGCCTCGGCGTGCGTGGCCTGCTTCTGCAGCACCGTGTCGTAGCCTTCCGACAGCGCGACCAGCTGGCGCCGCCCGAAGAAGGCGAGCAGGCCGGTGAGCGCGAGCGTGAAGAAGACGAACAGGCCGACGATCGCCAGCGCCGTGGTGTTGGCCTCGCTGTTGCGCTGGAAGCGCAGCGTCTGTTCGACGTTCATGAAGTTGTTGAAGCCGGTGCGGATGTCGTCCGTCAGGCGCTTGCCGCGCCCCTGCCGCACGGCCGCCTCGTAGTCGCCGCCGGCGCGCCGCAGCGCGATCATCTCGGCCGCGAACTGGTTCCAGGCGGCCTGCAGCGTGATGATGCGGTCGAGCCGGTCGACCTGCGCGGGGTTGTCCGCGACCAGCCGGCGCAGCGCCATCATGCCGGCCGTGAGCCGCGGCTGGGCGCTTTCGTTGGGTTGCAGGAAGGTCTGGTCGCCGGTGAGCAGGAAGCCGCGCATGCCGGTTTCGAGGTCGATGGTCAGACGCTGCATCTCGCTGGCGTCGCGCGTCACGCGGTCGGTGTGCTCGACCCAGGAGATCACCGACAGCAGGTAGAAGATGAGGCCGACGAAGACCACGGCGCCGAGCACGCCGCCGATCAGCGGGAGCTTCACGTTGCGGCTCAGCAGGCGCTGGAAGTCCCGGGGATCGATGGCGGTCGCGGCGTTGGTGGTCATGGGGAGCGCAAAAAGAGCAAAACCCATGAAGTCTGCCCGCGAACGCTGGGCCCGCGTGTCGGATAAGACCCTGAATGCGGGCGACGCCCGCGGGCGCACCCGTCCGCGCGCTCAGCGCAGGAAGTCTTCGATCAGCTGCGCCACCTGCTGCGGCTGGTCGTGGTGCAGCATGTGGCCGGCGTCCTGCACGACGGCCACGCGCGCGTCCGGCACCGACTTCAGCCGCTCGTGGTATTCGGCCAGCGTGTAGCGGCCGCCCCAGCGCGCCAGGCTGTCGTCCGAGGCCTCGACCGCCAGCACCGGCGCGGCGATGGCGGCATAGAGGGCCAGCGCTTCGTCCACGCGGAAGATGTTGGCGTTGATCACCTTGTGCGCCGCGGTGCCCAGGATCTGCCAGCGCGTGCTGCCGTCGGCCTGCACCTGCGGCGCGGCCCAGTGGCTGGCCAGCCAGTCGGCCTTGTCCTGCGACAGCCGCGGGTTGGTCTTCATCAGCCGCCGCGCCACGCCCTGCACGTCGGCATAGCCCTGCAGGTCCATCTCGCCGCGGTGCAGGCGCTTGAGTTCGTCGATCCACTTGCCGTAGCGGGCGGGCGCCTGCTCGGGCTGCAGCAGCGGCATGCCGAAGCCCTCGAGGTTGACCAGCCGACGCACCCGCTGCGGCCGGATGCCGCCGTACTGCATCGCGAGGTTGCCGCCCATGCTGTGGCCCACCAGGTCGACCGGCGTGTCGCCCGCGAAGTGGTCGAGCAGCCAGTCGAGGTCGGCCAGGTAGTCGGGCATCCAGTAGTTGTCGACCTCGCCGCCATCGGTCAGGCCGAAGCCGCGCCAGTCGGGCGCGACGATGTGCCGTTCTTCGGCCATCGCATCGACCACGAACTGCCACGAGGCGGCCACGTCCATCCAGCCGTGCAGCAGCACGAGCGGCGGGCGGGCCGGGGAGGGCGTGCCCCACTGGCGCACGTGGTAGCGCAGATGGCGCACGGGGACGAATTCGCTGCGGGGGATGCGGAGGGCTGGGTACATCGCTTCGATGATAGGCAAGCCGACCGCGGCGCGCGGACGCCTGCGCGTCATCCGCATTGCCTTGGCTGTCGACGTCGGCAGCGCAGCGATGCCGGGTGGCCCGTTCACGCCAGCAATCGCATGAATGAAGTTCATGGATGGGTGAATTAAAACCATTTTACTTCATCGATCCAGCTGCCTACCATCCGCGCATCCCAGGCTCCTGAGCGACAGATGAAAGAAGAAATGACACGTCCACTCCGTCTCGTCGCGGTTTCCGGCGGGCTGCAACGCCCCTCGCGGTCGGCCGCCCTGGCAGCGCACCTGATGGACCTGATCGCAGGCGAACGCGCGTGCGAACGGCGCCTGGTCGAACTGGGTCCGCTCGCACCGCGGCTTGCCGGTGCGCTGTGGCGCGCCCAACTGCCCGACACGGTGGAGCGGGAACTGGCGGCGGTCGAGCAAGCCGACGTCCTGGTGGTGGCGACGCCGGTCTTCCGCGGCGCCTACACGGGACTGTTCAAGCACTTCTTCGACTTCATCCATCAGGACGCCCTGATCGACAAGCCCGTGCTCCTGGCCGCCACCGGTGGCAGCGAACGCCATGCGCTGGTGATCGAGCACCAGCTGCGGCCGCTGTTCAGCTTCTTCCAGGCGCGCACCCTGCCGCTGGGCGTCTACGCGACCGACAAGGATTTCGTCGACTACCGCCTGCAGGACCAGGCCCTCCTCGAGCGGGCCAGGCTGGCGGTCCAACGGGCGCTGCCGTGGCTCGAGTCGACGCGCCACGCCAGGCCCGCCCGGGCCGAGGACGTGGCCGTGGCCTGACGCAGGCGTCGTCTTTTCTCTCACACATCAGGTCACTGGATCGCCATGAACAAAGAACTCAGCTTCAACCTCAAGAGCCTCTGTTTCGATGAAAACTACCAGCCATCGGACAGCACGCGCATCACCACCAACTTTGCCAACCTGGCCCGCGGAAAGAGCCGGCAGCAGAACCTGCGCAACACGCTGAGCATGATCGACAACCGCTTCAATGCGCTGGCGCATTGGGACAACCCGACGGGGGACCGCTATGCCGTCGAACTCGAGATCATCTCCGTCGAGATGGGCATCGATGCGAGCAGCCCCACCGATGTGTTTCCGTTGATCGAGATACTGAAGACCCGCATTCTCGACAGGAAGACGAACAGGCGCATCGACGGCATCGTGGGCAACAACTTCTCCTCCTACGTGCGCGATTACGACTTCAGCGTCCTGCTTCCGGGGTACAACGTCGATCGAGCGGAATTCGGCATGCCGGACGATTTTGGCGACCTGCACGGCAAGCTGTTTCGGCAATTCACCAGCTCGAGCGCGTACAGGGAGCGCTTCCACAAGCCGCCCGTCATCTGCATCAGCGCCTCGACCAGCAGGACCTACAGGCGCAACGGAAACCGGCACCCCGTGCTGGGCGTCGAGTATCGGCAGGATGAGCCGTCCCCGACCGACCGGTACTTCGCCAAGATGGGGATGCAGGTCCGCTTCTTCATGCCTCCGAATGGCGTGGCACCCTTGGCTTTCTACGCCGAAGGCGAGCTGACGGGCGACTACACGAATCTCGAGTTGATCGGCACCATCAGCACGATGGAAAGCTTCCAGAAGATCTATCGCCCCGAAATCTACAACGCCAATTCGGCCGCCGGGACACTCTACCGACCGAGTCTGAAGAATCAGGACTACTCGCTGACGCAGATCGTCTATGACCGGGAAGAGCGCAGCCAGTTGGCTGTCAAGCAGGGCAAATTCGCGGAGGAGCACTTCATCAAGCCGTACAAGCGCGTGCTGGACCGATGGGCTGCCGAGGTCGCGTTCTGACCCGAAAGAATGCACAGTCCATGCTTCATGAAGAGAAGCGTGCCAAAGCCGAACGGCGCTCTTCCTTCCCACCCTCTCTTTGCTTCAAAGGAATTCTCGGATGTTTGAAACCTCCATCGCCGGCAGCCTGCCGAAGCCAGCCTGGCTGGCCGAAACCCACAAGCTCTGGCCTCAGTGGAGGGCCGAAGGCGATGCGCTTCGCCAGGCCAAGGCCGACGCGACCCTGCTGTGGATCAAGGCCCAGGAAGACGCCGGCCTGGACATCGTGTGCGACGGCGAGCAATCGCGACAGCACTTCGTGCACGGCTTCCTCGAGCAGGTCGAGGGCATCGACTTCGAGCACAAGGTGAAGATGGGCATCCGCGACAACCGCTACGACGCGATGGTGCCGCAGGTGGTCTCGGCGCTGCGCCTGAAGGGCCGCGTGCATGCCTTCGAAGCGCAGCTGGCGCGCGCGCACACGAAGAAGAAGCTGAAGTTCACCTTGCCTGGCCCGATGACCATCGTCGACACGGTGGCGGACCGCTTCTACGGCGGCAATGCCGAAGGACGGATCAAGATGGCCTTCGCCTTCGCCGAGTTGCTCAACCAGGAGGCCCTGGCACTGCAGGCCGACGGCGTCGACATCATCCAGTTCGACGAGCCCGCCTTCAACGTCTACATGAAGGACGCCGCCGACTGGGGCGTGCAGGCGCTCGAGCGCGCGGCGCAGGGCCTGCGCTGTACGACGGCGGTGCATATCTGCTACGGCTACGGCATCAAGGCCAACACGGACTGGAAGCGCTCCCTGGGCGACGAATGGCGCCAGTACGAGGCGGTGTTCCCCGCGCTTGCCAAGAGCCGCATCGACCAGGTGAGCCTGGAGTGCATCCACTCCCATGTGCCGCCGGACCTGATGAAGCTGCTGGCCGGCAAGGACGTGATGGTCGGCGTGATCGATGTGGCCAGCGACGTGGTCGAGACCCCCGAGGAAGTGGCCGACACCATCGGCCGGGCGCTGGCGTTCGTGCCGAAGGAGCGGCTGTTCCCGTGCACGAATTGCGGCCTGGCGCCCATGGCGCGCGACGTGGCCTGGCGCAAGCTGCAGGCGCTGGCGGCAGGCACGAAGCTGGCCAAGGAGCGGTTGGGCGCGGCCTGAGGCCCACCCGGTCGTCGCGGAAGCGAGCGGGGGTGACGGACGATCCAAGGGATAAACCTCTCATGGCGCGCGGAGAGCCGACCTACAGTGGGCCTTCAAAGGAGACCCAGCGCATGCCCCTCAAGAGAGTTCTTTCCCGCGTGGCGACCGCCTGCCTCGTCGTGCTGTCCGGCGCGGCCCAGGCCGGCACCGTGACCGTGATCACCTCCTTCCCCAAGGAGCTCACCGACGCCTACAAGAAGGCCTTCGAGGCGGCCAACGCCGGCGTGAAGATCGAGGTGCTCAACAAGAACACCACCGCCTCGATCGCCTACATCAAGGAGCTGCCCGCGGGCCAGCGGCCCGACGTGATGTGGGCTTCGGCCCCCGACGCCTTCGAGGTGCTGGCGCGCGACAAGCTGCTCACGGCCGCGCCCGAGGTCAAGAATCCGCATGTGCCGGCGAAGATCGGCAACTACCCCATCAACGACCCGAAGGGCCTCTACTACGGCCAGGCGCTGGCGGGCTACGGGATGATGTGGAACACCCGCTACCTGCAGGCCAACAAGCTGGCCGCGCCGCGCGAGTGGAGCGACCTCGCGAAGCCCGAGTACTTCGGCCACGTCGCGATCTCCTCGCCCTCGCGCTCGGGCACCACCCACCTCACGGTCGAGACGCTGCTGCAGGGCGAGGGCTGGGAGCGCGGCTGGACGCAGCTGCTCGAGATCATGGGCAACTGCGCGGCCGTGACCGACCGCAGCTTCGGCGTGCCCGACGGCGTGAACAGCGGCCAGTACGGCATCGGGCTGGTGATCGATTTCTTCGGCCTGGCGGGCAAGTACTCGGGCTTCCCGGTCGAGTTCGCCTACCCCAGCGTGACGGCCGTGGTGCCGGCCAACATCGGCCTGGTCACGGGCGCGAAGAACGTCGACGAGGCCAAGAAGTTCATCGCCTTCACGCTGTCGAAGGAGGGCCAGCAGATCCTGTTCGATCCCAAGATCAGCCGGCTGCCGGTGCTGCCCTATGCCGACCTCAAGGTGCCGGCCGGCTACCCCGACATCCAGGCGGTGGCGAAGAAGGCCAAGGTGCAGTTCGACTCCGAGCTGTCGGAGTCGCGCTACCAGGTGGTGGTGAGCATGTTCGACCAGATGGTGACCTTCAGGCTCAAGGAACTGCAGGCCGCGACCAAGGCGATCCACGATGCCGACAGGAAGCAGAAGGCCAAGCCGAATCCGCAGGCCGCCGAGCTGCTGAAGCAGGCGCGCGGCTATGCCTATGCACCGCTGGTCGGCCAGGAGATGGTGAAGAACGAGCAGTTCCTCGAACTGTTCCGCAAGAGCCGGCGTGACGTCGCGGTCTCCAAGCAGCTCACCGGCCAGGAAGAGCTCTGGGCCACCAAGGCCAAGGCCAACTACGCCCGGGCCACCGAACTGGCCAACCAGGCGGCCGCGCTCGTCAAGTGAGGGCATCGTCGATGGCGGGCGCGCCCGCTGCGGTGCGGCGCGCCGGCGCGGGCTGGGGCGCCTGGACGCTGGCGGGCGCGGTGCTCGCGTTCCTGCTGGCCTTCCTGCTGATCCCGGTGGCGCTGGTGGTGTTCACCGCCTTCGTCGACGAGGGCGGCGGCTTCACGCTCGGCCACTTCGCGAACTTCTTCGGCCAGAGCATCTTCCGCGAGTCCTTCTTCAACAGCCTGGTGGTGGCGCTCGCGAGCGTGTTCTTCGCCTCGCTGATCGCGGTGCCGCTGGCCTACCTCACGGTGCGCTTCGAGTTCCGCGGCGCGCTGCTGATCCAGACGCTGGGCGTGCTGCCGCTGATCATGCCGCCCTTCGTCGGGGCGGTGGCGCTGCAGCTGATCTTCGGGCGCAACGGCTCGGTCAACCTGCTGCTCGACCAGTACTTCGGCTTCAAGATCCCGATCATGGACGGCCTGGTCGGCGTGACCTTCGTCGAGAGCATCCACTACTTCCCCTTCATCCTGCTCAACCTCGTGGCCTCGATGCGCAACATCGACGGCGCGATGGAGGAGTCCGCGATGAACCTGGGCGCGCGCGGCTTCCGGCTGTTCCGCCGGATCATCTTTCCGCTCGCCATGCCCGGCTTCCTGGCCGGCGCGGCGCTGGTCTTCGTCAAGGTCTTCGACGACCTGGGCACGCCGCTGGTGATGGGCGTGACCAACATGCTGGCGCCGCAGGCCTACCTGCGCATCACCTCGGTCGGCATCGACGATCCGCTGGGCTACGTGACCAGCGTGCTGATGATCGGCTTCTCGATCCTCGCGCTGTGGATGGCCGCGCGGGTGATGAAGGGCAAGGACTATGCGACGCTGCAGAAGGGCGGCGGCTCGCTGCAGCGGCGCCGCCTGGGCGGCTGGGAATCGGTGCTGGCCTACGGCTGGATCGCGCTGGTGCTGTGCATCGTGCTGGCGCCGCACCTGGGCATCCTGCTGATGTCCTTCGCCAAGGTCTGGAGCTTCTCGGTGCTGCCCGATGCCTACACGCTCGAGCACTACGCGAGCGTGTTCGAGAACTCGCGCCAGATGATCGGCAACACGCTGCTCTACTGCGTGCTGGCGGCCGGGCTCGACGTGCTGATCGGCACCGCCATCGCCTACCTGATCCTGCGCACCACGCTGCCCGCGCGGCGCTGGCTCGACTACCTGGCCTCGGCCGCGCTGGCCATTCCCGGCCTGGTGCTGGCGATCGGCTACCTGCGCCTGTTCCGCGGCGTGAACCTGCCTTTCACCGATTCGCCGGTGGTCACGAGCTCGGTGCTGATCATGCTGGCCTATGCGGTGCGCCGCCTGCCCTATGCGCTGCGCTCCTGCATGGCGGCCCTGCAGCAGGTGCACATCTCGCTCGAGGAGGCCGCGCAAAGCCTGGGCGCGACGCGCTGGCGCACGGTGCGCCGCGTGATGGTGCCGCTGATGGTCGGCGGCATGCTGGCGGGCTTCGTCACTTCCTTCATCACCGCGGCGGTCGAGCTGTCGGCCACGCTGCTGCTCACCTCGTCGGAGACGCAGGCGCCGATGAGCTACGGCATCTACCTCTACATGCAGAGCGCCTCGGGCCGCGGCCCCGGGGCCGCGCTGGGCGTGCTCGCGGTGGTGGTGGTCGGCCTGGGCACCTGGGCCTCGCACCGCTTCGCCGAACGCACCCGAACGCCTGAAAGGGCCACGACACCATGAACAAGGTCTCCCTCGAGGCGCGCCACATCAGCCTGAGCTACGGCCCGACCGAAGTGCTGCGCGACATCAACCTGAAGATCGAGCCGGGCGAGTTCTTCGCGCTGCTCGGGCCCTCCGGGTCGGGCAAGTCGACCCTGCTGCGGCTGATCGCGGGCTTCAACCAGCACCAGCGCGGCGAGCTGCTGGTCGACGGCCAGGACATCACCCACATCCCGCCGCACGCGCGCAACATCGGCATGGTGTTCCAGAGCTACGCGCTGTGGCCGCACATGACGGTCTGGGACAACGTGGCCTTCGGGCTGGTCGAGCGGCGCGAGACGCGCGATGCGATCAAGCGCAAGGTCGGCGCGGCGCTCGAACTGGTCGGCCTGGCCGACTATGCCAAGCGCCGGCCGGGGCAGCTTTCTGGCGGCCAGCAGCAGCGCGTGGCGCTGGCGCGCACCATCGTGATCGAGCCCAAGCTGCTGCTGCTCGACGAGCCGCTGTCGAACCTCGACAAGAACCTGCGCGTGCAGATGCGCGACGAGCTCAAGCACCTGCAGCGCACGCTGGGCCTGACCACCATCTTCGTGACCCACGACCAGGAGGAGGCCATGACCACGGCCGACCGCATGGCGGTGCTCGACAAGGGCGTGCTGCAGCAGGTCGGGCCGGCCACCGGCCTGTTCGACTTTCCGGTCAACCGCTTCGTGGCCGGCTTCGTCGGCACGGCCAACCTGCTCGAGGGCCGCGTGACCGGGCGCGAGGGCGGGGCGTTGTGCTTCCAGGCCGAGGGCGTGGGCGAGCTGCGCCTGCCGCAGGCCGCCGGTGCCGTGCCGCCGGATGGCGCGACCGCGATCGCCTTCCGTCCGCACCAGGTGCACATCCGCGCGGCCGGCACGCCGGGCGATGCGGCCCGGCTCTGGCTCGACGGCACGGTCGAGAGCACCGAGTTCCTGGGCGAGGTGTCGCGCTACCGGATGCGCGTGGGCCGGGTGTCGCTGGTGGCCGACGAGGTGCACTACGCCGGCGAGCCGGTGCTGCAGCCCGGCACCGCGGTGCGGCTGGGCATCGACCCGGCCCAGGTGCGCTTCCTGTCGGCCTGAAGCAGGAATCCGCGTGGGACGGTAGCATTCCGCGCATGAAAAAGATCCAACTCGGTCGCAGCGAACTCCGCGTGACCCCCATCTGCCTCGGCACCATGACCTTCGGCGAGCAGGTCGATGCCGCCACCGCCCACACCATCCTCGACCGCGCGCTGGAGCGCGGCGTCGATTTCCTCGACACGGCCGAGATGTACGCGGTGCCGGCGCGCAAGGAAACCTTCGGCGCCACCGAGACCATCCTCGGCGACTGGTTCGCCAAGCACCCCGGCCTGCGCCAGAAGATCACGCTGGCCACCAAGGTCGCCGGCCCCTCGCGCGGCATGCCCTGGGTGCGCGAGGGCGCGGGCATGACGGCCGCGGACATCGTGGCCTCCTGCGACGCCAGCCTCAAGCGCCTGCGGACCGACGTCATCGACCTCTACCAGATCCACTGGCCCGAGCGCCACGTGCCGGCTTTCGGCAGCATGTACTACGACCCGGCCAAGGAGACATCGGCCACCTCGATCCATGCGCAGCTCGAGGCGCTGGGCGGCCTGGTCAAGGCCGGCAAGGTGCGCGAGATCGGCCTGTCGAACGAAACGCCCTACGGCGTGCACGAGTTCGTGCGCCTGGCCGAGCAGCACGGCCTGCCGCGCGTGGCGACGGTGCAGAACGTCTACTGCCTGGTGAGCCGCGCGCTCGAGAACGGGCTGGACGAGACCATGCACCGCCTCGGCGTTTCGCTGCTGGCCTATTCGCCGCTGGCTTTCGGCCTTTTGACCGGCAAGTACGACCAGAGCGGCACCGACGGACCCGACGCCCCCAAGGGCGCGCGCATCGCCAGCTACGAATCGGTGCGCAAGCAGCGCTGGGGCCGGGCCGATGCCTTGAAGGCCGCGCGCCGCTACAACCAGCTCGCGCGCGACCACGGGCTGACGCCCGCGCAGATGGCGCTGGCCTTCTGCTACACCAAGTGGCAGGTCGCGAGCACCATCATCGGCGTGACCTCGGTGGCCCAGCTCGACGAGGACCTCGACGCCTACGGCACCACGCTGTCGCCCGAGGTGCTGGCGGAGATCGACAAGATCCGCTGGGAGATCCGCGACCCGGCCGTCTGAGCATGGCGAAGAAGGCGCATGTGAGCGAGACGCCCGCGACGCAGCTGCTGCGCGCCCACGGCGTCGCCTTCACCGAGCACCCCTACGAGTACCTCGAGCACGGTGGCGCCCAGCACAGTGCCGAGGTGCTGGGCTTCGACCCCTTCACCGTGGTCAAGACGCTGGTGATGCAGGACCAGGACGCGAAGCCGCTGATCGTGCTGATGCACGGCAACCGCACGGTCTCGACCAAGAACCTGGCGCGGCAGACCGGCGCCAAGTCGGTCGAGCCCTGCAAGCCCGAGGTGGCCCAGCGCCACAGCGGCTATATGGTGGGCGGCACCTCGCCCTTCGGCACCAAGCGCGCGATGCCGGTGTACATCGAGTCGAGCATCCTCGAACTGCCGCGCATCGCCATCAACGGCGGCCGGCGCGGCTATCTGATCGGGATCGATCCGCAGGTGTGCATCACGCTGCTCGGCGCCAAGCCGGTGCAGTGCGCGCTGGCAGAATAGGCCGCCCCACGCCCGGGCGCTTCCCCCGAAGCGCCGACCCGGAGACCACCCTTGAGCTTTCATCTGCCCTCGTTCATCGCGATCGTCCTGTCGTACCTGCTGGGCTCGCTGTCCTTTGCCGTGATCGTGAGCCGCGTGCTCGGCATGGCCGACCCGCGCAGCTACGGCAGCGGCAACCCCGGCGCCACCAACGTGCTGCGCTCGGGCAACAAGGCCGCGGCGCTGGCCACGCTGGTGCTGGACGCGCTCAAGAGCTGGCTGCCGGTGGCGCTGATCCGCTGGTACGGCCCCGACTTCGACATGGGCCTGGGCACCGCGGCGCTGGCCGGGCTGGCCGCCTTCCTGGGCCATCTCTACCCGATCTTCTTCGGCTTCAAGGGTGGCAAGGGCGTGGCGACCGCGGCCGGCGCGCTGCTGGGCATCGACTGGCTGCTCGGCCTGTCGACCGGCCTGACCTGGCTCATCATCGCCTTCTTCTTCCGCTACTCTTCGCTGGCTTCGCTGGTGGCCGCCTTCTTCGCCCCGGCCTTCTACCTGATCGGCGGCGGCATCGTCTGGCCGCTCGATCGCACGGTGCTGCTGACCCTGATCGCCATCAGCCTGCTGCTGGTGTGGCGGCACCGCGAAAACATCCGCCGCCTCGCGGCCGGCACCGAGTCCAGGCTCGGCGCCAAAACCTGAAAGAAATGACCATGGCAGAACTTCAACGCTTCCACGTCGGCGCACGGCTGAGCGAAATGGCGGTGCACAACGGCACCGTGTACCTCGCGGGCCAGGTGCCCGACGACCTCACGCAGGACATCCGCGGCCAGACCGAGCAGGTGCTGGGCATGATCGACCGCCTGCTGGCCGAGGCCGGCAGCGACAAGACCTGCATCCTGATGACGCAGATCTTCCTGACCGACATCAGCGAGATCGGCGCGATGAACGAGGTGTGGGACGCCTGGGTCCCGGCCGGCCACACGCCGCCGCGCGCCACGGTGCAGGCGCCGCTGGCCAAGCCGGGCTACAAGATCGAAGTGGTGGTGACGGCCGCGCAGCGCTGAAGGCCGCGCGGTCCCGCGCTCAGCCGTCGGCGGGCAGTTGCCGCTTCACGAGCGCCACCCAGTAGGCCGCGCCCAGCGGCAGGATCGCGTCGTTGAAGTCGTAGTAGGGGTTGTGCACCGGCGGATCGTTCTCGCCTTCGCCGGCCCCGATGCCGATGTAGGCGCCGGGCCGCTGCTGCAGCATGAAGGCGAAATCCTCCGAGCCCATCGCGGGCGCCATGTCGGTGTGCACCTGCGCCTCGCCCACCAGGCTGGCGGCGGCGGCCACCGCGGCCGCGGTCTCGTCGGGCGTGTTCACCACGCCGGGGTAGCCGCGGCGGTAGTCGATGCCGATCTTCGCGCCGTGCGTCTGCCCGACCCCGGCGCAGATCTCCCGCATCGCGGCCTCGGTGCGGTCCTGGATCTTCGCGTCGAGCGTGCGCACCGTGCCGCGCAGCAGCACGGTCTCGGGCAGCACGTTCCAGGTGTCGCCACCGTGGATCTGCGTCACGCTGACCACGGCCGCATCGGTGGCGCCGGTGCGCCGGCTCACGATGGTCTGCAGCGCGTTCACCAGTTGCGCGGCGACGACGATGGAATCGATGCCCGTTTCGGGCATCGCACCGTGCGCGCCCTTGCCGGTGATCACGATCTCGAAGGTGTCGAGGTAGGCCGTCATCGTGCCGGTGCGAAGCGCGAACCGGCCGCGCGGCAGGCCCGGGAAGTTGTGCATGCCGTACACGGCGTCGGCCGGGAACAGGTCGAACAGGCCCTGCTCGACCATCACGCGGCCGCCGCCCTCGTTCTCCTCGCCGGGCTGGAACACGAAATGCACCGTGCCGCGAAAGGGCTTGTGGCGCGCCAGGTGTTCGGCCGCGCCCAGCAGCATCGCCGTGTGGCCGTCGTGTCCGCAGGCGTGCATCTTGCCGGCGCAGCGCGAGGCATGCGGCGCGGATCCCAGCTCCTGCATGTTGAGCGCGTCGAGGTCGGCGCGCAGCGCGATGCGCGGGCCGTCGCCGTTGGTGAGCGTGGCCACCACGCCGGTGCCGGCCAGGCCGCGGTGCACGGGCAGCCCCATCAGCGCCAGGGCCTGCGCCACGACGTTGGCGGTGCGGTGTTCCTCGAAGGCGGTCTCGGGATGGGCGTGGATGTCGCGCCGCCAGGCGATCATGCGGGCGCGGGTGTCTTCGGCGATGGGGGTGTCGGTGTCGCGGTACATGGTTTTTCTGTGCTCCGGATCAGTGGAAAAGCTCGGCGATCAGCGTGGCGCCCAGGAAGGTGCCGGCCGTCGCGGTCAGTGAGACCACGACGATGCGCCAGCCGAGCTGCCGGAAGATCGGCAGGTCCTTGGCCACCGAGAAGCCGGCCAGCGCCAGCACCGGCGTGGTGAAGGCCATGAAGTTGAGCTTGGCCGTCAGCGCGATGACGGCATCGGAGAAGGGCAGCAGGCCCGGCACCCCGACCAGCGTCGCGAGCACCGAGAGCACGAGCACCAGCGGCAGCCTGGGCACGGCGCGCTTGAGCAGGTCGACCGCCGCGACGATCGCGACGACGATCGCCATGCCGACCAGCGAGTCCCGCGGCGCCACCTGGTACGACAGCGCATTGCCCACGACGACGGCCGCGGCCATCAGCAGCCAGGCCAGCGCGGCATCGGCCAGCGGCAGTTCGTTGGCGACCACGCCGCCCGCGCCCGGCAGCGCGCCGGCGTCGGTGCCCTGGCGCTTCGAGAAGCGCCCGAGCACGGGTTCGAGCCTGCCGTAGAGCCAGGAACAGGCCGGCAGCGAGAGGAAGAGCGTGAAGTAGAAGCCGACCACCATCGTGATCAGGTTCGCGGCGGCGGCGATGGCGGTGAGCTGCGGCACCTGTGCGGCGGGCTGCTGCGCGGCGATCGCGCCCATGGCGGCGGCCATCATGCTGCCCGAACCCACGCCGGCGCCCATGGCCAGCGAGCGCGGATCGAAGATGTCCAGGCTGGTGATGAAGCCCGCGAGCACCGCGATGAACAGCGCGCCCAGCACGGTGCCGGTGATGTACTCGGCCAGCACGCCGCGGCCTTCGGGCGACTGCATGCCGTACTTCTCGCCGATGATCACCAGGTTGCCCTCGCGGCCCACCGAGAAGGTGGCGCCCACGGCCTCGCGCTTGATGCCCAGCAGCAGCGCCAGCGGCAGGCCCAGCGCGAGCGTGCCGAAGGCATGGCCGAATTCCTGGAACAGCAGCGCCCAGCCGGCCTGGCGCACCTGCGGCAGGAAGGCCCCGACCGTCAGGCCCAGCTTGACCACGAACAGCAGCAGGCCGGCGTTGAGCAGGCCGCCGGCATAGGCCTGCAGCCCGGCGCCGACCTGCAGCAAGGCGGGCATGCGGCGCTGGGCGAGGCCGAGCGCCGCGGCCAGCAGCAGCGCCCACAGCATCGGCAGCAGCACGATCCGGCCCGGCCCCAGCTTGAACTGGGCCGGGCCGATCCATTCGGCCAGCGCCACCACGGCCAGCGTGACGACGAGGAGCTTGAGTTTGCCGCGGCCGGCGTCGGCGACGGGAGGGGCGGGCATTGCGGCCGCACGGGCGGAGGTCATGGTTTGGGCAGGGGTAAGAAGGGTCGTCCGGTGAAAGCGAGGGCGAGTCTCCGGCAAGAGCCTTCATGCATCAATGGCTTGGAATCCGGATTTTTGTTGCATTCAATGCAACACTTGGGACATGAACACCATGGACGACAAGCTCGAGGCGCGCCGCATGCGCTACTTCATGCAGGTGATCGAAAGCGGCTCGGTCCGGGGCGCGGCCGAGGCGCTGGACATGGACCCGTCGGCGGTGAGCCGGGCGATCGGCATCCTCGAGGACGAATGCGGCATGCGGCTGTTCGAGCGCCGTGGACGCGGCGTGGTGCCGACCGATGCGGGCCTGCTGCTCGCGGGCTATGTGCGGCGCCAGCACAACCAGAAGCAGAGCCTGATGGCGCAGATGGACAGCATCCGCAAGGTCGAGCGCGGCCATGTGGACCTGGTCGTGGGCGAAGGCTTCGTCGACTGGCTGATGCGCCACAGCCTGCGCAGCTTCATGGCCTCCCATCCGAAGATCAGCGTGAACCTGGACGTGGGCAGCAGCGACGAGATCCTGCAGCGGGTGGTCGAGGAGCGCGCGCACATCGGGCTGCTGTTCCTGCCGCACCAGGACGAGCGCCTGCGCTCGCACCATGTGCATGCGCATCCGATCCAGACGCTGGTGCTGGCCTCGCATCCGCTGGCGCGGATCGGCCGGCCGCTGACGCTGTCCGACCTGCTCCCCTACCCGGGGGCGATGCTCCATCGCAGCTTCGGCATCCGGCAGCATGTCGAAGCCGCCGAGATCAGCGAGGGCGTGCGGCTGAACACCTTGCTGACCACCTCGTCCTTCGGCGCCATCGGGCACTTCGCGGCCGCGGGGCTGGGCTACGCGCTGGGCACGCGCCTGTCCTTGCCCGCGCACCTGGACACGCCGGAGCTGATCGCGTTGCCGATGAAGAATCCGCTGCTGAACCAGGGCCGCAGCCAGGTGGTGTCGCGCCATGGGCGGGTGCTGTCGCCCGCGGCCACCACGCTGCTGGGCGTGATCGTGCGCGACATGGCGGGCACGCTGGGGCCCGGTGCCGCCGCGGTGGGCGATCGCCCCGCGGCCCGGCGCAAGGCCTAGAAGCGGCGCTCGAGCACCATCTGCTCGGCGTCGCGCCGCATCGAGAAGCGGCCGATGAAGCTGTTGCCCAGCAGCACGTAGGGCATGGGCTGCTGCGAGACGATGGCGTCGATGTCGCGCACCTCGACGTCGCCCACCCGCACCGAATCGAGCCGCAGCCGGTAGCCCTGCACCACACCGTTGGCGGTGTTCATCTGCACGGGCGTGCCCTTCTGGAAATCGAGGCCGATGCGCGTCGCGTCGGCGGCCGACAGCGCCACCGCGGTGGCACCGGTGTCGAGCATGAAGCTCACGCTGCGCCCGTTGATCGCGCCGGCCGTCATGAAGTGGCCGCGGCTGTCGGCATTGAGCACGATGCGCGAGCCGTTGCCGCCGCCCCCGCCGCTCGCGCCCACGCTCACCGGCGTGTCCATGCGCAGCGTGAGGCGCTGGCCGGCCGACTCGACCACCGCCTGGCCGTCCTGCAGCGAAACGAGACGGACGTTCTGGAATCTCTCGCCGACCGCGACCGTCTTGGGCGCGCCGCCATTGACCACCAGGATCGCGCGGCTGCCGATGGTGCCGGTCAGCATGACCGAGTTCGACTGCGCCGCGGCCCAGCCCGCGCACAGGGCGAGCGCGGCCACGATGCCCAGCCGGGGCGCGCGCATGGTCAGTCGCGGAAGTTGTTGAAGGTCAGGGGCATGTCGGGCACGTCTTTCTTGATGAGTGCCATCGCCGCCTGCAGGTCGTCGCGCTTGGCGCCGGTCACGCGCACCGCGTCGCCCTGGATCGCGGCCTGCACCTTGAGCTTGCTGTCCTTGATCAGGCGCTGGATCTTCTTGGAGGTTTCGGTCTCGATGCCGCTCTTGACCTTGATGACCTGCTTGACCTTGTCGCCGCCGATCTTCTGCACGTCGCCCTTGTCGAGGAAACGCACGTCGACGTTGCGCTTGGTCAGCTTGGCACGCAGGATGTCCTCGACCTGGACCAGCTGGAACTCGGCGTCGCCGATCATCGTGATCTCCTTGTCCTTCAGTTCGACGGCGGCGGCCGTTCCCTTGAAATCGAAGCGCGTGCCGATCTCCTTGGCCGTGTTTTCGACGGCATTCTTGACTTCGGGCAGGTTCGGTTCGCAGACGGTGTCGAATGACGGCATGCAGGCTCCTCGGATGACTCAACGTGAATGCGACAATTCTCCCATGATCGTGGAGTCCAACGTCCCGCTGCAGCCGTACAACAGCTTCGGCATCGTCGCGCGTGCGCAGCATCTGGTCCGCATCGCCAGCGAGGCGGACGTGGCCGCGCTGCTGGCCGATGCGCAGTGGCGCGACACGCCCAAATTCGTGCTCGGCGGCGGCAGCAACATCGTGCTGACCGGCGACGTCAAGCCGCTGGTGCTCAAGGTCGAGATCCGCGGGCTGCGCCTGGTCGAGACGCTCGAGCGCGCCTGGATCGTCGAGGCCGGTGCCGGCGAGGTCTGGCACGACATGGTGCAGTGGACGGTGGCGAACGGCTTCCCCGGCCTCGAGAACCTCGCGATGATCCCCGGCACCGTGGGCGGCGCACCGGTGCAGAACATCGGCGCCTACGGCATCGAGCTGCAGGACCGCTTCGAGTCGCTCGACGCGATCGACCTCGACACCGGCCGCAGTTTCACGCTCGACGCGGCCCAGTGCGCCTTCGGCTACCGCGATTCGGTGTTCAAGCATGCGGCCAGCGGCGACAACGACTTCGGACTGGCCGGGCGCGCGCTGATCACGCGCGTGCGCTTCCGCCTGCCCAGACCCTGGAAGGCGGTGGTCGGCTACCTCGACCTCGAGCGCAAGATGGAAGAAACGGGCAACTTCACGCCCGATGCGCGCGACATCTTCGACTGGGTCTGCGCGGTCCGCCGCGCCAAGCTGCCCGACTGGCGGGTGCTGGGCAATGCCGGCAGCTTCTTCAAGAACCCGACGGTGACGCCCGAGCAGTGCGCCGACATCATCGCGCGCGATCCGAAGATCGTGCACTACCCGATGGCCGACGGCAGCATCAAGCTCGCGGCCGGCTGGCTCATCGACGCCTGCGGCTGGAAGGGCAAGTCGGTCGGCAACGCCGGCGTCTACGAGCGCCAGGCGCTGGTGCTGGTCAACCGCGGCGGCCGCGAGGACCCGGTGACCGGCGGCGAGGTCATGACCCTGGCCAAGGCGATCCAGACCAGCGTCTACGAGCGCTTCGGCATCCGGCTCGAGCCCGAGCCGGTGGTGGTGTGACGGCGCTCTCGGCGCTCAATTTCCGCAAGCGCATCACGGCGCTGCGGTGGGCGCGCTGGGCGGTTTGGTACGTGGCCATCGTGGCCGCGGCGGCCACGCAGAGCCTGGGCGTGCTGGTGGCGGGGCTGGTGGTCGGTTTCCTGCTCAACGCGGCTTTCAAGGCCTGGCAGGCCAGCGCCCGCCGGCAGTTCGTGCGCGAGGCGCGGCTGCCGCCCTTCCTGCTCGGCAAGCTGCGCGCGGCCTATCCGCAGCTGGAGCCGCGCGATGCCGAACTGGTGCTGCGCGGCCTGCGCCAGTTCTTCATGGCGCACCTGCGCAGCGACCGCAAGTTCGTCGCCATGCCCTCCAAGGTGGTCGACGCCGCCTGGCACGAATTCATCCTCCACACCGAGGCCTATGCCCAGTGGTGCCGCTTCGCCTTCGGCCGGATGCTGCACCACACGCCGGCCGAGGTGCTGGGCCACAGCGCCCAGCGCAACGACGGCCTGCGCCGCACCTGGTACTGGGCCTGCAAGGAGGAAAGCATCGACCCGCGCCAGCCGAGCCGGCTGCCGCTGCTGTTCGCGCTCGACGCCAAGTTCGCGGTCGCGGGCGGCTTCAGCTACGTGCCCGACTGCGGTTCCATCGACCGGGCGGCTTACTCGGGCGCCCATTGCGGCAGCGACTTCGGCCACTCGGGTTCGGGATCGGGCGACGCCGGTGGTTTCGGCGGCAGCGAATCGGGCAGCGGCAGCAGCAGCGACAGCAGCGACGGCGGCGGTTCCAGCGCCGGCGGCGGCGCCAGCGACAGCGGCGGCGGCAGCGACAGCGGTTCGGGCTGCGGTGGCGGCGGCTGCGGGGGTGGCGGAGGCGGCGATTGACGGCGGTGGCGCGCAGGGACGAGCGCATGACCGTCGTCTTCGATGCGCAATGCCTTCTGTGCGACGGCTGGGTGCGCTTCCTGCTGCGCCACGACCGGCGCGGCGTGCTGCGATTCGCCTCGATCCAGGGCGCCAACGGCCAGGCGCTGCTGGCGCGCGCCGGGCTGCAGGTCGACGGCCTGCAGACGCTGTTGCTGGTCGACGGTGAGCGCATCTGGCAGCAGACCGCGGCCATCCTGCGCGTGCTGCATGCGCTGGGCTGGCCGTGGCGGCTGGCCTGGGTTGCGTGGGGGGTGCCGGCGCCGCTGCGCGATGCGCTCTACCGGGTGCTGGCGCGCCACCGCTACCGCTGGTTCGGCCGCAGCGAAACCTGCCTGATGCCGCCGGCCGACCACGCGCAGCGCTTTCTCGACTGATCCGCCACCCCCGAAAAAAAAACCACCTCGCGGTGGTTTTTTTCGGGGGGCCGCAAGCGCTTACTTGTCGCCGTCGTTGGTCAGCTTAGGCAGCGACGCGCCGCTGCCCTGCGAGAGCAGGCCGGTCTTGGTGTAGATGCCCAGCTTGTCGCGCGTGTCGATGATGTCCAGGTTGCGCATCGTCAGCTGGCCGATGCGGTCGGCCGGCGAGAACGCACCTTCGACCTTTTCCATGCTCAGCCGCTCGGGCTTGTAGGTCAGGTTGGAGGACACGGTGTTGAGGATCGAGTAGTCGTTGCCGCGGCGCAGCTCGACCGTGACTTCGCCGGTGATGGCGCGCGCCACCCAGCGCTGGGCGGCTTCGCGCAGCATGATGGCCTGCGGGTCGAACCAGCGGCCCTGGTAGAGCAGGCGGCCCAGCTTGCGGCCGCTGTCGCGGTACTGCTCGATGGTGTCCTCGTTGTGGATGCCGGTGACCAGGCGCTCGTAGGCGATGAACAGCAGCGCCAGGCCCGGGGCCTCGTAGATGCCGCGGCTCTTGGCCTCGATGATCCGGTTCTCGATCTGGTCGCTCATGCCCAGGCCGTGGCGGCCGCCGATGCGGTTGGCCTCGAGGATCAGCTCGACCAGGTCGGGGTACTCGCGGCCGTTGAGGGCGACCGGGCGGCCTTCCTCGAAGCGCACGGTGACCTCTTCGCGCTTGACTTCGACTTCGTCCTTCCAGAACGCGACGCCCATGATCGGGTTCACGATCTTCATGCCGCTGTCCAGGTGCTCGAGGTCCTTGGCCTCGTGCGTGGCGCCCAGCATGTTGGAGTCGGTCGAGTAGGCCTTCTCGGCCGACATCTTGTAGCCGAAGCCCGCGGCCGTCATGAAGGCCGACATCTCGGCGCGGCCGCCCAGCTCGTCGATGAACAGCTGGTCGAGCCAGGGCTTGTAGATCTTCAGCGCCGGGTTGGTCAGCAGGCCGTAGCGGTAGAAGCGCTCGATGTCGTTGCCCTTGTAGGTGCTGCCGTCGCCCCAGATGTGGACGTCGTCTTCCTTCATGGCCGACACCAGCATGGTGCCCGTGACCGCGCGGCCCAGCGGCGTGGTGTTGAAGTAGGTCACGCCGGCGGTGGTCACGTGGAAGGCGCCGGCCTGCAGCGCGGCGATGCCTTCGGCGGCCAACTGGCTGCGGCAGTCGATCAGGCGGGCCAGTTCGGCGCCGTACTGCATCGCCTTGCGCGGGATCTCTTCGTAGTCGGGCTCGTCGGGCTGGCCGAGGTTGGCGGTGTACGCATAGGGGATCGCGCCCTTGTTGCGCATCCAGTGCAGCGCGGCGCTGGTGTCGAGGCCGCCGGAGAAGGCGATGCCGACCTTCTGGCCGGCGGGAACGTTTTGCAGGATGGTCGACATGATGGGTGTTCTGTGGATGGTGGCGCGGTTCAAGGGTTCATGACATCGGGGCACGACGCGGTGCCAGGGATACCGTGGAACCGGCTTCGCCGGGCCACTGGTATCGCCCCCTTCCAGGGGGTGGGAGAAGCGACACGAAGTGCGCGAAGCCTGGGGGCTTACCCAAAATGACAGATGTAGCTGTAGGGCTCGCCGCTGACGCGGATCTGGAAGCTGGAGTTGCCCGGCACGCTGAACTGTTCGCCCGCACCCGAAGCGACCCATTCGCTGCTGCCCGACAACAGGTATTCGCAACGGCCGGACGTGCCTTCCATGATCTCCGGCGCGCCGGTGTTGAAGGTGAGGGTGGCGGGCAGGATCACGCCGACCGACTTCTTCGTGCCGTCGGCCAGCGTGAGGTTGTGGCTCACGCACTTGCCGTCGAAGTAGACGTTGGCCTTGGTCGCGACCGCCGTGCAGGCGAGGGATTCGTTGATGGTCATGTGAAGGGCAGGGCGCGGGCGCGCTCGGGCTGGATAAGGGACGGGCGCCGCCCGCAAACTGCGAACGGCCTTCGTCCCGGTGGATAAGCCCGCGATTTTAGGGCTTGCGGCCCGCCGGCCCGGACCGGGCCCTGTCCGCGCTCAGCGCCAGCGGCCGCGGCCGCCGCCCCAGCCGCGCGAGTAGCCCAGGTTCAGCGATAGGCCGACCGGCGGGTAGTAGGGCGCGTAGCCATAGCCGTAACCGTAGCCATACGCTGGTGCCACGTAGACCGGCGCGGGGGCGTACACCGGTGCCGAGTACACCACCGGCGGCGTGTAGTACACCGGCGCGGGGGGGGCGCCGCCGCCCGAGACGACCATGCCCTGCTCGGGCACCACGCGGTCCCAGGGCGAGCCGCCCGGGGGCTGTGTCGCGTATTCGCCGGGCTGCGGCGACGTCGGCAGTGCGGCCACGCCGTAGGCATTGACTTCGATCGGGATGGTGGCGCCCGGGTGGCTGTCGGTGTGGGTGGTGTAGCGACGCCCCTCGTATTCGTAGGCCACGTCGTAGCCCAGGCGGCCCTGCGCGTCGGTGACCTGGGTCGCGGAGATCACCCGCGCCTGCACCTGCTGCGAGGGCTGGGAAGACAGGGAGGTCTGCGCCCACGCGCCCCCACTGGCCAGGGCCGCCGCCAGCGACAGGCCGAGCACGGCAGCGGAAGCGGGTGAAAACAGTTTGTTGCGCATGGCAATCTCCTTCAACAAGGGAGCGGACGGCTCCCGTTCGGTCCGGTTGGATGCGATTGGCGCGGCCGGGTTCAATTGTCCGTCTTGGCCAGGGCGGCCCAGCCCTCGGCATCGAAACCGGTTGTGACATCTGGCCGGCCGGCCCAGTGCACCACGGGCCGCTTGATCAGGCTCGGGTTCGCCAGCAGCACCGTGCGCGCCGAGGGCGCATCGACGACCGCGGCGCGCGTGTCCTCGTCGAGCTTGCGCCAGGTCGTGCCGCGGCGGTTGACCAGGGCCTCCCAGCCGGGGGCCTGCAGCCACCGGTCGAGTTCGGCCTCGGGCACGCCTTCCTTCTTGAAGTCGTGGAAGCGATAGCCCACGCCGTGGGTGTCGAGCCAGGCGCGGGCGCGCTTGACGGTGTCGCAGTTCGGGATGCCGTAGAGGGTTGTTGTCATGGCGGGATCATGCCAACGCGGCAGGTCGGCGACAATCCCGGCCTCCATGAAAACCCTCGCCGACTGGCTCGCGCACGCCGAGCAACAGCACCCCAAGACCATCGAACTCGGGCTGGAGCGCATCCGCGCCGTGGCCCAGCGACTGGGCCTGGCCTTCGACTGCCCGGTGATCACCGTGGCCGGCACCAACGGCAAGGGCTCGACCTGTGCGATGCTGGAGTCGATCCTGCGCCACGCGGGCTACCGCACCGCCGTCTTCACCTCGCCGCACCTGGTGCGCTTCGAGGAGCGGCTGCGTCTCGACGGCGAGGCCATCGACGGCGCCGCGCTGGTGCCGCACTTCGAGGCCGTGGAACAGACGCGCGCCGAGATCCCGCTGACCTATTTCGAACTGACCACGCTGGCCATCCTGCGCTGCATGGCCGACAGCAAGCCGGACGTCGCGATCCTCGAGGTCGGCCTGGGCGGGCGGCTCGACGCGGTCAACATCATCGACGCCGACTGCGCGGTGATCACCAGCATCGACCTCGACCACATGGAATACCTCGGCCCCGACCGCGAGAGCATCGGCTTCGAGAAGGCCGGCATCCTGCGCGCCGGCCGTCCGGCCATCGTCAGCGATCCGGTGCCGCCGCAGAGCGTGATCGACCATGCGCAGGCGATCGGCGCCGACCTGTGGCGCTTCGGCCATGACTTCAACGTCTCGGGCGACAAGCAGCAGTGGGGCTGGAGCGGCCGGGGCCGGCGCTACAGCGGGCTGGCCTACCCCGCGCTGCGCGGCGCCAACCAGTTGCTCAATGCGGCCGGCGTGCTGGCCGCGCTCGAGGCGCTGCGTCAGCGGTTGCCGATCACCGCCCAGGCGGTGCGCACCGGCCTGGCGATGGTCGAGCTGCCGGGACGCTTCCAGATCGTGCCGGGCGAGCCCACGCTGGTGCTCGACGTGGCGCACAACGCCCACGCGGTGGCCGCGCTGGCCGAGAACCTCGACGCGATGGGTTTCGCGCCCACCACCCACGCCGTCTTCGGTGTGATGGCCGACAAGGACCTGGCGCCGATGCTCGCGCGCATCGGCCCGCTGATCGACCGCTGGTACTTCACCGACCTGCCCACGCCGCGCGCCGCGTCCGCGGCCGACCTGCTGGCCCGGTGGCAGGCCCAGAACACGCGCAAGGACGCGAGCGGCAGCGTGCACGCGGGGCCCATGGCGGCGCTGCAGGCGGCCATCGATGCCGCAAGCCCCACTGATAGAATCGTGGTCTTCGGATCGTTCTTCACGGTGGGTGGCGTGCTCGAGCACGGGACGCCCCGCCTGCAGGCCAAACACCTGCTCTCAGGCGCCTGATCGGCGGGTGTCCGGGCCCTTCGCAACCACACACCGCGCTGCTCTCATCAGGGATCGAACTCATGGCGTTTTTCAAGTTCCGCTCACGTGGCCAACCCGCCAATGAAGGGCGCAACGCCAGCGTGGCGGCGGCGCCGGCCGAAAGCGTGGACGCCATGCGGCGTCGCGCGCGCCACCGCCTGCTGGGCGCCGCGGTGCTGGTGCTGGTCGGCGTGATCGGCTTCCCGCTGCTGTTCGACACCCAGCCGCGTCCGGTGGCGGTCGACATTCCGATCGAGATCCCCGACCGCAACAAGGTTGCGCCGTTGCCCGCACCGGTCGCGCCCGCGGCCCCGGTGGCACAGGCGCCTGCGCCGGCCCCCGCGCCGGCGGCACCGGCCCCCGACAACCGCACCCGCGTGGCCAGCAACAGCGGCACGTCCGGCGGCATCATCACCGAGACCGCCGATGGCCGCGAGCTGCCGTCCGAACGGCCCGTGGCGGCCGCGCCGCCGGCCGAGACCCGGCCAGAACCCAAGCCCGAAGCCAAACCGAAGCCCGAACCGAAGCCCGAGGTCCGGCACGAGCCGAAGCCCGAGCCCAAGCCCGCAGTGGCCGCCAAGCCGCCGGCCGACGACGGTGCCCGTGCCCGCGCGCTGCTCGACGGCAAGCCGCCGGCCGCGGCCGCTGCGGCGGCCGTGAAGCCCGCCGCCGCCGCCACCGACGACGACGGCCGCTTCGTGGTGCAGGTCGGCGCCTTCGCCGAAGCCGAGAAGGCGCGCGACGTGCGCCAGAAGCTGGAGAAGGCCGGACTCAAGACCTACACCAACGTCGCGAAGACGGCCGACGGCGAACGCACGCGTGTGCGGGTCGGCCCCTTCGCCTCGCGCGCCGAGGCGGAGCGCGCGGCGGGTCGCGTCAAGGGCTTGTCCTTGCCCGCGGCCGTCCTCAGCTTGTAGTCACCGCGCGCCGACGTGGCCCTGCTCGACTGGATCGCCGTCGCGCTGCTCGCGGTGTCGTTGATGTTCGGCCTGGTGCGCGGGCTGGTGTTCGAAGTGATATCGCTGGCCGGCTGGGTGGTCGCCTTCTTCTGCGCGCAATGGTTCGCGGCGGACCTGGCGGCCTGGCTGCCCATCGACGGCGACCCGGAGGCCTCGTGGCGCTATGCGCTGGCCTTCGTGCTGCTGTTCGTCGCGGCCGCCTTCGCCGTGGGCCTGGTGGCCTCGGTGACGCGCAGGCTGATCGCCGCCGTGGGCCTGCGCCCGGTCGACCGCCTGCTCGGCGCGGCCTTCGGGCTGGCGCGCGGCGCGGTGGCGCTGCTGGCGATGGCGGTGGTTGTTCATTTGCTGACGTTGAGCGACAGCGCCTGGTGGCGCGAATCGCACAGCGCAGTCGTCCTGGATGCGGCGTTGCAGGGATTGAAGCCTGCATTGCCAGAGAAGTTGGCCAGTTACCTGCCCTGAGAAGGAAAGACCCCATGTGTGGAATCGTCGGCGTTGTGAGCAACGCGCCCGTCAATCAGCTGCTCTATGACGCGCTGCTGCTGTTGCAGCACCGCGGCCAGGATGCGGCCGGCATCGTCACGCTGCTGGAACGCAAGTTCTTCATGCAGAAGGCCAAAGGCATGGTGCGCGACGTGTTCCGCACCCGCAACATGCGCGCGTTGCCGGGCGACGTCGGCCTGGGCCAGGTGCGCTACCCGACCGCGGGCAACGCCTACAGCGAGGAAGAGGCCCAGCCCTTCTACGTGAACGCGCCCTTCGGCATCGTGCTGGTGCACAACGGCAACCTGACCAACGCCCACGCGCTGCGCGCCGAGCTGTTCTCGACCGACCACCGCCACACCAACACCGAGAGCGACTCCGAAGTGCTGCTCAACGTGCTGGCGCACGAGCTCGAGCGCTCCTCGCGCGGCGTGCCGCTGAACCCGGCCGAGATCTTCGAGGCGGTCAAGAGCATGCACAAGCGCCTGCGCGGCTCCTATGCCGTGGTGTCGCTGATCGCCGGCCACGGCCTGCTCGCCTTCCGCGACCCCTACGGCATCCGCCCGCTGTGCATGGGCCGCAACCCGGCCGACGGCACCGTGATGGTGGCCAGCGAATCGGTGGCGCTCGAAGGCTCGGGCCATGTGTTCGAACGCAACATCGAGCCCGGCGAAGCGGTGTTCATCGACCTCGCGGGCAAGGTGCATTCGATGCAGTGCGCCGAGTCGCCGAGCCTGAACCCCTGCATCTTCGAGTTCGTCTACCTCGCGCGTCCGGACTCGGTGCTCGACGGCATCTCGGTCTACCAGGCGCGCCTGAACCTCGGCGAGACGCTGGCCAAGCGCGTGGTCTCGACCGTGCCGCCCAACGAGATCGACGTGATCATCCCGATCCCCGAATCGAGCCGGCCCAGCGCGACGCAGCTCGCGCACCTGCTGGGCATTCCGTACCGCGAAGGCTTCGTGAAGAACCGCTACGTGGGCCGCACCTTCATCATGCCGGGGCAGGGCGTGCGCAAGAAGTCGGTGCGCCAGAAGCTCAACGTGATCGCGAGCGAGTTCAAGGGCCGCAACGTGATGCTGGTCGACGACTCGATCGTGCGTGGCACCACCAGCCGCGAGATCGTGCAGATGGCGCGCGACGCCGGCGCGCGCAAGGTCTACCTCGCGAGCGCGGCGCCGCCGGTGCGCTACCCCAACGTCTACGGCATCGACATGCCGACCAAGGACGAACTGGTGGCGCACGACCGCACCATCGAGCAGATCCGCGAGCTGATCGGCTGCGATGCGCTGATCTACCAGGACGTCGAGGCCATGAAGCGCGCCATCGGCTCGCTCAACCCCAAGCTCGCGGGCTTCGATGCCTCCTGCTTCGACGGCGTGTACGTCACGGGCGACATCGACACCGACGCCATCAACCGCATGAACGGCAGCCGTCCGCGCATCGAGGAAACCGAGGAAGACTCGTCGCGCCTGTCCCTGCCCAACCCGAGCTGAACAAGAGGCCCCCCGTGACCGATCGCACCCTGCCCGAAGGCCTGCACCGCGACACGCTCGCGCTGCGCACCGGTCTGGCGCCGAGCCAGCATGGCGAGCATTCCGAAGCGCTGTTCCTGACCAGCGGCTTCGTGCAGCCCGACGCCGAAACCTCGATGCGCCGCTTCGCCGGCACCGAGGACGGCTTCACCTACTCGCGCACCTCGAACCCCACGGTGGCCAGCTTCGAGCGGCGCCTGGCGGCGCTCGAGGGCACCGAGGCCGCGATCGGCGCCTCGACCGGCATGGGCGCGATCCTCATGATGTGCATGGGCCTGCTCAAGGCCGGCGACCACGTGATCTGCTCGCGTTCGGTGTTCGGCTCCACGCTGAACCTGTTCGGCAAGGAGTTCGCCAAGTTCGGCGTCGAGACCACCTTCGTCTCGCAGACCGACGTCGCCGAATGGCGCGCGGCGCTCAAGCCCCACACGAAGTTGCTGTTCGCCGAGACGCCGACCAATCCGCTGACCGAGGTCTGCGACATCCGCGCGCTGGCCGAACTGGCGCATGGCGCGGGCGCGCTGCTGGCGGTCGACAACTGCTTCTGCACGCCGATCCTGCAGCGCCCGACCGAGCTGGGCGCCGACCTGGTGATCCATTCGGGCACCAAGTACCTCGACGGCCAGGGCCGCGTGATGGCCGGCGCGATCTGCGGGCCCTCGACGCTCATCGTCGACGTGTTCGGCCCGGTGGTCCGCACCGCCGGCATGGCGCTGTCGCCCTTCAACGCATGGGTGGTGCTCAAGGGCATGGAGACGCTGGGCATCCGCATGAAGGCGCAGTGCGCCAATGCGCTGGCCGTGGCGCAGTGGCTCGAACAGCAGCCAGGCGTCACGCGCGTCCACTACCCCGGCCTGGCCTCGCATGCGCAGCACGAACTCGCGATGCGTCAGCAGTCGGGGCAGGGCGGGGCGGTGGTGTCCTTCGACGTGGTCGGCGACGACCCGGAGACCGCGCGCGCCAACGCCTTCCACGTGATCAACAGCACGCGTGTCGTGAGCATCGCCACCAACCTCGGCGACACCAAGACCATCATCACCCACCCCGGCACGACCTCGCACGGCCGCCTCACCGAAGCGCAGCGCCAGGCCGCGGGCATCGGCCAGGGGCTGATCCGCCTCGCGGTCGGCCTCGAGTACATCGACGACATCACGGCCGACCTGCAGCGCGGCCTCTGCACCCTGAATTCCTGAGCAACACATGACCGGCAAAGTTAGAACCCGCATCGCACCGTCGCCCACCGGCTTCCTCCACCTGGGCACGGCCCGCACCGCGCTCTATTCGTGGGCCTATGCGCGCCACCACGGCGGCGAGTTCGTGCTGCGCATCGAGGACACCGACGTGGCCCGTTCCACGCAGGACTCGACCGACCAGATCCTGGCGTCGATGCACTGGCTGGGCCTGGACTACGACGAAGGCCCGATCTACCAGATGCAGCGCCTCGAGCGCTACCGCGAAGTGGTCGCGCAGCTGATCGCCGAGGGCAAGGCCTACCACTGCTACTGCTCGCCGGCCGAGCTCGAGGAGATGCGCGAGGCGCAACGTGCGCGCAACGAGAAGACGCTGTACGACCGCCGCTGGCGCCCCGAGCCCGGCAAGGTGCTGCCGCCCGTGCCCGAAGGCGTGCCGCCGGTGGTGCGCTTCTGCAATCCGCCCGAGGGCGACGTGAGCTGGCACGACCTGGTCAAGGGCGAGATCACCATCAACAACCGCGAGATCGACGACCTGATCATCCTGCGGCCCGACGGTGTGCCGACCTACAACTTCGCGGTGGTGGTCGACGACTGGGACATGGCCATCACGCATGTGTTCCGCGGCGACGAGCACATCAACAACACGCCGTGGCAGATCAACATCTTCCGCGCGCTGGGCGCACCGCTGCCGGCCTTCGGCCATGTGCCGGTGATCCTGGGCGACGACGGCCAGAAGCTGTCGAAGCGCCGCGGCGCGGTGAGCGTCACCGCCTATGAAGAGAACGGCTACCTGCCCGAGGCCATGCTCAACTACCTCGCGCGCCTGGGCTGGAGCCACGGCGACGACGAGCTGTTCACGCGCGAGCAGATGGTGAGCTGGTTCGACGGCTCGCACCTGTCGAAGAGCCCCGCGCAGTGGGATGCGGCCAAGCTGGCCTGGGTCAACGCGCAGTACATCAAGGCCAGGACCGGCGACGAACTCGCGCCGCTGGTGGCCGCGCAATTGCACAAGCGCGGCATCGTGGCCGACGAACGCCTGAGCGCGATCTGCACGCTGTTCAAGGACCGTTGCGAGACCACGGTGGCCCTGGCCGACTGGGCTTCGGCCTTCTACGCGGACATCACGGTGAGCGATGCCGACCGTGCGCAGCACCTCACCGACGCGGTGAAGCCGGCCATCGCCACACTCGTTGAAAAATTGATGACGGTCGCCTGGGATCGGGCCTCAATCGCAGCTATGATCAAGGAAGTTCTCGCCGCACATGCATTGAAAATGCCGGTGTTGGCGATGCCAGTACGAGTGCTTGTGATGGGAACATCGCAGACACCGTCCCTCGATTCAGTGATCGAAATTTTTTCCCGCGAAAAAGTTATCGAACGTTTGAAAAGGGCCTGATTTTTCGGGCTATAATTCGAGGCTCGACACCCACACGGGGGTATAGCTCAGCTGGGAGAGCGCTTGCATGGCATGCAAGAGGTCAGCGGTTCGATCCCGCTTACCTCCACCATTAAGTGTCGAGAGTATTGAAGAAGAAAAGTGCTGATCTCAGCACGGTTCCTAAGGTTTTGACCCTATCGTCTAGAGGCCTAGGACACCACCCTTTCACGGTGGCTACCGGGGTTCGAATCCCCGTAGGGTCGCCAGTTTCACGCAAGTGATTCAGGCAACGAGTCGTCAGCACTCGGCTCCGCAAGGAGTGAACGTTGTCTACCAGGAGTGGTAGTTCAGTTGGTTAGAATACCGGCCTGTCACGCCGGGGGTCGCGGGTTCGAGTCCCGTCCACTCCGCCAAGGTTCACGAGGTTCGCCTCGGAAGTGCCCACTGCAAGTGGGTATTTTTTTGTGCCGAACAAGTCTCGCAAGAGCGAAGGACAGGCGCTGATCGCAGCGCGGTTCCCAAGGTTTTGACCCTATCGTCTAGAGGCCTAGGACACCACCCTTTCACGGTGGCTACCGGGGTTCGAATCCCCGTAGGGTCGCCAGTTTCACGCGAGTGAAGCAGGTACGAGTCGTCAGCACTCGGCTCCGCAAGGAGCGAACGTTGTCTACCAGGAGTGGTAGTTCAGTTGGTTAGAATACCGGCCTGTCACGCCGGGGGTCGCGGGTTCGAGTCCCGTCCACTCCGCCAGTATCTTTGGGGTTCACCCAATGAAGAAAAAGCCACCTTAGGGTGGCTTTTTTGCGTGCGCTCCCGTTGTGCTTTTCTTGCTGCCAAGGGTCCGGTGGGGCGTGCGGGGGCCATCCGAGCGAATCCGGTAGAGATGCAAGCCAGGTCGTTCGAATACCTCCTGCGCCGTTGTCGTCTTCGGGGCTCGCGCGCCGCCGCTGCGCGTGTCTTGTCGGCCGGCTGATACGCTCGAGTCGAATGCATGTCGTCGGTCATTGGTGGGGCGGCGTCAGGCGCTTGCCAGGCGCGTGTTCGAAATCCCCCGGGAGCGTCGTGCTCGGTCTACTTGAAAGTTATGAGTTCCAGTAAAAATTCTTCTCCCCCTGCGCCGATTCGCATGGCCGACGTGGCGCAGTTGGCCGGCGTGTCCAAGATGTCGGTGTCGCGCGTGCTCACCGGGCAGCATGTGGGCGAAGACACCCGCGCTCGCGTGATGGACGCGGTACGCCGGACAGGCTATGTGGCCGACGCGGTGGCGGGCGCTTTTTCGTCGGGCCGCACCAACATGGTGGCGGTGCTCGTGCCTTCGCTGTCGAGCTCGAACTTCGCGGAGATGACGCAGGGCATCAACGACGTGGTCGAGACGCGCAACATGCGCTTGCTGCTGGCCCACACGGACTATCTGCCGGACCGGGAGGAGTCGTTGATCCGCACGCTGCTGAGTCATCAGCCGCGCGGCGTCGTGCTGACGGGCGGACAGCACACGACCAAGGCGCGCTCGCTGCTGCGGGGCGCCCACATCCCGGTGGTGGAGACCTGGGAGATCCCCAGCCGGCCCATCGACCGCGTGGTGGGCTTCTCGAATGCCGATGCCGCCGCCGCCATGACGCGCTATCTCTATGAGCGCGGCTACAAGCACATTGCGTTCGTCAGCAGCGCATCGCACCTGGACCTGCGCGGCACGGCGCGACGCAACGGCTATCTCGACGCCGTTCGCGAAGCCGGACTGCACGGGCCGCGCGAGATCAGCCGAACCGAATGGACCGCCGACATGGCCCATGGCACCGCGATGGGCCACGGCGCCGCTGCGTTGGGCCAGTTGCTCGAGCAATGGCCCGACACCGACGCCATCGTGTGCAACAGCGACATCCATGCCTTCGGCGTGATCATGGCCTGCCACCGTCGCGGGCTCTCGGTCCCCGGCGACGTCGCGGTGGCCGGCTTCGGCGACTTCGAGATCTCACGCCATTGCTACCCAACGATCACCACGGTGTCCGTGGACCCCTACGGCATCGGGCGTTCCGCCGGGCAATCGCTGCTGGCCGCGATCGACGGCTCGGAGCCGCCCAACACATCGCGCCGCGAGCTCGCATCGTTCGCCCGCGAATTGCACGATGTGCCGCGCCTGGTCCGTATTCCCTACGAGATCATTCAGCGCGAGAGCGCCTGAGGCCCTCGCGCCGAAGAAGCAGGTCCCGGTGCGGCAGGGATGTCTGCGCGAACCTGGCCGCGCTCAGGCCTTGGCGAGATGGCCGGTGAACTCGGTGACCAGCGGCCTGCCGCCGAAGCAGGCCGCCAGGTTGTCGCGCACCAGCTGGGCCATGGCAGCCCTGGTTTCAACCGTGGCGCTGGCCCGGTGCGCCTGCAGCACGACGTTGGGCAGGGAGCGCCAGCGCAGGTCGATCGCGGGCTCGTTCCAGTAGACGTCGAGCGCGGCGCCGCGAATGCGCCGCTCGCGCAGGTACGCCAGCAGTACCGGTTCGTCGATGATGCTGCCGCGCGCGACGTTGACGAGGATGCCCTCGGGCCCTAGCGCGTCGAACACCTCGAGGCCGATCGCGCCGCGCGGGATCTGGTCGGCCGCGGCACAGACCATGAGGAAATCCACCTCCCGCGCCAGCGCCGCCGCACTGAGGTGGTAGTCGTAGGCGACGTCCTCGAAACGGATGCGGTCGTGGTAGGCGATCTTCATGTCGAAGGCCTCGGCACGACGCGCGACCGCGCGGCCGACGCGGCCGAGTCCCACGATGCCCAGGCGCTTGCCAAACATGCGCGTGGTCAGCGGAAACGAGGCCGTGCCCCATTGCCCGGCCCGCACGAGCGCATCGTTCTGCGGGATCTGGCGTGCGATCGCGAGCATCAAGGCGATGCCGAAATCGGCGACGTCGCCCGTCAGGACCTCCGGGGTGTTCGTGACACGGATGCCGCGCCGCGCGGCATGCGCGAGGTCGATGGCGTCCACGCCCACGCCGTACGAGACGATCACTTCCAGCTTCGGCAGCGCATCGATCAGGGTGGCATCGGCGCCCGATTCGCCATTCGTCGCCAGCACGCGCACACGGGGTGCGACGTCCGCCAGCAAGGCGGCGCGGTCGGTCGTATCCGCCAGCACATGCAGGGTGTAGTGCTGCGCCAACCACGCCATGTCCGATTCCGGGTATCGGGAAACCACCAACAACTCTTCCTTATGCATCCTAAATTCCTTGTGATAGATTTCAGTCGCTGCGGATACCGATAACCAATTTTACGCGAACCCGGGCTGCCTGGTGGGCGATTTGCAGATGGTGACGAGGATCCTTCGGTGGCAACGCCGGAGCGGCCGCGTCGGGTGTCTGGCATGGCGGCCATGCCTCGGGTTGGCACACACGGATCGAAACAGGAGACATGAATGACAGCGAGATATCAGCCCGGTGCCCTGCCGGGGAGGTCGATGCCGCAGGCATCGCAGGCCAGCGATGCACAGGCCGGTGACAAGGCCCCCGTTTCAGCCAGCCAGCTCCGGCGCGCGATCCTGACCAGCTCGGTGGGCAGCGCGCTCGAGTACTACGACTTCGCCATCTTCGGCCTGGCCACCGCGCTGATCTTCAGCCGGGTCTTCTTCTCCACGCTCGACGCCAGCGCCGGCCTGCTCGCCAGTTTTGCGACCTACGGCGTGGGCTTTCTCGCGCGGCCCCTGGGCGGCCTGTTCTTCGGCTCGCTGGGCGATCGCAAGGGGCGCAAGTTCGTGCTGCTGGTGACGATCGCGATCATGGGCATCTCGACCACCTTGATCGGCCTGCTGCCGGCCGGTCCGATGGGGGCCGTCGGCCTGGTGATCCTGCGGCTGGTGCAGGGCTTCGGCGCCGGTGCCGAGCAGGCCGGCGCCTCGACGCTGATGGCCGAGGTGGCGCCCGCGTCGCGGCGCGGCTTCTTTGCGGCGCTGCCCTTCGTGGGCATCTTCGCGGGCTTCGGCATCGCGACCGCGACCTTCAGCGTGATGCAGCACCTGATGGACCAGGAGACGATCCTGGCATGGGGCTGGCGCATTCCGTTCCTGGCCAGCATCGTGCTGATCGGCGTGGCGGTCTGGATCCGACTGCGGCTGCGCGAGAGCCCGACCTTCGTCAAGCTCGAAGGCACGCACAAGGTGGCGCAGTCCCCCATGAAGCTGGTGCTCAAGGAAGCCCGCCGGCCAGTGCTGGCGGCGGTGCTCATGCGCCTGGCCGAGCAGGGCGGCTCGACCATCTACACCACCATCGTGATCGCCTTCCTCGGCGGCACCGTGGCGACGAGGCTGGGCGTGCCGGCCGCCAGCCTCACCAAGATCGGCACCAGCGCCGCGCTGATCGCGACCCTGTCGAGCGTCATCACCACGCCGATGTTCGGCGCGCTGTCCGACCGCTACGGCCGCAAGACCATCTACCGCTTCGGCGCGATCTTCATGCTGCTCTGGGCCTTCCCGGCCTGGTGGATGGTCAACACCGGCGAAATGATGTGGGTCGCCATCGCGATGTTCGGCGGCCTGGCCATCGGGGCCAACAGCATGCTCGGCGCCCAGTGCGCGCACTTCGCGGAACTGTTCGGCAACCGCTACCGCTACTCGGGCGTGGCGCTGTCCAGAGAACTGGGCGCCATGCTGTCGGGCGGGCTGGCCCCCATCCTGGGCATCTACCTGATCGGCGTGGCCGGCGGTGCGTTCTGGGTCATGGGCGCCTACATGGCCGCACTGTCGGTGCTGACCCTGATCGGCGTCGCCATGTCCACCGAGACCCGCGGGCGCGATCTCAGCGACCTGCGCGACGCCATCCACTGAACCATCCGACGGCCGTCCTCCGGTGCGGACGGCAGCGAGCAAACACCATCGAAAGGAAATCGCGCATGCGTGATCGCGTAGCAGGAAAGAAGATCGTCGTCACCGCGGCAGCCAAGGGCATCGGCCGGGCGTCCGCCTTGATGCTGGCCGCCGAAGGCTCGCAGGTGTGGGCGACCGACGTGGACGAGGCCGGGCTGGCCGACCTGAAGGCCCAGGCGCCCCAGGGCAGCGACGTGCGGATCGCGCACCTCGATGTGCGCAGCGACGCGGCCGTCGGTGCCTTCGCGACGCAACTGGGCCGCATCGACGGCCTCTTCAATTGCGCGGGCTTCGTGCATGGCGGCAACATCCTCCAGTGCACCGAGGCGGACTGGGACTTCGGCTTCGACCTCAACGTGAAGTCGATGTACCGCACGATCCGCGCGTTCCTGCCGGCCATGCTGGCGGCGGGGCAGGGCGGCTCGCTCATCAACATGGCCTCGGCGGCCTCCAGCGTGAAGGGCGTGCCGAACCGCTTCGTCTATGGCGCCACCAAGGCCGCCGTCATCGGGCTGACCAAGGCCGTCGCGGCCGACTTCGTCGCTGCCGGCATCCGGTGCAACGCGATCTGTCCGGGCACGGTCGAGTCGCCGTCGCTCAACGATCGCATCGCCTCCCAGGCCCGGGCCACGGGCCAGGACGAAGCGCAGGTGCGCTCCGCCTTCGTCGCGCGCCAGCCGTTGGGGCGCGTCGGCCGCGCCGAGGAGATCGCGGCGCTGGTCACCTACCTGGCGTCGGACGAATCGGCCTTCACGACCGGTGCCATTCACGTCATCGACGGCGGCTGGTCGAACTGACCCCGCGCGTTCCATCCATTTTTCGAACCGAGGAATTTCAAATGAAGCTGATCAGGTGGGGCACGGCGGGCCAGGAGAAGCCGGGCCTGGTGGACGTGCAGGGGCGCATTCGCGACCTCTCGGGCGTGGTGCCCGACATCACGGCCGAGGTGCTGTCGCCCGCGGGCCTGGCCGCGCTGCGGGCGCTGGACGTCGACCGCCTGCCCGAGGTACCCGCGGGGACGCGCTTCGGCGTGCCCGTGGCCTCGGTGTCGAAGATCGTCTGCGTGGGCCTCAACTATGCGGACCACGCGGCCGAATCCAACATGCCGATCCCGCAGGAGCCGGTGCTGTTCCTCAAGGCCACCAGCTCGCTCACCGGGCCGGACGACGAGGTCGTGATCCCGCGCGACTCGGAGAAGACCGACTGGGAAGTCGAGCTCGGCGTGGTCATCGGTTCCCGTGCCTCCTATGTGGACGCGCAGGACGCGCTGGCCCACGTGGCCGGCTACTGCGTGGTCAACGATGTCTCCGAGCGCGCGTTCCAGCTCGAGCGCGGCGGCCAATGGGACAAGGGCAAGGGCTGCGACACCTTCTCGCCCGTGGGACCGTGGCTGGTGACGCCCGACGAGGTGCCGGATCCGGCGGCGCTGCGCCTGTGGCTGAAGGTCAACGATCGCATGTACCAGAACGGCAGCACGGCCACCATGATCTTCGGCGTGGCCCACCTGGTCAGCTACATCAGCCAGTTCATGACCCTGCTGCCCGGCGACATCATCAGCACGGGCACGCCGCCCGGCGTCGGCCTGGGCCAGAAGCCGCCGGTCTACCTGAAGGCCGGCGACGTGATGCAGGTCGGCATCGAGGGCCTGGGCGAGCAGCGCCAGGTCACGCGCGCATGGAGTCGACCATGAACCCGAAGATCGCGTTGGTGACGGGCGCCAGCTCGGGCATCGGGCGCAGTGTCGCGCTGGGCCTGCTCGAGGCCGGCTACCGGGTCGTGCTGGCCGCCCGCAAGGCGCAGGCATTGCAGGATGTCGTCGACAGCGCGGGTGCGGGCGCGGCCGACCGCGCGCTGGTCGTGCCCTGCGACATCAGCGACGTCGATGCGGTGGGCCGCCTGTTCGGCACCATCGAGGCGACATGGGGCCGGCTGGACCTGCTGTTCAACAACGCCGGCGTGTTCACGCCGCAGCGTTCGCTGGAAGACATCGAGTACGCGCACTGGGTCCAGGCCGTGAACGTGAACCTCACCGGCGCCTTCCTGTGCGCGCAGGGCGCGTTCCGGTTGATGAAGAAGCAGTCGCCCCAGGGCGGCCGGATCATCAACAACGGCTCGATCTCGGCGCATGCGCCCCGGCCGCAGGCCGCGCCATACACCGCGACCAAGCACGCCATCACCGGCCTGACCAAGGCCGCATCGCTCGACGGACGTCCCTACAACATCGCCTGCGGGCAGATCGACATCGGCAACGTGGTCAGCGACATGAGCGCGCTCATGGCCCAGGGCACGCTGCAGGCCGACGGGTCGCTCAAGCCGGAGCCGCGCATGGGCATGGACAACGTGGTGCGCGCGATCCTCTACATGGACAGCCTGCCGCTGGAGGCCAACGTGCTGTCGATGAACGTGATGGCCAGCCACATGCCCTTCGTCGGGCGCGGCTGAGGCGCGGTCATCTCCATGACAACAGACCTGCCGCGGCTCGTGCGCTGCGCGTTCTTCAACGGACGCATCAGGCCGGGCATGGAAGACGCGTTCCATCGCCATGTCGATGAACGCATGGTGCCGCTGTGGACGCGTTTTCCCGCCGTGCGGGACGTGCGCGTGCTGCGCCAGCACCAGAGCGACGTGGCGGACCCCGCGCTGCCGCTGGTGCTCGTCATGCACTTCGACAGCCACGAGGACATCGCGGCCGCCCTGGCCTCGCCGGTCCGCCGCGAAAGCCAGCAGGCCTCGCGCGCGCTGCTCGAGATGTTCGAAGGCGCGGTCTTCCACACGGTGTTCGACGCACGGGTGTTCGCGCTCTCGTCGAACGCGACATGAATCCCGGTGCCTGGTCACCGTTCCCATTTCAAGAAAAGAACCCTATGGAAAAGATCCCCCGCCGCCCGCTGCGCTCCCGCGAATGGTTCGCGGATCCGGAGCGCTCGGACATGACCGCGCTGTATCTCGAGCGCTTCATGAACTACGGGCTGACGCCCGAAGAGCTGCGCTCGGGGCGGCCCATCATCGGCATCGCGCAGACCGGCAGCGACCTGTCGCCCTGCAACCGCATCCACCTGGACCTGGCGCGCCGCGTGCGTGACGGCATCCGCGATGCCGGCGGCATCCCGATGGAATTCCCGGTGCATCCGATCTTCGAGAACTGCCGCCGGCCCACGGCGGCGCTGGACCGCAACCTGGCCTACCTCGGCCTGGTCGAGATCCTGTACGGCTACCCGATCGATGCGGTGGTGCTCACCACCGGCTGCGACAAGACCACGCCCGCGGGCCTGATGGCCGCCTCCACGGTCGATATCCCGGCCATCGTGCTCTCGGGCGGGCCGATGCTCGACGGCTGGCACGGCGGCGAGTTGGTGGGCTCGGGCACCGTGATCTGGCGCAGCCGCCGGCAGCTTGCGGCCGGCGAGATCGACGAGGAAGAATTCCTGCAGCGCGCCTGCAGCAGCGCGCCCTCGGCGGGCCACTGCAACACCATGGGGACGGCCTCCACCATGAATGCCGTGGCCGAGGCGCTGGGCATGTCGTTGCCGGGCTGCGCCGCCATTCCCGCGCCGTACCGCGAGCGCGGCCAGATGGCCTACGAGACCGGCCGGCGCATCGTCGAGATGGCCTTCGAGGACCTGCGGCCTTCGCGCATCCTGACCCGCGAGAGCTTCCTCAACGCGCTGTCGGTGGTCAGCTGTGCCGGCGGCTCCAGCAATTCGCAGGTGCACATCATGGCCATGGCCCGCCATGCCGGCGTCGAGCTGCAGGCGCAGGACTGGACCGACCACGCCTACGACCTGCCGCTGCTGGTCAACATGCAGCCGGCGGGCCGCTACCTGGGCGAGCGCTTCTTCCGCGCGGGCGGCGTGCCGGCCGTGATGTGGGAGCTGCAGCAGGCGGGGCGGCTGCACGGCGGGTGCCTGAGCGTCACCGGCAAGACCGTCGACGAGAACCTGCAGGGCCGCGAGGCCAGCGACCGCGAAGTGATCCTTCCTTTCGCGGCGCCTCTGATGCAGCAGGCTGGCTTCGTGGTGCTCAAGGGCAACCTGTTCGACTTCGCGATCCTGAAGACCTCGGTGATCTCCGAGCGCTTCCGCGAGCATTACCTGAACCGACCGGGCGAGGAGGGCATCTTCGAGGCGCGGGCCGTGGTGTTCGAGAGTTCTGACGACTATCACCGGCGCATCAACGATCCGGCTCTGGCCATCGACGAGGGCTGCATCCTGGTGATGCGCGGCGCAGGACCGATCGGCTGGCCCGGCTCGGCGGAGGTGGTCAACATGCAGCCGCCCGATGCGCTGATCCAGCGCGGCATCATGACGCTGCCCACGCTTGGCGATGGCCGCCAGTCGGGGACGGCGGACAGCCCGTCGATCCTGCACGTCTCGCCCGAGAGCGCGGTGGGCGGTGGCCTGAGCTGGCTGCAGACCGGCGACCGGGTCCGGGTCGATCTCAACGCGCGCCGCTGCGACGCGCTGGTGGCACCCGAGGAGATCGAGCGCCGGCGCCGCGAGTTGCCGGCACCGCCCGTGCCCGCGAGCCATTCGCCCTGGGAGGCGCTCTATCGCGAGAAGACCGGGCAGCTGGTGGATGGCGCGACGATGGATTTCGCGCTGTCCTTCCAGCGCATCTCCGAGAAGACGCCGCGGCACAACCATTGACTGCGCGCGGCCGGCGCATCCTCAGTGCGGCGAATCCGGGAAGTAGTACTTCGCCGCGTTGTCCTTGGTCACCAGCACCGAGGGGATGATCGTCGAGGCGGCCATCGGCTTGCCGCTTGCGCGGGCCTCGGCCGTCATCTTCATGGCGTCGGCGATCATGCTCGGGGCGTAGGTCACGTCGGCCGAGACGATCTTGTCGCCGTCCATCACCTTCTTGATGTAGTCCTTGGATCCGGCGCCGCCCACGACCAGCTTCACGTCGCTGCGCTTGGCCTGCTCGATCGCCTTCTGCACGCCGACGGCCATGTCGTCGTCCGAGGCCCAGACCGCATCGATCTGCTTGAAGCGCGTGAGGTAGTCCTGCATCACCTTGAAGGCGTCGTCGCGGTTCCAGTTGCCGTGCTTGGCGTCGAGCACCTTGATGCCGGGATTCGCCTTCATGACCTCGTTGAAGGCATCGACGCGCTGGTTGTCGATCACGGTCGGAATGCCGCGCAGGATCACGAGGTTGCCCTTGCCGCCCATGGCCTTGGCCATGTACTCGGCCGCGACCTTGCCGAAGCCCGGGTTGTCGCCGGCCACGTAGGCGTCCTGCGCGCCCGGGTCGGTCAGGCCGCGGTCGACCACGGTCACGAACACGCCCTTGCCCTTGACCTGCGCGACCGGCTTGGTCAGCGGCGCCGACTCGAAGGGCAGGATCACCAGCGTGTCGATCTTGTTGACCGTCTGCAGGTCCTGGATCTGGTTGGCCTGTTCGGTGGCCGAGCCGGCGGTCTTCACGAACACCTTCATGCCGGGGTACTGCTTCTCCAGTTCGGCCTTGGTGCGGTTGGCCCAGTACACGACGCCGCCGGTCCAGCCGTGCGTGGCCGCGGGAACGGACACGCCCATGACCGGCTTGGTGTCGGCAAAGGAAGCGGTGCTGCACAGCGCGCACGCGGCGAGTGCGATGGCGGAAAAAAGCCTTCTGTCCATGATATGTCTCCTGGTTGGGATCTCTTGGGCGTCAAAGTCCGCGCGCTGCCGGCTGGCCACTGCGCGCATCGTCATCGCCGACCTCTCTGCAGAAAGGCCACGATGATGATCACGAAGCCCTGCACAGCCGCATTCAGGTACACGCTGATGATGCTGGTCAGGTTCAACAGGTTGCTGATCACGGAGAGCAGCACGGCGCCGATCACGGTGCCGAAGATGCGGCCCTCGCCGCCCTTGAGGGCGGTGCCGCCCACGATCACGGCCGCGATCGCCTCGAGCTCCCAGAGCAGCCCGGTGGTGGGCGAGGCCGAACCCAGGCGCGGCACGTAGAGCAGCGTGGCCACGGCGACGCAGCAGCCCAGCAGCACGTAGGTGAGGATCTTCACGCGGTCGACCGCCACCGCCGAGTAGCGCGCCACCTGCTCGTTGGAGCCGATGGCCTGCACGTAGCGGCCGTAGCGCGTGCGGTTCAACAGGAAGGCGCCCGCGAGCGCCATCGCCGCGAAGACCCAGATCGGCACCGGGATGCCGAGCCAGCTCGCGTAGTACACCGGGCTGTAGACGTCCGACAGCGTGCCGTCGAGCGTGATCGCACCGCCGTTGGCGAAGTAGGTGAGGTAGGCGCGGAAGATGCCGAGCGTGCCCAGCGTCACGATGAAGGGTTCGATGCGCCCCTTGGTGATGAGCAGGCCGTGGGCCAGGCCGAAGGACGCGCCCAGCACCAGCGCCACCGCCATGCCCAGCAGCACCGCCGTCACCGGCGAGCCGATGTGCGGCGCCAGCGCGTTCATCACCAGGATCATGCAGCCCGCGATCAGCGCCGCCATCGAGCCCACCGAGAGGTCGATGCCGCCGCTGATGATGACGAAGCTCATGCCCACCGCGATGATGCCGATGAAGGCGGTGCGGGTGAGCACGTTCATCGCGTTGTCCCAGGTCGCGAAGTCGGGGTTGAGCAGCGTGCCCGCGATGCACAGCAGCACCAGGCCGGCGATCGGCCCGACCTCGCGCAGGCGCTGGCGCCAGGGCGTGCCGCCGCGTCGCGCCGGAGGGGGCGCCGTCGGGTCGATGCCGATGGGCGGCGTCAGGCTGTCAGTGGGTGCCGGTGGCATGCGCGATGAGCTCCTCTTCGGTCAGGTGGTCGGCGTCGAGCGTGGCCTGGACCGTGCCGGCACGCATCACGACGACGCGGTGGCACAGGCCGATCAGTTCCATCAGCTCCGACGAGATGACGACCACGCCGCGGCCTTCGGCCGCCACCTGGTCGATCAGGAAATAGATGTCGCGCTTGGCGCCGACGTCGACGCCGCGCGTGGGCTCGTCCAGCACCACCACGCGCGGGCCCGGCTGCAGCACCTTGGCCATCGCCAGCTTCTGCTGGTTGCCGCCCGACAGCGCGCCGGCGCGCGCGCCCAGGTCGCGCGTGCGGATGCCGAAGTCCGCCACCGCGCGCGTCAGCGCCGCGGCTTCGGAGCGACGGTCGAGCCAGGGATGGGCGTGGCGGTCCAGGTCCATCAGCGTGAGGTTGTCCTGCAGCGGCAGCCGCACGTGCAGGCCGCAGCCCTTGCGGTCTTCGCTCAGGTAGGTGAGGCCGGCGCGCGCCGCGGCACGCGGATCGGCGAACGCAACCGCTTGCCCTTCGATCTCGACCGTGCCGCCCTCGCGCGCGCGCAGCCCCAGCAGCCCTTCGAACAGTTCGGTGCGGCCCGCGCCCACCAGCCCGGCGAAGCCGAGGATCTCGCCGGGCCGCACGTCGAAGCTCACGTCGTGCGCCCAGCCGGGCACGTTCAGCCCGCGCACGGCCAGCAGCGGCGCCGCCGGCTCGGGCCGGCGCCGGACAGGGAACATGTTGGAGAGCTCGCGCCCGACCATCAGGTTCGCCATCTGCTGGCGCGAATGCTGCGCGGTCGGTCCGCGCATGACGAAGCGGCCGTCGCGCATGACCACGATCTCGTCGGTGATCCGTGCGACCTCGTCGAGCTTGTGCGAGATGTAGACGATGGTCACACCCTGCGCGCGCAGGGTGCGGATCAGGCCGAAGAGGCGCTGGCTCTCGGACGGCGTGAGCGTGGCCGTGGGCTCGTCCATCACCAGCAGCCGCGCGCTGCGCGACAGCGCCTTGGCGATCTCCACCAGCTGCTTCTCGGCCACGATCAGGTCGCGCACCCGGGTGTCGGGATCGACCGCGAGGCCGACCGCGCCCAGCGCCTCCTGTGCCGCGCGGCGCATGCCCGGGTCGTCGAGCCGCCAGCCGCGGCGCTTCTCGCGCCCGAGGAAGATGTTCTGCGCCACCGTGAGATCCTCGGCCAGGTTGAACTCCTGGTGGATCAGCACCACGCCCGCGTCCTCCGCGTCGCGCGAACTCCGGAAGGCGCGCGCTTCGCCGTCGATCGACAGCGTGCCACCGCTGGGGCGCTCGTAGCCCGAGAGGATCTTCATCAGCGTGGACTTGCCCGCGCCGTTCTCCCCGAGCAGGCCCAGCACGGTGCCGGGCGCGATGTCGAAGCTCACGCCGTGCAGCACCTGCACCGGCCCGAAGTCCTTCGTGATCGCGTCGAAGCGGACGTGCAGGCTCATCTCACACACCGACCCAGAGGCCACCGCCGGCGGACGAGCGGATGGCCGCTTCGATGAAGGCGACGCCGTGGATGCCGTCTTCCAGCGTCGGGAAGTTCACTTCCTGGGCCGGCGCGCGGCCGTCGCGCGCCGCGCGGATGGCATGGCCGATCTCGCTGTAGAGCGTGGCGAAGCCCTCGAAGTAGCCCTCGGGATGGCCCGCGGGAAGGCGCGTGACGCGGGCCGCGTCCGCATGGGCTGTGCCGCTGCCGCGCGAGAGGGTCTGCGGCGCCTCGCCGAAGCGCGACACCTGCAGCCTGTTGGGCTGCTCCTGCTGCCACTCGAGCCCGGCGCGGCTGCCGTAGACGCGGATGCGCAGCGCGTTCTCGTTGCCCGGCGCGACCTGGCTGGCCCAGAGCATGCCGCGCGCGCCGTTGGCATAGCGCAGCATGATCTGCACGTTGTCGTCGAGCGCGCGGCCGCTGACGAAGGTGCTGAGTTCGGCGCACAGCTGCGAAGGCTGCATGCCCGCGATGAAGCCCGCGAGCTGGTAGGCGTGCGTACCGATGTCCCCGATGCAGCCGCCCGGGCCGGAGCGCCGCGGGTCGGTACGCCAGGCCGCCTGCTTCTGGCCGGTGGTCTCGAGCGGCTCGGTCAGCCAGTCCTGCGGGTACTCGACCTGGACCAGCCGGATCTCGCCCAGCTCGCCGTCGCGCACCATGCGGCGCGCCTGGCGCACCATGGGGTAGCCGGTGTAGTTGTAGGTCACGGCGAAGATGCGACGGCGCGCCTGCGCGATCGCCCGCAGCCGGTGTGCGTCCGCCACCGTGGTGGTCACGGGCTTGTCGCAGATCACGTGGATGCCGGCCTCGAGAAAGGCCTCGGCCACGGCCGCGTGCTGGTCGTTGGGCGTCACGATGGTCACGACCTCGATGCCGTCGGCGCGCGCGGCCTCCTCGCGCGCCATGGTGCGGTAGTCGGGGTAGCTGCGCGCGAGGCCGATCGCGGCCGCCGAGCGGGCCGCCTTCTCCGGCGTGGAGGAGAGCGCGCCGGCGCTCAGCACGAACTGGTCGTCGAGCCGCGCGGCGATGCGGTGCACGGCGCCGATGAAGGCGCCTTCGCCGCCGCCCACCATGCCCAGGCGGATGCGGGCGCTCGCCGCCTCCGCATCGCTGTAGCTGGCTTCGATGGTCATGGCGCCACCGGCTCCAGGCCCAGCATGCGGCGCAGCTGGGCCGGGTCCTTCTGGCCGCCCGCAAAGTCGTCGAAGGCCTTCTCCGTGACCCGGATGATGTGGTCGCGGATGAAGGCCGCGCCTTCCGCGGCACCGGTCTCGGGGTGCTTGAGGCAGCATTCCCACTCGAGCACCGCCCAGCTGTCGTAGCCGTACTGGGCCATCTTGGAGAAGATGGCGCCGAAGTCGATCTGGCCGTCGCCCAGCGAGCGGAAGCGTCCCGCGCGGTCGATCCATGGCTGGTAGCCCGAATAGACGCCCTGGCGGCCGGTGGGGCGGAACTCGGCATCCTTGATGTGCAGCGCCTTGATGCGCGCGTGGTAGATGTCGATGAATTCGAGGTAGTCGAGCTGCTGCAGCAGGAAGTGCGAGGGGTCGTAGTTGATGCAGCAGCGCGGGTGGTCGTCCACGCGCTGCAGGAACATCTCGAAGGTGGTGCCGTCGAACAGGTCCTCGCCGGGATGCAGTTCGAAGCAGACGTTGCAGTCGGCTTCGTCGAAGGCATCGAAGATCGGGCGCCAGCGCTTGGCCAGCTCGTCGAAGGCGGCTTCGATCAGGCCCGCGGGCCGCTGCGGCCACGGGTAGAGGTAGGGCCATGCCAGCGCGCCGGGAAAGCTCACGTTGCTCTTGAGGCCCAGGTGGCGCGAGGCGCGTGCCGACAGCAGCATCTGCTCCACCGCCCAGGCCTGGCGCGCCTTGGGGTTGCGCCGCACCGCCTCCGGTGCGAAACCGTCGAAGGCTTCGTCGTAGGCCGGGTGCACGGCCACCAGCTGGCCCTGCAGGTGGGTGCCCAGTTCGGTGATCGCCACGCCGTTCTCGCGGGCGATGCCCGCGACCTCGTCGCAGTAGGTCTTCGATTCGGCCGCCCGGCGCAGGTCGAAGATGCGCGCGTCCCACGACGGGATCTGCACCCCCTTGAAGCCCAGGCCGCCGGCCCAGCGCGTGATCGACTGCCAGGAGTCGAAGGGGGCTTCGTCGCTTGCGAACTGGGCCAGGTAGATGCCTGGGCCCTTGATGTTGCTGGCCATGTCTCGCTCCTTGGTGGGCTTCGTTTTTTCAGAGATAGCTGCTGACGAGGTGCTCGAGCCGTTCCTGCCCGGCCGAGCGGGGCTGTGGCTCGAGGGCACGTGCTTCGGCGTCCTGTGCCAGGTCCGCCAGCGACAGCTCGCCGCGCAGGATCGACTGGCCGCGGGGCGTGTCCCAGCCCGCGTAGCGCGTGTCGACGTGGCGCTGCAGGGCGCCGTCGCGCACCATGGCCTCGGCCACCAGCAGGCCGCGGGCGCACAGGTCCATGGCGGTCGCATGGGCCCAGACCAGGTCGTCGGGGTCTGTCGACTGGCGCCGCAGCTTGGCGTCGAAGTTGAGGCCGCCGGTTGTCAGGCCGCCGGCGCGCAGCACCTCGTACAGCGCCATCGCGACGTGCTGCAGGTTGTTGGGGAACTGGTCGGTGTCCCAGCCCAGCAGCTCGTCGCCGCGGTTCATGTCGAGCGAGCCGAAGATGCCCAGCGCGTGGGCCAGCGCGATCTCGTGCTCGAAGCTGTGGCCCGCGAGCAGCGCATGGTTCTGCTCGATGTTGACCTTCACCTCCTTCTCCAGGCCGTGCGCCTGCAGGAAGCCGTAGACCGTCGCGACGTCGTAGTCGTACTGGTGCTTGGTCGGCTCGGCCGGCTTGGGTTCGAGCAGGATCGGGCCCTTGAAGCCGATCTTGTGCTTGTGCTCGACCACCAGGTTGAGGAAGCGGCCCAGCTGTGCCAGCTCGCGCTTCAGGTCGGTGTTGAGCAGCGTCTCGTAGCCTTCGCGGCCGCCCCACAGCACGTAGTTGGCACCGCCCAGGCCGTGCGTCACGTCGAGCGCGTTCTTCACCTGCGCGGCGGCATGGGTGAAGACCTCCGGGTCGGGGTTGGTCGCGCCGCCGGCCATGTAGCGCCGGTGCGAGAACAGGTTGGCGGTGCCCCAGAGCAGGCGCACGCCGGTGTCGGCGATCTGGCGCTCGAACACCTGGGCCACCCGGCGCAGGTTGCGGTTCGATTCCGCCAGCGTCGCGCCCTCTGGCGCGACGTCGCGGTCGTGGAAGGTGAAGAAGGGCGTGTCGACCAGCCGGAACAGGTCGAAGGCCACGTCGGCCTTGTGCAGCGCCTGTTCCATCGGGTCGCCGGGACCGTGCCAGGGCCGCTGGAAGGTGGCGTCGCCGAAGGGGTCGAGGCCCGCGCCGACGAAGCTGTGCCAGTAGCAGACCGCGAAGCGCAGCTGGTCCTCCATGCGCTTGCCCAGCACCAGCCGGTCCTTGTCGTAGTAGCGGTAGGCCAGGGGCTCTTCCGCGGATGGCCGGAACCCGGGGCCGCGGAAGACGATCGGGCGTTCGAAGCCGAAGAAGGGGGCGCGTGCCGCGGCGGAGGGCTCAGTGGTCATGGCGTGGGTTCCAGTCGGTCAGGAAGAAGCGGTGGAGAGGGCGTGGGCCGAAGGGGCGCGCCGGAGCAGGCCGTAGAGTTGTTGCCAGCGCGCATGCATCGCGTCGTAGCGGCGCGCACGCGCGCCATCGGGTTCGAAGCTGCGCAGCCGCGGCGGCTTGGCGAAGAGCCGCTCGCCGTCGGCCGCCGCGCGGGCGAGCCGGGCCGCGCCGAGCGCGCATCCGTGCTGGGAACCGGCGGCCTGGTGCAGCGGCAGGTCGAGCACGTCGGCCAGGATCTGGTTCCAGGTCGCCGAGCGGGCCCCGCCGCCGATCAGGTCGGCCTGCGTGAGCACCGTGCCGGCGGCCGCCAGTGCATCGCGCGCGTCGCGGAAGGCGAAGGCCACGCCCTCGAGCAAGGCACGCGTCATCGCGGGCCGGTCGGTCGCCGCCGACAGCTGCAGGAAGCCCGCGCGCAGCGCCGTGTCGTTGTGCGGCGTGCGTTCGCCCGACAGGTAGGGCGCGAACCAGCAGGCCGGGTCGCCCGGTGGCGAGGCGTCGAGTTCGCGCAGCAGCGCTTCCTCGCTCACCTGCTGGATGCCGGCCCACCACGACAGGCAGGAGGCCGCCGAGAGCAGCACGCCCATCTGGTGCCAGGTCCGTGGCAGCGCGTGGCAGAAGGCATGCACCGCGCGCGCGGGGGCCGGCGCGAAGCCCGCGGTGGTGGCCCACAGCACGCCCGAGGTGCCGAGCGAGACGAAGGCGTCGCCGGCAGCCACCGCGCCCACGCCGATCGCGCCGGCCGCGTTGTCGCCCGCGCCGCCGGCCATGACCGGCGCGCGGTCGAAGCCCCAGCGGGCCACCCATTCGGGGCGCAGTTCGCCGCTGCGCTCGGTGCCTTCGACCAGGCGCGGCATCTGCGATGTGTCGAGGCCGCAGGCGGCCAGCAGTTCGGAAGACCAGCGCCGCTGCCCGACGTCCAGCCAGAGCGTGCCCGAGGCATCGGACATGTCTTCCGCGAATTCGCCGGTGAGCTTCCAGCGCAGCCAGGCCTTGGGCAGCAGCACCTTGGCGATGCGGTCGGCATGGTGCGGCTCGTGCGCGCGCAGCCAGAGCAGCTTGGGCGCGGTGAAACCCGGCATCGCGGGGTTGCCGGTGCGTGCGCGCAGCTGCAGCGCCGGCGCTTCGAGCGTCTCGCAATGGGCGGCGCTGCGGCCGTCGTCCCACAGGATGCAGGGGCGCAGCACCTCGTCGTTCGCATCCAGCAGGGTCGCGCCGTGCATCTGGCCCGACAGGCCGATGCCGCGCACCGCGGCGAGCGCGCGGGGATGCTCCGCGCGCAGCGCATCGAGGCAATCGCAGGTCGCCTGCCACCAGTGCGCCGGGTCCTGCTCCGACCAGCCCGGGTGCGGGCGGCTGACCTGCAGCGGCGCACTCGCGACCGCGAGCGGGCGCTCGTCGTCCAGCAGCAGTGCCTTGACGCCGGAGGTGCCGAGGTCGATGCCCAGCGTGATCACGGCAGGTTGTCCTTGAGGTAGATGTCGATGCGGATGCGTTCCTGGTCCGCATGCACCGGCTCGTGCGTGACGCGCGCGATGGCCAGGCGCAAGGCCGAGCGGATCTCGTGACCCGCGTCCTGGTTGATCACCGCATCCATGGTGCCGTCGAGCAGGTCGGCGCGCGCGGCCAGCGTGAGTTCGTGGCCCACGAAGACGATCTCGCGGGCCTTGCCGCCGGCCTTGAGCGCGGCCGAGATCCCGGGGTTGCCCGCGCCCACGCTGTAGATGCCGCGCAGCTGCGGATGCTCGGCCAGCAGCCGGGCCGTGAGCCGCTGCGTGAGCCGCGGGTCTTCCTTGCCTTCGAGCGGCGGCAGCACCCGCAGCTGGGCGAACTCGGCGCCCATCACCTGGCTGAAGCCGAAGCTGCGCTCCGCATGGTCGCGCAGCGACAGGCTGCCCACGATGACGCCGATGTCGCCGCGCGTGCGTCCGGCGAAGCGCCCCAGCAGCGTGGCGGCGGTCCGGCCCGCGGCCACGTTGTCGATGCCCACGAAGTGCTGCCGGCGCGAGCGGGGCACGTCCGAGACCAGCGTGATCACCCCTTTGCCGCGCGCCACCAGATGGTCGATCGCGTGCTGCACCAGCGGATGGTCGAGTGCCATGACGACCGCCGTCTCGCACTGCTCTTCCAGCGAGAGGATCAGGGCCGCGAGTCGCTGGGGCTCGAAGACGTCCACCTCCAGCGTGCGCGCCGTCACGCGGTGGTCGGCCATCCAGGCACCGTTCTCGACCACCTGCTCGCGCAGCACGTCCACGAAGCTGTTGCTGCCCGAGGGCAGCACGAAGCACACGCGGTGCAGTTGCGTGCGCGCCAGCCGGGCGGCCGCGGGGTCGGGCCGGTAGTTCAGGCGGTCGATGGCCTCCTTGACCCGGGCGATCGAGCGCGCATGCACGCCCGGCCGGTTGTTGATGACGCGGTCGGCCGTGGCCAGGCTGACCTGCGCCTCGCGCGCCACGTCGCTCAGGGTGGCGCGCGGGCTGGAGAGATCGGATTCCAATGACATGGCCGAATGGTGAGGTACGTACGTCAAAAATGAAAGTAGGTGGATTCACCTAGAGGTTCACCACTGTCTGGAATACCGAAGCGGTTGGATGACGGCCTTTGAGGGGCGCACGTCATAAATGCACGCAGCAGCGCGCGCAAGGATCGCCATCCGGCGCGACGCCGGTGCGCGTGTGTGTGCGCGCGGGCCGCAGATCGCGTCGTGCGTGCCGGCCTTGCCGCGACAGGGCCCCGCTATCCCGGCGCGACTCGGCCGGCCTGCGCGCCGGAGCCTGGCTGGAGCGCCTCCATCAGCAGCACCAGCGCCGGGCTTCTCGGTGCGCCTTTTCTGAGCACCAGCTCATAGGGCTCGCTGCGGGATGTGAGCTTGAGCGCCAGGGTGCCCACGAGGCCGTTGTGGCAGAAGTAGTTGGCGACGTCGTCCGAGACCAGCGCCACCAGGTCGGTGTTGCGCCCCAGCAGGGTGAGGGTGGTGAGCGCCGAGGTCGTCTCGATCAGGTGCTGCGGAAAGTTGAGCTGCGCTTCGTGGAACTCGCGCTCGAGCAGGCGGCGCATGGGCATGTGGGCGCGGTAGACCACCCAGCGGCTGTCCTGGAGTTGCCGGAGTTCGACCGCTTCGGCGCCCATGGCCGGGTGGCGCACGTTGGCGATCACCGACAGCGTTTCGTCCTTCACGAACAGCGCCTCGTAGACACCCGGGTTGCGGCTCACCGAAGAGCGGCAGATCGCCGCGTCGAGCCGCCCGCGTTCGATCAGGCCCAGCAGGGTCTCGCTCGTGTCCTCCACGATTTCCACCGACATGTGCGGCTGCTGCTTGAGCAGGCCGGACACCGCGTCCGACAGCAGCGGGGCCGCGCCCATGATGGTGCCGATCGCCAGGTGTCCGCCCGCGCCGCTGGCGATGGCCTCCAGCTCGAAGCGCAGCTTGTCGATGTCGGACTGGATGAGCCGCGCGAAGCGCAGCGCGCAGTGGCCGGCCTCGGTCGGAATCAGGCCCCGGTTGGTGCGCTTGAACAGCGCCACGCTCAGGGTCGCCTCCAGTTCGCGCAGCGCCTTGCTCGCGCCCGGTTGCGTCAGGCCGACCTTGTCGGCGGCGCCCAGCAGGGAGCCGCTTTCCTCGACCGCGATCAGCAGCCGAAGCTGCTTGGCGTGCAGCCGCGACATCACGGAATTCAGGCTGGGAATGCTGTCCACTATGAGTGAAAGTTATATCGCTATGGAAAGCTGTCAGTGTACCCAGGCGGCTTTCGTTCCTAGACTCCCGCCTTCCCACGCAAGTGAAGCGTTTGTGTAGACAGAGGAAACATGGCACTGATTAACTACGTGACCGAGATCCGCTTCGGCGCCGGATCCCTGGTCGAGCTCCAAGAGGTTTGCGAGAAGCTGGGTATTACCAAACCTTTGATCGTGACCGACAAGGGCGTGCGCGCCGTCGGCATCGTCGAGCGCGTGACCGCGGCGCTGGGCCAGCCGGAGCCGGCGGTGTTCGACGGCACGCCCCCCAACCCGTCCGAGTCGGCGGTGCGCGCCGGCGTGGAAGCCCTTTTGCACGCCGATTGCAACGGCATCGTGGCCGTGGGCGGCGGCTCCTCGATCGACCTGGCCAAGGCCGTGGCCGTGGCCGCGCGCCACGACGGCCCGCTGCGCCAGTTCGCGCTGATCGAAGGCGGCGCGCTCAAGATCACGGCGGCCACGCTGCCCATCGTCGCGGTGCCGACCACCGCCGGCACCGGCAGCGAAGTCGGGCGCGGCGCGATCATCATCCTCGACGACGGGCGCAAGGTCGGCATCATCTCGCCGCATGTGATCCCCAAGGTCGCGATCTGCGATCCCGAGCTCACGCTGGCGCTGCCGGCCGGACTGACCGCGGCCACGGGCATGGACGCGATCGCGCACTGCATCGAGACCTTCCTGGCGCCGGCCTTCAATCCGCCCGCCGACGGCATTGCGCTCGATGGCCTGTGGCGTGCGTGGCGTCACATCGAAGTGGCCGTGAGCCAGCCCACCGACATCGACGCGCGGCTGAACATGATGAGCGCGTCGCTGCAGGGCGCACTGGCCTTCCAGAAGGGGCTGGGCTGCGTGCACAGCCTGAGCCATTCGCTGGGCGGCATCAATCCCCGGCTGCACCACGGCACGCTCAACGCGATCCTGCTGCCGGCGGTGATCCGCTTCAATCGCGGTGCCGAATCGGTGGTGCGCGAGGACAAGATCGCGCGCCTGTCGCAAGTGATGGGCCTGGCCGCATCGGTCTCGGTGGAAGAGGCGCTGGTCACCAAGTCGCGGGCGCTGAACCTGCCCACGGGCCTGTCGGAACTGGGCGTGACCGAGGACATGTTCGCGCAGATCGTGCAGGGCGCGCTGGCCGACCACAGCCACCGCACCAACCCGCGTGACGCCAGCGCCGCCGACTACGTCGAGATGCTGCGCCAGTCCATGTAAATCGGCCTCCCGCATCCCACGCCCCCATGCCCGCCCGCCGCGTTCGCTTCGCGGCGGCCGGCGGGCTTTTCTTCGACCGATGAACCGCATCGGCAGCAACAGCCAAACAATGAATTGACGGTGGAGACATGAGCAGCACCCCTCTCGACAACCTGGGCACGGCCGCCCACGACAAGGAAACCCTGGTCCCCGAGGCCGAGCGCCGGCGCGCGCTGCTCGGCAGCGCCGTGGGCAGCACCATCGAGTGGTACGACTACTTCCTCTACGGAACGATGTCGTCCATCATCTTCGCCAAGCAGTTCTTCCCCAGCGACAACGCGCTGGTGAGCCAGATGATGGCGCTCGCCACCTTCGCGCTGGCCTTCCTGATCCGCCCGATCGGCGGCGTGATCTTCTCGCACATCGGCGACCGCATCGGGCGCAAGAAGACGCTGGCGATGACGCTCTCGATGATGGGCGTGTCGACGGTGCTGATGGGGCTCCTGCCCAACTACGCGCAGATCGGCCTGCTGGCCCCCGTGCTGCTGACCCTGCTGCGCCTGATGCAGGGCCTGGCGCTGGGCGGCGAGTGGGGCGGCGGCGTGCTGCTGGCGGTGGAGTACTCGCCGCGCCACAAGCGCGGCTTCTATGGCGCCGTGCCGCAGACCGGTGCCGTGCTGGGGCTTGCGCTGGGCAACATCATCACCTCGCTGCTGAGCGCGAGCATGAGCGAGGAAGCCTTCCTGGCATGGGGCTGGCGCATCCCCTTCGTGGGCTCGATCGTGCTGGTGATGGTCGGCATGTGGATCCGCAACGCGGTGGGCGAGACGCCTTCGTTCAAGAAGATCCAGGCCACGCGCAGCAGCGCCCGCATTCCGCTCAAGGAGACGCTGCAGCACCACTGGCGCGAAGTGCTGATCGCCATCGGCGCCAAGGCCGTCGAGACCTCGACCTTCTTCCTCTACGCCACCTTCACCATCTCCTACATGATGGACCACGGCTTCGCGCGCTCGACGATCCTCAACATCGTGCTGGTGTGCGCGCTGCTCGCCTTTCCCTGCATGCTGTTCTTCGGCCACCTGTCGGACCGGATCGGCCGCAAGAAGGTGTTCATCGGCGGCAGCGTGGCCTTCCTGCTGTGGATCTTTCCGTACTTCTGGCTGCTGGACCAGAAGTCGGTGGGGGCCGCGGCGCTGGCGGTGGGCGTGGGCCTGGGCGTGATCTGGGCCAGCTACGGCGCCATGATCGGCACGCTGCTGGCCGAGGCCTTCCCGCCGGCCATCCGCTACACCGGCATGTCGCTGGGCTACCAGATCGGCGCCGCGCTGGTCGGCGGCCCGATGCCCCTGATCGCCACGGCGCTGATCGCCTACTTCAGCGGCAGCTACGTGCCGGTGGTGGTCTTCCTCGGTGCCTGCGCGCTGGTGTCCATCGTCGCGGTGGGCGTGGCCAAGGACCGCAGCGGCCTGCCGCTGGACGACTGATCTTTTTCCTTCCCCACCCCTGTTTCATCCAACGGAGTCCTGACATGCAAATCACCGGAGACATGCTGATCGGTCACGCCGCGGTGCGCGGCCTGGCCGGCGCGCAGCGCGCTTTCAACCCCGCGCTGAACGCCCCCATCGCCGAGCCGGAATTCGGCTTCGGCAGCCGCGAGGACGTGGACCGCGCCGCGACCCTGGCCGCGAACGCGTTCGACACCTACCGTGGCCTGCCGCTGGAACGGCGCGCGGCCTTCCTCGAGGCGATCGCCGACGAGATCATGGCGCTGGGCGATGCGCTGCTCGAGCGTGCCCATGCCGAAAGCGGCCTGCCGATCGCGCGGCTGACCGGTGAGCGCGGCCGCACCACGGGCCAGCTGCGCCTGTTCGCGCAGGTGGTCCGCGACGGCCATTTCCTGGGCGCCGTCATCGACCCTGCGCAGCCCCAGCGCCAGCCGCTGCCGCGCGCCGACCTGCGCCTGGCCAAGATCCCGCTCGGGCCGGTGGCGGTGTTCGGCGCGAGCAACTTCCCGCTGGCCTTCTCGGTGGCGGGTGGCGACACGGCCTCGGCGCTGGCCGCGGGCGCGCCGGTGATCGTCAAGGCGCACAGCGCGCACCTGGGCACCTCCGAAATGGTGGGGCGCGCGATCCAGAAGGCCGCGCGGCAGCAGGGCATGCCCGAGGGCGTGTTCTCGCTGCTGATCGGCGCCGGCCGCGAGATCGGCGAGGCGCTGGTCGCGCATCCCGAGATCAAGGCGGTGGGCTTCACCGGCTCGCGCCAGGGCGGGCTCGCGCTGGTGCGCACGGCCAACAGCCGCCACGAGCCGATCCCGGTCTATGCGGAGATGAGCAGCATCAACCCGGTCTTCGTGCTGCCGCATGCGCTCGCGTCGCGCACGCAGGCGCTGGCCCAGGGCTTCGTCGATTCGCTGGCACTGGGCGCGGGCCAGTTCTGCACCAACCCCGGCCTGGTGCTCGCCATCGACGGCCCGGACCTGGCGCGCTTCGTGGAGGCCGCGGCCGCAGCCCTGGGTGCGAAGCCCGCACAGACGATGCTGACCGCCGGCATCCACGCGGCCTACGAAAGCGCGCGCGCGCAGGTGCAGGCCGAAGCGGGTGCACCCGTGGGCCTGGGCGCCGGGGCGGGCGACCAGGCCCATGCCGCGCAGGCCGCGCTCTACGTGACCGACGCGCAGCAGCTGCTGCAGAGCGAGGCGCTGCAGTCGGAGATGTTCGGGCCCGCGTCCGTGATCGTGAAGGCGCGCAGCCTCGACGAGCTGGTGCAGGTGGCCAAGCGGCTGGAAGGCCAGCTCACCGCGACCCTGCTGCTGGACGAAGCGGACCATGACGCGGCCCGCGCGCTGTTGCCGGTGCTCGAGCGCAAATGCGGACGCATCCTGGCCAACGGCTTCCCGACCGGCGTCGAGGTGTGCCATGCGATGGTGCACGGCGGCCCGTTCCCGGCGACCTCGAACGCCATGTACACCTCGGTGGGTGCCAGCGCGATCGACCGCTTCCTGCGTCCGGTCTGCTACCAGGACCTCCCGGATGCGCTGCGTCCCGAGGCGGTGCAAAGCGCCAATCCGCTCCAGCTCTGGCGCCTGGTCGACGGCGCGCCGAGCCAGGCGGCCGCGGGCTGAGGCCCTGCGGCCGGTGCGGCGTGAGGATCGCCGCGCCCGCGGCGGTCCCGTGCGGCTTCAGCCGCGGCGCGTGGGCGCAAGCGAACGCAGGTGGCCGATGAAGGCGGCGCTCACGCCATCCAGCGGCGCGCGGGATTTCTCCAGCTTCGCGCCCAGCACCGCGCCTTCCCACGCATACCAGAACAGCTTCGCGAGCGCGGCGGCGTCGGCCTCGGGCGCCAGTTCGCCGGCCTTCTTGGCCTCTTCGAGACAGGCCTCGATGCGTGTCTGCCAGCCGACCAGCGCGCGCAGCAGGGCGGTGCGGAAGGTCTCGTCCAGCGCGCCCAGTTCCTGGCCCAGGTTGCCGACCAGGCAGCCCCGCCGGAAGGCGAAGCGCTCCATGCCGGCGGTGGCTTCGTCGGCGAAGGCCTTGATGCGGTCGATGGGACCGAGCGCCTCGTTGCCCAGGCAGCGGTCGAGCTTCTTGTTGAAGTATTCGGCGTAGCTCTGGATGACCGTGAGCGTGTAGGCGTCCTTGTTGCCGAAGTAATAGGCGAAGGAGCCCTTGGGCACGCCGGCCTGCGCCACGAGTTCGTCGATCGGCGTGTTGTGAAAGCCCTTCTCGGTGAAGACGGCGACACCGATCCGCACCAGCATCTCTTTCTTGGCCGAATCGCGTTTGGGAGGGGATGCTTGCATGGAGGCCTCGGGAAGTGCGGGGCCGCGGCAGGCAAGGGCCTGTCGCGGGAAAGTCCGGCTTGACTTTAGAGGTCGGTAGCCGACTAGTCAACTATTGAGAATTCCGGCGCTTCTCGGTGCAAACCCTGCTTCTGCAGTTTTGTGTTGACGGGCGTCGATGCGGATCCTATAACTAGACGACTGGTCAACTAGTGAAGCGGGCAAAGCATCCGCTTCGTCAGGCCAGCCACCCAAAACTGGAGACATCGCATGCATCACCCGGGGGTCGAAATCCCGCTCGTTCAGGCGGAGCCCGCCATCGGCGGCACATTGGTTCAGAAACTCAGCAGGCTCTGCGTGCGGCTGGTCGAGCGCGTGATGCCCGACCCGTTCGTCATCGCGGTGCTGCTCACCGCCTTCACCTGCGCGCTGGCGTTCGCGATCGCGCCCAAGGGCGGGGTCGACACCGTCCTGGGCGGCTGGTACGACGGCGTCTTCAAGATCGCCAGCTTCGCCTTCCTGGTCGCCCTGACGCTGGTGACCGGCCATGCCCTCTCGACCTCGAAGCCGGTGGCGCGCCTGCTCACCCGGACGGCGTCCTTCGCGACCACGCCCACCGGCGCGATGACGCTCACCTTCTTCGTCTCGATGGTCGGCGGGCTGCTGAACTGGGCCGTGGGCCTGGTGATCTCGGCGCTGTTCGCGCGGGAAGTCGCCAAGCGGGTGCGGGTCGACTTCGCCTGGCTGGTCGCGGCGGCATATGCCGGCTGGTCCTTCTATGTCTGCGGCATCTCGAGCTCGATCGCGCTGGTGAGCGCCAGCGCCGGTTCGCCGATGAACATCATCGAACAGCACACCGGGCAGATCCTGCCCATGAAGGCCTTCCTGCTGTCGCCGCTGAACTACGTGCCGCTGATCGTGCTGGGCCTCGCGCTGCCGGTGATCTTCCGGCTGATGATGCCGAGCGCGAAGGACATGGTCGCGGCCGATCCGGCGAAGCTGATGCGCGAGGACACGGTGCAGGTCGAGCCCGCGGCCCCCCGGACCATCGCCGGCTGGCTCGACCATGCCTGGCTGATCAACCTGACGATCGTGGGGGTCGGCGGCGCCTACATCGCGACCAAGGTGCTGGCCGGCACCTTCAAGCTGGACCTCAACATGCTGGTGCTGATCTTCCTGCTGCTGGGCATGCTGCTGCACTGGAAGCCCAAGGCCTACCTCGGCGCGGTCAACAACGCCGCGCGCATCGCGGGCCCGATCCTGATCCAGTTCCCGCTCTACGGCGGCATCATGGGGATCATGTCGGCCACCGGCCTGGCCGACGTGATGTCGCAGGCCTTCGTGCACCACGCGTCGCCGCAGACCCTGCCGTTCTGGACCTTCGTCTCTTCGCTGATCATCAGCGTCTTCGTGCCCAGCGCCGGCGGCCACTGGGTGGTCCAGGCGCCGGTCGCCGTGCCCGCCGCGGTGCAGCTGGGCGTGCCGCAGGCCTCGATCGCGATCGCGGTCGCGCTGGGCGAAGGCGCCGCCGACATGATCCAGCCCATGTGGGTGATCCCGCTGCTCGCCATCGCCGGCGTCGGCATGGGGCGCGTCATGGGCTTCACGCTGATCATCTTCTTCGCCATGGTCACCGTGATGGGCGGGATGCTGCTCCTGTATCCCCACGTCTGAGCTTCGCCCGGCGAAGGCCGGGCACCACTTCTCCCCGAAAAAAAGGAAATCCCCATGTCCAATGCATCGTTCAAAGCCCTCGTCCTGCGCGAGGAGGGCAAGGCGACCCGCGCCGAGGTCGAAGACCTGGACTTCGCCGCGCTGCCGGCGCTCGACACGCTGGTGAAGATCGACTTCTCCACGCTCAACTACAAGGACGCGCTGGCCGTCACCGGCCAGGGCAAGATCGTGCGCACCTGGCCGCTGGTCCCCGGCATCGACTTCGCCGGCACGGTCGTCGAGTCGGCCAACCCGGCCTTGCCGGCGGGCACGGAGGTCGTGCTCACGGGCTGGAGCGTGGGCGAGAAGTACTGGGGCGGCTACAGCCAGTACCAGCGCGTGCGCAGCGAGTGGCTGGTGCCCCTGCCGCGGGGCATCACGACCCGGCAGGCGATGATGATCGGCACGGCCGGTTTCACCGCGATGCTGTGCATCGATGCGCTCGAGGCCGCGGGCGTGACGCCGGCCTCGGGGCCGGTGCTGGTGACCGGCGCGGCCGGCGGCGTCGGCAGCGTGGCCACGGCCATCCTCAGCCGGCTGGGCTACACGGTGACGGCGCTCACCGGCAACCCGGCCAAGGAAGACTACGTGAAGGGCCTGGGCGCGGCGGCGATCGCCAACGGCCCGGAGTGGGCCGAGCAGCCGCGCGCGCTGGAAACCCAGCGCTGGTCGGCGGCCATCGACACGGTGGGCTCGAAGGTGCTCGCGCGCGTGCTGGCGGAAATGAACTACGGCGGCGTGGTCGCGGCCTGCGGGCTGGCCGGCGGCGGCGACCTGCCCACCAGCGTCATGCCCTTCATCCTGCGCGGGGTGAAGCTGATCGGCGTCGATTCGGTGATGCTGCCGAGCCCGGCCCGGCTCGCCGCGTGGGCGCGCATCGTCGAGGTGCTGCCGATGGACGTGCTGGAGACGATCACCGGCAGGACCGTGCCGCTGGGCGCGGTGAAGGAGGCCGCGACGGACATGCTGAGCGGCCGGCTCCGCGGCCGTGTGCTCGTGGACGTGGGCTGAGCCGCGCCGCCATGATGGCGCTTGAACACCCGGAGGGCTCAACCATGTCACACCGTCTTCTCACCCTGTCGCTGGAACGCGCCGTGCGCGCGAACGGCGAGCGCACGGCGCTCAGCGGCGAAGGCGTGGCGCTCAGCTACGGCCAGCTGTGGGCGCGCGCCTGCGCGGTCGCCGAGCGGCTTCAGGCCGCGGGCGTCGCCGCGGACGACACCGTGATGGTGAAGTCGTCGAACCACCCGCTGGACTTCGCCTGCCTGCTGGGCGTCTGGATGGCCTCGGCCGTGGCCGTGCCGGTCCATCGCAGCTCGCCCGCGGGCGTGGTCGATGCGATCCAGGCCAAGGCCCGGTGCCGTTTCCATGCCGACCTGCTCGAAGACGGCGCGCTCGAGGCGTGCATCCGGCCGATGGTCGTGCCGGCACCGCACGAGGCCGCCGACCGCGCGCTGCTCGCGGGCGCGGCGCTGGTCATCTTCACCTCGGGTTCCACCGGCCTGCCCAAAGGCGTGGTGCTGAGCCACGAGGCCTTCGCCGGCAAGCTCGAACAGAACCAGCGCCTGCTGGGGCTGGGCGCCGACGACGTCACGCTGCTGGTGCTGAACAACACCTTCAGCTTCGGCATCTGGATGGCGCTGCTCACGCTGATGCAGGGCGGCCAGGTCGTGACCTGCGCGCGCTTCAGCCCGCCGCTGTTCGTCGACCTGCTGGTCGACGAGGGCGTGACGCGCGTGGGCGTGGTGCCGACCATGGTGCGCGCCACCTTCGGCGCGATGTCGCCGGCCGAACTCGACGCCGCGGCGGCACGCATCCGCGCCGCGGCCCGCCTGCGCGACGTGGTGATCGGCGGCGAGCCGCTGGGGCCGGAGCTGTCGGCCCGGCTGAGGGCCTTCATCGCGCCCGCGGGCCTCTACGACATCTACGGCCTGACCGAAACCTCGACCAGCGACTTCGTGCTCGCGCCGCGCGACTACCCCGGCCATCCGGCCACCATCGGCCGGCCGGCACCGGGCGTGCGCTGCCGCATCGTGAACGACGCGGGCGCGGCATGCGCCGACGGCGCTGCGGGCGAGCTGCAGCTGCAGACGCCCTACATCATGGCCGGCTACCTGGGCGATCCGGAACTGAGCCGGGCCGCCTTCGCCGACGGCTGGTTCCGCACCGGCGACCTCGCGGCCCGCGACGCCGTGGGCTTCGTCAGCATCGTGGGACGGCTCAAGGAACTCATCGTGCGCGGCGGCAACAAGATCACGCCGATCGAGGTCGAGCGCGCGCTGTGCGCCTGCGCCGGGGTCGGTGCCGCGCTGGTCGCGGGCGTTCCCGATCCGGTGCTCGGGCAACGCATCCATGCGCTGCTGGTCGCGGAAGCCGGCGCGACGATCGATGCGTCGGCGCTGCGGGCCGAGCTGGCGGACAGGCTCGAGAAGTACAAGCATCCCGACGTCTGCTATGTCGGCACCGAGCTGCCCACCGGCCGCACCGGCAAGATCGACCGCGGCCAACTGCAATCGCTGCTGCGCACCGACAGCCTGCCGCCCCTGGCGGCCTGGTCGCGCTGATCGCGCTGATCGCGCGGCACCCTTCACCCACCTGGAGTCACCCCATGCAAGAAACAAGCGCCTACCAGACGATCCGCTTCGAGGTCGCCGACGGCGTGGCCCACATCCAGCTGTTCAGGCCCGAGCGGCTGAACGCGCTGTCCAAGACGATGCTGCTCGAGATCGACGCCGCGATGAACAGCGCGGAGGCGCAGCCCGAGGTGCGCGCCATCGTGCTCAGCGGCGCCGGCAAGGGCTTCTCGTCGGGCTTCGACCTCAAGGACCAGATGGCCCGCAACCCCAAGGGTTCGCAGGTCTGGCGCGAGATCCTGGACCTCGACTTCCACACCACGATGCGCTTCTGGCGCAGCCCCAAGCCGACCATCGCCGCGGTGCACGGGCCCTGCGTCGCGGGCGCCTTCGAGATGGCGCTGGCCTGCGACATCACCATCGCCGCCGAGGACGCCACCTTCGGCGAGCCCGAACTGCGCTTCGGCGCCGGCATCGTGACCATGCTGCTGCCCTGGATCACCTCGCCCAAGCACGCCAAGCGCATCATCCTGAGCGGCCAGGACAAGGTCGGCGCGGCGCTGGCCATGCAGATGGGACTGGTCAGCGAGGTGGTGCCGGTGGGCCAGCAGCTCGAGACGGCAATGAAGGTCGCGCGCAACATCGCGAAGATGGACCCCGAGCTCGTGCAGCAGACGAAGAAGGCGATCCAGCGCACCTATGACATCCAGGGCCTGGAATCGGCGCTGGCCACCGCGCTGGACATCGACCATTCGATCGAGTCGCATGGCTCGCCGGACAAGGTGACCTTCATGGACATCGCGCGCGACAAGGGCCTGCAGGCCGCGCTCGCCTGGCGCGCCCAGCGCTTCGAGGCCGAGTGAAGGGGCTCGGGCGCTGGCCGGTGGCCACCATCGTGGTGGCGCAGCTGTTCGGCACTTCGCTGTGGTTCAGCCCGAACAGCGCGGCCGACGACCTGATGCGCGCCTGGTCGCTCACGCCGGCCGCCTTCGGCCAGCTCACCAGCGCGGTGCAGATCGGCTTCATCGCCGGCACCCTGCTGCTCGCGATGTCGGGCCTGGCCGACCGCTTCTCCGCGAGCCGGATCTTCGCCGTCTCCAGCGTGCTCGGCGCGGCCCTGAACGCGGCCTTCGCGCTGGTGCCGGTGGGCTTCGGCCAGGGCCTGGCGCTGCGGATGGCCGTGGGCGTGTGCCTGGCGGGCATCTATCCGCTGGGCATGAAGATGGTGATCACCTGGAGCCGTGGCAACGCCGGCGCCACGCTGGGGCTGCTGGTGGCCATGCTGACGCTCGGCACCGCGCTGCCGCACGCGATCCGCGCGGCCGGGGGCGACCTGTCGTGGCAGGGCGTGATCCTGAGCTCCTCCTTCCTGGCGCTGGCCGGCGCGGCCGCGGTCTTCCTGCTCGGCGACGGGCCCTACCTGAATGCGAAGCTGCCGTCCGGCCCGCGCGCGGCGCGCTGGGGCGAAGCGCTCGCGGTCTTCAAGGACCGCGCCTTCCGCGCCAGCGCGTTCGGCTATTTCGGACACATGTGGGAGCTGTATGCCTTCTGGACCGTGGTGCCTTTCCTGGTCATGCGCGCGGTCGAACGTTCCGGGGTCTCGGCCGCGTTCCAGCCGCGCCTGGTGTCCCTGCTGTCGTTCGCGGTCATCGCGGTCGGCGCGCTCGGCTGCATCCTGGCCGGCAGCCTGAGCCGGCGCTTCGGCAGCCCGCGGGTCGCGGCCGCCGCCCTGGCGGCTTCGGGCGCGATGTGCCTGCTCTATCCCTTCGCCAGCCGGGCCGGCCTGGCCCTCTGCGTGCTGGCACTGCTGGTGTGGGGCTTTGCGGTGATTGCAGACTCGGCGCAGTTCTCCGCGATCGCCGCCAGCGCCTGCCCGCCGCATGCGGTCGGCAGCGCCCTGGCGATCCAGAACAGCGTGGGCTTCTTCGTCACCGTGCTGTCGATCACGCTCGTGACCTCGAACCTCCACCGCATGGGCGACGCCGTGGCATGGCTGCTGCTGCCTGGGCCGGTGCTGGGCCTTCTCTTCTTCAGGCCTTTGCTGCGGTCGCGGCGATGAGCCGGGCGGGCCGCGCTGGCGGCCGCCCGAACGGTCCCTGCGGCGCGGCACATGCTGGCCTTTTGGGCGGACATGATGAATACTTTGGTTTAAACCAAGGGGCGATCATGCACACGCACTGCTTCCAACGCACGGCCGTCCTGATGGTGTGGGCCGTGGCCTGCCTACCGGTCCAGGTCCTGGCGGCCAATGCGGAAGGGGAGGCGAAGAAGAGCGGCGGCTACATGGAGGTCTTCATCAAGGCCGCCCTGCAGCAGATCGCCAAGCAGGTCGCGGGCGGCTCGGTGCACTACCTGCGCCTGAAGTCCTGCCAGGACCCGGTGTACCGCCAAGGCGTGATCCGGCGCGTGGTCGACGTGGTGGGGCCGAAGCTGCACGCCAAGGACCCGGACGCCCTCGCGTTGACGGTCGAGCGCAACACGGTCGAGGCGCTCCAATGCAGCGCGTTTTCCGCGGCCGAACTGCGCGCACCCGCGGCGCCGCCATCGGAGCCGCTGCGGCCGCCGCCGCCGCCCGCGCCGCCGTCCGCATCGGCACCGCCGGCGGCACGCGCGATGGCGCCGACCGACTGGATCGATGCAGCCCTCAACGGTGCCCTCAGCGGCGACCTGGAAGCCGCCGAGCGCGCCGTGCTTCGCCTGGAAGCGCTGCCCAAGCCGGTCCGTCCCATGGACCGCGGCTGGTCGCGCACGCTCAACGAGCAGGGGCTGGCCAGGTTCCGGGCCAACCGGCTCGACGAAGCCTCGGAACTGTTCCGCCAGGCCGCGGAGGCCGACGGCGGGAACGAGGAGGCGGTCAACAACTTCGGCTATGCCCTGCTGCTGCGCGGCCAGCTCGCCGAGGGCGCGCAGAAACTCGTCACGACGCTCACCCTCGCGCCCCGGCGTGCCAGTGCCTGGATCAACCTGGGCTATTTTTTCGGCCAGACCGGGCAGGAAGACGGTGCGATGGCCGCCAACATCCTGAGCTACCGCTATTCGCGCGCGCCGAACGTCGCCCTGGCTTCCCTGGTGCGCAGCGCGCAGGACCCGGGCCTGACACCGGCTTCGCGCAACGCCAGCCGGCGGGCGGTGGAGCGCATCACCGGGCGGCCGCTCGAGGCGGCTCGCTGACGCCGGGCCCGGCTCAGCCCGGGCTCGACCCGCTGGCCGGCGCCAGCGGCAGCGCCACGGCCGTCGTGGCGGCAGGCTCGGGCAGCCAATGCACGAACACCTCGGCCGCCAGCCGCAGCAGTTCGAAGTCCTCGTCGTCGAGCGCGAGCGCGGCCGTGTCGAAGTGGCAGAGGGTGCCGAGCACCTGGCCCTGCATCGAGACCAGCGGCACCGCGTGGTACGAGTTCAGCACGCCCTGGTAGACGTTGCCGTCCAGCCGCGTGTCGAGGGCGGAGTTCTCGGTCCGGAACTGCCCGTCGCGGATCGCGAACTGGCAGAAGCTCTGGTTGTAGGCCACCGATTGCAGCATCGACGGCAGCGCTTCCCCGCGCTTGTCGAAGAAGCCGATGTTCACCAGCCGCTGCGCAGCCGTCATCGCGTAGACCGCGCTGTAGCGATGGCCCAGCGGCCGGTTGAGCACGCCCAGCGCCGCATGGAGCCCCTGGGTCCTCAGTGCGCCGCAGACCTGCGCGAAGGCTTCGGTCATGCGCGCCGTCGGGCTGGCGCCGATCCGGCTCGGCGGGACTTCGACCTCGACCGGCGCGTCGGGGATGCCGCGGCAGACCTCGTCGGCATTGAGCACGGCGAGCGCGTAGGTCGCGAAGGTGCCGCAGCTCTCCGCCAGGCCCAGCCCGTCGGGGCTGTGCAGCGCCCATCGCCAGCGGCCGGTGGCATCGAGGGAAACGGCTACGCGCATGGTGATGTCATCGGGATGCCTTCTCGTCGGGCGTGGACCTCGCCACGAACTCGTCGAGGCTGGCGCCCGTCGGCCCCAGCACCCTGGCGTTGGCAACCCCGCGCCGCAAGGCCTGGATCGCGTGCTCGGCCTGGACGCGTTCGCTGTAGCTGCCGACGCTCCTGGAAATCGCCGTGCCCTCCGCGTTGCGGAGCTCCCATGACCAACGGTTTCGCTGCTCGGGAATGATCACGAATTTCATAAGGCCTCCAGGCATGGCCCGCGTCGCGAGAACGCGGCGCCGGAAGAGCGCCTCGGTGGACCACGGGGACGAGGATACTCGCGTCGTCCACGGTGCGGGGACTTCCGTGTCCTACCAGCAGCGCCGGCCCGACGCCAGCGCCGGCACCGCGAGGTGGGCCGCGACGGTCTGGCCCAGGTCGGCGAAGCTGTCCCGCTGCCCGAGGTCCAGGGTCCGCGGCACGCCGGCGCCGCAGAAGATCAGCGGCACCTGCTCGCGCGTATGGTCGCTGCCGGGCCAGGTCGGGTCGCAGCCGTGGTCGGCCGTCAGGGCCAGCAGGTCGTCGGGCTGCAGCCTTGCCAGCAGCCGCGGCAGGAAGGCATCGAAGGCCTCGAGCGCATCGGCGTAGCCGGCCACGTCGCGCCGGTGGCCGTAGAGCATGTCGAAGTCCACCAGATTGGTGAACACCAGCCCGCCCTCGGCGCAGGCCTCGAGCGCCTCCAGCGTCGCCTCGCACAGCGCGGCGTTGCCGTCGGCCGGGTGGTGGTGCGTGACGCCGCGGCCGGCGAAGATGTCGCGGATCTTGCCGACGCCATGCACCTCGCGGCCGGCCGCCGCCAACCCGTCGAGCAGCGTCGGGCCGGGCGGCGGCGTGGTGTAGTCGTGGCGTCCGCCCGTGCGGCGGTAATGGCCCGAGGCGCCGTCGAAAGGACGCGCGATCACGCGGGCGATGCCGAGCTCGTCGAACAGCGGCTTGGCGATCTCGCAGATCCGGTAGAGGCGCTCGCGCCCGAAGTGCTGTTCGTGGGCCGCGACCTGGAACACGCTGTCGCTGCTCGTGTAGCAGATCGGCAGGCCGGTGGCGACGTGCGCATCGCCGAAGGCCGCGAGCACCTCGGTGCCGCTCGCATGCCCGTTGCAGAGGCTGCCCTCGAGGCCGCAGGCCCGGTACCAGCGCAGCATCAGGTCGGCCGGGAACACCGGGGCTCCGGCTTCGGCCGGCGCCGGGAAATAGCCCCAGTCGAATTCGACCGGGCAGCCCATGAGCTCCCAGTGGCCGCTGGGCGTGTCCTTGCCGCGGCTGCGTTCGCAGGCGGCACCGAAGGCGCCGTCGGGGGACGGGTGCACGGCCAGGCCGGCCGGCCACTGCCCGCTCGCGGCGTGGGCGGCCTGCGGAAAGCCGAGCCTCGACAAGGTCGGCAGCCGCAGCGGCCGGCCGGCGTCGGCGCACCACCGCGCGATGTGGCCCAGCGTGTTCGCGCCGCTGTCGCCGAAGTCCGGCGCGTCCGGCGTGGCGCCCAGGCCCAGCGAATCGAGCACGATCACCAATGCGCGTGCCATGGCCTCAGTCCGCCGAACGCTGGAGCATCACGGGCCGGGGTGCCACCGGCGCCTCGTCGACCTCGATCAGCCGGGCGAGCGCGGCCGCGGCCGCCTCGGCCGCGTCGGGCGTGGCCGCGTGCACGCGCGCCAGCACTTCGCCGCGCGCGACCTGGCGGCCGATCGGTGCGATCTCGGAGAAGCCCACGCGCGGATCGACGCGGTCCGAGGACTGGCGCCGGCCGCCGCCGAGGTCGATCACCCGCAGGCCGATCTCGCGCGTGTGCATGCGTGCCACCCAGCCGTCGTGCGCGGCCCGCACCACCTGTTGTTCGGGCGCGGCGGGCAGGTAGTGGCTGGGCCGATCGACGAAGTCGGCCGGGCCGCCGAGCGCGCTCACCATGCGCGCGAAGCGCTCCAGCGCCTGGCCGCTGGCCAGGGCGGCGTCGATGCGCGCGAGCGCCTCGTCGGTGCTTGGCGCGAGCCGGCCGAGCAGCAGCATCTCCGCGCCCAGCATGCGCGTGATCTCCAGCAGGCGCGGCTCGCAGGGCTCGCCGCGCAGCAGGGCCACGGCCTCGTGCACTTCCAGCGCGTTGCCGCAGCTGTGGCCCAGCACCTGGTTCATGTCGGTGATCCAGGCCCGCGTCGGCAGGCCCGCGCCCTGCGCCACGCCGACCAGCGACTGCGCGAGCGCCTGGGCCTGCGCGCGCTCGGCGGCGAAGGCGCCGTTGCCGGTCTTCACGTCCATCACCAGCCCGTGCAGGCCGGCCGCCAGCTTCTTCGAGAGGATGCTGGCGGTGATCAGCGGCAGCGACTCGACCGTCGCGGTCACGTCGCGGATCGCATAGAGCGTGCGATCGGCCGGCGCCAGCCTGGCCGTCTGGCCGACGATCGCGCAGCCGGCCGATTGCAGGGCCGCGCGCAGCTGCGCGACCGGCGGCGTGCTGCGGTAGCCCGGGATGCTGTCGAGCTTGTCCAGCGTGCCGCCGGTGTGGCCCAGGCCGCGCCCCGAGATCATCGGCACGTAGCCGCCGCAGGCCGCGACGATCGGCGCCAGCGGCAGGCTGACCTTGTCGCCCACGCCGCCGGTCGAATGCTTGTCGAGAATCGGTCCGGGCAGCTGCGCATCGGCCCAGCTCAGCACCTCGCCCGAGCGCGCCATCGCGTGCGTCAGCGCCACGGTCTCGGCCGGCGTCATGCCGTTGAGGTAGATCGCCATCGCCAGTGCGGCGGCCTGCGATTCGCTCCACGACGCATCGACCAGGCCCTGGACGAAGGCCTCGATCTCGGCCTGCGCCAGCGCCTGGCCGTCGCGCTTGCCACGGATGATCTCCTGCGCCAGGGCCGGCGGCGGGGTGGCGTGCGCGCCCATCAGTAGCCGCCCTTCGGCATCACCGCGCTGCCGCGGCCGTCCAGCACCGCCTCGATGTCGTCGAGCAGGCTGCTGGCGCCGATGCGCAAGCGCCGCGGCACCAGGCTTTCGGGGCCCAGCAGCTGCGACTGCAGCGCGATGTAGGTCGCGGCGTCGGCCACGGTGCGCACGCCGCCCGAGGCCTTGAAGCCGACCGTGCGTGCCGCGGGCGTCGAGGCGATGCAGGCCAGCATGGCCCGGGCAGCCGCCGGCGTGGCGCTCACCGGTGTCTTGCCGGTGCTGGTCTTGAGGAAGTCGGCGCCGGCCGCGATCGACAGCGTCGAAGCATGGGCGATCAGCGCCTCGTCGGCCAGCGCCCCGGTCTCGAGGATCACCTTGAGCGTCAGCGACGGCGCGGCCGCGCGCACCGCGTCCAGCAGCGCGCGCACCGCGGCTTCGTCGCCCGCGCGCAGCGCGGCGTAGGGCAGCACGACGTCGACTTCGTTGCCGCCGGCCGCGACGATGGCCCGCGTGTCCTCGACCGCGCGTGCGAGGTCGGTGCCGCCGGCCGGGAAGTTGGCCACCGCCGCCACGGCGATGTGCTCGGGCAGCAGGCGACGCGCCTGCGCCACGAAGCGCGGCCAGACGCAGACCGCGGCCGTGGGGCCGTGCGGTCCCTGGGCGCGGCGGCAGAGGCGCTCGATGTCGGCCTCGGTGTCGGCGTCGTTGAGGCTGGTGAGGTCGAGGCAGGCCAGCGCGATGCGCGCGGCGGTGCCCAGGTCGAGTGGCGGGGTCATGGAATCCTTGCGGTGGGAAGAGGGCGCGCGCTCAGGCGTCGGGCCGCGCCAGGTGGTCGGGGCCGAAGCTGGCGGGCAGCAGTTCGGACAGGGTGAAGTGCGCGCGCAGGCGCTGGCGATCGGCCACCAGCACCGGCGTCGCGCCGTCGGCGAATTCGCGCAGCTTCTGGCGGCAGCCGCCGCAGGGCGTGACCGGCGCCGCGCCTTCGCCCAGCACCAGCACGGCCCGCACGCGCGTGCCGCCGGCCAGCACCATCGCGGCGATCGCGCCGGCTTCGGCACAGGTGCCTTCGGGATAGGCCGCGTTCTCGACGTTGCAGCCCGCATGGACGCGGCCCTGCTCGTCGAGCACGGCGGCGCCGACCTGGAAGCGCGAGTACGGGGCGTAGGCGCGGGCCTGGGCGTCGCGGGCCGCGGCCTGCAGTTGCGCCTGCAGCTCGGCGGTCAGGAAGGAGGGGATGTCGGGCATGGGCGTGGGCGGAAGGGGGGATCGGGGTCAGGCCGCTTGGTCGGCCAGCACGCGCTGGGCCAGCGCGGTGTGCAGGCGCGGCACGGCGCCGAGCAGTTCCTGCGTGTAGGCGTCGGCCGGTTGGTCGAAGACCTGGTCGCGCAGGCCGGCTTCGACGATCGCGCCCTGGCGCATCACGACCACCCGGTCGGCGATCTGCTCGACCACGCCCAGGTCGTGGCTGATGAACAGGCAGGAGAAACCATGGCGCGACTGCAGCTGCGCGAACAGCGTGAGGATCTGGGCCCGCACCGTGACGTCGAGCGCCGAGACCGGCTCGTCGGCCACGATGAAGGCCGGCCGCCGCACCACCGCGCGCGCGATCGCCACCCGCTGGCGCTGGCCGCCCGAGAGCTCGTGCGCATAGCGCTGCGCGACGTCGGCGGACAGCGCGACCTCGTCCAGCACCTCGGCGATGCGCGCCTGCCTTGCGGCGGGCGTCAGGCCCGGCACCGTGCGCAGCGCCTCGCCGATCAGCGCCGCCACCGTCATGCGCGGGTCGAGCGAGGAGACCGGGTCCTGGAACACCATCTGGCACTGCGCGCGGTAGCGCGCCCAGCCCTCGCCGCCCGGCACGATCGGCTTGCCCTCGAAGCGCAGGCTGCCGGCGCTCGGCCGGATCAGGCCGGCGATGGTCCGGCCCAGCGTGGTCTTGCCCGAGCCGGAGCCGCCGACCAGCGCCACCACCTCGCCCGCGCCCACGCGCAGGTCGATGCCGTGCAGCGCGCGGCGCGCTTCGCGTTTGGTGAACAGGCCGCCGCTGCCGGGGTAGTCCACGACCAGGCCGTCGACCTCGAGGATCGGCGGCGCGGCACTGGGCGCGCGGGTGGCGCCGCGCTGCGGCATGGCGGCCAGCAGCTTGCGCGTGTAGGCCTCCCGCGGCGCCGTCACCAGCGCGGCCGTCGACCCCTGCTCGACGATGCGGCCGTGGTGCATCACCACGATGCGGTCGGTGTAGCGCGCGATCATCGGCAGGTCGTGGCTGATCATCAGCACGGCGGTGCCGTGCTCGCGCGTGAGCCCGACCATCAGCTCCAGCACGTCGCGCTGCACGATGGCGTCGAGCGCGGTGGTGGGTTCGTCGGCGATCAGCAGCGCGGGGCGCAGCAGCATGGCCGAGGCCAGCATGATGCGCTGGCGCATGCCGCCGGAGAAGCGGTGCGGGTAGGCCGCGAGCGCGCCGACCGGGTCGTCGATGCGCACGCGCGCCAGCATCTCCAGGATGCGCGCGCGGCGTTCGGCCGGCGTGAGCCGCGTGTGCAGCGCCAGCCCTTCGTCGAGCTGCCGGCCGATGGGCATCGACGGGTTGAGCGAGGTCATCGGTTCCTGGAACACCATGCCCATGCGCGCGCCGCGCAGCTTGCGCAGCGCCGCGGGCGCGAGCTGCGTGATGTCCTGGCCTTCGAAGCGGATCGCGCCGCCGGTGCGCTGGATGGCCGGCGGCGCCAGGCCCATCACCGAGCGTGCGGCCAGCGTCTTGCCGCTGCCGGATTCGCCGACGATGCCGACGATCTCGCCGGGCCGGACCTCGAAGCCGATCCCGTGCACCAGCGGCGTGCCGTTGCGCAGGGCGAGGGCGAGGTCGCGGACCTCGAGCAATGCGGGACTGTTCATGGCTCAGGCGCCCCGCATGTGGGGATCGAGTCGGTCGCGCACCGCGTCTCCCAGCAGATTGATGCCCAGCAGGGTGAGCGAGATGCACAGGCCCGGCAGCACGGCGAGCCAGGCGGCGTTGGCGATGAAGGGCCGGCTCGCGGCCAGCATGTTGCCCCAGGTCGGCGCGGGCGGCGGCACGCCCAGGCCGAGGAAGCTCAACGCGCTCTCGGCCAGCAGGGCCCAGCCGAACATCGAGGTCGCGAGCACGATCAGCGGCGCGATGCAGTTCGGCAGGATGTGGCGTGCCACGGTGTAGAGCTCCGAGTTGCCCATCACGCGCGAGGCGGCCACGTAGTCGCGCTCGCGCAGCGACAGCACCGCGCCGCGCACGATGCGCGCCACCGAGGGCGCGTAGGCGATGCCCAGCGCGACCACGATGCCGTATTCGCTGGCGCCGAACACGGCCAGCAGGCCGAGCGCCAGCAGGATGCCGGGGAAGGCCAGCAGCGCATCGTTGAAGGCCATCAGCACGCGGTCGGTCCAGCCGCGCAGGTAGCCGGCGAGCACGCCCGCCACCGTGCCCAGGCACACGGCCAGCATCACGGTGAGCAGGCTGATGCGGGTGCTGGTGGCGGCGGCGGCCATCAGCCGGCTCAGCACGTCGCGCCCGAACTCGTCGGTGCCCAGCCAGTGGGCGGCGCCGGGGGCGGCGAGGCGGCCGCTGTAGCCGATGGCCAGCGGGTCGAAGGGGGTCCAGAAGAGCCCGGTCACGGCGGTGGCGACCAGCAGGCCCACGAGCGTGGCGCCGATCGCGGCGTTGAGGGGGACGGCTTTCATTCCTCGCCCACCCGTGGGTCGAAGAAGGGATAGCAGAGGTCGACCACGAGATTGATCATGATGTAGACGAAGGCAACGAACAGGAGGCAGCCCTGGATCACGGGGTAGTCGCGCCCGAAGATCGCGTCGACGAGCAGGCGGCCCAGGCCGGGGATGGTGAAGACGGTTTCCACCACCGCGATGCCGCCGAGCAGGTTGCCCAGCACCAGGCCGATCAGGGTCCAGGTCGGGCCGAAGGCATTGCGGAAGGCGTGGCGCCAGAGCACCACCGATTCGGACAGGCCCTTGGCGCGGGCATGCGTGATGTAGTCCAGGCGCAGCACCTCGAGCGTGCTGGCGCGCGCCATGCGGATCAGGATGCCGGTCTCGTGCAGCACCAGCGTGGCGATGGGCAGCACGATGTAGACCGCCGCGGCCACCGGGTCCTCGGCGAAGGCCACGTAGCCCACCACCGGCAGCCAGCCCAGCTTGAGGCCGAACACGTAGAGCAGCATCAGCCCGAGCCAGAAGCTGGGGATGGACAGCAGCACGGTGGCGGTGCCGACCAGTCCGATGTCGAGCTTGCCGTTCTGGCGCCAGGCCGCGAGCATGCCCGCGGGCACGGCGATCGCGGCCGCCAGCGCGACCGCGATGAACACGATGCGCGCGCTCACCACGAAATGCTCGAGCACCAGCGGCAGCACCGGCTCGCCGGTGCGGATGGAGGCGCCGAGGTCGCCCTGCAGCACCTGCAGCAGCCAGCGCCCGAACTGCGCGGCCAGGCCCAGGTCCAGGCCCAGGCGATGGCGCAGGTCGGCCAGGCTGGCGGCGTCGGCCTGGTCGCCGAGCATCAGCGCGGCCGGGTCGCCCGGGATCAGGCGGATCAGGAAGAACACCGCGACCGCGCTGATGAACAGCGTGGGCAGCGCGGTGGCGAGCCGGCGGGAGACGAAACGCATCATCGCGAGAGGTCCTCGTTACGGTGCCGCATGCTCAGGCCCCCACGCGCGCGGTCCACAGCCGCGGCTTGCCTTCCCACGGGCTGAAGCCGCTCACGCGCTTGGCGCGGACCCAGACCGTCAGGCCGTTGTAGAGCGTGATCAGCGGCACGTCGACCAGCGAGAGCTCGTGCAGCCGGTCGAAGATCTTGCGCCGCTCGGCCGGGTCGCTCACCACCTTGGCGCCCTCGATCATCGCCAGCGCCTCGGGGTTGTCCCAGACCTTGCGCGGCTGGCGCGTCTTGTCGCCCACGAACTGCTCGTAGCTCAGCGCCGGGTCCAGCCGGCCCGAGTACGAGAAGGACATCATCTGGTAGTTGCCCGCGTTGTAGCGGTCGAGCTGGGTGGCCCATTCGAGCACCTCGATCTCGACCTTGATGCCCACGGCCTGCAGCATGGCCTGGGTCACCAGCGCGACCTGGAAGCTGGGCATGGGCGCGCGCTTGTTGGCCACCAGCTTGATCGTCTGGCCCTTGTAGCTGCTCTCCTTGAGCAGGGACTTGGCCAGCGCGAGGTCGGTCTTGAAGCCCTTGCGCTGCACCGCGTCCATGTAGACCGAGCGCTCGAACACCGCCGAGTTGTTGGGCTTGGACAGCCCGTCGCTCGCGACGTCGACCAGCTGCTTGTAGTCGAGCGCGGCGGCCACCGCGCGGCGGAACTTCGGGTCCGACATCAGCGGGTCGCGCGTCTGGAACAGCAGCACGTGCTTGGACGAGTCGGGCTCGGGCATGGTCACCAGCTGCGGGTTGCCGCGGGTCTCGGCCACGTCGGAGGACAGCAGCTGCGCGATGTCGATCGAGCGCGCCGCCACCGCCAGCTTGACCGTGGCCGCATCGGGGATCACCTGGAACTCGACCTGGTCGACGCTGGGCGTCTTGAGGCCCACGTAGCCGTCGGCCTTGCTGCCTTCGGGCGATTGGTAGCCCTCGAAGCGCGTGAGCGTCACGCCGCGGCCGCGCTTCCAGTCGGTGAGCCGGTAGGGGCCGGTGCCGATCGGGCGGTCCCAACTGCCGTCGGGCTTGAGCGAGGCCTTGTGCAGGATGGCGGTCATGCCGCAGTCGGTGCGCGCCAGCGTGTCGAGCAGCAGCGCGCTGCGGCGGTTGATGCGCAGCACGAAGGTCTGCGCGTCGGGCGCTTCGGCCGATGTCACCTTGAGGTCGTTGCGGCCGTCGAACTCGGCCAGGCAGCGCCACTCGGTCTTCGGGTCCATGTAGCGCTGCCAGCTCCACAGCGCATCGGCCGACGTGAGCTTCTCGCCGTTGTGGAAGCGCACGTCGGTACGCAGCTTGAAGGTGTAGCTCAGGCCGTCGGGCGAGACCGTGACCGAGCGCGCCAGCAGCGGCTTGACGTCGCCGCCCTCGCCGTAGCCGACCAGGCCCTCGACGACGTTGGCGATCACGCCGTCGGTGTTGTCGTCGCGGTTGACGCCGGGGTTGGTGCTGCGGATGTCCGCCGGCAGCGCGACGGTGATGCGGGTGGCGGCGACGGCCGTGCCGACGGCCGGCAGTGCGAGCAGCAACGCAGTGGTGAAGAGCAGGGGTTTCATCGTCGGTCCGGTCCAGGGGTGGGGGGCATGGCCTCAGGGCCTCAGGGCGTCGTCATGGCCAGGGTCGCCGCGCGGTGCCGCGCGAGCCGTTCGGCCAGGTAGGGCTTGGCATGCCGGATGGCCGGTGCCGCATCGTGGCCCGCCCCGGCGATGACTTCGTGCGTCACCGCGAGGCCGGCCGCGACCAGCGAGCGCCGCAGCGTCTCCAGCCGCTCGGGTCGCGAGGCGCCGGCCTGGTTGGCGCCGGGCATCCAGAAGCGGCCGCCCTCGCGGTGCGTGATCTCGCGGCCGTCCAGGTCCTCGGCGCCCACCAGCAACTGCACCGGCACCTGGCGTAGGGCCGCGCGGTCCAGCGGGCGGCCGAAGCAGGCGGCGATGTCGCGCGTGCCGACCCACCAGTCCTGGCTGTCGTCGACCAGCGTGACCGAGCCCGGCGCGCCCAGCGACGCGGCCCACAGGTGCTGCGGCTGCAGCAGCAGGAAGCGGTTGGCGAACTGCGCGCCGCCCGAGAAACCGAACAGGCCGAAGCGCGGCGCGGCCAGCGCGTAGCGCCGCCGCACGTCCTCGACGATGCCCAGCAGCACCTCGTCGTAGCGGATGCCGCCCTGGCTCAGGTACTTGTAGTCGTCGCCCTTGGCGTCGTCGCCCAGCCCCACCGGGAACAGTGGGCAGACCACCACCACCTGCTGCGCCTCGGCGAAGTCGGCGAACTGGTCCCGGAAGTCCATGAAGGTGCGCGGGCTGCCATGGACCACCACCAGGATCTCGGCCGGCGACGCACCGGCCTGGTAGCCCGGTGGCACGTAGAGGCAGTAGTGGAAGCGGGGATCGGCCGAGGCCGCATACACCGTGGTGGCGCCCAGGTCGTAGTAGCCGAAGACCGGCGGCGCGGCGGGCGCTGCACCGGGGCGGGCGGGGGGATAGAATGAGTGATCCAAAATTAGATCCAAAAATGGTTTCGGCGAATTCTATGGACTTGACTCGGGCTCCGCAACCAGTTTCGGCACCGGCACGCCGCGTCGACCGCGACGCAGGAACGGTGCCATGCCGCGCCGCTATGCTTGGCGCGCCGCCCGCCGCGCGCGTGCACCACGAATGGCCATGAACACCCAGACCCAAGACATCAAGGAAGCGCCCAGGGGCGCGGACGCCGTCGCCGACGCCATCACCTCGGACATCGCCGCCGGGCGGCTCACGAACGGCACCTGGCTCAAGCAGGTGGACCTCGAGCAGCGCTACGGCTGCTCGCGCGCGGACGTGCGCCGGGCGCTGGAGAAGCTGGCGGTCAAGGGGGTGGTGCAGCGCATTCCCGACCGCGGCTTCTACGTGGCGGTGATCGACGAGGCGCGCCACCGCGAGCTGGTGGAAGTGCGCGTGGTGCTGGAGAGCGCGACCGCGCCCGGCATCGTCGCCGCCGCGACCGAGGCCGACATCGCCGACCTGCGCGCGCTGGCGACGCGCTTCGCGGCCTGCATCCGCGACGGTGACGCGGCGCAGAAGTTCACGGCCAACCGCGACTTCCATGTGCGGCTCACGGAGCTCTGCCCGAACCGCGAACTGGCGAAGCTGGCGCTGGACGTGCGCGGCAACATCCCGACCACCCCGGTGGTCCAGTGGTGGACCCAGGCGCGCATCGAACGCTCGGCCGAAGAGCATTTCCAGATGGTCGACGCGATCGCGGCGCGCGACGCCGCGGAGCTCACGCGGCTGATCGGGCTGCACATCCTGCAGCCCGATTCGAAGCGCGCGGGGTGAAGAGGGCGGCGCTCAGAACAGGTGGTTGATGCCGAGCTCGAGGCCCCGCACGCCACGCCCCGCGGGCGGCACCGTGCCGCCGAGCCCGAAGGTCTGCGCACCCTGGTTGTCGATGCGCGAGAAGCTGCCGTACAGCGAGCTGCGCTTGGAAAGCGCATAGACGTAGCCCAGGCTGAGCTGGCGCGCGTCGTTGGCCTCCGTGCCCGCGCCGCTCTGGTCGGCGCGGCGGAGGCTGGCCTTCAGCGACCCGCCGGCCAGGGGCACGGCGGCACCGACCTCCACCGTGGTCTGGCGGCGCGCGCCGTAGCTCGCGCGCTGGACCAGCGCCATGAACTTCGCCCAGCCCGCGTCGTAGGCGGCACCGAGGGTCGTGAGCCGGATCGCATCGCGTCCCGCCACGTCGTCGGTCCGGCCGAAGCCCGCGTTCACCATCAGCGGGCCGGCGGCATAGCCGATCACGCCGCCGCGGTGCCGGTTCTCGTTGCGGCCCTCGGCCATGCTGGCCATGACTTCGCCGTAGAGCCCGCCCAGGTCGGGCGGCAGCACGTACTTGAGCATGTTGTCGGTGCGCACGCCGCCGCCCGAGCCCGAGCCCAGCAGCGAAGGTGGCCCGAAGAAGAGGTTGCCGTTGGAGGCCACGCCGTTGGGGCCGAAGGGCGAGAGAAAGGAATACTGCCGCGCGAAGATCGGCACATAGTCGCGGCCCAGGCGCAGCTCGCCCCAGTCGGCGCTGGAGAGCGACACGGTGGAACGGCGGCTCCAGAAGGCCGATGCGACGGTGGCGCCGGTGTCGGCCGCGACATCGGCTTCGAGCCAGAACGATGCGGCCAGCCCGCCGCCGAGGTCTTCCGCGCCGCGCACGCCGAAGCGGCTGCCGGCCAGGCCGCCCGAGGCCAGCGTGGTGCTGTGCGAGGTGCCCGACACATGGGTCTGGCGCAGCGCCAGGTCCATGACGCCGAACACCGTGACGCTCGATTGCGCGGATGCGTCGGCGACGAAGGTGCACAGGGCGATGGTGCTCATGGCGAGCGGTGAATGGGGGATGCGCATGCAGGTGGTCTCCGGTTTCTTGTCGATGGCTTTGCCCTCTGTCGGGCGTGGAGCAGGTTAGGCAAAGGAGCGCGTCGAGCCACACCGTGCGATGCAATGCAGTTATGACCGGCGGCGCATCGGAGGCCGGGGCGCGCGCCCATGCGCGGCGCGCCGCTTCCGTAAGCGATGCGGCGGCGGCGTGGGTGGAGCGGAAGAGGGCGCCGGCGATGCAGGCGGCGCGCGCTCAGGCCAACGGCAGCAGGAAGTCGGAGGCCGTGTGGGCGAAGAGCGCCGGCGTCTGCACCGCGGCGAAGTGGCCCGAGGCGATCTCGACGAAGCGGGCGCCGGGGATCTGCTCGGCGATGCGGCGGCTCTGCGCGGCCGGCCGGATCTCGTCGTGCGTGCAGCCCATCACCAGCGTGGGGCATTGCAGCGTGCCCAGCAGCGGCGCCAGGTGCATGCGCGAGGCGACGCGGCTGATCGCGGCCACGCCCTGCGGATCGTTGCCGAGCCAGCGCCGGCGGTAGCGCTCGAAGCGCAGCCGCGCCGCCTGCGGCGTGCGCAGCGCCGCGGGGTAGGAGCGTTCGAAGCCCAGGTCGGTGGTGGCGCGCATGCCTTCGCGCAGCACGATGTCCGCACGCCGCTCCAGCGTGGCTGGCGCCGTGCCCGGTGCATAGCCCAGCGCCGGACTGGCGATCGCCAGCCCCTGCGTGCGCCCGGGGTGGGCATGCGCGAAGGCGAGCGCGATGCCCGCGCCCATGGCCGCGCCGGCCAGGCACACCGGCGCGGTCAGCGCCAGCGCGTCCAGCAGCGCGCGCAGGTCGGCCACCATGCCGTCGATCTCCAGTGCATCGCATTTCTCCGACAGGCCGAAGCCGCGCTGGTCGTAGCGCAGCACATCGAAGCCCTGCGCGAACACCGGCAGGGCCTCGTCCCAGCTCTCGATGGCACCGCCGATCTCGTGCACGAGCACCAGCGTGCGCGCCGCGCCGCGGCGCTGCAGGTCGTAGCGAAAACTCGCGCCGTTGGCTTCGATCCAGTTCGTCATGGGCCGCGATTCTAGGAACGCCAACCGCGCATGCCATAGCGGCGATCGCATAGCTGAACCGCCTGCGCGCAGGGAGCAGCCACGGGTGTCGCGCGCCAGACTCGTGTGCGTGTTCGACCCACTCCCCCCCAAAGGATCCACTGCCGTGCCCGTACCGCTGCCCCCCATCCGACGCCTCGTCACCGGCCATGACGCCCAGGGGCGTTCCTGCTTCGTCTCCGATGCCCCGATGACCGCGCCCTACCACCCGGGCCAGAACCCCGCCCATGCGATCCACGAGATCTGGCAGAGCACGCGGACGCCGGCCTCCAACCACGATGCGGGCTTCTCGCCGTCGCTCGCCGACACTTTCCGGCTGGCGCCACCCGAGGGCGGCACCGTGCTGCGGGTGATCGACCTGCCGCCCGACACGCAGCGCGACTTCACCCGGCTCAGGCAGGTGTTCGAGGTCTACGGCGCGCCCGAGGCATTGACGGGCGAACGCCTGCGCCACCCGGCCTTCCACCGCACCCGTTCGCTCGACTATGCGGTGGTGCTCGACGGCGAGGTGTGGGCGCTGATGGACGAAGGCGAGACGCTGATGCGCGCCGGCGACATGCTGGTGCAGCGCGGCACCAACCACGCCTGGAGCAACCGGAGCGAGCGGCCCTGCCGGCTGTTGTTCGTGCTGATCGATGCCGAGCCGCTGGCGGCCGGCGCGGAGGCGCAGCCATGAGCCGCTTCGAGGACTATGCGACGCGCTACCGCTTCATCCGCATGCGGCGCGAGGACGGCATCCTCGAGATGATGCTGCACACCGAGGGCGGGCCGCTGCGCTGGAACCTCCAGGCCCATGGCGAACTGGAGCAGGCCTTCCTCGACGTGGGCCGCGACAAGGACAACGAGGTGGTCATCCTCACGGGCTGCGGCGATGCATTCTCGGGCCCGGCGGTGCAGCCCGGTGGCCATCGGCTCAGCGGCACCATGACGCCCACCACCTGGGACCATCTCTACTGGGAAGGCAAGCGGCTGCTGCACAACCTGCTGGACATCGAGGTGCCGATGATCGCCGCCGTCAACGGCCCGGCCGTGCGGCATGCCGAGATCCCGGTGCTGTGCGACATCGTGCTCGCGTCCGAGCAGGCCGCCTTCCAGGACTCGGCGCACTTCAACGGCGGCCTGGTGCCGGGCGACGGCATGCATGTGGTCTTCCCCGCGCTGCTGGGCGGCAACCGCGGGCGCTATTTCCTGCTCACGGCCCAGACGCTGTCGGCGCGGCAGGCGCAGGAATGGGGGCTGGTCCATGAAGTGCTTCAGGCCGACGAGTTGTTGCCGCGCGCCTGGGCGCTGGCGCGGCAGCTGTTGCAGCAACCCCGGCTGGTGCGGCGCTACACCCGCGTGCTGCTCACGCAGGACCTGCGCCGCCGCATGCACGACCTGCTGGGCTACGGCCTGGCGCTCGAGGGCCTGGCCGCGACCGATCGCGGCGGCTGAGCCGCCTGCGCTCAGCCGTAGAGGGCGGCGGGGTTCGTCACCAGGATGCGCCGAACGGTCGCGTCGTCGCCCACCCACTGCGTGAAGGTCCGCAGCAGCCGGGCGGCATCGGGCGCGGGGCTCACGCGCAGGTGGGGCCAGTCGCTGCCCCACAGCAGGCGTTGCGGGTTCGCCCGCACCAGCCGGTCGTGGAAGGGGCGGCCGGCCTCGAGGTCGGTCATGCCGGGCACGTTGCGGTAGACGCAGAGCTTGACCCAGACATGGCCGCATTCGAGCAGCTCGAGCAGGCAGCGGAAGCCCGGGCCGTCCACGCCCGCGCCGAGGTCGAAGCCGCCCATGTGGTCGATCACCACCGGCACCGGCAAGGCCTTCAGCCGCGCCGCGACGCCGGGCAGGCTGGCGCTGTCGGTCCAGAGCTCCGCATGCAGGCCATGGTCGGCGAGCGTGCCGGCCATGCGGCCGAGATCGTCGAAGGAGGCGCTGCCGGGCAGGTTGGCGCCGTGCCGGTGGCTGAAGCGCGCGCCGCGGATGCCCCGCGCCCGCAGTCCTGCCAGCGGCAGCGCCATGCCGGGTCGCACGACGACCACGCCCCGCAGCGCGGGATGCCGCGCCAGCGTGTCCAGCAGCAGCCGATGGTCCTCGCCGTAGGCGCCGGGGTGGACCAGCACGCCGTGCGACAGGCCCAGCCGCTGCAGCAGCGCGAGGTACTGCGCGACCGTGGCTTCGGGCGGGGTGTGCGTGCTGTGCGGGGCCAGCGGGTAGCGCCGGTAGGGGCCGAACAGGTGGGCATGGCAGTCCCAGCCGGCGTTCCCCGCGAAGCCCGAAGGTGATTCCGTGGTGAGGGGGAGGGGGCTCATCCGCAAGGACTCCGGCGCATGGACTTCATGCTCACTCCAGCCGGATGCCGACCGACACCGCGATCGGCCCCCAGCGGCCGGCCTCGCTGCGCACGAAGGCTTCGAAGGCCTCGGGCGAGCCGGCGACGATCTGCGCGCCCAGCTTGGTCACCGCCTCCTGCACGTCGGGCTCCTTGAGCACGCTCACCACCGACCGGTTGAGCTTCATCACCACCTCGCGCGGCGTCTGCGCGGCCGCGAACAGGCCGAACCAGCTGGTGGCCTGCACCGACGGGTAGCCGGCCTCGGCCGTGGTCGGCACCTCGGGCAGCATGGGCGAGCGCTGCGCGCTGGTCACGGCCAATGCCTTGAGGCGGCCGCCCTGCAGTTGCGCCGGCAGGCCCGGCATGTCGAGGATGCCGACTTCGGTGTCGCCCGCCATCAGCGCGGTCAGCGCGGTGCCGGCGCCCTTGTACGGCACGTGCTGCATGTCGATGCCGGTCTCGCGCTTGAGCAGCTCGGAGGCGATGTGGTTCGAGTTGCCCGCGCCGGAGGAGGCGTAGTTCAGCGTGCCGGGGCGCGCCCGCGCGGCCTTGACCACGTCGCCCAGCGAGTTGAAGCGCGAGGTGCCGCTGGTGAGCACCACCATGGGCGCGGTCACCAGTTGCGTGATCGGCTGCAGGTCGCGCAGCGGGTCGTAGGGCAGCCGCGCCACCGAGGGCAGCACGACCAGCGGGCCCGGGCCGACCAGCACCAGGGTGTAGCCATCGGGCCTGGACTTGGCCACCAGGTTCACGCCCAGCGTGCCGCCGGCGCCGGCCCGGTTGTCGACCAGCACCGGCTGGCCGAGCAGCGGCGCGAGCTTGTTCGAGACGACCCGCGCCAGTGCATCGGCCGGCCCGCCGGGCGGGAAGGGCACGATGATGCGGATCGGTTGCGAGGGGTAGCTGCCCTGGGCATGCGCGGCCATGGCGAGGGCCAGCGCGGCGGTGCCAAGCAGTGCGCGGCGAAGGGGGTTCATTTCTTGTCTCCTGGATGGTCTGGCGGACTCGCGGCAGCTCGGCGCGGTGCCGGGACGCCGGTCGTCCGACGCGGGGTACAGGGCGACTCTAGGCGCCATCGCGTCGCCTGGCCCCGGCCGCGGGCGATACCAGCTATGCCTGTGCGGCACTGGATCGGCCGGGCCTTTCGTCCCCCTCGCTTGATAAGATCGCCGACCGATTCCTGACGCGATGCGAACGACGTCGCCGTCATGCCGGAGCCGCGGTTTCGGCCGCGCGCCGCCTTCTTATGAAACTCTTGCATCTCGATCTCACCCGCTGGAAGGTGTTCGTGGAAGTGGCCGAGGCCGGGAGCCTGACCAAGGCCGCGATCGCGCTGGGCACGGTGCAGCCGGCCGTGAGCCGGCAGATCCATGCGCTGGAGCGCGAATGCGGCGGCGCGCTGTTCCATCGCAATGGCCGCGGCGTGGCGCTGACCGACCTGGGCCAGCGCACCTACCCGCGCGTGCTGTCGCTGCTGCGCGAAGCCGCCGATGTGTTCGAGGAGATCCACGCCAGCGCGGCCCTGCCCTCGGGCGAGGTCCGCATCGGCATCCTCTCGTCCACCACACAGCACATCGTGGGACCGCTGTGCCGGCTGGTGCAGAAAAGGATGCCCGGTGTGCGGCTGCAGTTCACCGACGGCTCCAACCGGCAGCTCGACGAGTGGCTGGCCAACGGCAAACTCGACCTCGCGCTGCTGTTCGACGACGGACGCAACCTGGAGCACAAGACCGAGCAGGTGGCGCTGGCCCAGGCCTTTCTCGTCGGGCCGCGGGGCGATGCGCTCACGGCCGGCGCCGCGGTGCCCTTCGAGCGGCTCGACGGGCTGCAGCTGGTGCTGCCCAGTCGCCCCAACGGGCTGCGCAGCCGGCTCGAGGCGATCGCCCGCGAGCGCGGCGTGGCCTTCGACGTGATCGCCGAGGCCGAGTCGATCCACATCCTCAAGCAGATCGTGATGCATCACGCGGCCTACACCGTGCTGGTCCAGCAGGCGGTGGCCTGGGAGGTCGAGGCCGGCCAGCTGCAGGCCGCGCCGATCGAGGACCCTGCGATCGTGCGCACCGTGGTGCTGGGCGAGAACGCCACGCGCAACAGCACCCGCGCCACGCGCGAGGTGCGCGCGCTGGTGCTGCAGCTGGCGCGCGAACTCGAGCAGCGCGGCACCTGGTCGGTGGCGCCGCGCTGAGGGCGGGCCTGGCGATGCCCAGCGCGCTATGCCTGCTATGCGCGCGTGCCGGTGGCCTCGACGCGCCGAAGCCTTAGCCTTGCGCCATCGCCATTCCGGCGCCGCTTCCATCCCCATCGCCATGCATGACACGCGCGCATTGATGCTGCTCATTCCTTCCCCGACCCCCTTGCAGGCCCGCGTTGCCACCCCGCAGGGAGGCCGCCGATGAATGCGCCCCGCATCACCGCGCCGCCGGCCGAGGCGCTGGACCCGGCCCAGCGACGCCTGCTCGAGCGCACGGCCGCGGCGCTCGGCGCGGTCGTCGGCCCCCGGACGATCCTGGTCCACGACCTGCCGCTCGCCCAGGCCTGGGCCGGGCTGGGCGATGCGCTCAAGGCCTCGGGGCTGCCGGCGCGTGCGCGCGAACTCACGATCCTGCTGGTGGCGCGCCACTGGCGGGCGGGCTTCGAGTGGCTGGCGCACGCGCCCGCGGCACGGGAGGCGGGCCTGTCCGAGGCCGTGATCGACGCGCTCCGGCGCGGCCGGGTGCCGGCCTTCGACGATGCGCTCGATGCCGCGGTGCACGGCTATTGCGCCGCCTTGCTCGCCACGCGCCAGGTCGACGACGACACCTACGCGCGTGCCTGGCAGGCGCTGGGCACCGTGGGCCTGGTCGACCTGACCGCGCTGCTGGGCCACTACACCAACGTGGCGATCACGCTGGTGGCGCATCGGGTGGCCTTGCCGCCCGGCATGGCCGACCCTTTCGACGGCGTCTGAGGCCGTCCGGCGCCGCGGCCGCGCGCGCCGCTCCATCGCACTCCCGATCCGGCATCGCAGGCATGGCGCCGCGGCGCCGTGTCGCGGCCGTGCACTCGACCGAAAGCCATTCCATGCTCAACGAAACCCACGACCCGGCCCTGCGAAGCTGGGTCCCCGCCAGCGCCGCGGATGCCGCCGACTTCCCGATCCAGAACCTGCCTTTCGGCCGCTTCGTCTCGCCGCTCACCGGCCGGCCCACGCTCGGGGTCGCGATCTCCGACGCCGTGCTGGACCTCGTGGCCGCGACCGATGCGGGCGTGCTGGGCGGCGCGGCAGCGCAGGGCGTGCGCGCCTGCCGGGACGGCTGGCTCAACGGCCTGATGGCGCTGCCGGCAGGCCATGCGTCGGCACTGCGCCGCGATCTCTCTCGGGCCTTGCGCGCCGATGCGTGCATCGACAGGCGCCTGCATGCCTGCCTGTTCCCGCGCCACGGGCTCACGATGCTGCGGCCGGTCGACGTGCGCAACTTCTCCGACTTCTACACCTCCCTGCACCATGCGCGGAACTGCGGACAACTGCGGCGCCCCGACAACCCGGTGCTGCCGAACTTCCATGCCCACCCGGTGGCCTACCACGGCCGCGCCTCCACGCTGGGCGCGAGCGGCACCGCGTTCCATCGGCCCATGGGACAGTTCCTGCGGCCGGACGAATCGGTGCCCGTCTTCGAGGCCAGCCAGGCGCTCGACTTCGAATGCGAACTGGGCGTGTACGTGGGGCAGGGCAGCGCGCTGGGCGATCGCATCGCGCTCCAGGATGCGCCGCGGCATGTGTTCGGCTTCAGCCTGCTGAACGATTGGTCGGCGCGCGACCTGCAGGCCTGGGAGTCCAGCCCGCTGGGGCCCTTCCTGTCCAAGAGCTTCTTCTCCACGGTGGGCGACTGGGTCGTGAGCGCCGAGGCGATGGCGCCTTTCCGGGTCCCGGCCGCGCCGCGCGAACCAGGCGCAGCACCCCTGCTGCCCTGCTTGGACGAGGCGTCGGACCGGCTGCGGGGCGGGCTGTCCATCGACCTGGAGATCCGCTTGCGGACGCCCGCGATGCGGCGTGCCCGCAGCGCACCGGCGGTGCTCGCGCGCCCGCGCTTCGCCGACCAGTACTGGACGGTGGGCCAGATGCTCGCGCACCAGGCGAGCAACGGCTGCCGGCTGGAGACCGGCGACCTGCTGGGCAGCGGCACCGTCTCCGGCCCGACGGACGATCGGCTGGGCTGCCTGCTCGAACTGACGCGGGCGGGCCGGCGCGGCGTCACGCTGCCCAATGGCGAGGAGCGCACCTACCTCGAAGACGGCGACGAGGTGCTGATCTCCGCGCGCAGCGCCGCGCCGGGCTTCGTGTCGATCGGCTTCGGCGCCTGCACGGGCATGGTGCTGCCCGCGCGCCGTTGAGGCCGGCTCAGCCGGCGTGCGCCGCCGCCTGTTCGCGCGGCTTGAGCAGGTCCAGCGCCACGTCGACGATCATGTCTTCCTGGCCGCCGACCATCTTGCGCCGGCCCAGCTCGACCAGGATGTCCACGGTCTTGAGGCCGTACTTCTGCGCCGCGGCCTCCGCATGGCGCAGGAAGCTCGAGTACACGCCCGCATAGCCCAGCGCCAGCGTCTCGCGGTCCACCCGCACCGGGCGGTCCTGCAGCGGGCGCACCAGGTCGTCGGCCGCGTCCATCAGGCGGTAGAGATCGCAGCCGTGGTTCCAGCCCAGGCGCGCGGCCGCGGCGATGAAGACCTCCAGCGGCGCATTGCCCGCGCCCGCGCCCATGCCGGCCAGGCTGGCGTCGATGCGGTCGCAGCCTTCCTCGACGGCCACGATGGAATTCGCCACGCCCAGGCTCAGGTTGTGGTGCGCATGGATGCCGGTGGCGGTCTCGGGCTTGAGCACCTCCTTGAAGGCGCGGAAGCGATCCCGCACGTCCTGCATGCCCAGCGCGCCGCCGGAGTCGACCACGTAGACGCAGGTGGCGCCATAGCTCTCCATGAGCTTCGCCTGCTCGGCCAGCTTCTGCGGCGTGGTCATGTGGCTCATCATCAGGAAGCCCACCGGGTCCATGCCCAGTTCGCGCGCGTACTCCAGGTGCTGGCGCGAGACGTCGGCTTCGGTGCAGTGGGTCGCCACGCGGACCACGCGCGCGCCGGCGTCGTAGGCATTGCGCAGGTCGTGCGTGGTGCCGATGCCGGGCAGCAGCAGGGTCGCGATCTTCGCGTGCTTCACGCTCTCGGCGGCGGCGGCGATCCACTCGACGTCGGTGTGGGCACCGAAGCCGTAGTTGAAGCTCGAGCCTTCCAGGCCGTCGCCGTGCGCGACCTCGAGGCTGTCGACGCCGGCGGCGTCGAGCGCGGCCGCGATGGCGCGCACATTGGCCAGGCTGTACTGGTGGCGGATGGCGTGGCTGCCGTCGCGCAGCGTCACGTCGGAGATGTAGAGTTTCTTGGTGGCGGTCATGCTGCTTCCTTCAGGCCGCGCGCGATGCCGGCGGCGATGCGGCGCCGGGCCATCATGTCGGCGCAGGCCAGGGCGGCCGAGGTCATGATGTCGAGGTTGCCGGCGTAGGCCGGCAGGTAGTGGGCGGCGCCCTCGACTTCGAGGAACACCGAGGTCTTGAGGCCGTGGCGCGGGCCCAGGCCGGGGATGTTGAGCGGCGCCTCGGGCGGCACCACGTCGAACTGCACGCGCTGCTTCAGGCGGTAGCCCGGCACATAGGCCTGCACGCTCGCCACCATCTGTTCGATGCTGCGTTCCACCGCGGCTTGGTCGGCGGGCTCCGACAGCACGAACACCGTGTCGCGCATGATCAGCGGCGGCTCGGCCGGGTTCAGCACGATGATGGCCTTGCCGCGCTGGGCGCCGCCCAGCTTCTCGATCGCGGCGCGCGTGGTCTCGGTGAACTCGTCGATGTTGGCGCGGGTGCCCGGGCCGGCGGACTTGCTGGAGATCGAGGCCACGATCTCGCCGTAGTAGACCTTGGCCACGCGCGAGACGGCCGCCACGATCGGGATCGTCGCCTGCCCGCCGCAGGTCACCATGTTCATGTTGCTGGCGTTCTCGGCCTCGAGGTTGATGGCCGGGATCACGTAGGGGCCGATGGCCGCGGGCGTCAGGTCGATCACCTGCACGCCGTGCTGTTGCAGCACCTCGTTGTGGCGGGCGTGCGCGCCGGCCGAGGTGGCGTCGAAGACGATGTCGATGTCGGGGAAGACCTCGAGCGCGAGCAGGCCGTCCAGGCCCTGGGCCGTGGTCGCGACGCCCAGGCGGGCGGCGCGCTGCAGGCCTTCCGAGGCCGGGTCCACGCCGACCATCGCGCCCATCTCCAGGTGCTGGCTGTTGCGCATCACCTTGATCATCAGGTCGGTCCCGATGTTGCCGGGGCCGATGATCGCGACCTTGAGCCGGGCGCTCACGATGCCGGCTCCGCTTTGGCCGCCTTCTTCTCGGCCTCGATGTCGCTGCGCGTGCGGTCGCCGATGGCCCAGTGGGTGTGCGGCACCTCGGTGGCGACGACGCGGATGGTCTCCAGCGGCGCGCTGAGCGTCTGGTGCACTACGCGCGCGACCTCCCGCAGGCATTGGCTCACGGTGGCGGCGTCGCGCCCCTCGAGCATCTGGATGTGGACGATGGGCATGGGTTTCCCTTGTGGATGGTGATGGAATTTCTGGGGTGGAGGCGGCGAGGCGGGTCAGTCGAGGCTCACGCCGGCGGACTGCACCACCTTGCCCCACTTGATGCTCTCGGCCTGCATGAAGCTGGCCAGTGCCTTGGGCTCGCCGCCGGTCAGTTCCACGCCGGTGGCCGCGAAGCGCTGCACCAGGTCGGGCCGCTTGAGCGTGGTGTTGACCGCCGCATTGAGCTTGTGCAGCACGTCGGCGGGCAGGGCGGCCGGGCCGACGATCGCGAACCAGGCGACGGACTCGAAGCCCTTCACGCTCTCCGCGATGGCCGGCAGGCCCTTGATCGCCGCCACCGGCTGCGCCGTCGCCACGCCCAGGCCGCGCATGCGGCCCGACTCGACGAAGGGCAGGGTCGAAGGCGAGTTGTCGAACATCACCTGGATCGCGCCGCCCATGAGGTCGTTGGCCGCCGGCGAACTGCCGCGGTAGGGCACGTGCACCAGGTCGAGGCCGGCCTGCGACTTGAGCAGTTCCATGGTGAGGTGGCTGGTGGTGCCGTTGCCCTGCGAGCCGTACGAGAGCTTGCCCGGATGCGACTTGGCGTAGGCGATGAACTCGGCCAGCGTCTTGTAGGGCTGCGCGGGGTTCGTCACCAGCACGATCGGCACCGAGGCCAGCATGCCGATCGGCGACAGGTCCTTGGCCGGGTCGTAGCCCTGGCGCTTGTAGAGATGCTGGTTGATGCTCAGCGGGCCCGCGGTGCTGACCAGCAGCGTGTAGCCGTCGGGCTTGGCGCGCACCACCACCTCGGTGCCCACGTTGCCGCCGGCGCCGGGCCGGTTGTCGACGATCACCGTCTGCTTGAGCTCGCGGCCCATGCCTTCGGCCACGGCGCGCGCCAGGATGTCGGTGGTGCCGCCCGGCGGGAACGGGACCACGATGGTGATCGGGCGGCTCGGGAAGCTCTGTGCCATGCCGGCGGTGGCGAAGGCCATCAGCGTGCCGCAGGCCAGCAGGCGGGCGAGGTGTCGAATCGGGTTTGTCTTCATTGTTCTGTTCCAGTTGTCTTCTGTTCGGGGGTCAGTCGTCGAAGCCGTACAGCCGTGCCGGGTTGCGCACCAGCATCTGCTGCTGCACCTCGGGGTCGGGGACCCAGAGCGGGATCAGGTCGACGGTGTCGGCGTCGTTGGGCATCGCGCCCGCATGGATCGGGTGCGGCCAGTTGGTGCCCCACAGCAGCCGGTCGGGCCGCGCCTGCGCGACCGCGTGCACCATCGGCAGCATGTCGGGGTGCGGGTAGGGCAGCGAGGACGATCGGTAGAGGCTGGCCAGCTTGACCCAGCAGCGGTCGGTGTCCAGCAGGTCCATCACGGCCGCGAAGCCTTCGCTCTGCGTGCCTTCGCTGCCCAGCACATGGCCCAGGTGGTCGAGCACGAAGGGTTTGGGCAGGGCGCGCAGGCGCGGGGCCAGCGCCGTCAGCTCGGCCGAGTGCCGCAGGTGCAGCACCAGGTGCCAGCCCAGCGCATGCGTGGCCTCGGCCAGCGCTTCCAGGTGCTCGAAGTTCGCGCCGCCGCGCACCACGGTCGAGATACGGCAGCCGCGCATGCCGCCGTCGTGCAGCGCCTGCAGCGCTTCTGGCGAGAGGCCGGGCCGGATCACCGCGATGCCGCGGGCGCGCGGGCCGAGCGCCTCGATCGCATCGAGCGTGGCGCGGTTGTCGGTGCCGTGCGCGCCGCCCTGCACCAGCACGCAGCGGGCGATGCCCAGCGTGTCGAGCAGGGTGCGGTACTGGTCGACCGTGCAGTCTTCGGGCGTGTAGCTGCGCTCGGGCGAGAAGGGGTAGCGCGCCTGCGGGCCGAAGACATGCGCATGCGTGTCGACGGCGCCGCGCGGCAGCGTGAAGCGCGGCCGGCGGAGGTTGCGGTCCGGGCCCGGGCACGGCGGTGCCGCAACGCCCGCGGTGGTGGGCGTGCTCACGCTGCGGCGGCCTTCGAGGCGGCGTCCTCGCGCTGGGCGAGATCGGCCAGGATGTCGGCGCCGCGGTTGGCCGCGGGCAGGCCGCGGAACAGGAAGCACAGGCTGATGACGGCCTGCATCTCGTCCCAGCCCGCGCCCGCGCGCCGCGCCGCCAGGCCGTGCGTGGTGGCCGCGTCGTTCATGTCCATCAGCAGCATGCCGAACAGCATCAGCTGCACGGTCTTGGGGTCGAGCACGTCGGTGTACATGGCGTGCGTGCGCATCTGCTCCTGCAGGTCGAGCATCTTCGGGTCCAGCGCGCCCGTGACATGGAAGCGCGACTGGATGCGCGGCGGCACGTAGCCCAGCAGGTCGCGGTAGACCTGGCCGCGTGCCTCGGGGCTCTGCTGGCCTTCTAGGCAGGGGCCGATGACCCGCTCGATCACCGAAGGGTCGAAGGGCTTGGCGGGGGTGGAACTCATGGTGTCTGTCTCCTGGTGTTGTGGGGGCGAAGGAAAGGCGGCTCAGCCCTTCAGGTGGAAGCCGGCCTGGCCGAGCTTTTCCATCTCGACCGAGACGTACTGGCCCGGGCGGATCCATTCGGCCGGCGTGGCGCCGCCGGCCATCACGATCCAGCCGGCCTGCAGCGGCTCGCCGGCCGCGGCCGAGAGCCGCGCGGCCGCCACCAGCGAACGCAGCGGGTGGCCCAGCAGCGCGGCGGTGGAGCCCACCTGCGCCACGCGGCCGTCGATGTTCAGCGTGAGGCCGAGGTTGCCGAAGTCCACCCGGCGCGGATCGCTCCAGGGGCCGACCACGAAGGCGCTCGACGAGGCGTTGTCGGCGATCACCTCGGGCAGCGTGAACTTGAAGTCCTGGTAGCGCGAGTCGATGATCTCCAGCGCCGGCGCGATGGCCTCGACCGCGGCCAGCGCTTCCGGCCCGGTCACGTCGCCCGCCAGCGGCTTCTTGAGCACGAAGGCCAGCTCGGGTTCGCAGCGCGGATGCACGAAGCGCGAGAAGTCGATGGCCGTGCCTTCCTCCACCTGCATGCTGGACGTGAGCCGGCCCCAGATCACGTCCGACAGCCCCATCTGGAGCATCTTGGCGCGGCTGGTGAAGCCCATCTTCACGCCCACGCGGCGTTCGCCGCGCGCGATGCGGCGCCGGATCGACGCGGCCTGGATCGCATAGGCTTCGTCGAGGCCGAGGCGGTTCTCGGGATCGATCTGCGGCAGCTCGCGGGCCTCGCGCGCGCAGCTGTCGAGCAGCTCGGCGAAGTGCTCGATGGAAGGGGTCGTGGTGTCGTTCATGCCTTGTCTCCGCCAGGGGCTGCCGCGAAGGCCGCGCGCACGCTGCCCAGGCCGTTGATGTGGGTCTCGAAGATGTCGCCCGGCGTCACGGCCACCATCGGGCCGAGCGCGCCCGAGAGCACCAGGTCGCCCGCGCGCAGCGGTGCGCCCAGCCGCGCCATGGTGCGGGCCAGCCACACCACGGCATTGAGGGGATGGCCCAGGCAGGCCGCGCCGGCGCCGGTCGACACGGGCTCGCCGCGCCGCAGCATGGCCATGCCGGCCAGGCGCAGGTCGAAGTCGGCCAGCTTGCGCGGCGTGGTGCCCAGCACGTAGGCGCCGGCCGAGGCGTTGTCCGCGACGGTGTCGACGAACTTGATGTTCCAGGCGGCGATGCGGCTGCCGACGATCTCGATGGCGGGCAGCGCGTAGTCGATGGCGCGGATCAGGTCGGCGTGGCCGGGCAGCGCCATGTCGAGGTCGCGGCCGAGCACGAAGGCGATCTCGGCCTCGACCTTGGGCTGGTGCAGCACCTCGGCCGGCACCAGCTCGCCGTCGCCGTAGACCATGTCGTCGAACAGCACGCCGAAGTCCGGCTGGTCGACGCCGAGCTGCTGCTGCACCACGCGCGAAGTCAGGCCGATCTTGCAGCCGACGACACGCCGGCCTTCCTGCTGCACGCGCAGCTCGGTGTTGATCTTCTGGATGGCGTAGGCATCGTCCCCGGTGATGTCGGTGAACTGTTCGCGCAGCGGCGCGATGAAGTGGCCGGTGCGCGCCGCGTCGCGCAGCGCGGCCGCGGCCTGCAGGTGTTGCTGGGGTGTCATGGGATCGAGGTCTCCTTGTGGGGCCTGATCATCCGCAGCACCTTCGATACGGTCAAATACCGATTTTTCCAGGTTTGATACCCTTTGGGTATTGAACAGGAGAACCCATGGACCTGCGACAGATGCGCCTTTTCCTCGCGCTCGCCGAAGAGCGGAACTTCTCGCGCGCGGCCGAGAAGCTGCACATGACCCAGCCGCCGCTCACGCGCCAGATCCGCGCGCTGGAGGAGGGCATGGGCGTGGCGCTGTTCGTGCGCACCGCCAAGGGCGTGGACCTCACGGTCGCCGGGCAGGCGCTGCTGGAGGAGGTTCCCAACGTGCTGTCGCTGGCCCGCCTGGCCGAGGAGCGCACCCTGCGCGCGGCGCGCGGCCTGGGCGGCAAGATCGAGATCGGCATCTTCACCGCCAGCGTGCTCAGCGTGATCCCGCAGCTGCTCGCGCGCTTCCATGCGCAGCGGCCCGACGTGCAGATCGGCCTGCACACCATGAGCAAGATCGAGCAGCTCGAGGCGCTGCGCGAGCGGCGCATCACCGTCGGCTTCAACCGCCTGGTGCCCGAGGCGCCCGACATTGCGGTCGAGCCGGTGCGGCGCGAGAAGCTGGTGGTCGGCCTCTACGACAAGCACCCGCTGTGCGCGCGCAAGACCGTCTCGCTGCGCGACCTCGAGGACCAGCCCATGATCCTCTACCCCAACCTGCCGATCGCGGGCCTGGCGCAGGCCGTCACCGCGGCCTTCCAGCGCGCCAAGCTGCGCCTGCGGGTGGAGCAGGAGGTGGAGGACGTGTTGACCTGCGTGGCGCTGGTCTCGGCCGGCTTCGGCGTCTGCATCACGACCGAGCCGGCGATGAACCTGCGCCTGCCCAACATGGTGTACCGGCCGCTGCGCGCCAGCGACCTCAACGACGTGGAGCTGAGCTGCCTCTACCGCCGCGACGACCGCTCGCCGGTGCTGCTGGCTTTTCTCGACGTGGTGGATGCGTACCGCAGGGGCAGCGTGCCGCGGCCCGCGTCGGCGCGTTGAAGCGCCGCCGGTGTCGGACGCGCGCTGGTGCGGTCCGGCGAGGCGGCGACGCGCTCAGCCCAGCACCGGCAGCCGCTGCCCGACCTCGAGCAGCTGGTCGCGCATCCACGCGGTGCCCGGGTCGCTCTCGCGCAGGCTGTGCCACTGCAGCACCTCGGTCAGGCGCGGCGTGGCCATGGGCGGTGCCAGCACGCGGATCGGCATCGACTGCGCGAACTGCTGCGCGAGCCGCGTCTGGATGGTGGCGATGCGCTGCGTGCCGACCAGGAAGCGCGGCATCAGGGTGAAGGCATGGGTGATGACCTCGATGCGCCGCGTGCGGCCGTATTCGTTGGCGTACCACTGCTCGAACCAGGGGTTGCCGCCGCGGTCGTCCTGGTAGACCACGTGGCCCAGCGCGGTGTACTGCGCGAGGTCGATGGTTTCGCCCAGCGTGGCGTGCTGGGCGCAGGCGATGACCTGGTAGGTGTCCTCGAACAGCACGGCCTGCGGATGCTGGTCGGCGGTCAGGTGCGCGGGCGTGATCAGGAAATCGGCCAGGCCCTGGTCGAGGTCGCTCGCCATGCCCGGGTGCGTGGGGCGCAGGTCGAAGCTCAGGCCCGGTGCGAGCTGGCTCACGCGGCGCAGCACCTCGGCCAGCAGCACGCGCGCGACATAGTCCGAGGCGATGATGATGAAGTGGCGCTGCGCCAGCGCGGGATCGAAGTCGGGCTTGATCGAGACGGTGGCGTCGATGCGCAGGATGATGTCGCGCACCGGCAGCACCAGGCTCTCGGCCAGCGGCGTGAGCTTCATGCTGCGGCCGACAGCCACCAGCAGCGGATCGCCGAAGTAGTCGCGCAATCGCGCCAGCACGCCGCTGGTCGCCGACTGCGTCATGTGCAGGCGCTCGGAGGCGCGTGTCACGTTCTGCTCCGCCAGCAGGACATCCAGCGCGACCAGCAGGTTCAAATCGATGCGTTGGTATCGCATGGCTCAGGCAAGTGAAGGGCAGCGCATGATACGGCGCGCCGTGCGTGGCGCGGCCGCGTGGCATGCATGCCATGGACAGGCCTCGAGCGGTCGATGGACCTAGGGATTACCACTATCGGCGATGCCGATGTCAGCGATCGCCAAAGTCGATTTCCCGATGCGCGAGGGCCTCCGTAGGATCGCCGCCCATGCCGATCCCGCCCTCGTTTCCCGCCGTGCTGCCATGAGCGATGCGTCCCGCAATCCGTTGAAGGGATGGCAGGTCGACCGTGCCGCCATCCGCCACGTGGGGCAGGGGCTGCAGCGGCCCGAGTGCGTGCTGGCCGAACGCGACGGCACGCTGTGGGCGGCCGATGCACGCGGCGGCGTGATGCGCATCGCGCCGGACCGCTCGCAGCGGCTGGTCGCGCCGCGCGTCGAGGGCCGCGGCGATGTCGTCTCGTTGCCCAACGGCCTCGCATTCGCCGCCAACGGCGACCTGCTGATCGCCAACTGGGGCACCGATGCGCTGGAGCGCATGGACCGCGATGGCGTGCTGCGGACCCTGCACGACCGCATCGACGGCCGCCCGCTGGGCAAGGCCAACCATGTGCTGCGCGACCGGCGCGGCCGCGTGTGGCTCACCGTGACCACGCGCGAGCAGCCCTGGACGCGCCAGCTCCAGACGCGCAACGCCGACGGCTACATCGCGCGTCTCGACGCGCAGGGCCTGCGCATCGTGGCCGAGGGCTTCTGCGGCACCAACGAGATCCGTTTCGATGCGGCCGAGGAGTGGCTCTACGTGGTCGAGAGCACCGGCCAGCGCATCACGCGGCTGCGCGTGGCCGACGACGGCACGCTGGGCGCGCGCGAGGTCTACGGGCCGTCGCGCCTGCCGGGCTTTCCCGACGGTTTCGCCTTCGATGCCTTCGGCAACCTCTGGATCACGCTGATCTTCAGCGACGAGCTGGTGGCGATCACGCCCGAGGGCGAACTGCTGACCCTGCTCGACGACAGCCATCCCGCCACCAAGGCGCGGCTGCTGGGCGCCTTCGACGCCGGCCAGCTCACGCCCGAGATCCTCGAGGCGACGCACGGCAGCCTCGCGCCCTGGATGGCCAGCATCACCTTCGGCGGGCCCGACCTGCGCACCGTCTACCTCGGAAGCCTGCGCGGCAGCACGCTGCCCAGCTTCCGCGCGCCGGTGGCCGGCCTGCCGATGGTCCATTGGGACGAAGAACACCATCCATCCACCACGGAGACACCATGAAATTCGCCACCCTCCACGACGGCAGCCGCGACGGCCGGCCGGTCCTCGTTTCCCGCGACCTGCGGCGCGCCGTCGATGCGCGCGACATCGCGCCGACACTGCTGGCGCTGCTCGAGTCCTGGGACCGGCACGCACCCGCGCTGCAGCAGCGCTCTGCGGCGCTCAACGCCGGCGATGTCGAAGCGGCCTTCGACTTCGACCCCGCGCTCGCGATGGCGCCGCTGCCGCGCGCGCCCCAGTGGTGCGACGGCTCGGCCTTCCTGCACCACGGCCGCCTGATGGAACGCCCCTTCGACACGCCGCCCATCCCCGAGTTCGACACCGTGCCCGTGATGTACCAGGGCGCGAGCGACGACTTCCTCGGCGCCCGCGAGGTGGTGCGGCTGCCCGACGAGGCGCAGGGCATCGATTTCGAGGGCGAGTTCGGCGTGATCGTCGACGCGGTGCCGCTGGGCGTCGCCCCCGAACGCGCGCTGGCCCATGTGCGGCTGCTGGTGCAGATCAACGACTGGAGCCTGCGTGCGCTCGGCCCGCGCGAGATGAAGGCCGGCTTCGGCTTCCTGCAGGCCAAGCCCTCGACCAGCTTCGCGCCCGTGGCGATCACGCCCGACGAACTCGGCAGCGCCTGGCACGAGGGCCGCATCCACATGAAGCTGCACGTGGGCTGGAACGGCGAGCGCTTCGGCCAGGCGCATGGCGGCGCGATGAACTTCCACTTCGGCCAGCTGATCGCGCATGCGGCGCGCACGCGGCGGCTGTCGGCCGGCACCGTGATCGGCTCGGGCACGGTGTCGAACGCGGCGCCGGAGGCGGGCTCCTCGTGCATCGCCGAACGCCGCGTGCTGGAGATCCTGGCGCACGGCGCGCCGCGCACCGAGTTCATGCGCTTCGGCGACCGGGTGCGCATGGAGGCGCGCTTCGACGAGGCCGGGCCCGACGCGGCCGTGCCCGCGCCCTTCGGCGCGATCGACCAGCAGGTGCTGGCGGCCGCGCCCGCCGGGCACTGAACGGCCACCACGCAGACATCCACGAACGACAAGGAGACGCCATGTCCATCCCACGACGCAGCCTTCTCGCCCTCGCGCTGACGCTCACCTTCGCGGCCGGCTTCGGCGCCGCGCAGGCCGCCACGCCGGCCATCCCGCTCACCGTGAGCTACACCGCCACGCCCGAGTTCGGCGCCATCTTCATCGCCAAGGAGCAGGGCCTCTTCGCCAAGCACGGGCTCGACGTCAAGCTGCAGCTGATCCCGGTCAGCCCCAACGTGCCGGCCGCCGTGGTGTCGAACTCGGTGCAGATCGGCGGCACCACGCCGCCGGTGCTGCTGCAGGCCACCGACAGCGGCCTCGACCTGGTGGCCGTGGCCGGCGGCGGCGTCTACGAGACCCGCTCGCGCGGCGTCGGCCTGGTGGTGCGCAACGGCCTGAGCGTGAACACGGCCGCCGACCTGGTGGGCCGGAAGGTCGGCGTGCCCGGCTTCAACGCCACCCTCCACCTGCTGGTGCGCAAGTGGCTGCTCGACCACGGCGTCGATCCGAAGAAGGTGACGTTCGTGGAGGTCGCCATTCCGCAGATGCCCGACGTGCTCAAGGGCGGCAGCGTCGACCTGGTGGCCACGGCCGAGCCCTTCGTCGGCCGCATCGTGCAGGGCCAGATCGGCACCGCGGTGCCGGCCTTCTCGAACGAGCTGGCCAACGGCTTCTCGTCGGTGCTCTACGTGTCGACGCGCAAGTGGGCGGTGGCCAACCCGGCCGCGGTCAAGGCCTTCCGCGACGCGGTGCAGGAGGCCGTCGTCTTCGGCAACGCCCACAAGGACCAGGGCTACGAGGACATCGGCAAGTACTTCAAGGTGCCGCCGCCGGTGCTGCGCGCCACGCCCTGGCCGAACTGGGTCACGACGCTCACCGACGAGCACCTGCGCTTCTGGGTCGACACGATGCGCGCCCAGGACATGCTCAAGAAGCAGCCCATGCTGGGCTCGGTGATCCTGCCATGAGCGCGGGTGGACTGTTGCGCGTGGTGCCGCCGGCCGACGCCTCTGCACCGGCCGAGGCCGCCGCCCCGCTCATCGCCTTCGACGAGCTGGGCCTGGACTTCAGCGGCCGGCGCATCCTCAACCGCCTGAGCTTCTCGATCGGCCGCGGCGAGATCGTGAGCGTGGTCGGTCCCTCGGGCTGCGGCAAGACCACCTTGCTGCGTCTGGTGACCGGCCTGGTGTCGCCCACGCGCGGCGCGGTGCGGCGCGAGGGCGTGGCGGTGGACGGCCCGGCGCCCGACGTGGCGATCGTGTTCCAGGACTATGCCAACGCGCTGCTGCCCTGGCGCACCGTCGCCGGCAACGTGAGCCTGGCGCTCGAGGCGGCCAGGGTGCCGGCCGCGCAGCGCGGCCCGCGCATCGCCGAACTGCTGGCCAAGGTCGGCCTGGCCGCGCATGCCGAGAAGTTTCCGCGCCAGCTCTCGGGCGGCATGCAGCAGCGGGTGCAGATCGCGCGCTGCCTGGCGCAGCGGCCCGCGGTGCTGCTGATGGACGAGCCCTTCGGCGCGCTCGACGCCATGACCCGCCAGGACCTGCAGGACGAGATGCTGCGGCTGGTGCGCGAGACCGGCACCACGGTGCTGTTCATCACGCACGACCTGGACGAGGCGATCTACCTGAGCGACACGGTGGTGGCCTTGCGCGCCAACCCCGGCGAGGCCTCGAGCCTGGCCCGGACCTTCACCGTGCGGCTGCCCTGGCCGCGCAACCAGCTGGCCACGCGCGAGGACCCCGAGTTCCTGCGGCTGCGCCGCCAGGCCTACGACTACCTGCTGGAGGCGCACTGATGGCCGCCGCGATCCTCGCTGCGTCGCCGGCCGAGGCCCGTCGGGCCTGGCGTGCTTGGGTGCTGCCCCTGGGCGCGCTGGGGGCGGCCGAGGCGCTGCTGCGCTGGCGCCCGGTGCAGAGCGACGCCGTCGCGCTGCCCAGCGCGGTGCTCCAGGCGCTGCTGCAGGCGCTGGCCGACGGCAGTCTCTGGAACGCCACCTGGCAGACCCTGGCCGCGATGCTGGGCGGCCTGCTCGCGGGCGGTGCGCTGGGCCTGCTGGTGGGCGTCTGGTTCGGCCTGTCGCGCCGGGTGGCCGCGCGCGGCGCGCTGCTGGTCGAGTTGCTGCGCCCGCTGCCGGCGGTGGCGCTGATCCCGGTCGCGATGCTGGTGTTCGGCTTCGGCTACCGGCTGGAGATCTTCGTGGTCGGCTTCTCGGTCTTCTTCCCGATGCTGATGCTGTCCCATGCGGCGGTGCAGGCCGTGCCGGCGCGCCTGCTCGAAGTGGGGCGGATGCTGCGCCTCCCGGTGGCGGCGCGGGTGCGCAAGATCGTGCTGCCGGCCGCGCTGCCGCGGCTGTTCGTCGCGCTGCGGCTGTGCATCGGCATCGCGCTGGTGGTGGCGGTCACGACCGAGATCGCGAGCAACCCGCAGGGCCTGGGCTATGCGCTGCTCTCGGCGCAGCAGAGCCTCGCGCCCGAGCTGATGCTCGCGGTGCTGGCCTGGGTCGGGCTGCTGGGCTGGGGCCTCAACGCGGGCCTGCTGGCCTTGCAGCGGCGCTGGTTCAGCGGCCTCGCGACCACGGGAGCCGGGCGATGAAGCCGCGTTTCGGCGAGGCGCTGGCCGCCGTCGGCGTGGTGCTGGCCTTCGTGCTGCTGTGGGGCGCGGCGGCGCATTTCGAGTGGGTCTCGGCGGTGTTCCTGCCCGGCCCGCTGGCCACGGCCGAGGCACTGCGCGACGGCCTGCGCCAGGGCGAACTGCTCGCGCTGTTGCTGCAGACGGTGGAGCGCATGGTCTACGGCTGGCTGCTGGCCTCGATCGCGGGCGTGCTGCTGGGGGCGCTGATCGGCACCTCGGCCGCGCTGCGCGCCTGGGTCCAGCCCACGCTGGAGTTCGTGCGGCCGCTGCCGGCTTCGGCCCTCATGCCGCTGGCCATCGCGCTCATGGGCCTGTCGCAGTCGATGGTGCTGTGCGTGATCGCCTTCGGCGCGGTCTGGCCGGTGCTGCTGGCCACGGTGCACGGCTTCGCGGCCGTCGAGCCGCGTTTGTTCGAGGTCGGCCGCGTGCTGCGGCTGTCGCGCGCGGCCTTCATCTGGAAGGTGGGCCTGCCCAATGCGCTGCCCGATGTGCTGGGCGGCATGCGGCTGTCGCTCACCGTGGCGCTGATCCTGGCCATCGTCGGCGAGATGCTGGCCTCGCAGTCGGGCCTAGGCACGGCCATCGTGCAGGCCGCGCGCAGCTTCCGCTCGGCCGACCTGTTCGCCGGCGTCGTGCTGCTGGGCGGCGTCGGGCTGGCGAGCAACGCGCTGCTGGCGCTGCTCGAGGGCCGGCTGCTGCGCTGGCAGCGGCCCTGAGCCCGCGCCTTCTTCCTTCTTCCTCCTCCATTCCCACGAGCCACCCACCATGACCACCACCTTCGTCGACCTGTCGATCTACCTGGAGAACGACGTGCTCTCCGACCCGCCGCCGCTGGCGCCGCGCATCGAATACAAGGCCCACGCCGAGACCGTGGACGAGTTCACCCGGCTGCTGCCCGGCACCCGGCCCGAGGACTATCCCGACGGCGAGGCCGCGGCCTCCGAATGGGTGCGGCTCACGACCCACAGCGGCACCCACCTCGACGCGCCCTACCACTTCCATTCGACGATGGACGGCAAGCTCGGCGGCGCGCGGCCCTCGATCACCATCGACGAAGTGCCGCTCGACTGGTGCTTCCAGCCCGGCGTGAAGCTCGACTTCCGCCACCTGCCCGACGGCCACGTGGTCACGGCCGCGCAGGTCGAGGCCGAGCTGGCGCGCATCGGCCACACGCTGTCGCCACTGGAGATCGTGGTGGTGAACACGCGCGCCGGTTCGCGCTACGGCCACGACGACTTCGTGAACGCCGGCTGCGGCATGGGCTACGAGGCCACCATGTACCTGCTGGAGCGCGGCGTGCGGCTCACCGGCACCGATGCCTGGAGCTGGGACGCGCCCTTCAGCTACACCGCGCAGAAGTTCGCGGAGACCGGCGACACGCGGCTCTTGTGGGAAGGCCACAAGGCCGGCCGCGACATCGGCTACTGCCACCTGGAGAAGCTGCACAACCTCGAGGCGCTGCCGCCCACCGGCTTCCACATCGCCTGCTTCCCGCACAAGATCCGCGCGGCCTCGGCCGGCTGGACGCGCGCGGTCGCGATCTTCGACCGGCGCCTGCAGGCCGCGCACTGAGATGTGGGTGCACCTCTGCGGCGAGGGCGGCGCGCCCTGCCGCGCACCCGCGCCCGGCACCCGGCCCTTCACGGTCGACGTGCATTGCCATGTGGTGACGCCGGCGGTCGAGGCGCTGGTGGCCGGGCACCCCGCCAAGCTGGCGGAGGTGGCCGCGATGCAGCAAAGCATGGGCCCAGCCTCGGCCGCGCACAACCAGGCCGTGATGCTGCCGCAGGCCCTGCCGCGGCTCATGGACATGGCGCAGCGGCTCGCCGACATGGACGCGATGGGCGTCGACGTGCAGGTCCTGAGCCCCTCGCCGCACCAGTACCACTACTGGGCCGAGCCGGCGCTGGCCGAGGAGATCGTGGCGCTGCAGAACGCGCACATCGCGGCGTTGTGCGCGGCCCACCCCGAGCGGCTGCGCGGCCTGGGCACGGTGTCGCTGCAGCACCCATCGTGCGCCGCGGCCCAGCTCGCGCACGCGGTGCAGGGGCTGGGGCTGCAGGGCGTGGAGATCTCGACCTCGGCCGCGGGGCGGGAGCTCGACGACCCGGCGCTCGATCCCTTCTGGGCCATGGCCGCCGCGCTGCAGGCGGTGGTCTTCCTCCACCCCTTCGGCACCCAGCTCGGCGCGCGGCTCGCGACCCACTACCTGAGCAACACCATCGGGCAGCCGCTGGAGACCACGGTGGCGCTGTCGCGGCTGATCTTCGGCGGCGTGCTGGACCGCCATCCGGGCCTGCGCATCCTGGCCGCGCACGGCGGCGGCTACCTGCCGACCTGCCTCGGCCGCTCGACCCATGCGCGAGCCGTGCGCCCCGAGGCCGCGACGATGGCGCGCGCGCCGCGCGACTACCTGCGCGAGATGTTCTTCGACACCGTGGTCCACGAGCCGATGGCGCTGCGCCACCTGATCGAGGTCGTCGGCGCCTCGCAGGTGCTGATGGGCACCGACTATCCCTTCGACATGGGCCACGATGCGCCGCATGCGCTGATGGCGGCCATCCCCGGCGTGACGGACGCGGAGCAGGCGGCGCTGCTGGGTGGCAACGCGCGGCGGCTGTTCGGGATCGGCTAGGGGCCGCGCCGGGCCTTTCACTCCCGGCGCCGCCTTTGCGGGGGCGCGCCAGCAAGATTCACTGCAAGTGGCCCGAAGTTCGATCGAACTTGCGGGGCCTCCCGCCCTAAATTTGTGGGATCACTCCACCGATCACACACAGGGTCTCGTCATGAAAGTCATCGTCCTCGGCGGCGGCGTCATCGGAATCAGCAGCGCCTACTACCTCGCGAAATCGGGCGCCGAAGTCACGCTGCTCGACCGGCAGCCGGGGCCGGCGCTGGAAACCAGCTTCGCCAACGCGGGCCAGGTCTCGCCCGGCTACTCCACCCCCTGGGCCGCGCCGGGCATTCCGCTCAAGGCCATGAAGTGGATGTTCCAGAAGCACGCGCCGCTCGCGATCCGGCTCGACGGCAGCCTGTTCCAGCTGCAGTGGATGGCGCAGATGCTGCGCCACTGCTCGCCCGAGCGCTATGCGATCAACAAGGAACGCATGATGCGCGTGGCCGAGTACAGCCGTGCCTGCCTGCAGCAGCTGCGCGCCGACACCGGCATCCAGTACGAGCAGCGCACCGGCGGCACGCTGCAGCTGTTCCGCACCCAGGCGCAGGTCGATGCGGTGCAGCGCGACATCGCGGTGCTCGAGGAATGCAATGTGCCCTACGAGCTGCTGCGCGCCGACCAGCTCGCGGCGGTCGAGCCCAGCCTGGCCCAGGCGCGCGACCGGCTCGCGGGCGGGTTGCGCCTGCCCAAGGACGAGACCGGCGACTGCCATCGCTTCACCACCGCGCTGTGCGAACTCGCGCGCGGCCTGGGCGTGGACTTCCGCTTCGGCCAGTCGGTCGACGGGCTGATCACCGAGGGTGGCCGCATCACCGGCGTGCGCGTGGGCGCCGAGGTGCTGAAGGCCGATCGCTTCGTGCTGGCCTTCGGCAGCTACTCGCGCAGCTTCCTGCAGTCGGCCGAGATCGACCTGCCGGTCTACCCGGTCAAGGGCTACTCGCTGACCGTGCCGCTGGTCGATCCGGCCTTCGCGCCGCAGTCGACCGTGCTCGACGAGACCTACAAGATCGCGGTCACGCGCTTCGACGACCGCATCCGCGTGGGCGGCATGGCCGAGCTCGGTGGCTTCGACCTGCGGCTGGACCCGCGGCGCCGGGCGACGCTGGAGCATGTGGTGACCGACCTGTTCCCCGGCGGCGACGTGGCGGCCGCGAGCTTCTGGACCGGCCTGCGGCCCATGACGCCCGACAGCACGCCGGTGATCGGCGCGACAAAGTACCCGAACCTGTTCCTCAACACCGGCCACGGCACCCTGGGCTGGACCATGGCCTGCGGTTCGGCCAAGCTGATCGCCGACATGGTGACCGGCCGGCGCCCCGAGATCAGCAGCAGCGGCCTGGGCATCGACCGCTATGCGAGCGACGGCGCGCGCCATCGCGCGCTGCAGCCTTCGGCCGCCTCGACCCCGGCCTCGGCATGACCCGGCCATCCCGTGCGCGCATCGACCTCGGTGCGCTGCGCCACAACTACGCGCTGGTGCGCCGGCTGCATGGCGGCCGCGCGCTGGCGGTGCTCAAGGCCAATGCCTACGGCCACGGCGCGGTGCGCTGCGCGCAGGCGCTGGAAGGGCAGGCCGACGGCTTCGCGGTCGCCTTCCTCGACGAGGCCGCGACCCTGCGCGCGGCCGGCATCCGCGCGCCCATCCTCGTGCTCGAAGGGCTGTTCGATGCCGACGAACTGGCGGCCGCCCATGCGCTGGGCCTGTGGGTGGTGGTGCACCACGAAGTGCAGCTGCGCATGATCGAGGCCGATCCGCATCCGGGCACGCTGCAGGTCTGGCTCAAGGCCGACTCCGGCATGGGCCGGGCCGGCTTCGCGCTGGCCGACATGCCGGCCGCCCATGCGCGCTTGCGCGCCAGTGGGAAGGTCTCGGACATCGTGCTGATGACGCACCTGGCGCAGGCCGACGAACCCGGCCGCGACATGACGGCGCGCCAGCTCGCGGCCTTCGATGCCGCGACCCGCGAACTGCCCGGCGACCGCAGCCTGAGCAACTCGGCCGGCCTCCTCGGCTGGCCCGGCGCCCGGCGCGACTGGGCGCGGCCCGGCATCTGCCTCTACGGCGCGGACCCGATGCCGCCGGCTTGGCGCGAAGCGGGGGACGGGCGCGCGCAGCCGCTGCGCCCCGTGATGCATTTCGAGAGCCAGGTCTTCGCGGTGCGCACGCTGCAGCCCGGCGATGCGCTGGGCTATGGCGCGACCTTCGTGGCCGACGCGCCCACGCGCGTGGGCCTGGTGGCCGCGGGCTATGCCGACGGCTATCCGCGCCTGGCCGGCACCGGCACGCCGGTGGCGGTCGACGGTGCGTTGACGCGCCTGATCGGCCGGGTCTCGATGGACATGCTGACGGTCGACCTGAGCACCCGGCCCGAGGCCGGCATCGGCAGCCGGGTCGAGCTGTGGGGCGCGCAGGTCGAGGTCAACGAGGTGGCGCGGCGCGCGGGCACCATCGCCTACGAGCTGCTGTGCAACCTCAAGCGCGTGCCGGTCGCCTACGAATAGAAGAAGCAGCGCCGGGCCTCAGGCCGGCGCATGCGCCGCCACCAGGCAGTCGGCGAACATCTGGGTGGCGCGCGAGGGCGCGGGCGACCTGCGCACCAGGCTGACGAACTGGCAGGCGTAGTGGAAGCGCTTGGGCGCGATCGCGCGCATCAGGCCGCGCTGCTCGAAGGCCTCGGCATAGTGGTTGGGCAGAAAGCCCAGGAACTCGCCCGAGAGGATCAGCGTGGCGATCGACTCCTGGTCGAAGCCCGTGGCCTTGCGCGGCAGCTCGGCGCGGTGGCTCAGCTCCATGTTGGGCGAGTGGTAGCCCAGGCCGGCGAAGGCGTGGGTGCGCAGCCTGGCCCAGCTCAGGCCGGTGTGCGAGCCCGTGAACAGCGGATGCCGCTGCCCGCAATAGAGCAGCATGGTCTCGCCGAACAGGTCGGCGTAGGCCAGGCTCTCGGAGCTGCGGTGCGAGGGAATGATGCCGACCTGGAAGCGGCCGTCGATCACGCCGCGCTCGATGGCGTTGATGCTCGCCACATGCAGCGACAGGCGCACGCCCGGCGCGGCCGCGCGGAAGCGCGCCACCGCCTCGCCCAGCCGGGCCTGCGGGTTGGTCGCGGTCTTGTCGAACACCGCCACGTCGAGCTGGCCGCCCAGGCGCTGGTGGATGTCGTCGATGCTGCTGCGGAAGGCATCAACCGAAGCCAGCAGCCGCAGCGTCTGCTCGTAGACCTGCTGGCCCTCGGAGGTGAGCGCGAAGCCGGCCCGGCCGCGCCGGCACAGCACCATCGCGAGCCGCGTCTCGAGGTCCTTGACGTGGCGGCTCACGGTCGAGGCGCCGATGTTGAGCTCCAGCTCGGCCGCGGTCATGCCGCCGCATTCGACGACGGTCTTGAACACCCGCAGCAGGCGCAGGTCCATGTCGCTCAGCTGGCCGAGCAGCGCGCGCGATTTGTGCTTCGTACTTACTTTCATGGATCCGCAAGTGAACGTGGATATCGCGTCATTCTCGCCGGTGAATCGCGGCCCAACAATCGCGGCTTCTCCACCCCTTCACGCCGCGTTTGCCGCGGGCCGCCCCATGTCCACTTCGACCGTCGCTCCACCCGCCGCACCACAGCACACCGACACCCCGTCGCTGGACGCCTACTGGATGCCCTACACCGGCAACCGCCACTTCAAGGCCGACCCGCGGATGATCGTGGAGGCCAAGGGCACCTACTTCACCGACGGCGAGGGCCGCAAGGTGTTCGACGGCCTGTCGGGCCTGTGGTGCACCGGCCTGGGCCATGGCCGCCCCGAGATCACCGAGGCCGTGAGCCGCCAGATCGCCAGGCTCGACTACGCGCCGGCCTTCCAGTTCGGCCATCCGCTGGCCTTCGAGCTGGCCAACAAGATCCAGGAACTCACGCCCGCCGGGCTGGATCGCGTGTTCTTCACCAACTCCGGCTCCGACGCGGCCGACACCTCGCTCAAGATGGCACGCGCCTACTGGCGCGCCAAGGGCAAGGCCAGCAAGACCCGGCTGATCGGGCGCGAGAAGGGCTACCACGGCGTCAACTACGGCGGCCTGTCGGTGGGCGGCATCGGCGGCAACCGCAAGGTCTTCGGCGCCGGCATCGAGGCCGATCACCTGCCGCACACGCTGCTGCCCGGCCAGGCCTTCACGCGCGGCATGCCCACCCAGGGTGCCGAACTCGCCGACCGCCTGCTCGACCTGATCGCGCTGCACGACGCCTCGAACATCGCGGCGGTGATCGTCGAGCCCATGTCCGGCTCGGCCGGCGTGGTGGTGCCGCCGCAGGGCTACCTGCAGCGGCTGCGCGACATCTGCACCGCGCACGACATCCTGCTGATCTTCGACGAGGTCATCACCGGCTTCGGCCGCTGCGGCGCGATGACGGGCGCCGAGGCCTTCGGCGTGGTGCCCGACATCATGAACATCGCCAAGCAGGTCACCAACGGCGCGCAGCCGCTGGGCGCGGTGGTCGCGAAGGACGAGATCTACCAGACCTTCATGGAGGCGGGCGGGCCCGACTACATGGTCGAGTTCGCGCACGGCTACACCTACTCGGCGCACCCGGTGGCCTGCGCGGCCGGTGTGGCGGCGCTCGATGTGCTGAAGGCCGAGGACATGATCGGCCGCGTGAAGACGCTGGCGCCGTACTTCGAGGAGGCGGTGCACAGCCTCAAGGGGCTCAAGCACGTCACCGACATCCGCAACTACGGCCTGGCCGCGGGCATCACGCTGGCCGCGCTGCCGGGCGAGCCGGCGCGCCGGCCCTTCGAGGTCGCGATGGCGTGCTGGCGCAAGGGCTTCTATGTGCGCAGCGGCGGCGACACCATCCAGCTGGCGCCGGCCTTCGTCACCGAGAAGGCCGAGATCGACCGGCTGGTCAACGCGCTGGGCGAAGCGCTGGCCGAGACGGCCTGAACAGGGCTGCGCACGGGCTGCTCAGCGGTCCATGCGCAGCGCCATGCTTTCCTTGATCTCTTCCATCACCACGTAGCTGTGGGACTCTGCCGCCACCGGCAGCTTCTTGAGGATGTCGCCGAGCAGGCTGCGGTACTCGTCCATGCCGCCCAGCCGGGCCTTGACCAGGTAGTCGAAGTCGCCCGAGACCAGATGGCATTCCTGCACGTCGGGCACGTGCAGCAGCTCCTGGCGCACCTTGTCGAAGACCTCGCCCGACTTCGAGGCCAGCTTGATCTCGACGAAGACCAGCAGCGTCTTGCCCAGCGCCTGCGGCGACAGCTGCGCGTGGTATCCGGTGATCACGCCCTCGCGCTCCATGCGCTTGACGCGCTCGGAGCAGGGCGAGGTCGACAGGCCGATGCGCTGCGCGAGTTCGGTCATCGCGATGCGCCCCTCGCGCTGGAGGATGTCCAGAATCTTCCGGTCGGTGCGGTCCAGTTCCATCGTCGTTGCTTGGTAGAACGCCTGAGCGGCGCGCCCGGAATTTTCACTGCGAATCGCCGGCAGCACAATGGAATCGACTGGATATTTGAGGATCCAGTGGATCAGTTCATGGGTGAAAGCGCTCGCATCCCATCAGGACAGCCTGCCGAAGGACGACGCCGGCGGCGGGCGCAGGCCCACGGCCGCGGCGGGGCGGTACGGCCGCCAGGCCAGCATCAGCGCGCCGGCCTGCACGGCGGCGATCGCGATCCCCGCCAGGATGTCGAACGGAAAGTGCACGCCGACATAGATGCGCGCCCAGCCCACGGTGCAGGCCATCGCGAGCATCAGGCCGCCGGGCCCGCGCAGCGCCGCGCGCGACAGCAGGGCGAAGGCGATGAAGAACATCACGGTCGCATGCGTGCTCGGCGTGGCCGCGCTCGCACGGTGGCTGATGTAGGCCGGGACCCAGCCGGCGACGAAGGGGCGGGGCATGTTGAAGTGGGCCGCGATCGCATGCGACAGCAGCGAGGCCAGCACCGCGCCGGCCACGACGACGGCCAGGAAGAAGCGGTCGGGGCGCCGTTTCCAGGCGACCCAGGCCAGGCCGGCCGCGCAGACCCAGGTGCCCCACTGCGCCGACAGCCAGGCGATCAGCAGCGGCCATGCGGCGGGCTCGTCGCCCGCGGCGATCCACTGCAGCCACTGGATGTTGAGCGCGTGCATGGCGGGGAGCTGGAATCGGATGAACCTGCTGCGCGATGCGCAGCGGGGAGGAGCGGCGGGGCGGATGCGCCGGCAGCGGCGGGCCGGGGAGGGCGGATGAGATGCTTGAAACGTTGTGCCGCGAGTCTAGGGGGCGAAGGCCTTCTCTGCCTGAACGGCGCGTTCAGGTTGGTGAGCGCTTCGCCTGCGAGCGGTTCCAGAAAGCGGCCGCCGCCTGCCGATGCTCGTCGCTGTCCACGAGCCGGATCAGGCGCTCGGCCTCATGGTCCATCGCGTCTTCGAGCGCGAGGTGCAGCGCCTCGTCCAGGTTCTTCTTGATGTCGCGCACCGCGGCCCCGGCGACCGCGGCCAGCGCATGGGCCGTCCGCAGGGCCGTGGCCTGCAGTTCGGCATCCTCGACGACCTGGCTGGCCAGCCCGAAGGCCTTGCATTCGGCGGCGTCCACGCGGCGGCCGGTGAGCATCATGTCGCGCGCGGCGCCGGGGCCCGCGAGCCGCGCGAGGAACCAGTTCACGCCGTAGTCGCCGCTCATCGCGAGCCGCGCATAGCCGGTGGCCATGAAGGCGGCCTTGCCCAGGATGCGCAGGTCGCAGGCCAGGGCCAGCGCCAGGCCCGCGCCGACCGCCGCGCCGGGCAGGGCCGCGACCGAGGGCTTCTGCAGGCGGTACAGCGCGCCGGTCAGCGTGCGCTGCCTGTGCTGCAGGTCGGCGATCCGCTCGGACGCGCTGCGCTGCGCACCTTCGAAGCGATCGCCCATGCCCTTGACGTCGCCGCCCGCGCAGAAGGCCTTGCCGGCACCGGTGATCAGCAGCGCGCCGATGGCGGGATCGTCGGCGCAGCGCTGGATGCCGCGCCGGATCGCCGGCGTGAGTTCGCCCGAGAGCGCGTTCATCGCTTCGGGCCGGTTCAGCGTGAGGACCGCCACGCGCCCGTCCAGGTGGAAGCGCAGTTGCGGCGTGCCGGTGTCGATGGAAACGGTGGCGTCTTCTGGGTTCATGGGATGTCCTGAGGGGTGGTGGGCAGGTCGTGTCCGCGCGCAGCGCGGCGAAGAAAGATGATTTATAAACCGTTTACTTAACTATCGTTTGTTCTCTCGAAGCGACAGCCCCATCCGCTCCTCGCACACTGAGAAAGGCCTCTTCCATGAAAGCGATCCAGCTCTCTTCCTTCGGCGATCCGCTGGCCGTCGTCCAGGTGGTCGACGTGGACCCTCCCGCGGCGCCGGGCCCGGGCGAGTTGCGGGTCCAGGTCGACTGCGCGCCGATCAACCCGTCGGAGCTGTTGATGGTCCGGGGCCTGTACGGCTTCAGGCCGCCCCTGCCCTGGGGCCTGGGCCAGGAGGGCGTGGGGCAGGTGCTGGCCGTCGGCGCGGGCGTCGACGGGCTGGCGGTGGGCGACCGGGTGGTGCTGCCGCCCGATGCCGGGGCCTGGCGCGAGCAGCTGCTGGTGGCGGCCAGCGAGGTCGTCCGGGTGCCGGCGGACGTCGACCCGCAGCAGCTCTCGATGGCCCGGATCAACCCGCCGACGGCCGCGCTGCTGCTGAGCGAATTCGTCGATCTCCAGCCGGGCGAGTGGGTGATCCAGAACGCAGGCAACTCCGGTGTCGGCCGCTCGGTGATCGCCTTCGCCGCGGCGCGCGGGCTGAAGACGGTGAGCCTGGTGCGCCGGCCCGAACTGATCGAGCCGCTGCTGGCCGCCGGCGCCGACGCCGTGCTGCTGGAGGGCCCGGGCATCGCCAAGCGCGTGGCCCAGGCCACGGGCGGGGCGCCGATCCGGCTCGGGCTCGACGGCGTGGCCGGCGAATCGACGGCGGCCCTGTCGTCCTGCCTGGCCCAGGACGGCGTGCTGGTCGCCTACTCGGGCATGAGCGGTGCACCGGGCCAGCTGAACCCGCTGCACGTGATCTTCCGCAACATCGAGGTCCGGGGCTTCTGGCTGGGCCATGCGCGCTGGCGCCACGACCCCAAGGTCGCGGCGGCCGTGCAGCAGGCGGCACAGCTGATGGCGCAGGGGCGGCTGCAGGTGCCGGTGGCGGCCGCCTATGGCCTGGACCAGGTCCGGGACGCCCTCGCGCATGCGCTGCGCGGCGGCAAGGTGCTGTTCCGCGCGGCGGCCGCGTCGTCCTGAGCGGCGCCCGGCCGCCGGAGGGCCGGCCGCGCGCAGGTCATTCTGAAATCAGATGAAGTCCTTCCATATTGTCGTTTGCGCGCGCGCCCGCCGCTGCCTACGATGGCTTTCTTCCCATGGCCCTGCCATTCCGTTTGCTCATCATGAGCAGACGACATGGCCAGGCCGAACCCCCGAGAACCAAGCCCTCCGATGCCAGCCAGCCTCCTGCTTTCCCCCGACGCGATCCGCGCCGATTTCTCCGCCGCGCTGTCGGCGATGTACCGCCTGGAAGTGCCGCAGTACGGCGTGCTCATGGACCTGGTGGCCGACATCAACGCGCAGGCGCTGCAGGCCGATCCGGCACTGCGCGATGCGCTGGCGGCCGGCGACCAGATCGCGCGCCTGGACCAGGAGCGCCACGGCGCGATCCGTGTGGGCACCGAAGAGGAACTGGCGCTGATCGCGCGCATGTTCGCCGTCATGGGCATGGCGCCCGTGGGCTACTACGACCTGGCCGAAGCCGGCGTGCCGGTGCATTCGACGGCCTTCCGGCCGGTGTCGGATGCATCGCTGGCGGCCAATCCCTTTCGCGTCTTCACCTCGCTGCTGCGCCTGCCGCTGATCGAGGACCCGGCCCTGCGCGAAGCGGCCGCGGCGATCCTCGCGCGCCGGCGCATCTTCACGCCGCGGGCGCTCGAACTGCTGCAGCGGGCCGAGGTCCAGGGCGGCCTGGATGCCGAGCAGGCCGCGGCCTTCGTGCCCGCGCTGCTCGACACCTTCCGCTGGCATGGCGATGCGACGGTGGACGCCGCGACCTACGAGCACCTGCTCGCCTCGCACCGCCTGGTGGCCGACGTCGTGTGCTTCCGCGGCCCGCACATCAACCACCTGACGCCGCGCACGCTCGACATCGATGCGGCGCAGGCCGAGATGCCGCGCCGCGGCATCGGCGCCAAGGCGCTGATCGAGGGGCCGCCCACGCGGCGCCATCCGATCCTGCTGCGCCAGACCAGCTTCAAGGCATTGGAGGAGCCGATCGCCTTCGCGGGCGCCGAGGGCGCCGCTGGCGCGCATACCGCGCGCTTCGGCGAGATCGAGCAGCGCGGCGCCGCGCTCACCCGCGCCGGCCGCGCGCTCTACAACCGGCTGCTGAACGAGGCACGCGACGGCGACGCCGCCGTGCCCTATGCCGAGCGGCTCGCGCGCGCCTTCGAGGCCTTTCCCGACGACCTCGACCAGATGCGGCGCGCGGGCCTGGCCTTCTTCCGCTACCGGGCCGTGGCCCCGGCGGATGCCGATGCGGCCTCGCAATCGATCGATGACCTGATGGCGCGCGGCATCGTGCAGGCCGAGCCGATCACCTATGAGGACTTCCTGCCCGTGAGCGCGGCCGGCATCTTCCGCTCGAACCTCGGCGACGCCAGCGGCCCGACCTACGACGCGCCCGGCAGCCGGGCCGAGTTCGAACGCGCGCTGGGCCGCGCGGTGCACGACGAGATCGCGCTCTACGAAGCGGCCGAACAGCGTTCGATCGCCGAGCTGCGCGCGGCGCTGGCCGCATGAAGCCGATGCCGCCGATCCCCTTCGCCGCGCCCTTCGCCGACCCGGCCGGCTCGCCGATCCGCGAACTCTTTCCCTACCTGAGCCGGCCCGGCATGATCTCGCTGGCCGGCGGCTATCCCTCGGCCAGCCTGTTCGACCAGGCGGGCCTGCAGCAAGCCAGCCTGCGCGCGCTGGCCCGGCCCGGCACATCGTTGCAGTACAGCGCGACCGAGGGTCTGCCGGCGTTGCGCGAAGCGCTGCAGCAGCTGAGCGCGGCGCGCGGCGTCCACTGCGCCAGCGAGGAACTGATCGTCACCACGGGCTCGCAGCAGGCCTTCGACCTGCTGGTGCGCGTGCTGATCGAGCCCGGCGATGCGGTGTTCGTCGAGTCGCCCACCTACCCGGCCACGCTGCAGGCGCTCAAGCTCGCGCAGGCGCACATCGTGCAGGTGCCTGCCGATGAACAGGGCCTGCAGGTCGATGCGCTCGAAAGCCTGCTGGCCGAGACGCCGCCGGCGCGCCGCCCGAAGCTGCTCTACACCGTGCCCAACTTCTCGAACCCCGGCGGCACGCTGCTGCCGGCCGCGCGGCGCGAGGCGCTGGTGCAGCTGGCCCTCCGCTACGGCTTCCTGATCGTGGAAGACGATCCCTACGGCGCGCTCGACTTCGGCGACGGCACGCCGGCCACGCTGTTCGAGACCGCGCGCGCCTTGGCGCCCGGGCGCAACCCGGTGCTGTACCTGTCGAGCCTGTCGAAGACCGTGGCGCCGGCCCTGCGCATCGGCTGGATGGTCGCGCCGCCCGAGGTGCTGCGCCGCTGCGCGATCGCCAAGCAGACCGCCGACCTCTGCACCTCCTCGCTGGCGCAGGCCATCGCCGCCGAGTACCTGGCCGGTGGCAGCGCCGACGCGGCCATCGCCGCGATGCGCGCCGAGTACGGCCTGCGCATGCGCCACATGGTGGGCGCGCTGCGCGAACGGCTGGGCGCGCGCGTGGCCTTCGTCGAGCCGGCGGGCGGCATGTTCGTGTGGCTGCGCACCGCGCCTGCGATCGATCCGCAGCGCCTGTTCGAGGCCGCGGTCGAGGCGGGCGTGCTGTTCGTGCTAGGCCGGGCCTTCTTCGCGGCCGAGGCCGACCCGCACTGCATGCGCCTGACCTATGCGGCGCCGGACGTGGCGCAGATCTCCGAAGGCGTCGCGCGCCTGGCCCAGGCCTTCGACCGCGCCGGCCGCTGAGCCTTCTGCAGCGCCCACGAAAAAGCCGCCTCGAGGGCGGCTTTTTTGCGGGAGATTGGTCGTGGGCTCTTACGCGACCCACGTTACGGCACATTCACATGCAGGAACACTCTGTAGTTTTTCTCGTCGTGAGCGTTCTGTATCGACGTACCGCCGTGAGATTCGGCGCTGCCTGCAGGGCAAGCCCAATGCAACCTTGGGCAACGCGCATTATACACAAAAGTTGAATCACGACAATCCGGACTACGCGATCTGGCATGAAGCGCTGCTGCGCCGGTCTTCCATGCGGCCACTGATGCTGTTCGCGCCGCCGCGGCCGGCCTAGGCTCGTTGCCATGACTTCCACCTCCCTGCCGACCATCCAGCTGCGCAAGCGCAGCCTCCAGATCGAAACCATCTTCCACGAAGGCGGCCCGCCGGCCAGCCGCCCGGTCCGCGTGGCCGCGGCCTGCGCGGTGGTGCGCAATCCCTATGCGGGACGCTACGAGCCCGAGTTGCTGGCTTTCATGGAAGCGCTCAAGCCGCTGGGCGCGAGCCTGGCCGAGGAACTGGTCGCCACCCTGGGCCGGGACCGGGTCGAGGCCTACGGCAAGGCCGCGATCGTGGGCGTGAACGGCGAGATGGAACATGGCGCCGTCTGGCACGAGGCCGGCGGCTGGGCGATGCGCGAAGCGCTGGGCGCGCCCCGGGCCATCGTGCCCTCGGTCAAGGCGGTCGCGGGCACGGGCTACCGGCTGATGGTGCCGCTGCACCATGTGCAGGCGGCCTATGTGCGCAGCCATTTCTCCTCGGCCGAGATCGGCCTCCAGGACGCGCCGCGGCCCGACGAGATCCTGTTCGCGCTGGTGATGGCCGATGGCGGGCGCGTGCATGCGCGCGTGGGGGGGCTGAGGGCGGACGAGATCTCGGTCGGCGACGGGCAGCGCTGACGCGCCCGCGCGCGCGACCTACCGCTGGACGTGCACCAACTCCAGCGTCTCGTCGGTCGCGCTGAACGGCGGCCGCGTGCTCTGGGCCTCGAAGCGCACGACGCGCGCCATCGCGGGCGCATACCAGACCCTGGCGCTGAGCCGGCTGGCCGACGGCCCCAGCGGGGCGCCCGCTCCGTACCCGGTGTAGAGCCATCCTTCGTAGCGGATCTCGAAGGCCTTGATCTCGGTGTCGTCCACGCGCATCGAGCGTTCGCCGACCACGACCGCATCCAGTTCATGGCGCGACTTGTCGCCCGCGGTCGACACGAAGTCCACATGCCAGCGCATGCCGGTCCGGATGTCCTTGCGCGCCCAGCCGCCGGGCGGCGAGGCGGTGTCGTAGAAGCCGCCGATGGGCGTGACCACCGAGGTCACGCGGCCGTCGCTCTTCTCGACGCGGCCGCCGGCGTTGAAGAACAACTCGTCGCCCGCGATGCGATCGACGCGGTAGACCACCGGCGTGCGGTTGCCGGTGAGCCGGTCGATACGGAGGTACTCGAGGGCGTCGCCCGCGCGCAGGGGGGAACTCGGGGTGAGCGCGGCCGCCACCGCGACCGCGGCCACGGGCGGGCTCGCCGGCTGCTCCCTGCCGTGCGCCGCCAGCGCCGCTTCGGCGCGCAAGGGAAGGTCGGCGAGGAAGCTGGCCGGAATGGCCACGCCGGCCGTGCCGTCGTTCGGCGTCGCGATGCTGGTGATGCCCAGCAGCCGGCCCTCCTGGTCGAACAGGCCGCCGCCGCTGCTGCCGGCGGCCACGGCCGCGGTGCTCTGCAGCAGCGGCACCTCGGCATCGTCGCCGCCGCGCAGGCCCGTCAGCAGGCCTTCGCCCAAGGTGTTCTCCACGCCGCGCGGGTTGCCGATGGCGTACACGCGCTGGCCGACCTTGGCACTTCCCGCCGGAGCGATGGGCACCGGCTTCGCGCTGAAATTGGCGACCCGGATCTGGCACAGATCGCGCCGGGGGTCGGGCTGCTCCAGGGTCGCGCCGTAGGTGACGTTGTCCTGCCGGATCGAGAAGGTGCTGGCCTTGGCGAGCACATGGCAGGTCGTGACCAGGCGGCCCGGCGCGATGACGACCGCGGTGCCCGTGCGCAGCGGGCGCTCCTGCGCATCGAAGGTCCGCACGGACCACACGCTCGGCGAGACCCGACCGAACAGCACGTCGGGTTCGAGCGCCTGCGCGCCGGACGCGAAGGCGGCGCAGGCCGCGAGCAGCAGCAGTGGATGCAGTGTGCGTGCGTTCATGGCTTGGCAGGCAGCAGGGCCTTGAGGTCTTCCATCGACACCCGCGTGGCCGGCTCCGCGGATCGGGGTGCGGACGCCACGGGCGCAGGCAGGGCCGCGGACGGGGACGGAGGCGGCGGTGCGGATGCGACCGAAGCGATGGCTGTCTCGGGCAGCGCCGACACCGCGGTCGTCGCCGCGGGAACTGCCGCGGGCGCCGTCGCCAATTGCGTCTCGCCGATCTTCAAGCCGGCCAAGGGCTGGTCGCCGGTCTGGCTGTTCCGGTCGAAGGTGCGGACCTCGCCGAAGACCAGCTGCATCCAGCTCGGGTAGTTGAAGCCCGCACCGGTGCCCGAATCGATGGCCGCGCCGATCAGGCCGCCGACCAGGATGTTGCCCACCATCCCGCCATTGACGCGCGAAGTGGCCTGGCCCGTGGCGGGTGCCTGGCCGGCCTGCGTGCATTCGATGCTCAGGGTGGCGCCCGAACGCCGCACCGATGTGCTCTGCCCGGAGAGTGTCACGGTGCTGCTCTTGTCGTTGGCGACCGTGCATTCGGCCCCTTCGATGGCCTGGCCCGTCGAGGTCAGGGTCTCGATGGTGACGGACTGCGAGGTCCCGTGCGTCACCGAGGCGCAGCCGGTGAGAAAAGCCAGGGCGCCCAGCGCCGCGCACGACGCCCAGGTGCGCCATTTCAATCGAACCATTTCCTCGACCTCCGCTGTTGTTACGTCGTTGTTACATGCGGAAGTCTAGCGGCCCGCGGCATCGATCGGCGGCCGGCCCGCAGCGCTAGGGTTAGTCCCGACAAAGGCGTCCCGCCAATTGTCGTCACCGCCACAAACTCATCGGAGGTGCAGTCCTAGCATTCGCTGGCTTTCACAAAAAAACGGAGACAAGCCATGCGAGTTCAGTCGAGATTCATCTTCCATGCGACGGCCGCGGCCGTCGCCGCGGGACTGTTGGTGGGTTGCGGCGGCAGCGGGGGCGGCGATGCCGCATCCCCGCCGACCCCGGGTGGCGGCGGCACGCCACCGGTCGCGAGCGGGCCGCTGGTGCTCAAGACCTTGTCGAACCGCGCCGACATGATCAGCGACGGCGACGCGCTGGTGGAAGTGGTGCTGCCCACGGGCCTGGTCGCGGCCGATGTGCGGCTCGACCTCGACGGCTCGGACGTGAGCGGTGCCTTCGCCGCACGCGACAACGGCCGCGTGATGGGCCTGCTGACCGGCCTGCGCAGCGGCGAGAACCTGCTGACCGCGACGGTCAAGGGCAAGGCCGGCGGTGCGCGCCTGGCGATCACCAACTTCCCGCGCGGCGGCAACATCTTCGCCGGCGCGCCGATCCAGCCCTGGGTGTGCGCCACCCGCACCGGCAGCCCCGCCACGGTCTCGCCGGCGGGCACCAACCTCTCGGGCACCGCCACCACGCGCGTGAGCGGGCTGGACGCCGACGCGGTCGACGCGGACTGCAACGCGCCGACGAAGTACAGCTACTACTACCAGCCCAAGGCCAAGGAAGGCTCGGCCTGCACCTTCACGGTCGGCGACCCCAATGCCTGCCTGCTGCCCTATGCCGTCGATGCGCGGCCCAAGGACGCCGACATCGCCGACTTCACCAACGACCGCGGCGACACCGTCAAGGCGCTGCTGCGCGTGGAGCTCGGCACCATGGGCCGCGGCATGTACCAGATCGCGACCTGGTTCGACCCGGCGCTGCCCTGGACCCCCTGGGCGCCGCAGAAGGGCTGGAACGGCAAGCTGCTCTGGAAGATGGGCGCCTCGGCCTCGGGCAACCGCTTCCAGCAGCAGCCGGGCAACGCGATCTTCGACGACAACGCGTTGCGCGCGGGCTTCGCGACGGTGAACTCGCAGCTCACCAATCACCAGGACAACAACAACGAAGTGCTGGCCACCGAGAACATCATGATGGTGAAGGAGCACCTGATCGATACCTACGGCGAGGTGCGCTACACCATGAGCGACGGCGGCTCGGGCGGCTCGATGATGCAGACCGTGCCGGCCTCGGTAATGCCCGGCCTGCTCGACGGCCTGCAGACCGGCGTCAGCTATCCCGATGCGGTGAGCACCTGGATGGAGACGCGCGAGTGCGGCATGCTGACCCACTACTACGCCACGCCCGCGGGTGCTGCGCTGAGCCCCGCGGCGCGGGCCGCGGTGAACGGCCACCCGAGCCCCATCCATTGCCTCACCTGGGCGCTGTCCTTCATCAATCCGCAGGACCCGAGCTTGCCCGACAACTGCGGCAGCGGCTTCCCCGCGGGCATCGTCTACGACCCCCGCCTGCGGCCGACCGGCGTGCGCTGCTCGATCCACGACGTGCTGACGCCGGTGGTCGGCACCGTCACCGACACCGACCGCACGGTGAAGCCCAACCTGCCTTACGACAACGCCGGGGTCCAGTACGGGCTCAAGGCGCTGCAGGCCGGCGCGATCACGCCCGAGGAGTTCGTCGCGCTCAACGAGGGCGTGGGCAGCTACGACCTGGACATGGTCTGGTCCGGCGGCTCGGCCCTGGCGCCGACGATCCCCGCGCCGCGGGCCCGGGTGTCGCCGACGGCGATGGTGCCCTTCTACAAGAGCGGCCTGGTGAGCGTAGGCCGGAACCTCGCGCAGGTGCCGATCATCGACCTGCGCCCGGAGATGGGACCCGACATCCACATGGCCTGGCGCTCGTATTCGCAGCGTGCGCGGCTCGACGCGGCCAACGGCGGCCACGGCAACCACGTGATGTTCGGTAGCGCGTCGTACTACGGCGACGGGACGGCCCTGGGCCGCAAGGCCTTCCGCGCGATGGACCGCTGGCTCGCCGCCATCGAGCAGGACAGGTCGGCGGACGCCAAGCCGGCCAAGGTGCTGCGCCACAAGCCGCGCGATGCGGTGGACTTCTGCATCGCGACGGCCGGGACCACCGATGCCGAACTGGTGGACGTGGGCTTCGGCAGCGCGGCCTGCGCGGTCAAGCCCTATGAATCGCCGCGCATCGTGTCGGGCGGGCCGCTGTCGGAGGACGTGTTCAAGTGCCAGCTCAAGCCGCTGGACTTCGCGTCCGCCGACTACGGCAGCGCCCCCTTCACGTCCGGGCAGCAGGCGCGGCTGCGTGCGGTGTTCACCGATGGCGTGTGCGACTGGAGCAAGCCAGGCGTGGGCCAGGTCGCCTGGGCGCCCACCAGCTTCCGCGCCGGACCGGGCGGGCAGCCCTTGCCCGCGGTGCCGGTCTCGACATCGTTCTGAGTCGGCGGGCACCGGGCCGCGGTCCGGTGCTCTACATTCAGCCGATCGCGGCCCGCCGCCCACCCTACGTCGAACACGCTCTTCCCATGCCCCCTCCACGGGAACTCCGTCCCTTCTTCGAACGCTGCATCTGGCCGCGCGCGCTGACCCACGCGGAGTGCACCCGGGCCTTCGACGCGCTCTACGTCAAGCAGCACGAGGCGCATGCCTCGGTGTGCCAGCGCGACGAGATCGCCGACAGCTGGATCGGCGTGCTCGAAGGCTTCCTGCGCGTGCAGGACACCACCGCCGACGGCCGGCTGGTGATGTTCACCGGCGTGGCGGCCGGCGGCTGGATCGGGGAGGGCTCGCTGCTCAAGCCCGAGCACCGCAAGTACGAGATCATGGCCACGCGCCCGACGGTCACGGTGCACCTGCCGCGGGGCACCTTCTCCTGGCTGCTCGAGCGCAGCATCCCCTTCAACCACTTCATGCTCTCGCACCTCAACGAGCGGCTGGGCCAGTTCATCGCGATGGTGAAGTTCGACCGCCTGCTCGAACCCACGGCGCGCGTGGCGCGCGGCATCTCCAGCCTGTTCCATCCGGTGCTCTACCCCAACACCGACTCGACCCTGCACATCAACCAGGAGGAGATCGGCCTGCTGGTGGGCGTCTCGCGCCAGCGCGTGAACACCGCGCTCAACGAGCTCGCATCGGCGGGGCTGATCCAGCGCGGCTACGGCTACATCACCGTGACCGACCGGCAGGCGCTGGCCCGCTACCCCTGAGCCTTCCGGCGCGCGCTCAAGCTCGCAGCGACTTCGCCGTGCGCAGCAGCTGTTCGACGAACACGCGGATCGCCGGGTGGGTGCGCTCGCCCTGGCGGAAGGCCGCCGAGATGTGGCGGTGGACCCGGGGGCGAAGCGGCACCGCGGCGAAGCTGCCGCGCATCTGGCCCAGGCGCAGGCCGGGAATGATGGAGACGGCGCAGCCCGAACTCACCATGGCCGCGATGATCTCGGAGCCCAGGCACTCGGCGCTCACGCGCGGCGCGTAGCCCGCGCGCCGGCACAGGCCCAGCACGAACTCGCCGTACACGCTGCTGGCCGAATCGAGCGCCCATTCCTCGTCCTTGAGTTCGGCCAGCCCCAGCGTCTTCTTGCGCGCCAGCCGGTGCCCGGTGGCCAGGATGACGTGCAGCTCGTCGTCGATCAGCGGCACATGCTTCACCGTCTGGCCGCCGCGGGCCGGGCGCCCGCCGAGGTCGTCGACGATCGCGATGTCGGTGCTCCACGAGCCCAGCGCCGCCAGCCCTTCGGCGGGTTCCATCTCGACCAGCGTGACCTGCAGCCGCGGGTAGGCCGCGCGCAGCGCCTGGATCACGGGCGGCAGCAGCGCGGCCGCGGCGGTGGCGAAGGCAGCGACGCGCAAGGTGCCCGCGATCTCCTCGCGGATCTGCGCGAGCTCCGACTTCGCCTCGTCCAGCACGGTGAGCACGCGTTCGACATGGCCCACCAGCACCTCGCCCGCATGCGTGAGCTTCACGCCCCGGCCGCGCCGCTCGGTCAGCGGCACGCCGACCTCGGCTTCGAGCTGGGCGAGCTGCTGCGAGACCGCCGACGGCGTCAGGCACAGCACGTCGGCCACCGCCGTCATGGTCTGGCGGTTCGAGAGTTCCCGCAGCGCCCTGAGTCGTGCGAAGTCCATGGCAGGCCCGTCAATGTTAAGAATTGCTTGAATATATCCAAAGAAATGATCAATGGTATTGATCGGACGGAAGGCCTAGCATCGCCGCGTTCACCGTCCCTCCACCCCTGAACGGATCCCACTGTGGCAGTCAGCGTTTTCGACCTCTTCAAGATCGGCATCGGGCCCTCGAGCTCGCACACGGTGGGCCCGATGCGGGCCGCGCGCCTGTTCACGAAGGCGTTGGAAGACGCAGGCCTGCTGGGCGCCGTGCAGCGCGTCGTGTCGGAGATGTTCGGCTCGCTGGGGGCGACGGGCAAGGGCCATGGCACCGACGTCGCCGTGCTGCTGGGCCTGGCCGGCCAAGAGCCCGACAGCGTCGACGTGGATGCCGTGCCCGCGCTGCTGGCCGACATCCGCGCGCGCCGGTCGCTGCCACTGGCGGGCGTCCATGCGATCGCGCTCGACGAGAAGACCGACCTGCTGCTCTACGGCCTCAAGGCGCTGCCCTTCCATCCCAACGGCATGCGCTTCACGGCCCTCGACGGCGCGGGGCAGCCGCTGCTGGAGAAGACCTACTACTCGGTGGGTGGCGGCTTCGTCGTCAGCGAGACCGTGGCCGTCGACGGGTCGCGGCAGAAGGCGATCGCGCCGGACACCGAGATCCTCGAATGGCCTTTCCACAGCGGGGCCGACCTGCTGCGGCTGACCGCGCAGCACGCCTGCAGCATCGGCGACGTCATGCGACGCAACGAGCGCCATTGGCGCAGCGATGAAGAGACCGAGGCCGGCCTGCTGCGGATCTGGCGGACGATGCAGGCCTGCGTCGAGCGCGGCTGCCGCACCGACGGCGTGCTGCCCGGCCCGTTCCGCGTCCGGCGCCGGGCCGCGGCGCTGGTCCGGCGGCTGGGCGACCCGCGCGGGGCCATGGCCGATCCGCTCACGGTCATCGACTGGGTCAACGTGTTCGCGCTGGCCGTCAACGAGGAGAACGCCGCGGGCGGACGCGTGGTGACCGCGCCCACCAACGGCGCGGCCGGTATCGTGCCCGCGGTGCTGCACTACTACATGCGCTTCGTGCCCGGTGCCAGCGAGCGCGGCGTCGTCGACTTCCTGCTGACCGCCGCGGCCATCGGCCTGCTCTACAAGGAGAACGCCTCGATCTCCGGCGCCGAGGTGGGCTGCCAGGGCGAGGTCGGCGTGGCCTGTTCGATGGCCGCGGCCGGGCTCTGCGCGGTGCTGGGCGGCAGCCCCGCGCAGGTGGAGAACGCGGCCGAGATCGGCATGGAACACCACCTGGGCCTGACCTGCGACCCGGTGGGCGGCCTGGTGCAGATCCCCTGCATCGAGCGCAACGCCGTGGCCTCGGTCAAGGCCATCAACGCGGCGCGCATGGCGCTGTACGGCGACGGCGTGCACCACGTGAGCCTCGACCAGGTGATCAAGACCATGCGCGAGACCGGCGCCGACATGATGACCAAGTACAAGGAAACCTCGCGCGGCGGGCTGGCGGTGAACATCGTGGAGTGCTGAGGCCGAGGCGGTTGCCGCGGTCCCGGGTCGGCTGCATGACCCTGCCGACGCGGCGCCAGGATGGGCTTGGGGAGCGATGAAGCGTGATGTCGACCGTGCCGTTCGCGCGCCATCCGTGGCGCCGGCGCCCGATGCGCATGCGTTGCATCGGCGGCGATGCCACACGGGTGCGATGGACGGGCATGGCCATCCGAGGGTACTTTCCAGAGGGGTCGCCGGGGCATGGGCGGTCTGGAGAGTGCATGAATCCGGGCGAGTTCGAGGGGTGCATGGAAGGCGATTTCCGCAGCACCGCTGCGGCTCCGGCTACACTCCGCGCCGCATTGCAGCCGTATCAGGCCTTGCGGCCGTTGAAAGAAACGGCCAATTCATCTTAGGAAAATTCAGTGAACCGTATCGAACTCGTCGAGAAAATCGCCACCGCCCACAACACCAGCAAGGCCGAAGCGGCCCGTATCCTGGAGACCATCACCGGCGCCATCGTCGCCGCGGTCAAGAAGGGCGACCCGGTCCAGATCGTTGGCTTCGGCACCTTCAAGCAAGTCGCACGCGCTGCACGTTCGGGCTTCAACCCGCAAGCCGGCACGAAGATCAAGATCGCCGCACAAAAGGTGCCGAAGTTCGTTCCGGGCGCTGCCTTCAAGGCCGCCATCGACCCCAAGGCCGCCAAGCGCAAGGCCGACAAGGTCGCCGCCGTGAAGCCGGCCGCCGCACCCAAGAAGGCTGCCGTGGCTGCCAAGCCCGCAGCGAAGCCGGCCGCCAAGCCCGCTGCCGCACCCGTGGCCAAGAAGGCTGCCGCCGCTCCTGCGAAGGCGCCCGCCAAGGCGCCCGTGAAGGCTGCCGCACCCGCCAAGGCGCCGGCCAAGGCCGCTGCGGCTCCCGCCAAGGCACCGGCCAAGAAGGCTGCCGCCAAGAAGTAATTGCTGTTCGCAGCATGATGACGACGGCCCTTCGGGGCCGTTTTCTTTGGGCCCGCCGATCGTGGTGTGAAGCCCGCGCGGTTGCCAGCCGAGGCGCAATGCCCGGATAATCGAGCCATCCAGGAGAAGCGACGGGCCGCGAGGTTCGTTCTACCGAAGGCGCAACCCCGAAACGCTCAGGTCCCGTACTGGATTCATCATCAAACTGGAGAGTGCTGCCGGCGTCATGCCGAGCCGCCGCCGAAGGTGCAAACCGCGTCGCAGGGCGCGGTGAATCTCTCAGGCAAAAGGACAGTGGGGCCGACGACCAATCCTGGTCGCCGGCCCTTTTTCTTTTGCGTTTTGAACTGGAGATGATGATGAAAGTGATCGTGATGGGTGCCGGCGTGATCGGCGTCGCCACCGCCTGGTACCTGCGGCAGGCCGGCCATGACGTGACCGTGCTGGAGCGCAATGCCGGCGCGGCGCGCGAGACCAGCTTCGGCAACGGCGGCCAGATCTCGGTGAGCCATGCCGAGCCCTGGGCCAATCCTTCGGCGCCGTTCAAGCTGCTGAAATGGCTGGGCCGGGAAGATGCGCCGCTGCTGTTCCGGCTGCGCGCCGACCCCGCGCAATGGCTGTGGGGCCTCAAGTTCCTGGGCGAATGCGGCGCGAAGCGCTCGACCCGCAACATGGTGCAGCTGCTCAACCTGGGCACCTACAGCCGCGACAGCCTGCAGCAGCTGCGCCGCGACACCGGCATCGAATACGACCACCTGACGAAGGGCATCCTGCACTTCTATACCAGCCAGAAAGAGTTCGACTTGGCGCTCGAACCCGCGCGCATCATGCGCGAGCTGGGCTGCGAGCGGCAGGTGATCGATGCCGACGAGGTGGTGCGCATCGACCCGGCCATGGCCGCAATCCGCCCGCGGCTGGCCGGCGCCACCTACACCAGCGCCGACGAATCGGGCGACGTGCACAAGTTCACCACCGGCCTGGCGCAGAAGGCGGCCGAGCAGGGCGTGCAGTTCCGTTACGGCGTGCGCATCCAGCGGCTGCGCACCGAGGGCGGCGCGATGCGCGGCGTGGAGATCGCGAGCGAGAGCGGCATGTACGAGGTGGTGCAGGGCGATGCCTATGTGCTCGCGCTGGGCAGCTTCAGTGCGCAGCTCGCGCGCGGCGCGGGCGTGCCGCTCGACATCTACCCGGCCAAGGGCTACTCGGCGACGCTGCCCATCCTCGATGCCGCCAGGGCGCCCAGCGTGAGCCTGACCGACGACGAGCACAAGCTGGTCTTCTCGCGCTTCGGCGACCGGCTGCGCATCGCGGGCACGGCCGAGCTCAACGGCTACGACCTGTCGCTGAACCCGGTGCGCTGCGAGGCCATCGTGCGCCGCACGCTCGATATCTTCCCGGGCGTGAGCCGGCCCGAGCTCGCGAGCTACTGGGCCGGGCTGCGCCCCGCGACGCCGGGCAACGTGCCCTACATCGGCCGCAGCAAGGTGGAGGGCCTGTTCCTCAACACCGGCCACGGCACGCTGGGCTGGACGCACGGCTGCGGCTCGGGCCGCGCGCTGGCCGAGCTGATGTCGGGCCGGCGGCCCGAGGTCGACTTCGCCTTCTGCGGCCCGACCCCGGCACGCACCGTCGTGGCGCCCGTGCTGGCGCCGCAGCGGCGCGGCGGCGCGGCCTGAGCCATCTCGGCGCGAGATGCGTGCTTCGCCAATCGCTATGAATTTTCCGCGTTAACCCGCTGCGGCCGACGGCGGTGCGCGCGCGACCATTCGCGCATCGCCGGGCGTGAGAACATGCCCGGTTGCCACCCGGGACCTTCTCCATGAACACCTCTGCCATGCCGCGCCCCGCCTCGGGCGCCGGCACCTCCCTCGCCGCCGACGCGGTCTACCGAAAAGTCAGCTGGCGGCTGATCCCGCTGCTCTTCGTCTGCTACATCGTCGCCTACCTCGACCGCGTCAACGTCGGCTTCGCCAAGCTGCAGATGCAGGACGCGCTGCAGTTCAGCGAGGCCGTCTACGGCCTGGGCGCGGGCATCTTCTTCGTCGGCTACTTCCTGTTCGAGGTGCCGAGCAACGTGATCCTGCACAAGGTCGGCGCCAAGCGCTGGATCGCGCGGATCATGGTGACCTGGGGCCTGCTGTCGGCCGGCACGATGTTCGTGACCACGCCGATGTCCTTCTACCTGGTCCGCTTCTTCCTCGGCGCGGCCGAAGCCGGCTTCTTCCCCGGCATCATCCTGTACCTCACCTACTGGTACCCGGCCGCGCGCCGCGGCAAGGCGACCTCGCTGTTCCTGGCCGCCATTCCCTTCGCCGGCATCCTGGGCGGCCCGTTCTCGGGCTGGATCCTGCAGAGCATGGCCGGCGTCAACGGCTGGCAGGGCTGGCAGTGGCTGTTCCTGCTGCAGGGCCTGCCGACGGTGGCGATGGGCTTCCTGGTCTGGCGCTACCTCGACGACCGCGTGAAGGACGCGCGCTGGCTCGAACCGGCCGAGCGCGAGCTGATCGCGCGCGACATCGCGGCCGACGGCAGCGGCAAGTCCGAGGCCAAGGTGCTCAGCGTGCTGACCAACGGCCGCGTGTGGCTGCTGGCGCTGGTGTACTTCACCTTCACCGCCGGGCTCTACGGCATCTCCTTCTGGCTGCCCAGCATCATCAAGTCGATCGGCGTGAAGGGCGCGCTGGACATCGGCCTCTTGAGCGCGATCCCCTGGTCCTTCGGCGTGCTCGCGATGTACCTGGTGGCGCGCAGCGCCGACCGCCGGCTCGAGCACCGCTGGCACTCGGCCGTCGCCGCGGTGGTCGGTGCGCTGGGCCTGGTGCTGAGCGTGGCCATGCACGGCAACGCGGTCTGGGCCATGGTCGGCCTGACCATCGCGACCATGGGCATCATGGCCACGCTGCCGGTGTTCTGGGGCCTGCCGACCAGCTTCCTGGGCGGCGCGGCCGCGGCGGCCGGCATCGCCTTCATCAACTCCTTCGGCAACCTCTCGGGCTTTGCCGCGCCCTTCCTGATCGGCGTGATCAAGGACATCACGAAGAGCACCGACTCGGGCCTGCACATGCTGGCCGGCCTGCTGGTGCTCGGCGCCGTGCTGGTGCTCGTGCTGGCCAAGCCCGCGGCGGCCGCTGAGCGACGGACTGCCTCCACTTCTTGACAGGAACCCCATGTCCACCGATGTGAACACCCCGGCGGGCGCGCCGCTGCATGCGCCGCGCCGCTCGCCTTCGCCCGCGCTGGTCGCGCAGCTGCAGGCGCAGTTCGGCGCACGCTTCTCCACCGGCGCTTCGGTGCTGCTGCAGCACGGCAGCGACGAGTCGGCCTACCTGCCGGTGCCGCCCGACGCGGTGGTCTATGTGCAGAGCACAGAGGAGGCCGCCTTCGTGGTGCGCGCCTGCGCGGCCGAACGGGTGCCGCTGATCGCCTTCGGCGTCGGCTCCTCGATCGAGGGCCACCTGCTGGCGGTCGAGGGCGGCGTCTGCATCGACTTCTCTCAGATGAACCAGGTGCTCGCGATCCGCACCGAGGACCTCAACGTCACGGTGCAGGCCGGCGTCACGCGCAACCAGCTCAATGCGGCACTCGCCGGCACCGGCTTCTTCTTCTCGGTCGACCCCGGCGCCGACGCCACGGTGGGCGGCATGGTCGCGACCGCGGCCTCGGGCACCAACACGGTCCGCTACGGCACGATGCGCGACAACCTGGTCAACCTGACGGTGGTCACGGCCGAGGGCGAGATCGTGCGCACCGCCACCCAGGCGCGCAAGAGCTCGGCCGGCTACAACCTGACCCAGCTCTTCTGCGGCTCCGAGGGCACGCTGGGCCTGATCACCGAAGCGACGGTGCGCGTGCACCCGCATCCCGAGGTGGTGGCCGCGGCGGTGGTGCATTTCCCGTCCGTGCGCGAGGCGGTCGACTGCGTGATCGAGGCCATCCAGCTGGGCGTGCCGCTGGCGCGCGCCGAGATGCTGGACGCGCTGACGATTCGCGCGGTGAATGCGCACAGCCGCACCGCGCTGGGCGAGCACCCGACGCTGTTCCTCGAGTTCGGCGGCAGCCAGGCGCAGATCGACGAGCAGGCGGCCATCGTGCGCGAGCTCGCGGCCGGCCATGGCGGCGGCGAATTCCAGTGGGCCACGCGGCAGGAAGAGCGCTCGCGGCTCTGGACGCCGCGCCACCACGCCTATTTCGCTTCGCTGCAGCTGCGCCCGGGCAGCCGCAGCATGACCACCGACGCCTGCGTGCCGCTGTCGGCGCTGGCGGCCTGCATCGGCGAGACGCAGGAGGACATCGGCGCGCACGGCCTGCTGGCGCCGGTGTTCGGCCATGTGGGCGACGGCAACTTCCATTGCCTGGTGCTCTTCGATCCGCAGAAGCCCGACGAGGTCGCGGCCGCCGAGGCCTTCAGCCACCGGCTGGTGCAGCGCGCGCTGCGCCACGGCGGTACCTCGACCGGCGAGCACGGCGTGGGCCTGCACAAGATGCCCTACCTGGTGGAGGAGCACGGGGTGCACACCGTGGCGCTGATGCGCGCGGTCAAGCGGGCCTTCGATCCGCACAACATCTTCAACCCGGGCAAGGTGGTCTCCTTCCAAGTCACCGACTGACACCGCGCGCCGCGCAGGCCCGACGACAATGGCCGCCGGAGGCCCCCGCGTTGGAACTGCGTCAATTCAAGTATTTCCTGTCGATCGCCGACAGCGGCAGCCTGTCGCGTGCGGCGCTGCAACTGCACGTGGCGCAGTCGGCGCTGAGCCGGCAGCTGTCGGAGCTCGAGGCCGAGCTCGGCACCCAGCTGCTGCTGCGCAGCCGCAACGGCGTGGTGCTCACCGACAGCGGCAAGGTGTTCTACGAGTACGCCCAGGGCATCACCAAGCAGATCGAGGACGCGCGGGCCGCCGTGCATTGCGCGGCCGATGCGGTGGTCGGCTCGGTGGTGGCGGCCCTGCCGCAGAGCGTGGCCGCCACGCTCGCGCTGCCGTTGCTGCGGGCCGCGGCGAAGCGCTACCCCAACATCGTGTTCCACCTCAACGAAGAGCTGACCGGCAACATGGCCGACCAGATGCTGCGCGGCCGCGTCGACGTGGCGGTCTTCACGCCCGGCATGCTGCCGCAGGACATCGCCTTCACGCCGCTGGTGGACGAGGCTTTCGTGCTGATCCACTCGGCGCAGGACGAGGGCGCGCCGCCGCCCGGCGACGTGACGGTGGCGCAGGCCATCGCGCGCCCGCTGGTGCTGCCCAGCAACCACCACGGCCACTGCACGCGCTGGATCGTCGATGCCGCGCTCGAGGCCGGGTCGTACCGCGCCCAGCGCATCGCGGCCGAGATCAACTCGGTCTATGTGCTCAAGAGCGCGGTCGAGGCCGGCATCGGGCCGACCATCATGCCGCTGGGCCTGGCGCAGCGCGAGGTCGAGGACGGCCGGCTGATCGCGCATGCGATCGCTTCCGATGCGATGGTGCGGCGGCTCGGCCTGTGCGTCTCGCGGCACCTGCCGATGACCAACGCCAAGCGCGCGATCTGCCAGCTGATCCGTGACGTGGTGCGCGAACTCTGCGAACAGCAGAAGTGGGCCGGCGCGCGCCTCGTCACCGAAGGCTGAGGCGCGCGAAAAAGCCGGCCCTCGCTTGCGCGCGGGCCGGCTCGGTCTTCAGATCAGTTGAAGATCAGTTGGCGACGGCAGGGCGCTGCTGCTGTGCCTGCACCGGTGCCGAGGTGCGCGTCATCGTCGAGATCACGCGGCTGTTGACCTTGGAACCGCTCGACACGTTCTGGTCGGGTGCGTTGGCTTGCTTGACCGCATCGGCATACACCGCATCGCGGTTGGCCGTCGAGGTGAAGGGCTCGGCGCCGCGCGAACCGCGGGCGACGTTCTGGTTCGGCGAGGCGGCGGTGCGCTCGGCTTCGGCGGCGACTTCGGCGCGGCTCTTGACCGAGTTGGCGGCGTGCACGCCGTCGTAGGTCTCGGCGTGGGCCAGCGAGAAGATCGACAGCGACAGGGTGGCGGCGAGGAGCGAGAGCGTTTTCATGAGAGGTCCTTCGAAGTGAGTGGTCCGGTTGTCTGATCCGTGGCCATCGCATCGCGATGCCGTGCGGGGAGGGCCTGTTCACCCTATTTCCGGGGTCGCGAAGGCCTGCCACGGCGGGCCAATCAAGGCGCGTGACGCTGCGCGTGCTGAAGCACGCGCAAGGAACGCAACGCCGAGTGGCCCGCCGTGGCAGGCCTTCCCGAAGGGTTGGCTGACTCAGGGGCCGTCTGCGGCGTTGCCCGCGCTTGCAAGGCCAAAGCCTTGCTGCGCACGGGCGCCTTGCATCCAGCCCCTGAGTCAGCCAACGCGATCCCCGGAAATAGGGTGAACAGGCCCAATCGACACTGACACCTGGCGCGTGCGGCTCGAGCACTACCTGCCGGTGGCGCGCTTCGGTGCGAGTTTCTACACGCGCACGCGCGAGCGTTTTGCGATCGAGGACATCGCCAGCGCCCCCGGCACCGCGGTGGCGCCGATGGACCCCGTCTGACAAGGCGCCCGGGCCGCTGCCGCTAGCATCGGCCCATGCATTCTTCTTCCGTCTGCCGTGCGCCCGCGCACCGTCCGTGGGGCACGCCAGCCGGCATGGCCTTGTCCTTGCTGCTCGCCCTGTGCGTGTGGTTGCTGCCCCTGCCGGCCGCGGCCAAGCGCATCGCGGTGCCGGCGCGGCAGTCGCTGGTGACCGACCTCACGGGCACGCTGAACCCGAACCAGGTCGCCGCGCTGCGAGAGAAGCTCGATGACTTCCAACGTGACCACCAGGCCCAGCTTGCGGTGCTGGTGGTACCGACCACCGGCGAGGACAGCATCGAATCCTTCGCGACCCGCGTGTTCGACAAATGGAAACTGGGCAGCGCCAAGGACAACGACGGCCTGCTGCTGCTGGTGGCCTTGAAGGACCGGCGCATGCGCATCGAGGTCGGCCAGGGGCTCGAGGGCCAGGTGCCCGACGTGCTGGCGGGCCGCATCGTCGACCAGCAGATGATGCCGCGCTTCAAGCAGCAGGACTACTACGGCGGCATCGACGGCGCCGTCGATGCGCTCATCGAGCGTCTGGGCGGCGGCTTCGTGGTGCCGCCCTCGGCCATGGGCCAGGACCCGCAGCTCGGCGAGGTGATCGACACCCCGGGCGAGCCCTACGAGGTCGAGGTCGAGACCCGCTCGGGCATCACGCCCTTCGGCTGGGCCTTCATCGCGGTGCTGCTCGCCGCCATCGGCGCGGCCAGTTGGCGCTGGCGTTTCGCGCGGCGCCTCTTCGCGGGCCTCGGCGTGCTCGCCGGCGTGATCACCGCATCGGTGATGCACTTCGGCGGCAGCGAGACGCTGACCGGCATCGGCGTGGTGCTGGGCAGCGCCGTCGCGCTGTTCCTGCTGACCCTGGTCGCCGTGGGCATGCGCATGGCCTGGCGCCAGGGCTTCGCTTCCTTCGCGATCCGCTGGGTGATCGTGCTGGGCCTGACCGCCTACGTCGCCTGGGAGAACCCCGGGGAGTGGATTCCGGCCGCCATGGCCTTCGGCATCTCGATGCTGTTCGCCTTCTTTCCGGGCAGCGTCGGCGGCAGCAGCGACGGCGACGACGATTCCGACAGCGGCTGGAGCAGCTCCAGTTCGTCCAGTTCCTCGTCGTCCAGCAGCAGCTCTTCGAGCAGCAGCAGCAGTGGCGGCTCGAGCAGCGGCGGCGGCGCGTCGGGCAGCTGGTAGACCGCGGCCGCCGGATCAGACCAGCCGCAGGTCCTTCGCGCTCACGCCGCCGAACACATGGTCGAGCTGCGCGGGCGACAGTCCGTACATGCGCGCGAACAGGCCGGCGAAGACCGCGCGGTATTCGTTGAGCACCGGGTGGTCGCGGTTCTGGAACAGCGCCGCGGGCTGCGTGAGCGCGAGCTGCTCGCCCACCACGCGGCCGCCCGCCTGTGCATCCAGCCCGCCGCCCAGCACCCAGTAGACCGTGCCGTGCCCGTGGTCGGTGCCCTTGTTGCCGTTCTCGCGGAAGGTGCGACCGAACTCGCTGATCACCACCACCACAGTGTCGCGCCAGGCGCTCTCGCCCATCGCGTCGGCAAAACCGGCCAGGCCGCGGCCCAGTTCCTCGAAGCGGTTCGCCAGGTAGCCGGTGCCCGCGCCCTGCCCCACGTGCGTGTCCCAGCCACCGACGTCGACGAAGCCGAGGTCGAAGCGCTCCTGCATCAGCCGCGCCATGCGCTGGGCCACGAGTTCAAAGCCCTTGGCCGTCATCGCATTGCGGCTGGCCGCGTCCATCTCGGCCTTGACCGCGCGCAGCACCTCGTCGCGCACCGCGAAGCCCTCGGCCACGGGCTGGGCCAGCGCGGTGCCGCGGTACATCGATTCGATCACCTGGCTCTGGCGCGCATCGATGCCCTGGCGGCCGACGTTGCCGAGCGCCATGTTGGCGGCCTGCGCATCGCCGCGCAGCGAGATCGGCAGCTGGTCGGTGAAGGCGATGGGCGACACCGCCGTGAGCGGGCCCGCGCCCAGTACGCCGGCCAGCCGGTTGAGGAAGCCCGAGCGGTAGTCGCGGCGGCGGTCGAGCGCCTGGCCGAGCTCGATCGAATCCTGCGTCTCGAAGTGGCTGCGCGTGAGGTCATCGGTGCCGGCAAAGGGAATGAAGGCCGCCTGCTTCTTCTGGAACAGCGGCATCACGCTGGACGCCAGCGCGGGATGCAGCCCCCAGTCGGCATCGAGCGCCAGTGCGCCGTTGGCCTCACCGGGCCGCGGCACCGCGATGCCGGGGCGCGAGGCGCGGTAGAAGTCGCCGGACGCGCCCGAGATCGGCACCAGCAGGTTGGCGCAGTCGTAGGCGCCGCGCAGGAACACCACCAGCAGCTTGGCGCCCTCCGCCGCGGGCGCGGCCATCAGGCGGCCCGCGCCACCGGCCAGCGGTGCGGCGGCGGCCAGCATCTTCAACAGGTCACGGCGTTGCATGGCGAGTCCTTTCAGCGATGGTTGAACTCGGGGGACGCGAGGAAGAAGGTGTTCCAGTCGGGCGGTGCACTGGCCTGGGCCAACGCCGCGCGCGTGGCCTGGCTCAGCGACGCCATCTCGGTGCGCACCACCGGCGACGCGGCCAGCGGCGGGTATGGCGGCTTCTCCAGCGGGGCCTTGTCGCCGGCGCGGAACAGCACCGCGCCGCTGGCGCCGATGGCGCGCGCGATCTCGAAGCGCGTGGCCATCTGGCCGGCGCTGGCCCAGGCGTCCTGCGTGAGCGCATAGCCGTCGGGGGTCTCGTGGCCGTAGAGCGGCTGGCCCATGCGGTTGAGCCAGCCCAGCATCGGCGCCACGTCGGACACCACCCGGTCGCCATAGGCCAGGCGCACGCTGCCGACCACGTAGTGCACCGGGTCACGGAACTTGCGGCCCAGCGAGGCCGCGAACTCGGGCGACTCGAACAGCGTGGTCAGCACCGCGGCGATGTCGCCGTCGCTGCGCAGGAAGGTCGCGCTCATGCGCTCGACCAGCGCGGGCGGCGGTGCATCGGCCACGAAGTAGATCGCGAGCTTGCGCGAGACGAAGCGCGCGGTGGCCGGGGCGCGCGCCAGGCGGTCGAGCGCTTCGTCGGCTTCGGCCAGGCCGCGCTGCGTGATCGGCGCGCCCAGCAGCGTCTTGGCGCCGTCGTCGTGCCGCGCGGGGTTGAACTCGAACAGACCCTGGCGCACATAGGCGGCCTGCTGGGCCGCGGGCAGACGCGGCGGCGGGCCGTCGTCGCGCAGGGTCACGCCCAGGCCGCTGAGCACGCGTGCCAGCGACTGCACGTCGGCCTGCGAATAGCCGCTGCCCACGCCCAGCGTGTGCAGCTCCATCAACTCGCGCGCATAGTTCTCGTTGAGCCGGCCGCCCGCGTTCTGCGCGTTGTCGAGGTAGCGCAGCATCGCGGGATGCCGCACCGTGGCGCCCAGCAGGTCGCGAAAGCGGCCCAGTGCGTGCGGGCGGATGGCCGCCTGCTCGTAGTCGCCGACCAGTTCGCGCAAGCCGCCCTTGCGCGTGCTCACGTTGAAGTGGTTCATCCAGAACCAGGTCATCTGCTCCTGCAGCTGGTTGGGCGAATACAGCGCACGCAGCAGGAAGCGCTGCTGGGCCTCGCGGCTCAGCTGGTTGAGCGCCTGCTGGTAGGCCTGGCGCGCGGCCGCCTTCGCAGCGTCGTCGGCGAGCGCATCGGCGGCCTTGCGTTGAGCCTCGAGTTCGCGCGCCAGCCGGTCGATCGGCGTCGTGCTGATGCGCATCACATCGATCTGCGCCTGCGCGGCGGCCGGCAGCACGGCCGGGCCGGGGTGCAGTTGCGCGCCGAGCCAGCGCGGCACGCCCATGGCTTCGACCTTCTGCGCATCGGCCGGGCTCGCGCCCCAACTCACGCGGTCCAGCCACTGCAGCCGGGCCGCGGCGTCCACCGGTGCGGAGGCGAGCTGCGGCGTGGGGATGCTGCCGCAGGCGGCGAGCAGCAGGGCCGCGAGCGCGACGCCGGGACGGAAAATCGACAGACGGATCGATGGCATGCCGTACTCAACCTTTCGCACATCGCTCAGGTTGACACGGCCATGTCAACGCCCGGTGAAGCCCGGTGACAAGCCGTCGCCGGCTCAGGCCTGCAGGGTCTTCTGCGTCGTCGCCTCGCCGGCGATCTGGCGCAGCGCGCGCTCGAACACCTCGACCGGCTGGCCGCCCGAGATCAGGTGCTGGTCGTTGATGATGATCGCGGGCACCGAGCGGATGCCGGCCTCGGTGTAGAGCTGCTCGCGCTGGCGTGTTTCCTCGGCGTATTCGTCGCTCTCGAGGATCGCGCGGGCGCGCACCGGGTCGAGGCCGACCTCGGTCACGGCACGCAGCAGCACCTCGATATCGGAAGGGTTCTCGCCGTCGGTGAAGTAGGCCTGCAGCAGCCGCTTCTTGAGCGCCTTCTGCTGCGCTTCGCCCTCGAGCTCGGCCCAGTGCAGCAGCCGGTGCGCGTCGAAGGTGTTCCAGATGCGCTTGCGCTTGCCCTGGCCGAAGGTGAAGCCGACCGCGGCGCCGCGCTGGCGGATCGCCTCGGCGTTGGTCTGCGCCTGCTCGGCCGAGATGCCGTACTTGCGCGTCAGGTGCTCAATGGTGTCCTCGCCCTCGCGCGCCATCTGCGGGTTGAGCTCGAAGGGCTGGAAATGCAGTTCGGCCGTGACCTCGGGCGCGACCCGCGCCAGCGCGCTTTCGAGCGCGGTCAGGCCGATGGCGCACCAGGGGCAGGACACATCGGAAACGAAATCGATCTTGAGGCGGGCGGTCATCGGCGGGCTCTTCCAGGCAGGGACAAGCCGCCATGATGGCGCCAGGCACAGCACCGCTGCCGGCGGCAGGGCGTAACACCCCACCACGGCCGCGGGTCATTCCTCGCTGGTCCACTCCACCTGCACGCCCAGGCTGCGCAGGTTCTCGACGAAATGCGGGTGGGCGCGGCGGATCGGCGTGGCGTTGCGGATCTCGGAGCGGCCCTCGATGCTGGCGGCCACCATGAACAGCGCGATCGCCACCCGGATGATGTAGGGGCTCTCGACCACCGCCGGCGTCAGCGGTCCGCCGCCGAAGGTGATGAGCCGGTGCGGGTCGGACGAGAACACATGGGCGCCGAACTTCGACAGCTCGCCGGTCCAGCCCAGCGCGCCGTCGTAGACCTTGTTCCAGAACATCGCGTTGCCCTGCGCCCGCACGCCCAGCGCGATGAAGATCGGCAGCAGGTCGACCGGGAAGTAGGGCCAGGGCGCGGCCTCGACCTTGGTCAGCACGTTGCTGGTGAACGGCGTCTGGACGCGCAGCGCGCCCGGCGTGCTGGCGCGCGACCAGCCGTCTTCATGGGTGATCTTGACGCCGAACTTGGCGAAGGTGCGGTCGATCAGCGGGAAGTTGCCCGGCGCGGTGTTGCGCACCACCACGTCGCCGCCGGTGATCGCGCCCAGCGCGAGGAAGGTGGTGATCTCGTGGAAGTCCTCGTCGAAGCGGAACTCGCCGCCGCCCAGCCGGACCCCGCCATGCACCGTGAGCCGCGAGGTGCCGATGCCCTCGATGCGCGCGCCGAGGGCGACCATGAAGCGGCAGAACTCCTGCACATGCGGCTCGGACGCGGCGTTGGTCAGCGTCGAGGTGCCTTCGGCCGCCGAGGCGCAGAGCACGAAGTTCTCGGTGGTGGTGACCGAGGCGTAGTCCAGCCAGTGGTCCACCGGCCGCAGCGCCCCGGCGCGCACCAGCAGCGAGCCGTCGGCGCGCTCGACCTCGGCGCCGAAATGGCGGAACACCTCGACGTGCGGATCGATCTCGCGCACGCCCAGCGTGCAGCCCTTGACGTTGTCCTCCAGCCGCGCCACGCCGAAGCGCGCCAGGAGCGGCGGCACGAGCATGATCGACGAGCGCATCTCCTCGGGCAGCCGGTGGCGTACCGCATCGAAGGTGGTCTCGCGATGGTGCAGCTGCAGCGTGCCGCTCGCATGGTCCATCTCGACCTGGCTGCCCAGCGTGCGGAAGATGTCGAGGATCTTGCGCACGTCGGTGATGTCGGGCACGCCCAGCAGCCGCAGCGGCTCGGTGCTGAGCAAGGTGGCGCAGAGCACCGGCAGCACGGCGTTCTTGTTGGCCGAGGGCGTGATGCGGCCGCTGAGCGGGCGGCCGCCGTGGACGATGAGGTTGGACATGGGACGAAGGGAAAAGTGAAGGCGCGCCGGCTCAGAGGCTGCGCCAGAAATCGGTCAGAAGGGTCACGAACTCGACGGGCTTTTCGACCGCACTCACATGCGCTGCATCGATGCTCGCGCGCTTCGCGTGCGGGATGGCCTCGGCGATCTGCGCCGACATCGCGGGCGGCGTGGCCAGGTCCTGCGCGCCGTCGATCACCAGCGTCGGCACCGTGATGCGGCGGTTGCTCGCACGGAAGTCGATGCCGGCCACGGCCTTGCAGCTCTCGACGTAGCCGGCCGCATCGGTGGCCACCAGCATGCTGCGCAGCGCGGCGGCCGCGGCCGTGCCTTCGGGCGTGGCGCGCCAGGCCGGCGTGAGCCAGCGCTCGACCGCGCCGTCGGCGATGTCCTGCACGCCGTGGGCCTGCACGCGCGCCACCCGCGCTTGCCAGGTCGAGACGTCGGGATAGTGCGCGCTCGAGTTCGCGATGACCACGTCGCGCAGCAGCTCGGGCCGCTGCAGGGCCAGCGCCTGCGCGGTCATGCCGCCCATCGACAGGCCGACGAAATGCACCGGCTCGCCGCCGGCCTCGCGCTCGATCAGCGCGGCCGCGTCGTCGGCCAGGGCCTCGACGGAGAACGGCGCCGCCGGCGCGGCCGAGCCGCCGTGGTGGCGGTGGTCGTAGCGGATCACGGTGTGGGCACGCGCCAGCAGCGCGGCCACGCCGTCCCACATGTGCAGGTTGCAGCCGAGCGCATGGCTCAGCACGACGATCGGGCCTTCGCCTTCGCGCAGGACATTCAATGGAATCATGGTGCGATCTCTTTACGGACGGAGGTTACAGGCAGCCGGGGCAGCCAGAAGAAGGCGATGAGCATCAGCGAGGCGCCGGCCAGCGCCATCGGCACCACCATCGGCCAGGCGCCGTTGGACGAGGCCGGGTCGATGAAGGTGGCGGCGGTCTGTCCGACCACGAAGCCCGCCACCATCATGCCGAAGCCCGACCACGACACCGCGCGCCCGGCCAGGTGCGGCAGGTCGCCCACCGCGCCGGCCTGGCCGCAGGGTTGATGGATGCCGTGGCCCAGGCAATAGACCCCGTGGCCCAGCAGCAGCGGCCAGACCGACAGCGGTAGCAGCCAGCAGCCCAGCGCCGCCAGCAGCGGGCCGGCCAGGCTCAGCGTGGCGCCCAGCTGCACGGTGCGCACCGCGCCGCGCCGGCGCAGCAGGCGCCGGCACATCGTGGTGCTGAAGATGTAGACCAGCGAGCCGCCCGCGGGAATCCAGCCGTACTGGATCGGCGTGAGCCCCAGGTAGCCGATGTAGACCATAGGCGACAGCAGCAGGAAGGAGAAGATGCCCGCATAGGTGCTGGCCGCGACCGAGGCCCAGGCGCGGAAGCTCGCGCTGGCGAACACCTCGCGCAGGCTGCCCTGGGGCGCGGCGGCCGCCCCGGCCACCGGCGGCCGCAGCGTCTCGCCGAACCAGCGGTGGCACATGGCCCACAGCACCAGCGCATAGACGGCCATGCCGCCCAGCACCCAGCGCCAGCCCAGTTCCTCGACCGCGAAGGCGCCCATCACCGGCGCGAACAGCGCGACGATGCCCAGGCCCGTGAGGCCGCGCGCCATGATGTGCGGGCCTTCGTGCGCCGGGTAGAGGTCGCGCACCGCGGCGCGCGCGCAGACCAGGATCGCGGCCATCGCGAAGCCGTGCAGCACGCGCAGCCCCACCAGCCAGGCCATGATGGGCGCGAACACGCCGCCGGCCGAGGCCAGCGCGTAGAGGGCCAGGCCGCCCAGCAGCACCGGCCGGCGGCCGATGCGGTCTGCCAGCGGTCCGCAGGCGAGCTGCGCGAAGCCGAAGGCCAGCACGAAGGCCGTCAGGCTGGCGCTGGCCGAGCCCAGTTCGCGCGCGATCTCGGGCAGGGCCGGCAGGTAGCTGTCGGTGGCCACGGGCTGGGCCGCGAGCAGCAGCGGCAGCAGCAGCGCGAAGGAGATCGCCGGCGATGGCGCGGAAGGTGGGGCGCCCGCGGCCGCACTCACTTCGGCAGGTCCGAGAGCAGGCCCTTTTCACGCAGGATCGCCGTCGCGATGCCGAAGCCATGGTTGGCCACCGGCACGCCGCAGTAGATGGCCGCCATCAGCAGCACTTCCTTGATGTCGTCGGGCGTGAGCCGCGACTCGGGCGGCCCGTCGAGCGCGGAGCGCACGTGCATCGCGAACTCCTCGTACGCGTGGGTGCCCAGCATCATCGACAGCACCATGTAGCGGCGCGTCTTGTCGCCCAGCGCGGGCCGGCCCCAGATGTCGTTCCAGGCATGACGCGTGATGAGTTCCTGGAACTCGGCGTTGAAGCCGGTGCGCTTGGCCAGCGACTGGTCGACCCAGGCATCGCCCAGCACGCGGCGGCGCTGCAGCAGGCCGCGTTCGTAGTCGCTCGGCGTCGAGGAAGGAGAGGAGGAAGTGCTGTCGTCGCTCATGGCGAAACGTCCTTGGAAGTGGGTGCGCGAAGGGTGTCGAAGCGGGCCCGCAGGTCCTGCAGCTGCGCGCGGGCGATCTCGGCGGCGCCCTCGGCCAGCGCCGGGTCGAACCATTCGTCGGCGGCCTCGGGCGGCAGTTCGGCGCGCAGCCGGTCGATCTGGGCGCGCATGCGCGCGGCATCGACCTGCAGCCGCGGCAGCGCGCCGGCCAATGCGCGGGTGGCGCCCTGCACCGTGGTCCAGAGTTGCGGCCAGGCGGCCAGTTCGGCCTGCCAGGGGCCCAGCGCGCGCTGGTGCTGCTGCGGCATCGCAGCCAGCAGCGCCGCGACCTGCTGCGGCGCGCGTTGCGCGGCGGCCAGCGCGACCATCGAGGCCACCGGATTGCGCTTGTGCGGCATGGCCGAGGAGCCGCCACGGCCGGGCTCGCTGCCTTCGGTGACCTCGCCGACCTCGTACTGGCCCAGCAGCGACAGGTCGAGCGCGATCTTGCCCAGGCTGCCGGCCAGCAGGCCCAGTTCGCAGCCCAAGGCCACCGCCTCGTCGCGCTGGGTGTGCCAGGTGGCGCCGGGGTCGCGCAGCCGCAGCGCGGCGGCGAGGCGGGCCCGCACCGCGGCGCCCTGTCCCTTCATCTGCGCGAGCGTGCCGACCGCGCCGCCCAGCTGCAGTTGCAGCGCACGCGCCGCGACGTCCTGCAAGCGCTCGCGGCTGCGCAGCAGCGGCGCCGCCCACTGCGCGCACACCAGGCCGAAGCTGGTGACCGAGGCCGGCTGCATCAGCGTGCGCGCCAGCATCGGCGTGGCGGCATGGGCCTGCGCATGGTCCAGCAAGGCCGCGATCGCGGCGTCGAGATCGGTTTCCAGCAGCGCCAGCGCCTCGCGCATCGTCAGCGCCAGTGCGGTGTCGATCACGTCCTGGCTGGTGCCGCCCAGGTGCACGAAGGGCAAGGCCTCGGGATGACGCTCGGCCACCCGGGCCTTGAGCGCCAGCACCAGCGGGATCGCGAGGCTGCCGGCGCGGCCGCTGTCGCGCGCGATCTGCGCGGGATCGAACAGCGCGGGGTCGCAGCAGGCGGCGATGGCTTCGGCCGCGGCCGCGGGGACCAGGCCCGCGCCCGCTTGCGCGCGCGCCAGTTCGGCCTCGAAGCGCAGCATCGCGCCGACGACCGAAGGGCCCTCGAAGACCGCCTGGATCTCGGGGTTGGACAGAAAGGCGTCGAAGATGCTCATGGAAGAAGGCGTTTCGGGTGCCCGCATTGTGAACGCGGGCCGCCGCCCCCTGCTCAGCGTCGGGTACCGAAAGGGATCTGGCCGCGCCAGTAGCGCAGCGTGAGCCAGCCGCCCAGGATGCCGCCCAGGTGCGCGAAATGCGCCACGCCGCTCATGCTGCCGGTCACGCCCAGGAACAATTCGATCAGGCCGTAGAGCAGCACGAACAGCCAGGCCGGCATCGGGATCGGCGGGATCAGCGGCACGATGCGGCGGTGGGGGAACAGCATCGCGAAGCCCAGCAGCAGGCCGAACAGGCCGCCCGAGGCGCCCACCGTGGGCGCACCGCTGCCGCTCCAGGCCGCGACCGCGAGCTGGGCCAGCGCGGCGAACAGCACGCTCACGAAGTAGAAGACCAGGAAGCGCTTCGGGCCCCAGACGCGCTCGAGCTCGGCGCCGAACATGAACAGGCCGAACATGTTGAACACCAGGTGCGACATGCCGCCGTGCAGGAAGGCGTAGCTCAGCACCTGCCAGGGCATGAAGCCGCCCGAGTCGACGGGCCACAGCGCGAACATCGCCAGGCCGTCGACGCCGAGCGACTGCATCAGGAAAACGACCACGCAGCTGAGGATCAGCGCCTGGGTGGCGGGCGGCATGGCAAACATCGGGGCTCCGTTTCTGGGGTCTGGGTCTGGATCAGGGAAGAAGGCGCACGGTGCGACTCAGGCCGCGGCGCGAGGTTCCGGCGCCGGGCCCGAAGTGCCCGCCTCGGCCAGCACCATGCGCCAGGCGCACAGCGTGCCCAGCACCGCGAGCACCGAGGCGGCCGCGAACATCGCGCCGAAACCGAAGCGGCTGGCCAGCGCCCCGCCGGCCAGCACGCCGGCCACGCCGCCGATGCCGTAGCCGACCACGGTGAAGAGCGCCTGGCCGCGGCCGCGCAGCCGGCCCGGGAAATGGCGCGTGACCAGCGCGATGCAGGTCGTGTGGTGGGCCGCGAAGCTCAAACCGTGCAGCAGTTGCGCGACCACGATGGCCCACAGCCACTGCCCCGCCGCACCGGTGAGCGCCATGCGCGCGATCGCCACGACGCTGCAGATCAGCAGCCAGCGCGCCATCGGGAAGCGGCCGATGATCCGGCCCTGCACGAAGAACCAGCCGACCTCGGTCACGATCGACAGCGCCCACAGCGCGCCGATCACGCCCTTGCCGTAGCCCAGCGAATCGAGATACAGCGAGAGAAAGCCGTAGATCGAGAAATGCGCCGTGATGTGCAGGCACAGCGAGGCCAGGAACCAGCGCACCGCGGGCTGGCGCAGCACCGGGCCGACCGGCACACGCGCCTCGTCGTGCGCGGCCGGCGGCTCGCGCACGTCGGGCAGGCGCCAGGCGGCCCACAGCACCAGCGCCAGCGTGATCGCGGCCCAGGCCGGGAAGTGGCCCATGCCGAAGCGGTCGAACCATTCGCCCGCGACCGAGACCGTGAGCAGGAAACCGGCCGAGCCCCAGAGCCGGATCCGGCCGTAGCGCCCCCAGTCGCCCGCCACCAGTTGCGCCATCGCGGCCTCGGTGAGCCCCATCATCGAACTGGTGTGGGTGAACAGCAGCAGCAGCACGAAGCCGATCCACCAGGCATTGCCCGGCACCCAGAGGCCGAAGGACACGGCCAGCGCGATCGCCGCGCTGATGCGCAGCAGCCGCACGCGCTCGCCGGTGTGGTCGCTCAGCGCGCCCCAGGCATAGGGCGCGAACACGCGGGTGAAGGACTGCACCGCCGCCAGCAGGCTGATGGTGAAGATCGGCAGCCCCTGGTCCTTGAGCCACAGCGGCAGATAGGGGTTGAAGAAACCGATGTGCGCGAAATAGCTCGCCGACAGCGCGGCGAACGCCAGCAGGTGACCGCGGCCCCCCGCGGGGGACGGCGGGGGTGGCGCGGTGGCCACTAGAGGAAGGAGGCCTGCAGCGGTGCCGCGGGTGCTTCGGTGTCGGCCGGGGCCTTTTCGCCGTTCTGTGCGCGCTGGCGCAGCGCATGTTCCATCACCACCAGCGCCAGCATCGCCTCGGCGATCGGCGTGGCGCGGATGCCCACGCAGGGGTCGTGCCGGCCCTTGGTCACGACCTCGACCGGCTGGTTGTTCACGTCGATGGACTGGCGCGGGCTGATGATCGAGCTGGTCGGTTTGATCGCGATGCTGACTTCCAGGTCCTGCCCGGTGCTGATGCCGCCGAGCACGCCGCCCGCGTTGTTGCTCGCGAAGCCGTCGGGCCGGATCGAATCGCCGTGCGTGGTGCCGCGCTGCGCGACGCTGGCGAAGCCGGCGCCGATCTCCACGCCCTTGACCGCGTTGATGCCCATCATCGCGAAGGCGATGTCGGCATCGAGCTTGTCGAACAGCGGCTCGCCCAGGCCGACCGGCACCTTCGAGGCGGTCACGCGGATGCGCGCGCCGCAGGAGTCGCCGGCCTTGCGCAGCGCGTCCATGTAGGCCTCGAGCGCCGAGACGTCGGCCACGGGCGCGAAGAAGGGGTTGTTGGGCACGTGCTGCCAGTCCTCGAAGGGAATGACGGTCTCGCCGATCTGCGTCATGCAGCCGCGGAACACCGTGCCGTATTTTTCGAACAGCCATTTCTTGGCCACCGCGCCGGCCGCCACCATCGGCGCCGTGAGCCGGGCCGAGGAGCGCCCGCCGCCGCGCGGATCGCGGATGCCGTACTTCTTCCAGTAGGTGAAGTCGGCGTGGCCGGGCCGGAACTGCTCGGCGATGGCGCCGTAGTCCTTGCTGCGCTGGTCGGTGTTCTGGATCAACAGCGCGATCGGCGTGCCGGTGGTCTTGCCCTGGTAGACGCCGGAGAGGATCTGCACCGCGTCGGGCTCGTTGCGCTGCGTGACGTGGCGGCTGGTGCCGGGGCGGCGACGGTCCAGGTCGCCCTGGATGTCGGCCTCGGTCAGGGCCATGCCGGGGGGGCAGCCGTCGATCACGCAGCCGATGGCCGGGCCGTGCGATTCACCGAAGTTGGTGACCGCGAAGAGATTGCCGAAAGTGTTGCCGCTCATGGCGGAGGATTATCCCCACAATGGCGCGCACTTCAGCCGACCCGCGCATCCATCCGCTGGATCAGCTCGCCTATTTGCAGGTCGATGGCGAACAGCCGCTCGTTGAGGATCGCGGTCTGCAGCCGCAGCGCCTCGACGATCGCACGGGTCTGCGGGTCGGGTGCGTTGTCGACCAGCACCGACAGTTCGTGCAGCTTCTTGCGCAGTTCGTTGCTCATGCGATGCCTTTCGTGGGGGCTGGATGTGGCAAGCAGTATCGGTGCGGCGTGAAACGCAGGTCAATCCGGAAGCACCCCGGAAGCACCCCTGAAACGCCAGAATTTCAGAACTTCTTGAAGCTTCAGCAGCGACGCGCAACAATCACGTCATGCCCAGCACCAGCAGCCCTCCCCTCGAGCTCCCGCCCCTCAACCGCCAGTTCGTCGCCCACTTCGGCGAGATGGGCAGCAAGTGGGGCATCAACCGCACCGTCGGCCAGATCTACGCGCTGATCTTTTTATCGGAGCGTGCGCTCAACGCCGACGAGATCTCCGAGCTGCTGGCCTTCTCGCGTTCCAACGTGAGCATGGGTTTGAAGGAATTGCAGGCCTGGCGCCTGGTGCGTCTGCGCCACCAATCCGGCGACCGCCGCGAGTACTTCGAGGCGCCGTCGGACGTCTGGGAGATCTTCCGCGTGCTCGCCGAGGAGCGCCGCCGCCGCGAGATCGAGCCCACGCTGTCGATGCTGCGCATGGCGCTGCTCGAGGAACCCACCTCGGCCGAGGAGCGCCATGCCCAGCAGCGCATGCGCGAGATGCACGACCTCATCGACCGGCTGATGAAGTGGTTCGACGACGTGCAGCGCCTCGCGCCCGAGACCGCCATGCAGCTCATGGGCATGGGCGCGACCGTGACCAAGGTGCTGGGGCTCAAGGACCGGTTGACGGGCGGGGGCAAGCGGGGGAAGGCGGCCGAGAAGTAGGCTGCGCCGCGGGGATCCGCTTCGGCCTGATCGCCGAGGGCGCGCGCTCGCGGCACTGGGCGTGATCCTGCTGAAGGATGAAGCAGGCAAGCAGCCGCCACGCGCAATGCGATGTCTGGCGCTTGCGCGATGGTCAATGGGCCGAGTTGCAGCCCTTGGTGGTCGCGGCGCCTCCGGCAGGCGATGAAGCGGCGCGCGGGGGCTGAGGTCCGGGCACCCAACCGGATGCTCGGGAGATCGCGCCACCGATCGATGACCAACGTCGAGCTACCAGTTTTCGGGGATTGGCTGCGCCTGCCGTGCTGCATAGCATCTCGCAGCTAACGAGAGGGGTGGGTTCATGGTTCAACGGAAGAGTCTGCAGCGCCTTGCTGCGTGGGGCGTGACAGGCATGGCCGCCGTGATGCTGGCGGCGTGCGGGGGCGGCGGCGATGGCGGTGATGACGGCACGGGCACGCCGCCTGTCGTTCCGGCCGCCCGTTTCACCATCGGCGGCAGCGTCTCGGGCCTCCAGGGCACCCTGGTGCTGCGCAACAACGGCAAGGGCGACCTCACCCTCCAGGCCGACGGCCCCTTCCACTTCGCCGACCCGGTGACGGCCGGCAACCCTTACGCAGTGAGCATCGCCCAGCAGCCCGAAGGCCAGACCTGCGCAGTGAGCGCGGGCCAGGGCACGGCCTCGGCCCAGGTCACGGACGTGCGCGTGTCCTGCGCAGCCACCACCCACACGGTGGGCGGCACGCTCTCGGGCCTGGCGGGCGGAACGCTGGTGCTGCGCAACAACGGCACGGACGCGCTGAGCCTTGCGGCCAACGGCAGCTTCGCGTTCGCGCAGGCCCTGCCCGAAGGCGCCGCGTACGACGTGACCGTGCACATGCAACCGGCCGGACAGCTGTGCACCCTCTCCGGTGCCAACGGCACGGTCGATGCGGCCGTCACCTCGGTCGTGGCTGTTTGCGCCGTCGATCCGTCGGCGGTAGCGCCGCCGATTCCCGCCGCGCCCACTGTCGGCTACGCGCCCAAATCCTTCCTGTTCAGCTGGCCGGCCGTTGCCCACACCAGCTACTACCGGCTGGGCGAAGACCCGGGCGCCACGGGCAATTTCACCGTGCTGGCCGACAACCTCGGCAGCACCACCTATGCGCTGCAGGACCTGGCATTGACCCAGCCGCCGGCTGCCTGGCGCTATGCCCTGCAGGCCTGCAATGCCCATGGTTGCAGCCCCTGGTCGCTGCCGGTCACTGCGGATGCCACCCGGGCCATCGGTTACTTCAAGCCGGGGGCCGCCGGCATCCGCAACTTCGGCCAGTCCGTTGCCCTGTCGCCGGACGGCAACGTCATGGCCGTCGGTGCTTCGGCCACGCTGGAGTTGTTCACGCGCAGCGCGGGCCAGTGGCAGTGGGTGCAAACGCTGAGCTTCCAGACCGCGAGCTATCCCAGGCCCGTCATGTCGGACGACGGCACCTTGCTGGTGGGCATGTTCGGCTACGACGGCGCGTTTGGCGACCAGGGTTTGGTGCAGGTGTTCTCCAGGACGCCATCGGGCTGGACGCAGGCCGACGAGTGGAACGCGCCGGTGCCGCGCACCATCGGCAACTTCGGCGCGTTCCTCGGCATCTCGCGGGACGGCACGGTGGCCGTGGTCAGCGAGTACATGAACGGCAGGGGCGGAAGCTTTCACGTGTACCGCAAGACAGGCGGTACCTGGGCCAGGGAAGCCACCATCGAACCCGAGCACGTGCAGCTGGGTGCGCTGTTCGGCGTGCAGGCCAAGATCTCGGCCGACGGCGGCACCATCGTGGTGGGCGCGCAGTACGACCGCAGCGGCTCGCTCACCGATGAAACCGACACCAGCGCGTCCAACGCCGGCGCGGCATTCGTCTATGGCTACGACACGGGCACGGGCACATGGACCCAGCGCGCCTACCTCAAGGCACCGGTGCCCGGCACCGACAATCTGTTCGGGGCGACCACCGCCATATCGGGCGATGGCGACACGGTGATCATCGGCGCACGCAACGAGCCGGTCGCGGGCGTGTCTCGCGCGGGCGTCGCCTATGTGTTCCGGCGCAATGCGGGCACCTACGCCCTCGCCCAGACGATCCCGGCGCCCCTGCCCACGCCGGAGGCCACTTTCGGCGGCTTCGGCCTGGCGCTCACGCGGGACGGCACCGTCCTGGCGATTTCCGCGCGCGGCGACTCGAGCAGTGGAACCGGCGTCGATGGCGACGCGACGCAGGGCGCGGCCACGACGGCCGGCGCCGTTTACCTGTACCGGCTGGCGGGCGCGCAGTTCGCACGCACGAGGTACCTGAAGGCACCCAACACCGGCAGCGGCGATCTGTTCGGCGACGCGATCGACATCTCGGCGGACAGCCAGACGATCGCGGTGGGGGCGACCGGAGAAGCCAGCGCGGCAAGTGGCATCGGTGGCGATCAAGCAGACAACAGCGCCGTCAACCGAGGGGCGGTTTACCTCTATTAGAGAAAGCCTCATCAGACGGAGGTTCTGCATGGCTGCGCCCGCGCTCCCCCTTGCCCAGCTTGTCGAGGACCGCGCCCAGGGCGGTTCTCAGGGTCCAGTCGCATCGGGTTTGCATCTCCTGTGATTCGACGCTGCTGACTTCGGCGTCTCGCCATCTGACCTCGGTCTTGCGCAATCACAGCGTGACAGAATGCAGCGGGCCGGGCGCACGATCGGATCGGATCTTATCGCTTGGCCCGAGGACAGCCGATGAGCATCGATCCACAGACTGCCGAGCGACCGGGGTTTCCAAGACCGCACGACACCACCGTCGAACGCGAACGGCGTTGGCTTTGTCGCGACTTTCCGCGCGACCTCCTGCTTGCCGAGGTCGAGTGCCAGAACCCTGAGCTCCTGACCGCGTTCCCGGACCCGGACTTTGCCCTTTGCGAGATCACGGAAAACCTGCACGCTATCGGCGGCGACCTGGTCAGCAATGGCCTCCCCGGTCCACATTGACTTCCCGTGTCCAAGAGGCAAGGCTCGTCCTTCGGACCGTGACGAGCGGCGCACAGTCGCTTTCCTTGGCCTTGCCGGCCAGCGCGGGAAGACGCGAACACAGCCCCGTGCGCGTGTCGCCCCGGACGACGGCCCCGCGATGATGCGGAACGGCGCCTTTCGCGTCCGGGCCACCTTCACCGGCTGGCGCGGGTTGCCCTGGGTCGCGCTGGCCAGCAACAGCCTGAATCCGGTCCTCCGCATCGAGAGCGAGCAACTGGTGTTCCGCGTGCTGCGCCTGCAGCAGCGGCCCTGGGCGCAGATTCGCGAGGTCGACGTGCGATCGGCCTACGGCACCTTCAACCTGATCTTCGAATTCCACGGCCGGCGCCTGACCTTCGTGGCCAATGTCGGCACCGCGGCCCGCGGTGCGCAGGCCCTGGCGTTGCTGCCCGCGAGCGTCCCGCTGTCCCCGCGGGCGCGCGCCGCGCTGCAGCCGCCGTCGGCCTGAGCGGCCCGGCGGCGCCCCGCTACAGCCGCTCCTGATTGCGCGAGCTTTCAGGCGTGTCGAACTTGTCGCGGCGAATCGCTTCGTCGTCCATCAGCTCGTACCACATCGCATTGAGCACCGCGAAGGTGGCCGCCAGCGGCAGCCCCAGGATCCAGGCGAAGTACCACATCTGTCAGTCCTTTCTTGGCGTTTCAATACGCGTGTCCGCGGTCTTCACGGATGGCTTCGGCATCCACCTTGCCCCACAGCACGTGGTAGACCCAGGTGGTGTAGGCCACGATGATCGGCAGGAAGATCGCGGTCGCGACCAGCATGTTGAACAGCGTCAGGTGGCTCGAGGACGAGTCCCACACCATCAGGCTGGCGCGCGGGTCGATCGACGAGGGCAGGATGAAGGGGAACATCGACGCGCCCACGCTGAGCACGATGCCCGCGATCGACAGGCCGCTGGCCAGCAGCGTGGCCACCTCGCGCCGCAGGCGCAGGCCGATCAGCGCCAGCAATGCGCCCGCGAGACCCAGCACCGGCGCCGCCCACAGCCAGGGCTTGGCCGCGTAGTTGAGGAACCAGGCGCCGACGTGCAGTTCGGCGGTCTTGAGCATCGGGTTCGACGGGCCGGTGGTCGGCAGCGCGCTGGTCACGCGGTAGCCGTCGATCCAGGTCCAGAGCGCGAAGCCGGCCAGCGCGTAGAGCAGCAGCGTGGCGATGGCCGCCCAGCTGCCGTAGGTGCGCGCGCGCGCAGCCACGGCGCCGTCGGTCTTGAGCTGCAGCCAGGCCGCGCCGTGCATCAGCATCATCGCGACCGACACCAGGCCGCACAACAGCGCGAAGGGGTTGAGCAGGCCGAAGAAGCTGCCGTCGTAGAAGATGCGCATGTCGCTGGCAAAACGGAAGGGCACGCCCTGCAGCACGTTGCCCACGGCCACGCCGTAGATCAGCGCCGGCACCAGGCCGCTGGCGAACAGCACCGCGTCCCAGCGCGCGCGCCAGGCCGGCTCCTCGCGCTTGCTGCGGAACTTGAAGGCCACGGGCCGCAGGATCAGCGCGACCAGGATCACGAACATCGCGAGGTAGAAGCCCGAGAAGGACACCGCGTAGAGCTGCGGCCAGGCCGCGAAGACCGCGCCGCCGCCCAGGATCAGCCAGACCTGGTTGCCTTCCCAGACCGGGCCGACGCTGTTGATGATCACGCGGCGCTCGTTGTCGTTGCGGCCTGCGAAGGGCAGCAGCATGCCGGCGCCGAGGTCGAAGCCATCGGTGACGGCGTAGGCGACCAGCAGCACGCCGATCAGCAGCCACCAGACCATGCGCAGGGTTTCGTAGGAGATCAGTTCGTTCAGGACCATGGTGTGTGCTCCTCGGTTATTCGGCGGCGCCGGTCAGGGGGCGCGGCGAGGCGCGCAGCTCGGGTGCGGCACCGCCGCGGTAGACGGCGGGCGGCGGCACGGGGTGCTCTTCGGGGCCCTTGCGGATGGCCTTGAGCATCAGCTTCATCTCGATCAGGAACAGCGTGGTGTAGATCGCCACGAAGCCCACGATGGTGATCAGCAAGGTGGTCACGCCCAGGTTCGACACCGCCACGGCCGTGGGCAGCACGCCTTCGATCACCCAGGGCTGGCGGCCGACCTCGGCCACGATCCAGCCGCACTCGGCGGCGATCCACGGCAGCGGGATCGCGAACACCGCGACCTTGAGCAGCCACGGGTGCGCATCGAGCCGGCGCCGCGTCGACAGCACGAAGAAGGTGGCGGTCAGCAGGATGAAGAACATGCCCAGCCCGACCATGATGCGGAAGGACCAGTAGAGCGGCGCCACCGCCGGCACGGTGTCCCAGGCGGCCTTCTGGATCTGCTCGGGCGTGGCCTGGCGCGGGTCGTCGACATAGCGCTTGAGCAGCAGCGCATAGCCCATCGACTGGCCGTTGGCCTCGAAGGCCTCGCGTGCGGCGGCCGGGACCGCGGCGTCGCTGCCGGCCGCGCGGATGGTCTGCAGCGCGTCGTAGGCCTTGATGCCCGCGTGGATGTGCTCCTCGGCGCGCTCGACCAGTTCCTCGATGCCGGGGATCACGGTGTCGAGCGAGCGGGTGCCGATCAGGCCCATCACGGCCGGGATGTGGATCGCGTAGTGCGTCTCGCGCGCGGCCTGGTCGGGGAAGCCGAAGGCGGTGAAGGCGGCGGGCGCGGGCTCGGTCTTCCACATGGCCTCGATCGAGGCCAGCTTCATCTTCTGGTGCTCGGTCGAGAGGTAGCCGCTCTCGTCGCCCAGCACCACCACCGACAGCGAGGCCGCGAGGCCGAAGGACGCGGCCACGGTCATCGAGCGCTTGGCGAGTTCCAGGTGCCGGCCCTTGAGCACATACCAGGCCGACACGCCCAACACGAAGATCGCCGCCACCGTGTAGCCGGCCGACACCGTGTGCACGAACTTGGCCTGCGCCACCGGGTTGGTCAGCACGGCGAAGAAGTCGGTGACCTCCATGCGCATGGTCTGCGGGTTGAAGGCCGAGCCCACCGGGTTCTGCATCCAGCCGTTGGCGATCAGGATCCACAGCGCCGAGAAGTTGGAGCCGATGGCCACGGCCCAGGTGGTCATCAGGTGGCCGACCTTGCTGAGCTTGTCCCAGCCGAAGAAGAACAGCCCGACGAAGGTGGCTTCGAGGAAGAAGGCCATCAGGCCTTCGATGGCCAGCGGCGCGCCGAAGACGTCGCCCACGTAGTGGCTGTAGTAGCTCCAGTTCATGCCGAACTGGAACTCCATCACGATGCCCGTGGCCACGCCCATCGCGAAGTTGATGCCGAACAGCACGCCCCAGAACTTGGTCATGTCGCGCCAGACCGTGCGGCCGGTCATCACGTAGACCGTCTCCATGATGGCGACGATCACCGCGAGGCCGATGGTCAGCGGCACGAAAAGGAAGTGGTACAGCGCCGTGAGGGCGAACTGCAATCGGGAGAGAGCGACGATGTCGAGGTCCATGGGGAGGTTCCTTTCGTTTCTTCTTCGGTCGTGGCGTCGTGTGTGGCGTCAGTCGGGGCGCAGGGTGCGCAGCGCGGCCTCGAAGGCCGGGGTGCCGCGTGCGAGGTCGGCCGTGATGCGGCCATCGTCGAGGCACAGCAGCCGGTCGGCCAGCGCGGCCTCGCGGCGCAGGTGGGTGGCGATCAGCAGCGTGCGGCCTTGCGCCGCGGCGGCCAGGCGCTGCAGCACGTCGTGGGCCGTGGCCGTGTCGAGCGCCTCGGTGGCCTCGTCCAGCAGCCAGAAGGGGGCGTCGCGCAGCAGCAGCCGCGCGAGCGCGAGCCGGCGCAGCTGGCCGCCCGACAGGCCCAGCCCGCCCTCGCCCAGCGCGGTGTCGAGCCCGGCCGCGGTGGCGCGCACTTCGGCCGCCAGGCCCGCGGCCTCGAGCACCGACCACAGCCGCGCGTCGTCGGCCGCCGGGTCGGCCAGCCGCAGGTTGTCGCGCAGGTCGTCCTGGAACAGCTCGGTGCGCTGCGTGAGCAGGCAGTGCGGCGGCACGCGCAGCTCGCCCTGCGTGGGCGCGAGTTCGCCGGCCAGCACCGACAGCAGCGTGGACTTGCCGGCGCCGCTGGGGCCGATCAACGCCACGCGCTCGCCGGGCGCGATCGTGAAGGAGAGGCCGTGCAGCGCCGGCGCCGCGCTGCCTTCGTAGCCCGCGACGATGTCGTGCAGGCGGACGTCCTCGGAGGCGGCGGCCGGCACCGGTGGCGCGCTGTCGTGCATGCGCGGCGCGAGGCGGCGCACCGCGAGCCAGGTGCGGCCGGCCTCGAGCGCGCCGCGGCGCAAGGCGGCGAAGGGCTCGGTGGCCGTGAGCGCCAGCAGCAGGGCCAGCGCCGCGGCCGGCGCGCCGATCGCGCCCTCGCCCGCCAGCGCGCCCACCCCCAGCAGCACCGCGACCAGGGTCAGCGTGCCCGCGAGGCCATAGCCCATGCCGGCGCGCAGTTCGAGGCGATTGAGCGCCAGGTCGGCGCGCGCGAGCCGGCGGTCGGCCGCGGCCAATGCCTCGCATTGCGCATCGAGCCGGCCCGCCATCGCGAGCTCGGTCTGGCCGGCCACGAGGTCGACCGCGCGGGCACGCAAGGCTTCCATGGCCTGGGCGCGCCGCATCGCATGCGGCTTGGCGCGCTGCGCCACGACCCAGGCCATGCCCCAGCCGAAGGCGATCAGCCAGCCGGCCAGCGCCACGCCCATGCCGATGTGCATGAAGCCCAGCACCGTGCCCGCCAGCAGCGCCGCGCCGAGGGCCGCGAGGGCCGGCACGATCAGGCGCAGGTAGAGCGATTCGAGCGCATCGATGTCGGCCGTGAGCCGGAACAGCAGCCGGGCCGGCCGGGCCTGCAGCCGCCGCGCCGCCTCGGGCCGGGCCCAGCCACGGAACAGGCGTTCGCGCAGGTCGGCCAGCGCGGCGAAGGTGGCGTCGTGCGTCACCAGCCGCTCGCCGTAGCGCGCGCCGGTGCGGCCCAGCGCCAGCAGCCGGATGCCGGCCGAGGGCGCGAACACGTCGAACACCAGCGCGGTGCTGGCGCTCAGGCCGGCCAGCGCGGTGGCGGTGATGAACCAGCCCGACAGGCCCAGCAGCGCCATGCCCATGAGCACGGTGAGCGCGGCCAGCGCGGCGCCCAGCGCGAGCCGGCGCGGGGCGGTGGCGAGCAAGGGGCGCAGCACGGTGCGCAGCTCGCTGGCGGCACGGCTCGGCTGCACGACCCGTCTGCGGAAACCGGGAAGGCGGCGACGCGTCTTCAGGGGAATGCTCGTGCTCATAGCTGAATGACGCGGTTCATGCGCGCGGCCAGGACGGGGTCGTGCGTCACGGCGATCAGCGTCTTGCCGCGCGCCAGTTCCATCAGCGCATCGGCCACGCGCTCGGCCGTTTCGGTGTCGAGGTGCGCGGAGGGTTCGTCGACCAGCAGCAGGTCGGCCTCGGGCTGGGCCGCGATGCGCGCCAGCGCCAGCCGCACGGCCTCGCCGCCCGACAGGCCGCTGCCGCCCTCACCCAGCGCGGTGGCGGGATGGGCCTGCGCCACGCCACCCAGCGCGGCGAAGCGCATCGCCTGTTCGACCTGCGAGCCGTGCACGCCGGCCCGACCCAGCGCCACGTTGGCCTGCACCGATCCCGCGAACACATGAGGGCGCTGGCCCATCCAGCCGATGCGGCGGCGCAGGCCGGCGGCGCTCGCGTCGTCCAGCGCGACGCCGCCGATGGCGATCTCGCCCGAATCGGCCGGCACCAGGCCCGCGATCAGGCTCAGCAGCGCGGTCTTGCCGGCGCCGCTGGCGCCCATCAGCGCGACGTGTTCGCCGGGCGCGATGCGCAGGTCGAAGCCTTGCAGCACCGGCGCTTCGCCGGCATGGCCGAAGTGCAGGTCGAGGATCCGGACCGAGGGTGCGCCGACGCGCTCGCCCACGGCCGCCTGGGCCTGCGCGCCCGGCAGCGGCACGCCGCCCTCGGCCAGCCCGTCGAGCGCATCGAGCGCCGCCTCGCCGGCCGCGCGGTCGTGCCACACGGCCGACAGCTCGCGCAGCGGCTCGTAGAAGGCCGGCGCCAGCAGCAGCACGAACAGGCCCTCGCCCAGCGTGAGGCGCGTGCCCCAGCTGCCGAATTCCAGCGTGCCCAGCAGATGGAAGCCGACATAGACCGCGACCATCGCCACGCCCAGCGCCGCGAACAGTTCCAGCACCGCGGAGGACAGGAAGGCGATGCGCAGCACGGCCATGGTGCGGCGACGCAGCGACTGCGCGGCCTCGCCCAGCCGGCGCGCGGTGGCGTCGACCGCGCCCAGCGCGCGCAGCGTGGCCAGGCCGCGCAGCCGGTCGAGCAGGAAGGCGTTCATGCCGCCCATCGCCACCATCTGCTCGCGGCTCGCGGCCTGCGCGCGCCAGCCCACGATGGCCATGAACAGCGGGATCAGCGGGGCCGTGACCAGCAGGACCAGCGCCGCCACCCAGGAGAACCAGGCCACCAGCGGCAGGATGCACAAGGGCACCAGCACCGCGCGCCAGCGCGCGGGCTGGTAGCGCGCGAGGTAGGGCACCACCGCCTCGGCCTGCTCGGCGATCGCGCTGGCCGCCAGGCCCGAGGCCGGCCGGCGCGCATCGAGCGGCGAGCGGGCCGCGAGCGCGCGTGCCACCTGCGCGCGCAAGGCCGAGAGCTGGGTCCGCACCTCGGCGAACACGCGGCGCGCGCCCCAGGCCTCGCAGGCCGCGCGCGCCACGCCGAGCAGCAACACGCCCAGCGCCGGCAGCCACACCGCGGCCATGCCCTCGCCCGCGCCCAGCCCCTGCACCGCCCAGGCCAGCAAGCCCGCCTGCGGCAACCAGAACAGCGCCGCGGCGCCCTGCACCAGGCTGCCGAGGCCCGGGGCCGCCAGGGCACGCAAGGCATCGGTCGATCGGCCGACGGCCTCGGTCGATGGCGTGGTGCGGGAAGGCGAAGAAGACATCTTTGTGGGATTCATGTAATTTCAGTATTTACTGAAACTTCCTGAAGTTTAAAGGATGTGCGCTGCGTTTGCACGGCGCATGATGACCGCGATACGTGAAATGGCCAAAGACGGGCGCGCGCGGCTGCGCCGCCACGGGCTCTCGCGAGGTGGCGGCGGGGACGCGGAAAAGGATTTTTTCGAGCGGCGCTGGACGCGCCGTCGTTCACCGCCCAGGCACTGGGCGGCGGGTCAATCGACCGAGAGGAAGCGGATCAGAGCGCCAGCCGCGCGCGCGCCGCGAAGTATTCGCGCTTGAGCTTCTCGACGAAGGCCGCCGTGCTGGTGACTTCGGTGATCGCGCCGATGCCCTGGCCCGATCCCCAGATGTCCTTCCAGGCCTTGGCCTTGCTGCCGTCGCCGGAAGCGAAGTTCATGGTCTTGAGGTCGCCTTCGGGCAGGTTCGCCGGGTCCATGCCGGCCGCGACGATGCTGGGTGCAAGGTAGTTGCCGTGCACGCCGGTGAACAGGTTCGAGTAGACGATGTCGTCGGAGCTGCCGTCGACGATGGCCTGCTTGTAGGCCTCGCTGGCGCGGGCTTCCTCGGTCGCGATGAAGGCGGTGCCGATGTAGGCGAAGTCGGCGCCCATGGCCTGCGCCGCCAGCACCGCGTCGCCGCTGGCGATCGAGCCCGACAGCGCGATCGGGCCGTCGAACCACTGGCGGATCTCCTGCACCAGCGCAAACGGGCTCTTCACGCCCGCATGGCCGCCGGCGCCGGCCGCCACGGCGATGATGCCGTCGGCGCCCTTCTCGATCGCCTTCCTGGCGAACTTGTTGTCGATGATGTCGTGCAGGGTCACGCCGCCGTAGCTGTGCACCGCATCGTTGACGTCGGTGCGCGCGCCCAGCGAGGTGATGACGATCGGCACCTTGTACTTCACGACCATCTCCATGTCGTGCTCGAGCCGGTCGTTGCTCTTGTGCACGATCTGGTTGATGGCAAAGGGCGCGGCCGGCTTGTCGGGGTTGGCCTTGTTGTAGGCGGCCAGTTCTTCGGTGATCTCGATCAGCCACTCCTCCAGCTGCGCGGCCGGCCGCGCGTTGAGCGCCGGCATCGCGCCGACCACGCCGGCCTTGCACTGGGCGATCACCAGCTGGGGGTTGCTGATGATGAAGAGCGGCGAGCCGATGATGGGCAGCGGCAGGTTCGCGAGCACGGAGGGGAGCTTGGACATGGTGCTTGTCTCAGGAAAGTTGGGGGATGCGGGATCGGACTTCCGGACGCAGAAGGAAGACAAAAGTGACGCAGAGGACGCAGAAGAGACCGAAGACAAATTTTGATTTTTCTTCTGCGACTTCTGCGTAACCTTTGCGACTTCTGCGTCCGGAAGTCCGTGTTTCAGAAGGCGTCGAGCGCCAGCGCCGTGACGCTCTCGGCGCCGTCGACGATGCTGTCGCGCAGGCCCGGCGCCTTGTTGAGGATGTGCTCGGCGTAGAAGCGCGCGGTGACGATCTTGGCCTGCATGAAGGCCACTTCGTGGCCGGCCCGGGCCTGTTCCTCGGCGACCAGCAGCGAGAGCGCCAGCTGCCAGCCGGCCACCAGGTTGCCCGCGAGCATCAGGTAGGGCACGCTGCCCGCGAACACCGCGTTGGGCGAGGCCTTGGTCTGGCCGGCGACGAAGTTCACCACGTCGACGAAGGCTTCGCGCGCGGCCTTCAGGCGCTTGTGCACCGCGCGCGCATCGGCGCTGTCGCGCTTGGCGAGTTCGGCCTCGGTGGTCTCGATCTGCGCGGCGATGGCCTTGGCGGTCTGGCCGCCGTCGCGTGCGGTCTTGCGGCCCACGAGGTCGTTGGCCTGGATCGCGGTCGTGCCTTCGTAGATGGTCAGGATCTTCGCGTCGCGGTAGTACTGCGCCGCGCCGGTCTCCTCGATGAAGCCCATGCCGCCGTGCACCTGCACGCCCAGCGAGGTCACTTCCAGGCTCATCTCGGTGCTGTAGCCCTTGACCAGCGGCACCATGAATTCGTAGAAGGCCTGGTTCTGCTTGCGCGCGTCGGCATCGGGATGGTGGTGCGAGGCGTCGTAGGCCGCGGCGGCCACCGAGGCCATCGCGCGGCAGCCTTCGGTGTAGGCGCGCATCGTCATCAGCATGCGCTTGACGTCGGGGTGGTGGATGATCGCCGCGCTGCCGTTGATCGAGCCGTCGACCGGACGGCTCTGCACGCGGTCCTTGGCGTAGGCGACGGCATGCTGGTAGGCGCGCTCGGCGATCGCGATGCCCTGCATGCCCACCGCGTAGCGGGCCGAGTTCATCATGATGAACATGTACTCGAGGCCGCGGTTCTCCTGGCCCACGAGGTAGCCGACCGCACCGCCGTGGTCGCCGTACTGCAGCACGGCCGTGGGCGAGGCCTTGATGCCCATCTTGTGCTCGATGCTCACGCAGTGCACATCGTTGCGCGCGCCCAGCGAGCCATCCTTCTCGACCATGAACTTGGGCACCACGAACAGGCTGATGCCCTTCACGCCCTCGGGCGCGCCGCTCACGCGGGCCAGCACCAGGTGCACGATGTTCTCCGCCATGTCGTGCTCACCGTAGGTGATGAAGATCTTGGTGCCGAAGACCTTGTAGGTGCCGTCGGGCTGCGGCTCGGCCCGGCTGCGCACCAGCGCCAGGTCGCTGCCGGCCTGCGGCTCGGTGAGATTCATCGTGCCGGTCCACTGGCCGCTCACCAGCTTCTCGAGGTACACCGCCTTGAGTTCGTCGGAGCCCGCCGTCAGCAGCGCTTCGATCGCGCCGTCGCTGAGCAACGGGCACAGCGCGAAGCTCATGTTGGCCGAGTTGAGCATTTCGCCGCAGGCCGCGCCGATGGTCTTGGGCAGGCCCTGGCCGCCGAAGTCCGCGGGGTGCTGCAGGCCCTGCCAGCCGCCCGACACGTACTGCGCGAAGGCGTCCTTGAAGCCCTTGCTGGTGGTGACTTCGCCGTCCTTGAAGGACGAGGGGTTGCGGTCGCCTTCGACGTTGAGCGGTGCCACCACGTCCTGGTTGAAGCGTGCGCACTCCTCGAGCACGGCCTGCGCGGTGTCGAGGCCGGCTTCCTCGAAGCCGGGCAGCTTGGCGATCTCGCCGATATGGGCCAGGTGCTCGATGTCGAACAGCATGTCCTTGAGGGGGGCGGTGTAGCTCATGGTCTCTCCAGATACGAAAAAGGCACCGCGAACGGTGCCTTCATGAATGCGGGCTGCCGGACGCAGAGGACGCGAAGGATTCGCAGAAAACGCAAAAGGAATCCAAAAAGGGGACTCCAAGGATTTGAAGTCTGGCTTCTCTGAGTTTTTCTTGCGCGGTCTCGGCGTCCTCGGCGTCCAGTGGCCCGTGTTTTTTTTAAAGCGCCTTGACGAGTTCCGGCACGGCGGTGAACAGATCCGCCACCAGGCCGTAGTCGGCCACCGAGAAGATCGGCGCCTCTTCGTCCTTGTTGATCGCCACGATCACCTTGGAGTCCTTCATGCCCGCCAGATGCTGGATCGCGCCCGAGATGCCGGCCGCGATGTAGAGCTGCGGTGCCACGATCTTGCCGGTCTGGCCGACCTGCCAGTCGTTCGGGGCGTAGCCCGCGTCGACAGCCGCGCGGCTGGCGCCCAGGCCCGCGTTGAGCTTGTCCGCCAGCGGTGCCATCACCTCCTGGAACTTCTCGGCGCTGCCCAGGGCGCGGCCGCCCGAGACGATGATCTTGGCGGCCGTCAGTTCGGGGCGCTCGCTCTTCGTGACCTCGCGGCCCACGAAGGCGCTCTTGCCGCTGTCGGCCACGCCTTCGGCGGTTTCGACCGAAGCCGAACCACCGGTGGCAGCGGCGGCGTCGAAGCCGGTGGTGCGCACCGTGATGACCTTGGTCGCATCGGTGCTCTGCACGGTCGCGATCGCGTTGCCCGCGTAGATCGGACGCTCGAAGGTGTCTGCGCTCACCACGGCCGTGATGTCGCTGATCTGCGCCACGTCCAGCTTGGCGGCCACGCGCGGTGCGACGTTCTTGCCGTTGGCGGTCGAGGGGAACAGGATGTGGCTGTAGTTGCCGGCGATCGCCAGCACCTGGGCAGCAACGTTCTCCGCCAGGTTCTCGGCCAGGCTGGGGCTGTCGGCCACGATGACCTTGGTGACGCCAGCGATCTGCGCGGCGGCCTTGCCGGCTTCGGCGGCGTTGGCGCCAGCGACCAGCACATGGACTTCACCGCCGCAGGCGATGGCCGCGGTCACGGTGTTGAGGGTGGCGGGCTTGACCGTGGCGTGGTCGTGTTCGGCAATGACTAGTGCGCTCATGTTCAGATCACCTTCGCTTCGTTCTTCAGTTTGTCCACCAGGGTCGCGACGTCGGGCACCTTGATGCCCGCACCGCGCTTGGGCGGCTCGCTGACCTTGAGGGTCTTCAGCCGCGGCTTGACGTCCACGCCCAGGTCCTCGGGCTTGAAGGTGTCGAGCTGCTTCTTCTTCGCCTTCATGATGTTGGGCAAGGTCACGTAGCGCGGCTCGTTCAGGCGCAGGTCGGTCGTGATCACGGCCGGCAGCGTCAGCGTCAGCGTCTCCATGCCGCCGTCGACTTCGCGCGAGACGGTGGCCTTGTCGCCGGCCACTTCGACCTTCGAGGCGAAGGTGGCTTGCGGCAGGTCGGCCAGCGCGGCCAGCATCTGGCCGGTCTGGTTGGCGTCGTCGTCGATGGCCTGCTTGCCCAGGATGATCAGCTGGGGCTGTTCCTTGTCGACCAGCGCCTTGAGCAGCTTGGCGACAGCCAGGGGCTGCAGTTCTTCGGTGGTCTCGACCAGGATGCCGCGGTCGGCGCCGATGGCCATCGCGGTGCGCAGGGTTTCCTGGCACTTCGCGTCGCCGCAGGAGACGGCGATGACCTCGGTCACCACGCCCTTCTCCTTCAGGCGCACAGCCTCTTCGACGGCGATCTCGTCGAAGGGGTTCATGCTCATCTTGACGTTGGCGATGTCGACGCCCGTGCCGTCGCTCTTCACACGGACCTTGACGTTGTAGTCGACGACCCGTTTGACTGGGACCAGAACCTTCATGGGTATGACTCCGTAGGATTGCAAAACTGAGTGAATTCGGGGTAGCCAATCATTCTAGGGCGAGGGCTTCGTGAGCCCTGTCCGTTTCGGTCACTGCCCGCGCAAGCCGGTTCCGACAGGCAGAAGCCACCGAACAAAAAAGAACGATCGTGCTTTTTAAGGGAAAATTATACGGGAGGCGCGATCCCCGCCGGCTGAAAACCCTCGGGCAAGGATGCGACCCGCAGCACGCGCTGCGGACTGGGAATGTCGATGCCCGCGGCGCGCAGCCCTTCGAGGATCGCGATGTTGATGGCCGAGCGCAGGTTGTCCCGGCCCTTTTCCGGGTCGGCGACCCAGAAATGCAGCGTGAACTCCAGGCCGTCGGGCGCGAAGTTGGTCAGGTAGGCGATCGGCGACGGGTCGGTCATGACGCGCGCCTGGGCCTTGGCCGCCTCGACCAGGATCGACTGCACCTGCGCCACGCTGCTCTCGTAGCCGACCACGATGGCGGTCGTGATGTTGAACTTGCGGTCGGAGATCGACAGGTTCTCGACCCGGCTGGTGATCAGCGATTCGTTGGGCACGATGGCCTCGCGCCCGTTGCCCGCGCGGATCAGGGTGTAGCGGGTCTTGATGTCGGTGATCCGGCCTTCGAAGCTGTCGACCTTGACGTTGTCGCCGATGCGGATCGAGCGCTCGAGCAGGATCACGAAGCCGCTCACGTAGTTGGCCGCCAGCTTCTGCAGCCCGAAGCCCAGGCCCACGCCCAGCGCGCCGCCCAGCACCGACAGCGCGGTCAGGTCCACGCCCACGGCCGACAGCGCGAACAGCAGGCCGATCAGCAGCAGGATCGCGCGGATCGCGTTCGAGGCCACCTTGCGCATCGAGAGGTCGGTCACGGCCTCGCGCAGGATGCGCTTCTCGATCGTGCTGGAGATCCAGAGCGCCACCACCAGCACCAGGCCGGCCGAGAGCGTGCCCTGGAAGAAGGTCAGCAGGCTGACCCGGGTCTTGCCGAAGGCCAGCGTGATGTCGTCGAGCTCGGCCAGCACCGGCGGCAGCAGGCCGACGATCCACAGCACCGCCCCGGCCCAGGCCGCCCACGACACGGTGCGCTCGACCAGCCGCACCAGCGTCGAGGCCGGGAACACCGCGCGCAGCACCCGCGCGATCAGCCGGATCGCGGCCAGCGACACGAACACCGAGACCGCGATGCGCAACACCACCACCACCTGGAAGTCGTGCACCACGCGCCGCGCGAGTTCGGTGAACACCAGCGCCAGCAGCGGGAACAGCAGGCCGTCGAAGGTGCGCGCGCCGAACCAGATCGAGTCGCTGGGCTGGTCGCGGCCGAACCAGCGGCTCACGCCCCAGGCCAGCGCCACGCAGGCCACCAGCGCCGCCAGCTCGATCCAGAGGCCGCGCGCCTGGACCTGGGCCAGCCGCGCCATGAAGTCGTCGAGGTTCATTTCAGCGCAGGTCAGCCAGTACGCGGATGTGGGCCTCCACGCTCTGGGCCAGCGCGTCGAGGTTGTAGCCGCCCTCGAGCAGCGACACGATGCGCCCGCGCGCATGGCGCCGCGCCACCTCGTGCACCCGCTCGGTGATCCAGGCGAAGTCGTTCTCGTTGAGCCGCAACTGGCCCATCTCGTCGTCGCGGTGGGCGTCGAAGCCGGCGCTCACGAAGATCATCTGCGGCTTGAATTCCTCCAGCCGCGGCAGCCACATCATGTCGATCAGCTCGCGGACGTCCATGCCCTTGGTGTAGGCCGGCACCGGCAGGTTGAGCATGTTCGCCGCCGGATGGTCGACGTTGCTGAAAGGATAGAAGGGATGCTGGAAGAAGCCGACCATCAGCACGCGCGGATCGCCGGCCAGGATGTTCTCGGTGCCGTTGCCGTGGTGCACGTCGAAGTCGACGACGGCCACGCGTTCCAGCCCATGCACCTCGAGCGCATGGCGCGCCGCGATCGCCACGTTGTTGAGGAAGCAGAAGCCCATGGCCTGCTCGCGCTCCGCATGGTGGCCCGGCGGGCGCACCGCGCAGAAGGCGTTCTCGAGCTGGCCGGACATCACCGCATCGGTGGCCGCCACCGCGGCGCCGGCCGCCCGGCGCGCGGCCAGCACGGTGTAGCGCATGAGCACGGTGTCGGGGTCGAGCATCGCATGGGCGGGACCGCCGGCGGGGTTGTCCTCGATCAGGCGCTGGCTCAGCGATTCGAGATGTTCGAGGTGGGCCACGCTGTGGGCCCGGGTGATCTGTTCGAGCGTGGCCAGCGGCACGTCACAGCGTTCGAGGGCGTCGCCGACGCCGGTGAGCAGCAGCCGGTCCTCGATGGCGTCGAGGCGTTCGGGGCATTCGGGGTGGCCCCCGCCCATGTCGTGTTTCCAGCAGTCGCGGTGTGTGAAGTAGCCGGTTTTGCCCATGTCTCGGTCGATCTCACCGCAGACTCGTCGCTGCGCCCCGCCACCCTTGGCCGGCGTGGGCCTTCGCGCCTTGCGGTATGGTTTGCATATGGATACAAAAATGGACGTTGCCGCAAAGCTCGCCAGTTTGCTGGCTCAGCTTAACACGGTGATCGTGGGCAAAGAGGCGCAGGTGCGCGACTGCGTGGCCTGCCTGCTGGCGGGCGGCCACCTGCTGATCGAGGACGTGCCGGGGGTCGGCAAGACCACCCTCGCCCACGCGCTCTCGCACACCTTCGGCCTGCAGTTCTCGCGCGTGCAGTTCACGGCCGACCTGATGCCGGGCGACCTGTCGGGCGTGGCCATCTACGACCGCAACCAGCAAGCCTTCGTGTTCCATCCCGGGCCGATCTTCTCGCAGGTGCTGCTGGCCGACGAGATCAACCGCGCCAGCCCCAAGACCCAGAGCGCGCTGCTCGAGGCGATGGAGGAGAAGCAGGTCACGATCGAAGGCGAGACCCGGCCGCTGCCCACGCCCTTCTTCGTGATCGCGACCCAGAACCCGCATGACCAGCTCGGCACCTTCGCGCTGCCCGAGTCGCAGCTCGACCGCTTCCTGATGCGCATCTCGCTGGGCTACCCCGACCGCGCGGCCGAGCGCGAGCTGCTGGCCGGCGCCGACCGGCGCGAGATGCTGGCCACCCTGCCCGCGCTGCTCGACGCGGGCGAACTGCAGGCGCTGCAGCAGCGCGTGCAGCAGGTGCACGCCTCCGAACCGCTCCTGAACTATGTGCAGGACCTGATCGCCGCCACCCGCGACGGCCGCTGGTTCCTGCAGGGCCTGTCGCCGCGCGCGGGCATCGCCATCCTGCGGGCCGCCAAGGCGCAGGCGCTGCTGGCCGGGCGCGACTACGTGGCGCCCGACGACGTGCAGGCGGTACTGCCGCAGACCGTGGCGCACCGCGTCACGCCCGTGGGCGACGCCGGCCGCGGCGCCTTCGAGCAGGTGCGCGCCATGGTCGCCGCCATCCCGCTGCCCTGACCTGAACCGTCCATGATCGCCACGCTGCGACGGCGCATCGACGGCTGGTTCCTGTCCCGCCGGCCGCCCAGCGACATGCTCGCGCTGACCCAGCGCAACGTCTACATCGTGCCGACGCGCGCGGGCTGGATGCTGGCGCTGACGCTGGTCGTGCTGCTGGTCGCGTCGATCAACTACCAGCTCAACCTGGGCTACCTGCTGACCTTCATGCTGGCCGGCTGCGTGGCCGTGGGCATGCACGTGAGCCACGCCACGCTGCGCGGCCTCTCGATGCACCTGATGCCGCCCGAGCCGCAGTACGCGGGCAGCGCCGCCATGTTTCGCATCGTGCTGCACAACGCGCGGCGCAGCGTGCGCCACGGCATCGGCCTGGCGGTGCGCGGCAGCGGCCAGTGGGCCTGGTGTGACGTGCCGGCCCAGGGCAGCGAGACGGTCGAGATCGCCTTCAAGCCCGAGCGCCGCGGCCTGCACCCGGTGCCGCCGCTCACGGCCGAGACCCGCTTCCCGCTCGGCACCTTCCGCGTCTGGACCGTGTGGCGGCCCGCCTCGGCGCTGCTGGTCTACCCCGCGCCCGAAGCGCATCCGCCCGCCCTGCCGCCCGGCGAACCGCTGGCCGGCGACGCCAGCACCTCGCTGGCCCGCGCCGCGAGCGCCGGCGAATACGACGGCGTGCGGGCCTACCGCCGCGGCGACCCGCTCAAGCTGGTGGTCTGGAAGAAGGCGGCGCGTGCCCAGGCCGCGGGCTCCGACGAACTGGTGAGCCGCGACACCCAGCAGTCCCAGCGGCAGGAACTCTGGCTCGACGCCCAGCACGCGGCGCTGCCCGACGTCGAGGCGCGGCTCTCGCGCCTGTGCGCCTGGGTGCTGATGGCCGACCGGCTGGGCATCGACTACGGCCTGCGCGTGGCCGGCCGGCAGGTGCCGCCGGCGCAGGGCGAGGCGCACCGGCGCCGCTGCCTCGAGGTGCTGGCCACATGCTGAAGCTGACGCAAAGGCTCGGCGCGCTGCCGCGCGACGCGCGCGACACGCTGTTCCTGCTGTGCGTGATCGCGCTCGTGCTGCTGCCGCAAGTCGGCACCCTGCCCCTGTGGTGCACGCTGTTCACCGCCGCCGTGCTGCTCTGGCGCGGCACGCTGGCCGTGCAGTCGCGGCCGCTGCCCGGGCGCTGGTGGCGCTTCGCGCTGCTGGCGGTCGCGCTGGTCGCCATCTTCGCCACCCACCGCACGCTGATCGGGCGCGATGCGGGCGTGACGCTGGTGGTGGTGCTGCTCGCGCTCAAGACGCTGGAGGTGCGCGCGCGGCGCGACGCGCTGGTGATCTTCTTCCTCGGCTTCTTCGTGATGCTGACCAACTTCTTCCAGTCGCAGTCGCTGCCGACCGCGGTGGCGATGCTGTTCGCGCTGCTGGGCCTGCTGACCGCGCTGGTCAATGCCCACATGCCGGTGGGCCGGCCGCCGCTGCTGCAGGCCGCGCGCACCGCGGGCGGCATGGCGCTGCTGGGCGCGCCGATCATGCTCGCGCTGTTCATGCTGTTCCCGCGCATGGCGCCGCTGTGGGGCACGCCCAACGACGAGATGACCGGGCGCAGCGGGCTGTCGAACACGATGCGGGTGGGCAGCATCGCGTCGCTGGCGCTCGACGACGGCATCGCCGCGCGCGTGCGCTTCGACAGCGGCACGCCGCCGCCCCAGCCCCAGCTCTACTTCCGCGGCCCGGTGCTGTCGAACTTCGACGGCCGCGAATGGACCGCGACCCCGCCCTGGGAACGCGGCAGCTTCGACGCCAACCTGCGCGTGCAGGGCGAGCCGGTGCGCTACGAGGTCACGCTCGAGCCCAGCAACCGGCCCTGGCTGCTCACGCTCGACGCCCCCGCGCCGAAAACACTGCCCGAGATCCCCGGCCTGCGCGTGATGGCCACGCCCGAACTGCAATGGGTGGCGAACCGCGCGATCGGCGACCTGGTGCGCTACCGCGCCGAGAGCTATCCGGACTTCCAGAGCGGCCCGCTGCGGCGCACCGCCGCGCTGCAGCCCTACGTCGCGCTGCCCGCGGGCCGCAACCCGCGCACGCTGGCGCTCGCGGCCGAGATGAAGCGCGATCCGCGATTGGCCAATGCCGACACGCCCGCTTTCGTGCAGGCCGCGCTCGAGCGCCTGCGCAGCGGCGGCTACAGCTACACGCTGGAACCCGGCGTCTACGGCGACGAGACCGCCGACGAGTTCTGGTTCGACCGCAAGACCGGTTTCTGCGAGCACATCGCCTCGGCCTTCGTGGTGCTGATGCGCGGGCTCGACATCCCGGCGCGCATCGTCACCGGCTACCAGGGCGGCGAGCTCAACGGCGTCGACGGCTACTGGGTGCTGCGCCAGTCCGACGCCCACGCCTGGGCCGAGGTCTGGCAGGCCGGCCGCGGCTGGACGCGGGTCGACCCGACGGCCGCAGTGTCGCCCGGGCGCGTCGGCAGCTTCCAGCGGCTGAGCTCGCCACCGGGTTTCTTCGCCAGCGCGATCGGCACCATGAGCCCCACGCTGTCGCAGAACCTGCGCGCGGCCTGGGAGGCGGTCAACAACCGCTGGAACCAGTGGGTGCTCAACTACACGCAGAGCCGCCAGCTCGACCTGCTCAAGTCGCTGGGCTTCGAGTCGCCAAGCCTGCAGGACCTGGCCACGGTGCTGCTCTGGATGCTGGTGATCGCGACGCTGGGCGGCGCGGGCTGGACGCTGTGGGAACGCGCCCAGCACGACCCCTGGCTGCGGCTGCTGCGCCGCGCGCGCCGGCGCCTCGAGAAGGCCGGCCTCGTCCTGCCCGAGCCGGCCACGCCGCGCCAGATGGCGGCGCTGGCCACGCAGCGCTTCGGTGCATCGGCCCAGCCCGCGCACGACTGGCTGCTCGCGCTCGAGGCGCAGCGCTATGCGCCCGCGCCCGCCACCGCGCTGGGCCCATTGCGCGCCGAATTCCGCCGGCTGCGCTGGCCCGGCTGAAAACAGCGGTATTCCCACAAGGCGCTTTGCGGGGCGACGGCACAATCGACGCATGCGACGCCTCTCCTCGACCGCCCCCTCCCTTCTCGCCGGCCTGCTCCTCGCGGCCCTGGCCCTGCCGCCCGCGGCGATCGCGCAGAACGCCGATGCGCGCCGCGGCGCGACCGCGGTGCGCGGCACCGTGCCCTACGCCACGCGCGACGATGCGATGCGCTTCGCCGACGACGTGGCTGCGCGCCGCAACCTCGACCGCGACTGGGTGCGCGCCACCATCGGCGCCGCGCAGCTGCTGCCCAACGTGCCGCGGCTCATGCTGCCGCCGGCCAAGGGCTCGGCCAAGAACTGGAACGCCTACCGCGCGCGCATCGTCGACCCCATCCGCATCAACGCCGGCGTGCGCTTCTGGCGCGACAACGCGGCGCTGCTGGCGCGGGCCGAGGCCGAGTACGGCGTGCCGCCCGAGATCATCGTGGGCATCATCGGCGTCGAGACGCTCTACGGCCGCATCATGGGCAACTTCCGCGTGATCGATGCGCTGGCCACCCTGTCCTTCGACTTCCCGCAGGGCCACCCGCGCGCGGCCGAGCGCGAGGCCTTCTTCCGCGGCGAGCTCGAGAGCTTCCTGAGCATCGAGAGCCGCACCGCGCAGGACCCGCTGGTGCCGCTGGGCAGCTATGCCGGCGCCATGGGCATGCCGCAGTTCATGCCCAGCAGCATCGCCAAGTACGCGGTCGACTTCGACGGCGACGGCCGCATCGACCTGGTGAACAACACGGCCGACGTGATCGGCTCGGTGGCCAACTACTTCAAGGCCTTCGGCTGGCAGCGCGGCATGGCCTCGATCTTCCCGGTGCGCCTCGACCCTGAGCGCCTGAAGATGCAGATCCTGATGGCACCCGACATCAAGCCCACCTTCAGCGCCGACAGCTTCGTCGCCGCCGGCGCCACGCTGCGCGGCGAGGCGCTGTCGCACCCGGGCCTGCTCGCGCTGATCGAGCTGCAGAACGGCCCCGATGCGCCCAGCTACGTGGCCGGCACGCAGAACTTCTACGTGATCACGCGCTACAACTGGAGCAGCTACTACGCGATGTCGGTGCTGGAGCTGGGCAACGAGGTCAAGGCGATCGTCGCGCCCTGACCGGTCCAAGGCGGATCAGTCCGCCTGCACGCCCGAGGCCCTGATCACCTTGCCCCACTTCGCGGTCTCGGCGGCGAGATGGGTGCGCAGCGATTCGGGCGTGACCTTGTCCATCGGCACGATCTCCGAACTCAGCTCGGCGATGCGGGCCTTGACCGCCTCGTCCTGCAGCGCCGCGCGCAGCGCCACGTTGAGCTTGGCCGTGACCTCGGGCGGCGTGCCCTTGGGCGCATAGACCCCGTGCCAGACCTTCACGTCGAAGCCCCTGAGGCCCTGCTCGTCGAGCGTGGGGATGTTGGGCATCGAAGCCAGCCGCTGCGGCGTGGTCACGCCGAACACCTTGACCCGCTGGCCGTCCTTGATCACCGGCGCGGTCTGCGTGGTCTGGTCGCACAAGAGGTCGACCTGCCCGCCCATCAGGTCGTTGAGCGCCGGGCCCGCGCCCTTGTAGGGCACGGTCGTGAGCTCGACCCCGATCTGGCTCGCGAACAGCAGGCCGCAGAGCTGCGACACGGCGCCGATGCCGGCATTGGCCAGCGAGACCTTGTCCTTGTGCGTCTTCACATAGGCCAGCAGCTCGGGAAAGTTGTTGGCCGGGAAGTCCTTGCGCGACAGCAGCGTCATCGGCACGTCGAGCACCTGGCCGATGTACTCGAAGTCCTTCAGCGGATCGAAGTTGAGCTTCTTGTAGAGCGCGGGCGCGGTCGCCATGCCCATGTGGTGGATCAGGATCGTGTTGCCGTTGGGCGCGGCGCGCGCCACCCGTGCCGGCGCGATGGTGCCGCCCGCCCCCACCGTGTTCTCGACGATCACCGTCTGGCCCAGCGACTTGCCCATGGGGATGGCCAGCATGCGCGCCACCACGTCGGTCGGGCCGCCGGCCGAGTACGGCACGACCAAGGTGATGGGTTTGTCGGGCCAGGCCGATTGCGCCGGCGCGTGAATCGGCAGCAGTGTCGCGGCCAGTGCGATGCCGCCCAGCCATGTTCGGGTCTTCGATGCCATGTCGTCTCCTAGGGTGTTGTGAACTGAAACCGGTGGCCGCTCAGGCCGGATGCGCCTCCTGCGCCAGCAGGCGCTCGGCGAGCCGGACCACGGGCGCGTCGACCATGCGGCCGTCGACCTTGACCACGCCGCCGCCCGCCGCGCGCGCCGCATCGCGCACACGGTGCGCCCAGGCGCGCTCGTCGGCACTGGGCGTGAAGGCCGCCTGCACGACTGGAACCTGTTCGGGATGCACGCACAGCTTGGCGCCGAAGCCGCCCCGGCGCGCGCGCGCCGCCTCGGCCGCGAGCCGCGCCGTGTCGCGCCAGTCGGCCGTGATGCCGTCCACCGGCGGCGCCAAGCCCGCGCGGCGCGAGGCCAGCAGCAGCGCGAGCCGCACCGGCACCAGCTCGGCCTCGTCGGGCCCGCAGGCCAGGCCGGCGTCGAGCTGGAAATCGAGATGGCCGAACACCAGGCGCAGCACCTGCGGCGCGGCGGCCAGCGCAGCGAGCGCATCGAGGCCGGCCACCGATTCGATCAAGGGCAGCAGCGCCACGTCCGCGCCGACGACGCCGGCCAGTGCCGCGAGATCGCCGGCGCGCTCGGCCTTGGGCAGCAGCACGCCGGCCAGCCGCCGCTGCACCGCGAGGCGGCCGGCCAGCGCCACGTCCTCCGCATGCCAGGGCGTGCCGCTGGCGTTGATGCGCACCAGCAGGCGGCCGTGCGCACCGCTCGGCAGGGCCGCGACGCTGTGATCGAGCTGCGTGCGGGCATCGGCCTTGCGCTCGGGCGCCACCGCGTCCTCGAGGTCGACGATGACCGCGCCCGCGCCGCTCGCCAGCGCACGCGCATGGCGCTCGGGCCGGTCGCCCGGCACGAACAGGAAGGTGCGGGCCAGGGCCAGTGTCGTCATGCGGCGACCCCGAGCAGCGGGCCGATCCTCGGCGCCTCGGCCACGCGCCACAGCGCGGCGATGGCGTTGCGCATCCCGGCCTCGCTCGCGCCGCCGCTGAAGGCCGCGAGCCGCAGCGCCTTCGCCGTGATCTCGTCGCGGCTCAGCGTGTTGCCCGGGTCGCCCTTGGGCTCGTCGACGCGGCCTTCCAGCACGCGGCCGTCGCGGGTGCGCACCGTGACCTTGCCGATCCAGCGGCGTGGGTACGCGGCATCGACCTCGGCGTCGAGCACCATCTGCACGCGCTCGCGCAGGGCCACGGTGGCGTCGTCGCGGAAGTGCGCGTCGAACTCGCCCAGCCCGGCCTGGCCGAAGCGCGCGACCAGCGCCAGCACCGTGCCCATCGAGAACTTCGACTGGTGCACCGTGGCCGGGTCGGTCACCGGCCCCAGCACGTCGAGCGCGCCCTGGTGCACGTGGGTCTGCACGCGGTCGATGTCCTCGGCGCGCAGGCCGTGCGCCTGCATCACCGCCAGCAGCGCATCGGCGGCCGGGTGCGTGTGGCGGCAGGAGGCGTGGTACTTGAACGAGGTCTCGGCCAGCGCCCAGCGCGTGCCCAGGCCGTCGACCAGCTTCGCCGGATCGGCGTCGCTCGACATGCCCGCCGCCAGACCCTGCGGCCCCTCGAGGATCTGCTGCGCGCCGGTGAAGCCGTCGCGCGCCAGGCTCGCGGCCATCAGGCCCGCGGCGGCCGCGTGCGCGGTGTGCAGCTGCTTCGAATCGGCGGCGGTGCGCAGGAACTCCCACAGCCCCGCGGCCTGCGTGCCGGCCGAGCCGAAAGCATGCTGCATGCGCGCGGCGTCGAGGCCCAGCAGATGGCCGGCCGTGGCCGCCGCGGCCAGCGTGCCCGCGGTGCCGGTGGTGTGGAACACCTTGTAGTGCGAGCGGCCGAGGAATTCGCCGACCCGAATGCCGACCTCGTAGCCCGCCACCGCGGCCGTCAGCAGCTGCCGGCCGCTCGCGCCCAGCGCCTGCGCCCAGGCCAGCGCGACCGGGAACACCACCGTGGCCGGATGGAACACCGAGCCGTTGTGCACGTCGTCCTGCTCGGCCACGTGCGAGGCGGCGGCGTTCACCATCGCCGCGAAATAAGGGCTGCTGCGGCCGCCGCCCACCAGCAGCTCGCTCGCGCCCTCGGCCGGGCCCATGGCGCGCGCGAAGGCCGCGATGGTCTCGACCGGGCGCGTGCCGTGGCCGGCGATGGCCGAGCCGAACCAGTCGACCAGCAGGTCTTCGGCGCGGCGCAGCACGGGCGCGGGAATGTGTTCGAAGCGCAGTTCGGCCGCGAAGCGGGCCAGCGTGGCGGTGCCCATCAGATGGCCTCCGCCGCGCGCAGCGTCGCGATGGCCTCGGTGCCGCGGCCCAGCGACTGCAGGATCGCCTCGGTGTGCTCGCCCACCGCCGGCACCGGGTCCATGCGGTAGTCGAAGGCGCTCTGCCGGCCCGGCGGCAGCAGCGCGGGGATCGGGCCCGCGGGCGAGCCCACCTCGCGCCAGCGCGCGCGCGCTTCCAGTTGCGGATGCGCCCACAGCCCGGCCATGTCGTTCATGCGCGCGTTGGCGATCTGCGCCGCATCGAGCCGCTCGAGCACCTGCGCGGTGCTCAGCGTGGAGAAGGTCTCGAGGATGACGGCCTGCAGCGCCTCGCGGTTCGCGTTGCGCCGGGCATTGGCGTCGAAGCGCGCATCGCCGGCGAGCGCGGGCTGCAGCAGCACCTTCTCGCAGAACAGCTGCCACTCGCGTTCGTTCTGCAGGCCCAGCATCACGGTGCCGCCATCGCCGGCCGCGAAGGGGCCGTAGGGGTAGATGGTGGCGTGCGCGGCCGCATTGCGCGGCGGCGGCGGGGCGCCCTGGTAGGCGTAGTACATCGGGTAGCCCATCCACTCGGCCAGCGACTCGAGCATCGAGACGTCGATGTGCGAGCCCCTGCCGGTCTTGCCGCGCTGCATCAGCGCGGCCAGCACGCCGGTGTAGGCGTACATGCCCGCGGCGATGTCGGCGATCGAGTTGCCCGACTTGCAGGGGGTGTCGGGCGTGCCGGTGACCGAGAGGAAGCCGGCCTCGCTCTGGATCAGCAGGTCGTAGGCCTTCTTGTCGCGGTAGGGCCCGTCCTCGCCGTAGCCCGAGATGTCGCAGACGATCAGCGCCGGGTGCGCCGCCTGCAGCGTGTCGTAGCCCAGGCCCATGCGTGCCGCGGCGCCGGGCGCGAGGTTCTGCACCAGCACGTCGGCGCCGGCGATCAGCTCGCGCAGCACGGCCAGCGCGGCCGGCTGCTTGAGGTCGAGCGTGAGGCTTTCCTTCGAGCGGTTGACCCAGACGAAGTGCGAAGCCTGGCCGTCGACGCGCTGGTCGTAGGCGCGCGCGAAGTCGCCGGTGCCGGGGCGCTCGACCTTGATCACGCGCGCGCCCAGGTCGGCCAGCTGGCGGGTGCAGAACGGGGCCGCGATGGCGTGTTCGAGCGAGATGACGGTGATGCCGTCCAGGGGTCGGGTCATGGCGGCCTCCGTCAGAACGAGCGTGGCAGGCCGAGCAGGTGCTCGGCCACGTAGGAATGGATCAGGTTGGTCGAGATCGGCGCCACCTGGTAGAGCCGGGTCTCGCGGAACTTGCGTTCCACGTCGTATTCGCAGGCGAAGCCGAAGCCGCCGTGCGTCTGCAGGCAGGTGTTGGCCGCCTCCCAGCTGGCCTTGGCCGCCAGGTACTTGGCCATGTTGGCCTCGGCACCGCAGGGCCGGCCCGCGTCGAACAGCGCGCAGGCCTTGAAGCGCATCAGGTTCGCGGCCTCGGTCTCGATGTAGTCGGCCGCGATCGGGAACTGGATGCCCTGGTTCTGGCCGATCGGGCGGCCGAAGACCTGGCGCTCGCTCGCATAGCGGCGCGCCTTGTCGATGAACCAGTAGGCGTCGCCGATGCACTCGGCCGCGATCAGCGTGCGCTCGGCGTTGAGGCCGTCGAGGATGTACTTGAAGCCCTGGCCCTCTTCGCCGATCAGGTTCTCCACCGGGATCTCGAGGTTGTCGAAGAACACCTCGTTGGTCTCGTGGTTGACCATGTTCAGGATGGGCCGCACCGTCATGCCGTGGCCGATCGCGCTCTTCAGGTCGACGATGAAGATCGACATGCCCTCGGACTTCCTTTTCACCTCGGCCAGCGGCGTGGTGCGGGCGAGCAGGATCATCAGGTCGGAGTGCTGGATGCGCGAGATCCAGACCTTCTGGCCGTTGACGACATAGCGGTCGCCCTTCTTCACCGCCGTGGTCTTGAGCTGCGTGGTGTCGGTGCCGGTGCTGGGTTCGGTCACGGCCATCGACTGCAGCCGCAGCGCGCCGCTCGCGATCCGCGGCAGGTACTGGCGCTTCTGCGCCTCGCTGCCATGGCGCAGCAGCGTGCCCATGTTGTACATCTGGCCGTGGCAGGAGCCCGCGTTGCCGCCGGAGAAGTTGATCTCCTCCATGATCACCGAGGCCTCGGCCAGGCCCAGGCCCGAGCCGCCGTACGCGGTGGGGATCAGCGCGGCCAGCCAGCCGGCCTCGGTCAGCGCGTTCACGAAGGCTTCCGGGTAGCCGCGCGCATGGTCGACCTGCTGCCAGTACGCGGCGTCGAAGCCGCCGCACAGCGCGCGCAGGGCCTCGCGCATCGCCTGGTGGTCGTCGGGGGTGGGGATCTCGGTCTTCATGCTGTCTTTCTCAAGCCAGGGTGGCGGTCGCGCTCATCGTGAGCCAGCCGTCCGCGTCTTCGCCCCAGAGGTGGAAGGTCTTGCCGTCGGCCTCGGGGCGACCGTGCAGCCGGAACGGCGCGGTGTCGAAGGTGGGCCGCACGGCGCGGAATTCGAAGTGCGAGAGGACCGCATCCGGCCGCTCTCGGCGCAGCAGGTCGACCAGCAAGGTGGCGATCAGCGGGCCGTGCACGATCAGGCCGGGATAGCCCTCGACCTCGGTCACGTAGCGGCGGTCGTAGTGGATGCGGTGGCCGTTGAAGGTCAGCGCCGAGTAGCGGAACAGGAGCACGTCGTCGGGCACGACGGTGCGGCTGAAGGCGGCGTCCGTCGGGGCCGGCGTGGGTGCGGGCGCGGCTTCGTCGGGGGCCGCGGCGGCGCGGTAGACGATGTCGTGCTCCTCGGTGAGCGCCAGGCCGTGGGCGTTGTGCACCTCGTGCTTCACGCACACGAAGACCAGCGCGCCGCTGCGACCCGCCTTGTGCGTGACCGAGGCGATGGTCGACACGCGCCGCACCGCGTCGCCCACGCGCAGCGGATGGCCCGACGCCCATGCGAAACGGCCGCCGGCCCACATGCGGCGCGGCAGCGGCACCGGCGGCAGGAAGCCGCCGCGCCGCGCATGGCCGTCGGGGCCGATCTCGGACTGGCGGTGGTGCGGCAGGAAGTAGAGCCAATGCCAGAGTTCGGGCAGGCGGGTGCCGGCGCCGGGGGCGGCATCGTCGCGGTCGAGCGTGGCCGAGAGCGCGCGCAGCGGCGCGGCGGTGATCTCGTCGTGCAGCGTCTCGCTGCGGCCCTGCCAGGCCTGCAGTGCGGCGAGCCCGTCGGCGTCGAGGGAGGAAGGGGAAGAAGTGGGGCTGTTCATGCGAGCCGCCATGGTCGCGCCCATGACGGCCCCGCACAATCTGCGAGTTTGGAACCGAGCCTTCGGAATTGACGAAGCCTTGCTAGCATCGGCGCATGCAATTCGACCTGACCGACCTGCGCCTGTTCGTCGCCACCGCCGAGCTGGGCAACCTCACGCGCGCGGCCGAGCGCCAGCACCTGTCGCTGGCCGCGGCCAGCGCGCGCATCAAGGCGTTGGAAACCCAGGCCGGGCTGCAACTGCTGACCCGCGAGGCGCGCGGCGTGCGCCTGCTGCCGCAGGGCGAGGCCTTCCTGCACCACGCCCGGCTGGTGCTGCACCAGACGGACCGGCTGCGCGACGAACTGCTGGCCTACGGCGGCGGGCTGCGCGGCCACCTGCGGGTGTTCGCCAACACCACGGCCGTGACCGACTTCCTGCCCGAGCTGCTGCCGGCCTTCCTGGCGGCGCATCCGCGCATCAACGTCGACCTTCAGGAGAAACCGAACGCTCAGATCCCGCGCGGTGTGCTCGAGGGCCGGGCCGACATCGGCATCGTCGCGGGCAATGTCGACACGCTGGGCCTGGAGGCGATCCACTTCAGCACCGACCGGCTGGTGCTCGTCACCTCAGGCCGGCACCGCTTCGCCAGGCGCAAGCGCATCGCCTTCGCCGAGACGCTGGACGAGGACGCGGTGGGCATGGCGCAGGGCAGCACGCTGCAGGCCTTCCTGACCCAGATCACCGAGCACCTGGGCCGGCGCCAGAAGCTGCGCATCCAGCTGGGCAGCTTCGACGCCATGTGCCGCATGATCGGCAGCGGCGTGGGCATCGGCGTGGTGCCCGAATCGGCCGCGCGCCGCAACCAGCAGGCCATGCAGCTCGCGCTGATCGAGCTCAGCGATGCCTGGTGCGTGCGCGAGCGCTACCTGCTGGTGCGCGAGCGCGCCAGCCTGCCGACCTATGCCAAGGCGCTGGTCGAGGCGCTGTGCGCGCACTACGCACAGGCGCCAGAGGCAGAGCGCCCCGAGCTCAGAGCTTCGCGACCTTGACGAACACCGGGTTCGAGTAGAACCACAGGTCGCTGTAGTTGCGCGCGTTGATCGCGTTGAAGCGCACCGCATGGTCGGCGCTCGGCTGGTCGATCTTCTCGTCGGGCAGCGGATCGCCCGCCAGCGTCTCGCCCGGCACGTTGACGCCCAGGTTGGTGCCGCGCAGCCGGAAGTACTGGTTGCCGCTGGCGATCACGGTGAAGCTCACGCTGTTGTAGCCCTCGGCATCGCGTGCCCACTCGTTGGCGGTGAAGCGCTTGATCACGCGGGTCGACGGGTTGGTGTCGCGCGCATAGCCCGGCGTGCCCGGCTGCTCGCGCGCGCCCACGTCGCCCACGATCAGGTCGACGTGGTCGACCACCGGCTTGACGTTGGCGTAGATGCCGCTGCCCAGCTGGAACTCGTAGTTGTTGCGCTGCGGGCTCTTGAAGCGGATGGTGATCTTCAGCTCCTCGCCGGCCTTGGCCGCGAGCTCCGAACCCATCTCGCCGTTGCCCGCCGTGCCGGTCACGCGGAAGTCCAGCGCATCGATCAGCCCGCCGTTGGCACCGAAGCTGCGGCCCGAGCGCAGCGCATTCAGCAGCGAGGGCGCGTCCTGGATGTCGCCCCAGAGATGGGTCTTGGCGTACTCGCCCGGCGAGTAGCCGCTGCTGTACTGCCCCTTCGAGGTCACGAAGTGGTAGTCGGAATCGGCCACGTTCCAGATCCGGCGCCCCTCGGACAGCAGCGCATCCCAGGTGCCGCCGACCTTGGCGACCAGGTAGTCGACGCCGCCGTACACGCGCGAAGGCAGGTTGGCGGGGATGTAGGCGCTCTCGTAGCCGCCGCGGTTGGGCTCCATCTGGTTGCCGACCATGCCCTCGATCGAGAAGAAGATGTTCGGCGCCAGGTCGTTCATCTCGCGCAGTTGCGCCGCCGTGTACTTGCCCGGATTGCGCGACGGATGGTTGAGCTGCAGGTAGCTGGTGTCGGGGTGGTTCTTCTTGAGCCAGGCGATGGCCTGCAGCGCGTCCTGGTGCGTCGAATAGGCGCGCGTGTCCTTGGCGTCCCAGGCGGCCACGTCGGCCGGCGCGAACATCGCGGCCGGGCGGTTGGTGAACAGGTACTCGAACTGGTTCACCGCCTTGAGCGCCTCGGCCGACATCGAGCCGCCGGTGAGGATGCCGATGTTGGCGTGGTCGTGCGTGGGCATGTCCCATTCGAAGGACGACAGGATCGTCTTGTCGCGGTACTTGCCGCCGGCCTGCAGGGCCTGGATGCGCGGCACCTCGTACTTCGCCATGCCTTCGGAGAACGGGATCGGGGTGATCTCGTGGCCGTCGTTGTCGTACTTCGACGAACGCAGGTGGTTCGAGATCGCGACCCAGTCGAGGCCGAAGGTGTCGAAGGTCCTGGACAGCACCTGGTCGAGCGTGGAGATCTGCTGCGTGTCGTCCGACTGGAAGGTGTGGACATGCAGGTCGCCGGCGGTCCAGCGGCCGGTCGGCACGGTCGGCTTCGCGGGCTGCGGGTCGGGCGTGGTCGGCGTCGTGGGCACCGGCGGCACGACCGCGACCGGCGTGCCGCTGTCGGCGCCTCCGCCGCAACCGGCCAGCATGGCGGCGCCGAGCAGCAGGCTGTAGCGCAGCGGCGTGGAACGAAGCGGAACCGCCGGAAAACGACGCGACAAGGAGGAAGAAGAAGACATGTTGATGTGCAATGCGGCGCATCACCGCATCGGCCTGCGAGCGCAGTGCGCGATGTCGATGACACGCACCCAACGGACCAGGAGCGGAACGGGAGGCAGTCTGCGCAACTTGCATGACGCCACGATGAAGAACGGGCGTTTTTCCGGCACCGGATGCCCGCGCCCTCCCGTTATGCTTGGCCCGATGCTGACCCTCACGGCCCTCGTCTGCCCGCAATGCGCCGCGCCGCTGCCCCGCGCGGCACGCTGGCGCACCGTGCAATGCCCGTACTGCGGCGCCACCGTCATGCGCGGCGAGGAGCTCGTGCAACGCGCCGACTTCCATGCCGCCTGGCTGCGCGCGCAATCGCACGCGGCCGAAGGGCAGGTTTTCCAATGGCGGGACGCGCGCTACCGCGTGCTGATGCCGCTGGGCCACGGCCGGCACCACGAGCTGCTGCTGGCCCAGCGCCTGGGCGCCGCGCCCGAGCGCGTCACCGTGAAGCTCGCGCATGTCGCGGGCCACGCCGACGGGCTGCGCCGGGAGTACGAGGTGCTGCATGCGCTGCAGGCGCTGCAGGGCCCGGGCGCCGCCTACTTCACGCGCCGCCTGCCGCAGCCCATCGGTGTGGACGCGGCCACCACGGCGGCCGGCGGTTCGCACGACGCGCTGCTGCTGCGCCACCCGCCCGGCCACTGGGGCAGCCTGGCGGCCGTCGCACAGGCCCAGCCCGAGGGTATCGATGCGCGCCATGCCGTCTGGCTGTGGCGCCGCATGCTCGAGGTGCTGGGCTTCGTGCATTCCCATGGCTGGACCCATCGCGACCTCCGGCCCGCGCATGCGCTCGTGCATCCGCACGACCACGGCGTGCTGCTGGTCGGCTGGCGCGAAGCGCGGCAGGCCGAGGGCCGCGCGCTGGCCGATGCGGTGGCGCACGACCTGCGTCAGTCGGCCTGGACGATCCGCGCAGTGCTGCACGGCAGCCGCGACGGCGGCACGCCCGGCCTGGGCGCGCACACGCCCGCGCCGCTCGCCGAGCTGCTGCGCCGTTGCAGCGAAGACGGCACGGCCCTGGACGCAGCCGCCCTCCAGACCGCGCTGACCGAGGCCGCGCTGGCTTCCTTCGGCGCACCCCGATTCATCCCCTTAAACCCCGCGCCGCACGGCGCGTGAAACCCAGGAGTCAACGAGATGGGCTATGGCAACTACTCGCACGCGGCCCATGCCGCGCTGCTCGCCGACCGTGCCGCGCAACCGGGCCAGGAGGTCTTCACCCAGCGCGGCGTGCACACGCTGATGAACCCGCGCGGCCTCAAGGTGCGCGAGTCGCGCGACAACGCCGACCATCCGAATTCGCTGCCGGTGGTGTTCGCGCTCGACGTCACGGGCTCGATGGGCGACATCCCGCAGCTGCTGGCGCGCCAGGAGCTGCCGACCTTCATGAAGCTGCTGACCGACTGCGGCGTCGCCGACCCACAGCTGATGTTCATGGCCATCGGCGATGCGGTGTCCGACTCGGCGCCGCTGCAGGTCGGCCAGTTCGAATCGACCGCCGAACTGATGGACCAGTGGCTCACCTCGAGCTACCTCGAAGGCGGCGGTGGCGGCAGCGGCGAGGAGAGCTACGAACTGGCCTTCTACGTGCTCGCCCAGCACACCGACAGCGACGCCTGGGCCAAGCGCAAGAAGCGCGGCTACCTGTTCATGACCGGCGACGAACTGCCCTACAACGCCGTCTCGCGCCACCAGATCGAGGCGCTGATCGGCGACAAGCTCGACGAGGACATCCCGATCGAGGAAGTGATCGCGGCCGCGGCCGAGACCTACCACCTGTTCTTCCTGATCCCCGATGCGCAGCGCCGCCGCCGGTGCGAGGGCCGCTGGCGCGAACTGCTGGGCGACCATGTGATCTGCATGGACGCGCCCGAAGACGCCTGCGCCGTGGCCGCGGGCATCGTGGCGCTGACCGAGCACGCCGTGCCGGGCCTCCAGGGGCTCACGCAGGTGATGGCCGCGCACGGCACGCCCAAGGAGCGCATTGCCACGGTCGCGCATGCGCTCGAGGCCTATGCCGAGCTGCTGGACCCGAACGCGCCGAAACGCGCGCGGCCCGCCACGGCCGCGACGGCGACCACCACCCTGGGCTCGTGGTGGAAGAAGCTGGTCGGATGAGCGCCATGCCCCGGTGACGCGCTACGTCTCGCTGCTGGGCCTGGGCTTCGGCGACTGCGGCAAGGGCCTGTTCACCGACCACCTCTGCCGCACCGAGGCCGCCCACACGGTGGTGCGCTTCAACGGCGGCGCGCAGGCCGGCCACAACGTGGTGCTGGCCGACGGCCGGCACCACACCTTCTCGCAGTTCGGCGCCGGCAGCTTCGTGTCCGGCACGGCCACGCTGCTCGCAAGCCCGGTGATCGTGCATCCGACGGGGCTGCTGATGGAGCACGCGGCGCTGGAAGAAGCCGGCGTGCACGATGCCTTCGAACGCCTGCAGATCGATGCGCGCTGCCGCGTCACCACGCCCTTCCACCAGGCCGCGGGCCGGCTGCGCGAATGGGCGCGCGGCGCGCAGGCCCATGGCAGCTGCGGCGTGGGTGTCGGCGAGACGGTGCGCCAGGCCCTGGCGCAGCCCGACACCGTGCTGCGCTACGGCGACCTGCGGCATCCGGCGCGCGCACTCGAAACGCTCGAAGCCATCCGCCGCGCGCTGCACGACGAATTCGCGTCGCACGCGCCGCCGCACGCCGCCTGGACGCAGGAGTTCGCGCTGTTGGCGAACCCGCAGGTGGCGCGGCGCTGGCTGGCCGCGGTGCAGCCCTGCCTCGAACGCGCGCCGCCAGCCTCGGTCGATGCGGTGGCCACGCGGCTCGCCCGGCCGGGCTGCGTGCTGTTCGAGGGCGCGCAGGGCGTGCTGCTCGACGAAACACGCGGCTTCCATCCGCACACCACCTGGAGCACGGTCTCGACGCAGGCGGTGGAGGATGTGCTGGGCGATGCCGGCATCGCCGCGCGCGTCGCGCACCTGGGCGTGCTGCGCAGCCACCTCACGCGCCATGGCGCCGGCCCGCTGCCCACGGCCGATGCCGCGCTCGACCGCCTGCCCGAGCCGCACAACGCCGACACCGGCTGGCAGGGCCGCTTCCGCCGCGGCCATCCCGATGCGCTGCTGTGGGCCTATGCGCTGCAGGCCGTCGGCCGGCTCGACGGCCTGGTCGCGAGCCACCTCGATACCATCGACGCGGCACATCCGCTGCGGTGGTGCGAGGCCTACCGGATCGACGGCGAAGCCGCGCTGGCGAGCGCCCTGCCCTGCCCGCCCGTGCCCGACCTCGACACGCAGGCCGCGCTGACCCGGCGGCTGCTGCGCGCCGAACCGGTGTACGACACGACGCCCGTCTCGACGCCCGCACAATGGATCGAACGCATGCAGTCGCTGGCCGGGCTGCCGGTGCGGCTGACGTCCTTCGGCCCGACCTCCGCGCACGTCCGGGGCTGAGCCCGCCGATCCGCGCATATCGATCCTCGGAAAACTTCCTTGGCCCTCGGCGCGGCCCTGGGTACGGTCGCGGTCTCACGACAGACAGGCGATCTTTCCCATGGGCGCACGCGATTTCCTCCAGCATTCGGCACTTTCCGCCACCGACGGCCAGCGCCGCCACGAGGCCGACGTGCTCGTCATCGGCGGCGGTCCGGCCGGCACCTGGGCGGCGGTGAGCGCCGCGGCGCAGGGCGCGCGCGTGGTGCTGGCCGACAAGGGCTTCTGCGGCACCTCGGGCGCCACCGCGCCCTCGGGCACCGGCCTGTGGCACGTCTCGCCCGAAGGCACGGCGCGCGCCGATGCCAAGGCCGCGCGCTTCGCCATGGGCGGCCACCTGGCCGAGCACGCCTGGATGGACCGCGTGCTGGCCCAGACCTGGGACAACGTCGAGCGGCTCAAGGAATGGGGCTACCCCTTCCCCGCCGACGAGGAAGGCCGGCTGCGCTGCAACTCGCTGCAGGGCCCCGAGTACATGCGGCTGATGCGCAAGCGGGTCAAGGCATCCGGCGCGCGCATCCTCGACCACAGCCCCGCGCTGGAGCTGCTGGTCGACGAGCACGGCACGGTCTGCGGCGCCACCGGCGTCAACCGCCAGAGCGGCGAGACCTGGGTGGTGCGAGCCGGCGCGGTGGTGATCGCCACCGGCGGCTGCGCCTTCCTCAGCAAGGCGCTGGGCTGCAACGTGCTGACCGGCGACGGCCAGCTGATGGCGGCCGAGGTCGGCGCCTCGCTCTCGGGCATGGAGTTCTCCAACGCCTACGGCCTGGGCCCGGCCTTCTCGTCGGTCACCAAGTCGCTGTTCTACAACTGGGCCACCTTCTACGACCGCGACGGCCAACCCGTCGAAGGCGCGGGCTCCTCGCGCGGGCGCAGCATCATCGCGCAGACCCTGCAGACGCAGCCGGTGTTCGCCTGCATCGACCGCGCCGACGCACAGGTCCGCGCCTGGATGCGCACCGCCCAGCCCAACTTCTTCGTCTCCTTCGACCGCCAGGGCATCGACCCCTTCACCCAGCATTTCCCCGTCACGCTGCGGCTCGAAGGCACGGTGCGCGGCACCGGCGGGCTCAACCTGGTCGACGACAGCTGCGCCACCTCGGTGCCCGGCCTCTACGCCGCGGGCGATGCGGCCACGCGCGAGCTGATCTGCGGCGGCTTCACCGGCGGCGGCAGCCACAACGCGGCCTGGGCGCTGTCCTCGGGCTTCTGGGCCGGTGCCGGCGCGGCCGCCTTCGGCCAGGACGCACGCAGCGCGGGCGCCCAACGGCCGGCCCTGCGCGCGGGCGGCGTGGCCCTGAACACGCGCGGCGCCACGCCCTTCGACAGCCAGGCCGTGGTGCGCGCCGTGCAGGACGAGGTCTTTCCCTACGAGCGCAACTGGTTCCGTCAGGGCGAGGTGCTCGACGCTTCGCTGGCGCGGCTCGATGCGCTGTGGGCGCAGCTGCGCGGCAGCGCCCCGGCCGCCAGCGCCGCCGAGGCGGTGCGCGCCCGCGAAGCCGCAGCAATGCTGGCCACCGCGCGCTGGATGTACCGCAGCGCGCTGCAGCGCACCGAGACCCGCGGCATGCACCGGCGGCGCGAGCACGGCGCGCTCGACCCGGCGCAGCAGCACCGGCTGCTCAGCGGCGGGCTCGACGAGGTCTGGGTCCAGCGGCAAGCCGTGCAGAACGAAGCCGCGGCGGAGGTGACGGCGTGATCGAACTCATCAGCGCCGAGCGCTGCACCGCCTGCAACATCTGCGTCAACGCCTGCCCGACCAACGTGTTCGAGGCCGTGGCCGGCGGCCCGCCGCGCATCGCGCGGCAGGACGACTGCCAGACCTGCTTCATGTGCGAGCTCTACTGCCCCGAGGACGCGCTCTACGTCGCCCCGATCGCCGACCGCCGCGCCACCGCCGAGGAGCGAGAACCCGCGACCGCCGCGCTGATGGGCAGCTACCGCAGCGCCGTCGGCTGGGGCCGCGGCCGCACCTCGACCGCGTCGGCCGACGCGAGCTACGAACTCCTGGGCCGCGCCCACTGACACCGCTTCATCCGCCATGCCTCACCCGAGCTCCCCCACCCGCCGCCGCCTGCTCCAGGGCGCGCTCGGCGCCGCCGCGGCCAGCACCCTGCCCGGCTTCGCGATCGCCCAGGCCCAGGCCACGAACGGCGTGCTGCGCCTGGGCTACATCGGCCCCGGCAAGAAGCCCGCGGCCGCCACCGGCTGGGCGCTGCGCGAGGGCGGCCTGCTGAAGGAACTGGCGCCGCTGGGCATCCGCGAGATCGTCACGCGCAACTTCCCCAACGGGCCCGACCTCAACGAGGCCTTCCTCTCGGGCGCGCTCGACGTGGGCATCTACGGCGACACGCCGGCCGTGGTCGCGCGCGCCCGCGGCTTCGACGCGCAACTGATCGGCTTCGACACCGTGGGCATGAACGTCTGGCTGCTCACGCCGCGCGGCGGCGCGCGCAGTGTGAAGGAACTCGAAGGCCAGACCATCGGCGTGGCGCGCGGCTCCTACATGCACCGCTACGTGCTGGGCCTGCTCAAGGAGAACGGCCTGCAGAAGTCGGTCAAGGTGATCCACATGTTCCCGCGCGACGGCGAGGCCGCGCTCGACCGCGGCTCGATCGCCGCCTTCGCGGCGCAGACCGACGTCGGCCCGCTGCTGGCCTCGCGCGGCTACCCGGTGATCGACCAGGCCGACCAGCATCCGACGCTGCGCGGCACGCAGGTGATCGTCGCCTCGCAGAAGACGCTGGCCGCCGCACCTGGCCTGCCCGCCGCCTGGACCCGCGCACGCCGCACCGCGCTGCAGGACATCCACCGCCGCAGCGACGCCTACTTCGACTTCCACGCCGAGGTCAGCGGCTTCCCGCTCGAGGTGGTGAAGATCTCGCATCCGCTGTCGCAGTTTCCCGAAGTGGCCTACCCGGCCGAGGGCGTGGCGCTGCTGGGCGAGGTCAAGCGCTTCCTGCTCGCCGAGAAGCTGATCGACAAGGACTTCTCGCTCGACGACTGGCGCGTCAGCGACGCCTGATCGCGGCGCGGCGCGGGCCCGCCACGCGCGTGCGGCATCATGGTGGCCCTTGCCACCTTGGCGCACACGAGGACCACACCGATGATCATCGGCATCGACCTGGGCACCACCCACAGCCTGGCCGCCGTCTGGAAGGACGGCCGCCCCCACCTGGTGGTGAACGCGCTGGGCGCCTACCTCACGCCTTCCTGCGTGAGCATCGACGAAGACGGCAGCGTGCTGGTCGGCCAGGCCGCGCGCGACCGGCTGCAGACGCATCCCGAACGCACGGCCGCGCTGTTCAAGCGCTACATGGGCAGCGACAAGAGCTTCCAGCTGGGCGCGCGCGGCTTCCGCGCCGAGGAACTCTCGTCGCTGGTGCTGCGCTCGCTGAAGGCCGACGCCGAAGCCATGCTGGGCGAGCCCGTGACCGAGGCCGTGATCACCGTGCCGGCCTATTTCTCCGACAGCCAGCGCAAGGCCACGCGCATCGCGGGCCAGCTCGCCGGGCTGCAGGTGGAGCGGCTGGTGAACGAGCCGACGGCCGCCGCGCTGGCCTACGGCCTGCACCAGGACGAGGACGCGACCCAGTTCCTGGTGTTCGACCTGGGCGGCGGCACCTTCGACGTCTCGATCCTCGAGATGTTCGAGGGCGTGATGGAGGTGCGCGCGACCGCCGGCGACAACTTCCTGGGCGGCGAGGACTTCGTCAACGAGATCGTCCAGCTCTTCTTCACCGAGACCGGCCTTCCTGAAACGGCACGCGCCGACGGCGGCTTCATGCAGCAGCTGGTGGCGCGCGCCGAAGTCGCCAAGCGCGCGCTGTCGGACCACGAGAGCGCCACCCTCGCGCTGCACTGGCAGGAGCGCGAGCACACGCTGGTGCTCACGCAGGAGCGCTTCCGCGCGATCAGCGAGCCGCTGCTGGCCCGGCTGCGCGCGCCGGTGGAGCGTGCGCTGCGCGACGCCAGCATCCGCGCCGGCGAGATCGACAACGTGGTGCTGGCCGGCGGCGCGACCCGCTCGCCCATCGTGCGCCAGATGGTCACGCGCATGTTCGGCCGCTTCCCCGCAATGGACATCAACCCCGACGAGGTGGTGGCGCTGGGCGCGGCCGTGATGGCCGGCCTGAAGGCGCGCGACGCGGCGCTCAAGGAAGTGGTGATGACCGACGTCTGCCCCTACACCCTGGGCGTCGAGACCGTGCACCGCATGCCCGGCGGCGGCGAGGTCGACGGCTACTTCTCGCCCATCATCGAGCGCAACACCGTGGTGCCGGCCAGCCGCGTCAAGCGCTACATCCCGGTCAGCGAGGGCCAGCGCATCCTGAGCCTCGAGATCTTCCAGGGCGAGGCGCGGCTGGTGCCCGACAACATCAAGCTGGGCACGCTCGAGGTGCCGCTGCCCCGCGCGCCGCGCGCCGAGGCCAACGTCGAGGTGCGCTTCACCTACGACGTGAACGGCCTGCTGGAGGTCGAAGCCACGGTGCTGGCCACGCAGGAGGTGCACCGGCTGGTGATCCAGGGCAACAGCGGCGTGCTGAGCGAGCTGGAGATCGCGGCGCGGCTCGCGCAACTGGCCGAGCTCAAGATCCACCCGCGCGACAAGGCCGAGAACCGGGCACTGGTGGCGCAGGCCGAGCGCGTGTTCCAGCAGCTGCGCGCCGATGCGCGCGAGCGGCTGGGCGACGAGATCTCGCGCTTCGAGCTCACGCTGGAATCGCAGGACGAGCGGCAGATCCGCCCGGCGCGCGAGCGGCTGCGCAAGGCCATCGGCTTCTTCGAGCGCGACAGCCACTTCGACCCGGACTTCGTGTTTTGAGCGCCGTGACCGACGCCTTCGAGCGCCTCGGCATCACGCCGACCCGCGACATCAAGACCATCAAGCGCGCCTATGCCGTGGCGCTCAAGGCCATCGACCAGGCCAGCGAGCGCGAGGCCTTCGAGCGGCTGCGCCAGGCCTACGAGCAGGCGCAGGCCTGGGCCGCGCGCGCGGACGAGGAGGAAGACGAAGAGGAAGAGGAAGAGGAAGAAGGCGACGAGGAGGACGGTGAGGACCGGGAAGACCAGGCCCCTGCCGACACCGACGACGCGGCCGCCCCCGAGGCGCCGGACGCGCCCGTGCCGTTCGCACCGCCGCCCGCCCAGGCGCCTGCGGCGCCCGTGCCTCCACCGCAGCGCCCCGACGAGGCCCGCCAGGCCCTGCAGCACTGGAGCACGCAACTGCGCGACGCGGCCCCCGGCGCGGTCGCGGTCCTGCTCGAGGAGGCCCTGACCGACCCGCGGCTGCTGCACCTCGACAGCCATGCGCAGCTCGAAGCCCGCATCGCCGACCTGCTGCACGACGACCCGCCCGGCCGTGCCGTGCTGTTCGACACCGCGGCCCGGCGCTTCCACTGGACCGACCGCAACGCCCGGCCGATCGCCAGCACCCAGGCCGCGCAGTGGATCTCGCGCGTGATCAACCAGGGCCTGCAGTGGCAAGCGCAGACGCCGGCGGCGATCGCGCTGCAGCAGCAGGCGATGGCCACGGTCGCGCGCGTGCCCTCGCCGCAGGCGCAACAGGTGCGCAGCTTCGCCGAGGTGCTCGAGCACCTGGCCAGCGATTTCCCCGACTGGTTCGCGCTGCACCTCGACGCGCAAGGCCACGCCCATCTGCCGGCATGGCAGGCGGTGCATGCAAAACTTGCGACCCGGTGGTCGCGCCAGGCCGCACGCAGGGAGCGTTACTTCGGCACGCCCCGCAAGACGCTGAACACGGTGGTCGGGGGCCTTTTCGTGCTGACGCTGGTCACGGCCGTGCTCTCGGGCCTGATGAACCACTTCCCCGGCAGCCAGGCCCCAGCCGCCGTGGCCGCGGCGTCGGCCAAGACCGGCATCGGCGCGCCGCCCGCCACGCCCGACCCGGTGCTGGCCTACGAGTTCACCGGCGCCGTGACCCGCGACAGCTGCGAGAGCGCCGAGGAGTTCGTGCACGAGTCCAACTGGCTGCAGGTCGACGACAGCGACGCGGTGGCCCTGCTCGCCACGCGTGCCATCCGCTGCCAGGACAAGGGCCTGTGGTCACGCAAGGACGACACGCTGATGGCCTGCCTGCGCGCCGAGCGCGTCGCGGCCCTGGGGGCCGGACGGGCCGAGGAAGCGCGGCGCTGTTTGAAGCTGGACGCGGCGGGGAAATAAGCGCACGTTCACGCAGTGCGGACTTGGCCGGCCTTGCCTGCAAGCCGCGGGCGGCCGGCGGTCCGGGTCGGCATCGCCCCATCTTCAGTTCCTTGATGGTTTTTCATGCTTCATCTATGCCGGCAGCGTGACGGGCCTCACGCCGCCATGCTTGCCACCGATGAAAAGCGGCTCACAAAAGCATTTTCCTGATATTCATATCCGAAAAAATTCTATTGAAAGAAAATTTTCGCGGACACAAATAATTCGAAAGGCTTATTTCTCTTGTTGACCCGACAGCGGATGTCGCGGGATTTTCCATAGCCTCGGGATTTTCAGCGAGTGAATCATGATGGACTTGGCACCAAGGAATAGATCAAGCAACGGAAGCGCAATGCGGTGGCTCAGCGACGCTGTCTGTCCGTGCGGAGCGGGAGGCGATTTCGTTCCGGAAAGCATCGATTTCGCCCCACACACGATGGCACACCGCTCGCTCACCCTGGTCCTGGGATTGGCACTTGGCACGCTGACCACCTTCACCGCCCTGCCCGCGGCCGCGCAGGCTCCCGCCGCCGACTACCCCACGCAGGGGGTCACGCTCCTGGTGCCCTTCCCCACCGGCGGCATCACCGACAGCATCGCGCGCCTGGTCGCCCAGGAACTGGGCACGGCCTGGGGCAAGCCCGTGGTGGTCGACAACCGTGCGGGCGCCAGCGGCACCATCGGCGCCGCAGCCGTGGCCCGCGCCCCCAAGGACGGCCACACGGCCCTCTTCACCATCACCACGCACGTGCAGATGCCGGCGCTGCGGCGCGCCCTGCCCTACGACGCGGTGAAGGATTTCGCGGCGGTCTCGCAGATCGGCATGTCGACCTCGGCCCTGGTCGTGACGCCCGACTTTCCCGCAACCACGCTGCAGGAATTCGTCACGGTGCTCAAGGCCGAGCCCGCCAAGCACGCCTACGGCTCGACCGGCGTCGCGACCACCTCGCACATCTACGGCGAACTGTTCAAGAAGGAAGCTGGCGTCGACATGCCGCACGTGCTCTACAAGGGCGCGGCGCCCATGGTGACGGACCTGCTCGGCGGCCACATCCGCGTCGCGGTGCTCGACACCGGCACTGCGCTGCCCTACCTGCAAGGCGGCAAGCTGCGCGCCCTCGCGGCTTTGGGCACGCGGCGCTCCGAAGCCCTGCCCCAGGTGCCCACCTTCCAGCAGGCCGGCTACGCGGGCTTCGAGCCCTACGCCTGGATCGGCCTCTTCCTGCCCGCCGGCACGCCGCAGGCCCGCATCGACAAGATGTCGACCACGGTGGCCGCGATCATTGCCAGGCCCGAAGTGCAGAAGAAGATGCGGGACATGAACATCGAGCCGGTGGGGAGTACGGCGGCGGAGTTCTCGGTGGTGCTGCGGGACGATGCGGAGACTTGGAAACGGGTGATTGAGAGGACGGGGATTCCGGTGGAGGATTGAGACTCGGCCGGGCGCAGCCGAAGGTATGGCATTTGCCCCAAGGCGGGGCCTTGCGTTCCGTACGCCCCAACACGTCGGGCGACTGGCACCGGAAACGACGCGCCCGTAGTGACACACGAAGCGCGAAGCCGATCGAATCCACGCCCAAGCGAGGGCGCCATCGATGCGAGGGGATTCTCAGCCCATCCCGCCCGGACTCCTGTCCAGGCGACATGAACGATTGCCGGAATGCGGCGTGATCCGGTTGTCGGCGGCAGAAGCACTGCATTTGAAGGAAGAAGTGCATGCAGCGCATGGCCTTGCGGCCTCGCGCCTGTGGCGACATGCCGACACCCTGTCGCGGATTCCCGGCGTCGCGACGTCTCGCTTCAAGCCGGCTGACAGGCTTCTGAAAGCTTCCATCGATCACCATCGCGCCTTCTCCTTCCAACAAGAGACAAGCCATGATGTTCAACAACGCACCCGGCGCAGGCGAAGCCACGCATCCCACCACCCGCAGAACCCTGCTCCAGATGGCCGGCGCCCTGGGCCTGGGCGGCGTGCTGCCCGCGGCTTCGCTGGCGCAGCCGGCGTGGCCCAGCAAGTCAATCCGCTTCGTCGTGCCCTTCGCGCCCGGCGGCAGTTCGGAGATCGTGGCGCGCTCGACCGCGGCCGAGCTGTCGAACACGCTGGGCCAGAGCGTCTTCGTCGACAACAAGCCCGGCGCGGCGGGCAACATTGCGATGTCGGAAGTGGCGCGCAGCGAAGACCAGCACACGATCATCCTGGGCCACATCGGCACGCTGGCCGTCAACCCCTACATCTTCGACAAGCTGCCCTACGACGCCAACAAGGACTTCAAGCCGGTGAGCCTGCTGGCCAAGGTGCCCAGCCTCTACGTGGTGCACCCCGACGTGCCGGCGAAGAACCTGACCGAGTTCATCGCCTACGCGAAGAAGAATCCGGGCAAGCTCAGCTACGGCTCGGCCGGCAACGGCAGCGCGGGCCACCTGGCCTTCGAGTACCTGAAGATCAGCTCGGGCGTGTTCATGCTGCACGTGCCCTACCGCGGCACCGGCCCCATGCTGACCGACCTGCTCTCGGGCCGGCTCGAGGCCTCGGCCATCGGCGCGGCCGCGATCATCCCCTTCATCAAGGCCGGCAAGGTGCGCTGCATCGCCACCGGCTCGGCCAAGCGCCTGCCTCAACTGCCCGACGTGCCGACCGTGGCCGAGCAGGGCTTCCCCGGCTTCGAGATGACGCAGTGGTACGGCATGCTGGCCCCGGCCAACATGCCGGCCGCCCACATCGCCAAGCTGTCGCAGGAAACGATGAAGGCGGCCAAGACCTCGGCCGTGATCGAGCGGCTGCGCGGCGACGCGGCCGAATCCGTGGGCGACAAGCCCGAGGAGTTCGCCAAGTTCATCGCCATCGAGCAGGAGCGCTGGAAGAAGGTGATCGCGCGCGCGAACATCAAGCCCGACTGAAGTCGTCGCGGCGCGCGCTATCGCTTCGGTGGGCCCTTCTTCGCCATGTGGCGCCGGGGCTTCATCGGGCGTGGCCCGCCGCAGCGCAGAAAGGTCTCGTCGGTGCGCAACAGGGACGCCGCCTCCAGGCGGTCCAGCACATCGAGGCGTTCGCTGGCCCGCGATCGCTTGCGCGGCGCGCCTGACTTTTCGGGCGTCTTCACGGGCTTCATCGGACTTCCGGCCCGGCCCTCAACCCTTCGCGGGGCGCGTGCCGGCGGTGGCGAAGAGCTTGACCATCTCGCGGTCGAAGGCCGGCAGGTCGTCGGGCTTGCGGCTGGTGACCAGCTGGGGCGCCACCACCACTTCCAGGTCACGCCACTCGGCGCCCGCGTTCTCGAGGTCGACGCGCAGCGAGGGCCAGGAGGTCACCTGCCTGCCCTTCACCCCACCGGCGTCGATCAGCGTCCACGGCCCGTGGCAGATCGCGGCGATGGGCTTGCCGGCGTCCACGAAGGCCTTGACGAAGGCGATGGCGCGCTCGTCGATGCGCAGCGCGTCGGGGTTCACGACCCCGCCGGGGAGCAGCAGCGCGTCGTAGTCGGCCGGCTTGGCGTTCTTCAGCGCGACGTCGACCTCGAAGGTGTCGGCCGGATCGTGGTGCTTCCAGCCGCGCACGCTGCCATCCATCGGCGAGACGATGGCGGTTGCGGCACCCGCTGCGATCAATGCCTGGCGCGGGTCGGTCATCTCGACCTGTTCGAAGCCGTCGGTCACCAGGATCGCGACCTTGATCCCGTCGAGGGCGTTGTGTGGAGTTGTCGTTGCGCTCATGGGGCACCTTCCGTGTCGAGTGGTTTGATCGAATGTCGAAGACATCAAGCTACCCGGCTGCACACGGCGTCGTATCGGCGCAGGGGCGGCCTGCATGTCGGACGTTTCGACGGCTCGGGTGCGCTGCATGCAGCCACGGCCGCAGCCTCCGGCACCGTCGAAGCGCCGTGTCCTCCGGCCACCTCGCGCTTCGAGCGCGCTGGTCCTACGCGGGGGGCTTCGGCCCGGGCGGATGTTGCAGTTCCCACGAACACAACGGAACACCCCATGACCACCCCCCGCGCCCCCGCCGATGCCTGCAGCCTGCTCGATGCCGACCACCGCAACGTCAAGAAGCTCTTCAAGGAGTTCGAGCCCCTGGCCGAATCCAAGGCCAAGACGGCCCCCGCCAAGCGCCGCCAGCTGGCGGACCAGATCTGCCTGGAGCTCAGCGTCCATGCGCAGATCGAGGAAGAGATCTTCTACCCCGCCCTGCGGGCCGCGGTGAAGGCCGAGGACCTGCTCGACGAGGCCGAGGTCGAGCATGCGAGCGCCAAGGACCTGATCGCCCAGATCCGCGACGGCGACGAGAACGACAGCAAGTGGTGCGCCAAGGTCATCGTGCTCGGCGAGTACATCGACCATCACGTGAAGGAAGAGCGCAACGAGATCTTCGTGAAGGCGCGTGCCGCCCGCAACCTGGACCTGGTCGCCATGCGCGACGAGCTGCAGGCCCGCAAGGAAGAACTCATGGCCGAGATGACGGCCGCCGCCTGATGCCGACGCGCTGACGCGGCAGGCGTTCACTCGACCGGGCTCGCCTGCGCCCTGCAGGGTTTGCAGCGTTGCGATCGCCTCCGCGGCAACGCTAGCATCGCGCCATGCGCATCCTGCTCGCGGAAGACGAACACAGCCTGGGCACCTGGCTCAGCCGGGCGCTCGAGCGTTCCGGCATCCAGGTCGAATGGGTCGACGACGGCCGCTTGGCCGACCAGGCCCTGCAGGCCCGCGACCACGATGCGGTGGTGCTCGACCTGGGCCTGCCCGGCATGGACGGCCACACCGTGCTCGAGCGGCTGCGCAAGCGCGACCAGCGCCTGCCCGCGCTGATCCTCACGGCGCGCGATTCGCTGGCCGAACGCGTGGGCTCGCTCAATGCCGGGGCCGACGACTTCCTGGCCAAGCCCTTCCAGCTGGCCGAGCTCGAGGCGCGACTGCATGCGCTGGTGCGCCGCGCGCGCGGCATCGAGCATCCGCGGCTGGCCTGCGGGCCGCTGGTGTTCGACGGCACCAAGCGGCAGTTCCACCTCGACGGCGAAGTGCTCGCGCTGTCGCCGCGCGAACTGTCGGTGCTGCGCGTGCTGGCCCAGCGCAGCGGCGAGCCGGTGTCGAAACAGCAGATCCTCGACCGTGTGTTCTCGGACGAGGAAGACATCCATCCCGAAGCCGTCGAGGTGATCGTCCACCGGCTGCGCAAGCGCCTCGAAGGCAGCGCGGTGCGCATCGTCACCATGCGCGGGCTGGGCTACGCGCTGGAAGCGGCTTAGGTGCCCGCTTCCAGTCTCGGCGTGACTCGCCTGCGCCAGGCGCGTACCTGGTTCCAGCGCGCGAGCCTGTGGCAGCGCCTGGCGCTGATGCTGGTGCCGGCCCTGCTGATCGTCACGGCCTCCGAACTCTGGCTCACGCGCCACGATGCGCTGGGCGCGGCCAACGCCGCCTACGACCGCTCGGTGCTGGGCGCGCTCAAGGCCATCGACGCCAACATCTCGACCGCCTCGGGCGGCCTGTCGGTCGAGCTGCCCTACACGATGTTCGAGTTCTTCGAGCTGACGGCGAGCGGCCGCGTGTACTTCCGCGTCGCGACCTCCGACGGCCTGGTCGAGCTGGGCAGCGCCGACCTGCCCGAGCCGCCCTTCGCGCTCTCGCCGGGCGTGCCGGCGTTCTACGACGCCGAGTACTTCGGCGAGCCGGTGCGCTTCGCGGCCTACCGCCGCGCGCTCGACCTCCCCTCGGCAAAGGAGGACGGCGCCCGCAGCGTGCTGGTGCAGGTGGGCGAGAGCACCAAGTCGCGCCAAGACTTCACCGCGCGCTTCGTGCGCCGCGCCGCGCTGCGCGACTCCCTGGTGCTGGCCGCGCTGATGCTCGCCACCTCGCTCGGCCTGGTCGCGGCGCTGCGCCCCTTGCGCCGCTTCGCACGCGAAGTGCAGGCGCGGCATCCCGAGGACCTGACGCAGATCGAGGAAGTGGCCATCCCCGCCGACATCCGGCCGCTGGTGAGCGCGGTGAACCAGCACATGGCGCGCACCAAGGCGCTGGTGACGCAGCAACGCCAGTTCCTCGACGACGCTTCGCACCAGCTGCGCACCCACCTGACCACGCTGCAGATGCAGGCCGACTACGCGCAGCGCGAGGACGACCCGAAGGAACTGAAGGCCGCGCTCGAAGCCATGCGCGTCGAGATCGGCCGCGTGACGCGCACCACCCAGCAGCTGCTGGCCCTGGGCCGCTCCGACACCGCGTCGCTCGAGTTCGAGACCGTCGACCTGGCCGAGTTGCTGCGCGAGGTGGCGCTGGGCCTGCTGCCGATGGCGCGCGCCCGGCACATCGACCTCGGCATCGCCCCGCTCGCGCTGCATGGCCCCGCGGTGGCCGACGCCGCCCTGCTGCGCGAGGCGCTGGGCAACCTGGTCGCGAACGCGCTGGCCTACACACCCGAACACGGCAAGGTCACACTCGATGCGCGCGACGACGATGCCGCGCGATGGCAGCTGAGCGTGGAAGACAACGGCCCCGGCATGAGCGAAGCCGAACTGGCTTCCATCGGCCAGCGCTTCCGCCGCGGCCGGCGCGCGGCGCAGGGCGGCTCGGGCCTGGGCCTGGCGATCGCGGCCTCGATCGCGCAGCGGCATGGCGGCGGGCTCGCGCTGGGCAGCGTGAACAAAGACGGCGGCGGGCACACGGGCTTGCGTGCCTGCATCTGGTGGCCCCAGGGCCCCACGTCGACGATGACGGCGATCGCGCCCCAGGGGCCGATGGCATGACCCCCTCGTTCATGCGCGCGCGGCGCGCCCTCGTGCTGCGCACCGGCGCCCTGCTGCTGCCCCTGCCCGCCGCGCTGCACGCCCAGCCGCAGGACCCCAGCCTCGCGCCCGCCGAATGCGTGATCCCCGCCAAGGCCGGCGGCGGCTTCGACCTGACCTGCGCGCTCGCGCGCGACGCGCTGCAGATCGTGCGCCCCACGCGCCCGCCCCTGGTCCAGCGCTTCATGCCCGGTGGCATCGGCGCCGTGGCCTTCGACCGCATGGCCACGGGCCGCATGGGCGGGCCGGACCTGCTGGTCGCCTTCTCCAGCGGCTCGCTGCTCAACATCGCCCAGGGCCGCTTCGGCCCGCACCCGGCCAACGCCGTGCACTGGCTCGCCACCCTGGGCACCGACTACGGCGTGGTGGCCGTGCACCGCGATTCGCCCTACCGGACGTTGCAGGACGTGATGAGCGCCATCCGCCGCGACCCGTCGGGCGTGGTCTTCGGCTCGGGCGGCACCGTGGGCAGCCAGGACTGGGTCAAGTCCGCCCTGCTGGTGCGCGCCGCCGGCCGCGACCCCAAGGCCATGCGCTTCGTCTCCTTCGAAGGCGGTGGCGACGCGCTGGCCGCGCTGCAGGGCAAGCACGTCGACGTGTTCCCCGGCGATGCCGCCGAAGCGCTGCAGGCCATTGCCGGCGGCGCCGCGGTGCGCATCGTCGCGGTGCTGTCGGCCACCCGCCTGGGCGATGCGCTCCAGGGCGTGCCCACCGCGCGCGAGCAGGGCGTCGAGATCGTCTGGCCGACGGTGCGCGGCGTGTACATCAGCGCCAACGTGTCCAGGGACGCCGCGCGCCAATGGGCCGCGGCCTTCCAGGAAGCGCTGGCCTCGCCGCAGTACGCGGCGCTGCGAAGCCGGCACCGGCTCTACCCCTTCTCCCTGACGGGACCGGCCATGGACGACTTCGTGGCGCGGCAGCTGGCCGCCTACCGGGAAATGGCGAGCACGCTGGGCCTGCGGCGCTGGGACCGGTAGTGCCGCCGCGAGCCATCACGGGAAGATGGCGGACAGACACGAGGCTTGCACCGGGCACAATGCCCGCACCCACCCCGGCCGCCTTGCCGGCCCCCGGCCCTTTCCCCCGGATTCGCCCCCATGAACATCCAGCAGCGCAACAACGTCCAGGTCCAGGGCGAAGGACCGGCCACCATGATCTTTGCGCACGGCTTCGGCTGCGACCAGAACATGTGGCGCTTCGTCGCCCGGCATTTCTCGCAGCGCTACCGGGTCGTCACCTTCGACCATGTCGGCTCGGGCAACTCCGACCTGAGCGCCTACCAGCCCTCGAAGTACGCCGAGCTCGCGGGCTATGCCGACGACGTGCTGGAGATCGCCGCCGCCACGGCACAGGGCCCGACCTGGTTCGTCGGCCATTCGGTGAGCGCGATGATCGGCATGCTGGCCGACCTGAAGTCGCCCGGCACCTTCGCGGCCCACATGATGATCGGCCCCTCGCCCTGCTACATCAACGACGGCGACTACATCGGCGGCTTCACGCGCGAGGACGTCGAGTCGCTGCTCGACACGCTGGAGAGCAACTACCTGGGCTGGGCCAGCAGCATGGCGCCGGCCATCATGGGCGTGCCCGAGCGCCCCGAGCTGGGCGAGGAACTGACCGCCAGCTTCTGCCGCACCGACCCCGAGATCGCCAAGCAGTTCGCCAAGACCACCTTCCTGTCGGACTCCCGCAAGGAGGTCGCGCGGCTGCAGACGCCCACGCTCATCGTGCAATCGTCCGAGGACCTGATCGCGCCGCTCACGGTCGGCGAGTACCTGCAGCGCACGCTGCCGCACGGCATGCTGCGCGTGGTCGCCAACACCGGCCACTGCCCGCACCTGAGCGCGCCCGGCCCCACCTGCGACGCGATCGAGGAATTCATCGACGCGCTGCCGCGCCGCTAGCCGGGCCCCGCATGTCCGCGGCCGCCTCGCCCGTCCCCGTCCCCGACACCGACGAACTGTTCGACCAGGCCCCCTGCGGCCTGCTGGTGACCGCGCTGGACGGCACCGTGCTCAAGGTCAACACCACGTTCTGCGACTGGCTCGGCATGCCGCGCGACGCCCTCGTGGGCGCCAAGCGGCTGCAGGACCTGTTCACCATGGGCGGGCGGATCTTCCACCAGACCCACTGGGTGCCAACGCTGCAGATGCAGGGCTCGCTGGCCGAGGTCAAGTTCGAGGTGCGCCGACCCGACGGGCAGCTGATCCCGATGATCCTCAACGCGCGCCGCCGCAAGCGCGCCGAAGGCGAGTTCGACGAGATCGCCGCCTTCGTGGCGCAGGACCGCAACCGCTACGAGCGCGAGCTCATGAACGCGCGCAAGAAGGCCGACGCGCTGCTCGAGGTCGAGCTGCAGTCGCAGCGCCTGCTGCGCGACCGCGCGCTGTTCGCCGAGCAGATGGTCGGCATCGTGAGCCACGACCTGCGCAACCCGCTGTCGGCCATCCTGATGGGCGTTCAGTTGATGGGCCGTGCCGAGAAAACCGAACGCGGCGTGCGCGTGCTGGGCCATGTGCGCAGCTCGGCCGAACGCGCGCAGCGGCTGATCGAGGAACTGCTCGACTTCACGCAGGCGCGCGTCGGCACCGGCCTGGCCGTGAGCCTGCAGCCCATGGACCTGCATGCGCTGACCGCGCGCACGCTGGACGAACTCCGGCTCGCTTTTCCCGACCGCGAGATCGTGCACCGCACCCGGGGCCCTGGCGCCTGCGTGGCCGACCACGACCGGCTCGCCCAACTGATCGGCAACCTGGTCGGCAACGCCGCCGCCTACGGCCGGGCCGGCACCCCCATCATCGTCACCTCGGCCATCGCCGCCACGCAGGCCGAGCTGCAGGTCCACAACCAGGGCGACCCCATCGACGCCGCCACCCTGCCCACGGTCTTCGAACCGATGGTGCGCGGCGACACCGGCAGCAACACCGTGCGCAGCGTGGGCCTGGGCCTCTACATCGTCAACGAGATCGCGAAGGCGCACGGGGGGACGATGGAGGTGGCTTCTTCGGCCGAAGAAGGGACGGCGTTCACGTTGCGGTTTGGGGCGGGGGTGGGCGCTTAGGACGGACGGCAGCGGCGCCATGGCCCGTGGAGGCCGACGCTGCAGGCGGCGACCCGAGCCACCTCATGCCCGGCCACTGAAGCGCTGCGTTGTCAGAGCGCCGGCCTCACGTGCGCAGCGCGCCACGCCGCCGCCAAGGACGCCGCCCGCCCCAACGCCCCGGGCCCGGCTTCGAAGTCGACCACCGTCGCCATATCCACCTCCGGTGGCCGCAACGGATGCTCCGCACTCCGCCCATCCGTCAACAGCCACAGCCACCGCTGCGCGGACTCATGCTTCGCCAGCAGGATCCCCGCCTGCTGAACGCCCAGCGTCAAAGGCGTGCCCCCGCCCCCTGCGATGGGCGCCAGCCAGGCGTCGTTGAATGCGCCAGCGCGCCGAGGCGGCATGCGCAGTTCGACCGTATCGCCGCCGAAGCACAGCAAGGCCACGCGGTCGCGGCGTCGATACGCTTCCTCCATCAGCGCCACCAGCACGCCCTTGGCGCGCGCGAGCTTGCCGTCCTTGAGCATCGAGGCGGAGCAGTCGAGCAGGAAGCAGTGCAGCGCACCGCTGCGGGCCTCCTGCGGGCGGCGGCGCAGGTGCTCGGCGCGCAGTCGGGCCTCGGCGCCGCGGGCCATCAGGGTGCGGGGCCAGTCGCAGGCGGTGCCGTCCTTCGGCGATGCGATGTGGCGCGACGTGTCCCGTTGCGTGCCCTGCCTCCGGTCACCCTGGCGTGCGCCAGCGGGGTCGGCGTTCCGGAGGCTCAGGCTTTTTTTGGGGTGGGGGCCGCGGCCATCAGCGGGCGCAGCGGCTTGACGCGTTCGATGCCCACGGGCTCGGGCGGCATCGCGCCCCAGTCGGTGTCGTCGTCGGAAGCAGATGTGGAGGCGTGGTCGCCCGATGCGCCCTTGCCCTCGCCGGACGAGGGACGTGGCGCGCCGGCCTGAGAGGAAGCGGGAGTCGGCGCGCTCTCCTCCGTGCCCGGCTTGCGCCGATGCAGCAGCACCAGGTCGGCCACCTGCTGCACATGCGCCGTGGTGAGCGTGTCGGCCTGCTCCCAGGCGGCCAGGGCGCGGGCGGCGCGCAGCATCACCAGATCGGCACGCAGGCCGTCGACCTGGGCGGCCATGCACAGCGCGCCGACGGCGGCATGCACTTCGTCTTCGTAAGGCAGCGCCTCGCGGTCGGCCACGGTGGCGCGGGCGCGGCCCAGGGCCAGGGCCAGGGCGCCCTGGGCGTCGGCATGGTCGGCACGGAAGCCCTGCGGGTCGGCGTCGAAGGCCAGGCGGGCGCGCACGATGGCCTGGCGCGACGCGGCGTCGTCGATGTTCGAGAGGCGCACGCAGAGGCCGAAGCGGTCGAGCAATTGCGGGCGCAGCTCGCCCTCCTCCGGGTTCATGGTGCCGACCAGCACGAAACGCGCGGCATGGCGGTGCGAGATGCCGTCGCGCTCCACGCTGTTGACGCCGCTGGCCGCCACGTCGAGCAGCGAATCGATCAGCGCGTCGGGCAGCAGGTTGACCTCGTCGACGTACAGCACGCCGCCATGCGCGCGCGACAGCAGGCCGGGCGCGAACTTCACCTGGTGGCCGGCCAGCGCCTGGCCCAGGTCCAGCGTGCCGACCAGGTGCTCGAGGCTCGCGCCCAGGGGCAGCGTGACGAAGGGCGCGCCGGTCAGCAGCTCGGCCAGCGCGCGCGCGGCCGTGGACTTGGCCGTGCCGCGCGGGCCTTCGATCAGCACGCCGCCCAGGCCGGGGTCGACCGCGGCCAGCAGCAGCGCCTGGCGCAGCTGCGGCTGGCCGGCGATGGCGGCGAAGGGAAAGGGCAGCGGCAGGGCCGCGCTCGCGGGGGGGGTCATCGGGTTCCTTCCATCCGTTGCTCCTGATCGAGCAACAGGTCTTCAAGTTGTCGCTGGTAGTCGCCAGGCGCCTGCCACAGGCCGCGCTGCATGGCTTCGAGCAACCGGCTCAGCATGTCGTGCAGCGCCTGCGGGTTGTGGTCCTGGATGAACTGGCGCGTGGCCGGGTCCATCACGTAGGCGTCGGCCACCATCGCGTACTGGTGGTCGCCGACCACGCGCGCGGTGGCGTCGAAGCCGAACAGGTAGTCGACGGTGGCGGCCATCTCGAAGGCGCCCTTGTAGCCGTGGCGCTTCACGCCGGCGATCCACTTGGGGTTGACCACGCGCGCGCGAATCACGCGGCCGATCTCTTCCTTCAGGGTGCGCATGCGCGGCGCCTGCGGGTTGCCGTGGTCGCCGTGGTACATCGCGGGCTGCTGGCCGCTCAGGTGGCGCACGGCCGCGACCATGCCGCCCTGGAACTGGTAGTAGTCGTTGGAGTCGAGCAGGTCGTGTTCGCGGCTGTCCTGGTTCTGCAGCACCACGTCCATGGTCTTCAGGCGCTCGACCAGCGCGGCCTGCGCGGGCACGCCGTCGCTGCCCTGGCCGTAGGCATGGGCGCCGCCGGCGACATAGGCGCGTGCCAGGTCGTCGTCGCTCTGCCAGTCGCCGCGGTCGAACAGCGGCTGCAGGCCCGAGCCGTAGTGGCCGGGCGCCGAGCCGAACACGCGCCAGCCGGCCTGCGTGCGCGCGGTAGCGGCGTCGAGGCCTTGCGCCTCCAGCGCCGCGGCCTCGCGCAGGATGCGGGCGCGGATCGGGTTGCGTTCGGCGTCCTCATCCTCCTGCGCGGCCACGGCCTGCACCGCGGCATCGAACATCTGCACGGCCGCGGGGAAGGCATCGCGGAAGAAGCCCGAGATGCGCAGCGTGACGTCGATGCGCGGACGGCCGATGCCCACGGTGGGCAGCACCTCGAAGTCGACCACGCGCTGGCTGCCGGCCGCCCACTTGGGCCGCACGCCGATCAGCGCGAAGGCCTGCGCCAGGTCGTCGCCGCCCGTGCGCATGGTGGCCGTGCCCCAGACCGACAGGCCCATCGCGACCGGGTACTCGCCGTGTTCCTGCAGGTGCAGCTCGACCAGCCGCGCGGCGGACTTGAGGCCCAGCATCCAGGCCGTGGGCGTGGGGATGGCGCGGGTGTCGACCGCGTAGAAGTTGCGCCCGGTCGGCAACACGTCGGGCCGGCCGCGCGAGGGCGAGCCACTGGGGCCGGCGGGCACGAAGCGGCCCTGCAGCGCGCGTGAGAGCTGATGCAGTTCCTGCGTGCCGCAGGCGTCGAGGTCGGGCGACAGGCGATGCGCGATGCGACCCAACACGGCCTGCGTGTGCGGCATGTCTTGCGGCAGCGCGATGCCTGCATCGGCCTCGTCGAGCAGCCGCTGCGCGAGCAGCTCCAGCCGCTCGCGCGTGTCGCCCGCATGGCGCCAGGGTTCGTCGCTGACCGACTGCAGCAGCGCAGGTCGCGCGCCCTGCCAGGGCGTGGCGGGCTCGATGTCGAGCGGCGCGAACCCATCGTCGACAGCGCCGGGCAGCAGGTCGCGCGACAGCGCATCGAGCAGGCCCGCGTTCTCGCCGGTGCCGTCGGCCGAGGGGTAGCGCGCGAGCGCGAGCAGGGTGTCGCGGCGCAGCCGGCCTTCGGGCGACTGGCCGAACACGTGCAGGCCGTCGCGGATCTGCGTTTCCTTGAGCTCGCACAGGTAGGCGTCGACGCGCGCGAGCACGGTGTCGTCGTCGGCCGCGGCCGAGGGCAGTGCCAGCTCCTCGACCAGGTGCTGCGCACGCACGGTCGCGAGGATCTGCGCGCGCAGCACGCGGGCGCGGCGCGCGTCGACCAGCAGCGCGTCGTAGTACTCGTCGACCTGGCGTTCCAGGTCCTGCATCGGTCCGTGGTTCTCGGCGCGCGTGAGCGGCGGCATCAGGTGGTCCACGATCACGGCCTGCGTACGGCGCTTGGCCTGCGCGCCCTCGCCCGGGTCGTTGACGATGAAGGGGTAGACGTTGGGCAGCGGCCCGAGGATGGCGTCGGGCCAGCAGGCCTGCGACAGCGCCAGGCTCTTGCCCGGCAGCCATTCGAGGTTGCCGTGCTTGCCCACGTGCACCACCGCGTCGATGGCGAACACGTCGCGCAGCCAGAAGTAGAAGGCCAGGTAGCCGTGCGGCGGCACGAGTTCGGCGTCGTGGTAGCTGGCGTAGTCCTGCGCGCCCTGCACCGCCAGCGAACGCGCGGGCTGGATGCCGACGAACACGCGGCCCAGCCGCAGGCCGGCGATCATGAAGCGGCCCTGGCGCACCGACGGGTCCTGCTCTGGCGCACCCCAGCGCGCGTCGATGGCCGCGGCCATGCCCTCGGGCAAGCTCGCCAGGCGCGCACGGTAGTCGGCCAGCGCATAGCTCTGCCAGGCCGGGCGCAGCGGCCATTGCGCGGGGTCGTTGGCGATGCCCTGCTGCAGCGTGTGCATCAGCGCGTCGCCATCGGCGGGCAGCTTGTCGGCATCGCCCAGCGCATGGCCTTCGGCGGCCAGCGTGCGCAGGATCGCGATCACCGACGCGGGCGTGTCGAGGCCCACGCCGCTGCCGATGCGGCCTTCGCTGCCCGGATAGTTGGCGAGGACCAGCGCCAGGCGCTTGTCCGCGGCGGGGAGGCTGCGCAACTTGCACCAGCGCCGCGCCAGCTCGGCCACGAAGGCGATGCGGTCGGGCTCGGGCTGGTAGTTCACTACCTCGGTCTGCGTGAGTTCGTCGCGGTGCGACAGGCCCTTGAAGCTGATGGCGCGCGTGACGATGCGGCCGTCCATCTCGGGCAGCGAGATCTGCATCGCGATGTCGCGCGGGCGCAGGCCCTGGCTGTCGGCCAGCCAGTCCTCGCGGTTGCCGCCGCTCACGATCACCTGCAGCACGGGCGCATCGCCGGCAAGCTCGGCCACGGCATCGCCCGCGTTGCCGCCCTGCCCCAGCGCCGCGAAGGCCGTGGTGTTGAGCACCAGCTGCACGGCGTGCGCGCGGCACAGGCCGCGCAGCGCGGAGATGCACAGCGGGTCCTTCAAGGAATCGAGCGCGACCGGCAGCGGGTTCAGGCCCTCGGCCTGCAGCGCGGCGGCCATCGCATCGAAGACCGCCGTGTTGCCCGACTGCAGGTGCGAGCGGTAGAACACCAGCGCCACCACCGGCGCCCCCTCGCGCCACAGCGCGCGCAGGTCGTCGATGCCGGCCACCGTGTGCGCGGCGCCGAAGCCGCCCGGCACATGCAGCGCCACCTGCGGCAGGCTGCGCGGCGGCTGCGGCGCCTCGCCATGGCCCAGGCCGTGGAAGGCGATGGCGCGCAGGAACTGCAGCGCATTGGCCGCGCCACCCGCGCGGGTGTACTGCCACAGCTGACGGCCCACGGCCTGCGGCAGCGTGCTGCGCGCGAGCAGGTCTTCGTCTTCCTGCAGGTCGCCCGAGAAGATCGCGAGCTGCTGGCCCTTGCGGCGCGCGAGCTTCTCGATCTGCTGCAGCCCGTAGGCCCAGGCCGATTCGGCGCCCAGGTGGTCGACGATCACCACCCGCGCATGCTGCAGCACCTCGTCGACATAGAGGTCGAGCGAGGCCGGCTGGCGCAGGTACTGCAGGTTGGCCAGCCGCAGCGAGGGGTAGCCGGGGTCGATGGCGGCGAGCGCGCTGCGCGCGGCGGCCAAGAGCGCGAGCGTGGTGTCGGCCGAGCTCAGCACCACGATCTCGCCCGGCGTCTGGTCGAGCCGGGTGACGACGCTGTCGTCCTCGACGAAGCGGCCGGGCTGGGTGCTCAGCAGGTGCATGTCATCGACTCGGGTGCGGGGTCGGGTGCGGGTACCGGACGCAGAGGACGCAGAGGTTTCGCAGAAGGAATCCAAAAGGGAATCCATTCATTCTGAATTTCCTTTTAATCGGCTTTTTCTGCGTTCTCTGCGAAACCTCTGCGCCCTCTGCGTCCGGCGGTCCGAATTCAGGCCTCAGCACCCGCCAGCGCCGAACGCAGCACCGCCTCGTCGAGGTCCTCGCCGATGAACACCAGCTGCGTGCGGCGGGCCTCGCCCTCGCGCCACTGGCGGTCGAAGTGATGGTCGAAGCGCTTGCCCACGCCCTGCACCAAGAGGCGCATCGGCTTGCCGGGGATCGCGACGAAGCCCTTGATGCGGTAGACGGTGTGCGCGGCCACGATCTGCTCGAGCGCGGCCAGCAGGCGGTCGCGGTCGACCGCGGGCAGGTCGATCACCAGCGAGTCGAACTCGTCGTGGTCGTGGTCTTCCTCGTGGTCGTGGTGGCTGACGCGCTGGTCGATGGTGGTCTCGGCCGCGCGGCCCTGGCCCAGCAGCAGGGCCAGCGGCAGCTGGCCCTGGGTGGCGGCGACGATCTTGACCTCGGCCGGGATCTCGGCGCGGATCAGCGCCTCGACCTGCGCGCGCGCGGCCTCGTCGAGCAGGTCGGACTTGTTGAGCACCACCAGGTCGGCCGCCGAGAGCTGGTCTTCGAACAGCTCGTGCAGCGGCGACTCGTGGTCGAGGTTGGGGTCGGCGCGGCGCTGCGCATCGACGGCCTCGGTGTTCTCCGCGAACTGGCCCGAAGCCGTGGCCGGGCCGTCGACCACCGTGACCACCGCGTCGACGGTGAACACGTTGGCGATCTCGGGCCACTGGAAGGCCTGGACCAGCGGCTTGGGCAGCGCCAGGCCCGAGGTCTCGATGATCACCGCGTCGATGTCCGCACGGCGCTCGGCCAGCTGCAGCATCACGGGCTGGAATTCTTCCTGCACGGTGCAGCAGACGCAGCCGTTGGCCAGTTCGTACAGGGCGCCTTCGCGCTCGTTGCCCTCGTCGTCGCAGCCGATGCCGCAGCCGCGCAGGATCTCGCCGTCGATGCCCAGCTCGCCGAACTCGTTGACGATGACGGCGATGCGCTTGCCCTCGGCGTTGCCGAGGATGTGGCGCAGCAGCGTGGTCTTGCCGCTGCCGAGGAAGCCGGTGACGATGGTGACGGGGATCTTGGCGCTTTGCATGGGCGTGTGGCTTTCTGGAATGGGATGGATCATGCCGGCTCGCGAAGCGCGGGGAGCACCTCGATCGCAAAGAGCGTCATGCCGGCGAGGGCTTGGGTGTTGTCGAGCAGGCCGTTGGCGTTGAACACGCAGCGCAGCGCATCGATGCCGCTGCGCGCGCGCAGGGCGAGGATCTGCGCATGGCACTGCGCGGGGTCGCCGTGGATGAACTGCTCGCGCAGCATGCGTTCAGGCTCGATGCGCGGCACCTGCTCCGGCGGCACGCCGCGCCTGGCGGCGAAGAATTCGCGGCGCGCCTGCAGCTGGGCCCAGAGGCCGTCGAGCTGCGACTGCACCGACGCCGCATCGGTGCCGATGCACACGTAGCGCGCGAGCGACGATCGCCGCAGCAAGGTCGAGGGTCGTCCCTGCAGGATGTCGGCCACGTGGCCCAGCTGCGTGGTTTCGGGGGGCTCCAGGCTCAGCAGCAGCGGCAGGTCGCGTTCGATCGCGAAGCCCAGCGTCTCGGGCGTGGAGCCGGCCACGTAGAGCGGCACGTGCGCGGCCTGGGCCTGCAGCACGATGCAGTTCCGCTCGAAGCGCGCGCGGGTCTGGGCCGCGTCGATGTTCAATGCGGCCAGCGTGGCGGGCTCGGTGCCGCGGCCCACGCCGATGTCGATGCGCCCGCCGCTCTGGAAGGCCAGCTGCGCGACCTCGTCGGCCAGCAGCAGCGGCTGGTGCAGCGGCAGCACCAGCACCGAGGTGCCCACGCGCAGCCGCTCGGTGCGCGCCAGCAGCGCGGCGGCCAGCAGCAGCGGCGAGGGGTACGGCCAGTCGGCCGTGGGCAGGCGGAATTCGCTGAACCACACGCCGTCGAAGCCCAGCCGGTCGGCTTCGTCGAACAGCGCGAAGAAGGCACGCGGGTCGCCCTGCGTGGCTTCGCGGGTCCAGCCGGCGAGGTCGATGCGCATCATGGGCCGGCCTGCCGGCGCAGCCGCGCGCGCAGCATCACGCCGGGCGGCACGCCGATGCGGTCGAACACCACGCCGAAGCTCTCGTCGAGCAGCGCCGCATGGATCAGCTCCTCGCCGCCGTCGATCGCGATGCGGCCGTCGGCCACCACCACGATGCGCTCGAAGTGGCGGAAGGCCAGGTCGAGGTCGTGCATGGCCACGATCACCAGCCGGGTGCGGCCGCGCTGCGCCAGCGCCTCGACCAGCGTGAGCCGGTGCCGCACGTCGAGCGCGGCGCCGGGCTCGTCGGCCAGCAGGATGGGCGGATCGGTCGCGAGCACGGTGGCCAGCAGCACGCGGGCCTGCTCGCCGCCCGACAGCGTGGACCAGCGCCGGCCGCGGAAGGCCTGGAGCTGGTTGCGTGCGATCACCTCGTCGACCGTGGGCCACTGGGCCGGCGCCTTGCCGCGCGGCGGCGTGAGGCGCATGCCCAGCAGTTCTTCCAGCACCAGGTCCCAGTGCGGCTCGAAGTGCTGCGGCATGAAGCCGATGGCTTGCGCGCGCTCGGCGGCGGGCACGTCGACCACGCGCCGCACGCCCAGCCGCACCTCGCCCTGCGCGGGTGTCTCCAGCCCGGCCAGCAGCGCGAGCAGCGTGGACTTGCCCGCGCCGTTGGGGCCGATGACGGCCACCGAGCCGGTCGCGCCGAAGCCGATCGACACGTCGCGCAGGATGGACTTGTGGCGGCGCGAGACGCCGAGGTGCTGGGCTTCGAGCAGCAGGTTCATGAACGCAGCCTCCGCGCCAGCAGCACGATGAAGAAGGGCCCGCCCGCCACGGCCGTGACCAGCCCCAGCGGGATCTCGGCCGGCGGCAGGGCCGAGCGCGCGATGGCGTCGGCCACGGTCACGACGATGGCGCCGGTGAGCGCCGAGGCCGGCAGCAGCGCCCGGTGCAGCGGCCCGACCATCCAGCGCGCGATGTGCGGCGCGGCCAGGCCGACGAAGGCCACCAGGCCGCCATAGGCCACGGCCGCCGCGACCACCAGCGAACCGACGACGACCGCGACAGGCGTGAAGCGCGCCACGTCGAGTCCGAAGCCCTGCGCCGCGCGCGTGCCCAGGCCCAGCAGGTCGAGCCCGTGCGCGATGCGCGAGGTGGCCAGCAGGCAGGCCACGCACAGCGCGGCGAGCAGGCCCAGGCCGGGCCACGACGGCGTCTGGATGCCGCCCAGCACCCAGCTCATCACGACCTGCAAGCTCACGGTCTCGTCGGACAGCGCGAGCATGAGGAAGGAGCGCAGCGCGCCCAGCATCGCGGCGATGGCCACGCCGGCCAGCAGCATGCCGGCGGCATCGAGCGCGCCCGCGACGCGGGAGACGCCGAGCACCAGGGCGGTCGCGCCCCAGGCGCCGGCGAAGGCCAGCACGGGCAGCGCATAGGACTGGGGCACGCCCAGCGGCACCAGCAGCGCGACGGTGGCCCCCAGTGCCGCGCCGCCCGAGGCGCCGAGCAGGTAGGGCTCGGCCAGCGGGTTGCGGAACACGCCCTGGAAGACCGCCCCCGACAGGCCCAGCAAGGCGCCGACCAGGGCGGCGGCGAACACGCGGGGCAGGCGCCATTGCAGCAAGAGGCGGCTGCGCAGGCTGTCGTCGCCCGCGAGCGCGCGGTAGAGGGCCTGGGGCGACGACCACTCGTGGCCGGCACAGGCCGCGAGCAGCAAGGCGACCCCGAGCACCGCGGCGGCGATGAGCCAGGCGCGGGCGGGGTGGCGTGGGGCGGGTGGGGTCATGGGCTTGGCACCTTCCCCCTTTGGGGGAAGGTGGGGATGGGGGCTCGCACGATGGAGGCGCTGCCGGCCCCCACCCCTGCCCTCCCCCAGAGGGGGAGGGAGCAAGAAAAAGGTCGCGGGATGTCGGGCACCTTTCCCCTTTGGGGGAAGGTAGGGATGGGGGCTCGCACGATGGAGGCGCTGCCGGCCCCCACCCCTGCCCTCCCCCGGAGGGGGAGGGAGCAAGAAGAAGGTCGCGGGATGTCAGGCTCCTTCCCCCTTTGGGGGAAGGCGGGGATGGGGGCTCGCACGATGGAGGCGCCGCCGCCCTCACCCCTGCCTTCTCCCAGGAGGAGAGGGAGTAAAACCGAAACACTCACGGCCTTCCCTCCACTGACCCCAGCCACTTCGCCAGGCGCTCGATCCCGTCGATGGTCCGCGGCCCCGGAATCAAAAACTCGCTGCGCGACACCGTCACCGCGCGCTTGTCGCGCACCGCCCGCATGTCACGCCAGCCCGGCAGTTGAACCAGATCGTCGAGAGCAGCCTTCGTCCCCGCGAACAGCAGCACGTCCGGGTCCGACGCGAGGATGGCCTCCGGCGACACCTGCGCCACCGCCCCGCGCCCCGCGATCGCGAAGCGGCCGCCGGCCATGCGCATCGCCTCGCCGGTGTAGGTGTCGGCCCGCGCCACCAGCAGCATGCCGTTGCCCACGCGGCCGGTGATCATCACCATGCGCGGGGCGGTGCGTTGCGCGACCTGCTGCGCCACGGCATCCAGCCGCGCCTGCAGCGACTGCGCCAGCGCCTCGCCGCGTTCGGGCACGCCGGTGGCGCGGCCGATCAGGCGGATGTTGTCCAGCACCTCGCCGACCGAGCGGCTCAGCAGCACGATCACCGGCACGCCGATGCGCGTCATCGGGTCGACCAGCTGGTTGGCGGCCTGCCGCGCGGGCGTGACGATCACCAGGTCGGGCCGCTGCGCGACCACCGCGTCGACCGAGAAGCCCAGCCGGCCGCCGACCCTGGGCTTGTCCATGACCTCGGGCGGAAAGCGCGTGTATTCCTCGACGCCGACGATGCGGTCGGCCAGGCCGAGCGAAGTCACCAGTTCGGTGTTCGACGCGAAGATGGTCACCAGCCGCTGCGGCGCCGCGGGCAGCACCACGCTGCGGCCCAGCGCATCGCGGACCTCGATCGGCGCGGCCTGCCCCGAGAGGGCCGCGGCGCTCAGACCCAGGACCAGCGCGATGCGCTTGAACCGCATCAGAAGCTGACTTGCATGCCGACCTGGAACTCGCGGCCCGGCATCGAGGTGCCGCACCCGCCGTTCTGGAAGCGCGGATCGGCGATGCACGGCTTCTGGTCGAGCGCGATGAAGATTGGGCTGCGGTTGAGGTCGAACAGGTTGTTGACCGCCGCGAACACCTTCACGCGCTTGTTGATGCGGTAGTCGCCGCGCAGGTTCCACACGGTGAAGGCGCCCTTCCTGTGGATGTAGGTGCTGTAGGGCTCGCCCTGCGGGATCAGCAGCGCTTCCTCGGTGTCGTACCACATCGGTCCGCGCAGCAGCGCACCGATCTGCAGGCTCCAGTCGTCGGGCAGCTTGCCCGCGCCGCGGCCGTAGCGCAGGCCCAGCGAGGCCTCGTACTTGTACATGCGCTGCACGCGGTCGGTGTCGAGCGCGGTCGCGCCCTTGTCGCGCATCGTGAAGTTGTAGTAGCCGTTGGCATACGCGTTGAGGCTGTGGGCGCCGGTCGAGAAGTTCAGTGCCTTCGCCAGGTCGACGTTGGCGCTGGCCTCGATGCCGCGCACCACGATGTCGGCGGCGTTGTTGGCGTAGTCCGAGGTGTTGGTGGTCGGGCCGCGCGACACGGTGATGATGCGGTCGGAAATCGTGTTCTGGAACAGCGCCACGTCCACGTTCCAGACCGGCAGCTGCAGCGTGCCGCCGAACTCGATCTGGCGGTTGCTCTCGGGCTTGAGGTTCGGGTTGCCGAAGCTGCGGCCGCCGCCCACCGCGGTGAAGTCCGAGCCCAGCTCGGTCGAGGTCGGGGCGCGGAAGCCGGTCGAGATGCCGGTGCGCAGGTTCAGCACGTCGAGCGCGCGCCAGGTCGCGCCGGTCGACCAGGTGGTCTCGCCGTACGACTGGCTGCCGCTGCGCTGCAGCGGCAGGTTGGGCGTGTAGTCGAAGCTGGTGCGGCCTTCGGTGCGGCGCGCGCCGCCGCGCACCGTCACGCGGTCGTCGAAGAACTTCTGCGAATCCTCGAAGTACAGCGCGTTGACGTGCTCGGTCTGGTTGTTGTCGTAGGGCGCGACCTGGCCGGTCGGGCCGCCGGGCAGCGCGACGCGGAAGCGGTCCGAGCGCAGCCGGCTGCGTTCCCAGTCGTAGCCCAGCAGCAGGTCGTTGCCCTGCCCCAGCTTGAAGCGCGGCTGCAGGCGCGTGCCCAGGATGTCGAGCTTGCGGTCGTTGTAGTCGCTCGAGGTGCCGGGCGTGGCCCGTGTGCCGGAGCGCACCACGGGCGAGGCCCACTTGAACTCGTCCTCGTCGGCCACCGAGTAGATCTGCGCCATCCAGCCGATGCGCTCGTCGGCCGTGCGGCCTTCGTAGGTGAGGTCGGCCGAGGCGTTGGTGCGGTCGTCCTTGCTGATGGTGTTGGCGCCCGATCCGCGGAAGCCCGCGTTGTAGATGCCGTCGGTGCGCAGCTTGAGTTCGAGCCGGTTGCGCTCGTCGACCTGGAAGCCCAGCGCGCCCGCGAAGCCGCGGCGCTCCCAACCCGTGTTGGCCAGCTTGCCGCCGCCCTTGCCCGATTCGTAATCGTCGCGCTGGCCGCCCAAGACGCCGAAGTACCAGTCGAAGCGTTCGCCGCCGCCGCTGGTCTGCGCATTGGCCTGCACGCCGCCCCAGGAGCCCACGCTGAGGCCGGCCTGGCTGGGCGGCGCGTTGTAGCCGCTCTTCATGATGATGTTGATCACGCCGCCCATGTTCTGGCTGCCGTAGATCACCGAGGCCGGGCCGCGCACGATCTCGATGCGCTCGACCTCGTTGGCGCTGAGCTTGGAGATGTTGGCCGTGCCGGCGCGCCGGCCGTTGACCAGCACCAGCACCTGGCCCTTGTAGTCGCGGCCCTGGCCGTCGCTGGTGGCGCCGCGGATGTTGATCGAGGTCTGCGCCGCGGTCCATTCGCTGAAGAAGCCGACCGCGTTCTCGGCCAGCAGGTCGGTCACCGACTTGGCGGTCGAGCGGTCGATGGCCGCGCGGTCGATCACCTGCGTGGTCGCGGCGATGCTGGCGCGCGCCTCGGGGCGGGCCGTGGCCGTGACGAAGATTTCATTGAGGGCATCGGCTTCCTGCGCCATGCCCTGGCCCGCGGCCATCGAGAGCAAACCCAGCACGCCCACTCGGGCCGGGTTCAGGATCGTTGTTTTTTTCATGCGTGTTCCAACCGCCCCGCCACCCCGCGGAGCCTCAACCATTGAATACGCTGAAGAAGAAAGAACGCCTCGCGGCCAAGCCCGGTGCGTGTGTGCACCGGCTTGCCCGGACCCTCGCTCTCCCGCAGCGGCCGAAGCAGTTGCGAAGGCCGGTATCCGGGCTTGCGGACCGTCCTGCATGCGCGTTGCGTGCAGGACCGAATCCCTCGCCTTCCCACGCCGTGAGGCGCAGTGACTGCCATGCCGACAAGGCATGCGCGTGAGGGATTCTTCGAGATCCGCTGACCGTTGCGGGGGCAGCGCAGGACTTGTCGCGTCGTGTGAAGACGCAAGGCACCTGCTTCCCGTTTAACCCCGAGACCCTCAAGCGATGAGAGCGTGCGGGGCACCTTCGAACCGTGCGGGCGCGGCGCTCACAGCGCCGGCCCGACCACAGAATTATAGGAAGGTAAAGAAATCTGACAGCTTGCCGCGCGAGGCTTGCTGTCGGAGGTGGCCCGCTTACTTGGGCAGCAGCACCTTGTCGACCACGTGGATCACGCCGTTCGACTGGTAGACGTCGGCGATGGTCACGTTGGCGGTACCGCCCTTTTCGTCGGTCACGGTCACCATGCCACCGGTGCTCTTGGCCACCAGCGTGCCGCCCGAGACGGTCTTGAGCGAGGCCATGCCCTTGCCGTCGTCGATCATCTTCATGAGCGACTTGGCATCGACCTTGCCGGCCACCACGTGGTAGGTGAGGATGGTCGTGAGCGTGCCCTTGTTCTCGGGCTTGAGCAGCGTGTCGACCGTGCCGGCCGGCAGGGCCGCGAAGGCGGCGTTGGTGGGCGCGAAGACGGTGAACGGACCCGGGCCCTTGAGCGTCTCGACCAGGCCGGCGGCCTTGACCGCGGCGACCAGGGTCGTGTGGTCCTTGGAATTCACGGCGTTGTCGATGATGTCCTTGGTGGCGTACATCGGCGCGCCGCCGACGGTGACCTGGGCGATGGCGGAGACCGCACCGACCGACAGAGCGGCTGCGAGTGCGAGGGAAGCGAGGCGTGAGAACTTGGCTTGCATGGATGGCTCCTGTTGCGTTCACCGCCACGAAGATGCGCAGCGGGTGAAAGGGATACGGCCCCGCCCGCACCTTGGATTCAACCGATGCGAAATCTGCGCTTCAAAGTGCGCGCAGCTGCGCCAGGTCGGGTTTTTCCAGCCATTGCTGCAGTTCGTCGGCCAGGCGCTGCGCCTCGGCCGCGGCGGTGCGCCAGGCCTGGATGCGGCCCGCCAGGTCGTTGCCGTAGCGCAGGAAGTCGTTGCGGTCGGGCAGCTTGCCGTTGGGCAGGGTCGCGACCCATTCGGGCGATGGCGCCAGCACCACCATGCTGTCGAGGAAAGGCGTGGCCTTGTGGCGCCACTTGAGGCCCTTGTCCAGCCAGCCCGGCACCACCGCCTGCTGGAAGTGCGGATACAGCACGATGCCCTGGGGCCCCGCGCGGTAGTCCAGGTGCAGGTGGTAGTCGGTGATGCCACCGTCCCAGTAGGCGCCGGGCGGCGCGCCCGGGATGTCGTGCACCGCCTCGAGCATGAAGGGGATCGAGCACGAGGCCTGCAGCGCCGGCGCGAAGTTGGCTTCGCTCAGCGCCACGCGCCGGGTCGCGAAATCGGTGGTGGCGAAAGGCAGGGCCGCATCCGGCGTGGAGAACACCACGCGCTCCAGCCAGCCGCCCAGCGCCTTGCGCCGCACGCCGTTGGCCATGAAGGCGCCCAGGTAGCCCAGCGCCGTGCGCCCCCGCCCCTCGCGGCCCAGCAGGTGCCGGCCGTGGGCGGTGATCACATGCAGGCTGTAGCGCGGATGCTTCAGCACCTCCTGCGCCCGACCGCCGTAGAAGCTGCGCAGGCCCTCGCCGAACTGCGCGCTGACCTGCTTCGCCGTGAGCCGCTTCTGGCCCGGCGGCAGTTCGAAGTGCTGGGTGATGTAGCCGTCCTCGAAGTCGCGCAGCGCGCGCATCGGGTCGTCGAGGCAGGCATTGGCCAGCCGCCAGGCGCCGATGGAGGCCCCCACCAGGTCGATGGGCTGGTCGGAACGCGGCAGCCAGTCGCCGAGCAGGAAGCGGTCGATGGGGCCGAGGATCAGGCCCTTGGGCCCGCCCGCCGCGCCCGGCACCACGCGCACGTCCCCGGGCCGCAGGCCCTGCGCTTCGATCAGGCGCCTGGCGGCCGGTCCGGCATGGATGCGCAGTGCCTTCATCGGGGAGGCGGCTTACTTGCCGCGCAGCCCCTGCAGCTTGGCGAAGGCGCTGGCCATCTGGCCCGCGGGCTGCGGCGTGTTGTCGCGGCGCGGGCCCTGCTGCTGGCCGCGGCCCGCGCCTTCGAAGCGGTTGTCGCGCGGGCCGTCGCGGCGCGCGGGCGAAGCGTCGAGGCGCATCGACAGGCCGATGCGCTTGCGCGCCACGTCGACCTCCATCACCTTGACCTTGACGATGTCGCCGGTCTTGACGATCTCGCGCGCGTCTTCCACGAACTTGTTGGCCAGCTGGCTCACGTGGACCAGGCCGTCCTGGTGCACGCCCAGGTCGATGAAGGCGCCGAACTGCGCGACGTTGCTCACCGTGCCCTCGAGGATCATGCCTTCCTTCAAGTCGGCGATGTCCTCGACGCCGTCGTTGAAGCGCGCCACCTTGAAGTCGGGGCGCGGGTCGCGGCCCGGCTTCTCGAGTTCGCCCAGGATGTCCTTGACCGTGATCACGCCGAACTTCTCGTTGGCGAAGAGTTCGGGCTTGAGCGCCTTGAGCATGTCGGCGCGCCCCATCAGCTCGGTGATGGGCTTGCCGGTCTTGACCATGATCTGTTCGACCAGCGGATAGGTTTCCGGGTGCACGCCGGTGATGTCCAGCGGGTTGCTGCCGTCGCGCACGCGCAGGAAGCCCGCGCTCTGCTCGAAGGCCTTGGGGCCGAAGCCCGTGACTTCCAGCAGCTGTTTGCGGGTGGCGAAGGCGCCGTTGGCCTCGCGCCAGCGCACCACCGCTTTGGCCACGCTGGCCGACAGGCCCGACACGCGCGACAGCAGCGGCACGCTGGCGGTGTTGAGGTCCACGCCGACCGAGTTCACGCAGTCTTCCACCACCGCGCTCAGCGTGCGCGCGAGTTCGCTCTGGTTCACGTCGTGCTGGTACTGGCCCACGCCGATCGACTTGGGGTCGATCTTCACGAGTTCGGCCAGCGGGTCCTGCAGGCGGCGCGCGATGCTGGCCGCGCCGCGCAGGCTCACGTCCACGTCGGGCATCTCCTGCGAGGCGAATTCGCTCGCGGAATAGACCGAGGCGCCGGCCTCGCTCACCACCACCTTGTCGATGGCCATGGGCGGCGCGCCGGCCTGGTCGGCCATCTTCGCCAGCAGCTTGATCAGGTCGGCCGCCAGCTTGTCGGTCTCGCGGCTGGCGGTGCCGTTGCCGATCGCGATCAGGTTCACGCCGTGCTTGGCGCAGAGCTTGCCCAGCGTGTGCAGCGAACCTTCCCAGTCCTTGCGCGGCTCGTGCGGGAACACGGTGGCGGTCTCGACCAGCTTGCCGGTCGCATCGACCACCGCCACCTTCACGCCGGTGCGGATGCCCGGGTCCAGGCCCAGCACCACGCGGCGGCCCGCGGGCGCGGCCAGCAGCAGGTCGCGCAGGTTGTCGGCGAAGACCTTGATGGCGGTCTTCTCGGCGTCCTCGCGCAGGCGGGTGAACAGGTCGCGTTCGGTCGAGAGCGAGAGCTTCACGCGCCAGGTCCAGGCCACGCACTTGCGGATCAGGTCGTCCGACGGGCGGGCCGCGTGGCTCCAGCCCAGGTGCAGGGCGATGCGGCCTTCGGCCACGCTGGGCTTGCCCGGCTCGGGCTCGACCGGCAGCACCAGCTTGGCGTCGAGGATGTCGAGCGCGCGGCCGCGGAACACCGCCAGCGCGCGGTGCGAGGGCACGCGGCCGATGGGTTCGTCGTAGTCGAAGTAGTCGCGGAACTTGGACACGTCGACGTTGTTCTCGTCCTTGCCCGCCATCAGCGTGGACTTGAACAGGCCTTCGCTCCAGAGCCACTCGCGCAGCCGCTGCACCAGCGCCGCGTCCTCGGCCCAGCGCTCCGACAGGATGTCGCGCACGCCGTCGAGCACGGCCGGCACGGTGGAGAAATCGGGGCCCGGCTTGCCGTCGTCCAGCGTCTCGGCGGGCTTGAGGAAGGCCTTGGCTTCGACGGCCGGGTCCAGCGTCGGGTCGGCGAAGAGCTTGTCGGCCAGCGGCTCGATGCCGAACTCGCGCGCGATCTGGCCCTTGGTGCGGCGCTTCTGCTTGAAGGGCAGGTAGAGGTCTTCCAGCTCCTGCTTGGTCGCCACGGTGGCGATCGCGATGCGCAGCGCGTCGGTCAGCTTGCCCTGCTCGTCGATGCTCTTCATCACGGCCGTGCGGCGCTCGTCGAGCTCGCGCAGGTAGGCCAGGCGCGCCTCGAGTTCGCGCAGCTGGATGTCGTCGAGGCCGTCGGTGGCCTCCTTGCGGTAGCGGGCGATGAAGGGCACCGTGGCGCCGCCGTCGAGCAGCTCGATGGCCGCCTTCACCTGGTGCTCGCCGACCTTGATTTCGGACGCGAGCTGGCGAATGATTTTCTGCATGTCTGAATGAACCCTGGGCGCGCAATAAAGCGCAGCAGTTTGCCATAGGCCCCGCGGGGCGCCGGGCTCACAATCGCTTGCATGTTGATCCGCTTGCGCCGCCTGCTCCGCCTCGTCGCCACCGTGCTGCTGGTGCCGGTGCTCCTGTTCGAGGAATGGGGCTGGGAACCGCTGGCCGCGCAGGTCGCCAGGCTGGCGCGCCTGCCGCTGTGGGCGCGGCTCGAAGGCTGGGTTCGCGGCCTGCCGCCCTGGGGCGCGCTGCTGACCTTCGCGCTGCCCGTGATCGCGCTGCTGCCGATCAAGCTGCTCGCGCTGTTCCTGTTCGGCCGCGGCCACTATGCGAGCGGCGTGCTGCTGCTGGGCGCGGCCAAGCTCGCGGGCACGGCCGTGGTGGCGCGGCTGTTCCAGCTGGTGCAGCCCACGCTGATGCGCATCGGCTGGTTCGCGCGCTGGTACCCGCGCTGGACCGCGTGGAAGGACCGTGTGCTGGGCCTGGTGCGGCAGAGCGCGCCCTGGCGTGCGGTGCGGCAGATGAAGGCCGGCACGCGCAGGTACTGGCGCGCGTTCTGGCGCCTGCGTTAGGCCTTCCGCCGGCCCTGCACGAGCAAGGCGACGAACACCAGCCCGGCCGCCAGGCTGGTGTGGCCGCTGAAGCTCACCAGCCCCAGGCCCCAGCCCTGCGCACCCACCAGCACGCCAAGCGCGAACAGCAGCGCGCCCCAGCCCGCCACGCGCAGCCGACGGGTCAGCGACGGCGCGAAGGCATGGCCGAAGAGGTCCTCCTGGTGCCGCTCCATGGCCAGTGCCAGCGCCGCGAAGCCCGGCAGGCACAGCGCGAAGGCGACCCCGTGAAACCAGCCGCTCATGCGCCCTCCCCGGCCGGCGTGGCCGTGGTGGCCACCGGCGCGGCGGCGCGGCGCGCGGGCTTGGGCTTGGGGCTGTGCCGCATCGTGCGGATCGCCAGCAGCGCATGCAGCGCGGCCAGGGCCCACAGCGTGAGTTCCAGGCCGGCGAAGACCCAGTCACCGGCCAGGAGGCTGCGCCACAGCGGCCGCTCGGTGGTGAAGGCGCTCACGACCGGCAGCAGCGCCAGCGCGGCGGTGGCGATCCAGAGCTGCTCGATCCAGGCGCGCTTCGCGGGCCGCAGCATCGCATGCAGCAACGCCAGGCCCCAGACGATGAACAACAGGTCGACCTCCCACTCGCTGCGCCGGGGCAGATCGAGCGGCAGCAGCCGGTTGCCCCAGAGGAAGGCCGTCATGGCGATCGACAGGCCCGCGATGGCGGCGATGTTCAGCCGCTCCACCAGCCAGAAGCCGACATACGGTCTGTCGGGGTCGGGCAGCTTCTGCCGCCGCTTGACGGTCCACATCACCAGCCCGGTGCCCACCATCGCGGTGCCGGCCAGGCTCACGAGGAAGTAGAGCCAGCGCGTCGCGGTGTCGCCGAAGCGGCCCAGGTGCAGCGCGTACATCACGCCGCGGGTCTCGGCCGCGGGACCCACGCTGTCCTTGGTCTCGAGCAGCTTGCCGGTGGAGCCGTCGAACAGCATGTACTGCGGGCTCACCGAGGCACGGCCCTCGTCGCCGCGCGAGATGGTCACGCGCGCGGCGGCGTCGCCCGGCAGCGTGATGTTCACGCGCTGGATGTTGTCGCGGCCCCAGCGCGCCTGCGCCTGCCGCACCATGTCTTCGATCGGCGCGAGCGTCGCGGCCTGGCCGGTGGGCTTGGCGGGCGTGATGAAGGCGCTCAGCTGGGCCGAGAGCTCCTGCCGCTCGGCCGGGGTCTTGAACGCCGCCTGGCTGCCCCAGGGCATGTACAGCGCGGCCAGCGTGATCAGCCCGGTGTAGGTGATCATCAGGTGGAAGGGCAGCCCGAACACCGACAGCGCGTTGTGCGCATCGAGCCACGAGCGCTGGCCCTTGCCGCCGCGGAAGGTGAAGAAGTCGATGAAGATCTTCTTGTGCGTGATCACGCCGCTGACGATGGCCACCAGCATGAACATCGCGCAGAAGCCCGCGAGCCAGCGGCCCCACAGCACCGGCATGTAGTGGAACTGGAAGTGGAAGCGGTAGAAGAAGTTGCCGCCGCCAGTGTCGCGCCCCGCGACCTTGTCGCCGCTGACCGGATCGAAGGTGCCGCTCTGGAAGGCGCGCCGGCCTTCGACGCCGGACGTGCGCCAGAAGGCGCTGACCACGTTGTTGCGCGCATCGGGCAGGCCGATGCTCCACTGCGGGCTGCCCGCGGCCTCGGTGCGCAGCTTGTCGGCCACGTGCTGCGCCACCACGGCCGCATCGGGCACCTGGGCCTGGTGCGCGATCTCGGGCCGCATCCACTGCGAGATCTCGTCCTTGAAGTAGCTCACCGTGCCGGTGAGGAACATCGCATAGAGGAACCAGCCGACCAGCAGGCCCGTCCAGATGTGCAGGTCGGACATGGACTGGCGGATGCCGCGCGCCTTGGGCGGCGACTTCTTCGCCGGCTTGTCGGTGCTCACGATGCGGCGCCTCCGCGCCACACCGACCAGGCGGCCAGGCCCAGCGGCACGGCCGCGACCAGCAGGCCGGCCCAGGCGCGTCGTGCGCTGCGCACCGCGAAGACCCAGACCACCGCGCCCGCGAAGACCGCGAAGCTCGACAGCATGCCCGTCAGCACCGCCTGCGGCTTGCTCATGGGCAGGGCCAGCGCGGCCACGCTCGCGAGCGCGGCCAGGCCGTAGCCGCCGAACATCGCGGCCACGATGCGCGAGAGCAGCGGCCCGACGCGCAGGGCCCGGTGCAGCACGGCGTTCACTGGTTGGGCGTGGCGGCGGGGCCGGCAGCGATCGGCGCCACGCCCTCGGCCTTGACGTAGGTCAGCGTGGTGACGTAGCTCACGCCGTCGTACTTCTCGGGTCCTGCGGCCCCGGGACGCTCGCCGCCGGTGCGGTCGGTGTGGCTGGCCTCGGCCACGTAGGTGCCCTTCCAGGGCATGTCGAAGCGCACCAGGCCCTGTGCGTCGGTGCGGCCTTCCTTGGACCAGCCCGACTGGGTGACCAGCGTGACCTTGGCCTTGGGCAGCGGCTGGCCCTTGAACACCAGCCTGAACTCGCCCGGGGCGCCGGCCGGCACGATGTCGAAGGCCAGCTTGGCCTCCTGCGACGCGAAGCCGGTGATCAGCCGCGCGGCCGGGTGGTACCAGTTCTTCGATTCCTTGTCGCCCTGCTTCAGGGTGTAGAGCGGATAGCTCGCGTCCTCGGCCACGATGGACTCGCCCTTGGCGGCCTTGAAGGGCAGCGTGAAGCCCTGGGCCGCCTTGCTGCCGTCGGCCTTCTTCTCGCCCTGGGCCGACACCAGCGTGGCGGTGGGCTGGCCGAACTTGTCGAGCAGGCCCGGCGAGGTCTCGCGCAGGTTCTCGCCGAACTCGCCGAAGCGGATCACCGCGCTCTGGCCCGCGGGCTGCTCGAGCCAGATCTGGTGCGCTTGCGAAGCGGTGGCGAAGCCCAGCAGGGCGAAAGCGGCGGCGAGTGTCTTGTTCATGAAAAGGTGTGAAGTCGATGGCGTCGAAGGCAGTGCCCGCCGGGCGGGCCGCTCGCGGCCGTGACGCTGGCCCTCGCCCGAGGTCTAGCAGAGGCGGCTTGCAGGCGACGGCCATATGAATACGAACAATTCGCATTCTATCAAGGTGTCGAAGTGTCTCCCGACTTCACCTCGAGATATTTTTACCCGGAAGATATTGCAATGGTTTTTTCATCCGGGTAGATTCCGTGCTCCGCTGTCCAGAGCCCTGCCATGTCCACGCCGCCCTCCTCCGCGCCCCCTGCCGACCACCTCACGGTCTTTGCCGGTTTCCGGCGCATCGCCTCCGGGCCGCGCGCCGAGATCGTGGCGCGGCTGCGGGCCGCGCCGCCCCCGCAGGAGCCGCTGCTGCGCGTGTTCGACGACGCCACCGGCACACGGATCGACCTGGACCTGCGGCCCGAGGCGGCCGAGGACGCCGCCCCGGCGCGCGGCGTCGGCCGGCCCAAACTCGGCGTGGTGGCGCGCGAAGTCACGCTGCTGCCGCGCCACTGGGACTGGCTGGCCCGCCAGCCCGGCGGCGCCTCGGTCGCGCTGCGGCGCATCGTCGACGAGGCGCGCCGCCTGCACGACGGACGCGATACGCTGCGCACCGCGCGCGAGTCGACCTACCGTTTCATGTCCGAGATCGCCGGCGACCTGCCGGGCTTCGAGGAAGCGACGCGCGCGCTGTTCGCCGGAGAACGGCAAGCCTTCGTCGAACGCATCGCGGCCTGGCCCGATGACGTGCGCACACATCTCGAACAACTGAGCAACGCCGCCTGGGAAAAAACACAATGAAGAAACCCGATGCCCTGAGCGCCGACCTGCAGGCCGAGGACCTGCGCGTGGCCGGCGAGATCGCCGCCGCGCCCGCCGCCGTGGCCGACCCTGCCGCGGTGCCCGTGGCACCCGCCAGCGATGCGGCGCCGCCCGCCGCGATGCGGACCGGCGCCCGCACACCCGACCCGCGCCGCCCGCTCTGGAAGATCTTCCTGTTCTTCCTCGCGCCCATGCTGCTGAGCAACATCCTGCAGTCGCTGTCGGGCACGCTCAACAACGTCTATGTGGGCCAGATGATCGGCGTGGGCGCGATGGCGGCCGTGTCCAGCTTCTTCCCGGTGATGTTCTTCTTCATCGCCTTCACCATCGGCCTGGGCGCGGGCGCCTCGGTGCTGATCGGCCAGGCCTGGGGCGCGCGCGACACCGCCAAGGTCAAGACCATCGCCGGCACCACGCTCACCGTGGGCATCGCCTTCGGCCTGCTGGTCGCGGTGTTCGGCGGCAGCTTCACGCAACCCCTGCTCGCGGCGCTGGGCACGCCGCCCGACATCCTGGCCGACGCCACCGCCTACGCCCGCATCATGCTGATCGCGATGCCCGGCCTGTTCGTGTTCCTGCTGTCGACCGCGATGCTGCGCGGCGTGGGCGACACCGTCACGCCGCTCTACACGCTGGCCATCTCGACCGGCATCGGCCTGGTGCTGACGCCGGCGCTGATCCGCGGCTGGGGCGTCCTGCCGCAACTGGGCGTGGCCAGCGGCGCGGCCGCCACCGTGGTGTCCTTCGTGGTCGCGACGACCTGGCTGGCCTTCCGCCTGCGCAAGACCCAGAGCCCGCTGGCGCCCGACGCCGCCTTCGCGCACGCCATGCGCATCGACCTCAGGATCCTGAAGACGGTGCTCAAGGTCGGCGTGCCCACGGGCGTGCAGATGATCGTGGTCGCGCTGGCCGAAGTGGCGCTGCTCTCGCTGGTCAACAGCTACGGCTCGAACGCCACCGCGGCCTACGGCGCGGTCAACCAGGTGGTGGCCTATGTGCAGTTCCCCGCGATCTCGATCGCCATCACGGCCTCGATCCTCGGCGCGCAGGCCATCGGCGCGGGCCGCACCGAGCAGCTGGGCGCGATCGCGCGCACCGGCCTGCTGATGAACCTGGTGCTGACCGGCTCGCTGGTGTTGCTGGGCTACCTGTTCTCGCGCCCGCTGATGGGTTTCTTCATCACGAGCGCGCCGGTGATCGAACTGGCGCAGACCCTGCTGCACATCATGCTGTGGAGCAGCGTGATCTTCGGCATGGCCTCGGTGCTGTCGGGGATCATGCGGGCCAGCGGCTCGGTGCTGGTGCCCACGGCCATCGCGATCTTCTGCATCGCATTGATCGAAGTGCCGGTGGCGTACTTCATGAGCCACCGCATCGGCATCAACGGCGTGTGGGTGGCCTACCCCGTGACCTTCCTCGCGATGCTGGGGCTGCAGACCGCCTACTACCGCGGCGTGTGGCGCAAGAAGGCGATCCGCAAACTGGTCTGAGGCCCGCGGGCCCCGGGCTTCAGGTGCCGTAGAGCGAAGCGCCGTTGGCCGCGATCGCGCGCGCACCGGCGCGCACCGTCGCGCGGTCGGCCGAGGCCACGGGCTTGGCCACACCGGTGCCGCCGTTGGTGATCTGCACCGGCTTCAGCGCCTCCTGCGCCACCTCGGCACGCGAACGCATCGACTGGAAGGCCTGCGGCGGTAGGTTGCTCTGCTCGCCCTGGAAGGCCTGGGCACTGAAACCGGTCAGGCCGGTGATGGCGGCAACGGCAGCGATGGCGATGAACTTGGTGGACATGATGGAACTCCTCTTGGCTGGATGAAGACCGCCAGCCCTGGCGCCGGCGGAACCGCGTGCAGTCCGATTCAGGTCCGCACAGGATCTATACGCGGCGAATTCGCGGCTGGATGCAAGGCCGCGCGCGACGGCATCGGATGCCATAGCATCCGCCCATGCAGCGCTGCCTTTTGCTCTTGCTTCTGACCTGGGTCGCGGCCGGTGCGCACGCGGCCGATATCGAGCACAACAGCCTGGGCATGGCCTTCGTGAGATTGCCGGCCGGCGAGTTCCTGATGGGCAGCGACGAGGCCTCCGATTCGCTGGCGCGCGCCTACCCCGAGTTGCCGGCCGCGCGCTTCGCACAGCTGGACGACGAGGGACCGGTGCACCGGGTGCGCATCACGCGCGCCTTCTGGATGGGCCAGCACGAGGTCACGGTGGGCCAGTTCCGCCGCTTCGTCGAAGCCTCGGGCTACGTTGCGGAGTCGGAGGCGGACGGCACCGGCGGCTACGGCTGGCGCGCCGACTACGACCCGGCCACCACACCGCGCGGCGATGCCTTCGAAGGCCGCGATCGCCGCTACTCGTGGCGCAACCCCGGCTTCGTCCAAGGCGAGGACCATCCGGTCGTCAACGTGACCTGGCACGACGCCCAGGCGCTGGCGGCCTGGCTCAGCCGGACCGAAGGCCGGCGCTACCGGCTGCCGACCGAGGCCGAGTGGGAATACGCCTGCCGCGCCGGCACCCGCAGCCGCTACCACGCGGGCGACGATCCCCGCTCGCTGCTGGGCGCGGCCAACGTGTTCGACGCGCGCAGCGCCCGCCACTGGCCGCAGTGGCAGGCGATGGCGCTGCAGGGCGACGACGGCCATGCCTTCACCGCGCCGGTCGGCAGCTACGCGCCGAACCCCTGGGGCCTGCACGACATGCACGGCAACGCCTGGGAATGGGTGGCCGACTGGCATGGCGACGACTACTACGCCAAGTCTCCGATCGACGACCCGCAGGGCCCCGCCGAAGGCACGGTGCGGGTGCGCCGCGGCGGCTCCTGGCACACATGGCCCTTCTATACCCGCGCGTCCTATCGCAACTGGAACGCGCCGAGCACGCGCTACACGCTGGTGGGGATTCGGCTGGTGCGGGAGGATTGAATCGCGCAACGGCGGCCGGGGCGCCGACTCGCGGCTTCGCGATCCGCCGTGTCGATGCGTGGCAGCGGGCGGCCAAGGCCCCGCGTCGGCATCACTTCCGCTGCTGGAAGCCCATCGGCAATTCAGTCGTCCATTCCTTGTAGCCGTCCAGGAACAGGAAGATCTCCTTGGACACCCCGTCCACCCGGATTCTGTAGACATCCACCGGCCCCTTCGCGGCTGGATGGTCCGGGCCATAGCAGCAGGCACCCAGTCGTTCGTATTCGACGGGTTGCCCCTCGGGTCCACGCAAGGTGTTCAGGTACAGCCGGTGGTCCCGCACCGGAACGCCGATCGCGTTGATCTGGGAGTACCCGTACGCGGGATTCGACGAGACCTTCACCGAGGTCTTGATGTAGCGGGAATCCGCATCCGATCGTCCGTAGGGCTGGCCTTTCCCATCCTTGATCGTCTTGCTGATGATGGGGGGCAACTCAGGCTGGGCACTCGGGCTGACCATCGACTGGCAGCCGGAAAGAATACCCAATAAAACCGCCACCGAGATCAAAGGGCCGGCAAAGGAAAACCTTCTGTTTCTTCTCATGATCGATTTCTTGTGGAGAACCTGGTGATGGAAGGTACGCGTCCCATCCGATCCTCCGGCCTGCAAGGGATCGACGGCCAAGCGCACGCTGCTTTTCCAGACGAATCCCAACACCCCGGAACGTCGTTTGTCATGAAAATTTCATGCGCGGCCACCCCAGCGCACATGCTGCGGCTCAGCCCAGGCAGCGCCGCAGATAGGCCTCGAACACTTCGGGCCGCCCGTGCGCATCGGCGCACCCGACATAGCTGTCGGGGCGGATCAGGTAGGCCGCATTGCGCGCCAGCCCCGCCGCCTCGTGGGCCGGGCCGAAGTCGAAGTGGTGCAAGGTGATGCCCTGCGAGCCGCACCATGCGACCAGCGCGTTGCCCGCCATGCCGTAGACATGCACCTGCCATGCGATCTCGCGCAGCGAGCCGTAATTGTCGGCCTGCCGCACCCACGGCAGCCGGTCGCCGCCGCGGACCTCGCCGGCCTTTCCTTCGCTGATCTGGCTGTCGTGGTAGCTGATCATGGCCTGCGAGATCATGCGGAACGCGTACTCGCGCACCGCATCGATGCCATAGGCCAGCGGCGCGACGACCGGTGCGACGCGCGTGCGCACGAAGTCCGCGAAGCTCCCGTCGGCGGTGACGAAGCTGAACACCCGGTCGGTCGTCTCGACCAGCTTCAGCGCGAAGGCGCGGCGCTCGGCCTCGTAGCTGTCGAGCAGGGTGTCGGGCGCCGCGTGCCGCAGCACGGCCGCCAGCTTCCAGGCCAGGTTGATCGCGTCGCCGATGCCGGTGTTCATGCCCTGGCCGCCGGCCGGGCTGTGGACATGGGCCGCATCGCCGACCAGGAAGGCCCGCCCGCGGCGGTAGTGCTCGGTCACGCGGTGGTGCACGTGGTAGGTCGAGAACCAGTGGACCTGCTTCACCTCGAGCCCGATGCCGGCGATCGCGCGGTGGCTCACGTCCTCGAAGCGCAGCGTCTGCGCGCGCTCCGCGCCGTCATCGCCGACCGCGCCGACCACGCCGATCAGCCGGCCCCGGCCCTCGTCGTCGTAGGGCAGCCAGGCCACGAAGTCGGCGTTGTCCAGCGCGATGTTCGCCTCGCCGTTGGCGGCCGGGCCGGTGGCATGGACGTCCGCCACGTAGAAGATCTTGTCGTAGGTGCCGCCGGGAAAGCCGGCGCCGATCTGGTGGCGCACGATCGAATGGGCGCCGTCGCAGCCCGCGATGTAGGCGGCTTCGCAGACTTGCGTACCGCCGTCGGGCAGGCGAAGCTGAACCAGCACATGGTCGCCCCTGTCGTCGAAGCCCAGGCATTCGGTCTGGCGCTCGACCTCGACGCCCACCGCCCGCAGCCGCTCGACCAGCAGGCGCTCGTGCCGGTCCTGCGGGTAGACGAGCAGGAAGGCATAGGGCGTGAGGTCGCGCCCGGCGGACCCGAAGGACAGCGTCGCCCGCTTCCTGCCGGTGGTCCAGAGGTTGATCGCCGGAATGCGATGCCCCGCCGCCACCACCGCGTCGGCGAGGTCCAGCTGGCGATAGAGCTCCAGCGTGCGCGCCTGCACGGCCATCGCGCGGGAGGTGGTGCCGGGCTCGCTCGTCTTGTCGACGATGCGCACCTTCACTCCCTGGCGGGTCAGCCAGAGGGCGAGCACCAGTCCGGTGGGACCGGCACCGACGATGAGCACCGTGTCGGATGTGGGCATCTGGGGTGGCAGTTGGCGCGCCGCGGCTGGCGCCTCCGGTGACCGAGAAAAACGTTGCCGCGCACAACGGCCTGTGCGGGGCCAGCTGCCATGCTACGGCGGCCGCGGGAAAAGGTCGAGCGCCCCTGCATCCGACGCTTCAAGGCCGGGTCTGGGCTGCCAGTGTCCTGGCGAAGAAGCCCACCACCTTCGCGTTGAAGCCCGCGTGGAACGCATCCCGGTCGAAGCCGGTGGCGCTGGTGCAGATCGCCGGCGCCATCGATGCCAGCGCGCTGCTGCACGGCGCCAGGAAATCGTAATGGCCCGCGTTCGGGACGACGTGATACTCGGGCGCCGCCGGCAGCGCCAGCCGCACCGCTTCGGCATAGCGGGGATGCGGAACGACCTCATCGTTCTCGGCGCGCCACAGCTGCACCGGCACCTTGACGTGACTGAGCCCGTCCGGGGCGAAGGTGAAGCCGAGCGCGGGCGCCGCCACCACCGCGGCCTTGATGCGGGAGTCGGCGGTGCTCGCCGTTGCCGGCCCGGCGGGCGCCGCAGCCGCGTTGCCACCGCTTCTCGCGATGAGCTGGCAGGCGAAGTCACCGGGGTACTGGCGGCACACCGGCCCGATCCTCGAGAAATCCGGAACGCCCCCCACGCTCGCCAGCGCGGTGAAGCCGCCCGATGAAAAACCGAAGATGCCGATGCGCGACGCATCGATCGCCGCGCGCCCATCCCAGCGCGACAGCATGTGGTCGATCACCCGGCCGATCTGGCGCGGCCGGTCCATGATGTCGATGCTGCGGCTCTGGTCCTTGTAGTTGTCGCCCGTGTGCGTGACGGCCGCCACGACGAAGCCGGCGTCGGCCAGGGCGATGGCCGTGTCATGGTGCCCGAGGAACGAGCCACCGTTTCCGTGCGACATCACCACCAGCGGCAGCGCCTTGCCTTGCAGCGCTGCGTCGACCGCCACCCGCATCGTGGTGGGCCCCATGGCCACGGGCCGGGCCCCGGCTTCGCTCGGATACCAGATGCCGATCTCCAGCGGCTGGCCATCGGGATCGGCCGCGAAGCCGTGCTGGAAGCCCGCGGCGCCCGCGCTGGCGCCGGCGAGGGTGAGTGCCAGGATGGCGGCAAGAGAGGTGAGCGTTTTCATGGGGATGATGGGCCTGTGGGGACGATGTCGGCGATTGTCCGGGCGGACCTGCGAGCCGTCGCGCACCTTGCGACGAAGTGCGGCGGCGATTCGCCAGGCGCAGCGGGCGGCCGCGGGATGAAGCGGCTTGGCCTTTCGCAGATCGCTGGTGCCAGTCGTCTTCGCGCTGATGGCGGACCGCTGCGATGACGACCCTGTGGTCGTCGACGATGTCGAACAGCGCGACATAGCCGGCGTGGCCGAACGAGATCACCGACTCGCGCAGGAAGCTCACCTGCGGCTCCGCATCGCACGTGCTCACGCCGGCGTCTGCTTCCCCACAAGCGATGGACCCGCGCCGCGGACGGCCAACACCGTCACTTTTTCGACGGCGTGACGTAGTACTCGATCTTCGTCCGGTCCTTGTAGGGATCGTTGTCGAAGAATTTCGACTCCTGCGAGATCTTGATCTCGTAGCCGTCGCGCACGCCCTCCAGGCGGCTCTGGGCGTCATGGGTTACCGGCGCGAGCGCGGGGCGGTGGAATGCCGCCACCGTCTTGAAGTCGTCGGTGCTGAAGGCCTTGATCGATGCGCTCGTCAGGCGCCCGGCGCTGTCGGTGTCCGCGCTCACGTCCGTCATCGCGGTGTTCGGCGGCAGCGAGACCAGGGCCGCCAGCGCGGGAGGCAGCGCCTTGGCGCCACTCTTCTCCTGGATGCGGTAGTGCAGGCCGCCCTTGTCGTTGGGCTCACCCTTGGCCGCGGCCGAGTCCTCCATCGAACTCACGACCCAGGCCGACACCAGCAGGATCGGCACGGCGATCGCGCCGACGTACAACAGGAAGCGAAGGCGATCCTTGGTATGAAAAAACTCGATCATCGGCGCGTGCTCCTTGGGGTAGAAATGGTTTCCCGCCGGGCGAAGGGCTTCAGCCCGCGCCGCGGCAGGACGCCGCAGGATCCGACTGCAGCGCCGACACCTGGCGCGCGATGGCCTGGGCCGCCTGCGCCGTCACGCGCTGCGCACCCAGCGCCAGCGCATCGATGCCCGGGCCCACGGTTTCGCTGCCCGACCATTGGCAGGTCGCGCTGCGCTCCGCATCCGAGCGCCGCACGGTCCAGCTGAAGGCGGCGTCGACGCGCGTGGCCTCGATGGCGTCGAAGCGCTGCAGCTGCACCGCGATGCGCCAGGCCGGCTGGCTGGGCTGGCGGCCGCCCTTGGTGACGTCGATGGCGCCGAGCCGGCTCGCGACGCCCGCGGCCAGCGCGTCGCGCAGTTCGTTCTCGAAGGACGAAGACCAGCGGTGCTGCTCGAGCAGCGCCACCTCGGCGCCGCCGCCCGCGCGCTGCACCAGCATCTGCGGGCGCGCCAGGCGCTCGGGCACCGCGACCGGCGCGAGCTCGATGAAGAGGGGCGCCGCCGCCGGCGCGGGCACCGCATCGGCCGGCGCGGCCAGCGTGTAGTAGCGGTCGGGCGTGCTGGTGGCGCAGCCCGCGGCCAGCAGGGACAGGGCCAAGACGCCCAGCAGGGTTCGGGGCAGTCGCTTCATTTCTTGTTGTCCTCCGGTTTGCCGCGCAGCAGCGACTCGGGATGGCGTTCGAGGTAGTCGGTCAGCACGCGCACCGAGCCGGCCGCGCGCGTGAGTTCCTGCAGCGTCTGGCGCATGTCCTGCTGCAGCGGCGAGTCCTGTGCCAGCGTGCGCTCGGCCGAGTTGATGGTCTTGCGCGCGTCCTTCATGGCGGCCGTGATCTCGGGCGACACGTCGTTGTTGAGCGTGCGCGTGAGCTGCTCGGCGCCGGCCAGCGTCTTGTCGAGCGTGGCCAATGCCTTGCGCACATCGGTGCCGATCTGCTCGAACGGGACCTTGTTGACCTTGGTCACGATCTCCTGCACCTGCGACTGCAGCTCGTCCAGGCTGTTGGGCAGCGTGGGCATCTCCAGCGGCGTCTTGCTCACGTCCACATTGACCGGCGGCGCCTTGGGGAAGAAGTCGAGCGCGATGTAGTTCTGGCCGGTCAGCAGGTTGCCGGTGCGCATCTGCGCGCGCAGGCCCTTGCCGATCAGGAACTGCAGGCGCTTGTCCTGCGCGAGCCGCGACTCGCGGGGCTCGCCGTTGGCATGGGTGTGCAGCCGGTCGGGGTAGACCGTGACGATCACCGGCATGCGGAACTCGCGCTCGCTGCGGTCGAACTGGATGCCGATCGACTTGACCTCGCCGATCACCACGCCGCGGAAGTCCACCGGCGCGCCGGGCGACAGGCCGCGCAGCGACTGGTTGAAGTACAGCAGCATGGTCTGGGCCGGGCCGTCCGGCGGCTTCATGGCCGAGCTCTCGTCGTCGGCCAGGGCGAAGGAGGTGTTCTCGACCGCGACCGGGCCGCTGTCGTTCTCGGGCGCGCCGAAGGCGATGCCGCCGATCAGGATGGTGGCCAGCGACTGGGTGCGCAGCGTGATGCCGCTGGCGTTGAGCCGCATGTCGATGCCGCTGGCCTGCCAGAAGCGCGAGTTGGCCCCGATGAACTTGTCATAAGGCGCGTTCACGAACACCCGCAGCGTCACGCCGCGGCCGTTCTCGTCGAGCTCGTAGGCCGCCACCTGGCCGACCTTGATCCGGCGGTAGTACACGGGCGAGCCGACGTCGAGCGAGGCCAGGTCGGGCGCGCGCAGCAGGAACTGCTTGCCCGAGGCATCGCGCGTGACGATGGGCGGCGCCTCCAGGCCGGTGAAGTCCTTCGAACTCTCGTCGGCCACGCCGGCATCGGCGCCGATGTAGGCGCCCGAAAGCAAGGTGCCCAGGCCCGAGATGCCCGAGGTGTCGAGCCGCGGGCGCACCACCCAGAAGCGGGTGTCGGTGGCGGTGAAGGCGTCGGCGTCCTTGTTGAGCTGCAACGTCACGCGCACGTGGGAGCGGTCGCGCGCCAGGCGCAGGCTCTGCACCACGCCGATCTGCACGTCCTTGTACTTGACCGCGGTCTTGCCGGCTTCCAGGCCCTCGGCGGTCTTGAAGCTGACCTCGATCTCGGGGCCGCGGTCGATCAGGATGCGCGCCACCAGCGTGATGCCGACCAGCGCCGCCACCACCGGGATCAGCCAGATCAGCGAGGGCATCCAGTCGCGCCGCTTGGCCACGCGGGGCGCGGGCAGCGCGGGGGGTCGCCCGTCGGAGGTTTTGTCGTCGTCACTCATGGCGTGCGTCCCTTGGGTTCTCTTGCTCGGTATCGTCTTCTTCGTCGTCGGGACCGGCGTGGCCGTCCCAGGTCAGCTTGGGGTCGAAGCTCAGGGAGGCCAGCATGGTCAGCACCACCACCGAGCCGAAGGCCGCGATGCCCACGCCGGCCGTGATCTCGGCGAAGCCCTGGATGCGCACCAGGCCGGCCAGCAGCGCCACCACGAACACGTCGAGCATCGACCAGCGGCCGATGATCTCGATCACGTGGTAGAGCTTGGCGCGCTCGAGGCGGCGCCAGCGGCTGCGGCGCTGGGCGCTCACCACCAGCACGAACAGCGCCGCCAGCTTGAACAGCGGCACCAGGAAGCTGGCCACGAAGACGATGGCGGCCAGCCCGTAGGCGCCGGTGATCCAGAAGTAGATCACGCCGCTCATGATGGTGTCGTTCTGCGAGCCGAACAGCGTGCGGGTGATCATCACCGGCAGCAGGTTGGCCGGCAGGTACATCACGCAGGCCGCGATCAGCAGCGCCCAGGTGCGGTTCAGGCTGTCGGGCTTGCGGATGTGCAGCGGTGTGCCGCAGCGGCCGCAGGGCGCGCCGTCCTCCGCCCCGGACCAGGCGGTGCCGCAATGGCGGCAGCCGATCAGGCCCATGTCGATGGCGCGCGGCGCGTGCGCGGCGCGCGTCATGCGGCTTCCTCGCGGGCCGGCGGACCGTCTTCGGCCGCCACCGTCGCGCCCTCGGCCAGCGTCCAGAAGCCGCGCGGGTCGAAGGCCAGCACCGCCGTCAGCAGCACCGTGAGCGCCATGAAGGCATAGAGCGCCGGGCCGGGCAGCACGGTGGCCATGCTCGAGAGCTTGACCAGCGCCACCAGCACGCCCAGCAGGAAGACCTCGACCATGCCCCAGGGCCGCAGCGACTGCATGGCGCGCACCAGCCAGGCGAAGCCCGCCACGCGGCGGTGGTGGCGCAAGGGCACCAGCAGCCAGACCAGGATCAGCAATTGCAGCAGCGGAAAGAGCAGCGTCGTGGCCAGCACCAGCAGCGCCACCAGCGACATGCCCTCGCCCGCCAGCGCGATCACGGCCCCGGTCAAGGTGGTCTGGCTGCGCAGCCCGCGCAGCTCGATCTCGACGATGGGGAACAGGTTGGCGATGAAGAACATGATCAGCGCCGCCACCGTGAACGGCAGGATGCGCGCCTTCTGCGCACCCGGGTGCCGCTCGAGCTCGGTGCCGCAGCGCGGGCAGCGGGCGATCTCGCGCTCATGCAGCGGCGCGCGGTGGTACACCGCATCGCAGCCTTCGCAGACGATCGCCTCGGGAATTTCCTTCATTGGCGCCCAGCTTAATGGCTTGGCCCGGTACCCGCCCTCAGACGAAGGCTGCTGCAGATGCCAGCCAAAGCCGCAAAACAGGCCGCCAGCACCAGCGCGATCAGGGGTCCGCGCCCCTCGTGCGGGCTCCAGATGCTGAAGATCGCCGCCACCAGCACGGCGCCCAGCGTCTGGCCGGTGAGCCGCGCGGTGCCCAGCATGCCGCTGGCCGCACCGCTGCGGTGCGGCGGCGGCGTGGTCACGATGGTGTGGTTGTTGGGCGACTGGAACAGGCCGAAGCCGGCGCCGCACAGCGCCATGCGCCAGACGATGTCGAGGTTGTCGGGCTGCGCCGGCAGCGAGGCCAGCAGCCCCAGGCCGATGGCCAGCAGGCCCAGGCCGATGCCGCCCAGCAGGCCGTCGGGGTAGCGGCCGATCAGCCGCCCGGCGATCGGCGCCATCACCACGATGGCCAGCGGCCAGGCGGTGATCAGCAGGCCGGCCTGCAGGTGGGTGCGGCCGTAGACGTCGAGCAGCAGGAAAGGCAGTGCGATGTACGACAGCATCTGCGCGCAGAAGGCCGCGACCGAGGTGCCCATCGACAGCGCGAACACCGGGATGCGCAGCAGGTCGATCGGGAACAGCGGCACCACCAGCGAACGCTGGCGGCGCAGGTAGACGAAGCCCACCGCCACGCCGGCCAGCAGCAGCGCCCAGGCCATGGGCTGGGCGCCCTGCGCGGCGTCGGCTTCGCGCACGCCGAGCCGGTCGGCGCCGACGAAGATCAGCGCGAACATCAGCACGTTGAGCACCACGTCGACCCAGGAGAAACGCAGGCCGGTGGCCGGTGCCGCGGTGTTGAAGGGCAAGGCGCGCATGCCCAGCGCCAGCACCGCCAGCCCCAGCGGCACGTTGAGCGCGAACAGCCAGGGCCAGGAGGCCACCGACAGGATGGCCGCGGCCACCGAGGGGCCGGCCACCGAGGCGGTCGCCACCACCATCGAGTTGATCGCGATGCCGCGCCCCAACTGCGCCGACGGATAGATCAGCCGCACCATGGCCGCGTTGACGCTCATGATGCCGGCCGCGCCCAGCCCCTGGAAGGCGCGCGCGGCGATCAGCGTGCCGAGGGAATTGGCCAGCGTCGCGGCCAGCGAGGACACGGTGAACAGGGCCACGCCCAGCAGGTAGACGCGGCGGTAGCCGATCCGGTCGCCCAGCGAGGCCAGCGGCAGCAGCATCACCAGCGTGGCGATCTGGTAGGCGTTGACCACCCAGATCGAGTGCGCGGGGCTGGCGTTGAGTTCGCGCGCGATGCCCGGCAGCGCGAGGTTGACGATGGTGCCGTCGAGCACCGAGACCGCGATGCCCAGGATGATCACCGCCATCGCGTACAGGCGCTGCGGCATGGGCAACCCGTCGCGCGGCGCCGCCGCGGCCACGGGGGACGACGCTTCCTCGCGCAGGGTGCCGGCGCTCATTCAGCGCACCGCGGGTTCGGCCACGGCATCGGAAGCGGCGTCGTAGGTACCGCCCAGCGTGAGCCAGGTCAGCACCACGGCCACCAGCGCGCCGCCGGCCATGCCGGCCACCATGGGCAGCGGCCGGCCGTCGGTGAACAGGCCCACCACGCCCATCACGACCGCGCCGGTCAGCATCTGCAGCGTGCCCATCAGCGCCGAGGCGGTGCCGGCGATGCTGCCGTGCTCCTCGAGCGCGAGCACCGAGGTGGTGGGAATCACCAGACCCATCAGGCCGCTGGCGACGAAGTACAGCACCAGCAGCACCCAGATCGAATCGCCGCCCAGCAGGAAGTAGAGGAACATCGCGATCATCACCACGCCGCAGGCCGCCACCGCGCCCTTGACCACGCGCGCCAGCCCGAAGCGCTCGCCCAGCGAGCCGTTGAACTGCGCGGCCGCGAAGAAGGCCGCCGCATTGACGCCGAAGGCCACGCTGTACATCACGGGCGACAGGCCGTAGTGGTCGATCATCACGAAGGACGAGTTGGCCAGGTAGGTGAAGAAGCCGGCCATCGCGAAGCTCCCGATGAAGACCAGGCCCAGGTAGTGCCAGTCGCGCAGCAGCTGGCCGTAGCCGGCCAGCGCGCTGCCCAGGCTGCTCTCGACGCGTTGCTCGGGGGTGCGGGTCTCGCCCAGCGAGGTGCCGATCAGCACCAGCCCCGCCGCGGCCGCCAGCGTGACGGCCCAGAACACCGCGCGCCAGCCGGCCAGCGCGATCACCCCGCTGCCGACCAGCGGCGCGAGGATGGGCGAGATGCTGAACACCAGCATCAGCAGCGACATCAGCCGTGCCGCGTCGTTGCCGGTGTGCAGGTCGCGCACGATGGCCCGCGGGATCGCCATGCCGGCCGCCGCGCCCAGGCCCTGCAGGAAGCGCAGCACGATCAGCGTCTGGATGTCGCCCGCCAGCGCGCAGCCCACGCTGGCCAGCGCGAACAGGCCGAGCCCGAAGTACAGCGGCGGCTTGCGCCCGACCATGTCGGAGATCGGTCCGTAGAAAGGCTGGCCCACCGCCAGCGCCAGGAAGAACACCGTGAGGCTCCACTGCACGGCGCCGATGTCGGCCCGCAGGCTGGTGCCGATGGCCGGCAGCGCGGGCAGGTACATGTCGATGGCGAACGGGCCGATGGCCGACAGCAGGCCCAGCACGAGCGCCATCTTGAAGAAACGCGAAGAAGTCATAGGGGGTGATTGTCGCCAACCCGGCAACGGCCACCCGGCAGCGCGGCGGGCGCGCTTGTGCTACGCCCCCCGCAGGCCCTCGCGGCCGCCCGCTTCGTCGACGCAGGAGATCTGCAGCTGCTGCAGGTGCGAGCGGAAGGCGACGGCGTCGATCCAGCCCTCGACCCGGAAGCCCTCGCGGCCGGGCGAGCCGCCCCCCGCGCCGTGCAGCAGCGTCACCGCGTAGCCGCCGGCCGCCTTGTCGGCCTTGACTTCGACCGCCAGGGTGCGCAGGTCGATCGCCTCGCGCCGGGCGGCCTTGCCCGCCTTGCCGGCGGCCGTCTCGCGCAGCGCCAGCACGCAGGGCGAGACGATCTCGAAGTCCGCGCGCGTGGGGCCGGCCTGCGCGCCCAGATAACCGTTGAGCGCGCGCACGTGGTCGGTGACCGAGAGCGCGGCCGTGCGGGGGTTGTCGCCGGCCGGGTAGCCGTCGGCACAGGCGGCGAGCAGCAGCACGAGGCCGAGGCCGCCGATCAGCCGTGCGAAGTCGTCCATGGGAGGCAGAGGGAAAGAGAGGGAAGGAGGGGCATGCGGAGCGCGCCAGAGTTTCGACGCAGAAAGCGCGCGGCGCGCGCTTGACCTTGGGGGCGGCCCGTGATTTCAACAGGGCCGCATTGTTTCCATTGCCCGAACGCCATGGTTCTGCGCGCACGCGTTTTTGCCGGCCGTTCAGGATCAAACTTCATCCCACAGACCAACGCAGCAAGTTGATCTGGGTGAACAGGCCACCGAGCGAAGAGGCCGCCCCGGGAAGGGGCGGAGACACCCACCCAAGACCGGTTCGACATCATCCAAATCATTGAAGAAAGAGAAATTGAAATGAACACCCGCAAGATCCTCGCCGTCGCAGCCCTCTCCCTCGTCGCTGCCGTTGGCGCCCAAGCCGAAACCTATGACGGCGTGCTGACCGTGCGCTCGAGCCTGAGCCGCGCCGACACCCAGGGCCAGGCCGTGGCCGCCGCCCGCGCCGGCAACATCTACGGCGACACCTACGGCAGCGGCGTGCTGGCCGTCAATTCGACCGTCGACCGCGCCGCGGTGCGTGCCGAGGCCGTGGCCGCCGCGCACAACCCGCTGCAGAGCCTGGACCGCCGCGCCTTCTACCGCGACCAGGTGCCCACCGCCTACCTGAAGCCCCGCGTGTCCTTCACGCAGCAAGCTTCGCGCTGAACCACGGCGGGCCCGCTGTCCGACTAGAACGCGTCGAACAGCGAGGCCGTCCCGGTCGGCCGCGCGCCCTCGTTGTGCAGCATGCGCATCTTGGCCAGCGCGCCGCCCGGCGCCGAGAAGCCACCCGGGCGTCCATCGGCCGCCAGCACGCGGTGGCAGGGCACGATGGGCGCGAAGGGATTGCGACCCAGCGCCTGCCCCACCGCACGGGCCAGCCCCTTGCCGCCGAGTTCCTCGGCGACCTCCCCGTAAGTCCTTGTCTGGCCCGGCCGGATGCGCCGCGCGATCGCATAGACGCGCCGGTGGAATTCGGGCACACCCTCTTCGTCCAGCACGATCTCCAGCAGGTCGAGCGGCGCACCGGCCAGCATCGCGCTCGTGGCGTCGATGGCCGCCCGCACGCCCGGCGGCGGCAGCGCTTCGGCCAGGGCCGGAAAGCGCGCCTGCATGCGCGCGCGGGTCAGCGCTTCGTCGCGCTCGGGCAGCTGCACACCCACGATGCCGCGCTCGCCCCAGGCGATGCTGCAGGGGCCGATCACCGTGTCGAAGACGGCGAAACCGGCGGGGCATTCGGGCTGCACGCCGGCATCAGTCATGCAGCAGCACCTGGCAGCCGTCGGGCCGAAGCTCCAACAGTGTCTTGACCTCGCGCGCGATCTCCGCGCGGCGGCCGGCCTTCAGCGCCCGAAGCCGCTCGCCGTCGACCTGCCGGATCGTCTGCAACAGCAAGGTGATGGGATAGACCCGCCGGGGCATCTGCGCCGGCACCTCCTCCCAGGCCCAGACACACTCGCCCACGAAACGCACGCCCTCGTCGTCGACGAACTCGAAGGACTCACCGCGGTGGGTCAGGCGGGCGTGCTTCATCGGGCGGCGCTTGGGCCCGGCGCGCCTACTTGAGCGTCCTGGCGAACGCCAGCACGCGCTCGCCATCCGCCTCGGTGTAGACCATGGCCGGCGTCAGGCCCACATAGCGCCCGCCTTCGTGTGGCCGGGCCTCGACGAGCTGAAGCCCCACCAGCTTGCCCGAGGGCACATAGCGGGTCTCGATGTAGATGCCGGTCTGCCCCTCCTTGACGATGGGCAGCTGCGCGACCGCCTCGTAGTCCTCGGCCTTGAGCAAGGCGGTCAGGCGGTCCTTCAGGGCGAAGGCATACCAGGCCTGCTCGTACACCATCGACTCGCCGGTCTGCACATGCTTGAGCATCACGAGCAGCTTGCGCTTGAAGAGCTTCAGCTCCTCCATCAGGAACGCGAAGAGGTCGCCGTATTCGCCCGGTGCCGTTTCAGGGGTACGCAGAACTGCCATGGTGTCGTGCTGCCTTTCTGGAGGGATCGAAGGGTGAAAGCCAGCGCACTTTACCCTTCCTCCGCCTCCCTGCCGCGCGCCATTCAGCGCGGATAGACAGGGGTGCAACGCCTGCTTGCGCGACAGATGCGCAGCGGATGCTGAAATGGCGCCTATCGGCAGCGCGACCTGAACTGAAGGTCGCGCAACTGTTTGCGCTGGTCGCGCAGGCGGTCTTGCGCCCCCGCGCTCTGCGGCTGCCGCGCGGCCGCATCCAGCCAGGCGATCTGCGCGTCGATGTCGGCGCAGGCCGAGACCGTGCCGTCGACCTGCTGCGCCACGCGCCGCTCGTGCGCCGCCATCGCCTGCGCCGCCTCGCGGTTCTGCTGGACCGAAGCCGCGCGCGCCTCCGGACTCATGCCGTCGGCCAGGTTGCTGTCGGGCCGCAGCTCGACCATCGCGCCGCGCGTCCCTGCCGGGCAGGGTCCGTCGGAATAGCTGGCGGCGCCGGCGTTGCTCAGGCACTTCGTGACGCGCTCGATGCGCGGTTGCGGCGCGGGCGAAGGCGACAGCCTGGGCGCCGGGGGCACGGTACGCCCTTCCGCCGGCGCATTCGGCACCGGGCGCGGCGCATTGGCATCGTCCCGGAACCACGTCTGCCACAGCACCCAGGCCAGCACCGCCAGCAGGGCCGCCGCCCCCACCGCCAGCAGCAGGCTGCGGTTCGAGGACGGCACCGGCCGCAGGCGGCGCTCGAAGGCCGTCAGGGGCGCCCGGCTGCTGTGCAGCGGGGCCAGGTCGGAGAACGGGGCGCGCACGGCCAGCTCAGGCCGGGTCCGCGGTCGGCGCGCCGGTCAGCAGGCGCTCGAGGGCCTTGGGCTGCAGCGGCCGCGCGAAGCCGTAGCCCTGGATGTCGTCGCACTTGAGCGCCTCCAGCGCCGCGGCCTGCGCGGGCGTCTCCATGCCCTCGGCCGTGACCTTCATGCCCAGCGCATGCGCGAGCGACACGATGGCCGCGACGATGGCGTAGCCCTTGCCCGGCTGGTCCACGTTCATCACCAGCGAGCGGTCGATCTTGAGCCGGTCGAAGGGAAACTGCGTGAGGTAGGAGAAGCTCGAGTAGCCGGTGCCGAAGTCGTCGATGGCCAGCTCGATGCCCAGCTGGCGCAGCTGCTCGAGCGTGGCCAGCGCGCGCGCCGCGTCGTTGAGGAAGATGCTCTCGGTGATCTCGATCTCCAGGTGCTCGGGCCCCAGGCCCGCATCGGCCAGCGCGCTCTGCACCATCTCGACCAGCCCGGGCGACAGCAGCTGGTGGGCCGACACGTTGACCGCCACCCGCGGTGCCTCGCCGCCCTTGCGCGCCATCAGCCGGTGCAGCCGGCCCACCTCGCGGCAGGCTTCGCGCATCACCCATTCGCCGATCGGCACGATCAGGCCGATGTCCTCGGCCACCGGGATGAAGGCCGCGGGGCTGACCGGCCCCAGCGCCGGGCACTGCCAGCGCAGCAGCGCCTCCATGTGGCGCACGCGCCCGGTCGCGAGGTGGAGCTGCGGCTGGAACACCAGGCTGAACTGGTTGCGCTCGAGCGCCTCGCGCAGCAGGCCTTCGAGCTGCAGCCGGCCCTCGGCCTGGGACTGCATCGCGTTGCTGAACCAGCGCGCCTGCGCCGCACCCGCCGCCTTGGCCACGCCCAACGCCACACGCGCGCGGTGCAGCAGCTCGGTCACGTCGGCGCGGTTCTCGAGGTTGCTGATCGCGCCGCCGATGCAGGCCGTGAGGCGCAGGCTGCGGTCGGCGCCCTGCATGGGCAGCGACAGGCCGTGCAGCATGGCGTCGATGCGGGCGTCGACCTCGTGCGTGTCGCCGTCCACCACGCAGGCCAGCAGCCCGCCTCCCAGGGTCGCAAGCACCGCTTCGGGCCCGATCGCGCCGCGGATGCGGTGCGCACACAGCTGCAGCACCTGCCCCAGCATTTCGTCGCCCTGCGAATCGCGCAGCCGCGCCATCTGGTCGAGCTCGACCACCAGCAGCGCGCAGGGCCGCTGACGCTGGCGCGCGGACTGCAGCTTGAGCGCCGCGCGCTCGCGCAGCCAGGCCACGTTGGGCAATTGGGTCCAGGCGTCGTGGAAGCCGTCGTTCCAGCGTGCCATCGCCTGCGTCTCGCGCGGCGGCACCGGGACCAGCGTGCCGAGCCAGCTGTGCGGCGCATCGTCCTGCTGCGGCATCGCGGTGAGCACGAGCTGCACCGGCAGCGTGCGGCCGTCGCGGTGCTGGGTGGTCCACGACGGGCGGGCGAGCGACTCGGGGCCCGACGGCAGCTCGAAGGCGCCATGCACCAGCGCGATGGTCTGCCGATCGACCAGCTCATGGGCCCTGTGGCCCGTCAGTCGCTCGTAGGCGGGATTGACCCGCAGGTAGACGCCCTGGGCGTCGCATGCGAACAGCGCCTGCGGCAGGCTGTCGACGATATCGGCATTCCGGACCGCGGCAATGGAGGACATGGGATCACCCGCTCAAAGATGAAGAACCATTGTAGTGAGCGCTCCGGCGGCGCCCGCGCCCTGCCCGCCCGCGCCGCTAGGAGCCGCTCTTGAGCCGCGCGTACTCGCTGCGCTTCATCTCCAGGTACTCCGAGCGCTCGGTCTCGTGCAGCTGCCGTGCGTAGCGCTCGGTGGCGTCGAACCAGGCGGCCAGCCGGCGGTCGAGCTGCTCGGGCCGCGGCGCGTCGAGGAAGGCGTCGATCGCCAGGTAGTAGCGCATGGTGTTGCGCTCGACCACGCCGCGCACGCCGCCCACGTAGCCGGACGCGCCCTTGGGCGTGAAGCCGACCTTGTCGCTGCCCAGCGTGCCGAGGTAGGCCTGCATGGCCAGCCGCGCGGCGGTGCCGTAGCCGTAGGCATAGGACAGGTGGACGAAGCTCTGCTTCGCACTCAGCGGCGTGGCCTCGAAGCCGATGCGGTAGTCGCGCGTGGACATCGGCCCGCTGGCGGCCGACAGCCGCACCGACAGGTAGTCGGCCGTCGCCGCCGCACCGCCCCAGGTGAAGGGCACGCGCTGCGCCTGGTCGAGCGGCTGGTCGAACTTGCGTCCGATCGCCACCTCGACCACGGGCGCGGCCTCGCCGCCCTTGACCACGCAATGCTTGGTGTTGAGGTGCAGCATCAGCACCTCGCACCAGTTGGCCGGCCGCTCGAGCGCCGACAGCTCGGCGAACGGATGGTCGACCACCGCGTAGATGTCGCCGCTCAGCCGGTCGGGGCTCTCCGTGGAGTCGAGCACCAGCCGGCGCTGGAAGGGGTTGTCGGCCAGGCGCGCGGTCAGCGCCTGGTGCCGGGCCTTGAGCGCGGCCGCGTCCTGGGCCGCGGCACCCGTGCCGAAGCACAGCAGGGAGAGGCCGAGCGCGACGGCCGACAGGCCCCGGAGGGCCCGGCGCAGGGTGATGGGATTCGACATGATCCGGCCACCCTACGCGCGGCCGCGGCGCCGCCGTGTAGGAAAACAGGTCGGCCGGACGGGTTCAGCCGCGCAGTTGGGCGCGCAGCTGCTGGCCGATCTCCGGCCGTTCGAGGAAGGGGTCGGCCGGGTTGGTGCCCGAGACGATGCCTTCCATGCGGCTCTTCACGTTGCCCAGCGCCTTGGGGTGGCTGAAGATGTAGAACTGGTTGTCGCGGATCGCGTCGAACACCTTGCCCGCCACGTCGGCCGCGCTGACCTTGCCGCTGCTCACGGCCTTGGAGGTCATGGCCTGGCCGATCAGCTGGCTCTTGGTGAGTTCGCCCGCGGGCAGGTCGCCGGGTCGGTTGCGTTCGCTGCTGTGGATGCCGGTGGCGACGAAATACGGGCACAGCAGGCTGGCGCCGACCTGGTCGGTCACCAGCGAGAGGTCTTGGTAGAGCGTTTCGGTGAGGCTCACCACCGCGTGCTTGCTCACGTTGTAGACGCCCATGTTGGGCGGCGTCAGCAGGCCCGCCATGCTGGCGGTGTTGACGATGTGGCCACGGTACGACGGGTCCTTCGCGGCGGCGGCCAGCATCATCGGCGTGAACAGGCGCACGCCGTGCACCACGCCCCAGACGTTGACGCCCATCACCCATTCCCAGTCGGCCACGGTGTTCTCCCACACCAGCCCGCCCGCGCCCACGCCCGCGTTGTTGAACACGAAGTGCGGCGCGCCGAAGCGCTGCTGCACCGCCTGCGCGAGCGATTCCATCTGGTCGGCCTTCGACACGTCGACCCGGCGCGCCAGCACCTGGGCGCCCGCGGCCTCCATCTCGGCCTGGGCGCGGTCGAGCGCGTCCTGCTGCACGTCGACCAGCACGAGGTTCATGCCGCGCGCCGCGCCGATGCGCGCGCACTCGAGGCCGAAGCCCGATCCGGCGCCGGTGAGCACGGCGGTCTTGCCCTTGAAATCCTGAATCATGGAAGCGGTCCTTTTTGCGTTGTCGTCTCTTGCCTCGTATTGAACCGCGTTGCGGCGCCGCGCGATGTCCTGCGCGCGACGGCGTTCAGCCCTCGGCCTTGCGCAGCACGTAGCCGATGCGCGGGAAGTGCACGTGCACGGTGCCCGTGCGTTCTCCGCTGCGCGCCAGCGTGTAGTGGGTGCGCGTCGCGGCGACCAGCTGGCCGGCGGTTTCCTCGAGGCCGAAGCTCTCGGCCCGGACCGTGACCGCGCTGCCCAGCGGGATGCCGTGGTCGTCCTGGAAGGTGCTGTCGGTCAGCACCGTCCGGGGCGTGGCCGCCTGGGCCGCGGCGATGGCTTCCGCCGCGCTGAATTTCTCCGGCTGGCCGTGGCCGATGGCCGCGATGCGGTCCATCCAGTCGACCACCGCCGGCGTGAGGTCGAGGATGCCCTTCACGGCCTCGATGCGGCGCGTGTACCAGAGCGGATGGTAGGCCGAGAAGTCGGCGATGCAGGGCACTTCGCCGAGCAGGAAGGGCTTGTCGTCGAGCATGTCCGACAGGCGCCGCAGGTAGGACTTGTAGGCGCTGGTGGCGTCGGCCGGCCGCAGCCGCGTCATGTTGCCCGCGCTCATCTTGCCGCGGTCCTCGCCGAAGGCCTTGGCGGCCTCGGGCGGCGCATGGGCGAAGACCTCGGCCGCGCCCTTGGGCTGGAGGTTCCAGGCCATCGCGGCCCAGAACAGCGTGGTGTCGGCCCACTGCGACAGGATCCGGGACATGCCCTTCTCGGGCTCCGGGTAGAGCGTCGCCTGGGGCTGCAGGTGTTCCAGCACGTCGGCGATCAGCGCCGAATCGCAGTACATGTCGGCACCGATCTGCAGGAAGGGCGTCTTGCGGTAGCCGCCGGTGAGTTCCAGCACCTCGGGCTTGGGCATGATCGGCGGGATGAAGACCGACTTCCACGGCAGCTTCTTGACGCCCAGGATCAGGCGGACCTTCTCGGAGAAGGGAGACGTGGGGTAGTGATGGAGGATGAGATCGGTCATGCCCCCACCCTACCCGCTCCGCCCGGCAACGTCGAGTCCTGGGCGCGACAGGCGTGCCGGCGGCTCAGCGCGGCAGGGCCCGGGCGATGATCGCGTCGACATCGGCCCCGCGGCCCAGCGTGCCGAAGGCATGGCCCCAGTCGCCGTCGATGCGCGAGGCGCAGAAGCCGTCGGTGACGGCCGGCGGCGCGGTCTGCGCCAGCAGCGCCCCCTGCACCGCCAGCGCCACGTCCTGCGCCAGCCGGCGCGCCTCGGGCTCGGTGGCCAGGGCCTCGATGCGCGCGGGCAGCGCATCGGACAGGCGGTCGAGCGCGGCGTGGAGGCCGCGCGCGGGCGCGAGTTCCTGCGCCAGCGCCGCCACCGCGTCGCCCTTGCGGGTGGCGCGCAGCAGGTCGAGCGCCATGATGTTGCCCGCGCCTTCCCAGATCGAGTTGAGCGGCATCTCGCGGTAGACCCGCGCCATCACGCACTCGCCGCCCTCCTCCACGTAGCCGTTGCCGCCCAGGCATTCCATCGCCTCCTGCGCGAAGTGGCTGCCGCGCTTGCAGATCCAGTACTTGGCGACCGGCGTGAGCAGGCGCGCCATCAGGCGCTCGTGGGCGTCGCCGGGCCGGTCGAAGGCGCGTGCGAGCCGGATCGCGAGCGCGGTCGCGGCTTCGCTCTCGAGCGCCAGGTCGGCCAGCACGTTCTTCATCAGCGGGTGTTCGATCAGCGGCTTGCCGAAGGCGCTGCGCTGCGCCGTGTGGTCGAGCGCCAGCGACAGCGCCTGGCGCATCAGGCCGCTGGTACCCAGCGCGCAGTCGAGCCGGGTCATGGTGCCCATCTCGAGGATCTGCGGCACGCCACGGCCCTCCTCGCCCACCCGCCAGGCGGTAGCCGCCTGGAACTCGACCTCGGAACTGGCGTTGGCCCTGTTGCCCAGCTTGTCCTTCAGGCGCTGGATGCGGACCGCGTTGCGCGTGCCGTCGGGCAGCACGCGCGGCAAGAAGAAGCAGCTGAGCCCGGCCGGCGCCTGCGCCAGCACCAAAAAGGCATCGCACATCGGCGCCGAGAAGAACCACTTGTGGCCGGTGATCGCGTAGCGTTCGCCCCAGGCGTCGCTGCCCTCGCGCACCGCCTGCGTGGTGTTGGCCCGCACGTCGGAGCCGCCCTGCTTCTCGGTCATGCCCATGCCCATGGTCAGGCCGGGCTTGTCGCGCCAGGGCCTGAGCGCCGGGTCATACACGCGGCTGGCCAGCCTGGGCCCCCAGTCGGCGTAGACCGCGGCATTGGCGCGCAGCGCCGGGGTCGCGGCGTAGGTCATGGAGATCGGGCACAGCACCGAGGGCTCGAGCTCGGTGAAGAGCATGAAGGCGGCCGCGCGCTCGACGTGCGGCGAGGCCTGGTCCGCCGGCGCGGTGGAAGCCCAGGGCGTGCCGTGCAGACCCGCCTCCACCGCCGCGCTCATCAGCACGTGGTAGCTGGGATGGAACTCCACCTCGTCGATGCGGCGGCCGAAGCGGTCGTGCGAATGCAGCACCGGCGCGTGCGTGTTGGCCTGCCGCGCATGGGCCTGCATCGCGTCGGTGCCGACCAGCGCACCGAGCGCCTCGAGCCCGGCCGTCGGCAGTTGTGGCGCATGGAAACGCAAGGCATCGCGTAAAGCGCGGTTCGATGTGAACAGGTTGTAGCCCGCGAGCGGCACGGGCTGGTTGAAAACCTCGTGCGTCGCGTGCATCACGGTGCTCCCGTTTCAGGTGCTCAGATGAGCTTGACCAGTTGCTTGCCGAAGTTGCGGCCCTTGAGCAGGCCCAGGAAAGCCTCGGGCGCCGCGGCGATGCCCTCGGCCACCGACTCGCGCGGGCGCAGCTTGCCGCTGGCCACCAGGCCGCCCAGCTCCTTGAGCGCCTCGGGCCAGAACTCCATGTGCTCGCTGACGATGAAGCCTTCGATCTTCAGCCGGTTGATCAGGATCAGCGCCGGGTTGGCCAGCGGCAGCGGCGCACCGTCGTAGCCGGCGATCATCCCGCACAGCGCCACGCGGGCGAAGGCGTTGGTGCGCAGCAGCACCGCATCGAAGATGTAGCCGCCGACGTTCTCGAAGTAGCCGTCGATGCCGTCCGGGCAGGCTTCCTTGAGCGCCTGCGACATGCTCTTGACGTCGGGATGCTGCTTGTAGTCGATGCAGGCGTCGAAGCCCAGTTCCTCGGTCGCGTAGCGGCACTTGTCCGTGCCGCCCGCGATGCCCACCACACGGCAGCCACGGGCCTTGGCCAGCGCGGCGAAGGCGCTGCCCACCGCGCCGCTGGCGGCCGTGACCACCACCGTCTCGCCGGCCTTGGGCGCGATGATCTTGACCAGGCCGTACCAGGCGGTCACGCCCGGCATGCCGACCGCGCCCAGGTAGTGCGACAGCGGCACGTGCGTGGTGTCGACCTTGCGCAGCGCGCCGACCACGTTGCCGTCGACCACGCTGTACTCCTGCCAGCCGCCGAAGCCCACCACCGTGTCGCCCACGGCGTACTTGGGGTTCCGGCTCTCGACCACCTCGCCCACCGTGCCGCCCTGCATCACCTGGCCCAGCGGCTGCGGCTGCGCGTAGCTCTTGGAGTCGTTCATGCGCCCACGCATGTACGGGTCCAGGCTCAGGTAGTGATGGCGCACCAGCACCTGGTTGTCCTCGAGCGCCGGCGTCTCGGCAGTCACGAGCTTGAAGTTGCCGACGACGGCCTCGCCCTCGGGGCGGTTGTCCAGATGTTGTTGGCGATTGGTGGGCATGGCGTTCCTTGTGTGTGGATGCAATCAGTTCAGGGATACCGCGGAACCGGCTCTGCCGGGCCGCTGGTATCGCCCCCCTTCGGGGGGAGGCGCCGACGGCGCTTCAGGGAGTCAGTCCGTCGACGGCGGACGTTGTGCGTTCGCGCTCGCGGGCCCCGTCGGCAGCCGCCGCTTCACGTACTTGAAGGTGCCCGTCGACTGCGCGCAGGCCTGCTCCTTCTCATCGTAGATCGTGGCTTCGACGAAAGCCAGCGTCGCGGTGCGGTGGATCAGCCGGCCGCGCGCGCGCAGCGGGCCGACCGAGGGCCGCATGAAGCTGGTCTTCATCTCGATCGTGACCACGCCGACTTCGGGGGTATCGCTGCGCGCCGCCGCGGCCATCGCGATGTCCAGCAGCGTCATGCAGGCGCCGCCGTGCGCCACGTCGAAGGTGTTCAGGTGCTCGGGCTTGGGCGTGTAGAGGATCTCGGAGGCCCCGCCCTCGAACCTGGTGAGCTCGAAGCCCAGGTGCCGCGCGAACGGGATCTGGCTGGTGTAGGAACGGACGTTGATGTCCTGGTTGTCGCTCACGGTCGCGGTCCCGTTCAGGCCAGCACGACGCTCACGCCGCCGTCGACCGCCAGCCACTGGCCGGTGATGTGCTTGCCGGCTTCGCTCGCGTAGAGCAGCGTGATGCCCTTGAGGTCCTCGTCGTCGCCCAGGCGGCCCAACGGCACGGTGGCGGTCATCTTGTCCTCGCCCACGTTCTGGATCAGCACCGAGGCCATCTTGGTCATGAAGAAGCCGGGGCAGATCGCGTTGACGTTGATGTTGTACTTGCCCCATTCGGCGGCCAGCGTCTTGGTGAAGCCGATCACCGCGGTCTTCGAGGTGTTGTAGGCCAGGGTCTGGATCTCGGGGCCGTTGCCGTTGAGGCCCGCGATCGAGGCGATGTTGATGATGCGCCCGGTCCTGTTCGGGATCATGTACTGGTTGGCCACCTGCTGCGCCAGCACGAAGTAGCCGCGCACGTTGAGGTTCATCACCTTGTCCCAGGCATTGACCGGATGCGATTCGGCCGGCGCCCCCCAGCTCGCGCCGGCGTTGTTGACCAGGATGTCGATCGCGCCCATGCGCTCGAGCGTCTGGTCGGCCAGGCGGCGGGTGTCCTCCTCCTTGGCGCAGTCGGCCGCGATCCAGCGCGCGTCGATGCCCGCGGCCTGCAGCTCGGCGGTCGCCTGCTCCAGGTCGTCGGCCTTGCGCGAGCTCAGCATGATCCGCGCACCGGCCTCGCCCAGCGCATGGGCCATCTGCAGGCCCAGGCCGCGCGAGCCGCCGGTGATGAGCGCGGACTTGCCGCTGAGGTCGAAAAGTTGTTGAACGGTGCGTTGGCTCATGGGTGCGTCTTTCTGTGTGTGGGTTCCGATCCGCCGCTTCGCAACCGGCAGGACCAAGTCCAGGGATACCGTGGAACCGGCTTCGCCGGGCCACCGGTATCGCCCCCTGGGGGGAGGCGCCGCAGGCGCTTCGGGGGGGTTAAATCTCGTAATCGAAGACGCTGCGCGAAGCCCGCGCCGGCAGCGTCGCCACCACCTCCTGATGCCGCGGATGCACGACATAGGCCTGCAGCGCCGCCGCATCGTCGAACACCGAATACAGCGCCACGTCGTGGTTGGCTTCCAGGCCCTCGGCCTGCACGGCGACCTCGAACTCGCGCATGCCGGGCACGATGCCCTTGCAGGTCTCGAGCAGCTGCTTGAATTGCGGCGCCTGGGCGGCGTCGACGAGTTTCCACATCACGATGTGCTTGATCATGGCCGGCCCTGTCAGTCCTTGTAGCGCGAACGCAGGTAGATGAGCGCCACGCCGACGACCGCGGCGAGCGCGCCCGGCGTGGCCATGCTCCAGCCGAGCACCGTGTCGGTGCGGGCGGTGGCGACGCCCAGGATCACCAGGAACAGGCCCCCGTAGATCAGGAGCCAGGTCCATTTCTCCAGGCCGGCGTGCGGCTTGGGCGGTTCGTTCGAACGTAGTTTGGGCATGTAACTTCCGCTGTTCATCAGAATGCTTCCTCGGGCATTTGGGCGCATGTGGGATCTCGGGTCTCGACCACATGGAGCCACGCGCCGATTTTCGGCAATTCGTAGTGATAGAAATAGCTTGCGGCCCCGAGCCTGCCGACGGTGGCGGGCGTCGACGCCGCGGCATCGTCCTGAAGCGAACGATGTGCGAGGTCGAGCCAGATCCACGCCAGCACGGTATGGCCGAAAGCCTGCATATAGGGTACCGCGTTCGCGAGGGCCGCTCCCGGATCGCCGGTCGACCAGGCGGCGCGGGTGGCGGCCTCGACCTGCGCGAGCGCGTCGGTCAGGGCTTGGGCATCGGCGGCCAGCGCCGGCACGGCGGACGCGCGCGCGGCCGTTTCGGCGATGCGCGCGGCCAGCAGCGCCAGGCCGCGGCCGTCTTCCATCAGCACCTTGCGGCCCAGCAGGTCGGCCGCCTGGATGCCGTGCGTGCCCTCGTGGATCATGTTCAGGCGGTTGTCGCGCCAGTACTGCTCGACCGGGAAATCGCGCGTGTAGCCATAGCCGCCGTGGACCTGGATGGCCAGCGAATTGGCCTCCAGGCACCACTCGCTGGGCCAGCTCTTCGCGATGGGCGTGAGCACCTCCAGCAGCAGGCGCGCCTCGTCGGCCGCCTGCGCGTCGCCGGTCTTCTGCACGTCGACCAGCCGCGCGCAGTAGAGCTGCAACGCCAGCGACCCTTCGCAGTACGCCTTCTGCGCCAGCAGCATGCGGCGCACGTCGGCATGCTCGATGATGCGCACCTGCGGCCTGGCCGCGTCCTTGCCGGCCGGGCCCACGGGCCGGCCCTGCGGGCGCTGTCTGGCGTAGGCCAGCGAGGCCTCGTAACCGGCCATGCCCAGCATCGTGGCCGCCATGCCGATCGCGATGCGCGCCTCGTTCATCATGTGGAACATGCAGTGCAGGCCCTTGCCGGGCTGCCCGACCAGGTAGCCCACGGCGCCGGCCTTGCCGTCGACCGGGTACCTGCCCTCGCCGAAGTTCAGCAGCGTGTTGGTGGTGCCGCGCCAGCCCAGCTTGTGGTTGAGGCCGGCCAGCGCCACGTCGTTGCGTTCGCCGGTCAGCGCGCCCGCGGTGTCGACCATCTTCTTCGGCACGACGAACAGCGAGATGCCGCGCGTGCCCGGCACCAGCTTGCCATCGGCGTCGGGGATCTTGGCCAGCACGATGTGCACGATGTTCTCGGTCAGCTCGTGGTCGCCCGACGAGATCCACATCTTGTTGCCGGTCAGGCGGTAGCGCGGGCCCAGCGGATCGTCCTGGAAATCGGCGCCATCGGGCACCGCGCGCGTGGCCACGTCGCTCAGCGAGGAACCGGCCTGCGGCTCCGACAGGCACATGGTGCCGGCCCAGCGGCCCGAGAACTCGTTCTTGGCGAACACCTCCTGCTGCGTCGGCGTGCCGTGCACCATCAGCAGGTTGGCGTTGCCGCTGGTCAGCATGTTCGAGCCGATGCTGACCGAGGCCATGGCGAAGAAGGCGTTGGCCGCCGCCTGCACCGTGTAGGGCAGCTGCATGCCGCCGATCTCGTAGTCCTGCGCGGCGCTCAACATGCCCGAGCCTGCGTAGGCCGCATGCGCGTCGTGCGTGGCCTGCGGCAGGATCACCTTCTCGCCGTCGAAATGCGGTTCCTGCGTGTCGACGATGCGGTTCGCCGGCGCGTACTTCTCGCGCGCGATGCGCTCGCAGGTGTCGAGCACCGCATCGAAGGTTTCGCGCGAATGGTCGGCGAAGCGCTCGTTCTGGTTGAGCGACTCGGCGTCGAGCCAGTCGTAGAGCAGGAAGTCGAGGGTGGGGCGAAACGTCATGGCCGTGCCGTGCTGGAAGAAGACAAGCCGGTCAATGTACTGGAATCAATGCGCGCGGCCTGACTCCTTGAAGACACGCGCCGTGTCGCCCGGACGCTCGCCGAAGCGGCGCTGGTAGTGGGCCGCGAAATGGCCCGCATGGAAGAAACCGTAACGTTCGGCGAGCCTGGTCAAGGCGCCGGGTTCCGCGCGGATCGCCCCGCTCACCAGCGCCTGGCGCACCAGGTCCAGCCGCAGCCCACGCCAATGGGCCATCGGGCTTTCGCCGGTGGCGGCCGCGAAGGCCTGCTGCAGGCCGCGCGCGCTCACGCCCAGATGGCGGCACAGGGCGACCAGCGTGAGCGGCTCCGCCGCATGGGCGCGCATGAATTCCTGGGCCCGGCGCACCGTGCGCGGCAGCAGCGCGCGCCGGGCCGAGGCGTCGAGCAGCGGCCGCTGGCTGTGCGGCAGCTGCAGCAGCAGGGTGGAGATCAGGTAGCTCTCGGCCTGGCGGGCCAGCGGCGAGCCGGCGAAGCCCGGGTCGGCGTCCAGCGCATCGCAGAGGTAGCGCACGAAAGCCACGGCGGGGGCGACGCAGGGGTCGTCCAGCCGCACGCCGGGTTCGAAGACCGGCGGGCCCTGCACCTCGCATTGCGCCAGCTGCGCGAGTTGCGCGAGCACCGCGGCCTGCGAGAAGCGCACGATCAGGTGCGGGCTGTCGTCGGCCCAGCGCATGCGCAGCGACTCCGTGGGCGATGGCAGCGAGGCCATGGCGCGGTCGGCCCGCACCTCCTTGCCGCCGCACCAGACGGTGGCGCCGCCGCGCAGTGGAATCTGCAGCAGATAGAAGCTGCCCAGGTGGCCGGGGTCGATCTCCACGGCCGGGCCGTACTGCACGTAATTGAGGCTGGCGTCCGCGCCCAGCGGTGCGCTGTGGTGGCGGGCAGCGCATCGCGGGCGTGGCAGGTGTTGAGCACATGCGGGCAGAACACCCGCGCCACGCTTTCGCGCGCCTGGTCCACGTCGCGGGTGTGGAACAGGCTGAAGCGCGACAGGGGCAGCGAAAGGGGCCGAGCCAGCATGGTGGTGCCAATCTAGCAAAAGGCCGGCCGGCGCACATCGGGGCCGGCCCTCGGCGTCCGGCAAAGAACTGCGCATTCGGGATCCGGCCTGCGCTTTCCGGATCCCGCGCGCGCCCCGCCCTGCCTATCGTTCGCCCATCCCAACGACAGAAGGAGACGGCGATGTTCAAGGGCTTGCAGGACAAGGTGGCGATCGTGACCGGCGGGGCGACCCTGATCGGCGCGGGCGTGGTGCGCGCATTGCACGAGGCCGGCGTGCGGGTGACGCTGGCCGACATCGATGCCGAGGGCGGCGCACGCGTCGCCGCCAGTTGCGGCGGCGAGGACAAGGTGTGGTTCCGCCGCACCGACATCACCGACGATGCCCAGGTCCGGGCCTGCGCCGACGAGACCGCCGCGCGCTTCGGCCGGGTGGACTTCCTGGTCAACCTGGCCTGCAGCTATGTCGACAACGGCATCGAATCGCCGCGCGCGGACTGGCTCACGGCGCTCAACGTGAACGTGGCCAGCGCCGTGGTGATGCTGCAGGCGGTGCTGCCGCACATGCGCCGCGGCGGCGGGGGCGCGGTGGTGAACTTCACCAGCATCTCCTCGGGCGTGGCCCAGACCGGCCGCTGGCTCTATCCCACCAGCAAGGCCGCGCTGGTGCAGCTCACGCGCAGCATGGCGCTGGACCTGGCGCCCGACCACATCCGCGTCAACAGCGTCTCGCCCGGCTGGACCTGGTCGGCCATCATGGACCAGCTCACCCAGGGCAACCGTGCCAAGACGGACCGCGTGGCCGCCCCCTTCCACATGCTGCGCCGCGTGGGCGACCCCGAGGAGGTGGCGCAGGTGGTGCTGTTCCTGTGCTCCGACCACGCCAGCTTCGTCACCGGGGCGGACTACGCCGTCGACGGCGGCTACTCGGCCATGGGCCCCGAATCCTTCGAGCCGGCCATCCCCAAGCTGATGGCCTGACCCCCCGAAACCACTGGAGACACCCATGCGCAACATCCTCATCGTCGGCGCCGGCCAGTCCGGCCTGCAACTCGCCCTGGGCCTGCAGGCCCGGGGCTATGGCGTGACCGTGGTCTCGAACCGCTCGGCGGACGACATCCGCGGCGGCAAGGTCATGTCCAGCCAATGCATGTTCCACGACAGCCTGCAGCTGGAGCGCGACCGCGATCTGGCCTTCTGGGAACGGGACTGCCCGCCGGTGGAGGGCATCTCCTTCGCCGTGCCCCACCCCGAGCAGGCGGGCGTGAAGGCGCTGAGCTGGAGCCACCGGCTGGACCATGTCGCGCAGTCGGTCGACCAGCGCGTCAAGGTGCCCGGCTGGATGGAGGCCTTCAGCCAGCGGGGCGGCCGACTGCGCTTCAAGGACGCCGAGATCGACGACCTGGAGCAGTGGACGCGCGAGCACGACCTGGTGATCGTGGCCGCCGGCAAGGGCGCGATCGCCAAGATGTTCGAGCGCGACGCCGACCGCAGCCCCTACGACCGACCCCAGCGCGCCCTGGCCCTCACCTACGTGCACGGCATGCGGCCGCGCGAGGAGCACAGCGCGGTGAGCTTCAACCTGATCCCGGGCGTGGGCGAGTACTTCGTCTTCCCGGCACTCACGCACAGCGGCCCGTGCGAGATCATGGTGTTCGAGGGCATCCCGGGCGGCCCGATGGACTGCTGGGCCGATGTCCGCAGCCCCGCCGACCACCTGGCGCGCTCGCTGGAGATCCTGCAGCGCTTCCTGCCCTGGGAGGCGGCACGCTGCGCGCAGGTGGAACTCACCGACGCCAACGGCCTGCTCAGCGGCGCCTTCCCGCCGACCGTGCGCAAGCCGGTCGGGCGCCTGCCCAGCGGCCGGCTGGTGATGGGCATGGCCGATGCGGTGATGCTCAACGACCCGATCACGGGCCAGGGCTCGAACAACGCCGCCAAGTTCGCGCATGCGGTCGAGGCCGCCATCGTCGCGCAGGGCCAGGCGGCCTTCGACGAGCGCTTCATGCACGACACCTTCGAGGGCTTCTGGAACGGCTACGGCACGCATGTGAGCGGCTGGACCAACGCCATGCTGGCGCCGCCGCCCGAACACGTGATGCGGCTGCTGGGCAGCGCTGCCGCATCGCCCGCGGTGGCGCGGCGCATCGTCAACGGCTTCAACGACCCGACCGACTACGCCAACTTCTTCATGCGCCCGGACCTGGCCAATGCCTACCTGACGCAAGTCGCGCCGGCCGAGGAGGCCGCAGCATGAGCGTGGCCGAAGCCTCTCCCGCCCTGCTCCCGCTGCAGGCCCTGCGCCGGGCCGCCTGCCTGCCGCCGGCCGACTTCCGGCTGGCCATGCGCCGGCTCGCGGGCGCGGTGTGCATCGTCGCCACCTCCGACGGCCAGCGGCTCACCGGCCTCACGGCCACGGCCGTCACGCCGCTGTCGGCGGAGCCCGCGCGCCTGCTGACCTGCATCAACCTCAACGGCAGCACCTTCCGCGGCATCACCGAAAGCCGGCGCATGAGCGTGAACCTGCTGGCCACGCACCATGCCGACCTGGCGGGCCGCTTCGGCGGCGCCGGGCCCGGCAGCGGCGACCTGTTCGAGCCCGGGCTGTGGGAGACGCTGACCACGGGCGCCCCGATCCTGCGCGACGCGCTGGTGGCCTTCGACTGCGTGGTCGACGAGATGATGGTCGCGCACAGCCACGCCGTGATGATCGGCGAGATCAAGGCGGTGCAGCTGCACCCGGGACGCCATGCGCCGCTGCTCTACGCCGACGGCCGCTACACCACCTTGCAAGCACCTGGAGACACCACCCCATGAGCACCCCACCCGACACGCATGCAGGCCGCCTGAGAATCCGCGCCACCGACGGCAGCGGCGACTTCGGCGCCTACCTGGCACTGCCCGCATCGGGCAAGGGCCCGGGCATCGTCATCGCGCAGGAGATCTTCGGCGTCAACAGGACGATGCGCGAGCTGGCCGACTACTACGCCGAGGAAGGCTATGTCGCGCTGGTGCCCGATCTCTTCTGGCGCCAGGAAGCCGGCATCGAACTCGACGAATCGCAGTTCGACCGCGCGCTGGCGCTCTACCAGGGCTTCGACGAGGCCAAGGGCGTGGAGGACATCCAGGCCGCGCTGGACGCCTTGCGCACCCTGCCGGCCTTCGCGGGCCAGGCGGGCGTTCTGGGCTTCTGCCTGGGTGGCAAGCTGGCCTACCTGGCGGCCTGCCGCACCGACTGCGAGGTGGCCGTGGCCTACTACGGCGTCGGCATCGAACAGGCGCTGGACGAGGCCAAGGCCCTGAAAGGCAAGCCACTGGTGCTGCACATCGCCGAGCAGGACGGCTTCTGCCCGCCGCCGGCACGCGACGCCATCCTGCAGGCGCTGCAGGGACGCGCCGGCGTGGAACTCTACGTCTACCCCGGCGCGGACCATGCCTTCGCCCGCGCCGGCAGCGAGCATTTCCACAAGCCCTCGGCGCTGATGGCGCACCAGCGCAGCATCGCCGCCTTTCGCAAGGTGCTGGGACCGCACTACGACTTCTCGGCGCTGTGGGACAAGCACTGCGAGCATGAATTCGCCACCCGCGACGTCGAGGCCACCATGGCCACGATGGTGGCCGAGCCCTACGTCAACCACATCCCGACGATGACCGGCGGCGTGGGCCACCGGCTGCTGTCGCGCTTCTACCGCCACCACTTCGTCGATGCGAACCCGCCCGACACCACGCTGATCCCGATCTCGCGCACCGTGGGCACCAGCCAGATCGTCGACGAGATGCTGTTCTGCTTCACCCACAGCTGCGAGATCGACTGGCTGCTGCCGGGCGTGCCGCCCACCGGCCAACGCGTGGAGATCCCGCTGGTCGCCATCGTGAAGTTCCGCGGCGACAAGCTCTACCACGAGCACATCTACTGGGACCAGGCCAGCGTGCTGGTGCAGATCGGCAAGCTGGATCCGACCGGGCTGCCGGTGGCCGGCGTGGAGACCGCGCGCAAGCTGCTCGACGAACAGCTGCCGTCGAACACGCTGATGGCCAACTGGGCGCATTCCGCCTAGGCGCGGATGCGAAAAGGCCGCGCCGGGCTGGAGGCCCGACGCGGCCTTTTGCTTGCCGCAGTGATTCGAAGATCAGATCACTTCGAACACGCCCGCCGCGCCCATGCCGCCGCCGATGCACATCGTGACCACGACCTTCTTCGCGCCGCGGCGCTTGCCTTCGATAAGCGCGTGGCCGGTGAGGCGCTGGCCGCTCACGCCGTAGGGGTGGCCCACGGCGATGGCGCCGCCGTCGACGTTGAGGCGGTCGGCCGGGATGCCCAGCTTGTCGCGGCAGTAGATCACCTGCACCGCGAAGGCTTCGTTGAGTTCCCACAGGTCGATGTCGTTGACCGTCAGGCCCAGCTTCTTCAGCACCTTGGGGATCGCGAAGACCGGGCCGATGCCCATCTCGTCGGGCTCGCAGCCCGCGACCGCGAAGCCCAGGAAGCGGCCCAGCGGCTTCAGGCCCTTGCGCTCGGCATAGGCTTCATCGACCAGCACGCAGGCGCCGCCGCCGTCGGAGAATTGGCTGGCGTTGCCGGCCGAGATCAGGCCGCCGGGGATGGCCGGTCGGATGCCGCTGATACCTTCCTTGGTGGTACCGGCGCGGATGCCTTCGTCGTTCTCGACCGTGACTTCCTTGGTGCGCAGGCCCAGCACCGGGTCGGCCACGCCGGCCAGCACGGTGATCGGGGCGATCTCGTCCTTGAAGCGGCCGGCTTCCAGCGCGGCCGTGGCCTTCTGCTGGCTGGCGGCGCCGTACTCGTCCATCGCGTCGCGGCCGATGTTGTAGCGCTTGGCCACCTGCTCGGCGGTCTGCAGCATGTTCCAGTAGATCTCGGGCTTGTGCTTGACCAGCCACGGGTCGGTGATCATGTGGCGGTTGGCTTCGTTCTGCACACAGGAGATGCTCTCGACGCCGCCGGCCACGTAGACCTCGCCCTCGCCCGCGATGATGCGCTGGGCCGCAGTGGCGATGGTCTGCAGGCCCGAGGAGCAGAAGCGGTTGATGGTCATGCCGGAGGTGGTGATGGGCAGGCCGGCGCGCAGCGCGATCTGGCGCGCGATGTTGGAGCCGGTCGCGCCCTCGGGCGTGGCGCAGCCCATGATCACGTCGTCGACCTCGGCGCCGTCGATGCCGGCGCGGGCGACCGCGTGCTGCACCGCATGGCCGCCCAGCGTGGCGCCGTGCGTCATGTTGAAGGCACCCTTCCAGCTCTTGGCGAGCGGCGTGCGGGCGGTGGAAACGATGACGGCGCGGGTCATGGTGAGGTCCTTTGGAGAATGGAAGGGAAAGAGGTCATTGCGCGGCCGCGGCCGGGCCGGTGCTGCGCAGGACCTGGTGATAGAACTGGATCATCCGGGCGTAGTTGGTCACCGCCAGGCGCTCGTTGGTCCCGTGGAAGCGCGCCAGGTCCTCGCCCTTCATCTGCAGCGGCGAGAAGCGGTAGACCGCGTCGCTGACCAGGCTGAAGTGGCGCGAGTCGGTGGCCGCGGTCATCAGGCCCGGCGCCACCACGGCCTCGGGGAAGACCTCGCGCACCGAGCGCGCGAGGGTGGCGTAACCCCTGCCTTCGGTGGGCGAGACCGGCGAAGGCTCCGAGTTGCCCGGGTAGGCCTCGATCTGGATCGCGTCGTTGGCCAGCGTCTTGCGCAGATGCGCCTCGACGCTCTGCAGCGAATCGCCGGGCAGCACGCGGAAGTTCACCGCCGCCTCGGCGCGGCCGGGCAGCACGTTGTCCTTGTTGCCGGCCTTGACGATGGTCAGCGCAGTGGTGGTGCGCAGCATCGCGTTGCTACTCGGGCTCTTCTCCAGCTGGCCCTGCACCAGCGGCGCGGTCAGCCAGAGGTTGGTGAGCATGAAGCGGTTGACGCCGCCCATCTCGGGTGCCAGCGTGCCGAACATCGACCGCGCGACGCCCTGGATCCCGCCCGGCATGGGCGTGGCCTCGAGCCGGGCCAGCGCGGCGCTCATCTGGCCGATCGCGCTGTGCGCGGGCGGCATCGAGGAGTGACCGGGCGCGGTGTCGAGCGAGAGGAAGAAGGTGGCATAGCCCTTCTCGGCCAGGCCGATCAGCGCCGCGGGCTTGCTCAGGCCCGGCAGCACGCCGTCGAGCACCAGCAGGCCCTCGTCGAGCACCCACTCGAGCCGCACGCCGCGGGACTTCAACAGCTGGGCGATGGGCAGCGCGCCGCGCAGGCCGCTGACCTCCTCGTCGTCGCCGAACACGAAGTAGACGGTCTGGCGCGGCTGGAAGCCCGCGGCCACCAGCATCTCGACGGCCTCGAACTGGGCCATCAGGTTGCTCTTGTTGTCGAGCGTGCCGCGGCCCCAGACGAAGCCGTCCTGCACCGTGCCGCTGAAGGGCGCGACGGTCCACATCTTCTCGGTGCCCGGCGCGATCGGCACCACGTCCTGGTGCGCGAGCAGCGCCACCGGCGCGGCGCTGGGGTCGCTGCCGGCCCAGGTGTAGAGCAGCGCCTTGCTGCCGACCACTTCCCTCTTCAGCACGGCATGCAGCCTGGGGAACTGCTGCGCCAGCAGCGCATGGAGCTTGTCGAACTCGGCCTCGCTCTGCGCCACGTTCTCCAGGCTGGACACCGTGCGCAGCTGCACCGCGCCCGAGAGTCGCTGCACGGCCGCATCGAGGTCGATGGCCAGCGGTGGCGGGGCCGCCACCGCCACCTGCTGCGAGGGCGTGCGCCAGGTGTTGACCGCCATCGCGGCGGCCAGCACCACGACCACGCCCAACACGCCGACGAATGCTCGCTTCAGCACGGTGTGGCCTGCCGCTTCAGGCGAAGGACTTGCCTTCGGCCACCAGCTTGCGGATCAGCGGTGCCGGCTCCCAGAAGGCCGCATCGTCGTGCGGGTTCCGGGCAAAGCGCTTCATCGCCTCGGCCACGTTGTACAGGCCGACCTGGCCCGCGTAGTGCATCGGGCCGCCGCGCCAGATCGGGAAGCCGTAGCCGGTGAGGTAGACCATGTCGATGTCGCCCGCCTTCGAGGCGATGCCGTCCTCGAGGATGTGCGCGCCTTCGTTGACCAGGGCGTAGACCAGGCGCTGGACGATTTCCTCGTCGCTGATCTTGCGCGGCGTGATGCCTTCGTCCTTGCGGTGCTGCGCGATCAGGTCCAGCACGACCTGGCTCGGGATCGCGTCGCGCTTGCCGGCCTGGTAGTCGTACCAGCCCGCGCCGGTCTTCTGGCCGAAGCGGCCCAGCTCGCAGAGCTTGTCGGCGGTCTTGCTGTACTTCATGTCGGCGCGCTCGGTGGCGCGGCGCTTGCGGATCGCCCAGCCGATGTCGTTGCCGGCCAGGTCGCCCATGCGGAACGGGCCCATCGCGAAGCCGAACTTCTCGACCGCGCGGTCGACCTGCTGCGGCGTCGCGCCCTCGTCCAGCAGGAAGCCGGCCTGGCGCGAGTACTGCTCGATCATGCGGTTGCCGATGAAGCCGTCGCACACGCCCGAGACCACAGCCGTCTTCTTGATCTTCTTGGCCACGCCCATCACGGTGGCCAGCACGTCCTTGCCGGTCTTGGCGCCGCGCACCACTTCCAGCAGCTTCATCACGTTGGCCGGGCTGAAGAAGTGCATGCCCACCACGTCCTGCGGACGCTGGGTGAAGGCCGCGATCTTGTCGACGTCGAGGGTCGAGGTGTTCGACGCCAGGATCGCGCCGGGCTTGGCCACGCGGTCGAGTTCGCCGAAGACCTTTTCCTTGACGCCGAGTTCTTCGAACACCGCCTCGATGATCAGGTCGGCGTCCTTGAGGTCGTCGTAGCTCAGCGTGGTGCTCAGCAGCGCCATGCGCTGCTCGTACTTGTCCTGCTTGAGCTTGCCCTTCTTGACCTGGGCTTCGTAATTCTTCTTGATGGTGGCGACGCCGCGGTCGAGCGCCTCCTGCTTCATCTCGAGGATCTTGACCGGCACGCCGGCGTTGAGGAAGTTCATCGAGATGCCGCCGCCCATGGTGCCGGCGCCGATCACGGCCACCGACTTGATCTCGCGCTTGGGCGTGTCGTCGGCCACGTCGGGGATCTTGCTCGCCGCGCGCTCGGCCATGAACAGGTGGCGCAGCGCCAGCGATTCGGGCGTGAACATCAGCGCGGTGAACAGGCGGCGCTCTTCGGCCAGGCCGTCGTCGAACTTCATCTTGGCCGCGGCCTCGACGGCATCGACGCACTTGAGCGGCGCCGGGTAGTTCTTCGACATGCCGCCGACCATGTTGCGCGCGAACTGGAAGTAGGCGTCGCCCTGCGGGTGCTTGCACGGCAGGTTGCGCACCAGCGGCAGCGCATCGCCGGTCTTGCCGGCGACCGACTTGGCGAAGGCCACGGCTTCGTCGAACAGCGATTCGGCCGAAGCCGACAGCGCGTCGAACAGCTTCTGGCCCGGCAGGCTGGCCAGCACTTCGCTCTTCACGGCCTCGCCGCTGACGATCATGTTGAGTGCGGTTTCCACGCCGAGCACGCGCGGCAGGCGCTGCGTGCCGCCGGCACCGGGCAGCAGGCCCAGCTTGACTTCGGGCAGCGCGACGCTGGTGCCCGGTGCGGCCACGCGGTAGTGGCAGCCGAGCGCGAGCTCGAGGCCGCCGCCCATGCAGACCGAGTGGATCGCGGCGACGATCGGCTTGGTCGAGGCTTCGAGCGCCAGGATCACGCTCAGCAGGTTCGGGTCCTGCAGCGCCTTGGCGGTGCCGAATTCCTTGATGTCCGCGCCGCCCGAGAAGGCCTTGCCGGCACCGGTGATGACGACCGACTTCACCGCATCGTCGGCCAGCGCCTTCGCCAGTCCGTCGGTGATGCCCACGCGCGTCGCAAAGCCCAGGCCGTTGACCGGGGGGTTGGCCAGCGTGATCACGGCGACCTCGCCGAGCACTTTGTATTCAGCCGTCATGCTGCTTTCCTTCGAATGAGAGGGTTGGAGAGGATGAACCGCGGAGCACCCCTCGCCCGGCGCAGCGCGCCCGGCGGGGACTGTCTCCGAAAAGAACGACTGTTCTTTTTTTCTGGAATTCTAGGCATTTCCGGCGACCGGGCAATGTCGCCCAGTCGCTGTTGGGACAAGGCGTCCGAATGCGGGAACGGATACCGGACGCAGAGGACGCGAAAGAACAGCCAGATGTGTTCCTGTTCCTTTGGCGTCTTCTGCGAAATCTTCGCGCCCTCTGCGTCCGGAAGTCCGCTTTCGACAGCCGATCCTAGACCTCGAGCCATTCCTTGCGCGTGGCCGCGTCGGCGCGCAGGCCGTCGGGCGTGCCGTCGAACACGATGCTGCCGTGGCCCATGACCAGCGCGCGGTCGGAGATCTGCATCGCGATGGTGAGCTTCTGCTCGATCAGCAGCACCGACACGCCGCGGTCCTTGAGCCGCTTGAGGTATTCGCCCACCAGCTCGACGATCTTGGGCGCCAGGCCTTCGGTGGGCTCGTCGATGATGATCAGGTCGGGGTCGCCCATCAGCGTGCGGCACAGCGTGAGCATCTGCTGCTCGCCGCCCGAGAGCACGCCGGCCTCGTTGTGCTGGCGCTCCTTGAGCCGCGGGAACATCGCGTACATGTCGTCGAAGGACCAGCGGCTAGACTTGACCGCCGCCTTGCCCTTCTGGCCCAGCAGCAGGTTCTGGTGCACCGTGAGCTTGGGGAAGATCTCGCGGTTCTCGGGCACGTAGCCGATGCCCAGGTGCGCGATCTCGTAGGCCTTGCGGCGCAGGATGTCCTGGCCCTTCCAGTGCAGGCCGCCCTCGGCATGCACCAGGCCCATGATGGCCTTGGCGGTGGTCGAGCGGCCCGAGCCGTTGCGGCCCAGCAGCGCGACGATCTGGCCCGGCTGGACCTCGAAGGACACGCCGTGCAGCACATGGCTCTTGCCGTAGTAGGCGTGCAGGTCTTGGAGTTTCAACATGTCAGGTCTCCCGCCGGGCCGCCCCAAGGGAGGCCGCGACCCCCTCGGGGGGCAGCGAATACACGAAGTGATGAACGTGGGGGCAAAGTCATCAGTGGCCTCCTTGTGCATCGGCCACGGCAGAGCCCAGGTAGGCCTCCTGCACGCGCGCGTTGGCGCGCACCGCGGCCGGGGTGTCGAAGGCGATCACCTCGCCATAGACCACCACCGCGATCCGGTCGGCCAGGCCGAACACCACCCCCATGTCGTGTTCCACCGTCAACAGCGTGCGACCCACGGTCACCTCCTTGATGAGCGCGATGAAATGCGCGGTCTCGGTCGTGCTCATGCCGGCCGTGGGTTCGTCCAGCAGGATCACGCTGGCACCGCCGGCGATGGTCACGCCGATCTCCAGCGCGCGTTGCTCGGCGTAGGTCAGGTTCACCGCCAGCACGTCGCGCTTGCGGTCCAGGCCGACCTGGCGCATCAGCTGTTCGGTGCGCTCGTTGGCATCGTCCAGGTTCGACAGGAAGCGCAGGAAGGTGTAGCGGTAGCCCAGGCTCCACAGCACGCCGCAGCGCAGGTTCTCGAACACGCTGAGCTTGGGGAAGATGTTGGTGATCTGGAAGCTGCGCGACAAGCCCATGCGGTTGATTTCATAGGGCCGCATGCCGTTGACCCGCTGCCCGTTGAGCAGCACGTCGCCGCTGGTCGGCGTGAGCCGGCCGCTGATGAGGTTGAACAGCGTGGACTTGCCCGCGCCGTTGGGCCCGATGATGGCGACGCGCTCGCCGGCCTTCACCGCGAGGTTGGCGCCACGGATGATCTCGGTCTTGCCGAAGTTCTTGCGCAGGTCCTTGAGTTCCAGTGCGTAGTTCAATGTGGCGCTCATGCCGTCTCCCCGCGCTTGATCTCGCGCTCGATCACTTCCTGTGCCGCGCCCCACTCGCGCACGAAGCGGCGACGCACGATTTCCAGCAGCACGCCGCCGACCACCATCAGGCCGACCGAGACCGTCCAGCTGGTCGCGCTCGAGGTGTCGAGCGTGAAGCCGAAGAAGCGGACCGTCGGGCCCAGGGCCGCGTTGAGCTGCATGTGGTAGATCATCTCGACCACGCTGGCCACGCCGGCGACCAGCACGGCACCGGTCGCGAACAGCCCGGCGTAGAGTTTCCAGAAGGGCTTGAAGAGGCCGAACTTGGCCACCCGCAGGTTCATCATGATCAGGCTGGCCACGCCGCCCGGCGCGAACATCACCATGAACAGGAAGATCAGGCCCAGGTACAGCAGCCAGGCCTTGCTGAGCTCGGACAGCAGGATCGAGGCGAAGACCAGCAGCACCGCACCGATGATCGGCCCGAAGAAGAAGGTCGCGCCCCCCAGGAAGGTGAACAGCAGGTAGCCGCCCGAACGCAGGCCGTTGAGGCTGTCGGCCGCGTTGACGATCTCGAAGTTGATCGAGGCCAGCCCGCCGCCGATGCCGGCGAAGAAGCCCGCGATGATGAAGGCGGTGTAGCGCACGCGCTGCGTGTTGTAGCCGATGAACTCGACCCGCTCGGGGTTGTCGCGCACCGCGTTCAGGATCCGGCCCAGCGGGGTGCCGGTGAAGGCGAACATCAGCGCGGTGCAGATGAAGCAGTAGACCGCGATCAGGTAGTACACCTGCATCTGCGAGCCGAAGTTCAGGCCGAAGAAAGGCGTGCCGTAGACCCGGTTGGTGGTGATGCCGCCCTCGCCGCCGAAGAAGGTGGGGAACATCAGCGCCATCGAGGCCACGAGCTCGCCCAGGCCCAGCGTGATCATCGCGAAGGTGGTGCCCGACTTCTTGGTCGTGACGTAGCCGAACAGGATCGCGAAGAACATGCCGCCCAGGCCGCCCACCAGCGGGATCAACACCAGCGGCACCGGGATGCTGCCCCTGGCCGCCAGGTTCATGGTGTGGATGGCGATGAAGGAGCCCAGGCCGGTGTAGACCGCATGGCCGAAGCTCAGCATGCCGCCCTGCCCCAGCAGCATGTTGTAGCTCAGGCAGATGATGATCAGGTAGCCGATCTGCGAGAGCATGGTCAGCGCCAGGCTGCTGCGGAACAGCATGGGCGCGACGATCAGCGCGATGGCGAACAGCGACCACACCAGGATGCGGCCGAGGTTCCAGGGCTTGAAGCGGTGGTAGCGCACGGGCGCCGAAGGATTCGCAATGGTGTTCATGTCAATCTTCACGGGTGCCGAGCAAGCCTTTAGGGCGGAAAATCAGGATCAGCACGAGGAACAGATAGGGCAGGATCGGGGCGACCTGCGAGATGGTGAGCTTCATCAGCTCGTAGCCGAAGGTCTGGTCGGTCACGGCCACGCCCAGGCCCTGCAGGCCGGTGGCGACCGAATAGTCCATGGCCACGGCGAAGGTCTGGACGATGCCGATCAGCAGCGAGGCCAGGAAGGCGCCGGCCAGCGAGCCCATGCCGCCGACCACCACCACCACGAAGATGATCGAGCCCACCGAGGCGGCCATCGCCGGCTCGGTGACGTAGGTGTTGCCGCCGATCACGCCGGCCAGGCCGGCCAGCGCGGCGCCGCCGCCGAACACCAGCATGAACACGCGCGGCACGTTGTGGCCGAGCGCCTCGACCATCTCCGGGTTCTTCAGCGCGGCCTGGATCACCAGCCCGATGCGGGTGCGCGTGAGCAGCAGCCAGACCGACACCAGCATCAGCATCGCGACCAGCATGATGAAGGAACGCGACTTGGGGAACTGGGTGCCGTAGAGCGTGAACAGCGGGCCCTGCAATTGCGTCGGCAGGCCGTAGGGCACGGTGGAACGGCCCCACAGCAGCTGCACCACTTCCAGGATCAGGTACGAGAGGCCGAAAGTCACCAGCAGCTCCGGCACATGGCCGTACTTGTGGACCCGGCGCAGGCTGTAGCGCTCGAAGAGCGCACCCAGCGCGAACACCACCAGCGGCGCGATGACCAGCGCCGGCCAGAAGCCGACCAGCCCCGAGATCGTGTAGGCCAGGTAGGCCCCGAGCATGTAGAAGCTGGTGTGCGCGAAATTGAGCACGCCCATCATGCTGAAGATGAGCGTAAGGCCCGAGCTCAGCATGAACAGCAGCAGCCCATAGCTGACGCCATTGAGCAGCGAGATGACAAAGAATTCGACGTTCATCGTTCCGTTCGGTGGTGAAAAGAAAAAGGCCCGAGTTGCGAAGTCGGGCCTCGACACTCAGGCGCGGGTGCGCGTCAGGATGGCCGCTTCATTTCGCAGCTCGTGGGCGTGCTCGCGACATAGGCTTCGTAGAACTTGACCGGTGCCAGCGTGTAGCCGGTGTTCTCCGGGCTGTAGGGGTTCTTGGCATCGGTCTTCTGCCAGCGCGTGATGTAGAGGCCCTGCTGCAGTTGGTGGTCGGACTTGCGCATCTCGACGTCGCCGTTGAAGCTCTTGAACTTCATGCCCTCCAGCGCCGCCGCCACCTTGACCGGATCGGTCGACTTGGTGCGCACGAAGGCCTCGCTCAGCATCGCGTAGGCCGTGTAGACGGCGGTGGTGTACATGTCGTCGTTGAAGCGCTTCTTGTACTCGGCCATCAGCGGCACCATCACGCCCGGGGCGTTGTAGTGGCTGTAGCCCACTTGATAGACCTTGCCGTCGGAGGCCGCGCCCATGGCGGTCGGCGTGCCGGTGGTCACGGCGTAGTAGGTGTAGAACTTGACGTTGAGGCCGGCGTCGTTCGAGGCCTTGATCAGCAGCGCCAGGTCGGAACCCCAGTTGCCGGTGATCACGGTGTCGGCACCCGACTGCTTGATCTTGGCGATGTAAGGCGCGAAGTCGCGCACCTGGGCCAGCGGGTGCAGGTCGTCGCCGACGATCTGGACATCGGGACGCTTGGCCTTGAGGTTCTCCTTGGCGTACTTGGAGACCTGCTGGCCGTGCGCGTAGTTCTGGTTGATCAGGTAGACCTTCTTGATGTCGGCCTGGTCCTTCATGAAGGTGGTCAGGGCTTCCATCTTCATGGACGTGTCGGCATCGAGGCGGAAGTGCCAGTAGCTGCACTTGCTGTTGGTCAGGTCGGGATCGACCGCCGCGTAGTTGAGGTACAGCACCTCCTTGCCCGGGTTGCGCGCGTTGTGCTTCTCGAGCGCGTCCATGATCGCCAGCGCCGGGCCCGAGCCGTTGCCCTGCACCACGTAGCGGGCGCCCTGGTCCATGGCCGAGCGCAGCGCGCTGGTGGTTTCCTGGGGGCTCAGCTTGTTGTCGATGCCGATGATCTCGAACTTCACGCCGGCCACGTTCTTCTTGTTGAACTCCTCGGCCAGGAACTGGAAGGTCTTGAGCTGGTTGGTGCCCACCGAGGCCATCAGGCCCGACAACGGGTCGAGCCATGCGATCTTCACGGTTTCGCCCTGCTGGGCCCAGGCGCCGGCGGCGCTGGCGGCAATCAGGGAGGCGGCGAGAAACTTGACTGGAAATTGCATGGTTGTCTCCTGGGTCGTTGGTCTGAGTGCGAGCGAGATTACAAGCCTTTGCAGGTCGGACCGTCAGGGAATGCCCGTAACGGCCGCCTCGGAGAGAGCGTTTCTATCGCCCACGCGACAGACGGCACGGAAAAATCCTACCGTGCGGTAGAACTTCGCCGTGCACCATCTCAGGGACGCTTCATCTGGCACGAGGTCGGGGTGCTGGCCACGTAGGGCTCGTAGTACTTGACCGGGGCCAGCGTGTAGCCGGTGTTCTCGGCGTCGTAAGGGTACTTCGCGCTCTTCTTTTCCCAGCGCGTGATGTACAGGCCCTGCTGCAGTTGGTGGTCGGACTTGCGCATCTCGATCTCGCCGTTGAAGCTCTTGAGCTTCATGCCTTCCAGCGCCGCTGCGACCTTGACCGGATCGGTCGACCTGGTCTGCGCGAAGGCGTTGTCCAGCAGCGCGAACACATGGTGGATCGAGGTCTGGACCATGTCGTCGTTGAGCTTCTTCTTGTAGCCATCGATGCTCTTCTGCATGTCGCCGCCCATGTTGTAGTGGGCGTAGCTGACGGTGTAGACCTTGCCGTCGGAGGCCGCGCCCATGGCGGTCGGCGCACCCGCGCCGTAGGCGTAGTAGGTGTAGAACTTGACGTTGCTCATGCCCGCATCGTTGGCCGCCTTGATCAGCAGCGACAGGTCGGAGCCCCAGTTGCCGGTGATCACGGTGTCGGCGCCCGACTGCTTGATCTTGGCGATGTAGGGCGCGAAGTCGCGCACCTGGGCCAGCGGGTGCAGGTCGTCGCCGACGATCTGGACATCGGGACGCTTGGCCTTGAGGTTGTCCTTGGCGTACTTCGAGACCTGCTGGCCGTGCGCGTAGTTCTGGTTGATCAGGTAGACCTTCTTGATGTCGGCCTGGTCCTTCATGAAGGTGGTCAGGGCCTCCATCTTCATGGACGTGTCGGCGTCGACGCGGAAGTGCCAGTAGCTGCACTTGGCGTTGGTCAGGTCGGGGTCGACCGCCGCGTAGTTCATGTAGAGCATTTCCTTGCCCGGATTGCGCGCGTTGTTCTTCTCGATCGCGTCCATGATCGCCAGTGCCGGACCCGAGCCGTTGCCCTGCATCACGTAGCGGGCGCCCTGGTCCATGGCCGAGCGCAGCGCGCTGGTGGTTTCCTGGGGGCTCAGCTTGTTGTCGATGGCGACGATCTCGAACTTCACGCCCGAGAGGTTCTTCCTGTTGAACTCCTCGGCGAAGTACTGCGTGGTCTTGAGCTGGTTGGTGCCCACGGCGGCCATCAGGCCGGACAGCGGGTCGAGCCAGGCGATCTTGACCGTCTCGCCCTTCTGGGCGAATGCGCCTGCGGCGGCGGATACGAGAACGACGGCTGCGACGGCCTGCAACGGGAACTTCATGACTGCTTTGTCTCCTGCGATGGAATGGAACGGAAAAGAGTCGCGGGCAAGGGCTCAGGCCACTGCCCGCGCGGGGCCGGTGGCACGGCCGACCTACCCTGCGGTAGGAAAGCCGCGCCGCCAGGGTTTCAGAGTCCGGGCAGCTTGTAGCCCTTGAGCTGCTCGCGCAGCTTGGTCTTCAGGATCTTGCCGGTGGCGCCGATCGGGATCGCCTCGACGAAGATCACGTCGTCGGGGATCTGCCACTTGGCGGTCTTGCCTTCGTAGAACTTGATCAGCTCCTCGCGCGTGACCTCGGCACCGGGGCGCTTGACCACCGCCACCACCGGCCGCTCGTCCCACTTGGGATGGAACACGCCGATGCAGGCCGCCATGGCGATCGCCGGATGCGCGACCGCGATGTTCTCGATGTCGATCGAGCTGATCCATTCGCCGCCGGACTTGATCACGTCCTTGCTGCGGTCGGTGATCTGCAGGAAGCCGTCGGCGTCGATGGTCGCCACGTCGCCCGTGGGGAACCAGCCGCGGCCCTGCGCGTCGGGCACCAGCGGGTCGCCGCCCTCGGCCTTGAAGTACTCCTTGACGATCCACGGCCCCTTGACCAGCAGGTCGCCGTAGGCCTTGCCGTCCCAGGGCAGTTCCTTGCCGTCGCCGTCGACGATCTTCATGTCGACGCCGAAGATCGCCCGGCCCTGCTTGAGGCGGATCGCGTCCTGGGCCTCGGCCGGCATCGCCAGGTGCTTGTTCTTGAGCGTGCAGAGCGTGCCCAGCGGGCTCATCTCGGTCATGCCCCAGGCGTGCAGCACCTCGACGCCGTAGTCCTGCTGGAAGGCATGGATCATGGCCGGCGGGCAGGCCGAGCCGCCGATCACCGTGCGCTTGAGCGTCGAGAAGCGCAGGCCCGCGGGCTTCATGTGCGTGAGCAGCATCTGCCAGACGGTGGGCACGCCGGCGGCGTAGGTGACCTTCTCGGCCTCGATCAGTTCATAGACCGACTTGCCGTCGAGCGCCGGGCCGGGGAAGACCACCTTGGCGCCGGTCAGCGCGGCCGAGTACGGGATGCCCCAGGCGTTGACGTGGAACATCGGCACCACCGGCAGCACCGAATCGCGCGCCGACAGGCCCATGACGTCGGGCAAGGCGGCCGCATAGGCATGCAGGATGGTCGAGCGATGGCTGTAGAGCGCGGCCTTGGGGTTGCCCGTGGTGCCGCTGGTGTAGCACATGCTGGAAGCCGAGTTCTCGTCGAAGCTGGGCCAGGCGTAGTCGGTGGACTGGCCGCCGATCCAGGCCTCGTAGCTCACCAGGCCGGGGATGCCGCTGTCGGCCGGCAGCTTGTCGGCGTCGCACAGCGCGATCCACTTCTTCACCGTGGCGCACTTGGCATGCACCGCCTGCACCAGCGGCAGGAAGCTCAGGTCGAAGCACAGGATCTGGTCTTCGGCATGGTTGGCGATCCAGGCGATCTGCTCGGGGTGCAGGCGCGGGTTGATCGTGTGCAGCACGCGGCCCGAACCCGAAACCCCGTAGTAGAGCTCCAGGTGGCGGTAGCCGTTCCAGGCCAAGGTGGCGACACGGTCGCTGAACAGCAGGTTCTCGCTGTCCAGCGCGTTCGCCACCTGGCGCGAACGCCGGGCCACGTCGGCCCAGCTGTAGCGGTGGATGTCGCCTTCGACCCGCCGCGACACGATTTCGCCGTCGCCGTGGTGACGTTCGGCGAATTCGATCAGGGACGAAATCAACAACGGTTGGTCTTGCATCAAACCCAGCATCTACAAACTCCTGTGTGAAATAACTTTGAAAAGCTTACCGACCGCAGATTCACGCAAGCTTTCGAAGCTTCCACAATGACACAAACCCGCACTGGACGGCACGCTCAATTGGGCGCGGCGGCCACGGGCGTGATCTTCGCGTCCGACAGCGTGGCGTCGAGCCTCAACTGCGCCGGCCAGGGCGCCCAGTTCGCACCCAGCGCCGGCGTGTTCGGGTCGCCGTTGCGCATGAAGGCGCCGACGCTGGCCATGACCGCGTTCGACAGCGCGATCCGCCCGGGCTTGTTGACCTGGCTGAACTCGGCGTTGGTGAGCAGGGCCGGGCCGAAGTTGCCGAACACGAAGGCCAGGTCGAAGGCATGGGCCGCGCCGTAGACGTCGTTCCAGGGCGCCGGGGCCTTGTCCCAGTCGAAGCGGTAGTGCCAGATGTTCGACTGGTGCTTCTGCATCGCGCCCAGCAGGTTGTCGCGGTTGGCCTCGAACAGGCTGCGCGTGATCAGGCCGGTGGCCGCGTTGTAACCCGTCCCCGGCTTGTCTACCGGCAGGTAGGAAGGGTCGATGATGTCTTCCACGGTGAGCGTGGGCGCCGCATCCGGGTTGTAGTCGAACATCATCTTGAAGCGCTTGGCATCGTCGACGATCCAGCCCGCCTTGAAGCCCGGGATGCCGAGCGAACCGAGCAGGCCCGCGAAGAGCTTGCCTTCGTCGCGCGTGTTGCCCGTCAGGGCCGGCACCTGGATGTAGTTGCCGGCGTTGATGGCGCCGATCGGATCGGTCGGAATCACCTGGCCGTCGGGAATCGGGTTGGCGCTGTTCAGGCCCGCGGCCTGGACCACGCGCAGCAGCGCCTTGCCGTCCTGGGCGCGCAGGTAGTCGGCCACCTGGGCCGGGGTGCGGGTGGCGAGGTAGGTGCGCGCGGCCGCGGCGTCGACCGCGGTGCCGTCGGCGACCAGCAGCTTCTCGAGCAGGGTCTCGCCCTGCTTGGTCGAGGCCGGCGTCAGCGTGGGCAGCGTGCCGGCCGGCAGGTTGCTCGCCAGCGAGATGCCGCCGCTCATCTCGAAGACCTTGTGGAACAGCCCCTTGGCCATCGGCGAGGTCATGAGCGCCAGCAGGTTGGTGGCGCCGGCGGACTCGCCCGACAGCGTGACGTTGCCTGCATCGCCGCCGAAGGCCGCGGCGTTGGCCTGGATGTAGCGCAGCGCCGCCAGGATGTCGAGCAGCGCGAAGTTGCCCGAGTCGTCGCCCGCCGTGCCGCCAGGGCGCAGCTGCGGCACGTTCAGGAAGCCCAGCAGGCCGAGCCGGTAGTTGGTGGTGATCACCACCGCGTTGGCGGCCTTGGCCAGCGCCGCGCCGTCATACAGCGGGTCGGCCGTGTAGCCCGAGATGTTGCTGCCGCCGTGGACGAACAGCAGCACCGGCAGCTTCTGGTCGGTGGTGGCCGGGCGCCAGACGTTGACGTAGAGGCAGTCCTCGCTGCCCACCGGCTGGCCCAGCGTGGCGCCGATGGTCGCATCGTAGGTGTTGTTCTCGCCCGGGCCGAACAGCCGGCCGAGCTGCAGGCAGGCATTGCCGAATTTGGCGGCCGGGCGGATGCCGCTCCAGGCCTCGGGCTCGACCGGCGCGCGCCAGCGCAGGGCGCCGACCGGCGGCTTGGCGAAGGGCACGCCCTTCCAGGACCAGGTGCCGGTGCGGGCGCTGTCGTCCACGCCCTCGATCTTGCCGGCCGTGGTCTGGCGCACCATGGGGCCGTCGACCACGGGAGGCGGTTCGACGGTCGGGGGCGTGGTGGGCGAGGTCGTCGGCGCGGCCTGCGAGGCGCCGCCGGAACCGCCGCAGGCGGCCAGGACCAGGCAGGCCGTCGCCGCCAGGCTCGAAGCGAGCGCGCGTGCGCCCGCCGTTGTCTTTTTTGTCTCGTTCATTCTTGTTGTATCCACACCGGGTTAATCGGAATTTCTGGATCGGTGTCCGGTGACCCATACTGCGAAGCCATCGAACCCGTCAAAATTCTAGGAACGGTCGCCGTTTTCCCCGCTATCGCAAGCGAGCCAAAGCAATGACTTCAGGAGCCCAAATCTCTCGCCATCCGCGTCGGCCGCCGCGCCGTCCCGGCTGCGCGCAACAGCCAGAACTGCGCACCAGCTCGGCCGCCTGGCTCGAGGGCGTGCTGTCGATGTTCGAAGCCGAGGGACTGGACGTGCCCTCGCTGCTGCGCGATGCGGGTTTCGAGCCCGACTCGCTGCTGCGCCAGAACGCCCGCATCCCGGTCGACGAGATCACCGTGCTGTGGCAGCTCGCGCTGGCGCGCGCCGGCAAGACCACGCTGGGCCTGCACCGCGACCTCGCCGCCACCCACAGCAAGCTGGGCACGGTCGGCCATGCGATGGCCTGCAGCCCCGACCTGGGCGCGGCGCTGGCGCGGCTGGCCCGCTACATGGCGGTGATCTCCGACGCGACCGCCTTCTCGCTGCAATCCGACACGCGCGGCTGCTGGCTGGTGATGTCGCACAACGGCGGCAGCCTGCCGATCCCGCGCCAGCGGGTCGAGTACGCGCTGCTGACCACGCTGATGCAATGCCAGTGGCTCACGCGGCGCGAACTGCAGCCGCTGGCCATGGAATTCGTCTACCCCACGCCGCCCAGCGACCGGCTGCACCGCGAGGCCTTCGGCTGCGAGGTCGGCTTCAACGCGGTCGCCAACCGCATGCTGCTGTCGGAATCCGACATGACCATGCCGCTGCCCACCCACCATCCGGCGCTGGGCCAGATGCAGGAACACCTGCTCGACGACCAGCTGAGCCTGCTGGGCCAGACCACCACCAGCACCCTGGTGTGCGCCGAGATCGCGCGCCGCCTGCAGCAGGGCGAGCCGCGCCGCCAGGACGTGGCCGCCGGCCTGGGGCTGGCCGAACGCACGCTGCAGCGCCGGCTGCAGGAGGAATCGGTGTCCTACCAGTCGCTGCTCGACCGCACGCGCCGCGAACTCGCGCAGCAGTACCTGGCCGAAGACCGCCACACGCTGACCGACGTGGCCGACCTGCTGGGCTTCGTCGACAGCAGCAACTTCTTCCGGGCCTGCAAGCGCTGGTTCGGCCTGCCGCCCGCCCAGTACCGGGCGCGGATCTGGCACACGCCTTCGCTGAGCCATTGAGCCGCAGACCGGTCCCGGCCCAGGGTTTCACGCTCTGCCGGACAATCCGGGCATGAGCCTGCTTGCCGAAGACCTCGACCTCGCCGACCTGGGATTGCGCTGGAAACCCGGCTTCACCACCCTGGGCCCCGCCTTTTTCACCGCCCTGCGCCCCACCCCGCTGCCCGCGCCCTACTGGGTCGGCCACAGCGATGCGGTGGCGCGCATGCTCGGCCTGCCCGCCGGCTGGCGGCAGTCGGACAGCACCCTCGCGGCCCTGACCGGCAGCCTGCCGATCGCCGGCACCCAGCCCTACGCCACCGTCTACAGCGGCCACCAGTTCGGCGTCTGGGCCGGCCAGCTGGGCGACGGCCGCGCGATCGCGATCGGCGAGACCGAGGGCGGCCTGGAGATCCAGCTCAAGGGCGCCGGCCGCACGCCCTACTCGCGCGGCGGCGACGGCCGCGCCGTGCTGCGCTCGAGCATCCGCGAATTCCTCTGCAGCGAAGCCATGCAGGGCCTGGGCATCCCGACCACCCGCGCGCTCAGCGTGACCGGCTCCGACCAACCCGTGCGCCGCGAAACGCTGGAGACCGCCGCCGTGGTGGCGCGGGTCGCGCCCAGCTTCATCCGCTTCGGCCATTTCGAGCATTTCGCGGCCGCCGATCGCATCGACGAGCTGCGCGCGCTGGCCGACCATGTGATCGACCGTCACTACCCGGCCTGCCGCCACACCGAGCGCTTCGGCGGCAACGCCTACGCGGCCTTCCTCGAGGCCGTGAGCGAGCGCACCGCCGCGCTGCTGGCCCGGTGGCAGGCGGTGGGCTTCTGCCACGGCGTGATGAACACCGACAACATGAGCATCCTCGGGCTCACCATCGACTACGGCCCGTTCCAGTTCCTCGACGGCTTCGACCCGGCCCATATCTGCAACCACAGCGACACGCAGGGCCGCTACGCCTTCAACCAGCAGCCCAACGTGGCCTACTGGAACCTGTTCTGCCTGGCCCAGGCGCTGCTGCCGCTGATCGGCGACCAGGAATTGGCGATCGCCGCGCTCGAGTCGTACAAGACGGTCTTTCCGCGTGAATTCGACGCCCGCATGGGTGCCAAGCTGGGTCTTTCCGATGCCGGTGAAGCCGACCGGCCGCTGGTCGACGGCGTGCTGCGCGTGCTGGCGGCCGAGCGGACCGACTGGACGATCTTCTGGCGCCGGCTGTCCGAGGCCGTGGCCACGGGCGACCTGCAGCCGGTCCGCGACCTTTTCATCGACCCCGCGGGCATCGACGCCTGGCTCGCCACCTTCACGCCACGGCATGGCGGCCTGCCCTCGGCCGCGGCCGGCGCGGCGATGCGCGCGGTCAACCCGAAGTTCGTGCTGCGGAACCACCTGGGCCAGCAGGCGATCGAAGCGGCCGCGGCCAAGGACTTCTCGGGCGTCGCCACCTTGCTGAAACTGCTCGAAACCCCATTTGAAGAACACGCCGGCCACGACGCCCATGCCGGTTTCCCGCCCGACTGGGCCTCCACGATCGAAATCAGCTGCTCCTCATGACCTCCTCTTCCACCCCCAAGATCCAGAAGACCGATGCCGAATGGAAGGCGCTGCTGGCCGAGAAGGGCGCCGAGCGCGCCGCCTTCGAGGTCACGCGCCATGCCGCGACCGAGCGCCCCTTCACCGGCAAGTACGAAGCCCACTGGGAGGACGGCACCTACCACTGCGTGTGCTGCGGCGCCAAGCTGTTCGAGGCCGCGACCAAGTTCGACGCCGGCTGCGGCTGGCCCAGCTTCTCGGAAGAAGCCGTGCCCGGCGCCATCACCAACATCGTCGACCGCTCGCACGGCATGGTGCGCACCGAGAACGTCTGCACCCAGTGCGGCGCCCACCTCGGCCACGTGTTCCCGGACGGCCCCACGTCGACCGGGTTACGCTACTGCATGAATTCGGCGTCGCTGGATTTCGAACCCCGCAAGGACTGACGCCTCCCCGCTTCGCATGAAACTGATCCTCGACTTCTTCCCCATCCTGCTGTTCTTCGGCGCCTACAAGCTGGCCGACATCTATGTCGCGACCGCGGTGCTGATGGGCGCCACCGTGCTGCAGATGCTCATCACCTACGCCATCGAGCGCAAGCTGCAGACCATGCAGAAGGCCACGCTGGTGCTGATCCTGCTGTTCGGCACGCTGACGCTGGTGCTGCACGACGACCGCTTCATCAAGTGGAAGCCGACCGTGCTGTACGGCGCGATGGCGATCGCGCTGGCCGTGGCGCTGTGGGGCTTCCGCAAGAACGTCCTGCAGGCCATGCTGGGCGCGCAGCTGCAACTGCCGCACCGCATCTGGACGCATCTCAACGTCGCGTGGATCGCCTACTGCCTGTTCATGGCGGTCATCAACGGCTACGTCGCGCTCTACTTCAGCACGGAGGCCTGGGTCAACTTCAAGCTCTGGGGCTATGCCTTCCCGGTGGTGTTCCTGATCGCGCAGGGCCTCTACATCGCGCCCCACCTGAAATCCGAAGACACGCCCGCCGCATGACGCTCTACACCGCCGCCCAACTGGACGCGGTGCTGCGCGAAAAGCTGCAGCCCACGATGCTCGAAGTGATCGACGAAAGCGCCGCGCACGCGGGCCATGCGGGCGCCGGCGCCGAGGGCTACGGCACCCATTTCAGGGTCCGCATCGCCAGCCCCGAATTCGCCGGAAAGCCCCGCGTGGCGCGGCATCGGCTTGTGTATGATGCGCTGCACTTTTTCATCGCCGAGGGCGTTCACGCCATCGCCATCGAAACGCTCTGAGCCGCACGATTTCCTTCTTCGCGGACCGCCCTCTCCTACGGCGGCACGAGACAGCCCCTTTCACCACTGCGCTCTGCGCGATCTCACCCTGCGAGTCCTAAGGACCATCCCATGAAACAACCTACCCTGAAGACCCTGGCAGCAGCCCTCGTGCTGAGCGCAGCTTCCGTTGGCGCGTTCGCGCAAAACGTGGCGATCGTCAACGGCAAAGCCGTGCCCAAGGCCCGCATGGAAGTGCTCGCCCAGCAGCTGGCCGCCGCCGGCCGCCCCGTGACGCCGGAGATGGAACCGCAGCTGCGCGAGGAAGTCATCGCGCGCGAAGTGTTCATGCAGGAAGCGCAAAAGCAGAGCCTGGACGCCAGCGACGACTACCGCGCCCAGCTCGAACTCGCCCGCCAGGCCATCCTGATCCGCGCGCTGTTCGACAACTACCGCAAGACCCATCCGGTGACCGACGCCGACGTGCAGGCCGAGTACGACAAGTTCGTGGCGGCCAACGGCGGCAAGGAATACAAGGCGCGCCACATCCTGGTGGAAACCGAGGACGAGGCCAAGAAGATCATCGCCGACCTGAAGAAGGGCGCGAAGTTCGAGGACATCGCCAAGAAGCAGAGCAAGGACCCGGGATCGGGCGCCAACGGCGGCGACCTCGACTGGGCCAACCCCGCGAGCTTCGTGCCCGAGTTCTCGGAAGCGATGATCAAGCTGGGCAAGGGCGAGACCACGCCGGCCCCGATCAAGTCGCAGTTCGGCTACCACATCATCCGCGTCGACGACATCCGCCAGGCCGAGCTGCCCAAGATCGACGAAGTCAAGCCGCAGATCACGCAGCAGCTGCAGCAGCAACGCCTGCAGAAGTACCAGGAAGAGCTGCGCGCCAAGGCAAAAATCGAGTGATTGGCTCTCCCCCGAGGGCTCGCGCACTTCGTGTCGCTTCGCCTTCCCCCCAGGGGGCAACACCAGCGGCCCGGCAAAGCCGGTTCCGCGGTGTCCCTGGAATTTGAAAAGCGGCCTGCGGGCCGCTTTTTTCATGGACGAGCGGTGAGCGCTCAGCCCCAGACGACCGAACGCATCGAGATGGAGGCCGACTGGAAGTCGGCGTTGAAGAAGCGCGGCGCTTCCTTGCCGGCATCGACGGCGCCGGCCGCGTAGAGCAGCGGCAGGTAGTGCTCGTGCGTCGGGTGCGCCTGCTGCGCCACGGCGCCCAGCGACTGGAAGCGCGGCAGCGCGGCGAGCTCGCCCTTCTCCAGCTGCTCGGTCACGATGCCGTCGAAGGCATGGGCCCAGTCGTAGGCCTGGTCCGGCGCCGTGCCGCGGCGCGTCACGCGCAGGTTGTGCACCAGGTTGCCGCTGCCCACGATCAGCACGCCGCGCTCGCGCAAGGCCTTGAGCTGCCGGCCCAGCATCGCGTGCTCGGCCGGTGGGCGGCCGTAGTCCATGCTCAGCTGCACCACCGGGATCTGTGCCTGCGGGAACATGGGCTTGAGCACCGACCAGGTGCCGTGGTCGAAGCCCCATTCCCCGCGATCGAGCCCCAGGGCCGCGCCGCTCAGGGGCTGGCGCACGGCCTGCGCGATCTCCGCCGCCGCCGCCGGCGCACCGGGCGCCGGGAACTGCTGGTCGAACAGTTCCTGCGGGAAGCCGCCGAAGTCGTGGAGGGTCTTGGGCTTCGCCATCGCGGTGAGGAACCAGCCGCCCTGCGTGAGCCAGTGGGCCGAGACGCAGAGGATCAGTTGCGGCGTCGGGTACCTGCGGCCGAATTCCGCGCCCAGCGCCTGCCAGCTGCGCCGGTAGGCGTTGTCGCCGATCGCGTTCATCGGGCTGCCATGGCCGACGAACAGCACCGGCATGCGCGGCGAAGTCTTCAACGCACGGAAAGGCTCGGCCGACAGCGCGTCGGCCAGCGGAAGGACGGCGCCCAGGGCACCCACGAAGTCACGGCGATTCAGCATCGCGCGATCATCGGAGTGTCCGTGGGAGGACGCTGTGCGCCAGCGCACACGAATCGATGGAAGCCTGGCGCGAGGTCAGCCCACCCATTTCCGCGCATTGCGCCAGATCTGCATCCACGGGCTGAACCCGCTCTTGTCTTCCGAGGTCCAGCTCATCTGGATGTTGCGGAACACGCGCTCCGGATGCGGCATGACCGCGGTGAAGCGGCCGTCGGCGGTCGTGACCGAGGTCAGGCCGCCCGCGCTGCCGTTCGGGTTGAACGGGTACTGCTCGGTGGGCTGGCCGTGGTTGTCGACATAGCGCATGGCCGCGATGGCCTTCGAGGCGTCGCCGCGGTGCTTGAAGTTGGCATAGCCCTCGCCGTGCGCCACCGCGATCGGCAGGCGGCTGCCGGCCAGGCCGCCGAAGAAGATGCTCGGTGATTCCAGCACCTCGACCATCGCCAGGCGGGCCTCGAAACGCTCGCTCTGGTTGGTGGTGAAGCGCGGCCAGGCTTCGGCGCCCGGGATGATGTCGGCCAGTTCGGCGAACATCTGGCAGCCGTTGCACACGCCCAGGCCGAAGGTGTCGGCGCGGCCGAAAAAGGCCTGGAACTGGTCGGACAGGCGGGGGTTGAAGGTGATGCTGCGTGCCCAGCCGATGCCCGCGCCCAGCGTGTCGCCGTAGCTGAAGCCGCCGCACGCGACCACGCCCTGGAAGTCGGCCAGGTCGGCGCGGCCGGTCTGCAGGTCGGTCATGTGGACGTCGAAGGATTCGAAGCCGGCCTCGTTGAAGGCATAGGCCATCTCCACATGCGAGTTGACGCCCTGCTCGCGCAGGATCGCGACCTTGGGGCGCGACTGCAGGATCGCCGGCGCGGCCGGTTGCGCGTTCGGCAGGAACACGTGCAGGCCCGGGTTCGAGGGCTCGCCGGCCGCGGCATGCTCGGCGTCGGCGCAGGCCGGGTTGTCGCGCTCGCGCGCGATCTTCCAGCTGACCGAGTCCCAGACCTGGTGCAGGTCGTGCAGCGTGGCGCCGAACACCGACTTGGCATCGCGCCAGACTTCGATCTTGCCCTTGCCCACGTCCAGCGCCGAGGCCTCGGGGCGGGTCTTGCCGACGAAATGGCTGTGGGTGCTCAGGCCGTGGGCGCGCAGCAGCTGCATGACGTCGTTGCGGTCTGCCGTGCGCACCTGCAGCACCATGCCCAGCTCCTCGCTGAACAGCGCCTTGAGCGTGAGCTCCTCGCGCCGCGCGCTGACCTGCTGGGCCCAGTTCTTGGCGTCGCCGGTTTCCATGCGGCTGTCGGAGATGCCGTCGCCTTCGGTGACCAGCATGTCGACGTTGAGCGCCACGCCGACCTGGCCCGCGAAGGCCATCTCGCAGGCGGCGGCGAACAGGCCGCCGTCGCTGCGGTCGTGCAGCGCGAGGATCCTGCCCTCGGCGCGCAGTGCGTTCACCGCCTTGACCAGGTTCACCAGGTCTTCGGGATGGTCGAGGTCGGGCACGGTGTCGCCGCTCTGGCCCAGGGTCTGCGCCAGGATGCTGCCGGCCATGCGGTGCTGGCCGCGGCCCAGGTCGATCAGCACCAGCGTGGTGTCGGCCTCGTCGCGGTTCAATTGCGGCGTGAGCGTGCCCCGCACGTCGGCCAGCGTGGCGAAGGCGGTCACGATCAGGCTCACCGGCGAGCTGACCTTCTTCTTCTCGGCGCCGTCCGACCATTGCGTGCGCATCGACAGCGAATCCTTGCCCACCGGGATCGAGATGCCCAGCGCCGGGCACAGCTCGAGGCCGACCGCCTTCACGGTCTCGTAGAGCGCGGCGTCCTCGCCGGCCTCGCCGCAGGCCGCCATCCAGTTGGCCGAGAGCTTGACGCGCGAGAGTTCGATCGGCGCGGCCAGCAGGTTGGTGATGGCCTCGGCCACCGCCATGCGGCCCGAGGCCGGCGCGTCGAGCGCGGCCAGCGGCGTGCGCTCGCCCATGCTCATGGCCTCACCCGCGAAGCCGGCGTAGTCGGCCAGCGTGACGGCGCAATCGGCCACCGGCACCTGCCACGGGCCGACCATCTGGTCGCGGTGGCTCAGGCCGCCCACGGTGCGGTCGCCGATGGTGATCAGGAAGCGCTTGGAGGCCACGGTCGGGTGCGAGAGCACGTCGATGGCGGCCTTCTGCAGCGACACGCCGGTCAGGTCGAGCGGCTTGAACTTGCGCGCGACGGTCTTCACGTCGCGCAGCATCTTGGGCGGCTTGCCCAAAAGGACGTCCATCGGCATGTCGACGGGCTGGGCGTCTGCGCCCTCGTCCGCCACCAGCAGCTGGCGCGCCTCCGTCGCCACGCCCACCACCGAGAACGGGCAGCGCTCGCGCTCGCAGAAGGCCTTGAACTGTTCGAGCGATTCGGGCGCGATGGCCAGCACGTAGCGCTCCTGGCTCTCGTTGCACCAGATTTCCTTGGGCGCCATGCCCGACTCTTCCAGCGGCACCGCGCGCAGGTCGAAGCGCGCGCCGCGGCCCGCGTCGTTGGTGAGCTCGGGGAAGGCATTGCTCAGGCCGCCCGCGCCCACGTCGTGGATCGCCAGGATCGGGTTGGCCGCGCCCTGCTGCCAGCAGTGGTTGATGACCTCCTGCGCACGGCGTTCGATCTCGGGGTTGCCGCGCTGCACCGAATCGAAGTCGAGCTCGGCCGCGTTGGCGCCGGTGGCCATCGAGCTGGCGGCGCTGCCGCCCATGCCGATGCGCATGCCGGGGCCGCCCAGCTGGATCAGCAGCGAGCCCGCGGGGAACAGGATCTTCTTCGTCTGCGTGGCGTCGATGCTGCCCAGGCCGCCCGCGATCATGATGGGCTTGTGGTAGCCGCGCTGCACGGTGTCGGCATCGCTCTCGATGGCCTGCTCGTACTCGCGGAAGTAGCCCAGCAGGTTGGGCCGGCCGAATTCGTTGTTGAAGGCGGCGCCGCCCAGCGGACCCTCAGTCATGATCTGCAGCGGGCTCGCGATATGGGCGGGCTTGCCGTAGTGGCCTGCTTCGGGCCAGAGCTTGGAGACGGTGAAGCCGGTCAGGCCGGCCTTGGGCTTGGAGCCGCGGCCGGTCGCGCCCTCGTCGCGGATCTCGCCGCCGGCGCCGGTCGAGGCGCCGGGGAAGGGCGAGATGGCGGTCGGATGGTTGTGGGTCTCGACCTTCATCAGCACGTGGCTCAGCGCGCTTTCCTTGTCGTAGCGCGCGCCGTTCGCGTCGGCACGCGCCACGAAGCGCTCGATCTGCTGGCCTTCCATGATCGACGCGTTGTCGGCATAGGCCACCACGGTGTGCTGCGGGTTCTGCTTCTCGGTGTGGCGGATCATGCCGAACAGGCTGATCGGCTGCGGCTGGCCGTCGATCACGAAGTCGGCGTTGAAGATCTTGTGGCGGCAGTGCTCGCTGTTGGCCTGCGCGAACATCATGAGTTCGACGTCGCTGGGGTTGCGGCCCAGCTTGGTGAAGGCCGCGACCAGGTAGTCGATCTCGTCCTCGGCCAGCGCCAGGCCGAAGGTGGTGTTGGCCGAAACCAATGCCGAGCGGCCGCCGCCCAGCACGTCGACCTGCACCATCGGCTGCGCATCGAGCTCGGCGAACAGCGCCGCGGCGCCGTCGAGGCCGGGCAGCACCGATTCGGTCATGCGGTCGTGCAGCAGGCCGGCCACGGCCAGCAGCTTCTCGCCTTCGAGCACCGGCGCCTTGCCGATCAGCGGCGACTTCAGGCTCAGGTGGTACTGCACCACGCGCTCGACGCGGCGCAGCGCCAGGCCGCAGTTGTGGGCGATGTCGGTGGCCTTGGAGGCCCAGGGCGACACGGTGCCCAGGCGCGGCGTGACCACCAGTTCGGTCGCGCTCTTGGGCGCCGCGAAGGGCTCGCCGTAGCTCAGCAGGGCCGCGAAGCGCTCGCGCGCGGCGGTGTCCGGGGCGGCATCGGTCACGACCAGGTGGACGAAGCGGGCCGCGATGGCCTCGATCTTCGGCTCGACGGCCTGCAGCCGGGGCAGCAGCTGGCGCGCGCGGAAGTCGCTGAGCGCGCTGCCGCCCTCGAACACGGTCACGACGGGTTGGGCGGTGTGGGATGGCTGCGTCACGGTCGGAAGGGCTGGCGGGGGCCGGCTGGGCTGGTTGTGATGGAAGAAAAAGGAGAAAACGCGCTGGAGGGCCGCTGACTGGGGCCCTCCGTGGAAACCCGGGATTTTAGGGCACCGGCGAGAGGGCATCCGCCCGAGCGCCGGCCTGCCACGATGGCGGATGGGATAATTGGTTGATGAGCATTACCTATCACGACGCGGCAGGCATTGCGGCCATGCGCGCAGTCGGCCGCCTGACCTCGGAGGTGCTGGACTACCTCACCCCGTTCATCAAGCCCGGCATCACCACGAACGACATCGACCGGCTCGCCTCGGAGTACATGGTCCAGCAGGGCACCACCTCGGCCACGGTGGGCTACCTGGGCGCCAGCTCGGTGCCCTTCCCCAAGTCGCTGTGCACCTCGGTCAACCATGTGGTGTGCCACGGCATCCCGAACGACAAGCCTTTGAAGAAGGGCGACATCATGAACATCGATGTCACCGTCATCAAGGACGGCTGGTTCGGCGACAACAGCCGGATGTTCGTGGTCGGCGAGGCCTCGATCGCGGCCAAGCGGCTCTGTTCGGTGACCTACGAGGCGATGTGGCACGGCATCCTGCAGGTGCGCCCCGGCGCGCATCTGGGCGACGTGGGCCACGCGATCCAGAAATACGCCGAAGCCCAGGGCTACTCGGTGGTGCGCGAGTTCTGCGGCCACGGCGTGGGCCAGAAGTTCCACGAGGAGCCGCAGGTGCTGCACTACGGCCGCCCGGGCACCATGGAAGAACTCAAGCCCGGCATGATCTTCACCATCGAGCCGATGATCAACGCCGGCAAGCGCGACATCAAGGAAGACGCCAAGGGCGGCCAGTACGACGGCTGGACCATCGTCACGCGCGACCATTCGCTGTCGGCCCAGTGGGAGCACAGCGTGCTGGTGACCGAGACCGGCTACGAGGTGCTGACGCTGTCGGCGGGCAGCCCGCTGCTGCCGTCCTTCGTCACCGCGACGGCCACCTGATCCCCGGGGAGACGCGCACGTGATCGAAGTCGCCAACACGGTCGACGTGGCGTCCTTGCGCGAGGCCCATCGCGCGCAGAAGCTCGCGCTCTTCGACACGCTGCGCCACGGCCATGCGCCCACGCGCAGCGTCCATGCCACGCTGCGCCAGTTCTCGGCGCTCGCCGACGAAACGCTGAGCACGCTCTGGAACGACGCCGGCTTCGGCAACGACCTGGCGCTGGTCGCGGTCGGCGGCTTCGGCCGCGGCGAGCTGTTCCCCTACTCCGACGTCGACGTGCTGCTGCTGTTGCCGGAGGTGCATGCCAGCAACGTCGACCCGACGCGGCTCGAAGCCTTCATCGGCCGCTGCTGGGATGCGGGCCTGGAGATCGGCTCCAGCGTGCGCACGCTGGAGGAGTGCCTGGACGAGGCCGCGAAGGACGTCACGGTCCAGACCTCGCTGCTCGAATCGCGCCTGATCATCGGCGACAAGAAGCTCTACGCAGCCTTCCGCAAGCGCTTCTGCGCGGCCATCGACCCGCAGGCCTTCTTCGCCGCCAAGTCGCAGGAGATGCGTCACCGGCACCAGAAGTTCGACGACACGCCCTATGCGCTCGAGCCCAACTGCAAGGAATCGCCGGGCGGGCTGCGCGACCTGCAGACCGTGCTCTGGATGACCAAGGCCGCGGGCTTCGGCAAGCGCTGGGAAGACCTGGCGAAGAACGGCCTGGCCACCGCCTTCGAAGTGCAGCAGATCAAGCGCAACGAGGCGCTGCTGAGCCTGATCCGCGCGCGCCTGCACGTCACGGCCAACCGGCGCGAGGACCGGCTGGTGTTCGACCTGCAGACCGCCGTGGCCGCGACCTTCGGCTACGAGGCCCTGTCGCAGCGCAAGGCCAGCGAGGCGCTGATGCGGCGCTACTACTGGGCCGCCAAGGCGGTCACGCAGCTGAGCCAGATCCTGCTGCTCAACATCGGCGAGCGGCTCAAGCCGCAGGCCGAGGAGCCGACCCGCATCAACGAGCGCTTCTTCGAGAAGGCCGGGATGATCGAGGTGGCCAGCGACGACCTCTACCTCAAGGAACCGCACGCGGTCCTCGAGACCTTCCTGCTCTACCAGAAGACCATCGGCGTGAAGGGCCTGTCGGCGCGCACGCTGCGCGCGCTCTACAACGCCCGCTCGGTGATGGACGCCAGGTTCCGCAACGACCCCGCGAACCACGCGACCTTCATGCGCATCCTGCAGCAGCCGCGCGGCATCACGCACGCCTTCCGGCTGATGAACCAGACCTCGGTGCTGGGGCGCTACCTGCGGCCCTTCCGCAGCATCGTGGGCCAGATGCAGCACGACCTGTTCCATGTCTACACGGTCGACCAGCACATCCTGATGGTGCTGCGCAACGTGCGGCGCTTCTTCATCGCCGAGCACGCGCACGAGTACCCCTTCTGCTCGCAACTCGCGGCCGGCTGGGACAAGCCCTGGATGCTCTACGTGGCAGCGCTGTTCCACGACATCGCCAAGGGCCGCGGCGGCGACCACTCGACGCTGGGCGCGCGCGACGTGCAGCGCTTCTGCCGGCTGCATGCGGTGAGCCGCGAAGACAGCAAGCTGATCGAGTTCCTGGTCACCGAGCACCTGACCATGAGCACCGTGGCGCAGAAGCAGGACCTGAGCGACCCCGAGGTGATCGCGGCCTTCGCCAAGCGCGTGGGCAGCGAGCGCTACCTGACCGCGCTGTACCTGCTGACCATCGCCGACATCCGCGGCACCTCGCCGCGCGTCTGGAACGCCTGGAAGGGCAAGCTGCTCGAAGACCTCTACCGCGCCACCTCGCGCGCGCTGGGCGGCCACCTGCCCGACCCCGACGCCGAGATCGAGGCCCGCAAGCGCGAGGCGCTGGTGCAGCTGGCGCTGCACGCCATGCCCTTCGAGGTGCACAAGGGCCTGTGGGAGACGCTGGACGTGGGCTACTTCATGCGCCACGACGCCTCGGAGATCGCCTGGCACACCAAACAGCTGTCGCGCCACGTGCCGCACAAGGGCGTGCCGGTCGACCCGAAGGCGCCGCCGATCGTGCGCGCCCGGCTGTCGCCGGTGGGCGAAGGCCTGCAGGTGGTGGTCTACACGCCCGACCAGCGCGACCTGTTCGCGCGCATCTGCGGCTACTTCGATCAATCGTCATTCAGCATTCTCGACGCCAAGATCCACACCGCCACCAACGGCTACGCGCTCGACACCTTCCAGATCGTCACCGCCTACGCGCCCGAGCACTACCGCGACCTGATCAGCATGGTCGAGACCGGCCTGACCAAAACGCTGGCCGAGGCCGGCCCGCTGCCGGCCCCGAGCATGGGCCGGGTGTCGCGCCGCGTGCGCAGCTTCCCGATCCAGCCGCGCATCAGCCTGATCCCCGACGACAAGGCCCAGCGCTGGCTGCTGAGCATCTCGGCCAGCGACCGCGCGGGCCTGCTCTACTCGGTGGCGCGGGTGCTGGCCCGGCACCAGCTGAACCTGCAGCTGGCCAAGGTCACGACCCTGGGCGAACGGGTGGAAGACACCTTCCTGCTCAGCGGGCCCGAGCTGCAGGGGCAGCGCGCGCAGCTCGCGATCGAGACCGAGCTGATCGAGGCGCTGTCGGCCTAGGCCCGGTTGCCCGCGCCCAGCCGCCGCTCGAGCCAGGCGCTGTAGCGCGACAGGCCGAAGCACATCACCCAGTACACCAGCGCGAGGAACAGGTAGCCCTCGAGGTAGAAGGGCCGCCAGGTCGGGTCGCCGCCCAGCGCCAGGCCCAGCGCACCGGTGAGCTCGAACAGGCCGACCACGGTGACCAGCGAGGTGTCCTTGAGCGTGCCCACCACGTTGTTGGTCAGCGCCGGCACCACCAGCCGCAGCGCCTGCGGCAGCACGATGTCGCGCTGCACCGGCCAGCGGCCGAAGCCCAGCGCGACCGCGGCATCGGTCTGGCCGCGCGGCACGGCCTGCAGGCCGCCGCGGATGATCTCGGCCAGGTAGGCCGCGACGAAGAGCGACAGCCCCGCGAGCACGCGCACCAGCACGTCGGGCTGCCAGCCCGCGGGCCACAGCAGCGGCAGCAGGAAGGAAGCCATGAACAGCACCGAGATCAGCGGCACGCCGCGCACCAACTCGATGTAGGTGGCGCACAGCGCGCGCGCCGCGGGCCATTGCGAGCGCCGCCCGAGCGCGAGCAGCAGGGCCAGCGGGAAGGCCATCGCGAGCCCCACCACCGCGAGGCCGATGGTCAGCGGCAGGCCGCCCCAACGGTTGGTCGGCACGTAGGCCAGGCCGGCCACGCCGCCGCGCATCAGCAGCACGAAAAGCGCCAGCGCCACCACCCACAGCGGCAGCAGCCACCAGCGCCAGCTGCGCGGCCAGGCGCTCAGCAGCGTCACCGCCGACAGCACGACGACGGCCACGGCCGGCCGCCACTGCGCCTCGTAGGGGTAGCGGCCGAACAGCATCGGCCGCCACTTCTCGGCCACCACGCCCCAGCAGGCGCCATGGCGCACCGCGCGGCAGGCCTCGGCGTCGGCCCGGAACACCGCATGCAGCACGGCCCAGTCGAAGGCGTGCATGGCGGCCCAGCCGATGGCCAGCAGCAGCAGCACCGAGGCCAGCGCGCGCCAGGGCGAGCCGAACAGTTCGGCGGTCCAGCGCTTCGAGGCGCTGGCCAATGGCGGCGGCGCCATGCTCATTGCCAGCCCCGCAGCGCGACGCGCGCGTTGTAGAAGTTCATCGCGGCCGAGATGGCCAGCGACAGCAGCAGGTAGACGAGCATCACGACCGCGATGCACTCGAAGGCGCGGCCGGTGGCGTTGAGCGAGGTGTTGGCCACCGACACCAGCTCCGGGTAGCCGACCGCCACCGCCAGCGAGGAGTTCTTGGTCAGGCTCAGCAGCTGGTTGGTCAGCGAAGGAACGATCACGCGCAGCGCCTGCGGCAGCACCACGATGCGCAGCTGCTGGCCGGACGACAGGCCCAGCGCCTGCGCCGCGAGCTTCTGCCCGGACGACACCGAAGCGATGCCCGCGCGCACGATCTCGGCCACGAAGGCCGCGGTGTAGAGCGCCAGCGCGCCCACTACCGCCAGGTACTCGGGGCTCAGCGCGGCGCCGCCCGTGACGTTGAAGCCGCCTTGCTCGGGCCAATCGAGCCCGCTGGGCCAGAACGCGCCCGGCTCGCGCAGCGGCCAGGGCATCGCCAGCCCGCCCTTGCTGAGCCAGACGCCCGGCAGCAGTTCGATGGCTTCCATCGAATCCGGCAGCAACTGGGTCAGCGCGAAGTACAGCATCAGCATCTGCACCAGCAGCGGCACGTTGCGCACGGTGTCGACGTAGACCGCGCACAGCCCGCGCAGCAGCGCATGCGGCGCCAGCCGGCCGATGCCCAGCAGCGTGCCGAAGGCCACCGCGATCAGCGCGGCCGGCACGGCGGCGCGCACGGTGTTGATCAGGCCCGCGAGGAAGGCGCGCCAGAAGGGCTGGCCCGAATCGAAATCCAGCCAGCCTTCGGAGATCTCGAAGCCGGCCGACTGCAGCAGGAAGTCGAAGCCCGAACGCACGCCGCGCGCACGCAGGGTTTCGAGCGCATGGTGCACGAGCCAGAAGGCGCCGCCCGCCACCGCGGCGATCAGCAGGACCTGCAAGGCGCGCCCGCGCCAGACGGCACGGCGCGACGCACGGCTCGATCCAGGCGAAGATGTCCTCATGTCAACGGATGCCTCATGCCAGAGACACCGCGGAACCGGCTTTGCCGGGCCGCGGGTGTCGCCCCCGGAAGGGGGAAGGCGAAGCGACACGCAGTGCGCGAGCCCTCGGGGGCGAGCCCATCAGCGGACCGGCAGCGCGTACAGCAGCCCGCCCTTGTTCCAGAGGTTGTTGGCACCGCGCGGCAGCTTCAGCACCGACTTCGGGCCGACGTTGCGCTCGAAGATCTCGCCGTAGTTGCCCACGGCCTTGATCGCGCGGTAGGACCAGTCCTTGTCCAGGCCCAGCAGCTTGCCCAGGTCGTCGCCGGTGCCGACGAGGCGCTGCTGCGCCGGGTCCTTGCTGTTGCTCTTGAGTTCGTCGATGTTGGCCTGCGTGATGCCGGCCTCCTCGGCCTCGATCAGCGCGTTGGGCACCCATTTCACGATCGCGAACCACTCGTCGTCGCCGCGGCGCACCAGCGGCGCCAGTGGTTCCTTGGAGATCAGCTCGGGCAGGATGAGGTAGTCGTCGGGGTTCGGCGCTTCCTTGTTGCGCAGGCCGGCCAGCGCCGAGGTGTCGGTGGTGAAGGCCTGGCAGCGGCCCGCGAAGAAGGCCTTGAACGAGGCTTCGAAGCTCTCGAACACGACCGTCTTGACCGGGATGCCCTGGGCCTTCGACCAGTCGGCCACGTTCTTCTCGTTGGTGGTGCCCGACTGGGTGCAGATGGTCGCGCCCTTGAGCTGCTTGGCGCTCGTGACCTTGATCTTCTTGGGCACCAGGAAGCCCTGGCCGTCGTAGTAGTTGATGGTGGTGAAGTGGAAGCCCAGCGAGGCATCGCGCGTGAGGTTCCAGGTGGTGTTGCGCGCCAGGATGTCGACCTCGCCGGCCTGCAGCGCGGAGAAGCGCTGCTGCGAATTCAGCGGCACGAACTCGACCTTCTTCGCATCACCGAGCACGGCGGCCGCCACGGCACGGCAGGTGTCGACGTCCAGGCCCGACCAGTTGCCCTGGGTGTCGGGGGCGGAGAAGCCGGCCACGCCGTTGGTCACGCCGCACTTGACGCTGCCCCGCTGCTTGACGGTGTCGAGCACCTTGCCGGCGAAGGCGGGCGCGGCGCTGGCCAGGGCCAGGGTGGCGGCCAGGGTGGCCAGGACGGGGCGGAACGTTCGGTTCATGGGCATGGATTCCTCAAAAGACGGCCCGCGCAGTTTACGGGGCGGCCGGGGTCCTTGCAGCAGCGGGGCGGCACACCCCACACACGCTGGCGGCACGCAGCAACTCAAATTGGCCCACAATGCGGCCCTCTTGGCCTGAAAGGACTTTCGACATGACCCGTTCCGACGACACCGGAAAACTCGTCCTGCGCCTGGCGCTGGGCATCCTGATCCTGCTGCACGGCATTTCCAAGCTCAGCACGGGCGTCAGCGGCGTGGGCGGCATGCTGGCCTCGCACGGACTGCCGTCCGCGCTGGCCTATCTGGTCTATGTCGGAGAGATCGTCGCGCCCGCGCTGGTGATCATCGGCCTCTACACGCGGCCGGCCGCGCTGATCATCGTGATCAACATGCTGGTGGCGCTCTGGCTGGTGCACACGGCCGACCTGTTCGCGCTCGGTAAGAGCGGCGGCTGGGCGCTCGAGCTGCAGGGCATGTTCCTGTTCGGCGCGGTCGCGGTGGCCCTGCTGGGCGCAGGCCGCCTGAGCGTGGGCGGCGTCAGCGGCAAGTACAACTGAGCGGGACGCGGGTCTCGTTCAGTCGTCGTCCGACGCGTCGAGGCCCGGGAACAGCACTTCGGTGAAGCCGAAGCGCGTGAAGTCGCGCACCCGCATCGGGTAGAGCTTGCCCAGCAGGTGATCGACCTCGTGCTGCACCACGCGTGCATGGAAGCCGCTCACGCTGCGGTCGATCGGATCGCCGTAGAGGTCGAAGCCGGTGTAGCGGATGTTCGCGAAGCGCGGCACCACGCCGCGCAGGCCGGGCACCGACAGGCAGCCTTCCCAGCCCTCTTCCTCTTCGTCGCCCAGCGGCGTGATCACCGGGTTGAGCAGCACGGTGCGAGGCACGATGGGCGCATCGGGATAACGGGGATTCGGCTCGCCCGAGCCGAAGATCACGATCTGCTGGTCGATCCCGATCTGCGGCGCGGCCAGGCCGGCCCCGTTGACCGCATGCATGGTCTCGAACATGTCGCGCACCAGCAGGTGCAGTTCGTCGGTGTCGAAGGCTGCCACGGGCTGAGCGACGCGCAAGAGACGCGGGTCGCCCATCTTCAGGATGTCTCGAACGGTCACGGTCGGTCGCTGCGCCTTCGCTCAAACTTCAGTTGACGTACTGGCCGTTGGGTTGCACCGGCGACGGCGAACCCGGAGCGACCTGCGGGAAGGCCTGCGACGGAGCCGGGCGGCCAGGACGAACAACGTTCGGCTCGGGCCGGGGCGGCCGTTGAGGCCGAATCTGCTGTTGTTGCTGCGGGCGGTTGTAGCCCGGCCGGCCATCACGCCCGTCCCAATCGCGGCGGTCGTCGCGGCGATAATCCGGGCGACGATAGTAGCCGCCGTTCACATAAACCGGCGGCTGCTGGATGATGACCGGGGCCGTGCCGGGGTAGTAGCCGCCTTCATAGGCGTTGTATCCGCCGCCGTAGCCATAGCCACCGCTGCTGTAGCCACCCGTGCTGTAGCCGCCGCCGTCGTAATAGGTGCCCGCGGGATAGGCCGCGCATCCGGCCAGCACCACCACGGCCCCAAGACCCAGGCCCATGGCCAACCGACGCAAGTTCATCTTCATAGCGATCTCCTTCTTTCAACGCCATTCGGCGCCAGAAATACATTCCGCTGACGTCCCTCAGGCAAACACAGGTAACACCGCGTAAGGCCGCCACGCAAAAATCGTCGAAGCCGCGCAACCTTCACGAAAGAGGAGCCTCCTGCGCGAGCAGTTCCAGCATGCCCCCTTCATCGATCACCGCCACCCCCAACAAGTTCGCTTTGTCGAGCTTGCTGCCGGCTTCGGCGCCGGCCACCAGGTAGTCGGTCTTCTTGCTGACCGAGCCGGCCACCTTGGCGCCGGCCGCCTCCAGTTTGTCCTTCGCCTCGTCGCGCGACAGCGTAGGCAATGTACCGGTGATCACGAAGGTCTTGCCCGCGAGCGGCTTGAGCGCGCGCGGCGCGGGCTCGCCCTCCTCCCAGTGCACGCCGCTGGCGCGCAACTGCTCGACCACCTCGCGGTTGTGCGGCTGGTCGAAGAAGGTGCGCAGGCTGGTCGCGACCACCGGCCCCACGTCGGCCACCTCAAGCAGCCGTTCCTCGCTCGCGTCCATGATCGCGTCGAGCTGGCCGAAGTGGCGCGCCAGTTCCTTGGCCGTGCTCTCGCCGATGTGGCGGATGCCCAGGCCGAACAGGAAGCGCGGCAGCGTGGTCTTCTTCGAGGCCTCGAGCGCCGCAATCAGGTTGCTGGCCGACTTGTCGGCCATGCGCTCGAGCCCGGCAAGCGTGACGAAGCCCAGCTTGTAGAGGTCGGGCAAGGTGCGGATCAGCTGCGCGTCGACCAGCTGCTCGACCAGCTTGTCGCCCAGGCCCTCGATGTCGAGCGCGCGGCGCGCGGCGAAATGCAGGATCGCCTCCTTGCGTTGGGCGGCGCAGAACAGGCCGCCGGTGCAGCGGTAGTCGACCTCTTCCTCCTCGCGCACCGCATCGGAGCCGCAGACCGGGCAGTGGCGGGGCATGGTGAACAGCGCGCCGCGCTGCTCCGCCGGCTTGGCGGCGCTCTCGGGCGTGACGCCCACCACCTCGGGGATCACGTCGCCGGCGCGCCGCACGATCACCGTGTCGCCCACGCGCACGTCCTTGCGGCGCGCCTCGTCCTCGTTGTGCAGCGTCGCGTTGGTCACGGTCACGCCGCCGACGAACACCGGCGCCAGCTTGGCCACCGGCGTGAGCTTGCCGGTGCGGCCCACCTGCACCTCGATCGCCAGCACCTCGGTCAACTGCTCCTGCGCCGGGTACTTGTGGGCCACGGCCCAGCGCGGCTCGCGCGAGACGAAGCCCAGCTGCCGTTGCAGCGCGATGCTGTCGACCTTGTAGACCACGCCGTCGATGTCGTAGGGCAAGGCGTCGCGCGTGCGGCCGGTGAGTTCATGGAAGGTCACCAGCGCCTCGGCGCCGCTGGCGCGCGCGGTCTGCATCGCGACCGGGAAGCCCCAGGCGCGGAACTGCTCGAGCCAGTCGAACTGCGTCGGGCAGTCGGGCCCGCCCTGCTCGGGCGTCGACACCTCGCCCAGGCCGTAGGCGAAGAAGCTCAGCGGCCGCTCGCGCGCGATCGCGGGATCGAGCTGGCGCACCGCGCCCGCCGCGGCGTTGCGCGGGTTGACGAAGACCTTCTCGTTCTTCTGCCCGGCCGCGATGCGCTCGCGCTGGCGTTCGTTGAGCGCCTCGAAGTCGTCGCGCCGCATGTAGACCTCGCCGCGCACCTCGACCACCGGCGGCGGCGCGTCGCCGTGCAGGCGCAGCGGGATCTGCGCGATGGTGCGGATGTTCTGCGTGACCTCCTCGCCGATCTCGCCGTCGCCGCGCGTGGCAGCCTGCACCAGCACGCCGTGCTCGTAGCGCAGGTTCATCGCCAGGCCGTCGAACTTGAGCTCGCAGACATAGGCCACCGGCGGCGCGTCCTCGGCCAGGCCCAGTTCCTTGCGCACCCGCGCATCGAAGGCGCTCGCGCCGCCGGCCGTGATGTCGGTCTCGGTGCGGATCGACAGCATCGGCACCCGATGGCGCACCTTGACGAAGCCGTCGAGCACCTGGCCGCCCACGCGCTGGGTGGGCGAATCGGCGGTGCGCAGTTCGGGGTGCTCGGCCTCGAGGGCCTGCAGGCGCTGGAACAGCTTGTCGTACTCGGCGTCCGGCAGCGTCGGCGCATCGAGCACGTAGTAGAGATGGGCGTGGTGGCGAAGCGTTTCGCTCAACGCGGCGGCTTCGCGCGCGGCATTTTCGTCAGGGGCAGTCATGGCAACAGGAGGGCGCGGTCAATCGGGAACGGGCACACCGCGCGCCGGCGTGGGCCGACCGCGGCAGTCACGGGAGGCGAAGCGACAGGACATGTGCGCGACGCCGGGAAAATCGTCTAGCTGAACAGCCGCCGCGCCAGCGCCGAGCCCGCGCCCAGCTCGCGCGAGTCGAGCATGTCGTAGAGCTCCTCGAGGTCGGCGCCGATCACGTCCATGGTCTCGTCGCGCAGCAGCTGGCCGTCGCCGTCGGTCACGACGCCGTCCATCTCGCGCGCCAGCGTGGCGGCCGACTCGCGCATGCGCACGAAGGGGCGCTCGGCGCGGTCGACCTGCGGCACATCGAGGCTCAGCGTGAGCTCGCGGATCGCCGACTGCGCCGGGTCGTCGGCCAGCGCGGCCTGGGTGTCGAAGGACAGGCCGATGATCGGCGGCAGCCCGGCCTCGCCGGCCGGCAGCACCATGCGGCCCGGGATCAGCCCGGCCACGAAACCCAGCCGCGCGGCGTTCTGCTGCACATAGCCGGGGCTCCAGGCCGCATGGCGCGCGCGCAGCACGAAGCCCAGCTGCGCATCGTGCGCGCTGGCGAACTGGTCGAGCTCGCGGGCGCGTGCGACCTCGTCGAGCATCTCGGGAAACTCGGGCGCGCCGTTGAGGGCGTCGGCGAAGGCCTGGGCCTTGACCACGAACTCCGAGTACTCGATCTCGTTGAGCGCGCCGGTGCGGTTCGCCAGCTGCACGCCGACCTGGAAGGCGCCGTAGCGCTGGCCCGCCACCGGCGGCTCCCATTCGCCGTTGTGCTCGTTGAGGCCTTCGATCGCGACCGGCTTGCTGCCCGCGCGGCGCGTGGCCGGCATGGCGGCGATGGCCGCATCGCCCGAGACCAGTCCGTCGAGCGAGACCGGCGCGATCACGTCGATCAGCGGGTCGAGCCCGCCGCGGCGGTCGGCCGTGGGGATCGGCAGCGCCGTGGGCGCGGGCAGGTCGGGGTCGAACAAGGGCTCGTGGCGCTCGTTGCCCGGCACGGGGTGCGGGTCGACGTGCAGCGTGGGCCCGTCGTCGGTGCGCTCGCCGGAAGACGCGGGGTCGAGCCCGGTGGGCGGCGGCGCGTCGGGCTGGCGCGGTGCATTGCGGCGCGAGGACCAGGTGTTGAAGGCCACCAGGCCGGCGAGAACGAGTCCGCCCAGGATGGCGAGGGCGACGGTGAGGCTGCTCATGTGGTGCGGGACCCGATCAGGCTTCGATCATGGATGCGGCGGACTCCATGTCCACCGCCACGATGCGCGACACGCCCTGCTCCTGCATGGTCACGCCGATCAGCTGTTCGGCCATCTCCATCGCGATCTTGTTGTGGCTGATGAAAAGGAACTGCGTGCTCTTGCTCATGGCGGACACCAGTTTGGCATAGCGTTCGGTGTTGGCGTCGTCCAGCGGCGCGTCCACTTCGTCCAGCAGGCAGAAGGGCGCAGGGTTCAGCTGGAAGATCGCGAACACCAGCGCGATGGCGGTGAGCGCCTTCTCGCCGCCGGACAGCAGGTGGATGGTCTGGTTCTTCTTGCCGGGCGGCTGCGCCAGCACCTGCACGCCGGCGTCGAGGATCTCGTCGCCGGTCATCACCAGGCGCGCGTTGCCGCCGCCGAACAGCTCGGGGAACATGCGGCTGAAGTGCTCGTTGACGATCTTGAAGGTGCCGCCCAGCAGCTCGCGGGTCTCGCCGTCGATCTTGCGGATCGCGTCTTCCAGCGTGCCGATGGCCTCGTTCAGGTCGGCCGACTGCGCGTCGAGGAAGGTCTTGCGTTCGCTGGCCATGGCCAGTTCGTCGAGTGCCGCCAGGTTGACCGCGCCCAGCGCCGCCACCTCGCGGTGCAGCCGGTCGATCTCTCCCTGCAGGCCGGTCAGGCGCACCTTGTCGGTCTCGATCGACAGCGCGATCGCCTCCAGGTCGGCCTGGGCGTCGGCCAGCAAGGTGGCGTACTGCTCGAAGCCCAGGCGCGCGGCCTGTTCCTTGAGCTGGAATTCGGTGATGCGCTGGCGCAGCGGATCGAGCTCGCGCTCGAGCTGCAGCCGGCGCTCGTCGCTGGCGCGCAGCTTGAGCGTGAGGTCGTCGTACTGGCTGCGCGAGGCGCCCAGCGCGGTCTCGCGCTCGAGCTTGAGCGACAGCGCATCCTGCAGGCCGGCCTGCGCGGCCGCATCCGACAGCCGGCCGAGCTCGGCCTGGGCGCGTTCCTGCTCGTCGGCCAGCGCCACGGTCTGCTGCGCGGCGGTCTCGATCGCGCGGCTCAGTTCGCCGCGGCGGGCGTCGACGCTGCGCTGCGTGAAGGTGGCTTCCTGGGCCTGGCGTTCCAGGCTGCGGTGCTGGTCGCGGCTGGCGGCCAGCGCGCGGCCGGCCTCGATCACGCGCTCGTCGAGCTGGGCATGGCGCTCCTGGCTGTCGGCCAGCTGCATGTCGAGTTCCTCGAAGCGGCCTTCGGCGGCCACGCGGCGTTCCTGCAGGTCTTCCAGCTGCGCATCGACTTCGCCGAGGTCGGCCGCGAGCTGTTCGCTGCGCGCGCGGGTCTGCTCGGCCAGCTGCGTGAGGCGCAGCGTCTCGACCTGCAGCTCGTGCGCGCGCGATTGCGTCTCGCCGGCTTCGCGGCGCGCCGTGACCAGGCGCTGCGCGGCGTCGGCGTACGCCGCCTCGGCGCGCACCAGCGCGGTCCGCGCCTCTTCGCTCAGCAGCGTCTGGGCGCGCAGCTGGCGGTCGAGGTTCTCGATCTCCTGCTGGCGGCCCAGCAGGCCGGCCTGCTCGGAATCCTGCGCGTAGAAGCTCGCGCTGTGCGCCGTGACCGCATGGCCGCTCTGCACGAAGATCGCCTCGCCGGGCTGGAGCTGGCCGCGCTGGGCCAGGGCCTCCTCGAAGCTGGCCGCGGTGTAGCAGCCGTGCAGCCAGTCGACCAGCAGCGCCTGCAGGCCGGCGTCGTTGACGCGCAGCAGGTCCGACAGGCGCGGCAGCGTCCCGCCACCGGGCGGCAGGCCGGCCGCGGGCGGGCTGTAGAAGGACAGCTTGGCGGGCGGCGCGTCGCCACCGAAGGCACGCACCATGTCCAGCCGCGAGACCTCCAGCGCGCCCAGGCGCTCGCGCAGCGCGGACTCGAGCGCGTTCTCCCAGCCCTGTTCGATGTGGATGCGGCTCCACAGGCCCTGCAGCCCGTCGAGGCCGTGCTTGGCCAGCCAGGGCGCGAGCTTGCCGTCGGTCTTGACCTTCTCCTGCAGCGCCTTGAGCGCCTCGAGCCGGGCCGACAGGTCGGCATGGCGCGCCACCTCGGTGTTGACGGCCTGCTGGCGCGTGCGGCGGTCGTCGTCGAGCTGCGGCACGGCTTCCTGCAGGTCCTGCAGGCGGGCGTCGGCCTCGGCCGCCGCTTCCTGGGCGGCCGCGAACTGGAACTGCAGGTCCTGCAGCTTCTCCTCGTCGGGCGCGGCCAGCGCCTGCTTGTCGGTGCGCAGGCGTTCGCTGCGCAGGGTGAGCTGGCGGCTCTGTTCCTCGATGTTGCGCTGGTCGGCGGCCAGCACCTGGATCTGCTGCTGCACCTGCACCACCGCCGCGCGCTGCGCATTGGCCTCGTTCTGGGCGCGCTGCTGTGCATCTTCCAGCTCGGGCATGCGCGCGTCGTGTTCCTCGAGCTGCGCGGCCAGCAGTTCGGCCTGCTCCTCGGCATCGACGCCCTGCCCGGCCAGCGTCTCGATCTCGACCTCGGCCTGTTCGCGCCGGCCGCTCCACTGGCCGATCTGTTCGCGCAGCTGGATCAGGCGCTGCTCGACCCGCTGGCGGCCCTCGACCACGAAGCGGATCTCGCCCTCGAGCCGGCCGACTTCGGCGCTGGCCTCGTAGAGCTTGCCCTGCGCCTGGTTGACATGGTCGCCGGCCGCGTAATGCGCCTGGCGCACGGTCTCGAGCTCGGACTCGATGCGCCGCAGGTCGGCGGTGCGCGACTCCAGGTCGTTGAGCGCGCGGTCGGCGTCGGCCTTGATCTTGGCCTGGTCGGCCTCGCTCTCGGTGCGCTTGAGGAACCACAGCTGGTGCTGCTTGCGCGTGGCGTCGGCCGTGAGCGCGTTGTAGCGCGCCGCCACCTCGGCCTGCTTCTCGAGCCGCTCGAGGTTGGTGTTGAGCTCGCGCAGGATGTCCTCGACGCGCGTCAGGTTCTCGCGGGTGTCGCCCAGCCGGTTCTCGGTCTCGCGGCGGCGTTCCTTGTACTTGGACACGCCCGCGGCCTCTTCCAGGAACAGGCGCAGTTCCTCGGGCTTGGACTCGATGATCCGGCTGATCGTGCCCTGGCCGATGATGGCGTAGGCGCGCGGGCCCAGGCCGGTGCCGAGGAACACGTCCTGCACGTCGCGCCGGCGCACCGGCTGGTTGTTGATGTAGTAGCTGCTGGTGCCGTCGCGCGTGAGCACGCGCCGCACCGCGATCTCGGCGAACTGCGCCCACTGGCCGCCCGCGCGGTGGTCGGCGTTGTCGAACACCAGCTCCACGCTCGAACGGCTGGCCTGCTTGCGGGTGGTCGTGCCGTTGAAGATCACGTCCTGCATCGACTCGCCGCGCAGCTCCGAGGCGCGCGACTCGCCCAGCACCCAGCGCACCGCATCCATGATGTTCGATTTGCCGCAGCCGTTCGGCCCGACCACACCGACCAGTTGGCCCGGCAGCAGGAAGTTGGTGGGCTCGGCGAAGGACTTGAAGCCGGAAAGCTTGATGGAATTGAGACGCACGAGGGGTCGTTCCAACCTGGCCCGAAAGCCAAGGTGTTGATTTGTAAGGAAAAATGCACAGCCGGCCGGCTGCCGCCCGAGGCCGCGATGATAACGTGCACACCATGCGCGATTCCCTCTTTCCCCGAGCCCGCGAACACCGCGCTTTCACGCCTCGCCGCACCCGGATCCTCGTCGCGGCCGCGCTGGCGTTCGGGCTGGCCGGCTGTGCCGCCACCCGCGACACCGAACGGGCCCAGAACTACGACAGCCGGGAGTGGTGGCAATCGGGCGCCAACCGGATCGCGAACCTGGCGCTGCGCGACAACCTGCAGTCGATCCGACGGGTGCAGCTCTCGCTCTACCGCCGCAATCCGCGCGAATGGCGCAAGTGGGCCACCAGCCCCGAAGACGCGACCGAGCGCACCTGGAACGCGGTCATGCAGGGCGTGCCGCTGGCGGCGCTGCGCGGCACCCACGGCATCGATGCGGTGCGCCTGGCCTTCGACGCCGGCCCGCCGCCCTATGCCGGCGACCGCGTCGCCGCCCTGGTCTACGGCTGGGCCACCATGCTCAAGCAGGCCAACGGCGACACCTGGGAGCAGACGATGATCGACGGCGTGAATGCCGAGAACAGCTACCGCGCCGCGCGCAACATGGAGATCTCGCTGTGGCTGATCGGCTCCAGGACCGGCCCCGACGGCCAACCGCTGCTGCTGGCCACGGAGGTCAGCGAGCGCGGCCGCAACCTGCTGGTGGACCGCGAGCTGTCGAAGGTCGTGGCGCGGCTGGACCTGCTGGCCGCACAGGCCGACGAGAAGTACCGCCGCGCGGCCCTCGATTTCGCCCAGGGCTGGCTCATGGGCAGCCTCGGCCCCTTCCTGTCGATGGCCAAGCAATAGGAAACATATTTCCTTTTTCCTCGAAAAAGGTATTATGTTTCCATGGACAAGAAGGCCCTCATCGTGCAGCTGGCGGCCCGGCGCGAGGCGCTCGGGCTCACGCTCGACCAGGTCGCGCAGCGCTCGGGCCTGACCGAGCGCTCGGTGCGCAACGCGCTGGGCCCGCAGGCCAATCCCCAGCTCTCGTCGCTGCTGGCGCTGGCCGATGCGCTCGAGCTGGAACTCCACCTCACGCCGCGCGGCTTCGGCGCCCCCGCCGGCGCGGCCGACGATCCGGCCTACCGGCCGGTGGCCACGCGCGTGGGCGCCGCGGTGGCCCCGCAGGGCAAGCCCCCCGCGTCCGCCTCATGAACGTCAAGATCCTCGAGATCGCGCTCGGCGGCCGGCCCTTCGGCCAGCTGTTCCAGTACGCCGACCTGTGCCGCTTCGTGGCCGACCCGGCGCTGATCGCGGCGCCGCCGGCCGAGGTGCTGTCGCTGTCGATGGTGGCGGCCGATGCCTCGGCGCAGTCGGCGCTCTGGAGCGACGTCAAGAACCCGCTGTTCAACGCCCAGGGCGGCAAGCTGCCGCCCTACTTCCAGAACCTGCTGCCCGAAGGTGTGCTGCGCACCCACATCGCGCAGTTGCGCGGCTGCCGCGAGGACGACCATTTCGAGCTGCTCGCGGCCTGCGGCGGCGACCTGCCGGGCGCGGTCAGCGCGCGCCCGACCACGGTCGACCGCGCCACGCTGCAGCGCCTGATCACCCAGGACCAGGACGCGCTGGAGATGTCGGTGGTCGAGCTGCCGCTGCCGCAGGGCATCTCGGTCTCGGGCGTGCAGCCCAAGCTGGGGCTGCGGCGCCAGGGCGGGCGCTACGTGGCGCGCACCCGCGCGGGCAAGAGCACCCGCGTGATCGCCAAGCTGCCGGTGGCGGGCCGGCCGCACATGCCGCAACTGGAGATGCTCTCGCTCGAGATGGCGCGCGCCGCCGGGGTCGAGGTCTGCCATGCCGAACTCGCGCCGCTGGCCGCGATCCAGGCCGAGCACAGCTACGCGCTGCCCGACGAGCCGGACTTCCTGGCCGTCACGCGCTTCGACCGCGACGGCGCGAAGCGCATCCACTTCGAGGACTTCGCCCAGGTGCTGGCGATCGACCCGCAGCACAAGTACGGCGCCAGCTACCTCGACATGGCGCTGGCGATGCAGGCCTTCCCCTCGCTGGGCGAGGACGCGGTGCTCGAGCTGCTGCGCCGGCTGGTGGTGAACGACCTGCTGGGCAACCCCGATGCCCACCTGAAGAACTTCGGCCTGCTCTACCCCGACGGCCGCACGCCGCGCTTCGCGCCGGCCTACGACATCGTGGCCTATGCCGCGATGCAGGGCGTCGAAGGCCACGGCCTGCCGCTGATGCCGGCCGCACCCAACGCGCGCACCCCGGCGGCGCGCAGCGCGCTGTTCACCCCCACGCGCATGCGCGCCTTCTGCTTCGCCGCCGGCCTGCACGAGCCGCGGGTGCGCCGCGCCATCGCCGACACGGCACGCGCCGCGCGCGCCGCCTGGCCGGCGATGATCGAGACCGCCACGCTGCCCGCGCCCTGGAAGGCAAGGCTCGCGGCCCGCCTGCGCGACCACGGCCTGCTCCAGGGCCTGGCGCGACGTGGCACCTAAAATGCTTCACCGGTTCTTCCCGTTCCTCATCCCCCTTCCCAACCCCTGACCAGGCACACCTCATGAGCTCCCTCAACTTCATCGGCGGCGAAAAAGGCGGGGTCGGCAAGTCGGTCACCGCACGGGTGCTGGCGCAGTACTTCATCGACCACAGCCGCCCCTTCACCGGCTTCGACACCGACCGCTCGCACAGCTCCTTCACCCGCTTCTACGAGGGCTTCGCCTCGCCGGTGGTGGTCGACAGCTTCGAGGGCCTGGACAAGGTGGTGAACGGCTTCGAGAGCAACCCGGCGCAGAGCGTGATCGTCGACCTCGCGGCGCAGACGCTGGCGCCGCTGTCACGCTGGATCAAGGAATCGGACCTGTTCGACCTGTTCGCCGAGATGGGCGTGGCGGTCAACTTCTGGCATGTGCTGGACGACGGCCGCGACTCCACCGACCTGCTGGGCACGCTGATCGACACCTTCGGCGAGCGCCCCAACTACATCGTAGTGCAGAACTACGGCCGCGGCAGCGACTTCGGCATGCTGCTGGCCTCGCAGTCGCTGGCCAAGGCCAGCGCCCACGGCGCCCGCGTGATCGCGCTGCCGCGCCTGCACGAGGCCAGCATGCGCAAGATCGACGCCCAGAACAGCAGCTTCTGGAAGGCGGTCAACGACCGCGAAGGCCCGCACGCGCTGGGCCTGCTGGAACGCCAGCGCGTGAAGACCTGGCTGGCCACGGCCTACGGCGCCTTCGACACGCTGCCGCTGTAGTTCGCGGCCGGCAGCAGCCAGTCGCGGAAGGCCTTCATCGCCTCGCTCTCGGGCCTGGACTTGAGCCGCGTGAGCCAGTAGCGGCCGTTCTGCGTCTCGGTGGCGAAGGGCCGCACCAGCCGCCCCTGGCGCAGCTCGCGGCCGAACATCGCGACCGGCAGCAGCGCCACGCCCGCGCCCTGCGCCACGGCTTCGGCCATGGTCAGCGAGGAATCGAAGACCGCGCCGCGGACCACCGGGCAGTCGACACCCGCGGCCGCGAACCAGGCCGGCCATTCGTCGCTGCGGTAGGAGCGCAGCAGCGTCGTGCGGTGCAGGTCCGCCGGCCGCTGCAGGGCGGGCGCCAGCAGCGGCGCGCACACCGGCGACAGCGGCGAGGGCATCAGGGGCTCGGCCTCGGTGCCGTGCCAGGCGCCATCGCCGAAGCGCACCGCATAGTCCAGCCCCTCGCCCGCGATGTCGACCCGGTTGTTGTGGGTGAACAGGCGCAGGTCGACGAAGGGATGCAGCTGCTGGAAATCCTGCAGCCGCGGCATCAGCCAGCCGACCGCGAAGGTGCCGACCACGCCCACCGTCAGCGGCTCGCGCGCCTGCCCTTCGCCGAACTGGGCCAGCACGCTCTCGATGCGGCCGAAGGACTGCGCGAGCACCGGCAGCAGCGCCGCGCCCTCGTCGGTCAGCGCCAGGCCGCGCGGCAGGCGCCGGAACAGGGTCGCGCCGACGCGCTCCTCGAGCTTCTTCACATGCTGGCTCACCGCGGTCTGCGTGACGTGCAGCTCGAGCGCAGCGCGGGTGAAGCTGAGGTGGCGCGCCGACACCTCGAAGGCGCGCAGGGCATTGAGCGGAAGTTGCATGGCCCAGATTTTCTTATGGCTGGCCCTCTTTCTTAGCATTGGATTCGGCGCCTGCCCTTCGATATCGTCCGACGCTCGATCCACAACGCACAAGAGCATCATGCAGAGACGTCATTTTTCATTGGCCATGGGCAGCGCACTGGCCGCGCTCGCGATGGGTGCCGAGGCCGGCACCCCGGCGGCCGACAGCCGCATCGCGCAGGCCCTCCAGCGCATCGAGGCCGAGAGCGGCGGCCGGCTGGGCGTGTGCATCCTCGACACCGCCGACGGCCGGCGCATCGGCCACCGCGCCGACGAGCGCTTCCCGATGTGCAGCACCTTCAAGTGGCTGGCGGCGGCGCTGGTGCTGCAGCGCGTCGATGCGGGCCGGGAGACGCTCGAGCGCACGCTGCCCATCGAACGCGCGGCCATCCTGCCGCACTCGCCGCTGACCGAACCCCGCGTGGGCCAGCGCATGCCCCTGGCGGCGCTGTGCGAGGCCGCCATCGTCCAGAGCGACAACGCCGCGGCCAACCTGCTGCTGGACAGCTTCGGCGGGCCGGCCGCGCTGACCGCCTGGCTGCGTGCGCTGGGCGACACGATGACGCGGCTGGACCGCACCGAGCCCACGCTCAACGAGGCCCTGGCCGGCGATCCGCGCGACACGACCACGCCGGGCGCGATGCTCGGCCTGCTGCACACGCTGCTGCTCGGCGACACCCTGAAGCCGCCCTCGCGCGAGCGCCTGCGCGACTGGCTGGTGGCCAACCAGACCGGCGGCCTGCGCCTGCGCGCGGGCCTCCCGGCCGGCTGGACCGTGGGCGACAAGACGGGGGCCGGCGCCTTCGGCACCAACAACGACGTGGCGATCGTCTGGCCGCCGGGGCGGCCGCCCCTGCTGGTGACGGCCTACCTCACGCAGACCAAGCTGAGCTTCAGCCAGAGCAACGGGACGCTGGCGGCCGTGGGCGGCCTGCTGCCCACGCTGTGAACGCGATCCTCAGCGGGCGCGCCTGAACAGCAGCACGACCAGCAGCAGCGCGAAGACGACGAAGCAGACGAAGGACCAGTTGGCGATCGACAGGCCGAGGAAGGTCCAGTCGACCTTCGAGCAGTCGCCGCTGCCGCGGAAGATCATCGGGATGGCGCGCTGCAGCGGGAAGGTCTCGATCATCCCGTAGATGTCGCGGCCGCAGGACACCGTTTCGGGCGGATACCACTGCAGCCAGCTCTGCTGCGCCGCGGTGTAGGCGCCGCCCGCGGCGCTGACCAGCGCCAGCGCGGCGCCCGTCTTCTGCAGCACCGGCTGGCCGGTCAGCGCGGCCAGGCCGGTGAACACCGCCACCAGCACCAGCGCATAGCGCTGCACGATGCACATCGGACAGGGTTCGAGCCCGACCACGTGCTGCAGGTACATGCCGAAAGCCAGCATGGCCACGCAGGCCAGACAGATCAGCGCCAGGGCGCGGCGCGGCGCCGCGAAATACCAAGAGATCAAGGGGATACCCAGTCTTCCACGAATACCTTGGCCTTGCGTGGCGTGGCGACGACCGTGTCGCCTTCGCCTAGACCCAGGTCCCGGAACTGTTGCGCAGGGAGTTGCGCTTCGATGATGGTTCCGGACGCAGGATTATGCTGATCCGTTTCGACCGGCCGGAGTTCCAGCCGCGCGATCGGTCCGACCACGATTGCGCGCTCGATCTTCGCGACCAGGCCGCCGCTGGACGCGCCCGTGACATAGCGTTCGACCGTCAGGTCGTGCGGGCGCACATAGGCCAGCGCCTTGCTGTCCTGCACGCCGCTGTGCTCGGGCGACTGCAGGCGGATGCCTTCGAGCTGCACCTCGCCTTCGTGGGCGCGGCCGTGGAACAGGTTGACGTCGCCCAGGAAGCCGTAGACGAAGGGGCTGGCCGGATGGTCCCAGACCTCCTGCGGCGAGCCGACCTGCTCGATCCGGCCCTTGTTGATCACCACCACGCGGTCGGCCACCTCGAGCGCCTCTTCCTGGTCGTGGGTGACGAAGATCGAGGTCACGTGCAGCTCGTCGTGCAGCCGGCGCAGCCAGCGGCGCAGTTCCTTGCGCACCTTGGCGTCGAGCGCGCCGAAGGGCTCGTCGAGCAGCAGCACCTTGGGCTCCACCGCCAGCGCCCGCGCCAGCGCGATGCGCTGCCGCTGGCCGCCGGACAGCTGCGAGGGATAGCGGTCGGCCAGCCAGTCGAGCTGCACCAGCTTCAGCAGGTCGGTCACCTTCTGCTTGATCTGCGCGTCCGAGGGGCGCTCCTTGCGCGGCTTCACGCGCAGGCCGAAGGCCACGTTCTCGAACACGGTCATGTGGCGGAACAGCGCGTAGTGCTGGAACACGAAGCCGACCTGGCGCTCGCGCACATGCACGTCGGTGGTGTCCTCGCCCGAGAACAGGATGCTGCCCTGGTCGGCCGTTTCCAGGCCCGCGATGATGCGCAGCAGCGTGGTCTTGCCGCAGCCCGAGGGGCCCAGCAGCGCGACCAGCTCGCCCGAGGCGATGTCGAGATTGACGTCGTTCAGCGCGCGGAAGTCGCCGAACTGCTTGCTGACGTTGCGGATTTCGATGCTCATGGGATCTTTCTAAATCGGGATCGGATGCCCGGACGCAGAGGACGCGAAGGTTTCGCGAAGGACGCAAAAGGAACATCCGAAAATCTTCTTCTGGATCCTTTCGCGTTTTTTTTGCGAGTTTTTGCGTCCTCTGCGTCCGGCAGTTCGAATTTCCTCTTACACGGTCGCCGGACGCTCAGGAGGCAGTTCGGCAATGGCCTTCATCTCGCGCTCGTGGCGCCACTCGATCACCGACTTGATGACCAGCGTGACCACCGCCAGGATGGCCAGCAGCGAGGCCACGGCGAAGGCCGCGACCGACTGGTACTCGTTGTAGAGCACCTCGACATGCAGCGGCATGGTGTTGGTTTGGCCGCGGATGTGGCCCGAGACCACCGACACCGCGCCGAACTCGCCCATGGCGCGCGCATTGCACAGGATCACGCCGTACAACAGGCCCCACTTGATGTTGGGCAGTGTCACGCGCCAGAAGGTCTGCCAGCCGGTCGCGCCCAGCACGATCGCGGCCTGCTCCTCGTCGGTGCCCTGCGCCTGCATCAGCGGGATCAGTTCGCGCGCGATGAAGGGGAAGGTCACGAACACGGTCGCCAGCACGATGCCGGGCACCGCGAAGATGATCTTGATGTCGTGCGCGGCCAGCCACGGGCCGAACCAGCCCTGGGCGCCGAACACCAGCACGTAGATCAGGCCCGCGACCACCGGCGACACCGCGAACGGCAGGTCGACCAGCGTGGTCAGCACGGCCTTGCCGCGGAACTCGAACTTGGCGATGGCCCAGGCCGCCGCGACGCCGAACACCAGGTTCAGCGGCACGGCGATGGCGGCGGTGATCAGCGTGAGCCGGATCGCGCTCCAGGCGTCGGGTTCCTTCAGCGCCTCGAGGTAGGCGCCGAAGCCCTTGCGCAAGGCCTCGGTCGCCACCGCGGCCAGCGGCAGGATCAGGAACAGGAACATGAACAGCAGCGCGATGCCGATCAGCGTCCAGCGGACCCAGGGCGCCTCGGTGGTGCCGGCGTTGGCGCGGCGGATGACTTTTTGGGGAGCGCTCATGTCAGCTTTCCGAACGGCGGCGTTGCCAGCCCTGGAGACCATTGATCACCAGCAGCAGCAGGAAGGAGATGACCAGCATCACCAGCGCCACCGCGGTCGCGCCAGCGTAGTCGTACTGCTCGAGCTTGCCGATGATGATCAGCGGCGTGATCTCCGAGATCATGGGCATGTTGCCCGCGATGAAGATCACCGAGCCGTACTCGCCGATCGCGCGCGCGAAGGCCATCGCGAAGCCGGTCAGCAGCGCCGGCAGGATCGACGGGAAGATCACGCGGGTGAAGGTCTGCAGGCGCGTGGCGCCCAGCGAGGTGGCGGCCTCTTCCAGTTCCTTCTCGGTGTCTTCGAGCACCGGCTGCACCGTGCGCACCACGAAGGGCAAGCCGACGAAGATCAGCGCGACCACCACGCCCGCAGGCGTGAAGGCCAGCTTGATGCCGTGCGGCTCGAGGTACTGGCCGACCCAGCCGTTGCCGGCCAGCAGCGCGGTCAGCGAGATGCCGGCCACCGCGGTCGGCAGCGCGAAGGGCAGGTCGACCAGCGCATCGATGATCTTCTTGCCCGGGAACTTGTAGCGCACCAGCACCCAGGCCAGCAGCAGCCCGAACACCAGGTTGACCAGTGCCGCGATCAGCGAGGCGCCGAAGGTCAGCCGGTACGAGGCCATCACGCGCGGCGCGGTCACGGCCACCCAGAACTGGTCCCAGGTCAGCGTGAAGGTCTTGAAGACCAGCGCCGACAGCGGGATCAGCACGATCAGGCAGAGGTACAGCAGCGCGTAGCCGAGCGTCAGGTTGAAGCCCGGCAGCACGCGGTTGTTGCGTCGCCCTGGACGCGAAAGCGGCGCTGTCGCGGACGACAGCGCCGAAGAAGTCACACCACTCATGTTGAGCCCATGGTCTTATTCGTGGAACACCGCGGAACCGGCTTCGCCGGACCGCGGGTGTTGCCCCCCGGCAGGGGGGAGGAAGAAGGCGACGCGCCGTGCGCCGCCACCTGCGGGGCGTGTCACTTGCCGGGGGTGTAGATCTTGTCGAACTGGCCGCCGTCGTTGAAGTGCACCTTCTGCGCTTCGGCCAGGCCGCCGAACAGTTCCTGCACCGTGAACAGCTGCACCGGCTTGAAGGTGCTGGCGTACTTCTTGAGCACGGCCGGCGAACGCGGACGCAGTGCATGCTTGGCGGCGATTTCCTGGCCCTCTTCCGAGTACAGGAAGTCGAGGTAGGCCTTGGCCACGTCGGCCGTGCCCTTCTTGGCCACGGTGCGCTCGACCACGGCCACCGGGTTCTCGGCCAGCACGCTGATCGAGGGGTAGACGGCGTCGACCTTGCCGGCGCCGAATTCGCGGTCGATCGACAGCACTTCGGATTCGAAGGTGATCAGCACGTCGCCGATGTTGCGTTGCAGGAAGATGGTGGTGGCGTCGCGGCCGCCCTTGCCCAGCACCGGCACGTTCTTGAACAGCTTGCCCACGAACTCGGCGGCCTGCGCGTCGCTGCCGCCCTTCTTCTTCACGTAGCCCCAGGCCGCGAGGTAGGCGTAGCGACCGTTGCCGCCGGTCTTGGGGTTGACCACCACGACCTGCACGCCGGGCTTGGTCAGGTCGTCCCAGTCCTTGATGCCCTTGGGGTTGCCGTTGCGCACCAGGAACAGCATGGTCGAGGTGGTGGGCGACGCGTTGTCGGGGAAGCGCTTGGACCAGTCCTTGGCCACCACGCCCAGGCCGGCCAGGTAGTCGATGTCGGTGGTGGTGTTCATGGTCACGACGTCGGCGTCGAGGCCGTCACCCACCGCGCGCGCCTGGGCGCTCGAGCCGCCGTGCGCCTGGTCGACCTTCACGTCCTTGCCGGTGGCCTTCTTGTAGCTTGCGATGAAGGCCGGGTTGATGTCCTTGTAGAACTCGCGCGCCACGTCGTACGAGGCGTTGAGCAGGGTCGTGGTCTGCGCCAGCGCGGCGGAACCGGCCGCGGCGAAGGCGACGGCGACGAGGAGGGTCTTGATTCTGGTGGTCATGGAGTTGCCAAAGGTTCTGAAGAGGGTCGGCCCGCCAGCATCTGGCTGGGCGCTTCGGTCAGCGACTGGAGCAGTGCCAGGCCGAGCGGCCAGTCCCCGTGCCCCGAGTCGACGTTGATGTGGCCCGCATTCTGCATGCGAACGAATTCGCTGCCCCAGGCCCGCGCATAGGCGCCGGCCAGGCGCACCGGGCAGAAGGGGTCGTTGCTGCTGGCCACCACGATGCTGCGGTAGGGCAGCGCGGCGTAGGGCACGGGCGCGAAATCGGCCAGGGCCGCGCGGCGTTCGGGGTCGGCCGGGGCCACCAGCAGGGCACCGGCGATGCGCTCGACCACCGGCGGCGGCAGGTGCGCGACCGCGATGCAGCCCAGGCTGTGGGCGGCCACGACCACCGGTGCGTCCTGCGCGAGGATCAGGTCGCCGATCGCCCGGATCCAGGATTCGCGCCGGGGCGAGACCCAGTCGTCCTGCACCACGCGCGCGGCGTCGGCCAGGCCCTTGGCCCACAGGCTCTGCCAGTGGCCGGGACCCGAATCGCGCCAGCCCGGAACGATGACGACGCGATGCGTCACCGCACCCGCCCGGCAGCCGGCGCGTGCGCGCCGGTGATCAACGCCAGCTTCATCGCGTCTTATTTGTTCGGCTGGGGCGTCACGCGCAGGTACGGACGCACGGCCTTGAAGCCCTTGGGGAAGCGCTGGGCCAGTTCGGCCGGGTCCTGCAGGCTGGGGATGATCACCACGTCGTCGCCGTCCTTCCAGTTGGCGGGCGTCGCGACCTTGTGGCTGTCGGTGAGCTGCAGCGAATCGATCACGCGCAGGATCTCGTCGAAGTTGCGGCCGGTGCTGGCCGGGTAGGTCAGCGTGGTGCGCACCACGTGCTTGGGGTCGATGATGAACACGCTGCGCACCGTGGCGGTGGTCGAGGCGTTCGGGTGGATCATGTCGTACAGGTCGGCCACCTTGCGGTCGGCATCGGCCAGGATCGGGAAGTTGACCGTGGTGTTCTGCGTCTCGTTGATGTCGGCGATCCAGCCCTGGTGCTTGTCGACCGGGTCTACGCTCACGGCGATGGGCTTCACGCCGCGCTTGGCGAACTCGCCCGACAGCGCGGCCGTCTTGCCCAGCTCGGTGGTGCAGACCGGCGTGAAGTCGGCCGGGTGCGAGAACAGCACCACCCAGGAATCGCCAGCCCACTGGTGGAACTGGATCGGACCTTCGCTGGAGTCCTGCAGGAAATCGGGGGCGGTGTCGCCGAGTCGAAGGGTGGCCATGGTCGTCGCTCCTCAGTGGAATGGGGTTGGAGCACCGATTGTGGAAAGGCCGGCTCGGATAACAAACGAATATCTAATTGTTTGAATATGTCTTTTTGGCACTAAGCGCGACCCGGAGCGCCGCCTCCTCCTCGCTCGCGCAGCCCGTGGGTTCGTGCCCGTCCAGGTGTTCGGCCAGAAAATCCAGCAGCTGTCGCACCGCCGGCACCAGCGCCCGGCGCGGCGCGTACATCGCGTGCACCACGCCGGCCTGCGGCGCCCAGCCGGGCAGCACCTCCACCAGTTCGCCGCTGGCCAGCTCGCGCCGGCACATGTAGTCGGGCAGCATGCCGGCGCCCACGCCCTGCATGATCGCGATCTTGAGCGTCAGCAGGTCGTCGGCCACGTAGCGCGGGTGGTGCACCGCCTGGTAGGTGCGGCCGTCGGGACCGGCCAGCGCGAGCGTGGCGCGGCCGTCGCCGGAGGACATGGCGACCGTGTCGATGCGCGCCAGGTCTTCCGGCCCCTGCAAGGCCCCCTGGTTGGGCAGCCGCTCGGCGCTCATCACCAGCATGCCGCGGCTCTCGCCGAAGCTGCGGGCCGCCAGCGTGGCGCTGTCCTCGATGGCCGGACGCACGCGCAGGGCCAGGTCGACCCCCTCCTCCACCGGGTCGACCGGCCGGTTGAGCACCCGCATCTCGATGCGGACGCCGGGGAAGCGGCGCATGAACACCGGCAGCAAAGGCCCCACGCTGCTCTGCGCCAGCGTCACCGGGCAGGTGATGCGCACCGTGCCGCGCGGCTCGGTCTGCACCTGGGACACGGCCTCGGAGGCGGCCTGGGCCGCGTCGCGCATCTCCACGCAGTAGCGCAGGTAGAGCTCGCCCGCGGGCGTGAGCGACAGCCGCCGCGTGCTGCGCTGGAGCAGCTGCACGCCCAGCGAGGCCTCGAGGTCGGCCACGCGGCGCGAGAGCCGGGACTTCGGCACGCCCAGCGCCTTGCTGGCGGCGGTGAAGCCGCCCCGCTCCGCCACCTCGGCGAAGAACACCATGTCGTTGAGGTCTTGCATCGGCTTATTGTCCCAAATGGAGAACGATGTGGCGCAAATTTACCGACTTATCAGCCACTGGTCACAAAAATAGAATTCTCTCCATGCCGGCCTTCCGTGCCGACCCTTCTGAATCGAAAGCGAGCGATTGATCATGAAACTTCTGCAAGTGGACGCCAGCGTTCTGGGCACCAACTCCGTCTCCCGCCAACTCACGGCCGACATCGTCGCCGAATGGCGCCGTGCACACCCCGACACCACGGTCGACTACCTCGACCTGGCCGTCGACACCCCCAACCATTTCGACGCCAACGCCCTGGGCATCAAGGTCGGCGTGCAGGCCGAGCCGACCGAAGCGCAGAAGCGCGAGAACGCGGTCTCGGAAAAGCTGGTGAGCCAGTTCCTGGCGGCCGACGTGATCGTGGTGGGCGCACCGCTCTACAACTTCAGCATCCCGACCCAGCTCAAGGCCTGGATCGACCGCCTGGCGCAGGCCGGCCGCACCTTCAAGTACACCGAGAAGGGCCCGGTCGGCCTGGCCGGCGGCAAGACCGTGATCGTGGCTTCGTCGCGCGGCGGCATCTACTCCACCAGCGAAGGTGGCCAGGCCGCCGAGCACCAGGAAAGCTACCTCAAGGTGGTGTTCGGCTTCTTCGGCATCACCGACGTGCGCATCGTGCGCGCCGAAGGCCTGGCGATGGGCGACGCGCCCAAGGCCGCGGCCATCGAATCGGCCCGCGCCGACATCCGCACCGCCACGGCCGAAGCGGCCAACCAGGCCGTCAGCCAGCTGGCCGCCTGAACCCGACGGGCCCTGGGGCCCGTGTCGAGGCTCAGCTTCCGTTGTGTGTTTTGACCCAGGCCACGTACTTGTCGACCCAGCTCTGCAGGAACTGCTTGCTGGCCTCCGACACGTGGCCCTTGTCGTCGAACAGCCCTTCCTTGTTCTGGATGAAGGCCTCGGGCTGGCCCAGCGTCGGCACGTCGAGGTAGGCCAGCACGTTGCGAAGGTGCTGCTGCGCCAGCGCGGTGCCGATGGCGCCCACCGACACCCCGATCACCCCGGCCGGCTTGCCGCCCCAGGCGTTCTGGCCGTAGGGCCGCGAGGCGTGGTCGATCGCGTTCTTCAGCACGCCCGGCACCGAGCGGTTGTATTCCGGCGTCACGAACAGCAGGCCCTGGGCCGCCGCGATCTCGGTCTTCAGCCGCTTCACGGCCGGCGCCTGGTTGCCGTCGTCGTCCTGGTTGTAGAGCGGCAGGTCGCCGATCTCCAGGTGCTCGAAGGTGAAGTCCGAGGGCGCGAGGTGGGCCAGCGCCAGCGCCAGCTTGCGGTTGAACGAATCCTTGCGCAGGCTGCCGATGACGACCGCGATCTTGTACTGACTCATGCAATCTCTCCAGAAGTGGAAGTGGACGAAAAAGGGCTCAGGCGGGGTCGAGCACGCGTTCGATGGCCCGCTGCAGGTGCAGCAGCCCGAAGGACACGTCGACGAACTCGCCGTTGAGGTAGAAGGTCGGGGTGGCGCGCACCCGCAACTGGGTCGCGACCTGCATCTGCTCCTGCACGCGCTGCAGGTAGACATGGTCTCGCAGTTCGTTCTCGAAGCGCGCCATGTCCAGTCCGGCCTGCTGCGCATGCTCGCGCAGGTGCGCCTCGCCCAGCCGGTGCGCATGGGTGAACAGCAGGTCGTGGAAAGGCCAGAACTTGCCCTGCGCGCCCGCGGCTTCGGCCGCCTCGGCCGCCAGCTCGGCATGCGGGTGCACCTCGCGCAGCGGGAAGTGCCGGAACACGAAGCGCACCTTGGGCCCGAAGTGGTCCAGCATGATCTTCACGGCCGGGTAGGCCTGGGCACAGGACGGGCACTCGAAATCGCCGTACTCGACCAGCGTGGCGCGCGCGCCGGGCGGGCCCAGCACATGGTCGGTCGACGCGTCGGGTTCGAGCAGGCGCTGGGGATTCACTGCGGCATTCATGGCGTTCTCCAGGGAGAGGCGGAAGGCACAGTATGACCCCGAGACATGTCTCAGGATGTGTGCGTCAGGTGCACGGCTTCTTCTGCAGGCTGGCCTGCGTGACGCTGGCGCCCGCGGGCACGTCGTCGGTGATCCAGACATTGCCGCCGATGGTCGCGCCCTTGCCCAGCGTGACCCGCCCGAGGATGGTCGCGCCGGCATAGATCACCACGTCGTCCTCCACCACTGGATGGCGTGGCAGGCCCTTCTGCAGATGGCCCTCGGCATCGGTCGGGAAGCGCTTGGCGCCCAGCGTCACCGCCTGGTAGAGCCGCACGCGCTCGCCGATCACCGCCGTCTCGCCGATCACCACGCCGGTGCCGTGGTCCATGAAGAAGCCGGCGCCGATGGTCGCGCCCGGGTGGATGTCGATGCCGGTCTGCCCATGGGCCAGCTCGGCCACGATGCGCGCCAGCAGCGGCAGGCCCAGGCCGTAGAGCCGGTGCGCGAGGCGGTGATGGATCATCGCCAGCACACCCGGATAGCACAGCAGCACCTCGTCCACGCTGCGCGCCGCGGGGTCGCCCTGGTAGGCGGCCAGCACGTCGCTGTCGAGCAGGCGGCGGATCTGCGGCAGCGAGGCGCCGAAGGCCTTGACCGCCGCGCTGGCCTGCGCGTCGAGCGCCGCCTCGTCGAGCGACTGCTGGCGCCCCACGTAGCGCAGCTCGAGCCGGGCCTGCGTGACCAGGCCCATCAGCGCCGCGTCCAGCGTGTGGCCGACGTAGAAATCCTCGCTCTCGTGGCGCAGGTCGGGCGGGCCCAGCCGCATCGGGAACAGCGCGCCCTTGAGCGCCTCGACGATCTCGGTCAGGGCCTCGCGCGAGGGGAATTCACGGCCCACGGGTTCGCGGGAGCGCTTTTGCGAGTCGCGCCATTCATGGCGTGCGTCGCGCAGGGCGCGGACGATGTCGTCGACGTCGAAGGATTGCATGGTCGGTTGCCGCTTCACGCGGCGAGAAAAACAAACGGAAGGCGTCGGTTGTAGCGCAAAAGCCGGACACCGACCGCGACCGCGGTCATTCCGCGCCCGGACAGATGGGAACGATTCTCATTGAATAACTACAATCGCCGCCAATGTCCGCCTCTCGCCCTGCATCCGACCCCATGCACCTCGTGCAACAGCTGTTCTCGGACCACCATGCGTGGCTGACCGGCCGACTGCAGGCCCGCCTGGGCAATGTCGCCGACGCCCAGGACCTGGCTTCCGAGACCTTCGTGCGGATGGTCGGCCAGCGGGACCTCGAGGCGGTCCAGGAACCGCGCGCCTTTCTCACCACCATCGCGAAACGCCTGCTGTTCTCGTTCTGGCGCCGACGCGACCTGGAGCGCGCCTACCTGGACACGCTGGCCCTGCGCCCCGAGGAGACGGCCCCCTCGCCCGAAGAGCGCGCCGTGCTGATCGAGACGCTCGAGCACATCGCCCAGGCCCTCGACGGCCTCGCGCTCAAGGCGCACCAGGCCTTCCTGCTGAGCCAGCTCGACGGCCTGGGCTACCACGCGATCGCGGCCGAACTCGGCATCTCGCACAGCACGGTGCGCCGACACATGGCCGAGGCCTTCGGGCGCATCGCCATGGCCATGGCACGCCAGCAGGCGGGCCTTGCGTGCACGGCACGCGTCACGGCCAGCGTGTGACCGTGGCGCTCGAACTCGACGCCGCCACCCAGGCGGCGGTGCGCTGGATGGTGGCGCTGCATTCGGGCGACACCACGGCCGCCGAACGGCGCGACTTCGATGCCTGGCTGCTCGCCAGCCCCCATCACCGGCAGGCCTGGCAGCAATTGAGCGGCGCGCTCGTCGGCACGCTGGCACCGGCGCGCGGGGCCGCAGCCGATGCGCCGGGCGCCCTGCTGGGCGAGGTGCTCGCCCGGCAGGATGCCCGCACCCGCCAGCGCCGCCGGCTGCTGCGCGGTGCGCTCGGGCTGGGTGGCCTCGCGGCCGGTGCAGCGCTGGTCGCCGAGCGCCAGCTGCCCCTTGCGCAGCTGACGGCCGACCTGCGCACCGGCACGGGCGAGCGGCGCGAGCTCGCACTGCCCGACGGCAGCCGGCTCACGCTCGATGCGCGCTCCGCGGTCGACCTGGACTTCCGCGCCGGCCACCGCACCGTGACCCTGCGCCAGGGCGCGCTGATCGCGCAGGCTGCGTCGGTACGCCCCGGCGAGGACGCGCCCTTCATCGTGCGCACGGTGCATGGCACGCTGCGCGCGCTGGGCACCGGCTTCGTCGTCCGGCTCGACGCCACGCACAGCCAGGTCGGCATGCTCGAGCACAGCGTCGAGATCCGGACCGCGCAAGGCCGGCGCGAGACGCTGGCCGAGGGCCGCAGCGCGCGCTTCGATGCCCGGGGCATCACATTCATCGACGAAGCTCCGGCGGCCAGTGCCGCCTGGCGGCGGGGCATGCTCGAAGCGCACGACCAGACGCTGGGCGAAGTGGTGGACACCTTGCGCGCCTACCGCAGCGGCTTCGTGCGCATCACGCCCGAAGCCGCCGCACTGCGCGTGTACGGCACCTATGCACTCGACGACACCGACCGCGCCCTGACCGCGCTCGGCGAGACGCTGCCGGTGCGGATCCGCATCTTCCAGCGCGGCTGGCTGGTGCTCATCGAACGCAGCTGACGCGCTTCGACGCGGCCTGCGTCCGCCAGCAGCGCGCAGAAAGTTGAACACTTTTTCGAACTCGAACGACAAGCCTCGGGACCCCTTCGACATCCGCTCTTTCCCGAGGACTTCATGCCCGCCCTTTTCCTTTCGCGCCCAGCCCTGCTGGCCCTGGCCGCCGCAGCCCTGATCGGCAACCTGCAAGCACAGGCCCAGACCCCGGCGCCCGCCCCCGTGGCCCACGCCTACGACCTGCCCGCCCAGCCGCTGGGCAGCGCACTGGCGCGCATCGCCGGCACCAGCGGCCAGCAGATCAGCATCGATGCGGCGCTGGTACGCGGCCTGACGGCGCCCGCCGTGCGCGGCAGCCTCACGACGCAGCAGGCCGCGCGCGCCGCGCTCGCGGGCAGCGGACTCGAGCTCACGCGCACCGACAGCGGCAACTGGTCGGTGCGGCGGGCCGCCAGCGCAGCCGCGCCCGCCGCCGAAAGCCGGACCCTCGACGAAGTGCTGGTCACCGCCGAGGGCGAGCGCGACGCGGTCTCCGAAGGCACGGGCTCCTACGCCGCGCGCGCGCTGTCCCTCGGCAAGCAGGTGCAAAGCGTGCGCGACATTCCGCAGTCGGTCTCGGTGATCACACGCCAGCAGCTGGACGATCGCAACATCGGCAGCCTCAACGACGCGATGCGGACGGTGACGGGCATCTCGGTCGAGACCTCGAGCACGGGCGGCAACCACGGCAACTTCTACGCGCGCGGCCATGCCATCGATACCGTGCAGATCGACGGCGTCTCCACGCCGGCCAGCACCGGCAACGACCTGTCGACCGGCTTCGGCATGGCCATCTACGACCGTGTCGAGGTGCTGCGCGGACCGGCCGGCCTGTTCCAGGGCGGCGGCGATCCGGGCGGCAGCATCAACCTCGTGCGCAAACGCGCCCAGAAGGATTTCGCGCTGAACTATGAACTCGGCGCAGGCTCGTGGGACCGCTACGAGGCGCAGGTCGACGTGACCGGCGCGCTGGACGCGACCGGCCGCGTGCGCGGCCGGCTCGTCGGCGCCTACCAGGACCAGCGCTCCTTCGTCGACAACGTCGGCTCGCGCAAGCCGCTGCTTTACGGCACGGTCGCCGTCGACCTCACGCCCGACACCACGCTCACCGGCGGCATCACCCGGCAACAGTACAAGGGGCGTCCGGCGTTCGGCCTGCCGGCCTATGTCGACGGGCGCTTTCTCGACGTGCCACGCTCGACCAACCTCGACCCGAGCTGGAACCACATCACGGAGGACGTGAAGGAGTACTTCGGCGAGATCGACCACCGCCTGGCCAACGGCGGGCGCGCCAAGCTGAGCCTGGTGTACCGTGAGCAGGACGAGCCGACGCGCAAGTTCGGCTGGTCCGACTGCGCGGTCGACCCCGCGACCGGCGACAGCTGCCTGGTGAGCTGGATGTACCGCAGCCACTGGAAGACCTACGGCGCCGATGCCTTCGTGAGCACCCCCTTCTCCGCCCTCGGGCGCACCCACGAACTCACCTTCGGCGCGGACTACCGCAGCATCCACAAGGTGTTCCAGTACGGTGGCGGCGACGGTGCCTACATCAACGCCTACCAGCCCGACAACGACGTGCCCGAGCCGGGCTACAGCTTCGCCAACGGCAACGACAGCCGGACCGTGCAGTACGGCACCTACGCCCGCGCCAACCTCAAGGCCGGCGACCGGCTCTCGGTGGTGCTCGGCGGCCGCCTGAGCTGGTGGGAGAACAAGGCGCAGAACCGCAACGCCTACTTCAACCAGTTCAGCGACACGCGCGCGAACATCGACCGCAAGTTCACGCCCTTCGCGGCGCTGGTCTATGCGCTGACGGACAGCACCTCGGTCTATGCCAGCTATTCCAGCATCTTCTCGCCGCAGACCGCGACCGACATCTCGGGCCAGGTGCTGCGCCCCCGCACGGGCAGGCAGGCCGAGATCGGCCTCAAGGCCGAGCTGTTCGACAAGCAGGCCAATGCGCACGTGGCCCTGTTCCGCATGGAAGACGTCAACCGCGCCATGACGGACCCCGACAACCTGCTGTTCTCGATCGCCGGCGGCAAGATGCGCAGCGAGGGGCTCGAGACGGAGATCACCGGGCGCCTGGCACGCGGCTGGGACCTCAGCGCGGGCTATGCCTACACCCGCACGAAGACGCTGGAAGGCACCGACGAGCAGAAGCAACAGCTCTACAGCTACATCGCGCCGCGCCACACGCTCAACGTCTGGACCAAGTACCGCTTCGATGCCGACTCCGCGCTGCGCGGCTTCAGCATCGGCGGCGGCCTGCGCAGCGTGAGCAGCACCTACCGCCTGGCGGGCGACGTGAAATTCGAACAGAAGCCCTACGGCGTGGCGTCGGTGCAGGTCGGCTACCGTTTCAACCCCCAGCTGGAAGCCACCTTGACCCTCGACAACCTGTTCGACAAGGTCTACTACCAGCGCGTCTGGGCCGCCTACGGCTCCAACTTCTACGGTGAGCCGCGCAGCGTGATGCTGTCGCTGCGTGGAAGGTTCTGATGCACCGCACGGGTGGGCGCGCACGCCCACCCGTGCCCGCTCATGTCATTCCGAGGTCTGGATCGTCTCGCCCTTGAGCGCGCCGTAGTCGCGGATGTTGCCGGCGCGCCGCTTCCAGCCGGCGAAGGTGCGGCGCGGGTGGATCAGCGACACGAAGTAGTAGATCAGCTTGAACATCCGCAGCGACTGCCGGTAGGCCGGCCCCTGGTTGTGGATGTCGGCCGCCAACAGCGACATCAGGCCCTGCTTGGCGTTGAAGGCGTTGTTGGGGTGCATGAACATGTCGCGGATCGTCGGGTTCGTGACCCGGTAGATGAACCACGAGTAGTCGCGCGGCCCCACGCGCATGCGCTTTTCCAGCGCACGGCGCGCGGCCGGCAGCTCGGCCGGCCGGTCGAGCGCGGTGGCCACCAGCTCGGCACCGTCGAAGGCGCTCTGCATCGCGAGGAACACGCCCGAGGAGAACATCGGGTCGATGAAGGTGAAGGCATCGCCCACCATCAGGTAGCGCTCGCCGGTGGCGTGGGTGCTGGCGTAGCTGAAGTTGCCGGTGGCGTGCACCGCGTCGTCGACCAGGGTCGCGTCCTTGAGCCGGTCGGCCAGCTCGGGACACAGCGCGATGGTGTCGTGGAAGTAGTCCTTGAGCGGCTTGTCGCGCGCCTTGAGGTAGTAGGCCCAGCACACCGCGCCCACGCTGGTCGTGCCGTCGGCCAGCGGGATGAACCAGAACCAGCCGTGCTCGAACCAGCAGATGCTGATGTTGCCTTCGCGCTTGCCCTCGAGCCGGCGCGCGCCGCGGAAGTGGCCGAACAGCGCGGTGCTGTTGTGTTCGGTGTTCTTCTTCTTGGACTGGAGCTTGGTGGCCAGCAGCGTGTCGCGCCCGCTCGCATCGACCACGAACTTCGCGCGCCAGCTGCGGCGCGCGCCGTCGTCGAGCACGGCCTGCACCGTGGCGCCGCCGTCGTCGAAATCGACCTGGCGTACCTGCGCACCTTCGAGCGTCAGCGCGCCCTCCTTCTTCGCGTTGCGGAACAGCAGCTCGTCGAGCTCGGAGCGGCGCACCTGCCAGGCCGAGTCGAGCTTGGGGTTCCAGCCCTCGGAGAAATCGACATAGCTGCGGTAGGGCAGGTCGGGCGGCACGAACTCGATGCCGAACTTGGGCATGCCGATCTTCTCGACCTGGTCGCGCACACCCAGCTTCTCGAACAGCTCGACGTTGCCCGGCAGCAGCGATTCGCCGATGTGGAAGCGCGGATGGTGCGCCTTCTCGAGCATCACGACGCGCCGTCCCTGGCGCGCGAGCAGCGTGGCGATGGTCGAACCGGCGGGCCCGCCGCCGATCACCAGCACGTCGCATTCCTGGCTTGCTTCCATGACGTCCATTCCCTTGGCTTGAATTGATTCGATGGCACGCATTGTGCCGCCGGCCGTCAGCGTGCCGCGCGCCCGACCCGCAGGCCGCCGCGCCGCTCGATCAGGGTCAGCAGGGGCCCGGTGGCCGCGGTCGTGGCCAGGGCCATCACCAGCAGCATGGTGAACAGCTCGGGGCCGATCAGGCCAGCGTCGAGGCCGACCTTGATCACGATCAGCTCCATCAGCCCGCGCGAGTTCATCAGCGCGCCGGTCGACAGGCTCTCGCGCCAGTCGTAGCCGCAGACTCGCGCGCCGGCCGCGCCGCCGACGATCTTGCCCACGGTCGCGACCAGCAGGATCAGCCCCATGGCGCCGAGACCGGCGTTGGCGAAGGCGCCCGGGTGCGTGCCCAGCCCGGCCAGCGCGAAGAAGATGGGCATCAGCACGATGATCGACAGCGGCTCGAGGCGCTCGACCAGCGCATGCAGCAGGCGGTTGTCGCGCGGCAGGCTGATGCCGAACAGGAAGGCGCCGAACACCGCGTGCAGGTGCAGCCACTCCGTGACCATGGCGCAGGCGAACAGCCCGATCATCAGCCCGGCCAGCAGCATCGGCGTGGGCGTGCCGTCGGGCGCGTAGCGGCGCAGCGCCCAGGCCAGCAGGGGCCGCACCGCCAGGAACACCACCGCCACCAGCGCGGCCAGCCCGCAGGCGATGCGCCCGAAGGCCGACCAGCCGCCGCCCGCGCTGGCCAGCGCCACCACCAGCGCCAGCAGCACCCAGGCGAAGGCATCCACCACGCCGGCCGCCGAGAGCGCGAGCTGGCCGACACGGGTGTGGGTCATGCCGCGGTCCTTGAGGATGCGCGCCAGCACCGGGAAGGCGGTGATCGACAGCGCCACGCCGATGAACAGCGCGAAGGGCCAGAAGGCCACGCCCGCGGGCGCCAGCGCGTCGTGCAGCATCGGCGCGATCGCCAGGCCCAGCACCATCGGCAGCGCCATGCTCGACAACCCGACCCAGCCGGCCGCGCGCAGCTGCGCGCCCATGCCCGCGGGCGCGCGCAGTTCGGCGCCGACGATGAACATGAACAGCACCACACCCACCATCGCCAGCGACGACAGCGCAGGCAGCGAGGCCGCGGGGAACAGCTGGGCGTGCCACTGCGGGAACAGCGCGCCGAACACGATCGGGCCGAGCAGGATGCCGGCCGCCATCTCGCCGATGACCATCGGCTGGCCGAAGGCGCGCAGCAGCAGGCCGCAGGCACGGGCCACGGCCAGGATCACGGTCAGTTGAAGGAGCAGGAGGGTCAGCGACATGGCGTAAACCGAGCGATGGAAGGACGGCATGTTAGGCCCTGCGGCGCCGCCGCCGGCATCGCGCCGCGGCGGCCCGCCCTGTCGCGCAGGCGATAGCACTCCCCGGGAAAGCCCGGGGGGTGCGCCCGACCCCGCGCCCTAGGCTGTGCCGTCGCAGCCCCACCCCCACGTCCGGAGACCACACGATGAAGATCCAACGCGCCCGCCGCCCGCTCCGCTTGCTCGCACTGATCGCCCCCCTGGCCCTGGCCGCCTGCGGCGGCGGCGGCGATTCCGCGTCCGCCCCCGAGGAAACCCGCGCGCAGGACAGCCGCAACAGCTTCGCCCCGGTCGACCCGACGGCCAAGACCTTCGCCGCCCTGCCGGCCGCGGGCGACACCGTCGACCCGGCCACCACCAGCCGCTGGGCCGGGGTGCTGGGCGGCGCGGCCTACCGCGTCGAAGTGCCGGCCAACTGGAACGGCAAGCTGGTGATGTACGCCCATGGCTACGCGGGCGAAGGCAATGCGCTCGCCGTGACCAACCCGTCGATCCGCCGCTACCTGATCGCCAACGGCTATGCCTGGGCCGCCTCGAGCTACAGCAAGAACTTCTACGACGTGCGCGTCGGCGTGGAGGACACCAACGCCCTGGCGCTGACCTTCAACCAGATCGCGGCCGCCAACGGCCGCACGCTGGCCAGCCCGACGCGCACCTACATCACCGGCCATTCGATGGGCGGTCACATCACGGCGGCAGCGATCGAGGACGAGGCCCTCGCCACCGCGAGGAACAAGGTGCGCTACAACGGCGCCGTGCCCATGTGCGGCGTGCTGGGCGACACCGAGCTGTTCGACTACTTCGCGGGCGCGCAGGTCACGGCGCAGGCGATCGCGGGTGTGGCGAAGAACCCGTTCCGCAACTGGGGCGACGTGCAGGCGCAGGTCACGACCGCGCTGTTCACCCAGTTCCCGACGGCGCCGGTCGGCACCACCGCGCTGGGCAACCGCTACAAGTCGGTGCTCAAGAACCTCACCGGCGGCGAGCGCCCGCTGTTCGACCTGGGCCTGGCCTACGGCGGCTCCTTCTCCGCGGTATGGGGCGTGTTCGGCCGCGACGGCACGGTCAACGGCATCCTCAACAAGGACCTCGTCGACACCCGGCGCTTCACCTACACCATCGACAACGACCCGGCCGGCTCGGCCGCGCTCAATGCCGCCGCGCTCCAGGTCACGGGCCAGGCCGATGCCAACCGGCTGCGCCGCGACGGGCTGCGCTGGATTCCGGTCGCCAATGGCGAGTTCAGGATCCCCGTGGTCACGCTGCACACGCTGGGCGACCTCTACGTGCCCTTCAGCATGGAGCAGATCTACAAGAAGCGCGTCACCGCCAAGGGCAACGACGCCTGGCTGGTGCAGCGCGCGATCCGCGGCGCCACCCACTGCGACTTCACCGTCGCGGAGCAGGCCGAGGCCTTCGACGCGATGATCAAGTGGGAGCGCGACGGCGTGAAGCCCAAGGGCGACGACGTGGTGACACCGGCCACCGTGGCGCAACCGAGCTATGGCTGCAGCTTCACCCGCAACACCATCGGCCCCGACGACTCGGCCAGCACCGCGCAGCTGCGCGGCCTGATCGCGCAGTCCGGGCTCAACTGCCCGGCGCAGTGACGGCGCGCTGACGCCAGGCCGCGCGTCGATATCCGCGGCGCAGATATCGAAGCGCGCAAAGCTTCCTTGGGCGCGCGGCGGCGGCCGCCTAGAGTGGTCCGTCTGCCTCCCGCGACATCGACGCCCTGGCCCGGCGCATGCCCGCTTCACGGTGCGTGACGCGACGGCCCATCGGCCCGTCGAGATGCTGCGGCGGCCTTCAGCCCTGCCACCCTCCATGCCCGAAGCACCGATGAGCCGCTCCCCCGTCCCGCCGCCCCGCCAACTCCATCTCAACGTCAACATCCTGCACTCGGGCTTCGTGCCCTCGGCCTGGCGCCTGCCCGAAAGCGACCCGCACGCCTTCACCGACGTGCAGCACTACATCCGCGTGGCGCAAATCGCCGAGGCCGGCAAGCTCGACGCGGTGTTCCTGGCCGACAACGCGGCCATCATCGACCAGATCCACTTCCGCCCGATCACCGCGCTCGAGCCCACGGTGCTGCTGGCCAGCATCGCCGCGGCCACCACCCACATCGGCGTGATCGGCACCGCCTCGACCAGCTACAACGAACCCTTCAACATCGCCCGCCGCTTCGCCACGCTCGACCATGTGAGCGGCGGGCGCGCGGGCTGGAACGTCGTGACCACGGCCGACGTGCCCTCGGCGCGCAACTTCGGCCTCGAGGCCGCGCCCGACCATGCGCAGCGCTACGGCCGCGCCAGCGAGTTCACCGACGTCGTCAAGGCGCTCTGGCACAGCTGGGCCGACGACGCCTTCATCGGCGACAAGGCCAGCGGCCGCTTCATCGACGCCGCCAAGGTGCAGCCCATCGCCCACCGCGGCGCGCATTTCGCGGTCGCCGGTGCGTCCACGCTGCCGCGCACGCCGCAGGGCCACCCGGTGCTGGTCCAGGCCGGCGGCTCGTCCGACGGCCGCGAGCTGGCCTCGCGCCATGCCGAGGCGGTGTTCTCGGCCTCGCAGTCCTTCGAGGAATCGCTGGCCTACCGCCAGGCGCTGAACCGCCGCGCCGCCGAGCTGGGCCGCGGCCCGCACGCGGTGAAGGTGCTGGCCGGCCTGACCACCATCATCGGCGCCACCGAGGCCCAGGCCCGCGCGCGCCGCGATGCGCTGGTCGACCTGATCCCCTGGGACTACAGCCTGGCGCGGCTGGCCGGCATCCTGGGCGTGACGCCCGACCGGCTGCACCTCGACAAGCCCCTGCCCGAGGACCTGGCGCTGCCCGCGGGCGGCAACGGCAACCACACCTTCTTCCACGCCACGCTGGCGGCGGCGCGCGGCGGCGGTCTCACGGTGCGCCAACTGGTGCGCGAGCTGGCGGGCGGCGGCGGCCACCGCGTGATCGTCGGCACGCCCGAGCAGATCGCCGACGACATCGAACACTGGTTCAAGGGCGGCGCGGCCGACGGCTTCAACCTGATGCCCGACCAGCTGCCCGACGGGCTGCAGGACTTCGTCGACGGCGTGGTGCCGATCCTGCAGAAGCGCGGCCTGTTCCGCACCGAGTACAGCGGCCGCACGCTGCGCGAGCACCTGGGCATTGCGCTTCCTGGGTACCCGGGCTATCCGGCGCATGTGCATGCTGCCGGCGTGACCAGCGCGAAGCCCGCGCTGGCGCACGTCGACTGAAGATTGTCCTCAGGTCGCCGCAACCAGCGGCCTAAGCCCCCCCAGAATACCGTGACTACGTGGGCGCAGATGAGAACATGGACGATGTCTCGAAGCGTTTCACATTCAAGATTTTCTCGATACGCACAATCTCCGTAACTGGTACGCGGACCACTGGCCGCAGCGCTGAAGGCGTTCTACACGCTTCGTCATGCACGGCTGCACGCTCCCGAGCACCAGCCCCTATATCTTGCTATCGAAGCCCAATCGCGCCCTGTGCAACACTCAAACTCCGCGCACCGTCCTTCCGAAAATACCCAGTGGCGTGAAGTACGGATTTCTATTCCATAGAATTCTTCATGACCACTTTTTTCCATCAGAATCCAGTACCGAGGAAGAATATTTCCTTTTGGCCACAGCCCTTGCGGAATTTTTGGCTCACCGCATCCGAACTCCCTTTAACGGCCCTAGTGCTGCTTGCGACGTCGACAGGACTGCTTTCAACGCTACGCTATTTCAACAACATTGACTACCCGTTACCCGACATAAGCTCGCTTCTGACGTCGGCGGGTCTGATCACGGCGATGGCCATACTTTTGGCTATGAGCTTTGCAGTTCTGTTATGGATGCCAATGGCAATCCCACAAATTTGTTTTGGAGTTCGTTTGCCGTGGTACGCAATCGCATTGGTACAAATCGGTCCGACGACCTTTTTTGTAGGATGGTCGTTCTTTGTTTCTGACTGGACTAACCTCGAAACACCCCTGAAGTGGAGCATCCTAGTCATCGCGCTAGTCGTTTTATTAGGGCCCATGCTCTTGATTCCGTGGGCTCGTGCGAAGGCCACGTCTTGGCGCGAGCGTGTGAGTTACGGTGGTGCATTTCTTCTCCTATCGGCCTTGAGTGTGCTTTGGCTGGCCGGCGGCTTAAATCTCCTGATTCAGGTAGTAACTGGCACATCACTGTTTACAACGAGTGATCGAGCAGTCATGTTCCTGGGCATTTTTTCCGTTGCCACTCTCTTTATCTCTGGTCTTTCCGCTTTGAATCTCCGCAAAGCATTCGCTATAGTTCTATTGGGTGTTATTGCCCTTCTTTTTACGGGTTCGATGTGGAGCGCAGAGCTACCAAAAATTCTCGCGACCGTAGTGGGCATCAGGATCAAGGGGACATCGGAACTGATTGTTTCCAAGGAAACCTGTGTGCGCATTCAAAAAATAGCGAGTGCGCAGGCGATGAAGCAGAACACTGAATGGAAAGGCCCTGAATGCGTAGAAAGCGGGGCATTCTTACGCGCACATGTGCAGGTGCACTCTGCGGGTCGCTGGCTGCTACAGCCATACGCAATGGATGGCATCGATATGCCGACCGCCACCCGCCGACTTACGGCCCAGGAAGCCGCGGTCGAACTAGTACTTCCGTCACAAGATAATCCCGAGCCCTGAGCCAGCAACCATGCTCTGCTCCGTCACGCCCCCCAACTGCGCAGATAGCAAGGGTGGGAGTCAGAGAGTCAGAAAACTTCTGGAATATTTCCAAGATCGCCAAGTTGCAGCCAGAGAGTTTTGTCAATCGGTGGCGACATCTTTTCCTAATGCGCCACACGCACTTGCTCGCTTGTTTTTCTTCCTTGGAAAGCAGATCGTTCTTTCTAGGATGAGGCCTTTCGCACTGATTCGTCCGCCGCGCATCCGCGCGGCTTCTCTCCCATGCCCCACCCTTCTCCCACAGACGCGCAGCTCGCCGCGCGTTTCCGTCCCGTCTTCGCCCGCATCGCCGAACATGCCGCCCGCCGCGAGCACGAGCGCGCGCTCGCTCACGAAGCCGTCGGCTGGCTGCGCGAGGCCGGCTTCGGCGCGCTGCGCGTGCCCGCCGAACACGGCGGCCTCGGTGCCACGCCCGAGCAGCTTTACGAACTGGTCATCGAACTGGCCGAGGCCGACTCCAACCTGCCGCAGGCGCTGCGCGCGCACTTCGGCTTCGTCGAGCGCGTGCTGGTGGAGTTCGCGCCCGCGCAGCGCGCGCCCTGGCTGCGCCGGGTGGCCGACGGCGCGATCGTCGGCAACGCCACCACCGAGGCCGGCGACGGCGCGCTGGGCCAGCTGCAGACCCGCGTGTTCCGCGAGCACGGCGGCTGGCTGCTGAGCGGCGAGAAGTTCTACAGCACCGGCACGCTGTACGCCGACTGGGTCGCGGTCACGGTGCAGCGCGACGAAAGCGATCCCGCGCAATGGCGCACGCTGGCCCTGGTGCGCACCGACGCGCCGGGCGTGACGCGCCTGGACGACTGGAACGGCTTCGGCCAGCGCCTGACCGCCTCGGGCACCACGCGCTTCGAGCGCGTGCCCGTGGACGAGGCCCACATCGTCGATTTCTCGCGCACCGGCCCGACGCTGATGACCGCGGTGTTCCAGCTGTTCCACATCGCCACGCTGGCCGGCATCGCGCGCGCCATCGAGCGCGATGCGGTGGCCTTCGTGCAGCCGCGCAAGCGGGTGTTCAGCCACGGCAGCGGCGCGGTGCCGCGCGAGGACCCGCTGGTGCAGCAGGTGATCGGCCAGCTCGCGAGCACGGCCTTCGTCGCCACGCTGGCGGCGCGCGAGGTGGCGCGCGGCCTGGGCCAGCTCGACCAGGTGCGCCTGCGCGGCGAGCCGCTGCCCGAGGACCTCCTGGTCGACGTCGAACTGCGCGCGGGCAAGGCGCAGATCGCCGTGACCGAGGCCGTGCTCGGCGCCGCCACGCGGCTGTTCGACGTCGGCGGCGCGACCGCGCTGCAGGAAGACCGCCGGCTCGACCGCCACTGGCGCAACGCGCGCACGCTGGCCTCGCACAACCCTGTGATCTACAAGTCGCGCGTGATCGGCGACCACGCGCTCAACGGCACGCGGCCCACCTTCTACTGGGGCGTGGGCACGCGCGCGAGCTGAGGGCGCCGGCGCCGCTCAGGGCTTGTTCAGTTCGAGCTTGGGCACCAGCGCGGCGTAGAAGGCGCGATCGTTGTCGATCACGGTCTGGAAAGCCGCCGCGTCCGCATAGGCCCAGCCCAGGCTGGCCTTGCTCAATGCATCGCGGAACACCGCGTCGTCGGCCGCCTTGCGCGCCACCTCGCTGAGCGTCTGCACGATGTCGGCCGGCGTGGCCTTGGGCACGGCCAGGCCGCGCCACACCCCCACCGTCAGGTCGACGCCGCGCTCCTTGAGCGTGGGCACCTTCTCGAAGATGCCGCCCACGCGCTGGTCGGACATCACGGCCAGCGTGCGCAGCTTGCCCGCCGCCACATGCTGCGCCACCTCGCCCGGGCTCACGGTGATCGCATCGACATGGCCGCCCAGCAGCGCCACCACCGCCGGTGCCGCGCCCAGGAAGGGCACGTGGTTCACCTTCACGCTGGTCTTCTCGGCGAAGGCCGCCGCCGCCATGTGCCAGATCGAGCCCATGCCCGCGTTGCCGACGGGCATCGGGTCCTTGCGCTTGCGCGCGTCGGCGAGGAACTCGTCGATGGTCTGCCACGGCGCATCGGCGCGCACCGTCACGGCCGAGGGGTCGGCGTTGAGCCGCGCGATCGGGCGCAGGTCGGCGGCCGTGTACTTGGTGATCCCGAGGTTCGGGATGATCGTGATCTCGCAGATGATGATGCCGATCTTGTAGCCGTCGGGCTTGGCGTTGATCAGCTCGGCGGTGCCGATCGCGCCGCTGGCGCCGGGCTTGTTGATCACCACCATGGGCTGCTGCGGCAGGTACTTCTTCGAGGCCTCGGCGAAGGCGCGGCCCACCAGGTCGGTGCCGCCGCCGGCGGCCACCGGCACGATCAGCTCGATGGTCTTGGCGGGGTAGTCGCTGGCGGCCTGGGCGGCGGCGCCGAAGCCGGTGGCGGCCAGCGCGCAGGCGGAGGCGATCAGGTCGCGTCGGGTGAATTTCATGGCTTGTCTCTGTTGTTCTGTAAGAAAAGGGAGCTCAGTAGGTCGCGCGGCCGCCGGAGAGGTCGAACACCGCGCCGGTGGTGAAGGAGTTGTCCTCCGACACCAGCCAGGCCACCATGGCAGCGACCTCCTCCACCTCGAGGAAGCGCCCGCGCGGGATCTTCGACAGCATGTAGTCGATGTGCTGCTGCGACATCTGGTCGAAGATGCGCGTGCGCGCGGCGGCCGGCGTGATCGCGTTGACCGCGATGTTCTTGGCAGCCGTTTCCTTGCCCAGGCTCTTGGTCAGCGCGATCACGCCGGCCTTCGAGGCGCTGTAGGCGCCCGCATTGGGATTGCCTTCCTTGCCTGCAATGGACGCGATGTTCACGATGCGGCCGTAGTTGCGCGCGATCATGCCGGCCACCACGGCGCGGTTGACGTGGAAGGCGCCGTGAAGGTTCACGTCGACCACGCGGTGCCATTCGGCCGGCGAGTAGTCGGCGACCGGGGCATTGGCGCCCGCGATGCCCGCGCTGTGCACCAGCATGGCGATCGGGCCGCAGGCCGATTCGGTCTGCGCGACGGCCGCCTCGACCTGCGCCAGGTCGGTCACGTCCACCTGCACCGTGTGCACGGCCCGGCCCGCCAGCGCCTCCTGCGCGGCGGCCAGCGCCGCCGGGTCCGCATCCCACAGCGAGACGCGCGCGCCGCCACCGAGCAGGCGCTGCGCCACCGCGAAGCCGATGCCCTGCGCGCCGCCGGTGACGACGGCGGTGCTGCCGTTGAAGTCGTACTGGATCATGTGCGTTGCTCCCTCAGGCCGCGACCGTGCGCTGCTGCTGCTCACCCAGGCCGTCGATGCCCAGGCGCATGGTCTGGCCGGGGCGCAGGTAGACCGGCGCCGGCTTGCAGCCCATGCCCACGCCCGGGGGCGTGCCGGTGGAAATCACGTCGCCGGGCTGCAGCGTCATGAAGCGGCTCAGGTAGGCGATCAGCTGCGGCACGCGGAAGATCATGGTGCGCGTGTTGCCGTTCTGGTAGCGGTGGCCGTCCACCTCCAGCCACAGGCCCAGCGCATGCGGATCGGGCACCTCGTCGGCCGTGACCAGCCAGGGGCCGATGGGGCCGAAGGTGTCGCAGCCCTTGCCCTTGTCCCAGGTGCCGCCGCGCTCGAGCTGGTAGTTGCGCTCGGACACGTCGTTGATCACGCAGTAGCCGGCCACGTGGTCCAGCGCATCGGCTTCCTCCACATAGCTCGCGGCCTTGCCGATCACCACGCCGAGCTCGACCTCCCAGTCGGTCTTCTCCGAGCCGCGGGGGATCTTCACGTCGTCGTTGGGGCCGACCACGGCCGAGGTCCACTTGCCGAAGACCACCGGTTCGGCCGGCACGGCCATGCCGGATTCGGCCGCGTGGTCGGCGTAATTCAGGCCGATGCAGATGAACTTGCCGATGTTCGCCACGCAGGCACCGAGGCGCGGCGAGCCGTCGACGGCCGGCAAGGTGGCGGGGTCGAGGGCCCGCAGCCGGGCCAGCGTGGCGGCATCGAGCACGCGGCCGTCGACGTCGGCGATGTGGGCGGACAGGTCCCGCAGGGTGCCGGCCGCATCGAGCAGGCCGGGTTTCTCTTGGCCGGGGGGGCCGTAGCGCAGCAACTTCATTTCAGGTCTCCTTGGTGCCGCGGATTCTCAAAGGGTCGGCCCTTGCTGCATAGTGAGAGCTGTTGATCCGGCAATAACTTTGAGTGATCCCCCCATGGTTCCCAGCCTTTCCTCGATCTCCTCCCGCCTGCGCTTTCGCCAGCTGTCGCTGCTGATCGCCCTGGAGGAATGCGGCTCGCTGCACAAGGCGGCCGACCGGCTGGGCCTGACCCAGCCCGGCCTGACCAAGGCGCTGCGCGAGATCGAACTGACCTTCGGCACCGAGCTGTTCGTGCGCACGCCCAAGGGCGTGCACCCCAACGAACTGGGGCTGTGCATCCTGCGCTATGCGCGCCTGATCGACGCCGACCTCGGGCACCTGCGCGAGGAGATCGACGGCGTGCTGCGCGGCGGCGGCGGGCGCGTGGCGGTGGGCTCGATCACGGGGGCGCTGCATTCGGTGCTGATCGGCGCGCTGTCCGAGCTGCGCCGGCTGCAGCCCGCGCTGTCGATCGATGTGCGCGAGAACATCAGCATCGAGCTGCTCAACCAGCTCAACGAGGGCCGGCTCGACCTGGCGATCTGCCGCACCACGGTGTCGAGCCAGGCCGAGCAGTTCGATTACGAACCGTTATTGGACGAGGCGGTGGCGGTGGCGGTCGGGCCGCAGCACGCGCTCGCGAACGCGCGCCGCGTGAGCCTTTCGCAGCTGGCCAAGAGCCGCTGGATCCTCTACCCGGGCAACATGCCGCTGCGCCAATTGCTGGAGCGCGAGTTCCTCGAGGCCGGGCTGCCGCTGCCGGCCTACCCTATCGAGACCGCCTCCTCGCTGGCCACCATGCTGCTGCTCAAGGAAGACCCGCAGGCGGTGGCGCTGATGGCCGCCGCGACCATGGACTTCTGCGAGGAACACCACATCGCACGGCGGCTGCCGCTGCAGATCCGTTCGCGCCACGAGGCCTACGGCATCGTCACGCGGCGCGGTGCGCGGCTGTCGCCCGCCGCCGGCATGCTGGTCCAGTGCCTGCGCGCGGCGGCACAGGCACAGGGCGCGGGCGGCTAGCGGGCTTGCTTCAGGCCTTGGCGGCGATGCCGGGCATCGGGATGAAGCCCTCGAGGCCCTTCATGCGCTCGATCCATGCCAGCACGTTCGGGTACGGCGCGAGGTCGATGCCGCCCTCGCCGGCCAGCGCGGTGTAGGGGAAGCAGGCGATGTCGGCGATGGTCGGGCGGCCGAGCTCGAGGAACTCGCGGTCGGCCAGGTGGGCGTCCATGATGCCGAACACGCGCTTGGCGCCAGCATGCAGCTTCTCGAGGTCGAGCGGGTAGTTCAGCACCTTCACCAGCCGCGCGCCCGCGGCGTTCATGATCTCGCCGCCGCCGGTCGACAGCCACTGCGCGATCTGGCCTTGCGACTTCGCGTCCTCGGGGAACCAGTGGCCCGAGGTGTCGTACTTGCGCGCCAGGTAGATCAGGATGGCTTGCGCGTCGCGCAGGCGCAGCTCGCCGTCCTCGAAAATCGGGATCTCGCCGAAGGGGTTGAGCGCCAGGTAGGGCGCGGTCTTGTGCTCCTTGTGGACGAAGTCCACGGGCACCGCGTCGTAGGACACGCCGAGGATGTTCAGGAACAGCCGGATCTTGTAGCAGCTGCCGGAGATGTCGCAGTCGTAGAGCTTGGGCACGGAGTCTTCTCTCTTTCGTTGAGGTCAGGGGTTGGAAAAAAACAGCGGAAAAATGAGCGCGGGCCGCGGCCGGGCGGCGCGGCACGAAGGCTGTGGGCAAAGGGAGGGCGCGGGCCCGGGGCGTCAGTAGAGGACCACGCCCCGGATCGACTCGCCGCGCTTCATCAGCTCGAAGCCCTTGTTGATGTCCTCGAGCGGCATGGTGTGGGTGATCAGGTCGTCGATGTTGATCTTGCCGTCCATGTACCAGTCGACGATCTTCGGCACGTCGGTGCGCCCGCGCGCGCCGCCGAAGGCCGAGCCTTCCCACTTGCGGCCGGTGACCAGCTGGAACGGCCGGGTGCTGATCTCGGCGCCCGCCTCGGCCACGCCGATGACGATGCTGCGGCCCCAGCCCTTGTGCGTGCACTCCAGCGCCTGGCGCATCACCTGGGTGTTGCCGATGCACTCGAAGCTGTAGTCGGCGCCGCCGTCGGTCAGCTGCACGATGGCATCGACGATGTTCTCGTGCTCCTTCGGGTTCAGGAAATGCGTCATGCCGAACTGGCGCGCCATGGACTCACGCGCGGGGTTGAGGTCGACGCCGATGATCCTGTCGGCGCCCACCATCTTCGCGCCCTGGATCACGTTCAGGCCGATGCCGCCCAGGCCGAACACCACCACGTTCGCACCCGCTTCGACCTTGGCGGTGAAGAGCACCGCCCCGATGCCGGTGGTCACGCCGCAGCCGATGTAGCAGACCTTGTCGAAGGGCGCGTCCTCGCGGATCTTCGCCAGCGAGATCTCGGGCGCGACGGTGTAGTTGCTGAAGGTGCTGGTGCCCATGTAGTGGAAGATGGGCTTGCCGTCGAGGCTGAAGCGCGAGGTGGCGTCGGGCATCAGGCCCTTGCCCTGCGTGCCGCGGATCAGCTGGCACAGGTTGGTCTTGCGGCTCAGGCAGAACTTGCACTGGCGGCACTCGGGCGTGTAGAGCGGGATGACGTGGTCGCCCTTCTTCAGCGTGGTCACGCCGGGGCCCACGTCGACCACGATGCCCGCGCCCTCGTGGCCCAGGATCGCGGGGAAGATGCCTTCGGGGTCGGCGCCCGAGAGCGTGTAGTAGTCGGTGTGGCAGAGGCCGGTGGCCTTGAGCTCGACCAGCACTTCGCCGAACTTCGGGCCCTGGAGCTCGACCGTTTCGATGCTCAGCGGCTGGCCGGATTGCCAGGCGACGGCGGCTTTGGTTTTCATGGATGTCGAAGAAAGAGTGGGAGAACGGAAAGGGAAAGGGCTTGCACGCCTCAGATGCCGTGCAGCAGCCAGCCGCCGTCGACCAGCAGATCAGTGCCGGTCACGTAGCTGGCCATCGGCGAGGCCAGGAACAGCACGGTGTTCGCGATCTCGGCGGGCTCGGCCTGGCGGCGCAGCGGGATGTGCTCGAGCACGCCGCTGGCCTGCAGCTGGCGGAACAGCTCGGGCTTGAGGTTGCCGGGCGTGGCGGTCAGCCCCGGCGAGACCGAGTTCACGCGGATGCCGTGCGGCGCGAGCGCGATCGCCAGGTTGCGCGTCATCGCCAGCACCGCGCCCTTGGACGCGTCGTAGGCGCAATGGTTGGGCATGGGCTTGTGGCCGCAGATCGAGGACAGGTTGACGATCGCGCCGCCCTCCCCGCGCGCCTTCATGTGCCGGCTCGCGGCCTGCGCGCCGAGGAACATGGCCTTGCAGTTCACCGCGAACATGCGGTCCCAGAAGGCGCCGTCGATCTCCTCGACCGCGCGCAGCGGGTAGATGCCCGCGTTGTTCACGAAGACGTCGACCCGCCCGTGCGCGGCCATGGCGGCGTCGAGCAGGCCGTCGAGCTCGCCCTGCGCGGTGACGTCGGTGGGCACGTGGCGCACCTCGTGGCCCGCGGCCGCGAGTTCGCCGGTGCGGCCGGGCTGCAGGTCGCCCACGACCACGCGGGCGCCCGCTTCGGCAAAGCGCCGCGCGATCGCGAGCCCGATGCCATCGGCGCCGCCGGTCACCACCGCGGTCCGGCCGCGCAGGTCGAGCAGTTCGGCGAAAGGCACCTCGGGCCGCGCCTGGTAGGACGGTGCGGCGCTCATCAGTAGATCGAGCGGACGATGCCGCCGTCCACGCGCAGCGCCGCGCCGTTGATGGCAGCGGCGCGCCGGCTGCACACGAAGGCCACCAGGTCCGCCACCTCGGCCGGATCGATGAGCCGCGCGATGATCGAGGTGCCGCGGTTCTCCGCCACGAAGCGGCGCTCGGCCTCCTCGTAGGGCAGCTCCGGGAACAGGCCCTGCACGAACACGCGCACGCCCTCGGTGCGCGTCGAGCCCGGCACCACGGCGTTGACCGTGACCGCCGTGCCCTTGGTCAGTTCGGCGAGCGTGCGCGAGACCGCCAGCGTCATCGACTTCGAGGCGCTGTAGTGCGGCAGCTCCAGCGCGGGCGCGATCGCGGCTTCGCTCGACAGGAAGACGATGCGGCCATGGCCGCGCGCCAGCATGCCCTGGATGTAGTGGCGGCCCAGCCGCACGCCGCTCATCACGTTGACCTCGAAGCTCTCGAACCACTGCGCGTCGGTGGTCTGCGTGAAGGGCACGGCCTCGTAGATGCCGAGGTTGTTCACCAGGACATCGACCTCGGGCAGCCGGGCGATGGTCTCGGCGCAGCCCGGCGCGCCGCCGTTGTCGGCCACCAGGCCTTCGAGCCGCGCGCCCGGCGTGCGGGCGCGCAGGTCGGCCAGCGCCGCATCGACCGCCTTCGCGGTGCGGCCGTTGACGTAGACGGTGGCGCCTTCGCGCGCCAGGGTGTGGGCGATCTCGCGTCCGATGCCGCCGCTCGATGCGGTGACCAGCGCGCGGGCGCCTTCGAGTCCAAGGTCCATGGGGTCTCCTGTGGGGGTGCTTGTCGTGGGGAAGTGCCGACGCCTCAGGCGTCGAAGCGCGGCGCGCCGTTGTGGGCCGTCAGGCCGCCGTCCACCGGCAGGTTCACGCCGTTGACGAAAGAGGCGTCGTCCGAGGCCAGGAAGGCCACCGCGGCCGCGACCTCGGCCGGCAAGGCGATGCGCCCCATCGGGTAGGCGTTGGCGAAGGCCTGGCCCACCGTGGCAGGGTCGAGCTTGGCGATGGCGGCGTCGAACATCGGCGTGCGCACCGAGCCCGGGCACACCGCGTTCACGCGGATGCCGAACTTCGCGAGGTCCAGCGCCATGCTGCGCGTGAGGTGCGTGACCGCGCCCTTGCTGGTGGCGTAGGCGGCCTGGCCGAAGTCGCCGCCCAGGCCGGAGATCGACGACAGGTTGACGATGGCGGTCGGCCGGCCCGCGGCCTTGAGCAGCGGCAGCGCCGCCAGCGACAGGCCCATCGTGCCTTCGACGTTGACCGCCATCAGTCGGCGCCAGTCGGCCATGTCGGTGTCCTCGAAGCTCGCGCCGTGGTGGATGCCCGCGTTGTTGACCAGCGCATCCAGGTGCCCGTGGCGCGCCCGGAGGTGGGCGATGGCGGCCGCGATGTCCTGGCCGCGCGTGACGTCGAGGCCGATCGCGACCGCGTCCTGCCCCTCTGCCTCGAGCGCGGCGGCGACGGCCGCGGCGGCCGCCGGGTCGCGGTCGGCCACGGTCACCGAGGCGCCCTCCTGCGCCAGGCGCTGCGCGATCGCCGCACCGATGCCGGAGCCGGCACCGGTGACCAGCACCACGCGTCGATCGAAGCGTTGCATGGCCGCGCTCCTCAGACGAACTTGGTCACGCCGCCGTTCACCGCCAGCTCGACGCCGGTGATGAAGTCGGCCTGGTCCGACGCCAGGAACAGCACGGCGGCCGCCACGTCCTCCGGCCGGCCCAGCCGGCCCGAGGGGATGTTGGCGGTCTGGAGAAAGATGTCGATCGCCTCCTCGCGGCCCGAGCCGTACTTGGCGGCCAGCGAATCGAGGAAGCCGCCCGGCCGGTCCCACAGCGCGGTGCGCACATGCGCGGGCGACACCACGTTCGAACGCACGCCCTGCCCGGTGAACTCGGTCGCGAGGATCTTCGACAGCATCAGGATCGCGGCCTTCGACACGCTGTAGTCGGGCAGCAGCGGATGCGGGATGCGCCCGGTCTCCGAGGCGCAGTGCACCAGCGCGCCGCGCTTGCGCTCGACCATGTGCGGCAGCACCGCGCGGCTCATGCGCACGTAGCCCATCAGGTTGAGGTTGAAGGTGGCCTGCCAGTCCTCGTCGCGGATGCTCAGGAAGCCGTTGCGCGCAGTGGCCACGCCCGCGTTGTTGAACAGGATGTCGATCTGGCCGAAGCGCTGCAGCGCCTCGCGCGCCAGCCGGTCCGCGGCCTCGGGGTCGCGCATGTCGGCCGTGACCGGGTGCAGCGCGTCGCTGGCCAGCGACGCGAGCGCCGAGGTGTCGAGGTCGGCGGCGATCACGCGCGCGCCCGCCACGAGGAATTGCCGCGCGGTCTCCAGGCCGATGCCGGCGCCCGCGCCGGTGACGATCGCCACGCGGCCGTCGAAGGGTTGTGTCATGGTTGTGCTCCGTTCTTTGTTGTCAGGGAATGATTCGTTCGTGGCGCAATTGGTCGAACAGGTCGAGGAAGGACCGCTCGGTGTCCTGGAAGCCGACGAAGCCCAGGCGCCGGCTCTTGTTCATGTCGTTGACGCACTCCATCGGCCGGCCCAGGTCGAGGTCGGTGTGCCAGGCCGAGGCCAGCGCGTCCAGGCGGTGCGGCTGCAGCCGGTGGGCCTGCACCAGGCCGTCCCACAGGGGCGCCATGTCGGCCATCTGCTGCTGCAGCGGCACCGGCTGGCCCGGGTACGGCGCGGCTTCGAGCCCGAAGTCGTCGGCGATCACGCCCCACAGCCGCTGCCAGCGGAACACGTCGCCGTTGGCCACGTTGAAGGCCTCGTTGCGCGCGGCCGGGGTGGTGGCGGCCCAGGCGATGTGGCGCGCGAGCAGGCGCGCGTCGGTCACGTCGCTCAGGCCCGCGTACTGCGTGGGCGAGCCGGGAAAGACGAAGGGCCGGCCGTGCGCCTTGCAGACCGAGGCGTAGACCGCCAGCGTGACGCCGATGTTCATCGCGTTGCCCACCGCGTAGCCGACGATGGTGTGCGGCCGGTGCACGCTCCACGACCAGCCGTGGCCCGCGGCGAACTCGAACACCACGTCTTCCTGCACGTAGTAGAAGTTCTCGATCGGCAGCCGCGGCTGGTCCTCGCGGAACGGCGTCTCGGGCTTGTTGCGCGCGTACATCTCGAAGGGCCCGAGGTAGTTCTTGGTGCCCGTGACCAGCGCCACGTGCCGCACCGACATCCGGCCCGGGCCGCTGACCGCGTCGAGCACATGGCGCACCATCGCGCCGTTGACGCGGCAGTTGTCGGCCTCGTTGCCCATGCGGGTCCAGGTGCAGAAGAAGACGTGGGTCGGCCGGACCTCGGCCAGCGCGGCGCGCGTGGCCTCGGCGTCCAGCACGTCGACCGCGACATGGCGGACGCGCGACAGGCCCAGCGGCGGCTTGCGCGAGAGGCCCACGACCTCCCAGCCGCCCTCGGCCAGCAGCTGGCGCGCGAGGTTGTTGCCCACGATGCCGGTCACGCCGACGATGAGTGCACGTTGGTCGAACATGGTTGTGTCTCCTGAAGGGAAGGAAGCGGGCTCAGCCGGCCTGCCGGCGGCTGTAGAGGCCGACCATCACGACGATGACCAGCCCGTAGCAGATCTGCTTCACGGCCTCGGGCACGTGCATCAGCGACAGCATGCTGCTCATCAGCGTGATCAGCAGCACGCCCGCCACGGTGCCGCCGTAGCGCCCGCGTCCGCCCAGGATGCTGGTGCCGCCCACCACCACGGCCGCGATGCCGGGCAGCAGGAAGGGGTCGCCCATGCGCTGGTACGACTGGCCGGCGTAGCCCGCCAGCAGCAGGCCCGCGATGGCGCTGCACACGCCCGAGGCCACGAAGGCGCCCAGGATCACGCGGCGGGTGTCGATGCCCGACATGTGGGCCGCCACCTCGCGCGTGCCGACCGCATAGATGTAGCGGCCCATCAGCGTGCGGCGCAGCACCCACACCACCAGCACCGACACCGCCACCCACACCAGCACCGCGTTGGGCAGCACGCCGAAGCTGCGGCCCGCACCCAGCGCGGCCATGATCGGCGAGGGCTCGCTCGAGATCACGGTGTTGCCGGCATAGAAGGCCACCGCGCCCAGCAGGATGGTGTTGACCGCCAGCGTCCAGATCAGCGAGGGGATGCGCAGGTAGGCCACGCCCACCCCGTTGAGCAGGCCGATCAGCGCGCCCGCGGCGATGCCGGCCAGCGGGCCGAGCTCGGCCCAGGCGCCGCCCTTGGCGCGCGCCACGGCCGTGGCCACGGTGGCGGCGACGGTCAGCGTCCAGGGCACCGAGAGGTCGATGTGGCCGAGCAGGATCACCAGCGTCGCGCCCGCGGCGATCACGCCGAGGAAGGCGCCGCTCTGCAGCTGCAGCAGCAGGTAGGTCGGCGAGAAGAACTGGCTGTTGACCGCGCCGCCCAGCAGCAGCAGGGCCGCGAGCGCCAGCAGCACCGCGCCGGTCGGGGTCTTGATCGGGTTGCGAAGGGCGAGCGTGCTCATCGGAAGATCTCCAGGCGGTTTCGGATGCGCAGCAGGCGCGTGGCGCCCAGCGCGACGGCGCAGATCAGCACCAGTCCCTCGAACAGCGGCTGCGCGAGCGGCGGCACGCCGGTGAAGAACATCAGGCTGCCGATGGTGCGCAGCAGGAAGGCGCCGGCGATGGTGCCCAGCACGCTGGCCGCGCCGCCGCTGAGCGCGGCACCGCCGAGCACCACCGCGGCCACGGAATTGAGCGTGTAGGGCAGGCCGATGGCGGCGTCGCCGCTGGCGGTCTGGAAGCCCAGGAACAGGCCGCCCATGGCCGCGAACAGGCCGGCCGTGGCATAGGCCACGATCTTGGCGCGGTCCACCGACAGGCCCGACATGTAGGCCGCCTGCTCGGCCGAGCCCAGCGCGAACAGCGTGCGCCCGGTGAGCGAGCGCCGCAGCGGCTCCCACACCAGCAGCACCACCAGCCCCAGCACCACCAGCGAGGTCGGCACCAGATCGCCCAGCGTGCCGGTCATGGCGTCGCTCAGGCCCGCGTCGACCTCGCCGCCGGGCGTGGGCCGCACCAGCAGCGCGATGCCGGCGTAGATGGTGCCGGTGGCCAGCGTCGCGACGATGGGCTGGATGCGCGCGTAGACGATGATCAGCCCGTTGGTCACGCCGCACAGCGTGCCCACCAGCAGCACCGCGGCCACGCCCAGCGCGACCTGGGTGGGGTCGCCCTGCACCAGCGTGGAGGCCACGCAGTTGCTGAGCGCCATGATCGCGCCGATCGAGATGTCGATGCCGCTGGTCAGCACCACCAGCGTCTGGCCGATGGCGACCAGCGCCAGCGCCACGCCCTGGTTGGACCAGGCGGTGAGCACCGCGGCCGAGGCGCCGCGCGGATGGATCGCCAGGAAGGCGAGCAGCAGCACGCCGAGCAGGCCCAGCGCGAGCAGCGTGCGCGCATGGTGGCGCAGATGGAGCGAGGCGGCGTTCATGCCGCGTACTCCAGGGCCCCGGCGCGCACGCGGCGGGTGTGGGCGGGCGCATCGCCGCGCCCGAGGTTCATCGCATTCATGAGGATCTGTTCTTCGGTGAGCGTGGCGCCCGCGAGCGAGGCGCGGACCTGGCCGTCGTACATCACGAGCACGCGGTCGCACAGGCCGATGAGTTCGTCGCAGTCGGTGGAATAGAAAAGAATGGCCAGGCCCTTGGCGGCCAGGTCGCGGAACAGCCGGTAGATCTCCTGCTTGGTGCCGACGTCGACGCCGCGCGTCGGGTCCATCAGCAGCAGCAGCCGGGGCTGGGTGGCGAGCCACTTGGCCAGCACCACCTTCTGCTGGTTGCCGCCCGACAGCGTGGACACGGCCACGCGGGTGTCGGGCGCCTTGATCTGCAGCGTCTTCACCAGCTCGGCGACCAGCGCCTGCTCGGCCGCGTGGTCGACCACGCCGAAGCGGCTGATGCGGTCGAGCGCGGACACGCCGAGGTTGTCGTGCACCGACTGGGCCAGCATCAGGCCCTCGGTCTTGCGGTCCTCGGGAATCAGCGCCATGCGGTAGCCCTCGCGCTTGCCGCCGCGCGGGCCGTCGGGCGGCGTGGTCTGGGCACCGATGCGGATCTCGCCGCGCGCGTCGCGCAGCAGGCCCGCGAGCGCCAGCATCAGCTCGCGCTGGCCCTGCCCGTCGAGCCCGCCCAGGCCGACGATCTCGCCGGGCCGCACCGAAAGCTCCACGCCCTTGAGCTGCGTGCCCGAGCGCAGGCCGCTCACCTGCAGGTAGGGCTGCACCGATGCGGGCAGCGGCGCGGGCTTGGGCGGATAGACCTGCGCGATCGGCCGACCGATCATGAGCCGCACGATCTCTTCATGCGGCTTGGTGCCGGCGGCGAAGGTGCTCACATGCTCGCCGTTGCGGAACACCGAGCAGGTGTCGGCCAGCGCGTCGACCTCGTGCATGCGGTGCGAGATGAAGAGCACGCAGGTGCCCTCCTCGCGCAGCGTGCGCAGGAGGTGCATGACCTTCTCCACGTCCTCGGCGGTGAGCGCCGAGGTGGCCTCGTCGAGGATCAGCACGCGCGGGCGGCGCACCACGGCCTTGGCGATCTCCACGATCTGGCGCTGCGACAGCGGCAGGTCGATGCAGCGCTCGCGCAGGTCGATCTGGCGTTCGCAGCCGATGCGCGCCAGCGCCTCGCGCGCCATCTCGTTCTGGCGCCGCGCGTCGATCAGCCCCAGCCGGTTGCGCGGCGGGTTGGCCAGGCAGATGTTGGCGGCCACGCTCAGGTGCGGCACCAGCGACAGCTCCTGGAAGATGCAGACGATGCCTTCGTCCAGCGCCTGCGCGGGCCCCGTCATGCGCAGTTCGCGGCCGTCGAGCCGCACCGCGCCGGTGTCGGGCCGCACCACGCCGGCCAGCGTCTTCATGAGCGTGCTCTTGCCTGCCCCGTTCTCGCCGAGGATGGCGTGGATCGAGCCGCGCGCGGCGCTGAAGCACACGTCGCTCAGCGCGGTGATGCCCCCGTAGCGCTTGCTGACGCCGATCAGCTGCAGATAGTCGTTGTTCACTCCGGATCTCCAGGTTAGCCGGCTCAGTTGTTGTCCGGGTTGAACTTGTTGATCTCGTCGGGCGTGAAGCTGATGCCGCAGCTCGCGTAGCTGGACACCGTCTCGTAGCTGTCGGGCAGGCTGGGGAAGTAGTTGACCTCGGCCTTCATGTCCTTGGTCAGCACGTTCGGCGTGGGCAGGTTGACCAGCGAGGGCAGCGCCTGGCCCTGCAGCAGCGCCAGGGCCGCGCGCATCGCCACCGGCCCCTGGCCGGGCGAGGTCGAGACCGAGATGCCCGGGATCTTCTGCTCGATCAGCGCCTTGACGAAGCCGTTCTCGGCGTCGCCGCCCACCGGCACCGGCGGATGGCCGGCCGCCTTCATGGCGCTGGTCACGCCGCGGCAGCCGTGCTGGCACACCACCGCATCGAACTTGCCGTTGACCGCGATGGCGTCGGCCACCACCTTCTGCACCGTGCCGGTGTCCCAGTTGCCCGTGACCTCGACCACCGAGATGTCCTTGTACTTGTCGAGGACCTTGCGCACGCCCGCATGGCGGTCGCGGTCGGTGGAGTTGCCCGGCAGGCCGCGCACCTCGAGCAGCTTGCCCTTCTTCACGGGCATCAGGTCGACCACCGCCTGGGTCTTGATGTCGCCCTCGAACTCGATCCATTCGGGCGTGATGCGCACGACGTCCGGGCTGTCGACCGGGTTGTCGAAGGACACGAGCACGGTGCCCGCCTTCTTCGCCCGTCGGATCACCGCATCGAAGGCCTTGGGGTTGACCGCGATGAAGGCGATGGCGTCGTAGCCGGCCTGGATGAAGTTGTCGATGGCGGCGATCTGGCTCGCCACGTCGGCGCCGGTGCTGACCACCTTCAGTTCCTTGATGTCCTTGGCCACCTCGGGGCGCGCGGCCCAGGCCCGGGTCTGCTGGATCATCTGCATACGCCATGGAATGCCGGTGTGGCCGTTGACCAGCGCCACGCGGTACGGGCCTTTGCGCGCGGGGTAGCTCACGGTGGTGCTGACGCCGGCCGCGGGCTTGTAGCAGGCGGGCAGGAAGGTCTCGGTGGCCTGCGAGACCGGGGCGGTGGCGGCCGCGGCGACCAGGGCCATCAGCGGGAGGAAGCGAGGAAGGCCGAAGCGGAAGGTGGGGTTCATGGTTTTGTCTCCGTGGTGGTGAAGGGGCTGAAGCGAACGCGCCGGGGTTCTAGGCGACCTCGTGCGCGGGGAAGTTCATTTCGATCGTGACCCCCGAGGGGTCCTCGAAGAAGACCTGGTGCAGGCGCAGGCCGGGCACGGTGCGCTCGCGGAAGGCCACGCCCTCGCGCACCAGGCCCTGGCGGAATTCGGCGACGCCGGTGGCGATGAAGGCCAGGTGGTCGAGCGCGCCGGTGCCGCTGGCCTCGGCCTTGTCGCCCAGGTAGTCGTGCAGGCCCGAGGGATTGCTCGCGTCCACGCCGATCAGGTGGACCACGCCGAAGTCGGCCTCGTCCGCGCCGTTGTAGAGCCAGGCGCCCGGGAAATTGAAGGCCGGCCTGAAGCCTTCGCGCAGGCCGAGCACCCGCGTATAGAACTGCACGGAAGCGGCGAGCTGCGCTGTCCGCACCGAGTAGTGGCCGAGCCGCGAGATGGGCATTTCTTGCATCCTTTTAATGATCGATTGATAAATAGTAGTTCGTGCAATGGACGATGCGTCTTCGCGTTTTCCCTAGGTGACGCGCCGGGGGATGGGGGGTGTCCGATGTTTTCCCGGCTTGATTCGACCGGCCAAAAGCGCCCTTCCATCACTCTTTCCAGAGAGACGGTCGTTCAGGCGCGCAGGCGCTCGGTCATCCCCTAACATGCACGTTCACGGGAAACGCGGCGGCGCCGAAGCGCGCCGGACCGCGCGCCGAAATTAATATTCGATCGATAATTAACGATGCACATGAAAGCAGGACGCCGATGCGCATGACCAGCCCCGCACCCGCCGCCGACCCGACGGTGCCGGCCACGCGCCGGCGCCTGGCGCCGGAGGACCGCGAGCACCAGATCGTGCAGAAGGCGATCGCCTTCTATGCGAGCCACGGCTTCGAGGCCAGCACCCGCGACCTGGCCAAGGAGCTGGGCATCACCCAGCCCCTGCTCTACCGCTACTTCCCGACCAAGGAGGCGCTGGTCGACCGGGTCTACGAAGAGATCTTCGTGCGCCGCTGGAACCCCGAATGGGAGGAATGGCTGGCCGATCGCGGCGTGCCGCTGGCCGACCGGCTCAAGCGCTACCTGCAGGACTACGCGCGCTTCATCCTGCGCAGCGAGTGGGTGCGCATCTTCATGTTCGCCGGCCTCACGCGCGGCGGCATCAACCAGAAGTACCTGAGCCGGCTGCGCGAGCGGCACTTCAAGGTGATCGCGGCCGAGATGCGGCACAGCTTCGACATTCCCGACCCGAAGACGCCGCAGGAAGAGGAGGACGAGCTCGAGCTGGTCTGGGCCATGCACTCGAGCGTGTTCTACATCGGCGTGCGCAAGTGGGTCTACGAGCAGCCCGTGCCCAAGGACCTCGACCGCGCGATCGGCTTCCGCGTCGACGCCTTCCTCAGCGGCACGCCGCTGGTGCTCAAGAACGCGCGCCGCTGAGGCGCCTCAGGCGTCGAGCGTCACGCGCTCGTAGAGGAAGTCGAGCACCGCCCGCACCCGCGCGGGCAGCTCCTGGCCCGGGCCGATGAACACGGCGTGCACGGGATTGGTGTCGCCGGGGTTGAAGGGCTCGAGCAGCGGCACCATCCGCCCTTCGGCGATGTCGCGGCCCACGTGGAAAAGCGCCAGCCGCGCCAGGCCCACGTCGGCGAGCACCAGCTCGCGCATGGTCTCGCCGTCGCTCACGTGCATGTTGCCGCGCGGCACCACCGACAGCCGTGCCCCGCCCGGCGCGACGAAAGGCCAGAACTGCGTGTGGCGGATGAAGCCGAAGCCCAGGCAGTTGTGCTGCGCCAGCTGGTCCGGATGGGTGGGCGTGCCGTGGCGCGCCAGGTAGGCCGGCGAGGCGACCACCGCCAGCCGGCTCTGGCCCAGCTCGCGGCTGACCAGGCCCGAGTCCTTGAGCGGCCCGGTGCGGATCGCGATGTCGGTCTTCTCCTCGCGCACGTTCACCACCTGGTCGGTCAGCACCAGGTCGATGAAGATCTCGGGATAGCGCGCGAGGAATTCGGACATCAGCGGCAGCAGGCAGTGGCGCCCGAAAGGCACGTTGGTGTTGATGCGCACGCGGCCCCGCGGCGTGGACGCCTGCGCCACCTCGCGCTCGGCCTGCGCCATCGACTCGAGGATGGCGCGGGCGCGCGCCTGGAAGCCCGCGCCCTCGGGCGTCAGGTGCAGGCCGCGGGTCGAACGCACCAGCAGCCGCGCGCCCAGCCGCGCCTCGAGCCGGGCCACCAGCTTGCTCACGGCCGAGGGCGTGAGCGACAGCCGCCGCGCCGCGGCGGAGAAGCTCTGCGAGTCCACCACCTGCACGAAGACTTCCATTTCGCCGGAGCGGTTGATCTCGGCACGGGCCATGCGAATCCAATTCACAACTGTTGTTCCACTTGTGAGTCTAGTTCACGGCCTGGCATCTGCCTACAGTGCGCAGCATCGTTCATCCCACGGAGACACACATGCTGTTCACCCCCCACCAATTCGGTCGCCTGAACCTGGCGAACCGGGTCGTCATGGCCCCCATGACCCGCTCGCGCGCCGACCAGCCCGGCGACGTGCCCAACGAGCTCATGGCCACCTACTACGCGCAGCGCGCCGGCGCCGGCCTGATCGTCAGCGAAGGCACGCCGATCTCCGAGGTCGGCCGCGGCTACTCGCTGACGCCCGGCATCTATTCGCCGGCCCAGGTGGCGGGCTGGAAGAAGGTGACCGACGCGGTGCACCGCAACGGCGGCAAGATCTTCGTCCAGCTGTGGCACGTGGGCCGCCGCTCGCACGCCTCGATCTCGGGCCACACGCCGGTGTCGGCCTCGGCCGTGAAGCACCCGGACAAGGTCTACGGCCCGCTGCCCGAAGGCGGCTTCGGCATGATCGAGACCGGCACGCCGCGCGCCATGACGCTGGCCGACATCGAGGACACGATCGGCGACTTCGTCACCGCCGCGCGGAACGCGATCGCGGCCGGCTTCGACGGTGTCGAGCTGCACGCGGCCCACGGCTACCTGATCGACCAGTTCATGCGCCTGCACAGCAACCAGCGCAGCGACGCCTACGGCGGCTCGGCGGAGAAGCGCGTTCGCCTGCTGAAGGAAGTGACGCAGGCCGTGGTCGACGCGGTCGGCGGCGACCGCGTCGGCATCCGCGTGTCGCCCTTCGTGACCGAGGGCTATGCCGACGAGGACCCGGAGATCCCGGCCGTCACGCTCAAGGCCATGCAGGCGCTGGCGCCGATGGACCTGGCCTATGTGCACTTCTCGGAGAACATCTCGCGCTACACGGCCATGCCCGAGGCCTACCGCCAGGAGGCGCGCGCGCTCTACCGCAACCCGATCATGGTGGCCGGCAAGTACACCAGGGACAGCGCGCAGGAGATCCTGGACAAGGGCCTGGCCGACCTGGTCGCCTTCGGCCAGCCCTTCATCACCAACCCCGACTTCGTGACGCGCATCGCGCGCGGCCATGCGCTCACGCCGGTCAACTACGACGCGCACGCCACCTTCTACGGCGGCGGCGGCGAGGGCTACACCGACTACCCGGCCTTCGCCGAGGCGGCCTGAGCGCGCGGCGGCCGTGCCGCAGCGTTCAGGCGAAGGGCGCGGCGCTCACTTCGCGGCGCGGCGCTTGCCATGGCCCAGCGCGTCCATGGCCGCCTGCACGATGTGGCTGCGCCATTCGCGCTTGAGGTCCACCCGCACCGCCTGCAGCGCGGTGACGCCGAGCCCGGTGAAGGCGCTGGTCACACGCACGATGCGCTCCATGTCGAGCTTCTTCAAATCGATGCCCAGGGCCTCGTAGAGGATCAGGCCGATCTCCACCAGCTGCGGATCGCCGTCGGGCTCGTTCTCGGCGATGCGGCTGGAGAGCGTGGACACGCCGGGCCAGTCGTAGGTGAACTGCACCGCGCGTTCCACCAGCGCCTTGTCGCGCTCGATGCCGACGGGAATGTGCGCCGTGCTGTCGCGCACCTCCAGCATGTGCGCCCGCACCGTGTCGATCGCCGCGGCGTAGATCGCGAGCTTGCTCGGGAAGTGATGCAGCAAGCCGGCCTTCGAATAGTTGACGGCGTCGGCGATCTGCTGGAGCGAGGTGTGGTCGAAACCGTGCCTGGCGAACAGGGCCGAGGCACGGTCGATGATGTCGGCGTCGATTTCTGATTTGGTGGGTTTGGGCATGGATTCGGTCACTCGGCGGCGGGGGCGCGCGACAGGCCCCTCGAGGCGCTGCAGTATTCCATACGCATCGGCGGCCCCGGAGACCGGCCCCGGACCTGCGCTCAGGACACCCCGTCCTGCACCAGCACCGGCCTGGCGGCGCGCTTGGCGGACCGGCCGGCCGTCATGGCGCTGCCCATCGACGCCCCCACGATGAGCCCGATCGCCAGCCATTGCGACAGGCTCAGCTGTTCGCCCAGCAGGCCCAGCGCCAGGATGGCGGCCACGGCGGGCTCCATGCTGATCATGATGCCGAAGGCGTGCCGGGGCAGCCGCCGAAGCGCCATCATCTCCAGCGAGATCGGGATGGCACTCGAGAGGACGGCCACGGCGGCGCCCACCATCAGCAGCGACGGCGACAGCAGCGCCGTGCCCGCATGTGCCACCCCGAAGGGCATGGCCACCAGCGCGGCCACCGCCAGGCCCAGCGACACGGTCTGGCCCGTGGGCAGGTGGCCGACGCGCTTGCCGAAGACGATGTAGGTGGCCCAGCAGACCGCCGCCGCCAGCGCATACAGCACGCCGACCGGGTCGAGCGTGCTGACCTCATGGCCAATCGGCAGCAGCAGCCCCAGGCCGCACACGGCGAGCAGCACCCACACGAAGTCCATGGGCCGGCGCGACGAGAAGATCGCGACCGCGAGCGGGCCCGAGAACTCGATGGCCACGGCGATGCCGAAGGGCAGCGTGCGCAAAGACATGTAGAAGGCCAGGTTCATCGCGCCCAGCGCCGCGCCGTAGCCGGCGATCACCCGCAGCTCGGCGCGCGTCGGGAGCTTGCGCCAGGGGCGCCACAGCAGCAGCATGAACAAGGCGGAGAAGCCGATGCGCAGCGCGGTCGTGCCCTGGGCCCCGAGGGCCGGGAACAGGCTGTTCTTGGCCCAGGAGGTGCCCAGGCCCAGGCAGACGACGGCGCCGAGGATGGCGAGGAAGGGAAAGAGCGAGGCGGTGCGGGTCGAAGACATTGGAGACAATGTATGGCGCGGCCGGCCTGCTTTTCCCTCTTGTTTCGACGGCCCCACGCAACTTTCGCTCGCCCTGCCCCATGCCGCTCCACGCCTCGCCGCCCCTCGACCGCTTCGACCTCGCGATCCTGGACATCCTGCAACGCGACAACACCATGCCGCAGCGCGCGATCGCGCAGGCGGTGCACCTCTCGGCGCCCGCGGTGCAGCGGCGCATCCAGCGGCTGCGGGACAGCGGTGTCATCCGCGCCGAGGTGGCCGTGCTCGATGCGGCGAAGCTGGGCCGGTCGCTGACCTTGACGGTGGAAGTGCACGTGCACGACGAACACCCTTTGCGCACCGCGGCGCTGCGCCAGCGCATCGACGCCGAGCCCGCGGTGCAGCAGTGCTATGTGATCACCGGCGAGGCGGACTACCTGCTGATCATCCATGTCGCCTCCATGGCGGAGTACGACGCGCTCGCCGACCGGATGCTCCGGGGCGACGACAACGTGCGGCGTTTCCGCACTTCCGTGGCCCTGGCCTGCCTGAAGGCGGGACTGCAGGTGCCCTTGCCGCAGGACACGCCGGCGTGATCCGCGGTGGCCCTGCTGCGATGAAGCGCAGGGCCGCGCGGAACTCAGAGCTTGGCGATCGAGACTTCGGTCGACTTCACCAGCGCGACCACGTCGGAGCCGGGCTTGAGCTGCAACTCGTCGACCGAGCGCGTGGTGATCACCGAGGTGACGATGCCCCAGGGCGTCTCGACATCCACTTCGGAGACGACGTCGCCGCGGATGATTTCCTTGACCTTGCCCTTGAACTGGTTGCGGACGTTGATGGCTTGGATGGACATGGTGTTTCTCTTTCGGGTTGAAGCGGGGATGGAAGAATGAATGCGGGTCAGAGGATCTGGGCCACTTCGTCGAAGGCCAGGCGCGGCCCGCGCTGGAAGGTGCCGCTGTGGTCGGCCACGCCCAGGTTGAGCAAAAAGTTGGTGCGGTAGCGGCCGTCGGGGAAGAAGGCCTGGTCGACCAGCGCGGCGTTGAAGCCCGACTGCGGCCCCGCGTCGAGGCCCAGCGCGCGCGCCGCGAGGATCAGGTAGGCACCCTGCAGGCTGCTGTTGCGGAAGGCCGTGGCCTGCGCGGCCTCGGCGCTGTTCTCGAAGATCGGCTTGGCGTCGTAGGCCGGGAACTGCGTGGGCAGGTGCTCGTAGAAGCGCGTGTCGTGCGCGACGATCACCGTCACGCCGGCCGCGAGCGTCTGCGCGCTGTTGCCCGCCGACAGCGCCGGCTTGAGCTTCGCCTTGGCCTCCTCGCTGCGCACGAACACATAGCGCGCGGGCTGGGCGTTGAAGGCCGTCGGGCCCCACTTCACCAGTTCGTAGAGCTTGTGGATCAGTTCGTCGGTCACGGGCACCGGCTGGAAGGCGTGCACCGTGCGGGCGGCGCGGAACAGTTGGTCCAGCGCGGCTTCGGGGATGGTGTTGAGCGTGGTCATGGTTCTCCTCGCGAGGCGTTCAGGACGAAGCCGCCGCCAGCGCGACGTCGAGGTCGGCCAGCAGGTCGTCGATGTGTTCGATGCCGACCGACAGGCGCACCGTGTCCTCGGTCACGCCGGCCTTGGCCAGCTCTTCGGCGTTGAGCTGCCGGTGGGTGGTCGAGGCCGGGTGCGTGGCCAGCGAGCGCACGTCGCCGATGTTCACCAGGCGCGTGAAGAGCTTCAACGCATCGAGGAACTTCGCGCCGCCTTCGCGGCCGCTGCCGATGCCGAAGGTCAGCACGCCGCTGGACTTGCCGCCGAAGTACTTCTGCGCCAGCGCATGGTCGGGGTGGTCCTCGAGCGCCGCGTAGTTGACCCAGTTCACGGCCTTGTGCGCCTTCAGGTGCTGCGCCACCGCCAGCGCATTGCTGCTGATGCGGTCCATGCGCAGCGCCAGCGTCTCGATGCCCTGCAGGATCAGGAAGGCATTGAAAGGCGAGATGGCCGCGCCGGTGTTGCGCAGCGGCACCACGCGCGCGCGGCCGATGTAGGCGGCCGGGCCCAGCGCCTCGGTGTAGACCACGCCGTGGTAGCTCACGTCGGGTTCGTTGAGGCGCTTGAAGCGCTCCTTGTGCTCGGCCCACGGGAACTTGCCCGAATCGACGATCGCGCCGCCGATGCTGGTGCCGTGGCCGCCCAGGTACTTGGTCAGCGAGTGCACCACGATGTCGGCGCCGTGCTCGATGGGCCGGCTCAGGTACGGCGAAGGGACGGTGTTGTCGACGATCAGCGGCACGCCGTGGCGGTGCGCGATTTCGGCGATGGCGGCGATGTCGGTCACGTTGCCGGCCGGGTTGCCCAGCGACTCGACGAACACCGCCTTGGTCTTCTCGTCGAACAGCTTCTCGAAGCTCGCCGGGTCGCGGTGGTCGGCGAAGCGCGTGGTGATGCCGAACTGCGGCAGCGTGTGGGCGAACAGGTTGTAGGTGCCGCCATACAGCGCGGTGCTGCTGATGATGTTGTCGCCGGCTTCCGCGATGGTCTGGATCGCATAGGTCACGGCGGCCTGGCCCGAGGCCAGGGCCAGCGCCGCGATGCCGCCCTCGAGCGCGGCCACGCGCTGCTCGAGCACGTCCTGCGTCGGGTTGTTGATGCGGGTGTAGATGTTGCCCGGCACCTTGAGGTCGAACAGGTCGGCGCCGTGCTGCGCGCTGTCGAAGGCATAGGCCACGGTCTGGTAGATCGGCGGCGCGACCGCGCGCGTGGTCGGCTCGGGCGAGTAGCCGGCGTGGACCGAGAGGGTTTCGAATTTCCAGTTGCTGGACATGTGTGTGCCTTTTTTTGTGGGAAGAAGAGGTTCAGATGGCCCAGCGCAGGGCGTGCGCCGAGGGGTTCAGCCAGCGCGCGTCGCCCTCCCCGGGCTCGGCCGTGTCGGGCTTCTGCAGCACGCGGTCGAGGATGCGTTTCTCGATCGCCGCGAAGGCCGGGTCGCCCTGCGAACGCGGGCGGGCCAGCGCGATGTTCTCGTCGAGCGCGATGCGGCCGTCCTCGATCAGGATCACGCGGTCGGCCAGCGCCACCGCTTCCTGCACGTCGTGCGTGACCAGCAGCGCGGTGAAGCGGTGGCGCTGCCAGAGGTTCTCGATCAGCCGGTGCATCTCGATGCGCGTGAGCGCGTCCAGCGCGCCCAGCGGCTCGTCGAGCAGCAAGAGCCGCGGGTGGTGCACCAGCGCACGCGCCAGCGCCACGCGCTGCCGCTGGCCGCCCGACAGCCGCGCCGGCCATTCGTTCTCGCGGTCGGCCAGGCCGACCTGGGCCAGCACCTCGCGGCCGCGTTCGCGCAGGTCGGTCGGCAGGCCCAGCGTGACGTTGTCGAGCACCCGGCGCCAGGGCAGCAGGCGCGCTTCCTGGAACATGATCCGGGTGTCGTCGTGCAGGCCGTCGATGGCGCGGCCGTCGGTGGCCAGCGTGCCTTCGGTGGCCGCTTCGAGGCCCGCCACCAGGCGCAGCAGCGTGCTCTTGCCGCAGCCGCTGCGGCCCACGATGGCGATGAACTGGCCGGGCTCGATGTTCAGCTGCGTGTTGCGCAGCACTTCGCGCGCGCCGTAGCGCTTGTGCACGCCGCGCACTTCGAGCTTCACGCCGCCGGCGATCAAAGGTTCGTTGCTCATGCACCGGCTCCCGGTTGAAACAGCGGCACGTCGAGCGCATTCAGCTTGCGCGGCAGCAGCTTCTCGGCGAAGAAGGCGTCGGCGATCTTCTGCTGCTCGGCCAGGCCCTCGGCCACGGCCGGGCGCACCGCATAGCTGCGCCGGGCATTGGCCTGCTCCACCGTCGCGGCGTCGATGCCCCACACGGGCGCGAGCAGCGCGGCCGCGTCCTTGGGATACTGCTTGACCCAGCGGCCGGCCTTCGCCAGTTCGGCGTAGAGCACACGCAGCACATCGGGCCGCGCGGTCGCGAACTTGGTGCTGGCCAGGTAGTAGCGCTGGTAGGAAGCGATGCCGGTGCCGTCGGCCAGCACCCGCACCTTCGACTGGCGCTGGGCGGCCGAGAGGAACGGGTCCCACACGACCCAGGCGTCGATCGCGCCCTTCTCGAAGGCCGCGCGGCCATCGGCCGGTGTCAGGTAGGCCGGCTCGATGTCCTTGAAGGACAGGCCGGCCTTGTCGAGCGCGGCGATCAGCAGGTAGTGCACGCCGGCCGCCTTGGCGAAGCCGATCTTGCGGCCCTTGAGGTCGGCCACCGTGCGAATGGGCGAGTCCTCGCGCACCACGATCGCCTGGGCCGCGGGCGACGGCGCTTCCTGCGCCACGAAGGTCAGCTGCGCGCCGGCCGCCTGCGCGAACACCGGCACGGTGTCGGCCACGTCGGCGCTGAAGTCCAGGTTGTCGAGGTTCAGCGCCTCGAGCAGCGGCAGGCCGCTGGTGAACTCGTGCCAGCTGGGCTTGACGCCCAGCGGCGCGAGCTGCTGCTCGAGCGTGCCCTGGGTCTTGAGCACCACGATCAGCGTCGACGACTTCTGGTAGCCGATGCGCACCGTGCCGTGGCCCTGCTGCGCGAAGGCCGATGCCGCACCGAGCGCGGCCAGCGTGCCGAGCGCGCCGCGGCGGGTGAGGGAAAGCGATGAGGTCATGGGGTGTCTTCCCGTCACTTGGATTGATAGCCGGGGTGCCAGCGCAGCCACCAGTGCTCGAGGCCGCGCGCGAACAGGTCGGCCAGCTTGCCCAGCAGCGCGTAGAGCAGGATGCCCACCAGCACGATGTCGGTCTGCAGGAACTCGCGGGCGTTCATCGTCAGGTAGCCGATGCCGGCCTGCGCCGAGATGGTCTCGGCCACGATCAGGATCACCCACATCAGGCCCAGCGAGAAGCGCAGCCCGACCAGGATCGACGACAGCGCGCCCGGCAGGATCACCTCGCGGTAGAGCTGCCAGCGGGTGAGGCCGTAGGTGCGGCCCATCTCGATGAGCTGCGGGTCGACGTTGCGGATGCCGTGGAAGGTGTTGAGGTAGATCGGGAAGAACACCGAGATGCTGATCAGGAACAGCTTGGCGGTCTCGTCGATGCCGAACCAGAGGATCACCAGCGGGATCAGCGCCAGCGCCGGGATGTTGCGCACCATCTGGATGGTGGAGTCGAGCAGGGTCTCGGCGAACTTCACCGAGCCGGTCAGCAGGCCCAGCGCCAGGCCCGCGCCGCCGCCGATCGCGAGGCCCGCGAGCGCACGGCCCGCGCTGACCTTCACATGGGTCCAGAGCTCGCCCGACACGGTCAGCGTCCACGCGGCCTTGACCACGTCGATCGGTGCCGGCAGCACGCGCGTGGACAGCCAACCGAGCGAGGAGGCGATCTGCCAGAACACGATCAGGCCCACCGGCACGAGCCAGGGCACGAGCCGCTTCGCGACGTTCAGGCCGAAGCCCCTGAGCGCGCCCGCCGCGCCATCGGTGGGGGCGACGGCCGGCAGTTTCTGCACTTGTTCGGTCATGGCCGTCCTCAGCTTTGCGAAGCCAGACGCGAAGGCGCGTCGAGATTGGCCACGACCTCGCCGAAGGGCCCGGTCGGCAGGCCGCCGGCCAGCCGCGCCTTCGTCTTGTAGGAGAGCAGCGGGAACACCAGTTCGGCGAAGCGGTAGGCCTCCTCGAGGTGCGGGTAGCCCGAGAGGATGAACTTGTCGAGTCCCAGGGCCGCGTACTCCTCGATGCGCGCCGCGACGGTCTTGGCGTCGCCGACCAGCGCCGTGCCCGCGCCGCCGCGCACCAGGCCCACGCCGGCCCACAGGTTGGGCGAGATCTCGAGGTCGGCCCGGGTGCGCTTGGCGCCCTTGGCATGCAGCGCGGCCATGCGGCGCTGACCTTCGGAATCCATCTTCGCGAAGACGGCCTGGGCGCGGATCACGGTGGCGTCGTCGACGCGGCTGATCAGGTCCTCGGCGGCCTGCCAGGCGGCTTCGTCGGTCTCGCGCACGATCACGTGCAGGCGGATGCCGAACTCGACCTTGCGGCCCTTGCGCTCGGCGCGCGCCCTGACGTCGGCGATCTTCTTCGCGACCTCGGCCGGCGGTTCGCCCCAGGTCAGGTAGGCATCGACCTGCTCGGCCGCGAGCTCGTGCGCGGCTTCCGACGAGCCACCGAACCACACCGGCGGGTACGGCGTCTGCACCGGCGGGTACAGCAGCTTGGCGCCCTTGACCGCCAGGTGCTTGCCTTCGTAGTCGAAGGTCCGGCCGTCATGGCTGCGCGCCAGGATCTCGCGCCAGATGCGGATGAATTCAGCCGACTGCTCGTAGCGCGCGGCGTGGTCGAGGAACACGCCGTCGCCCTCGAGCTCGGTCTGGTCGCCGCCGGTCACGAGGTTGACCAGCAGCCGGCCTTCCGAGAGCCGGTCGAAGGTCGCGGCCATGCGCGCGGCCAGGCTGGGCTGGTGCAGGCCCGGGCGCACCGCGACCAGGAACTTGAGCTTGCTTGTCGCGCCGATCAGGCTCGAGGCGATGACCCAGGGGTCTTCGCAGGAACGGCCCGTGGGGATCAGCACGCCCTCGTAGCCGAGGCGGTCGGCAGCGCCGGCGATCTGCTGCAGGTACGAGAGCTCGACCGCGCGTGCGCCCTCGGCGCTGCCGAGGTAGCGGGTGTCGCCGTGCGTGGGAAGAAACCAGAAGAACTGCATGGCGGCGCTCTCAGGCGATGCTGGCCGCGGCGGCCTCGAGCACGTTGATCTTCTTGGGGATCAGCTTCAGCGCGAAGAAGGTGTCGGCGATCTGCTGCTGCTCGGCCAGGATGGCCTTGGTGATCGGGCCGGTACCGTAGCGGCCACGGCCGACCGACAGGTCGAGCACCGGCTTGGGCAGGCCCAGCAGCGCCGCGAGCTCGGTCGAGTACGCGTCCTTGTTGGCTTCCGACCATTTGTCGATGGCGTTGATCTCCTCGGTCACGATGTTCAGCACGTCCTGGTTCTTCGCCACGTAGTCGAGCGAGGAGAAGTAGAAGGCGCGGTTGCCCACCACGCCGGTGGCGTCGGCCAGCACGCGCGCGTCGAGCGTCTTCTCGGCGGCGGCCAGGAAGGGGTCCCAGATGACCCAGGCGTCGACCGAGCCCTTCTCGAAGGCGGCGCGCGCGTCGGCCGGCGGCAGGTAGACCAGGTTCAGGTCGGTGTAGGCCAGGCCGTGCTTCTCGGCCAGCTTGACGATGAAGTAGTGGACGTTGCTGCCCTTGTTGAGCGCGATCTTCTTGCCCTTGAGGTCGGCCACGGTGCGCAGCGCCGAGCCCTTGGGCACCAGCACCGCTTCCGACGCGGGGCGCGGCACGGTGGCGGCCACGTAGGCCAGCGGCGCGCCCGCGGCCTGCGCGAAGATCGGCGGCGCCTCGCCCACGTCGCCGAAGTCGATCGAGCCGACGTTGAGCGCTTCGAGCTGCACCGGGCCGGCCGTGAACTCGGTCCACTTCACCGACACGTTGAGCGGCGCCAGCCGCTTCTCGAGCGTGCCGCGGCCCTTGAGCAGGCTCAGGTTGCCCTTCTGGTTGCCGATGCGCAGCGTGCGCGCCGGCGGCTGCGCCAGTGCGGCGAAGGAAGGCAGCACGATGGCGGCGGCGGCGCCCTGGAGCAGGCGGCGGCGGGGGAGCGAGAGGGAGGTCATGGGTTTGTTCTCTGTTCGGTTCGGCCAGAAAGGAGGGGGCGGCCTAGTTGGCGATCGCGTCGCGGACCTTGATGGCCTTGGGGATCAGCTTGAGCTGGAAGAAGGTGTCGGCGATCTTTTGCTGGTCGGCCACGACCTCGGGGGTGAGCGGCTTGACGTTGAACTCGTAGCGGCGCAGTGCCAGCTCGACCACGTCCACCGGCAGGCCCTGCAGCGGCGCGATGATCTCGGCCGCCTCGCGCAGGTTCTTCTTGAGCCAGATGCCCTGCGACACCGAGTCCTCGAACAGCGCCTCGATCACCTTCGGATTCCTGGTGACAAAGCCGCGCTCGCCCAGGTAGTACTGGTAGTTGCTCACCACGCCCGGCGTGCCGTCGGCCAGCACGCGCGCGCCGGTGGCCTTCTCGGCCGCGGCCTGGAACGGGTCCCAGATCACCCAGGCGTCGACGTTCTTGCTCTCGAAGGCCGCGCGGCCGTCGGCCGGCGCCAGGTAGATCGGCTGGATGTCGGACAGGCTCAGGCCGTTCTTCTCCAGCTGCTTGACCAGCAGGTAGTGCACGTTGCTGCCCTTGTTGAGCGCGACCTTCTTGCCCTTGAGATCGGCCACCGAGCGGATCGGCGAATCCTTGGTGACCAGGATCGCCTCGGCGCGCGGCGCGGCCGGGTCGTGGCCGAAGTAGACGAACTTGGCACCCGCGGCCTGCGCGAAGATCGGCGGCGCCTCGCCCACGAAGCCCACGTCGACCGCGCCGACGTTGAGCCCTTCGAGCAGCTGCGGCCCGGCCGGGAACTCGACCCACTTCACGCCGAAGCCCAGCGGCTGCAGCTTCTTCTCGAGCGAGCCCTGCGCCTTCTGCAGCACGAACAGGCTGGCCGACTTCTGGTAGCCGATGCGCAGCTGACCACCGGCCTGCGCATGCGCCGAGGTCGCGGTCAGGAAGGCCGTGATCAAGGCGATGGCCGCGACCACCAGCAGGCTCAGCGCGAGGTCGCGCAGCGACTGCCACAGCGGACGCGGTTCGGAATCGATGGCGAAGTCTTCGGGGTTGACGGGATGCATGGAGATGTCCTTTGGCGAAACACAGGCAAAGCCTTTCCCATGACCACCCCAGCGGTGGCACGGAACTCTGTTCGTGAAACACCGCGGAACCGGCTCCGCCGGGCCGCTGGTGTTGCCCCCTTGAGGGGGAAAGCCAAGCGACACGAAGTGCGCGCCGGCTATCGGGGGTGGGTCACATCCCGGGTCAGAAACTACATCGCACCTGCGAGAACGGCACCGGATCGAAACCGCGCCGCGGCGCCAGCTTCAGGCCTTCGGTGGCCAGCGCCTCGGCCGCGTCGTCGAGCCGGCGCGCCAGGTCCGGGTGCACCTGGTAGGCGCCTTCGGGCGTGAGCGTGACCTGCGCGTCGGTGGCGTACACGCCCGGCAGGATCTGGCGCGCGGCCAGCGACTGCAGCACCGGGCGCAGCGCATAGTCCAGCGCCAGCATGTGGTGCGGGCTGCCGCCGGTGGCCAGCGGCAGCACGGTCTTGCCCTTGAGCGCGTCCTGCGCCAGCAGGTCCAGCAGCACCTTGAGCACGCCGCTGTAGGCGGCCTTGTAGACGGGGGTCGCGACCACCACCACCTGGGCCTCGGCGACCTGCGCGATCACGCGCTGGACGGCCGGATGGTTCCAGTCGGCATGCAGCAGCGGCTGGGCCGGAAGCTCGCGCACCGCGATGCGATCGATGCGGGCGCCACGGCCTTCGAGCCGCTGGCCCACCGCTTCGAGCAGCGCCGACGAACGCGAGGGGGCGGTCGGGCTGCCGGCAATGAGGAGAACTGTCACTGTAGCTTTCTGAGGTTTTTAGGCGTGAGGGCCGCCGCGCGCGGCCGCCCGAAGCGGCCGGCCCGCCCCCCCGGTAGGGGGGTGGGAGAAGGCGACACGCAGTGCGCCGGAGCCTGGGGGGCGAGCCTTCTTATTTGTTGGTGTAGATCTGGTCGAAGGAACCGCCGTCGGCGAAGTGCGCCTTGTCGGCCTTGGTCCAGCCGCCGAAGGCGTCGTCGATGGTGAACAGCGTCAGCTTGGGGAACTGCTTGTCGTACTTGGCCTTGGCCTTGTCCGAGGTCGGGCGGTAGTAGTTGCGGCCGGCGATGTCCTGGCCTTCGTCCGAGTAGAGGTACTTCAGGTATTCCTCGGCCACGGCGCGCGTGCCCTTGCGGTCGACCACCTTGTCGACCACGGCCACGGTGGGCTCGGCCAGGATGCTGATCGAGGGCGCGACGATGTCGAACTTCTCGGGACCGAATTCCTTCAGCGCCAGGTAGGCCTCGTTCTCCCAGGCCAGCAGCACGTCGCCCACGCCGCGCTGGACGAAGGTGATGGTGGAGCCGCGCGCGCCCGTGTCGAGCACCGGCACGTTCTTGAACAGCTTGCCGACGAAGTCCTTGGCCTTGTCGTCGCCGCCGTACTTGCGCTTGGCGAATTCCCAGGCCGCGAGGTAGTTCCAGCGCGCGCCGCCCGAGGTCTTGGGGTTGGGGGTGATCACCTGCACGCCGGGCTTGATCAGGTCGTCCCAGTCCTTCAGGCCCTTGGGGTTGCCCTTCTTCACCAGGAACACGATGGTCGAGGTGTAGGGGGCCGAGTTGTGCGGCAGGCGCTTCTGCCAGTCGGGCTTGACCAGGCCGCCGTGCGAGACCAGCGCGTCGGTGTCGCCGGCCAGCGCCAGCGTGGCGACGTCGGCGTCGATGCCGTCGATGATCGAGCGGGCCTGCTTGCCCGAGCCGCCGTGCGACTGCTTGATCACCACGTCCTGGCCGGTCTTGCCCTTCCAGTAGGCGGCGAAGGCCTTGTTGTAGTCCACATAGAGCTCGCGCGTGGGGTCGTAGGAGACGTTGAGCAGGTTCACCGTCTGGGCGAACGACGGCAGGGCCGTGAGGGCCATGCCGCTCGCAAGGACGCTGCCGATGGAAAGCTTGATAAAGTCGCGGCGAATGCTCATGGTGTTCTGCTCTCTGTTCAATGCAAGGGGCATATCAATGAAGCTGCCGATTCTGAATTCGGCATAAGGAACTTGGAACGACCGAGTTCTCAGTTCTAAATAGCGAAATCAACTAAGGGACCCGGTCACGGCCGTCCCGCAACCCACACGCAAAGGCAAATTCAAATGGCTCGCATGGTCCAGTGCATCAAGCTCGGCAAGGAAGCCGAGGGACTCGATTTCCCGCCCTACCCCGGCGACCTGGGCAAGCGGCTCTGGGAAAACGTCAGCAAGGAGGCCTGGGCCGCCTGGCTCAAGCAGCAGACGATGCTGGTCAACGAGAACCGGCTCAACCTGGCCGACCAGCGCGCCCGGGAGTACCTCAAGCGCCAGATGGAGAAGCATTTCTTCGGCGACGGCGCCGACGTGGCGCAGGGTTACGTCCCGCCGTCGGCCTGACCCGTCTTCTCCTTCCCCCGCCGGGGGAAGGTCGGGATGGGGGCACGGCGTCCTCCCATGGACACGCCGCTGGCCCTCACCCCCGCCCTCTCCCGGAAGGAGAGGGAGTCACTCCCCATGACCGAACCCGTCACCTGGCGTGCCGATGGCGTTCCGCTGAGCGAACGCTTCGGCGACATCTATCACACCGAGACCGGTGCGCTGGCGCAGTCGCGCCATGTGTTCCTGGGCGGCTGCGGGCTGCCGGGCGCCTGGGCGGGCCGGCCGCAGTGGCGCATCCTGGAGACCGGCTTCGGCTTCGGCCTCAACTTCCTCGCGACCTGGCAGGCCTGGCGCGACGACCCGGCGCGTCCGGCGCTGCTGCACTTCGTGTCGATCGAGGCCTACCCCGTGGGCGCCGAGGACCTGCGCCGCGCCACCGCCGCGTATCCCGAACTGCATGCGCTGGCCGAGGAACTGGCCGCGCAGTGGCTGGAACTGCTGCCGGGCTTCCACCGCCTGGCCTTCGACGGCGGCCGCGTGCTGCTCACCGTGTGCGTGGGCGACGTGCAGGCCATGCTCAAGGCCCAGCGCTTCGAGGCCGACAGCCTGTTCCTCGACGGCTTCAGCCCGGTGCAGAACCCCGACATGTGGTCGCCCGACACGCTCAAGGCGGTGTCGCGCTTCGCCCGCCGCGGCACCGGCCTCGCGACCTGGACCATCGCGCGCGCGGTGCGCGACACGTTGTCGCAGCTCGGCTTCCAGGTGCGCAAGGCGCCCGGCTTCCCGCCCAAGCGCGACTGCCTGCGCGGCGTGTTCGACCCAGCTTGGACGCCGCGCCAGCGCACGCCCTCTCCCTCGGCGACCACGCCGGGCCGTTGCGCCGTGATCGGCGCCGGCCTCGCGGGCGCGGCCGTGGCCGCGAGCCTGGCGCGGCGCGGCTGGCAGGTCGAGGTGCTCGAGCGCGCCGGCCATGCGGCCGCCGGCGCCTCCGGCCTGCCCGTGGGCCTGCTGGCGCCGCACGTCTCCTCCGACGACGCCCTGCTCTCGCGGCTCACGCGCGCCGGCATCCGCGCCACCTGGCAGCAGCTCGAGGACCTGCTGGTCCAGGGCCGTGACTGGCGCGCCAGCGGCGTGCTCGAACGCCGGCCGGCCGTGCCACCGCCACGGCTGCCGCCGGACTGGACGCCCGCGGGCCCCAACCTCTCATGGCAGGCCGACGCACCGCAGATCGCCGCGGCCGGCCTGCCCACCGACGCCGCCGCGCTGTGGCATGGCCGCGCGGGCTGGGTCAAGCCTGCCGCGCTGGTCGCGGCCTGGCTGGCGCAGCCCGGCGTCCGGCTGCGCACGCAGGTCGACGTCGCGCGGCTCGCGCCCTCGGCCTCAGGCTGGCAGTTGTTCGATGCGGAAGATCGCCTGGTCGCGGAAGCCGAGCGCGTGGTGGTCGCGGCCGGCTTCGACAGCCTGCGCTTCGCGCCCGCGCTGCCGCTGCAGCCGGTGCGCGGCCAGGTGGCCTGGGGCACATCGGCCGGGCCCCTGGCGGCGACGCCGGTCAACGGCGACGGCCACCTGATCCCGCAGGTGCCCGGCCCCGACGGCACCTGGCGCTGGCTCAGCGGCGCGACCTACGAGCGCGGCAGCACCGACACCACGCCACGCGAAGCCGACCATGCGGCCAACCGCGCGCAGCTCGAACGGCTGCACCCCGCCACCGCCGCGGCGCTGGCGGACGGCTTCGACCAGGCGACCCCCTGGGCCGGCATCCGCTGCGCCTCGGCCGACCGCCGGCCGCTGGTCGGTCCGCTGGCGGCGGAACAAGCGGGGCTGTGGGTCTGCACCGCCCTGGGCTCGCGCGGCCTGAGCTTCGCCGCGCTGTGCGCCGAGCTGCTGGCCGCGCAATGGCATGGCGAGCCGCTGCCGCTGTCGAATGCGCTGGCGAAGGCGCTGTCGACGCAGCGGCGCTGAAGGTCCCGATCAGGCGCTCAGGGCGCCTTGTTGACGTCCAGGATGAAGGGCTTGAAGTCGGGCTCGCGCGGGATCACGCGGTACTTGACGAACAGCTTGGCCGCGCTCTGCAGCGTCGGCAGGATCGCCGGCGTGACGGGCAGCACCTCGCGCGAAGCAGGCGGCACGAAGATCGGCGCAGTCTGGGCGTCGAGGTTGCCCAGCTTCTGCCACAGCACCGCGGTCGCGGCCGGGTCCTTGGCCGACTGCGCGGCCGATTCACGCAGCGCTTCGAACACCGCCTTCAAGGCCTCCGGATGCTCGGCGGCGAACTGTTCGCGCGCGATGTAGATCAGCAGGTTCTCCGAGCCCACCTCGCGGCCGCTCACGAGCTTGACGCCGTTGCCCTTGGCCTCGGCGGACGCGCCGAAGGTGCGCCAGCTCGCCAGCGCCTCGACCTGTCCACCATTGAATGCGGCGAGCGCATCGGCGGGATCGAAGTGGCTGATCTTCACGTCCTTGGGCGAGATGCCCGCCTTGTCGAGCGCCTTGAGCAGCACGTGGTGGCCCGAGCCGCCCTTGTCCGTCGCGATCTTTCGGCCCTTGAGGTCGGCCAGGGTCTTGATGCCGGAGTCTTTCTTGACCCAGATGCCCTCGCCATCCAGGTCCGGCGCCTGGTAGGCAAAGATCCTGAACTTCGCATTGCCAAGGATGGCCGGCGAGGCGTTGGTGGAGGTCGTAAAGGTCACGTCCACCTGCCCGGCACTCAGGGCCTCGAAGGGGGTGGTCGAGTAAGGGCCGCGCCAGACCAGCGCGGTGCCGGCCTCGGCGAGCCGGCGCTCGAGCGCGCCGCTCTCCTTGGCCAGGTTGGAGGTGGTGAGGCCGCGGATCACGCCGTACTGCAGCGCCACCGGCTTGGCACCTTGGGCGGCGCTCAGGCCTGCCAGCGCCAGCAGGGCGCCGCCGGCCAGCACGCGGCGCAGGCCCAAAGCCAGACGCTGCAGCGACGAGAGGGGGTTGGATCGATGGTTCATGAAAGCTCGTTCGTCAGCCAGAGGTTGAGGGAAATCGAAGAAAGAAAGGAAAAGGCGCGGTGTCATGCGTCGAGCGCCGCTTCGCCGCGGGCGGCCTGCGCATGGGCCCACACGGCGGCGCTGGCGCTGTCCACTGCATCGCCGATGCGCACACCTGCGAGCACGCCCGCGGCGGCCAGCACGTCCGCCACGCGTTGCTGCTCTTGCGCAAAAGCCGCGCCGGCCGGGCCCAGGCCCTCGGCGCCGCTTTGCTGCCGGATGCCGCGCTCCAGCGCATCGCGCGCCACCGGACTGCCCTGCTCCAGCAAGGCCGCGGCCTCGGCGGGATGGCGGCCGAGCCAGCGGCCCGCTGCGTCGAGCGCGGCGACGAAGCGCCCAAGCGCCTCGGGCGCCTGCGCCACGGCCTCACGCCGCGCGAAGCTCACGCTGCGGTTGCTCCAGACATCGCCCACGACGGCGAGCGTTCGCAGCGCGGGCGCATCGATTTCCTCGGGCCGTGCCACCCATGCGTCCACGATCGATGGGTCGACGCGACCGGCCGAGTCGACAAAGCTCACCGGCGTGATGTCGCGGAACGAGCGCCCGACGCCGTCGAGCGCCAGCGCCACGAAGGCGGTGTGCCAGGAACCGACCGCGAAGCCGATGCGGCGCCCCGCAAGTTCTTGCAATCGCTGCACCGGCGAGTCCTTCGGCACCACGATGGCGCCGGAGCGCGGCCGCGGCTGGCCCACCGCGAGGTAGACGATGTCGGCGCCGGCCGCCTGGATGGTGATGGGCGGCGTGGCACCGGTCAGCGCCACATCGATGGCGCCGCTGGCGAACTGGGCCGGCGTCATCGTGCCATGCGCGTACCAGACCCACTCCACCGTGTCGGCGAGCGCCTGCCGTGCGGCCTCGAAGGCCGGCGCGCGCAGCAGCACCGGGCCCGCGGGCGACTGGGGATGGATGCCGATGCGGATCCTGCGACTCATTTCGCCCCCACGCCGTTGAGCTGGTTGTTGAAAGTGCGCGCCTTGCGCTGCGCGGGCTCGCGCTGGCCCGGTACCGGACTGAGCGGCAGCAGCGGCAGCAGGTCGTCGGCCACGCGCATCGCTTCTTCGGGCAGCGGATGGTGCGAGAGGATGAACTTGTCGACGCCGGCGTTGTGGTATTCGATGAGCCGGTCGGCCACCTGGCGCGGCGTACCCACCAGTGTGATGCTGGAGCCGATGCGCAGCAGGCCGTAGCCGGTCCAGACGTTGGGCGAGATCTCGAGATCGCGGGCATGGCGCGGCAGCTGCCCGCTGTGCAGCGACAGCGCGCGCTGCTGACCCACCGATTGCCCGGCGCGCAGGCCGCGCTGCAGTGCATCGACCGAGCCCTGGTCGGCATGCTGGAGCATGCGGTCGATCTCGGCCCAGGCCTGCTCCTCGGTGTCGCGCACGACCACGTGGATGGTCATCGCGGTCTCGACCTCGCGGCCATAGCCCGCCGCGCGCTCGCGGAATGCGGCGATGTGCGCCGCATGCTTTTCCAGCGGCTCGGCCCAGCTCGCGTAGACGTCGCCGTGCTTGGCCGCCAGGTCCATGGCGACGTCGGACGAGCCACCCACCCAGATCGGCGGATACGGCGACTGGATGGCCGCATCCAGCGGCTGGCCACCGCGGATGTCCAGGTGCCTGCCCTTGAAGTCGATCGGGCCGGGGCCGCCGCCCACGATGCGCCGGTAGACCTCCAGGTACTCGTCGCCGTGCGCATAGCGCTCGTCATGCGCCAGATGCACACCCGCCGCGCCCAGGCCGGCATGGCCGTTGACGATGTTGATGTCGAGCCGTCCGCCCGACAGGTGATCGAAGGTGACGGCCTGCTTGGCCAGCAGCGTCGGCGACAGCAGCGAAGGGTGCACCGCGATCAGGAAGCGCATGCGTTCCGTGTGCGCGGCCAGCGTGGACGAGATGGCCCACGGGTCCCAGCCGCCGCCAGCGCCGGTCGCCACCAGCGCGCCGTGGAATCCCGACGCGTCGATCGCCGAACCCAGCGCCTTCAGGTAGCGCCGGTCCACATGCCGTGTCTTGCCGGCGTTCCAGGGGTACTGGCCGTCGACGTAGAAAACATACCAATAGACTTCCATTTCAAAGCTTTCTCGATTGCAAGGATGTGAGGTGAACGGTTGGCACTTCAGGCCGGTTCGGGTTGTGCGATGCGCTCCTCGGCATGCCGGGCCAGGGCCCGCGCGAGCGGGCGGCGATCGATCCACTGTTCGATGTCGAAGGCCTGCCGGATGAAGCCGTGGTGCAGCAGGAAGTCGTGCTGCGACTGCAGGGCGGCGACGTTCTCCTCGCCCAGGTCGATGTTCAGCCCCTCCGTCAGGTCGGCGCCCCAAGCCTGGTCGACCAGGGCTTCCGAGGTTTTGAACTCTTGGGCCATGAGGCGCACCACCTCGGCCCGGTGGTTGCGCGCCCAGTCGCGCGCGCGCAGCAGCTGCAGCAGCACCCGCTCCACGACCTCGGGGCGCTGCTCGACAAGGCTCGCACTGACCGTCAGCACATCGGGCGTGTCGTTGTTCACGCGGTCCAGACGTTGCGGAGAGAGCGAGCGGTCGAAGATCGTGCGCGCGCCGATGAGTCCTTCGAACTCGACACCGTAGTGCGCCTGCGTGGCGATGGCGTCGACTTCGCCCCGCACCAGGGGCAGCAGCAGTTCGCGCCGGCGCGCCAGGCTGCGGTCGGTGGTCCAGAGTGAGCCGTCCGGCGACAGCGCGGCCGTGGCACCGCTCTGGGCCCCGACCTGCGAGCTCTGCTCCACCAGCACGACGTCGTGCAAGCCCAGGCCGGCGGACGCGAGCGCCGCCTCGTAGGTGCGCAGCGTGGAAGCGCGCCAGTAGTCGATCGACGCCGTGGGCTGGCGCTGGACCAGGATGCGCTTGCCCGCCAGGTCGGCCGGCGTGCGGATGTCGCTGTCGGGCAGCACCTGCACCTGCTGGCGCATCGTGACCCACGACACGCCTATCACGCGCGTGTCGGCACCCTCGGACCGCGCCCACAGCGGCGGGATGTTGCCGCCGTGGCGGAACACGTCAGCCCGGGCATGCGTGAAGTGCGCGTTGCGGATCGCATCGTCTCGCGACTCGCCCAGCGAACGCCAGGGCAGCGGGTCGCGCCCGGGCGCGGCCTCGAAGGCCTCGTGCAGCCAGCCGAGCTTCAGCGCCACGGCGAAGGGCGTCGGCACCGGGCAGCGCGAGTACCACACGTCCTCCGGTGTCGATGGCAGGGAAAGGGCGGCATGGCTCATGGGGCTTGAACTCCGGAAAGAAAGGACGGGGAAGACAGGGGGGACTGCGCCGCAGAGGCCGCACCGGGCGCGACCACGCCCAGTTCGGCCAGCAGCCGCTCGCGCAGCGCCTCGAAGCCGGGCGCGTTGCGGCGGCGCGGCCGCTCGAAATCGATCGGCAGGTCGACCGCGATCACGCCCTCGCGCATCACGAGCACGCGGTCGGCCAGCAGCAGCGCCTCGTCGACGTCGTGCGTGACCAGCAACACGGCCGGGTCGTGGGCCTGCCAGAGGTCCAGCACCATCTGCTGCATGCGCAGGCGGGTGAGCGCATCGAGCGCCGCAAAGGGTTCGTCGAGCAGCAGCAGCTCCGGCTGCCGCACCAGCGCGCGCGCCAGCGCCGCGCGCTGCGCCTCGCCGCCCGACAGCGTGCCGGGCCAGTCGCCGGACCGGGCCGTCAGCCCCACCTCGGCCAGCGCCGCCTCCGCCAGCGCGCGGTCGCGCGGCAGCCCCAGGACGACGTTGCGCCACACATGCCGCCACGGCAGGAGCCGCGCATCCTGGAACACCACGCCGCGCCGCGCGGGCACGTCGATCTGGCCACCGTCGGGCAGATCGAGTTCGGCCAGCAGCCGCAGCAACGTGGTCTTGCCGCAACCGCTGGGGCCGAGCAGCGCCACGAACTGTCCGGGCGGGATGTCCAGATCGACGTGCCGCAGCACGGTGCGCTCGCCGAAGCGGCGTAACGCCCCGCGCACCGAGACCACCGCGCGCGGCGCGCGGCCCGAAGCGGGCGTCACTGCCCCGCGAATGTCCGACGCCATGCCAACAACCTCCATTCCAGCCAACGAACGAGCGCATCGGCCGCCAGCCCCAGCAGGGCGTAGACGACGACACAGAGAAAGATCACATCGACCTGGACGAACTCGCGTGCCTGCGCGATCAGCGCACCGATGCCGGTGGGCGCGCCGATGATCTCGGCCGAGACCAAGGCCGCCAGAGCCCACGAAAAGGACAGCCGGGCGCCGACCAGCATCGACGGCAGCGCGCCGGGCAGCGCGATCTCGCGCACCACGCCCCAGCCGTGCACGCCCACCGCGTGGGCCGATTCGGCCAGCCGCCGGTCGACGGCGTGCACACCGGAGATGGTGTTGAGGTACAGCGGGAACATGGCGCCGAAGGCCACCAGCGCGATGCGCGAGGCCTCGCCCGCGCCGAACCAGAGGCTGAACATCGGCGCCAGCGCCAGGAAGGGAATCGCGCGCAGCGCCTGCATCGTTCCGTCCAGCAGTTGCTCGCCGCGCGACCACAGCGCGACCAGCACACCGAGGCCGACGCCAGCCACCGCGCCCAACGCAAAGCCGGCCAGGAAACGGTAGAGCGAGATGCCCACGGCCTCGAACAGCACACCGTCGACGCCTAGGCGCAGGGCCGCCCCCAGCACTGCCCAAGGCGAGGGCAGGACGGCCGGCGACAGCCAACCCGCCGCAGAGGCGAGGGACCACAGCACGACCAGTAGCAGCGGCACGAACGCACGCCGCCCGCGAGGCGTGAGCCGACGGCGTGCACGCGGTACGGCCATCGCCAGCGTCCGGGATGCGACCGCGGCCTTCATGACGCCCTCACACCGCTGCGCCAGGACAACAGCCACCATTCCAGCAGCCGCACCGCGGCGTTGGTGGCCAGGCCCAGCAGCGCGTAGATCACGATGCACAGCGCCATCACATCGGTCTGCACGAAGCGCCGGGCGTCCAGCAGCAGCGCACCGATGCCGGCGTCGGCGTTGATCTGTTCGGCGATCACCAGCGAGATCACCGACAGCGCCAGCGAATAGCGCAGCCCGACCAGGATCGAGGGCAGCGCGCCCGGCAGCACCACTTCGCGCACCAGCGCCATACGACCCAGGCCCAGCGTGCGCCCGGCCTCCAGCAACCGGTTGTCGATGCCGCGGATGCCCGCGCAGGTGTTGATGTAAAGCGGGAACAGCGTGGCGAATGCGACCAACGCGATCTTGGCGCTCTCGTCGATGCCGAACCAGACGATGAACAACGGCGCGAGCGCCACGAAGGGCACCGTGCGCAGCATCTGCATGCTGCCGTCGATCAGCTCTTCGCCCAGCTGCCAGAAGCCGGCGGCAAGGCCCAGCGCCAATCCCAGCGTGCTGCCGAGGGCGAAGCCGAGGGCGGCGCGCCGCAGCGAAACGACCAGGGCTTCCTGCAACGAGCCGTCGACCGCAAGGGTCCAGGCCGCACTCAGCGTGCTGCCCGGCGAGGCCAGCGTACCCTGTGGCATCCAGCCCGAAGCCGTGACCCACTGCCACAGGGCCAGCAACAACAGGGGCACCGGCGCGCGACGCGCCATGGCCGATAATGAATCGCTCATTTCAAACTGAGCTATCGATTACTTTCGACAGCAGATAATTGACTTGAGCGAATGCTATTGATCTATCGCGAAGTTGTTACGAAGGATTTCGTCATTGGATAGGCGTTTTTCTTCTCAACCGCGCGATTCGATCGCTGTAGATTGCGCCAACATTTATGGATAACGAAGAATATGAAGCCTGCTGTGGAACCTGGCGCCCCGGTTGCCGAGGCAGCGGACGAGGCCTTCATCGCGCGGCTGGGTGAACTGGTGTCGCTGGTCGGCAGCGCCAGCGCGCTGGCGCGGCGGGCCGGCATCTCGCACAGCGGCCTGAGCCGCTACATGGCTGGCGGCGACCCGTCACGCCGCGTACTCACGGCGCTGGCGCAGGCCGCCGAGGTGTCGCTCGCATGGCTCGCATCGGGCGTCGGGCCGATGCGTCCGCCGAGCGCGCCCGCGCTGCCGACCAGCACGCTACGGCTCGTGCCTTACCTGGCGGAAACGGAGGGGACGTCGAGCCGCGACGAGGTCGGGCCCAGCACGCGCAAGGATTTCACGGCGCAGGCTTTCTGCTTTCGCTGGCTCAACGACAACGGCCTCGACGACACCCGCCTGTCGGCGCTGGAGGTGCGTGGCGAAAGCATGGCGCCCACGCTGCGGCCGGGCAACATCGTGCTGATCGACACCGACGCACGCGAGATCGAGGACGACCGCCTCTACCTGCTGCGCGACGACAGCCATCTGCTGATCCGGCGGCTGCAGCTCGAGATCGGCGGCACGGTGCGCGCGCTCGCGGACAACCCCGTGCACCGGGAGTTCGTCGCGCCGCGCGATTCGCTCAAGCTGCTGGGCCGAGTGGTCTGGTGCGGCGCGCTGCTCTGAGGCACGCGCCCTTGTCGGTGCTCAGGCGGCGCCCGGCGCGTGCTCCACGCTGAACAGCCCCACATTGACCCGCCCCGAGCGGAACCCCGCCTCGCAGTAGCACAGGTAGTACTCCCAGAGACGCTTGAACGCGTCGTCGAAGCCCAGCCGCTCGATGGCCGGCCAGGCCGCGAGGAAGCGGCGACGCCACTCGGCCAGCGTCTGGGCATAGCCCAGGCCGAACAGTTCCACGACCTGCAGCGTGAGGCCGGCACGCTCGGCCTGCGACTGCATCGCCTCGATCGAGGGCAGCATGCCGCCCGGGAAGATGAAGCGCTGGATGAAATCGGGCGTGCGGCGGTAGTGGTCGAAATGCGCCTCGGCGATCGTGATCACCTGGACCACGGCCTTGCCCCCGGGTGCCAGGCGCGCGCGCAGCGTGTCGAAGTAGACCGGCCAGTAGCGCTCGCCCACGGCTTCGAGCATCTCGATGGAGACGATGCGGTCGTAGCCGCCGTCGACGTCGCGGTAGTCCTGCAGCCGCAGGTCCACCTGCGCTTCGCGCTGCTCGGCCGTCACGCGCTGCTGCGCGTGCGCGAGCTGCTCGGTCGACAGCGTGAGGCCGGTGACCTGCGCGCCCTGCGCCGCGATGGCCAGCGCCAGCGCGCCCCAGCCGCAGCCGATTTCCAGCACCTTGGCCTCGGGCTTCAGGTCCAGCAGCTCGATGATGCGCTGCAGCTTGAGCGCCTGCGCCTGCTCCAGCGTCTCGTCGCCCGAGGCGTAGAGCGCGCTCGAATAGACCATGTCCGGGTCCAGCCACTGGGCGTAGAAGTCGTTGCCCATGTCGTAGTGGAAGGAGATGTTCTGGCGGCTGCCGCGGCGCGTGTTGGCGCGCGCGCGGTGCAGCAGCCGGCCGGCCCAGCGCGCGGGCAGCGAGGCGTCGAACACGCGGCCCCAGCCTGCTTCGTTGCGGATGCCGAACTCGAGCAGCGCGGTGAGGTCGGGCGTCGACCAGTCGCCGTCGCGGTAGGACTCGGCCAGTCCGATGTCGCCGCGCAGCAGCATGCGCGCCAGCGGGCGCCAGCGGTGCAGGGTGATCGCCGCGTGCGGGCCCGCTGCCGCGCCGCGGCCCTCGACGCGCTGGCCGTCGGGCAGTTCGACGACCAGCGTGCCGCAGGCCATGCCGCGCATCAGGCGCACCAGCAGGCGGCGCAGCGGGTGCCGCGTCCAGCCCGGTCGCAGCGCCGCCGCGGCCTGTTCGAGGGACTCGGCCTGCAGGCCGTTCGACGGGGTGGAGGAAGTGCTCATGAGTCTTTGGTTCCGGCAATGGTCACGGAGTGGGCGGGGGCGGCGGGGCAGGCATGGAAGCGCGCGCCCTTGAGCCACAGCCGCAGGGCTTCCCAATGGATGGCGCCCACCACCTTGAGGGTCAGCAGCGGATGGGAGAAGAAGGCGGTGGCCAGGGCGGTGTCGGTCAACGGGCGGCGTTCGGCATCGAAGCGCGCGACGAGCACCGGACCGGCCTCGTCGGCCACCGTGATGCCGATCGCCAGGCCGGGGCGCTGCGGGTCGGGTGCCTGCATCCGGAAGTCGTAGCGCAGGTCGAGCCCGAGGAAGGGCGAGACATGGAACTGCTTGTCGCAGTGCTGGACGATGTCCCGGCCGTCGTGCCCTGCGGCATCGACCGCGATCAGGTAGCTGTGGCGCTGGCCGAAGGTGTTGTTGACCTCGTAGAGGATGGCCTGCAGCCCGCTGCCGTCGGGGTGGTCGCAGTAGTAGACGCTCAGCGGGTTGAAGGCGTAGCCCAGGATGCGCGGCATGCTCAGCAACCGGATCGCGCCGCCCGCGCGCAGGCCGGCCGCGACCAGTTGCCGCTCCACATAGGGCCGCAGCCCCAGCCCGTCGCCAGCGCCGTAGTCGCGCTGGTGCAGGCTGAACAGGTTGAAGCGGTCGAGCGAGAACAGCCGCAGCCGCTGCGCCAGCGCGGGCAGTTCGTCGACATCCAGCAGGAGCGAGAACACGCGGTAGCCGAGCCGGTGCTTCGCCGGCTTCAGCCGCTGGTGCATCACGCGGCCGGCGTAGAGCGCGCAGCCGGTGGCGTCGGTGGTCATTGCACGACCTCGGCGTTCGCCCGGATGCGGATGCGGCCCGACTCGTTGGCCACGTTCCAGGGCCGGCGCACGCCGCCCAGGGCCTCGGCCACGGCCAGCCCGGCCTGCAGGCCGTCTTCATGGAAGCCGGAGCCGAAGTAGGCGCCGCAGAACCAGGTGCGGCGGCGGCCCTGCAGGCCCCAGAGCTCGTCCTGCGCGCGGATGGCCTTCATGTCGAACAGCGGGTGCTCGTAGATCTCGCTGCGGATCAGGTGCTCGCTGCGTGGCTCCAGCGTCGGGTTGAGGGTGAGGAACATCGGCGTGGTGTCGGGGATGGCCTGCAGCCGGTTCATCCAGTAGGTCACGCAGGGCGCCTCGGCGCGGCCGCGGTCGGCCGCGTAGTTCCAGCTCGACCACACGGCGCGGCGCTGCGGCATCAGGGCCGGGTCGCTGTGCAGCACCGCGCGGTTGCGGCTGTAGCCGAAGGCGCCCAGCACGCGCGTCTCGGCGGCCGTAGCGTCGGGCATCAGGCGCAGCGCCTGGTCGGCATGGGTGGCGATCACCACCTGGTCGAAGCGCTGCGGCGCGGCCGCGCCCTCGGTGCGCACCCAGACGCCTTCGGCGTCGCGCTTGACCTCGGTCACGGCCTGGTCCAGCCGCAGGCCCTGACCCAGCGCGGCGGTCAGGCGCTCCACATAGCGCGCGCTGCCGCCGGTGACGGTGCGCCAGGCCGGCCGGCCGGCGAGCTTGAGCAGGTGGTGGTTCTCGCAGAAGCGCACGAAGGCTTCGGTCGGGTACTCGCCGACGCGGGCGGCGGAGGTCGACCAGATGGCCGCGGCCATCGGGTACAGGTGGTCTTCGCGGAAGGCTTTGCCGAAGCCGCGCGCGTCGAGGTAGCTGTCGAGCGGGATCAGGCCGAAGCGCTCGGCGTCGGCCGGCGCCTGGCGGTAGAAGCGCACCAGGTCGCGCAGCATCGACCAGAAACGCGGGCTCAGCAGGTTGCCGCGCTGGGCGAACAGGCCGCGCAGGTCGGTGCCCGAGTACTCGAGCTGGCCCTTGTCCAGGCTCACGGCGAAGGACATCTCGGTGGCCTGCGTCGCCACGCCCAGATGGTCGAACAGCGCGCTCAGGTTGGGATAGGCGGGCTCGTTGTAGACGATGAAGCCGGTGTCGACCGCGACCGGGCCGGCGGCGCTCGGCGCTTCGACCGTGTTGCTGTGGCCGCCGGGGCGGCTGTCGGCCTCGAACAAGGTCACGCGGTGGCGCTGCGACAGCAGCCAGGCGGCAGACAGCCCGGAGATCCCGCTGCCGATCACGGCGATGTCCTGCGAAGAGCCGTCGTGCCCACGGGTGGGGGCCGAGCCATCGGGCGCAAAGGCAGTCGTCATGGAATGCTCCGGAAGGGTTGTTGCTGCTTGTACGCAGCCATCGGCGATTTGGATTTGCCCGGCCGGTGCGCGGCCCGGGCGGCGGGGGCCCTGTGATCTAATCCCGCGGGCGGTGCGTAGGAGCAACATGAACACCGCCCGACACCCTGCGGCCATCCCTGCGCCAGCCAGAAGGAGCCTGCGTGCGCCCTGGCTGTCGATCGTGAGGCTGCACCACAGCCGGAGCGAGATGCCGACAAGCGATGAACTGAACGAGTGGGCCCGGGCCATCGCGCGCAGCGGCGACCGGCAAGCCTTCGCCGCCCTGTTCAAGCACTTCGCGCCGCGCGTGAAGTCCTACCTGATGCGCCTGGGCACCTCCGACAGCCTGGCCGAGGAACTCGCTCAGGAAGCCATGGTCAATGTATGGCGCAAGGCCGCCGGCTTCGACGCCAGCCGCGCCAACGTCTCGACCTGGATCTTCACCATTGCCCGCAACCTCCGCGTCGACCATTTCCGCCGCCAGGGCAACCGGCTGTCGGAGGGCCATGCCAGCGACATCGGCGACGAGGTCGACCTGGCCGACACGCTGCCGGCGCTCGACGAGCAGTTGCTCGCGCGCCAGCGCGAAGCCGGCGTGCGCGAGGCGATGACCCGGCTCTCGCCCGACCAGCTGCAGGTGCTGCGCATGTCCTTCTACGAGGAGCAGCCCCATGCGCAGATCGCGCAGGAACTGGGCATTCCGCTGGGCACGGTCAAGTCGCGGGTGCGGCTGGCCATGCACCACCTGCGCCGGCTGCTCGACGGACTCGAACCATGACGACCCCGATCCAACACCATCCCGACGAGGACCTGCTGCTGGCCTACACGGCCGGCCGGCTGGCGCGCGGGCCGGCGGTGGTGGTCGCGACCCACCTCGAGGGCTGCGGCCATTGCCGTGCGCGCGTGCGCCTGCTGGAAGCCGTGGGCGGCGCGCTGCTCGAGGCCCTGCCGCCGCAGACGCTGGCGCCCGACGCCCTGGCGCGCACGCTGGCCGCCATCGACGCCCTGCCCCGCACGCCCGCCGCCCCGCCGGCCGCGGGCCGCCACCCCGCCCTGCCACCCAACATGCAATGGCCGCGCGCGCTGCGCGACTGCAGCGCCACGCCCTGGCGCTGGCTGGGCCCGGGCATGCGCTGGAGCCGCGTGACCCTGCCCGACGACCCGAAGGCCAACGTGTTCCTGCTGCGCATCGGCGCCGGCAAGCAGTTGCCGGTCCACACCCACAGCGACTGCGAGCTCACGCAGGTGCTCTACGGCAGCTTCCACGACGGCCGCGCGCTGTTCGGCCCGGGCGACTTCGACGAGGCCGACGGCAGCTTCCACCACCAGCCAACGGTGCAGGCCGGCGGCGACTGCATCTGCTTGGCCTCGGTCGAGGGCAAGGTGCTGTTCCAGGGCGCGCTGGCCCGCATGCTGGGCTCGCTGGTCGGCATGTGAGGCCGACCGGCGGCTTCAGCGTCCGCCGAAAGCCATCGTGAGCCGCGCCGCGGCCGCCGCCGACACCGCCGTCACGATGGTGCCCCAGCAGAGGTCGGCAATGGTCACCTGCCACGACCAGTCCTTGAGCGTGGCCTGGTTGGTCAGGTCGTAGGTCGCATAGGCCAGCAGGCCCAGCAGCGCGCCGAAGCCCAGCGCCGTGGTCCACCGCCCGCTGCTCAAAGCCGGCATGACCGCGAACACCACCACACCCGCGACGTAGACCAGGTAGAACAGCACGGCCGGCCCGACCGCGAACGGCTCGCGCATCAGGTGGCCGATGGCCGGGCGGTAGAGCCGGTCGGCCATGGTCGTGAGCCAGACGGCGTCGAGCGCCAGGAAGACCACGGCCGTGGCCAGGTAGGCGACGGCGGTTTGCCGGAAGGTCATGCGTAGCTCCTGCGCGTTAGAAAAAAGACGAGGCGCGGCGGCCTCGCGCTGCTTACGCATCGGCCCGCGCCGCGGATCACTTGAGCCGGTAGCTCAGCAGCCGTCCGCCCTCGAGCGTCGAATCGAGGCCGACCCATTCGCCCTCGGCCGAATACCAGACGTCGATCGGCTGCGGCGGCCCCTCGATGCGCCAGCGCGTGGCCGTGACCGGCTGGCCACGCACCTCGATCGGCCCGCTGCCCACACGACTCACGCGCACGGTCTCGGCCTTGCCGGTCTGGGCGTTGAGCAGGCGGGTCTGGCTGCGCATCGCGGGGTTCCAGTAGGCGAAGCTCATCACGCAACCCGGCAGCACGCGCACCGCCTGCGCCGGCCCGGTCTCGGCCGTGACCGACAGGCCCGCGCCCGACGGCTCGGTGCGCACGCGGCTCAGGGTGCCGTCGTCGTCGGTGGAGGCGCTCAGGCTGTCGAGGCAGTCGCCGCGCCAGCGCTCGGCGGCCTGGTGACGGTAGCGGTAGACCGTGAGGCCCAGCAGCTTGACGTTGAAGCGCGCATCGCTGAGCACCTCGCGCGCCTCGGCCGGCCCGCCGACCACGAAGCGGTGCTCGCCGATGGGCTTGCCGTCGAGGAAGGCGGCGAAGTTGGATTCGGCGGCCAGCGCGCTGCCACCGACCGCGCACAGGCCGAGCACCAGCAGCCGCCTCATGGCGCGGCCCCCTTCCCGCCGCCGCGCACCGGGCCGGGCACGAAGGCATTGGTGCGCGCGATGTAGTCGCGGTAGGCCGGCCGGCGCTCGGCGATGTCCTTCTCGAGCAGCTTCACGCCCGAGACCTTGAGCAGCAGCACCGTCATGAGCAGCGGCGACACGATGCTCCAGGCCCCGCCCCACCCCGCGCCGCCCAGCGCCGAGAACCACAGGCCCCACCAGACGCAGGCCTCGCCGAAGTAGTTGGGATGGCGCGTGTAGCGCCACAGGCCGCGGTCCATCACCTGGCCCCGGTGGCCAGGGTCGGCCTTGAAGCGCGCCATCTGCGCGTCGCCGATCGCCTCGAAGACGATGCCGAAGGCGGCCAGCGCGAAGCCGAGGGCATCCAGCGCATTCAGCGGCCGCGCGGCCGCCGCCCCGACCAGGAAGGGCGCCGACACCACCCAGGCCAGCACGGCCTGCAGCAGGAACACCAGGTAGAGGCTCTTGAAACGGTAGCCCGGCTGGTTGCGCTCGCGGATTTCCTGGTAGCGCCGTTCCTCGCCATGGCCCCAGTTGCGCCAGGTGATGAACAGGGAGAGACGCAAGGCCCAAGCGCTGCCCAGCGCCAGCATCCAGAAGGCGCGCGCGCCGGCCTCCGGCGTCAGCAGCAGATAGACCCAGCCCGCGCCGACGATCAGCAGCGACCAGACCCGGTCGACCAGGCTCACGTCGTCGCGCCGCAGGCTCGCGAGCCAGGTCAGCGCGGCCAGCGCCACGGTCAGCGCCAGGCCGAAGAAGGCGGTCGATGCGCTCATGGCGTCTGCCCCTCGGCGCGCACGCCGTCGAAGCGCATCGACAGCCGCACCAGCAAGGGCAGCACGGCGCCCCACACCAGCGCCAGCGTGAGCAGCGCCGGCACGGGGTGGACGAAGGCCGCGCCGCCCAGCCGCACGCCCGACGAGAACGCGAGCGGCCCGACGATCGCGCCCAGCACGGCGGCCAGCCACAGCCGGGGCCGCAGCCAGCGCAGGCTGACGTTGAGCGCGATCGCGAACAGCCCCCACAGCGCCACCATCCAGTAGGGCGCGAAATGCGGATCGGGCTGGCCCGAGGGATAGGCCACATGGCCCTGCAGCGCCACCATCGTCTCGACCGCGAAGCCGATCGCGCAGGCCAGCGCCACCAGGATCGCCTCGCGGCCCGGCCGGGCCGACACCGACAGGTGCCAGCAGACCACGGCCACCACGCACAGCGTGCCGGCCGGCGCCATGTGATGGGCGGCGCCCAGCACCGCGGCGAACCAGCCCAGCTGCGACAGCGCGACGTTGGCCAGCAGCACCGTGCGCGTGGGGCGGCTGGCCATGGCCGCCGGCGAGGTCGGGGGCGCCGCCATGGGGGCCAGGGCGACCGTCATGCGCGCCGCTCGAACAGGTAGTGGCTGACCCACCAGCGCTGGCCGTCCTCGTAGCCGAACAACTCGGCCACCGACATGAAGAACAGCCGCCAGCGCACCCACCAGACGTCGGCCTCCTCGCCGTAGGTCTCGCGGAACAGCGGCATCAGCGTCTCGCGGCGCTGGTCCATGTTGCGCAGCCAGGCCTCGGAGGTGCGCTGGTAGTGGGTGCCGTCCCAGCGCCATTGCTGCAAGAGCCGCAGGTCGTCCTGGCAGCGCAGGGCCAGATCGTCGCTGGGCATCATGCCGCCCGAGAAGAAATAGCGGCTCATCCAGTCGCTCGCGTCGCGCTCGACGAAGGGGTACGGCGCGCCGCGGTGCGCGAACACATGCATGAAGAAGCGGCCGTCGGGCCGCAGCCAGCGCGCCACGTTGGCGAAGGCCCGCGGCCAGTTGCGCAGGTGCTCGAACATCTCGACCGACACCACGCGGTCGAAGCGGTCGGCGGTGTCGAACTGGTTGATGTCGCGGGTCAGCACGCGCACATTGGCGAGCCCGCGCCGTTTCGCCTCGGCCTCGATGTATTCGCGCTGCGAGTTCGAGTTCGACAGCGCCGTGATGCGGCTGTGCGGGTAGTGCTCGGCCATCCACAGCGTGAGCGAACCCCAGCCGCAGCCCAGCTCCAGCACCACCTGCCCGTCGACCAGCCCCGCGCGTTCGCAGGTGGCGGCCAGCGCCGCGGCCTCGGCGTCGGCCAGCGTCTCGACCCCCTCGCCCCAGTGGCAGCTGCTGTACTTGCGGTGCATGCCCAGCACCTCGCCGAAGAAGGCGGCCGGCACCTCGTAGTGCTGCTCGTTGGCCTTCTCGGGCAGCGGCGCCAGCGAGGCGGCCTGCAGCTCCTGCACGAAGGCCTGCTTGAGCGCGGCCGAAGCCTCGGCGTCGTCGTCCTGCAGTTCGACCAGCCGCTGCGTCAGCAGGCGGCGAATGCCGATGCGCACCAGGCGATCGGGCACCAGGCCCCGTTCGACCGAACGGATGGCGACTTCAGTGGCTTGCGGCATGCGCTTGTCCTCGTTGGGTGGCACCGCGATGGGGCGCCGCTGCTGGCTATACGCAGCAAAGTCCCGACTGGATCAGGGTCACGCCACACGCGCAGAATGCAGCGCATGCCCACCCGCTACGACATCACCCACACCACGGTCTACCGCTACAGCACGCCGGTCACCTTCGGCGAGCACCGCGTCATGTTCCGCCCGCGCGACAGCCACGACCTGCGGGTGCTGGCGACCGACCTGCAGGTCAGCCCCGAGGCGATCGTGCGCATGATCCAGGACCCGCACTCCAACTCGGTGGCGCTGGTCCAGCCGATCCAGCCGGCGCTGGAACTGCGGCTGGTGGCCTCCTTCACCATCGAGCGCGCCGACGTCACGCAGGACCTCTCCCTGCTCTCGCCCTCGGCCGAGTTCCTGCCCTTCGCCTATTCGCTGCAGGACCGGCTGGACCTGGAGCACTACCTGCGCCCGCACCACGACGACCCCGAGGGCAAGCTGATCGCCTGGGCGCACCAGTTCTTCCGCCACGACGGCCCGACCGGCACGCGCGACCTGCTGGGCCGCATGAACCAGCACATCAACCAGAACTTCCGCTACGAGACGCGCGAGGAGGAAGGCACGCAGACGCCGCTGCAGACCCTGGCGCTGGGCGGCGGCAGCTGCCGCGACTACGCGCTGCTGATGATGGAGGCCATGCGCCGGCTGGGCGTGGCGACGCGCTTCGTCTCGGGCTACCTCTACGACAGCGCGCTCGACGTCGCCGCGCCCGGCGGCGAAGGCGCGATGACCGGCGCCGGCGCCACCCACGCCTGGCTGCAGGCCTACCTGCCCGGCGCGGGCTGGGTGGCCTACGACCCGACCAACAACCTGCTGGGCGGCAGCCAGCTGATTCGCGTCGGCGTGGCGCGCGATCCGGCTTTCGCCGCCCCGGTGTCGGGCAGCTGGTTCGGCGAAGCCGACGCCTACGTGGGGCTGGAGGCCTCGGTGCAGGTCAAGCGGCACGCCAGCTAGGGCCGCCAAACGCAACCGGGCGCCTGTCCTACGCCGGTGCCGGGCATTCGGCGCTGCAATCGCCTCCCGGAATGTCTTCCGGAAGGAGACCGCCATGCTCGCCAACAAGGAAACCATTGCCAACCTCGCCGTCAAGAACCTCGAGACGGCGCGCCAGTTCTACGAGGACACGCTGGGCCTGACGCAGGTCGCATCCGAATGCGAAGACGTGCTGACCTTCCAGAGCGGCGCCTCGCAGTTCTTCGTCTACCGCTCCGATTTCGCCGGCAGCAACCAGGCCACCGCCATGAGTTGGGCGTGCGGCGAGGAGATCGAGCAGATCGCGAAGACCCTGGCCGCCAAGGGCGTGCGCTTCGAGCACTATCCGGACATGCCGGACACCGAGCTCGAGGGCGACATCCACCACTCGCAAGGCATGCGCATCGCGTGGTTCAAGGACCCGGACGGCAACATCCTGAGCCTGGTGACCGGCTGAGCCGGCGCGGCCCCGGGGCGGGGGCCGTACGATCCTGCCCTGCAAACCGGCCCCGGCCCACCGATCGGGCCGCGAATTTTCCTTATCCAGAAACGGTCTTGAAAGGTCCGGAAACCCGCATGGGCGCTGGCGCATAAACTTATCCATATAAGCCGCGAACCAAAAAATAGTTGGTTTCCGTGCCCTGCCCTCCTACAGTCGCCGGTTCTTGGTGGCGCTGGACGCACCGCACTTCAAGACTTTCACACGATGTACCAATACACAGATTTCGATCGCCAGTTCGTGCACCTGCGCGCGGCGCAGTTTCGCGACCAGCTGGAACGCTGGCAGGCCGGCAAGCTTCCGGAGGACGAATTCCGTCCGCTGCGGTTGCAGAACGGCTGGTACGTCCAGCGCTATGCACCGATGCTGCGCGTGGCCGTGCCCTACGGCGAGCTCTCGAGCCGCCAGCTGCGCGTGCTGGCCCGCATCGCGCGCGAGTACGACGAGCCCGAGGCGGCCGTCTACCAGAAGGCGATCGAGACCCAGGGCAAGCTGGGCTCGCTCAAGCTGCCCACGCACTACGCGCACTTCACCACGCGCCAGAACGTGCAGTACAACTGGATCCCGCTGGCCAAGAGCGCCGACGTGATGGACCTGCTGGCCTCGGTCGACATGCACGGCATCCAGACCAGCGGCAACTGCATCCGCAACATCACCAGCGACGAGCGCGCGGGCGTGGCGGTCGACGAGGTGGCCGATCCGCGCCCCTTCGCCGAGATCATGCGGCAGTGGAGCACGCTGCACCCCGAATTCGCCTTCCTGCCGCGCAAGTTCAAGATCGCGATCACCGGCGCCACCGAAGACCGTGCCGCCACCGGCTGGCACGACGTGGGCCTGAAGTTGATCAAGAACGAGGCCGGCGAGCTGGGCTTCCGCGTTCAGGTGGGCGGCGGCATGGGCCGCACGCCCATCGTGGGCAGCGTGCTGCGCGAGTTCCTGCCCTGGAACCAGATCATGAACTACCTCGAGGCCGTGGTGCGGGTCTACAACCGCTACGGCCGGCGCGACAACATCTACAAGGCGCGGATCAAGATCCTGGTCAAGGCCGAAGGCCAGCGCTACATCGACGACGTCGATGCCGAGTACCGGCAGATCCTCGAACACGACGGCGCGCCGCACACCATCACCCAGGCCGAGTACGACCGCGTGGCCGCCTCCTTCGTGCCGCCCACGCTGGCCACCCGCGTGCTGCAGAGCGCCGAGCAGACCGAGGCCGCGCTGCGCCAGCAGGCCGCCGACGACGTGCAGTTCGCGCGCTGGCTGGCGCGCAACGTGGCGCCGCACCAGAACCCGGCGCTGCGCGCGGTCACGCTGTCGTTCAAGCGCCTGAAGCAGGCGCCCGGCGACGCCTCGGCCGACCAGCTCGACACCGCCGCCCGCCTGGCCGACCGTTTCAGCGCCGGCGAGGTGCGCGTGACGCACGACCAGAACCTGCTGCTGCCCTGGGTGCATGCCGAAGACCTGCATGCGCTGTGGCTGGCCGCGCGCGAGGCCGGCTTCGCCAGCGCCAACGTGCACCTGCTGACCGACATGATCGCCTGCCCCGGCGGCGACTTCTGCGCGCTGGCCAACGCGCGCTCGATCCCGATCGCCGAAGCCATCACCGAGCGCTACCAGGACCTCGACGAACTCGACGACCTGGGCGAGATCGACCTGCACATCAGCGGCTGCATCAACTCCTGCGGCCACCACCACAGCGGCCACATCGGCATCCTGGGCGTCGACAAGGACGGCAAGGAGTGGTACCAGGTCACGCTGGCCGGCTCCGACGGCTCCGACCTCAGCGGCCCGGCCCAGGCCGGCAAGGCGGTCGGCCCCTCCTTCTCGGCGGCCGAAGTGCCCGAGGTGATCGAGGCCGTGCTCGGCGCCTACCGCGACAACCGCAAGGTCATCGACGGGAAGAGCGAGACCTTCATCGACACGCTGCGCCGCGTGGGCCACGACCCGTTCAAGGCCGCGGCCAACGGTGCGCGCTTCAAGGCCGAGGAGGTGGCAGCATGAGCCAGACCCTCAAACTTCTCGCCACCGAAGACCACGTCGACGACGGCGATCCGCGCGTGCTGCAACTGGCCAACGACGCCGACCCGCAGGCGATCGAGGTCTGCCTGCAGGACATCGACCGCATCGACCTGCACTTCCCGAAGTTCACCGACGGCCGGGCCTACAGCCAGGCCTTCCTGCTGCGCCGGCGCATGGGCTTCAAGGGCGAGATCCGCGCCACCGGCGACGTGCTGATCGACCAGCTGGTGCAGATGGAACGCACCGGCTTCACCAGCGCGGTGCTCAAGGAAGGCGTCGACGCCTCGGCGGCGCAGCGCCAGTTCGAGCGCTTCTCGGCCTTCTACCAGGGCGACGCGGTGAACGTCGCGCCGCACTTCGTGGCTGCCCCGGGCGCCTGAAGCCCTCCCGTTCAGTCGCGCTGCGCTTCCTCGAAGGCGGCGCGGTCGAACAGCTCGAAATACAGCACCTCGGACCACTGAAGCCCCAACGGGTTCTCGGTGGCGCCGCTGCGCGTGCTGTCGCAGTCGTCGTCCAGCCGCAGGCCGAAGAAGGCATCAAGCGGCGCTTCCTGTTCTTCGCGCAGCGCCGCCTGCAGCCGCCGCGCGGCCTGGGCGATGTCGTCCGGCAGCGCGTCGAGCGCCGCACCCGCGGCGATGCAGCGCGCGATCTCCGCTTCCACGCAGCCGCGCAAGCCCTCTTCCGTCTCCTCGGACATGCAGTCGAGCTCGACCGTCTCCAGCAGCAGGTGCTCGTCGCGATGGGCTTCGAGGAAGGCGATGGTCTCGTCGAGACCGGCCAGCAGCAGCGCGCTCGCCACGGGCTTCGTGACCGCGGCGACCGGCGCCGCTTCGGCCTGCGGCGAGACCAAGCGCTTCAGGCGCTCCGCCAGCGTCGGCGCTTTCGGCACCGGGGGCACCGCGGGCAAGGGCGGCAACGTGACGAGATGGCGAACGATCGCGATGAAACGCTGCACGCGCGCAAAGCCCGCGGCGAAGTCGCTGCCGATCGCATGCAGGCGGATCTTGTCGTCGGGCTCGTCGCCTTCGAGGCCGTCGGAGATCAGCGAGGCGCAGAGCCGCGGATCGCCCGACATCAGCAGCCGGTACATGAAGGGCACGTCGTAGGGCCACTCGGACAGGCCCGAGATCGTCTCCGGGCGGTCTGCGTAGGAGGCCGGACGATTGCTCAGGCTGTAGAGATAGGAGCGATTGGCCATCGGGTGTGAGCGGTTGGATGTGTTGCTTTCATTCTAGGGAGCACCGCTCGCGCCTTATCCGGATTCGCCACCGAACCGCGCCGCGACCCGCATGGTTGCTGGTGCATTTGCTTATCCGCATGAAGCGCGAACAAAAAGATCGTTTGCTTTCATAAGCCCTCTGCCTAAAGTTCGGGCCTCTACCGGAATCCTCCCCATGAGCAGCATCGACCTCGCACACGTCAACACCGAACTCGGACGCAACGCGCCCGGCCTCGTGGACTGGGCCCTCGGCCTGGGCCAGCCCGCGATCATCACGACCAACTTCCGGCCCTTCGAAGCCGTGATCCTGCACCTGGTCACGCGCGTCAAGCGCGACGTGCCGGTGGTCTGGATGGACAACGGCTACAACACCGAAGCCACCTACCGCTTCGCCGACGAGGTGACCAAGCAGCTGGGCCTGGACCTGCACATCTACCTGCCGCGCCGCTCGCGCGCGCACCGCGAGGCCGTGGACGGCCCCACGCCCGCGCTCGACGATCCGCGCCACGCGGCCTTCACCGAAGAAGTGAAGCTCGAGCCCTTCGCCCGCGCGCTGCGCGAGACCGCGCCCAAGGTCTGGTTCACCGCGCTGCGCGCCACCGACACCGCCGTGCGCGCGCAGATGGACCCGGTCAGCATCAACCCCGACGGCCTGATCAAGGTCGCGCCGCTGCTGCACTGGTCGTCGAAGGAACTGTACGAATACTGCGAGGCGCACGGCCTGCCGAACAACTTCGACTACGTGGACCCGACCAAGGGCGAAGACAACCGCGAGTGCGGCCTGCACCTCTCGCACTGACGACATCGCTCCCTCCGCTCCCACCATGAACGCCCGCACCGACATCGACATGCTGCAACCCACGCACACGGCCCCGCGCCTGTCCAACACGCACCTCGACGCGCTCGAGGAAGAAGCGATCTTCATCCTGCGCGAGGTGGCCGCGGCCTTCGAGCGCCCGACCCTGCTGTTCTCGGGCGGCAAGGATTCGCTGGTGCTGCTCAAGTGCGCCGAGAAGGCCTTCGGCACCGGCCGCATCCCCTACCCGCTGCTGATGATCGACACCGGCCACAACTTCCCCGAAGTGACCGATTTCCGCGACTTCCGTGCCAAGGAGCTGGGCGCGGAGCTGATCGTGCGCAGCGTCGAGGACTCGATGGCACGCGGCACCGTGCGCCTGGCCCACCCGGGCGAGTCGCGCAATGCGCACCAGTCGGTGACGCTGCTCGAAGCCATCGAGGAATTCCGCTTCGACGCGCTGATCGGCGGCGCCCGCCGCGACGAGGAAAAGGCGCGTGCCAAGGAGCGCATCTTCTCGCACCGCGACGCCTTCGGCCAATGGCAACCCAAGGACCAGCGGCCCGAACTCTGGACGCTGTTCAACACGCGGCTGGCACCGGGCGAACACTTCCGCGTGTTCCCGATCTCCAACTGGACCGAGCTCGACGTCTGGCAGTACATCGAGCGCGAGCAGGTCGCCCTGCCCTCGATCTACTACACCCACAAGCGCGAGGTGGTCGAGCGCCGCGGCCTGCTGGTGCCGGTGAGCCCGCTCACGCCGGCGCGCGACGGCGAGACCGTCCAGACCCGCGACGTGCGCTTCCGCACCGTGGGCGACATCACCACCACCTGCCCGGTCGAGAGCCTCGCCGCCGATGCGGGCGACGTGGTGATCGAGACGCTCACGGTCGACGTGAGCGAGCGCGGCGCGACGCGCATGGACGACATGACCTCGGAAGCCTCCATGGAAAAACGCAAGAAAGACGGCTATTTCTGACCCACCCCCGATGCGGCTCACTTCGTGTAGCCGCCTCCCCCTCAAGGGGGCGACACCAGCGGCCCGGCAAAGCCGGTTCCGCGGTGTCCTGGGCACACCCCCGTCCCTCGCTCACTGCGTGTAGCTCGACTCCCCCCTCAAGGGGGCGACACCAGCGGCCCGGCAAAGCCGGTTCCGCGGTGTCCCTGGAAAAAGGAAAAAAGACATGACCGTTAGCACCCTTCCCACCGCCGTGGCAGCCGACACCGGCGCCGCGCTGCGCTTCATCACCTGCGGCTCGGTCGATGACGGCAAGAGCACGCTGATCGGCCGCTTGCTGGTCGACAGCAAGACCGTGCTGCAGGACCAGCTGGCCGGCGTGCAGCGCGGCGGCGAGACCGACCTGGCGCTGCTCACCGACGGCCTGTCGGCCGAGCGCGAGCAGGGCATCACCATCGACGTGGCCTACCGCTACTTCGCGACGGCGAAGCGCAAGTTCATCATCGGCGACGCGCCGGGCCACGAGCAGTACACGCGCAACATGGTCACGGCCGCCTCGAGCGCCGACGCGGCCGTGGTGCTGGTCGACGCGACCAAGCTGGCCTGGGCCGCCGAAGTGGGCGACGGCGAGGTGGTCAAGGGCGAGCTGCTCGCGCAGACCCGCCGCCATGCGCTGCTGTGCCACCTGCTGCGCGTGCAGTCGATCGTGTTCGCGGTCAACAAGCTCGACGCCATCGCCGATGCCGAGCTGGCCTTCGAACGCATCTCGAACGCGCTCCACGCCTTCGCCGAGAACGCGGGCGTGCAGGTCGCGGCCATCGTGCCGATCTCCGCCCTCAAGGGCTGGAACGTGGTGTCGGCACACCCTGACTGGTGCGGCTACCAGGGCCCGGCCCTGCTCGAACTGCTCGAAGGCCTGCCGGTCACCGCGCAGGACGAGGACGTGCCCTTCGCCTTCCCGGTGCAATGGGTCGAGAAGTTCTCTTCCTCGTCCGACACCTCGCAGGGCCGCCGCGTGTTCTGGGGCCGGGTCGCGAGTGGCCATGTGGAGCCGGGCCAGCGCGTCACCGTGATGCCCAGCGGCCAGAGCGCGACCGTGGCGCAGGTGCTGGGCCACACGCGCCAGCCCAAGACCGTGCATGCGGGCCACAGCGCGGGCATCGTGCTCGACCGCGAGCTCGACGTGTCGCGCGGCGACTGGCTGCTGGCGCCCGACGCCTTCACGCCGGTGCGCGAGGTCACGGCCACGGTGGCCTGGCTCGACGACGAGCCGCTGGTGCCGGGCCGCATCTACTGGGCGCTGCAGGGCCACCGCTGGGTCAAGGCCAAGGTGGCGCGCATCGTCGACCGGGTCGACATCGCCACGCTCGAATCGAAGCCCGCGGCCCAGCTGGAAGCCAACGCCATCGGCGACGTGGTGCTCGCGCTGCAGCAGCCGCTGGCGGTGCTGCCCTTCACCCGTTCGCGCGCCCTGGGCTCGCTGGTGCTGGTCGATACGGCCAGCCACAAGACCTCGGCCGCGGTGCTGATTCGCCCCGCGCTCGGCTGAAGCCCGCACAACGCCCTTAAAATGCGGGGTTTCCCCCGATTTCACTTGACGACCGAGTTCCCTCGGCAATAGATCCTCATGACCCACGTCGTCTCAGAGAACTGCATCCGCTGCAAATACACCGACTGCGTCGACGTGTGTCCCGTGGACTGTTTCCGCGAAGGCCCCAACATGCTGGTGATCGATCCGGACGAATGCATCGACTGCGCCGTCTGCATCCCCGAATGCCCGGCCAACGCGATCTTCGCGGAAGAAGACCTGCCGGCCGACCAGCTCGCCTTCATCAAGCTCAACGCCGAGCTCGCGCTGGCCGACGGCTGGAAGAGCATCACCAAGCGCAAGGCGCCGCTGGCCGATGCCGACGAGTGGAAAGACAAGCCCAACAAGATCGCCGAACTGGTGAAGTAAGGCGTCGATGACGCCCCACCCATCGACGGCCCCGATCGAGACCGACGCGCTGATCATCGGCGCCGGCCCGGTCGGGCTGTTCCAGGCCTTCCAGCTGGGCCTGCTCGAGATCCGCAGCCACATCGTCGACACCCTGCCCCACGTGGGCGGCCAGTGCGTCGAGCTCTACGGCGACAAGCCCATCTACGACATCCCCGGCACGCCCGCGACCACCGGCCGCGGCCTGGCCGATGCGCTGCTGGCGCAGGTCGCGCCGCTGCAGCCGGTGATGCACCTGGGCCAGCAGGTCGCCACGCTGGCGCGCGAGCCCGACGGCCGCCTGCGGCTGGGCACCAGCACCGGCACCGAATTCCTGGCCAGGACCGTGTTCATCGCGGGCGGCGTGGGTGCCTTCGTGCCGCGCCGCGTGACCATCGAGGGCATCGAAGCCTTCGAGGGCACCAAGCTGTTCTATCACCCGTCGGACCTCTCCCGCTTCGCCGGCCAGTCGGTCGTGGTCCAGGGCGGCGACGATGCCGCGCTCGACACCGCGCTGGCCCTGGTCGGCGTGGCCGCCGAGGTCACGCTGCTGCACCGCCGCGACGGCTTCCAGGCCGACCCGGCCAAGGTCGCGGCGCTGCGCGCGCAGCTTGCCGCGGGCGCACTGCGCTTCGTGGTCGGCCAGCCCTCGGGCTTCGACGGCAGCGAGCTGGAAGTGACCCTGCCCGACACGCAGGTGGTCGCGCGCCCCATCGACGCGCTGATCGCCTGCCTGGGCATCTCGCCGCGGCTGGGCCCGATCGCCGACTGGGGCCTGGAACTCGAACGCAAGCAGGTGCCGGTCGAGACCGCGGGCTACCAGACCCGCGAGCCCGGCGTGTTCGCGGTGGGCGACATCAACACCTACCCGGGCAAGCGCAAGCTGATCGTCTGCGGCTTCCACGAGGCCACGCTGGCCGCCTGGGCCGCGACCGCGATCGTGTTCCCGGGCAAGGCCGTGCCGCTGCAGTACACCACCACCAGCACCCGGCTGCACCAGCTGCTCGGCGTCGCCTGAGCTGACGGAGGTTCAGGCCCGCTTGATGAAGCGGACCTGGCCGTCGTCCTGCAGGCCGTCGTCGGTCCAGCCCAGGTGGCGGTAGAAGCCGTTGGCCCGCACCGCGCGGTCGCTGTCGGTTTCCAGCCAGATCTGCGCGCAACCCCTGGCGAACAGCCATTGCTCGGCCTCGGCCATCAGCAGGCGACCCAGCCCCCGGCCCTCGCAGCCGTCGCGCACGAACAGCGCGAAGACGGTGGCGTCGGCCGCATCGGCCATCGCGAAGGCCAGCACCCGGCCCTCTTCCTCGGCCACCCAGCCGCGGCCGTCGCCTTCGAGCATGCCCGACAGCGTGTCGGGCGTGACGCCGATGGCGGCCAGTTCGGCCATCGACATGTGGTTCTCGCGCACGCCGGTGCGGACTTTGAAGACGGCGGGGATGTCGGCGGGAATGGCAAGGCGGATCTTCATGTGCGGGGCGGCAGCGAAAGACGCCGATCGTAGCGGCGCCCCCGGAGCGGGCTCAGCGTGCGTGTGCCGACGCGATGCCGTCGAGGATCACGTCGATGCCCGCCAGGAAATCGGCCCGATCGTCGTGCGCCGGCAAGCGGTCCGCGAAGCTGCGCGTGAAGGCGAATTCTTCGGGGTCGAGCGCCAGCCACCGGGACGACAGCGCCGCCAGGAACGCATCCCTGTCGATGCCGTGCGTGCGGGCGAACTGCCCGTTGGCCGCGTTCTGCCCGCCCACGCCCAGGATGTAGTTCAGCAGCACCGACACGGTGGCCCACTGCGCCTCCTCCGGCACGCCCAGCGCGCGGACCTGCCGGCCGATGCGCTCGAGGATGCGCACCATCGGCAGCTGCCCATGCGCCGCGGCCAGGGCCGAGCCGACCCAGGGGTGCCGGTCGATCGCGTCGAACAGGGCCAGCGCCAGCTCGCGGATCGAATCCCCGGGCGTGGCGCCGCCAGCGCCATCCGCCAAGGTGCGCGCCACGATGGCGTCGCAGGCCGCATTCACCAGATCGTCCTTGTTCGCGACATGCCAGTAGAGCGCGCCCGGCCCGGTGGCGAGCCGCTCGGACAGGCTGCGGAAGGTCAGGCCGCCCTCACCCGTGCTGTCGAGCAGCTCGATCGCCGCCTCGATGATGCGATCGCGCGTGAGCGAATCCTCCCGCCGTGGGGTGCTGGTTTTCTTGGGTGCCATGACCGCATCTTGACACAAATGGAATGTTGTTCCAATATTCATGGAATGACGTTCCATGAATTGATGGGACGTCCTTCGAAACCCATTTCCAGAAGGAATCCCATGCATCCCCACATCGCGATCGTCGGCGCCGGCCTCGGCGGCCTGGCCCTGGCGCGCGTGCTCCATGTCCACGGCATCGCCGCCACCGTGTACGAAGCGGAGGCCTCGGCCGACGCGCGCGCCCAGGGCGGCCTGCTCGACATCCACGAACACAACGGGCAGCTCGCGCTCAAGGCCGCGGGCCTCTACGAGCCCTTCCTCGAGCTGGTGCTGCCCGGCGCCGACGCCAAGCGCGTGGTCGACCGGCACGGCCGCATCCTGATGGCCTGGCCCGGCAGCGGCAGCCGGCCCGAGGTCGACCGCGGCGCGCTGCGCCGGCTGCTGCTGGACGCCCTGCCGCCCGGCACGGTCCGCTGGGGGCACAAGCTCGGCGCGGCCATCCCGCTGGGCGACGGAAAGCACCGGCTCGACTTCGCCGACGGCACGCGCGTGGTCACCGACCTGCTGGTGGGCGCCGACGGCGCCTGGTCCAAAGTGCGGCCGCTGCTGTCCGCAGTCCAGCCCGCGTACGTCGGCACCGCCTTCATCGAGACGCACCTGTTCGACGGCGACACGCGGCACCCCGCCAGCGCGCAAGCCGTCGGCGACGGCACCTTGATGGCGATCGCGCCGGGCCAGGGCATCCTGGCGCACCGCCATGCCGACGGCGAACTGCAGGCCTATGTGTCCTTGAACCGGCCCGAGGACTGGATCGCCGCCCTCGACTTCTCCGACCCAGCGAAGGCCCTGGCCCGCGTCGCCGACGAATTCGAGGGCTGGGCGCCGGCGCTGAAGGCGCTCATCACCGACGGCGACACCGAGCCCGTGCTGCGCCTCATCCATGCGCTGCCGATCGGTCACCGCTGGGATCGCGTGCCCGGCGTGACCCTGCTCGGCGACGCGGCCCACCTGATGTCGCCTTTCGCCGGCGAGGGCGCCAACCTCGCGCTCTACGACGGCGCCGAACTGGGCCTGGCCCTCGCAGCCCATCCCGGCGACATCGAAACGGCGCTCGTGGCCTACGAACGCGACCTGTTCCCGCGCAGCGCCGAGGTGGCCGCCGAGACCGACCGCAACCTCCGGCTGTTCTTCGACGACGACGCGCCCCGGAGCGTGGTCGACCTGTTCACCCGGTACCGCTCCGGCCAGTAGCCGCGCCCGCTCAGTCGGCCGGGTCGCGGTAGCGCATCTGCGCCAGGTCGGCCAGCAGCGTCGGGCCGGCCGGCCGCCATCCCAGCAGCGCCTGGGTTTTCGCGCTCGAAGCGGGCATGTCCAGCGTCGCGAATTTCGTCAGCCACCCGAAATGCGGCTCGACCTGGTCCGCAGCCAAGGAAGCCACGGAGGTCCGAAGGCCGCGTGCGATCGCTTCGGCCATCTCCCGCAGCGACACGCCCTCCTCCGCCACCGCATGATGGACCGCGCCCGGGACGCCGTGCTCGAGCGCCAGCCGGTACAGGCGCGCGACATCGCCGATGTGCGCCGCCGGCCAGCGCTGCTGCCCCTCGGCCGCGTAGGCCGCGACACCCTTGGCACGCGCCAGCGCGATCAGGTCGGAGACCAGCCCCTGGCGGACCGGATCGTGCACCTGCGACAGCCGCACCACGCTGACGTTGACGCCGCGCGCCGCGACGGCAGCCACCGCCTCCTCCGAGGCCGCGCGAGGCACCACGCGAGAGCTCACGGCCGGATCGGTCTCCACGGCAGGCTCACCCGCGCCAGCCTTCACCACCGCGATCGCGGACGTGACCACCAGCGGACGCGTAGACCCGGCGAGCAAGGCACCCAGGGTCTCGATCACCCGTCGGTCCGACTCGCAGTTGGCGACGAACTGCGAGAAGTCGTGGTTGAAGGCGGTGTGGATCACGCCGTCGGCGGTCGATACCCCCGCGCGAAGGCTCTGCGCATCTTCCACATCGCCGCGCTGGACCTCGGCGCCCGCCGCCGCGAGCGCGCGAGCGCCTTTGTCGGAGCGGGTCAGCCCGACGACCCGATGGCCGTTGCCGAGGAGTTCCTGGACGATCCGGCTGCCGATGAAGCCGGACGCGCCGGTGACGAATACACGCATGTCGATGTTCCCGAAGATTTCAAGTCCATCGATTTTGCGAGCAATCACTCGTTTCAGGTACTCGCCTTTCCGCGGCCCTCGGGCGTGGCCGTGGCCCCTGCGGCAGAGGTCGCACGCATCGAGAACTCGTCCTGGATTGCTCGCATTTCGGCGTGCCCCTCACTGTCCGCACAGCGTGCGGAAGACGCGCCGGCACCTCAAACCGCGGTGCGTTTTCGAGGCACCGCCGGCCTCGGAAGCCCGAGATAGCCGAACACCGCCTGGCAGATCCGGCCCTCCAACGCCCTCCGGTCGAGGTCTTCGCGTTCTCCGGCCGCGTTCACCAGCGCGCGCACGATGGCGATCACGTCGTCGGTGGCCGTCTCGATGTCGGGTTGAGGCGGAACGTCCGCGCGGTGCAGCAGCGCTGCGATCAACGCGCCGATGGAGGTGATGAAGGGCGCCAGTTCCCTCGCGATCGCTGGGCGGCGCTCCTCGAAGTCCAGCAGCCGGACCAGCGCGGGCCGGTAGAGCTGCTGATGCACCGAGGCGGCCACCAGGCGCTCGAGCCCTTGCCGCCCCGTGGGCTCGGCCAAGGCGCCCTGCGCCGCGGCCAGGAAGGCCGCGCGTTCGCGCTGCAACAGAGCCACGACGAGCGCGTCCTTGCCGGGGAAGTACTGGTAGAGCGACCCCACGCTGACACCCGCGAGTTCGGCGACCTTGTTGGTGTTGAGCCCTTCGAGCCCCTTGGCCTCCAGCACGCGCGCCGCCGCCTCCAGCAAGGCGGCGACCGTCTGTTCGGCACGCGACTGCGTGGGGATCTTCCGTGGCTTGAGGGAGGGGCGCCTGGTCGTCATGCCGTCGTCGCTTGAAGCGAGCAAAGCATCACATCCTAGCCGGGTTCATGCACCTTCACACGGCGGCTCCGGACACGGCCCCCGAACGCCGATGCCCCGTCTACGACGGCATCGAAGCCGGCGCGCTTCGGGGGACCTGAGGATGCACGGACGCCATGGCCCGTCCCACCATGTGTTCGGCCAGCGTGTCGTACAGGGGCCGGCTGATCATGCGCGAGACCAGGCTGGCCAGCATGGCCGCGGCCATCAGGCTCAGCACCATGGCATGGCCGTCGACCATCTCCATCACGATGATGAAGGCGGTGAGCGGCGCCTGCGTCACCGCGGCCAGGAAGCCGGCCATGCCCATGGCGATCAGCGCCGGCCCCAGCTCGCCGCTGCCCAGGTGCGCCACGGCATCGCCGATGCCCGCGCCGATCGACAGCGAGGGCGCGAAGATGCCGCCCGGCACGCCGCACCAGGCCGTGAGCCAGGTGGCCACAAACTTGAGCACCGTGTACAGCGGCGTCAGCGCATCGTGCCCTCGCAGCATTTCCTTGACGGCCTCGGAGCCCGCGCCGAAAGTCGCGCCCCCCGTCGCCAGGCCGATCACGGCCACCGCCAGTCCGCCCACGGCCGCAAAGCGCACCGGGAAGCGCGAACGCCACCGGCCGAGGCGGCCCGGCGCACCGGTCAGCGAGGCGATCAGCAGCCGTGCGAACAGGCCGCCGGCCGCGCCGCTCAGCAACGTGACCAGCAGGCCCGGCCCGAGGGCATCCCAGCCCAGGCCCGGCACATGGATCACGCCGAAATAGCTGACATTGCCGAAGGCCGACACCGCCACCAGGCCGGCCAGCACGATGGCCGTGATGATCAGGCCGCTGGAGCGCGCCTCGAGCCGGCCCGACAGTTCCTCGATGGCGAACACCACGCCCGCCAGCGGCGCGTTGAAGGCCGCGGCGATGCCGGCCGCCCCGCCGGCCACCAGCAGTGCGCGCCCATCGATGGCGGAGCCCGGCGAGAGCCAGCGGCGCGCGTGCTGCATGACGCCCGCCGCCACCTGCACCGACGGCCCCTCGCGCCCGATCGACAGCCCGGCGGCGAAGCCCGCCACGCCCAGCCCGATCTTGGCGAGCGTGAGCCGCAGCGAGGCGAACATCGAACGCCGCGCCTCGGGCAAGGCCGGATGCAGCGCCGCCTTGACCTGCGGAATGCCCGAGCCGCCCGCGCCGGGGAAGAAGCGCTGCGTGGCCCAGACGATGCCGGCCGTGATCAGCGGCGTGGTCAGCAGCACGGCCCAGGGCCAGGCGCGGTAGAAGCGGTGGAATGCGCCGAAGACCTAGTCGCTGGCGAAGGTGAAGCCCACCACGCAGAGCCCGGCCGCGATCGCATAGCCCAGCACGATGGCCCGGTCGAGCCACACGCGGCCACCACGCAGTTCGGCACGCAGGTGCGCGAGAAGATCCGGCTCTCGGTTCATCGGGGGCAGTGTACGCACGCCCCGTCATCGCGGCGGATGGCCCGGGGGCCTGTGGTTCAGGGCGTGCAGCGGGATCGGGACCGTGATGAGCGACAGCACCAGCCTCGCGGCCTGCCGCCAGCCCGCCGCTGGCGGCCCACGCGCGGATCAGTCCGCCTTGATGCCCGCGTCCTGGATCACCTTCGACCAGCGTGCGACCTCGGCCTGGATCTGCTGACGCGTTTCGGCCGGGGTGGTGTAGACCGGTGCGGCGCCCTGCGCCAGCAGCGAGTCCTTCACTTCCTTCTTGTCCATGGCCTCTTTCAGCGCGGCGCTGAGCCTGGCCAGGATCGGCTCGGGCAGGCCCGCGGGCCCCAGCACACCGAACATCGACGTGAGCTCGACCCCCGCCAGGCCGGCTTCGGCAACCGTGGGCACATCGGGAATCGCCGCCTGGCGCGTGGGCGTGGTCACGGCCAACGCGCGCAGCTTGCCGCCCTTGATGAAGGCCTGGGTGGCCGGCAGGGTGTCGAACACGACATCCACCTGGCCGCCCATGAGGTCGTTCAGTGCCGGTGGGCTGCCCTTGTAGGGGACGTGCGTGATCTGGACATCGGCCTGCCGCTTGAACAGTTCGGCCGCCAGGTGCTGCGGCGATCCGTTGCCGGACGAGCCGTAGTTCAGCCCACCCGGCTTGCTCTTGGCGAGCGCGATGAATTCCTTGAGCGTGTTGGCCTTCACCGAAGGGCCGACCACCACGACCAGCGGCACGCGGCCCACGACCGAAATCGGCGTGAAGCTCTTCTCCATGTCGAAGCCGGCCGTGGCGGGCTGCAGCACGCTGTTGATCGAATGGCTGGTCAAGGCGCCGAGGAGCAGCGTGTAGCCGTCGGGCTTTTCCCTGGCCACCGATGCGGCGCCCAGGTTCCCCGCGGCGCCCGCACGGTTGTCCACGACCACCGGCTGGCCCAAGGCCTTGGCCAGCTGCAGGCCGACCACCCGCCCGATCACGTCCGTGGCGCCCCCTGCGGTGTAGGGCACCACCAGCTTGATGGGGCGGTCGGGATAGGTCTGCGCCATGGCGGGCAACGCAGCCGCCGTGAGCAGGCTGCTCAGCGCAAGCATCGCGCCACGGCGGTGCAGCGAGGATTGGGATCTGGGCGTGGGGCGGGTCACGGAAGCCTTCGGTTCTGGAGTGAAAAAACGAGGGTCTGGCGAGGGCCAGACTGGGCGCGACTATAGGCAATATAATTATTGATAATCTAGGCGATAACCCTATTTATAATTCGAGTTTGTGCGCTTAACCTGCCGCACTCCCCGCCCGAACGCGTTCACAACCCTCTCTCCAAGCGCCCACATGACCGACGCCCACAAGCCTGCAGCCGACGCCGCTGCCAGCCACGACATTGCCCCCGCGGACGCCGCCCAGGGGATCTCCAAGGGCCTGACGAACTACGGCGACCGTGGTTTCTCCCTCTTCTTGCGCAAGGCCTTCATCAAGGGCGCGGGTTACACCGACGCGGCCCTGGACCGTCCGGTGGTCGGCATCGTCAACACGGGCAGTGCCTACAACCCCTGCCACGGGAACGCGCCGCAACTGATCGAAGCGGTCAAGCGCGGGGTGATGCTGGCCGGCGGCCTGCCGATGGACTTCCCGACCATCTCGATCCACGAGAGTTTTTCAGCGCCGACAAGCATGTACCTGCGCAACCTGATGTCGATGGACACCGAGGAAATGATCCGGGCGCAGCCGATGGATTCCGTGGTGCTCATCGGAGGCTGCGACAAGACCGTGCCGGCCCAGCTGATGGGTGCGGCATCGGCCGGATTGCCGGCCATCCAGCTGATCACCGGCTCGATGCTCACCGGTTCGCACCGCAGCCAGCGGGTGGGCGCCTGCACGGATTGCCGGCGCTACTGGGGCAAGTTCCGCGCCGAGGAAATCGACGCGGAAGAGATTGCGGATGTGAACAACCAACTGGTGGCCAGCGTGGGCACCTGCTCGGTCATGGGCACGGCCAGCACGATGGCCTGCATTGCGGAAGCGCTCGGCATGACCGTGCCTGGCGGCGCGTCGCCCCCGGCCGTGACGGCCGACCGCATCCGCGTGGCCGAGCGGACCGGCACCGAAGCCGTCCGCATCGCGCGCGAGCGACTGACCATCGACAGGATCCTCACGCCCGCCGCATTTGAGAACGCCATGCGCGTGCTCCTGGCCATCGGGGGTTCGACCAATGGCATCGTCCACCTGGCGGCCATTGCGGGTCGCATGGGCCTGGACATCGACCTCAAGGCGCTCGACCACATGGGCCGCGACACGCCCGTGCTGCTGGACCTGAAGCCCTCGGGCGATCACTACATGGAGGACTTCCACCACGCGGGCGGGATGGCGACGCTGTTGCGCGAGCTCAAGCCCCTGCTCAACCTGGACGCACTGACCGTGACGGGCCGGACGCTGGGCGAGGAGATCGAAGCCGCCGGCCCCGGCTTCGCGCAGGCCGTGGTGCGCACGCGGGACAACCCGATCTATCCGCAGGGCGGCATTGCCGTCCTGCAGGGCAATCTGGCACCGGGCGGCGCCATCATCAAGCAGTCCGCCGCCCATCCCAAGTTGATGGAGCACGAAGGCCGCGCGGTGGTGTTCGAGAACGCGCAGGACCTAGCCAACCGCATCGACAGCGATGACCTGGACGTGACGGCCGACGACATCCTGGTGCTCAAGAACATCGGCCCCAAGGGCGCGCCCGGCATGCCGGAAGCGGGCTACATCCCGATTCCGCTCAAGCTCGCGCGCGCGGGCGTCAAGGACATCGTCCGGATCTCCGACGGCCGCATGAGCGGCACCGCCTTCGGCACGATCGTGCTGCATGTGACGCCGGAATCGGCCGTCGGCGGTCCGCTGGCCTATGTCCGCAACGGTGACCGCATCACGCTGTCGGTGTCGCGACGGGAACTGACGCTGCATGTGTCGGACGCGGACCTGGCCCAGCGCGCCGTGGAAACGCCGGTCGTGGTTCCCACCGCGGACCGCGGCTACCGCAAGCTCTTCCTCACGACCGTGACGCAGGCCGACCAGGGCGTGGACTTCGATTTCCTGCGCGCCGCGCAGATGCACGGCAAGGTGCCGCGCTCGGGATCGGAGCCTGGCTGACGGGCGGATCGGCAACAATGGCAGGCGCCCCTCGTGTTTGACCGAGCGTCGGGCGTTTGCCTTGCCGCCTCCAACCCCATGTCGTTGCCCGCCACCTTGCCGACCTCCTCCAGTTTCCAGAGCCTCGACGCCGCCATCAGCCCCGCGGATGCCCTGGTGTCCATGATCGCGGCGCTGGAAGAAGATGTGGTTTTCGGCCGGCTTCACCCGCGCGAGCGCCTGGTCGAAGACGAGCTGATGGAGCGCTTCCAGGTCAAGCGGCATGTAACCCGCGACGCCCTGGCGGCTTTGGATCGCATGGGCCTGATCGAGCGCCGAAAGAACGTCGGCGCCGTGGTCCGGTCCTTCACGGCCCAGGAGGTCCGGGAGCTATACGAGCTTCGCGGCCTGCTCGAAACGGAAGCGGCCCGGCGCGTCGTCATGCCCGTGCCACCCGAGCGGCTGGACCGCCTGATCGCGATCCAGCGGCAACACGATGCGGCGGTGGCCGCGGGCGACGCCCGCACCGTATTCCGGGTCAACCTCGCCTTTCACCAGGAGTTGTTCAGCCTGGGCAGCAGCGAGACGTTGCGCAAGGCGATCGACGAATACGCCCGACAGACCCATCCCATCCGGTTCGCGTCGCTGGTTTCCGCCGACTACCGCGAACAGGCGCGTCAGGACCATTGGAAGATGATCGAAGCGCTGCGTGCCGGGGATCGAGAGGCATTGGTTGCCTTGTGTGACGCGCACCTTCTGCCGTCGCGCGACGCGTACCTCAGCGCGCAACGGCAGCGCTTCTAGCCTGTTCGGGTGGCCGTGCTTCGGCGGCAGCAGGACGACCGATGCCGAGGTACGCGCCAACCCATCGCACTTGTGCAGCCGAGCCGCTCAAGGACTGCGTCGTGCCGGGTTCTTCCGTACGCAACTGGACCCGCGGCACACGTGGAACAGCGCCTAGGACGACAGTTCGCTAGGGGTTCTGCGTCGGCTGGCCGACACGACTGAGAAAGTCCCGTTGAACCTGATTGAGGTAAGGCTCAATCCAAAGATCTAAGTACTGGCTTTGCGACGCTCCCGGAATGTGCCGAATTTGGCTTTATGGGCACCTGAGTCTGTGGCTCCACCCTGCTTTTGATAGCAATTGTTGCCTCGGCCTTAACATTGACGCTCGTTCACTATCTGGACTCGCGTGATGGCCGACCTCAAAGAACAAGTCAAAGAAATCATTGAAATCGTTGCGCTCGTCCCCGAGTCGCTGAAAACGACGTGTTTTGAGCTGCTGCTCAAAGAAGCCCTGGCAAAGCGTGCCTCGCCGCCGCACCCTCCCCCGTCTCCTCCGCCAGCGCCCGCACCCACACCCAAAGTCGCCACCGAGGTGGATGACCAGAACAACGAGACGCAGCAGCCTCCCGCTACTCAGCCAAAAGTGAACGACGGGTCAGACATCGGTCTGGCCGACATCCACATGAAGACCAGAAAATTCTTGGAGAAAAATGATGTGACGCTAGGGCAACTGAACAACGTTTTCTACAAGAATGATGGAACGTTCGAGGCTCTTTTTACAGACCTCGGCGTGACGGGCATGTCTGAGGGTCAGATTCGAATCGCGATGTTGCAAAGCATGCATCGCGCTTTGACTGACGGTGAATTCGTTGCGTCGGTGGAAGCCATCCGCGAAGAATGCAAGATGAGAAAGTGCTACGACAAAGCCAACTTCACCAGAATCTTCAAGAACAATGCAGCCACGTTCGATTTCGGAACGTGGGAGGCCGGCGTCAGCGAGGTACGGCTTTCCGAGCAGGGAAAGAAGGAACTTGCGGCAGCAATCAAGACCTTTGATTGACCGTGGAACACGAACAAATCGAGGGACTGCTGACCCGGCTAAAAACCTTCAGACGGGCCATAAAATCGGAAACCACTGCCACTATCAACAAGGGGGCACTCCGGTCAGAGGCCAAAGCACTCGGTGCGCTGTGGCACAAAGAATTCTTGCCTGTCTTCAGGCACTCCCTGGCGGCTGAAGACCTTGATGGCTACAACGCACATTTCACACGCCTAATTCGGATCAGTGCGCCCAACAACTTGGTCAAGAGCTACATGGAGGCGCTTGACGCCATCATCAAGCCGTTCAACGACAACTTGGTGATCCCGTCGCAGCAAGGGGCATTCGGCGCAGCCGCACCATCTGCCTTCGACACATTCTTTGCAGCGCTTTCAAACTCAGAAGAGAGCGAATATCTCGCCGAGGCGATTGCGTGCGCGAAGGCAGGCCATCAAAGGGCAGCGGTTGTCCTCGGATGGAGCGCGGCCATCGACCGTATTCATCGCGTCATAGAGCACATCGGTTTCGACAGATTCAACACCATGTCGCAGCAGATGCATTTATCGACGACAGGCCGCTACAAGAAGTTCACCAACAAGGGCCAACACGCCCACAACCTTGCCGAGATCCGCGAAGTATTCGACTCGATGATCCTCTGGGTGATCGAAGGCATGCAGTTGATCGACACCAATCAGCACACGCGACTGGCGAGCTGTTTTGATATTCGCTGCCACGGCGCTCATCCAGGTGATGCGCCCATCACGCCCTATAACCTTATGTCCTTCTTCTCGGACTTAGACCAGATCGTGTTCCTCAACCCAAAGTTCGCGCTTCCAGCGAAGGCCTCAGTCTTGCCGACTTAGGTGCTGGATCGGAGTATGTGTTCGCCCTGCTCCAAACAGAGAGCCCGTTTTGACAGGGCCGAAGCGTCGTTGGCTGCCTCTAGAGGGTTCAGCGCTCATGCCGCTAGACACATCCGGCGTCGCTCCTGTTGCTAGTGACATCAGTTTCCGAGCACATCTGTCTTCGACGCTCGCCAGATGGCTATAACTGTGATGGCAACAACTGTCATCGGACTAGAATCCGCCCATCTCCTCGTCACCGAGGAGACCGCTAGGGGTGCTGAAGCAGCAAAGCTGCAACGGCTGAGAAAGTCCCTTTGAACCTGATTGAGGTAATCCTCGCGCAGGGAAGCCGGTCCGAAAACCGTCACGTCGTCACGCCCGCTCCTTCGAGTCCCGGCGCGTGCCATGCGCATTCGGGCCACGCCCACCTGCCAAAGAATTTGCACTGGAGCAAATGAATGGCAACGACTCCGACGACGACTTCTTCCGCCCCGCGGCCCGCCGCGCCGGGCGGCAACGAGGCGCTCACCCCCCTGCCCCCGTCCAGCCGCGTCTTCGGCTGGCACGACCATGCGGCGCTGTGGTTCAGCCTGGGCGTGGGCCTGCTGGTGATGCAGATCGGCGCCTACCTGGTGCCGGCCGTGGGCACGCGCGACGCGACGGTCGCGATCCTCGTGGGCTCGTGCATCGGCGCGGCGCTGCTCGCCTGGACCGCGCGGCTGGGCTGCGAGAGCGGCCTCGCGAGCGCGGGGCTGATGCATGCGACCTACGGCAGCGCCTTCGCGCGGCTGCCGGTGCTGCTCAACATCGTGCAGCTGATCGGCTGGACCACCTTCGAACTCGTGGTGATGCGCGAAGGCACGCAGGCGCTGGCCCAACGCGCCTTCGGCCTCGATGCCGGCGGCCTGCTCGGCACGGCGCTGACCACGCTGCTCTGGGGCGGCGTGCTGCTGGCCCTGCTGGCGGGTTCGATGGTGACGCTGGTGCGCCGCTTCGTGAGCCGCTTCGGCCTGCCGCTGGTGGTGCTCTCGTTACTGTGGCTGAGCTGGCAGTTCGCCTCGCAGCTCCACGCCAGGGGCTTCGACGCCTTCTGGTCGCGCCCCGGCAACGGCAGCATGGGCATGTTCGGCGCGCTCGACCTGGTGATCGCGATGCCGGTGTCGTGGCTTCCGCTGGTGGCCGACTACGCGCGGCACGGCCGGCGCGCGGGCCGCGGCCTGGGCGGCGCCTTCGGCGGCACCTGGCTGGGCTACGGCATCGCCAACGTCTGGTGCTATGCGCTGGGCGTGATGGTGGTCAGCGTGGCCGAGCCGGGCACCAACCTCGTGACCGCGCTGCTGCTCGCACAGGGCGGCCTGCTGGCGCTCGGCCTGATCCTGATCGACGAACTGGACAACGCCTATGGCGACGTCTACTCGGGCTCGGTGTCGGCCCACAGCCTGCGCCCGCGCTGGAGCGTGCGGCGCTGGGGCCTGGTGCTGGCCGCCGTGTGCATCGCCTTTGCGCTGGTGCTGCCGATGCACACGCTCGAGCCCTTTCTGCTGATGCTGAGTTCGGTCTTCGTGCCGCTCTACGGCGTGATCCTGGGCCGGCTGGGCACGGGCGCATCGACGGTGACCACACGCCGCGTCGACCCGATCGCGGCCGGGCTGTGGCTGGCCGGCATCGCGCTGTACCACGGCTGCGCGGCCTGGGCGCCGCAGTGGGGTTCGGCGCTGCCCACGCTGGCGCTGAGCTTCGTGCTGGCCTGGCTCACGCGGCCGCGGTCGCCCGCGCCAAGCGATGGGTCGGCACTGGCGCGAAGCCATGGTTGAGCGGACCATGGCCCTCGCCCACCACCACGTCGACGCCGGCCGCCATCGCGCCGAGCACGTAGGCGCGCGCCAGCGCCACGGCCTCGGGCAGCGCATGCCCCAGCGCCAGGTGCGCGGCGATGGCCGACGACAGCGTGCAGCCGGTGCCGTGCAGGTTGCGGCTGGCGATGCGTGCCGATGCATGGCGATGGCGCGCACCGCCGCGCAGCGCCAGCACGTCGACCACCTCCTCGCCCGGCAGATGGCCGCCCTTGAGCAGCATGGCGCGTGCGCCGAGCGCGAGCAGTTCATCGCACGCGCCGTCGAGTGCTTCGATGCCGTCGATCGCATGGCCGATCAGCAGCGCGGCCTCGTCGAGGTTGGGCGTCACGACCGTGGCGCGCGGGAACAGCTCGCGCACCAGCACCTCGACGGTCGCGGGCGCGATCAGGCGGTCGCCGCTGGTGGCGATCATCACCGGGTCGAGCACCACGTTGGGCAGCTGGTAGTGGTCGATGGCCCAGGCCACCACCTCGACCACCTCGGGCGCATGCAGCATGCCCAGCTTGACCGCATCGACGCCGATGTCCTCGACCACGGCCTGGATCTGCGCCTTGAGGAATTCCGGCGGCACGCCGTGGATGCCGCGCACGCCCAGCGTGTTCTGTGCGGTGAGCGCGGTGATGGCGGTCATGCCGTAGCAGCCCAGCGCCGCGAAGGTCTTGAGGTCGGCCTGGATGCCGGCGCCGCCGCCGCTGTCGGAGCCCGCGATGGACAGCACGCGGGCATAGCGTTGGGCAGAGGAAGGCATGGAGGTCGATGGGTTCGTCATGCTGAAAATTATGGGCGATGGCGGCCCGTCGCCAGGAGGTCGATGCGATGAAGACACTGCCTTTCGATGCCGCCAACGTGCTCGGCGCCGGCCTGATGGGCCGGCTGATGGCGCTCGCGCTGGCGCGTGCCGGTTGCCGGGTTGCACTGTTCGATGCGGGCGGCCCGGAGGCCGATGGCGCCGCTGCACGCGTGGCCGCGGCGATGCTCGCGCCGCTGGCCGAATCGGCCGTCGCGCCACTGTCGGTGGTGCGCATGGGGCGCTACGCGCTGGACCGCTGGCCCGCGCTGCTGGCCTCGCTGGCCACGCCGGTCTTCTTCCAGCGCGAAGGCACGCTGGTGCTGTGGCATCGTCAGGACGCGGCCGAAGCGGCGCGCCTGGCACGGGTGCTCGAACGCACCGGCACCGAGGTGCCCGAGCTGCCGGCGATGCAGCGCGTGGACGCGGCCGGCATCGCGGCGCTCGAACCCGCGCTGGGCACGCGCTTCGCGCAGGGCCTGTTCCTGCCGGAGGAAGGCCAGCTCGACAACCGCGCGCTGCTGCTCGCGCTGCGGACCGAACTCGAAGCCTTGCCCAACGTGCAGCTGCACTGGCACGCAGCCCGCGCGCCCGCCGACTTCACGCCGGGCGCGCACGAGCGCGTGATCGACTGCCGCGGCCTCGGCGCGCTGCCGCAATGGCCCGCGCTGCGCGGCGTGCGCGGCGAGGTGATCCGCGTTCATGCGCCCGAGGTGGGCCTGACGCGGCCGACCCGGCTGGTGCACCCGCGCTATCCGCTGTACATCGCGCCCAAGCCCGGCGGCGTGTTCGTGATCGGTGCGACCGAGATCGAATCGAACGACATGTCGCCGGCCAGCGTGCGTTCCACGCTCGAACTGCTGAGCGCGGCCTATGCGGTGCACAGCGGCTTCGGCGAGGCGCGCATCCTCGAGATCGCGACCCAGTGCCGCCCGACGCTGCTCGACAACCTGCCCGCGCTGCGCCAGCCGGCGTCGCGCGTGCTACAGATCAACGGCCTCTACCGCCACGGTTTCATGCTCGCCCCGGCGATACTCGACATGGCGATGGAATGGCTGGCCGACGGCCGCTCCGCGCTGGCGGAACGCCTTGGCCTCACGACGACGGAGACCCTCGCATGAACGTGCTGATCAACGACATTCCGCACACGCTGCCCGCACCCGCCACGGTGGCCGATGCGCTGGCGGCCCTGAAGGCCGTGCCGCCCTTCGCGGTGGCGGTCAACCGCGCCTTCGTGCCGCGCTCGACCTATGACCAACATCCCCTCCAGGACGAGGACCGCATCGAGGTCATCCGCCCTGTCACCGGAGGCTGACGCCATGAACCCCGCCCCATCCGACGATCCGCTGGTCCTGTACGGCCAGACCTTCCACAGCCGCCTGCTGCTGGGCACGGCACGCTATCCCTCGCCCGACGTGCTCGCGGCCGCGGTCGAGCGCGCGCGGCCCGCGATGCTCACCGCCTCGCTGCGACGGCAGACCGCGGCCCAGGCCCCCGGCGCCACCGACGACCACGGCTTCTGGGCGCTGTTGCGGCGGCTCGGCGTGCCGGTGCTGCCCAACACCGCCGGCTGCCACGGCGTGCAGGAGGTCATCGCCACCGCGCAGATGGCGCGCGAGCTGTTCGACACGCCGTGGATCAAGCTCGAACTGATCGGCGACGACTACACGCTGCAGCCCGACACGCTGAACCTGGTCGAAGCGGCCTCCTACCTGATCCGCGACGGCTTCCAGGTGCTGCCCTACTGCACCGAAGACCTGGTGCTGTGCCAGCGCCTGGTCGACGTCGGCTGCCAGGCCGTGATGCCCTGGGCCGCGCCCATCGGCACCGGCCGCGGCCCGGTCAACCCCTACGCTTTGCAACTGCTGCGCGAGCGGCTCGACGTGCCCATGCTGGTCGATGCCGGCCTGGGCCTGCCCTCGCACGCCTGCCAGGTGATGGAGTGGGGCTACGACGGCGTGCTGCTCAACACCGCGGTGGCGCTCGCGCAGGACCCGGTCGCGATGGCCGGCGCCTTCGCCGACGCCGTGCAGGCCGGCCGTGCCGCCCGCCGCGCCGGCGCCATGGCCGCGCAGGATGCGGCCCAACCCAGCACGCCGGTTCTCGGCACCCCCTTCTGGCATCACGAGGCCCAATGAACACATGACGCACGACGACACCCCTGCCCCCGCCACCGTCGCGACTTGCAGCGAACGCCTCGGCACCCTGGCGGCAACGGCCCCGGTCGACATCCCGGCCGCAGCGGATGTCTACGGCACCGCGAAACAGAACTGCCTCCAGCTCGGCTTCATCGAGGTCGATGCCGACTGCCTGGCCCGCGCCTGGCAGGCCCAGACCGCGCGCACGGGTCGTTTCGATGCGCAGGCCTGGCCCGATGCGCCCGAAGACTTCGGCATGTCGCCCCTGCCGCCCGCCCGACGCCTCAATGCCTTCGCGGCCTGCCCCGAGCGGCTGGGCCTCTACGCGGTGCTGCCCGACGCCGCCTGGGTCGGCCGCATGGCGCGTGCGGGCGTGCCCACGGTGCAACTGCGCTTCAAGTCCGACGACGCGGCGGCCATCGCAGCCGAGACGCGGGCTGCGGTCGAAGCCGTGCGCGGCACCGGCGCACTGCTGTTCATCAACGACCACTGGCAGGCCGCGATCGACGCCGGCGCCTATGGCGTGCACCTGGGCCAGGAAGACCTGGATGCGCTCGCACCCGCAGACCTGCAACGCATCCGCAGCGCGGGCCTGCGCTTGGGCGTGAGCACGCACGGCTATGCCGAGATGGTGCGCGCCGATGCGGTGAGCCCCAGCTACATCGCGATGGGCGCGGTGTTCCCGACCACGCTCAAGAAGATGGCCACCGCCCCGCAGGGCCTGGCGCGCCTGGGCGCCTATGCGCGCCTGCTGCGCGGCCAGTCGCTGGTGGCCATCGGCGGCATCGATGCCGAACGGCTGCCCGCGGTACTGGACACCGGCGTGGGCTCGGTCGCGATGGTGCGCGCGCTGATCGCCGCCGACGACCCCGAAGCCACGGCCGCGGAACTCACCGCCGCGGTGGCCGCCGCCGTTCACTGACCTCTCCTTCTTCTTTTTTCCAGACTGCTCCTGCTTCCATGTCCGTCGCTCGCCCTCCTGCCTTCTCTCCCCTAGCCCTGGCCGTTGCCGCCGCCCTGTTCTCGATGGCCAGCGCCGCCCAGGCGCAGCCACAGGAGGCCACGCTGGCCCCCGTGACCGTCGACGCGCGCAGCGCCGCGCCGCAGGCCGACATCGCCGGCTTCGGCGACCTGCCGTTGAAGGAGGTGCCGCTGTCGGCCACCATCGTCGACAGCCGGCAACTGCAGGCCAGCGGCGCACGCCGGCTGGCCGACCTCACGCAGTTCGACGCCTCGGTCACCGACGCCTACAACTCGGCCGGCTACTGGGACTACCTCACGGTGCGCGGCTTCGTGCTGGACAACCGCTTCAACTACCGACGCGAAGGCCTGCCGATCAGCGCCGAGACCGCGATCGCGCTCGACAACAAGGAGCGCGTCGAGATCCTGCGCGGCACCAGCGGCATCCAGGCCGGCACCAGCGCGCCGGGCGGCCTGGTCAACTACGTGGTGAAGCGGCCCACCGAGAACGACCTGCGCGAAGTGCGCGCCGAAGTCTCGGGCCGCGGCAGCGTGCTGGGCGCGGTCGACCTGGGCGGGCGCTTCGGTGCCGAGCGCCAGTTCGGCTACCGGCTCAACGTCGCGGCCGAAGACCTGAAGCCGCGCACCTTCGCACTCGACGGCCAGCGCCACCTGGCCTCGCTGGCGGCCGACTGGCGCATCACGCGCGATTCGGTGATCGAGGCCGAGATCGAATACAGCAAGAAGACGCAGCCCAGCCAGAACGGCTTCAGCCTGCTGGGCAGCACGCTGCCCGCGCCGATGGACCCGCGCATCAACATCAACAACCAGCCCTGGTCGCAGCCCTCGGTGTTCGAAGGGCTCACCGGCACGCTGCGCTTCACGCAGGCCATCAATGCCGACTGGCGCTGGAGCGCGCAGATCGGCCAGCAGCGCCTGAAGAGCGACGACCGCCTGGCCTATGCCTTCGGCTGCAGCGCCGAAGGCAACTACGACCGCTACTGTTCAGACGGCAGCTTCGACCTCTACGACTTCCGCAGCGAGAACGAGCGCCGCACGCAGACCGCGGGCAGCCTCAACCTCAAGGGCCAGGCCATGACCGGCAGCGTACGGCACGACCTGTCGATCGGCCTGCTGGCGAGCCGCGTGCGCAACCGCTTCCAGGACCAGACCAACACCTTCCTGGGCACACCCGGCAACATCTGGGGCACGGCCGTGGTGCCGCTCGAGCCCGCGGTCTACGACCCGAACACCAACCGCGACGAGCGCTCGACCGAACTCTCGCTGCAGGACGCGATCCGCTGGAACACGCAGCTCACGACCTGGGTCGGCCTGCGCCACACCCGGCTCGACCGCGACAGCGTGCGCACCGACGGCTCGCGCCCCACCGGCTACAAGGACGGCATCACCACGCCATGGCTCGCCATCAGCTATGCGCTGCAACCGGGCCTGATGGCCTATGCGAGCTGGGGCGAAGGCGTGGAGTCGCAGATCGTGCCCAACAAGGCCTCGCAGTACGCCAATGCGGGCGAAGCGCTGCCGGCGCTGGTCTCGCGCCAATGGGAGATCGGCTTCAAGGGCGGCCAGGAGAACTTCAACTGGCAGGCCGCGTGGTTCGACATCTCGCGCCCCATGACCAACATCGACGCCTGCAGCAATGCCGGCGCCGACTGCATCGGCCGCAACGACGGCAAGGCCGTGCACCGCGGCCTCGAGCTCAGCGCCGAAGGCCGCACCGGCCCGTGGCGGCTGGGCGGCAGCCTCACCTTGATCGACGCCAAGCGCGAGGGCAGCGAGTTCTCGCCCGCCATCAACGGCCAGCGCCCGACCAACGTGCCCCGGCAGGTGCTGCGTGCGCAGGCCGCCTACCGCATCGCGGCCGTGCCGGGGCTCGAGGTGCAGGGCCTGCTCTCGCACGAGGGCCGGCGCAACGTGCTGCCCGACGGATCGATCACGCTGCCCGCGTGGACGCGCGTCGATGCCGCACTGCGCTACGACACGCGCATGGCCGGCGTGGCCACGCGCTGGACGCTGGGCATCGAGAACGTCGCCGACAAGCGCTACTGGAAGGAATCGCCCTACCAGTACGGCCACGTCTACCTGTTCCCGGGCGCGCCGCGTACCCTGCGGCTGGGCGTGAACGTCACGCTGTAAGACGCGGCGCGAATGCGTTTCAAGACAGCCCCAAAAAACACGCTATAATCTAAGGCTTGTTCCTCGATAGCTCAGTCGGTAGAGCGCCGGACTGTTAATCCGTAGGTCCCTGGTTCGAGCCCAGGTCGAGGAGCCATGAAAAAGCCGCAAGGCCACTGGATGCCCCACTGCTCTCAAGGCAGTGGGGCATTTTCATTGCTGCCGATGCATCGACGATGAAAATCAGATGCGCGCACGAGGAAATCGGCGATTTCATTGCATATAATTTGAGGCTTGTTCCTCGATAGCTCAGTCGGTAGAGCGCCGGACTGTTAATCCGTAGGTCCCTGGTTCGAGCCCAGGTCGAGGAGCCACTACAAGCCGCAAGGCCTCTGGAGAGCCCGCTGTCAGAAATGGCAGCGGGCTTTTTTTTCGTCGGGCCTTCGGGTCTCGTCCGGCTGCCTGCAATCAGGGCTTCAGGCCGCGCCGCAACTGCCGGGGCGCGGCGCCAAACCAGCGCCGGCAGGCGCGCGTGAGAACCGATTGGTCCGCGAAGCCCAGCAGGTTCGAGATCTCGCCCAGGCTCAGGCCGGGCTGGTCGAGCAACTGGCGCACCCAGGCCCGTTTTTCGGCGTCGCGCAAATCTTCGAAGACCACGCCCTCGGCGCACAGGCGGCGCTGCAGCGTGCGCGGGTGCTGATCGAGCACCCGCGCCACGGCGCCCAGGTCGGCGATGCCCACGCGCATCAGGTTGCCCAGCACGCCACGCACCTGGTCGGCCATCGACGCCTCCCGCCCCGACGGCAGCCCGAGCAGGAAGCGTTCGACGAACTGCTGCAGCAGCCGGTTGTGCAGCGGCAACGGCCGGCGCCAGGCCAAGGGGTCCATGGCAATGCCGTCGAACGCAGCCCGAAAGTGCGGCACTTGCCCCATGTGGCGCCGGTACTGCGCGCTGCTGCCCAGGGGCGCATGCCGCAGGTGGATCGCGACCGGGTGCAACGCGCCTTCGGACAGCAGGTCGACCAGCCGGCACAGGTAGGACACGCAGATCTCCGTGACCTGCGGCATTTCGGCCAGCGGCTGCAGCCGGTGGATCACGCCCAGGCATTCCAGCCCTTCGCCGGGGCTCATGAAATTGCGGAAGGTGAGTGCGGGGTTGTGGAAGTGGATGTACTTGTCCACCTGCATCATCCCTTCGCGCACGGTGGGTGCGGACTGGATCGCCAGGCTGAGCAGGCCCAGGGTTTCCACGCTCTGCAGCGCACACAGGCGCAGGCCGAAGTCGGGCGCGGCCAGCGCGCGCGGGGCGTCCTCGATGGCCTGCGCCACGCAACGGTACGGCAGGTAGCGGTCGAGGTCCTTCAGATCGTCCAGCGCGAGGCCACAGGCCCGCAGCAGGACCGCGGGATCGCCCCCCAGCGAGCGCACCAGTTCATCGAAATGGGCGAGCGCAGCGGCGCGCACGAGGCTCGCGGAGGAATCGACTGGCATGGCTGGAGGGCTTCCGGTGTGTCGCGTCAGATCAAGATTCTGTCGCGCAAACACAAGCGGCGCCTGAGGGCAAAACCTAGCATGACCCTGCCACCCACAACAGGAGACAACCTCATGGCACAGCATGTCGACTTTCTCATCATCGGCGCCGGCGTGTCCGGCATCGGCGCGGCCTGCCACCTGCGCCGGCATTTTCCGGACGGCACCTTCGCCATCCTCGAAGCCATGGACGGCATCGGCGGCACCTGGTGGACGCATCGCTACCCCGGCGCGCGCTCGGACAGCGATCTGTTCACCTACGGCTACAGCTTCAAGCCCTGGCGCGGGAAGTCGATCGCGACCGCGGATGAAATCCGCCACTACCTGGACGAGGTGATCGAGGACAACGCGCTCGCGCCGCACATCCGCTTCCAGCACCAGGTCGCGTCCGCCGACTGGTCGTCGCAGGACAAGCGCTGGACGGTGAAGGTCACCCGCGTCGACACGGGCGAGACGCTCACCTACACCGCCGGCTTCCTCTGGATGTGCGCGGGCTACTACGACCATGGCAAGGGCTACACGCCCGAGTGGGAGGGCATGCAGGACTTCCAGGGCCGGATCGTGCATCCGCAGCACTGGCCGAAGGACCTGGACTACGCCGACAAGCAGGTGGTCGTCATCGGCTCGGGTGCCACGGCGGCCACGCTGATCCCGAACATGGCGAACGAGACCGCGCACGTGACCATGCTGCAGCGCTCGCCCACCTTCTTCGCGTGCGAGCCCTGGGCGCATCCGCTGGAAGAGCAGCTGCGGCCGCTCGACCTGCCCGACGACTGGTTCCACGAGATCATGCGCCGCGCCTTCATCGCCAAGACCGATGAAGTGGTTCGGCTGGCGCGCGAGCAAAGCGACGACCTGCGCGAGGTCCTCCTGCAGGAAACCCGCACCCGCCTGCCCGAGGGCTACGACGTGGACACGCATTTCAACCCCCGCTACAGGCCGTGGCAGCAGCGCATCGCAGTGATCCCCGATGGCGACCTGTTCGCCGCCATCCGCAGCGGCAAGGCATCGGTGGTGACCGACACCATCGAGCGCTTCGACGCCACCGGCATTCGCCTGCGCAGCGGGCGGCACCTGGAGGCCGACATCGTCGTGACCGCCACCGGCTTCAACATGCAGTTCCTGGGCGGCGTGCCGTTCCGCCTGGACGGCAAGCCCGTGGACTTCACGCAGCACATGACCTGGCGCGGCATGATGGTGCAAGGCATTCCCAACATGGCCCACACCATCGGCTACTTCCGCTACAGCTGGACCTTGCGTGCCGACCTGGTCAGCGACCTGGTGTGCCGGGTGCTCGCGCACATGCGCGCGACGGGCCACGACGTGGTCGTTCCCACGCTGGGCGACGCGGACGCCGACATGCCGCGCGAGCCCTGGACCGACCCCACCACCGTGAGTGCCGGCTACATGCTGCGCGCGCAGGACAAGCTGCCGCGCCAGGGCGACCGCTCGCCCTGGCAGGCGCCCTGGAAGCAGATGCACGAGTACGGCGACGAGCGCACCGCCCTGCCCGCCCTGCAGCCCGCCACCGAGGCCACCCTGAGCTACCACTGAACCCACCACAAAAGGAGACTTCGACCATGCCACTCGATCCCCACATCGCCGGCGTCCTGCAGATGATGGCCGCATCCGGCGCCAAGCCCATCCACGAAAGCACGCCCGAAGAAAGCCGCGCCGGCTATCTGGCGCTGACCGCGGGCTCGCTCACGCCCGAACAGCGCGTGCCCGTGGCCAGCACGCAAGACACCACCGTGCCCGGTGCAGCGGGCGCCCTCCCCGCACGCATCTACCGCCCGCAGGCCGCGGGCCCACTGCCCACCGTGGCGTACTTCCACGGAGGCGGCTACGTGATCGGCGACCTGTCCACGCACGACAACATGTGCCGGGAGATCTGCCGGGGGGCGCAGGCCGTGGTGGTGTCGGTGGACTACCGGCTCGCGCCCGAACACCCCTTTCCAGCCGGCATCGAGGACGCCGTGGCGGCCACGAAATGGATCGTGGCGCATGCGCGCGAGCTGGGCGGCAACGACACCGTGGCGGTGGCCGGCGACAGCGCGGGCGGCAACTTCGCCGCCGTGGTGACGCAGCAGCTGCGCGACGCAGGCCTGCCGCTGGCGGCGCAGCTCCTGATCTACCCGGCCGTGGACCATGCGGCGGCGGCGTATCCCAGCATCGAGCAAAACGCCAAGGGCTACTTCCTGGAACTGGACACGATGGCCTGGTTCATCGACCACTACCTGGGTGGCTACACCGAAACGATGGACCCGCGCCTGGCACCGCTGCAGGCCCGAAGCCTCGCGAACCTGCCGCCCGCCGTGGTCCTGACGGCCGAGTTCGACCCGCTGCGCGACCAGGGGGCGGCCTATGCCGAGGCGCTGCGCGCCGCGGGCGGGCAGGCCGAGCTCATCGAAGGGCCCGGCATGATCCACGGCTTCTTCGACATGGGCCGCTGGTCACCGGCCGCGCAGGCGCTCATCACGCAGAGCATCGAGCGCTTCGGCAGGCTGCTGAGACGATAGCCTCGCATCGCGCTCGGCGTCGACCCGATGAAGCCAAAGCGCCATGAGTTCGGCGAGTTCGGCCGGCGCTTCAAGCGGGACGAAATGGCCCGCGTGCTTCACCTGATGCCACTCGGCACACGGCAATGCACGCGCCATCTCTTCCTGCCTGTCGGGCGGGTTGATGCCGTCTTCGTCGCCGCCCACCACCAGGGTGGGCCCGACGATGTCGCGCAACCTCGGTCGGCTGTCGGAGCGATTCGACGCGATGTCCGATTGCGCCAGGTACGCATCGAGTCCCGTGTCCACGGCCATCCGGCACACGAGATCCTGCAACGCGCGGTCCTGCGCATGCGCCGAGCCGAAGTAGCGGCACAGCAGCTCGTCCCGCACATGCGACTCGATGCCGTTCGAGCGGGCCCGGTGCACGGCAGCCCGGCGAGAGGCGGCATTTTCCGGCGGATCCGGGCGTGCATTGCTCGCCACCAGCGCCAGGCCCAGCACCCGGTCCGGGGCCTGCGCAGCCATCTCCAGGGCGACGATGCCTCCCAGCGAGAAGCCCGCGATCGCGCAGCGGTCCGGCATGCACTCGAGCAATGCCGAGGCCATCGCGGCCGCACTCCGGCGGCCTTCCAGCGCGGCCGTCCGAATGTCGCGCCGGCCTTCACCCGTTGCCGATGCCCATGCGTCCCGCACGGGCGCCCAGACCCGTTCGTCGCACAGCGTTCCGGGCAGCAGCAGCAACGGCGTCATGCCCTGGCCCCCATGGGTCAGGCCGCGACACCGACGTCCAGCGCCGACAGCGGAAGCAGCCTGCGCTGGACGATGCATCCGTTCGGATCGACCGTGAAACCGCGGGCGTCCGCCGCATCGACCACCTCCTGCGCCCACACGAGCCGTTTGCGGTGATCGCCCGCGGTCGTCACCGTCAGTTCGCAGGCCTGCTCGCCCACCGATCGCAGTTCGCGCCAGACGTGTGCAGGCACCGAGTAGACCTCGCGCTCCGCCAGCCGGACGACGACCTGGTCCGGCCCGCGGTTGATCAGCAGCTCGAGGCTGCCGCGCATCACGCAAAGCACCTGCTTGTCGCGCGAGAGGAAGGCACCGGTCGAACCGGCAGCGCCGAGGCGCAGCCAATCGATGGAGAACCCATGCGCCCCGGTGATCGGGGCCACGTGGCCTCGGCGTTCGGACATGCCGTAGCCCAGGGCCGGCGCCAGTGCGCATTCGCCGCTGGAAAGCACGGCACCGACCAGTGCACGGTCGGACCACTCGCGCGCATCGGCGCGGACCATGAACGCCTGCATCTGCCGGGCCGTGTAGTCCGGCAGCGCCGACAGGTCTTCCGCGTCGAGCGGCTGCGTCAGCTCATCGGGCGCAGGACGCGGCGCACCGCCTGAGACGTCGACCAGCATGTTGTCGCGCGTCAGGTGGAGCCCATGCTCGGCCGCCGCCGCCAGCACCTCGGGATGCCAGATGATGCCGCCGGTGTTGTCCCCGCCCAGCGCCGTCACGATCCAGCCATCGTCGCTGCCCACATTGGAGAAGCCGCGAAAGATCCAGGTCGGCATGCTGAGGACATCGCCGGGGCCGCCGAGCACCTCGCCCTGGCTTTCGCCGTGGCCCCAGCGGAATTTCCAGGTGCCCTGCTGGACCATGAACACCTCCGCCGTGAAATGCATGTGCAGGTTGTTGGTCACGCCAGGCGGCATCGCCGCGACGCCGATGCTGAAGCCGTGCGGCTCGACGAGGTTCACCACCTGGTCCTCGGACTGCGTCACGCCCGCACCGATGAGCGAGTAGTTCTCCTTCTTGTCGGAGCCCGGCAGCTTGCAATCGATGAAGGCCAGCTTGCAGGCGACCATGTCGGAGCGATGGATGGCGCGCGCGTATGCCGCCTCGGGTGTCAAGGTTTCGGTGTGCATGGGGAGCTTCCTTTCGGATGGGTTTTCAAAAGACACGCTTGTTTGGGTGCGAGTTATGCATTCGAATGCATTCTGCATAGCTTGCAAGGTATTCACAATGGCCTCTTGGCCTTCCACCCCGCGCCGGAGGGCTTTTTTTCTGGGTAAAGTTCACTGCCTTGACCGATCCTTCCTCCCTCCCCCGCCACAACCGCGCCACGTCCTACGACGTGGCGGCCGCCGCTGGCGTCGCCCAGTCCACCGTGTCGCGCTGCTTCCAGCTCGGCAGCAACATCTCGGAGAAGACCAGGGCGCACGTGCAGGCGGTCGCGGCCCGTCTGGGCTACACGCCCAACCTGCTGGCGCAGTCGCTGATCACCGGCCAATCGCATGCGGTGGGCCTGGTCATCACGCGCTACACGCTGCATGGATCGCCGGGCCTGCTGTATGCCCTGGGCGACGCACTGAGCAAGGCACGCAAGCGGCTCGTGCTGCTGGCGGTGGACGACGACGAGGCCGTGGCCAGCGCGATCGGGGACATCCAGGGCTATCCCCTGGACGGACTCATCAGCTGTGCGACGCTCGAAGACAGCTTCGTGACGCAATTCCAAGCGCATGGCGTGCCGGTGCTGTTCTTCAATCGCCTGCCGGGCCGGGTGAAGGCCGACAGCATTTCCACCAACCACGCCAAGGGCGCAGGCGAGCTGGCCGAGGCGCTGCTGGCGGCGGGCCATCGGCGCTTCCTGTGCGTGGGGGGCCCGGCACAGGCACCGGTGAACGTCGCGCGCATGGAGGGATTCCTCGCTGCGCTGCGCAAGGCGAATGTCGAACCGATCGATGTCCTGCACACGGATTTTTCCTATCAAGGCGGCCATGACGCGTTCCTCGAGGCCGCCGCCTCGGGCGTGCGACCGGACTGCGTCTTCTGCGCCAACGACGCCATGGCCATGGGCGTGATGGACGCCTGCCGCTTCTCGCTCGACTGGCGCATTCCGGACGACCTCGTGGTCGCCGGCTTCGACGACGTGCCCGAGGCGGCCCGCTCCAGCTATCGGCTGACGACGGTGCGGCAACCCATCCAGCGCATGGCCGAACAGGCCGTGAGGCTCCTCGAGGCACGCATCAAGCAGCCCGCGGCCGCCGTTCAGACCATCCTCGTGGACGGGACCGTCGTCGCGCGCGCGTCGGCGCCCCTTGCGCCGATCAGTCCAGCTGAAGCCGCTTCTGCGTCTGGCCGTCGAAGAAATGGCAGTGCTGCGGGTCCAGCCTGAGGCCGATCGCATCGCCGATGCCGTGACGCAGATGCCGGTCTCCGCGCACGCAGATGCGTGAAGTCCCGACGTCGATGGTCACCAGCACGGCGTCGCCCGTGAGTTCGAACATGTAGACCTGACCGCGAAGGTCGGCTTCATCGGGCGGCACGATGACCAGGTCCTCCGGCCGAATGCCCAGCACCAGGTCTACGCCTTCCGCTGCGGGTACGGGGACCGCACCGACGGACTGCCCGGCGACGCGAAGGCGCCCGTCCTGCACGACGGCGGGCATCAGGTTCATGGGCGGCGAGCCCACGAAGCCGGCGACGAAAAGATTGGCCGGCCGGCCATAGACCTCCGCGGGCGTGCCGACCTGCTGGATCACGCCCCCCTTCATGACCACGATCCGGTCGGCCAGCGTCATCGCCTCGATCTGGTCGTGCGTCACATAGATGGTGGTGATGCGCAGTTCCGCCTGCAGGCGCCGGATCTCGGCGCGCATCGATACGCGCAGCTTGGCGTCCAGATTGGACAGCGGCTCGTCCATCAGGAAGACCTGCGGCCGGCGCACGATCGCCCGGGCCAGGGCCACGCGCTGGCGCTGGCCGCCGGAGAGATCGCGAGGTCGCCGTTCCAGCAGATGCTCGAGCTCGACCTTTCGCGCGACCTCCAGCACCTGGGTCTTGCGTTCGCTGCGGCTGTGGCCGCGAATCCGCAGCGGATAGCCGATGTTGTCGCCCACCGTCAGGTGCGGGTAGAGGCCATAGTTCTGGAAGACCATCGCCACGTCGCGATCCTTGGGCAAGGCATCCGTCACGTCTCGGTCGCCGATCCAGATCTCGCCGCCGGAGGGCTCCTCGAGCCCCGCCACCATGCGCATGGTGGTCGTCTTGCCACAGCCCGAGGGGCCGAGGAAGACCATGAATTCGCCGTCGGCGATCTCCAGGGACTGCCGGGCCACGCCCACGACATCGCCCCAGCGCTTCTCTACATTGTTCAGTCTTACTGCTGCCATAGGGCCTCCCGGATCAACGAACCGCGCCGGACACCAGTCCGGCGACAAAATAGCGCTGCACATAGCGCGAAATGACCAGCATGGGGGCAATGATGAACAGCCCCATGGTGGCCATGATTTCCCAGGCATCGCCCTGTTCCGACCGAGCACTCATCAAGGCCACCGGCAGGGTGACCGCATGGTCTCTGGTCAGCACCAGCGCATAGAAGAATTCGTTCCACGACACGACGAACGAGAAGATCGCCGCCGTGGCGATGCCCGGCACCGCGACCGGCACCACGACCGACCACAACGCCATCAGGCGCGAAGCACCGTCGATCTGCGCGGCCTCCTCCATGTCGACCGGCAGCCCGTCGAAGAAGCCCTTGATCATCCAGGTCGCATAGGGCACCACGAACGACAGGTTCGCGATGACCAACGCCAGGCGGGTGTCGAGCATCCCGAGATTCCGGAACACCACGAAGAGCGGGATCACGATGATCACCGGCGGCAGGAACTGGGTCGCGAGCAGCACCAGCGGCGCGGCCGACCCACCCGGAAAGCGGAAACGGGAGAAGGCATAGGCTGCGGCCGTCGAGACGGGAATCGCGATGGCCAGCGTGCCGGCAGTCACCAGGATGCTGTTCAGCAGCCGCGAACCCAGCAGGTAGGGAACGCCGAAGGACGCGAACAGATTGGAGAGCGTCGGCTTGAACCACAGCGCGAGGCCGGCTGCTTCGGAAGGCGGCTTGAAGGCCGTCGCCATGATCCAGAGCACCGGCAGCACCCACAGCACCGTGATGAAGACGATGGCGGCGTTGCGCAGGCTGCGGCCGTTGCGACGGCGTCGGCGGCCGTCGATCTTCAGAGACGAAAGACCAGGGTTCACATACGCGGTCATTTGGAACTCCCCATCACGAAGCGCGAATAGAGCATGGCCAGCCCCATCATCACGACGGCCAGCAACCAGGCCATGGCCGATGCGTAGCCGATGTCGTAGAAGCGGAAGGCGGTGGTGTAGACCATGTGCGGCAAGGTGTCCGTCGCCACGCCGGGACCGCCTGCGGTCATGGTGACCACCTGGTCCAGCATCTTGAGCGAGAAGATGGTCTTCAGCAGGATCGCGATCGTCAGCACCGGCCACAACTGCGGCAGCATGATCTCGAAGAAGATCCGGACCTTTCCCGCACCGTCGACCTGCGCGGCATCCACCGTATCGCGCGGCAAAGCAGCGAGCGCGCCGATGAAGGTCAGCATGAAGTACGGTGCCCAATGCCAGACATCGACGGCAATGAGCGCCGCCATGGCCAGGACCGGATCGGACAGGATGGGCACGGGGCTCAGGCCAGGCAGGAACCGTCGGACCACGGCATCGACGACGCCGAATTCCGGGTTCAGCATGAAGCGCCACGAGATGCCGATCAAGGCCGGCGACATCGCGAAGGGAATCACGAGCAAGGTGCGCGCGTTGACCTGCAGCCGGCCGTTGTCGGCGAGCAGCAGCGCCATCGCCATCGCGACGACGATCGTCAGGGTCACGGAGGGCAGCGTGAACAGCAGGGTCACCTTGGCGCTGCCGAGGAAGTCCGGGTCGCGCAGCAAGGCCGCGTAGTTCGCCAGACCGGCAAAGCCTTCAGGCGCCGGCGAGCGCCCCAGATTCCAGTCCTGGGTCGAGTAGATGAGCGACTGCAGCAGTGGATAGAAGAGCGTGGCTGCACACACCAGCAGGGCCGGCGCCAGCAACGCGTATTTCAGATAACGATCTTTCACGGGCAGCGCCTCATCCTCGGCGGCCGCCGGCGCGCTGGGTGATCCGCTCGACCTGGCGGGCGGCATCGTCCAGCGTTGCCTTCACCGGCTTGCCGTTCGAGACCATCTCGGAAATGGCCGTCTCCAGCACCGACGCGACCTGGGGCCACACCACGAGCTTGGGCAGACCCCGGGCGCCGTCGAGGCTCTTCAACGCGACCGCGGGCAGGCCGAAGTTGGCCTGGTTCACCTTCTCGTCGGCGAGCGTGGCGATGTGGGTCGCCACGATGTCCGCGGTGGCCGGGTCGCTCTTGTCCGTCACGATCGCGCGCTCGAGCTCGGGGTTGGTCACCCACTTCATGAATTCCCAGGCGGCGTCCTTCTGGCGCGACTGCCTGCTGATGCCGAAGGGCATGATGACCGCCACCGTGGGCGACTTGCCATCCTCGAAGCGCACCATGGGCGCGAAGCCCACCTGCTCCGCCTTCAGCTTGGAGCGCGCGCCGGTCAGCACCGAATAGGTCCACCACCAGACCATCATCGAGGCCGAGGCACCCTGCGCCATCGAGTTGACCATGTCGTACTCGTTGAACTGGGTCGATCCCGGATTGGCGACCTTGTGCTTGATCAGCACGTCGACATAGGTCTGGGTGGCGAGCACGCCCGCGGCATCGTTGAATCGCGGCTTGCCGCCGGCATCCAGCAGATCCGAGCCATGGCCCCAAAGGCAGTTGAACCAGAGCCAGAGGTTCTGGAATCCGCTGCCCTTGACGTAGTCCATCGCGACACCAGGCACGCCGGTCTTTTCCTGGACGAGCTTCGAGCTTGCGATCATTTCCTGCCAGGTGCGTGGCACGGTCGCACCGGCCTGCGCATAGAGGTCCTTGCGATAGAAGAACAGCTGCGGATGCGCGCGCACGGGCAAGCCGTAATTCCTTCCTTCATAAACCGACGCCGCGCTGAAGACCTTCGGATAGCGCGCCAGGTCCAGCGCATCGGCCTTGACGACGGCGTCGATCGGCTCGAAGTAGCCGGACAACGCAGCCAGCCAGCTGTCCTGGTAGGCGATGACGTCGTAGGCGCCATTGCCCGCGACGGCCTCGGTCGTGATCTTGTCCAGCAACTGTCCGTAGGGAACATAGCTGTAGACCACCTTGATGCCGCTGAGCTTCTCGAACTCGGCGAGACGCTTTTCCTGTGCGCGGAACTGCGAAGCCGGAGGCAGCAGCACGTTGATTGTCTTGCCCGCATGAGGCTTGTTCGCCTTCAACGCGTACGGGAGGGTGGTTTGCGCGAACGCCGGCAATGCCGATGCGCCGGCCACGGCGGCAGCGCCTGCTGCCTCGATGAAGTGCCTTCTTTTCAAGTTTGTCCCCTTGTCGGATGTGTGAAGTTGAGCGGCTGGAACGGTTTCGCAGCGACGGAATCGGCAGTGGACCCGTCTGGTGCATTCGGATGCACTGTGTGGTGCTTGCATACGTATGCAAACCCCGGACAAACCCTATCCGGCGGCGCACTGCAGCCGCGCCCGCCCAGGCTTGCATTACTTTCCGTCGCGCCTTGAATTCGCCGCGCTTGTCGAGGGTTTTTCCTCGTTTGCATTCGAATGCAAGACCAACACAGTGCATTCGAATGCGTTGACCCGGTCAGCGCAGACCTGCCGGGCACGGAGAACGCTGTGCACCGGCCCCTCCGTTTCACCTTTCAAGAAACCTGCAATGAAAAAATCCCTAGTTGCGCTCGCCACCCTGGCTGCCGCCGGTGTGGCCTCGGCCCAGTCGTCCGTCACGCTGTTCGGCATCCTCGACGCCTCGGTCAGCCACTACGCGACGAAGAGCGTTTTCCAGCCGACGAACCCCTCGCAAGCGGCACCGCTCGTGCCCCCCGCGGGCCTCAAGCAGAGCCAGACCGTGCTGGCCAACTCGGGCTACAACACCAGCCGCCTGGGCTTCCGTGGCACGGAGGATCTCGGTGGCGGCATGGCGGCAGGCTTCTGGCTCGAAGCGGGCCTGAACAACGACGACGGCCGCGGCAGCAGCTCGGCGGGCGACCTACAGTTCAACCGCCGCTCGACGGTCAGCCTGTCGGGCGATTTCGGCGAACTGCGCCTGGGCCGCGACCTGACGCCCACCTACTGGAACGACTGGACCTTCGATCCGCACGGCAACAACGGCGTCGGCACGACCCTGCTGTTCCGGGTGAACGCAAAAATCATGTCGACCTACGGGCCGGGTTCGGCCAGCGCCGCATCCGACACCTACGTTCGCGCCGGCAACTCGATCGGCTATTTCCTGCCGCGCAACCTGGGCGGCTTCTACGGCCAGGCGATGTACGCGCTCCCCGAGACCATCAAGTCCAGCGACACGAACGGCAGCCCGTCGAAGAAGGGTCGCTACATCGGCGCCCGCTTCGGCTACGCCAACGGCCCGCTGGACATCGCCGCGGCCTATTCGCAAAGCATCGCCGCCGACAGCGCGACGCCGGCGACCGGCACCGTCACCGCCACGCAGGACCGCAAGATCAACATCTTCAACCTCGGCGCCTCGTACGACTTCGGTCCCTTCAAGCTGATCGGTGAATTCGGCCAGACGCAGGACAGGAACGAACTGGGCGCGACGAGCACGGTCGCCGGCCTGCCGACCTTCCGCACGACGCAGCAGACCGACAAGTACAACGGCTACCTGCTGGGCGTGACCGCGCCCATCGGTGTCGGGCTGGTCCGCGCTTCCTATTCGTCGGTGAAGTACAAGAACGGCGCGGCGCCGGCCACCAGCGCGAACAACGGCGATGCCCGGGCCGATCAATGGGCGCTCAGCTACGTGCACAACCTCTCCAAGCGCACGGCGCTGTACGCCGGGCTGTCGCACATCAACCTGAAGAACGCCGCCAACAACCCGCTGATCATGGGTGTCGCGACCGGCGGGTCGCCGGCCTACCTGAACAGCGGCGGCTATGCGCCGAAGAGCGCTTCGGGCTACGACTTCGGCGTCCGCCACGCCTTCTAGTTCGTTGCCGGCGCAAGCCGCTTCGAGTCGAGCGCCCCAAGGGCCATCCGACCGCCGTCGAATGGCCCTTGGGGTGGAAGCGCTCAATGCGGCAAGGCCACCTTCCAGGACCGCGCGTAGGCCAGCGCCGCATCGGCAAACAGCCGCGTCATCGGGTTGGAAAAATCCTTGCGGCAGGCCATCCACATCTCGATGCGCGGCGCGGCGGGACCCGAGAGACGCCGGAACACCACGCCGTTCACCGGCTGGCTGGCGGTCGATGCGGGCACCAGCGCGATGCCGATGCCGGCACTCACCAGCGCCATCATCGCGTGGTGCTGCACCACGTCGTGCAGCCGCGCGGGCACCACGTCGTTCTGCGTCAGCCAGGTCATCATGAGGTCGTGCGCGTAGCGGCCGGTGCGGCGCTCGTAGGTGGCGAGCATCTCGCCGTGCAGGTGCTTCACGTGCACCCTGGCGCGCGTCGCCAGCGGGTGCGCCGCCGGCACGGCCAGCACCTGCGGCTCGGTCAGCAGGCAGCGCGCATCGAGGCGCGAGTCGACCACCGGCGGGCGCAGGAAGCCGATGTCGATCTCGTTGCGCAGCAGCGCGGCCATCTGCGCATCGGAACTGGTTTCCTTCAGCGAATAGAGGATGCCCGGCACCTGGGCGCTGAAGCGCCGCAGCAGCGCGGGCACCAGCTCGAGCGTGGCCACGGGCGTGAAGCCGATCGCGATGTGGCCGACGTCCTCCCCGCGCCCGGCGCGCGTGACCATCTGCCGCGCGCGGTGCTCGGACTCGAACAGCTTCTCGACCTCGGTGCGCAGCACCTGCCCGGCCGCGGTGAGGCGCACGCTGCGCTTGGTGCGTTCGAACAGCTGCGTCTGCAGTTGCGCCTCGAGCTGCTTGATCTGCAGGCTCAGCGGCGGCTGCGTCATGTGGAGCCGGCGCGCCGCCTGCGTGAAGCTGAGCTCCTCCGCGAGCACGAGGAAGGACTGGAGCACGCGCAGGTCGAGGTGGGGTGTCATACAGAAACTGTCTCAATCACATTCAATTTGAGTATTGGCAATATAACTGCCGACTCCAGAGAATCGGCGCCAGCACCGGCAGCCCGCAGCTTCGCGGCATCCAAGCCGGAACGAGACACGCATGGCCTTCTCCCACTTCCATTCTCTGGACGACTTCGAATCCGCGGCGCGGCGCCGTTTGCCGCGCGCGGTCTTCGGCTTCGTCGCCGGCGGCGCCGAAGCCGAGCATTCGCTGCGCGAGAACCGCGCCGCCTTCACCCGCGTGGGCTTCGTGCCGCGCGGCCTGCGCGACGTGAGCCGGCGCAGCGCAGACGTCGCGCTGTGGGGCCGCAGCCATCCGCTGCCGGTCGGCATCGCGCCCATGGGCATCGCCGGCATGTGCCGCCACGAGGCCGACCTGGCGCTGGCGCAGGCCGCCCACGCGGCCGGGCTGCCCTTCATCCTCAGCGGCTCGTCCAACGTGCCGCTGGAGCGCATCCAGCAACTGGCGCCCGGCACCTGGTACCAGGCCTACTTTCCGGGCGACACCGCACGCATGGAGCGCATCCTGCAGCGGCTGCAGGCCGCGCGCACCGAGGTGCTGGTCGTGACCATCGACACCTGCGTCGCGGGCAACCGCGAGAACAATGCGCGCCGCGGCTTCACCGTGCCCTTCGCGCTGAATCCCTCGCTGATGCTCGACGGCCTGCTGCATCCGCGTTGGCTGCTCGGCGTGTTCGCGCGCACGCTGCGCCGCGGCGGCGTGCCGCGCTGGTGCAACCTCTACGAGGAAATCGGCTGCCGCATCACCGAGGAGCCGGCGCACGGCTTTCGCACCGGGCGCGATCTGCTGAGCTGGGAGCACATCGCCTGGCTGCGCGCGCGCTGGCCAGGCCGGCTGCTGCTCAAGGGCGTGATGCATCCGGCCGACGCGGCCGAGGCCGTGCGGCTGCAGCTCGACGGCCTGATCGTCTCCAACCATGGCGGCCGCCAGCTCGACGGCAGCCTGTCGACGCTGCAGGCACTGCCGGAGATCGTGGCCGCGGTGCCCGAGGGTTTCCCGGTGATGGTGGACGGCGGCTTCCGCCGTGGCGCCGACGTGCTCAAGGCCGTGGCCTTCGGCGCCCGCATGGTCTTCGTCGGCCGGCCGCTGATGTATGCGGCAGCCGTGGGCGGCCAGGCCGGCGTGCGCCATGCCATCGGGCTGCTGCAGGGCGAGATCGACCGCAACCTCGCGCTGCTGGGCTGCGCCCGGCTCGACGAGCTCACACGCGACCGCCTGCGCGCCATCCCCGGCATCTGAGCGCGGCGCACCTTCTTCCTTCATTGCTCCGAGGAGACCCATGACCATCGAATACTTCGACGACGCGGCCGCCGCCGTGGTCGCACCCGATGCACCCATCGAACGCATCGCCGGCGGCTTCGTCTTCACCGAAGGCGCGCTGTGGCACAGCCGCGACCACTACCTGCTGTTCAGCGACATCGACGAGAGCCGCATGCACCGCTGGGACGCGCAGTCCGGCACGCGCGTGTTCCGCGAGCCCAGCCGCATGACCAACGGCAACACCTGGGACGCCCAGGGCCGGCTGCTGAGCTGCGAGCATGCCAGCAGCCGCGTGGTGCGCACCGAGGCCGACGGCACGCTGACCGTGCTGGCCAGCCATTTCGAGGGGCGCGAGCTCAACAGCCCGAACGACATCGTGGCGCGACGCGACGGCAGCATCTACTTCTCGGACCCGATCTTCGGCCGGCGCCTGCCGCACGGCACGGCGCGCGAGCCGGCGCTCGACCACAGCAGCGTCTACCGCATCGATGCGCAGGGCACGCTGCAGCGCCTCGCCGTCGATCTGGAGCAGCCCAACGGCCTGTGCTTCAGCCTCGACGAGGGCCTGCTCTACGTCAACGACAGTCCGCGCAAGCGCATCCACGTGCACCGCATGAAGGCCGACGGCACGGTCGAGGCCGGTCGGCTGTTCGCCGAGGTGCCGGGCGACGAGCCCGGCGTGCCCGACGGCATGAAGGTCGACCTGGAAGGCCGCATCTACTGCTGCGGGCCCGGCGGCATCCACGTGTTCACGCCCGACGGCCGGCGCATCGCGCGCATCCGATTCCCCGAGAAGGCCTGCAACTTCGCCTTCGGCGACGCGGACCACCGCACGCTCTATGTCACGGCCTGCACCTCGCTCTACCGCATCCGCCTGCGCACGCCGGGTCGGCCGCAGTGGCTGGGCCGATGAGCGGTCGAGATTCCCCCGACAACCACCAGAAGACCGGAGACATCCATGAAGATCCTGAAGACAACGCTGCTGGCCCTGGGGCTGGCGCTCGGCAGCGGCCTGGCCATGGCACAGGCCTACCCCTCCAAGCCGATCCGCATCATCGTGCCCTTCTCCGCCGGCGGCATGGCCGACGCGCTGCCGCGCGCGGTCGCGGCCGAGCTGTCGAAGAAGTACGGCCAGCCGGTGGTGATCGAGAACAAGCCCGGGGCCGCGAGCATGCTCGGTGCCGAGTACGTCGCGAAGTCCGCGCCCGACGGCTACACGCTGCTGCTCGCCACCTCGAGCACGCTGTCGGTGGTGCCGCACCTCTACAAGAGCATGCGCTACGACAGTCGGCGCGACCTCGCGTCGGTGACCATGCTCGCGACCTCGCCCAGCATCCTGATGGTGACCAACGACCTGCCGGTGAAAGACCTGCCGGGCTTCGTCGCCTACCTCAAGGAGCGGCCGGCGCAGCTGTCCTTCGCATCGGCCGGCGTGGGCGGCGTGATCCACCTGCACAGCGAACTGTTCCAGAGCCAGACCGGCACGAAGATGATCCATGTGCCCTACCAAGGCTCGAACCTCGCGCTGGGCGACCTGCAGACCGGCCGCGTGCAGATGATGATCGACATCATCGGCTCCAACTACGGCACGGTGAAGGGCGGCAAGCTCAAGGTGCTGGCCGCGATGTCGGACAAGCGGCTGCCGCTGCTGCCCGAAGTGCCCTCGGTCGCCGAACTGGGCCTGCCGGGCCTGGCGGGCGACATCTGGTTCGCCATCTCGGCGCCGGCGAAGACGCCGCCCGAGATCGTGGCCCAGCTGCAGCGCGACATCGCGGCCATCGCGCGTTCGCCGGCCATGCTGGAGAAGTTCGCGCCGCTGGGCGTCGAGATGGTCGGCGGCACGCCGGCCGAGATGGACGCGATCATCCAGCGCGACGGCGCCCGCTGGAGCCGCGTGATCCGCGAGGCCGACGTGCGGGTCGAATGACGATGCCCATGCACACTCCCCCCCTGCCCACAGGTATCGGCCGCGTGATCGACGCGCCCGAACAGATGGCGCCCTTCGTGCGCGACTGGTCCGGCCACCGGGTCGGTGCGGCACGTTGCGTCGTGCAGCCGGGCCACACCGACGAAGTCGCCACGCTGCTGCGCTGGTGCAGCGAACATCGCGTGCCCGTGGTCGCGCAGGGCGGCAACACCGGCCTGGCCGGGGGCGCCACGCCCGATGCCTCGGGCCATGCGATCGTGCTCTCGCTGGCCCGCATGAACCGGCTGCGCGAGGTCGACCTGGCCAACAACACGATGACGGTCGATGCCGGCATGGTGCTGCAGCAGGTGCAGGAAGCCGCCCGGGAGGCGGGTCGATTCTTCCCCTTGTCCCTGGGTGCCCAGGGCAGCTGCACCATCGGCGGCAACCTCTCGACCAATGCCGGCGGCACCGGCGTGCTGCGCTATGGCAATGCGCGCGAACTCTGCCTGGGGCTGGAGGTGGTCACGCCCGCGGGCGAGGTGCTGCATGGCCTGCGCGGCCTGCGAAAGGACAACACCGGCTACGACCTGCGCGACCTCTACATCGGGGCGGAAGGCACGCTGGGCGTGATCACCGGCGCGACGCTCAAGCTCTTTCCCGAGCCGGCGGCACGGGTGACCGCGATGGCCGCGGTGTCGTCCGCGGCGCAGGCCATCCACCTGCTGTCCCTCGGCCAGCAGCTGCTGGGTGCCGAACTCACGGCCTTCGAACTGATGTCGGCCTACTGCGTCGAGCTGGTCGGCCGGCGCTTTCCGGACACCCCCCGGATCTTCGCCGAGACCCACCCCTGGTACGTGCTGCTGGAATCGTCCGACCTCCAAAGCGAAGCCCACGCCGTCGAACGCTTCGAGGCGCTGATGACGACGGCCTTCGAACAGGGCGTGATCGTCGACGCGGCCATCGCGCAGTCGCAGGCCCAGTCGCTGCAGTTCTGGCAGCTGCGCGAGCGCATCGCGCATGCGCAGCCGCGCAACATCAAGCACGACATCTCCTTGCCCATCTCGCGCATCGCCGAGTTCCTCGGCACCATGGAGGCGGTGCTGGTGCAGGCCTACCCGGGCATCCGCATCGTCGCGCTCGGGCACATGGGCGACGGCAACCTGCACTACAACGTGGAACCGTCCCAGCCACTGGCCCAGGCGGATTTCGAGGCCCTCGAGCAACGGGTGCACCGGTCGGTGTTCGACGTGGTCGAGGCCATGGCCGGCTCGATGTCGGCGGAGCACGGCATCGGCTCGGCCAAGACCGGGGACCTGCGCCGCTACAAGCAACCGCTGGCGCTCGCCCTCATGCGGTCCATCAAGACCGCGCTCGACCCCCTGGGGATCATGAACCCGGGCAAGGTCCTGCCGGAGGGCTGAAGCGCCCATTGCGGGCCCGGCATGCCCCGCGTCAGAACAACGACAGGAGACAACGATGAAATTTTCCAGAACCCTCCACACCGCGCTGACCGCCTGGCTGATGCTGGGCGCCAGCCTCGCGGCCGCACAGCCCGCCACGGCCTATCCGGCCCGCCCCGTCAAGGTCGTGGTGCCCTATGCGCCCGGCGGAATGACCGACGTGTCGAGCCGAGCGGTCATGGAGCGCCTGGGCAAGGAACTGGGCCAGCCCGTGGTGATCGAGAACAAGGCCGGCGCCGCCTCGACCCTGGCCAGCAACTGGATGGCGACGCAGCCGGCGGACGGCTACACGCTCTATGCCGCGCCGGTGTCGCTGGTCATCAATCCCATCCTGCAGGGCACGGTGCAATACGACGCCCGCAAGGACTTCGAGCCGATCTCCCTGATGATCGACTCGCCCTTCGTCCTGCAGGTGCATCCGGGGCTGGGGGTCCGGAGCATGAAGGAGCTGCTCGCACGGGTGCGCGAGCACCCCGACAGGTACGCCATCGGCACCTCGGGCGCCGGCTCCGTCAACCACCTGGCGGCCGAGTACTTCCTGCGCGCCTTCCACCTCAAGGTCGCGGTCGTGCACTACCGCGGCGGCGCACCCGCCGCCCAGGACCTGATGGGCGGCACGATCCAGATGATGTTCTCCGCGGCCAACGAAGCCGCTCCGTTGATGCGCAGCGGCCGCACCGTCGGCATCGCGGTCACCACCACCCAGCGCCTGGCGCTGCTGCCGGACCTGCCGACCATGGAAGAGGCTTCGGGCCTGCGCGACTTCGAGGCGGTGTTCTGGATGGCCCTGGTGGCGCCCGCCAGGACGCCCGCGCCGGTGCTCGCGCGCCTGCGCGAGGCCATGCAGAGGATCGGCGCCGACCCCGAACTGCGCGAACGCCTGGCCAGGCTCGGCGTGGAACTGGTCACCTCCACGCCGCGGGACGTGCAGCGGCGCATGGACCGTGACGAAGCCAAGTGGGGCCAACTGATTCGAGAACTGAACATCCAGGAGGGCACATGAAGGACCGCCGCATCAGCACGCTGGCCCGCTGGACGGCGGCCCTGTGCATCGCAGCCGGAAGCGCGCTCGCAGGTGCGGCCGAGCCTGTCGTGCAACCCGCGGGCTATTCCGGCGCGAACCGGGTGTCGCTGATCGTTCCCTTCGCGCCCGGCGGCACCACCGACCTGGTCGCACGCATCGTGGCGCAGTCGCTGAGCGCGCGGTGGCACACCGCGGTCATCGTCGAGAACAAGGCCGGCGCGGGCGGCAACATCGCGGCCGAGTATGTTTCGCGGGCCCGGCCCGACGGCCTCACCCTGCTCATCGGTGCGACCTCCTTCGCCAACGCACCGGCCCTCACCCGGCAGCTGAAGTACGACATCGCCAAGGACTTCGCGCCCGTTTCCATGATCGCGACGACACCCCTGGTGCTGATGGTCAGCAGGCAATCCGGCATCAGGACCCTGCCCGAGCTGGTGGCGGCCCTGAAGAAGAAGCCCGACGGGTTGAACTACGGCAGCAGCGGCATCGGCACCTCCATTCATCTCTCCACACTGATGTTCCTCAATCGGATGGATGCCAAGGCGGTCCATGTGGCCTACAAGGGCAGCGGCCCGGCGCTGAGCGCCCTGGCGTCCGGCGAGATCGACCTGCTGTTCGACAACTACGCGACCGCCCTGCCCTTCGTCACCAGCGGCCAGGTCACGGGGCTGGCGCTGACGGGACTGGACCGCGGCAAGCTGAAATCCCCGCTGCCGACCCTGTCCGAGGCGGGCTTCGCGCAATTCGAGTCCCTGACCTGGATCGGCATGCTGGCGCCCGCCGGAACGCCCAAGCCGCTTGTCGACTGGCTGAATGCGGAAGTCCAGGCGGTGCTGCAGGACGCCGATACCGCATCCCGTTTCGAAGCCATGGGCTTCAGCACCCGGCCGACGTCGCCGGCGTCCATGCAGGCCTTCATCGCGAGCGAGCTGGCAAAAGCGCGGCTGCTGGTCAAGACCAACGCCATTCCCATCGAGTGAGCCCGCGCACCGCGCGACGTGTGCCTTCCTAGGGTTTTCCCTGTTTGCATACGTATGCAAGCTTTCCACATTGCATACGTATGCAGCTGCCATCCCTCCCCTCTTCTCTTCTCATCAGGAAAAACAAATGATCCGATATCTCAAGCGTGGCAAGGACGTGCAGGTCCGTGCCGACGACGACGCCAAGGTGCGTGCCACGGTCGAAGGCATCATCAAGGACGTCGAGGCCCGCGGCGACCTCGCGGTGCGCGACTACAGCAAGCAGTTCGACCGATGGGACCCGGCCGACTTCCGGCTCTCGGCCGCGGACATCGAGAAGGCGCGCAAGAGCCTGTCGGCGCGCGAGATCGAGGACATCACCTTCGCGCAGACGCAAGTGCGCAACTTCGCGCAGATCCAGCGCGACTCGATGAAGGACGTCGAGGTCGAGACCTTCCCCGGCGTGATCCTCGGGCACAAGAACATCCCCATGAACGCCGTGGGCTGCTACATCCCCGGCGGCAAGTACCCGCTGCTGGCCTCGGCCCACATGAGCGTGCTGACGGCCAAGGTGGCCGGCGTGAAGCGTGTGGTCGCGACCGCGCCGCCCTACCAGGGCGCGCCGCACCCGGCCATCGTGACCGCGATGTCGATGGCCGGCGCCGACGAGATCCTGGTGCTGGGCGGCGTGCAGGCGGTGGTGGCGATGGCGGTCGGCACCGAGTCGATCGCGCCGGTCGACATGCTGGTCGGCCCGGGCAACATGTACGTGGCCGAAGCCAAGCGCCAGCTCTACGGCCGCGTCGGCATCGACCTGTTCGCGGGCCCGACCGAGACGCTGGTGATCGCCGATGAAACGGCCGACGGCGAGATGTGCGCGGTCGACCTGCTGGGCCAGGCCGAGCACGGACCGACCTCGCCGGCCATCCTGCTCACCACCAGCGAGCAGCTGGCGCGCGACACGCTGGCCGAGATCGAGCGCCAGCTCCAGATCCTGCCGACCGCGGCCATCGCGGCCGTGAGCTGGGCCGAGTACGGCGAGGTGATCGTCTGCGACACGCAGGAAGAGATGCTGCAGAAGGCCGACGAGCTGGCCTTCGAGCATGTGCAGGTGATGACGCGCGACCCCGACTACTTCCTGCAGCACATGAGCAACTACGGCGGCCTGTTCCTCGGCCCGCGCACCAACGTGAGCTTCGGCGACAAGGTGATCGGCACCAACCACACGCTGCCCACCAACCGCGCCGCGCGCTACACCGGCGGCCTGTGGGTCGGCAAGTTCCTCAAGACCTGCACCTACCAGAAGGTGCTGACCGACGAAGCCAGCGCGCTGATGGGCGAGTACTGCTCGCGCCTGTGCCACATGGAGAACTTCGCCGGCCACGGCGAGCAGGCCAACCTGCGCGTGCGCCGCTACGGCACGCGGGCCGAGGTGCCCTGGTACCAGCCGGTGCCGGCGCTGGAGAAGTGAGCATGTTGCCGCGCGCTCCCGACTTCCGCATCGACGGTCGCCGCGCCCTGGTGACGGGCGCGGGCCGCGGCATCGGTCTGGCGGCGGCCGCGGCGCTGGCGCAGGCCGGCGCCGAGGTCACGCTGGCGGCCCGCTCCGAGCCGGAGCTGCGCGAGGCCTGCGCGCAGATCCGCGCCGAGGGCGGCCGCTGCAGCCACCTGGTGCTCGACGTGACCGATGCGAAGGCGGTGGAGGCCGCGCTGTCGGCCGCGGGCCCGTTCCAGGTCCTGGTCAACAACGCGGGCCTGAACCGGCCCAAGCTGCTGGTCGACGTGGAGGACGCCGACATCGACGCGGTGTTCGACCTCAACGTCAAGGCCGCGTTCTACGTCACGCGCAGCGTCGCGCGCGGCCTGCTGGCCGCGGGCCTGCCGGGCTCGATCGTCAACGTCTCGTCGCAGATGGGCGTGGTCGGCAGCCCACGCCGCTCGCTCTACTGTGCGAGCAAGCACGCGATGGAAGGCATGACCAAGGCCCTGGCCTGGGAGCTGGGCCACGCGAACATCCGCGTCAACACCGTCTGCCCCACCTTCATCGAGACCGCGATGACGGCCGGCATGTTCGCCGACCCGGCCTTCCGCGCCTGGGTGGTCGAGCGCATCGCACTGGGCCGGCTCGGCCGGGTCGAGGAGATCATGGGCGCCATCGTGTTCCTCGCGTCGGATGCGTCCAGCCTCATGACCGGCAGCGCGCTGATGCTCGACGGCGGATGGAGCGCCGCATGAAGCCGGGCCCCACCGCACAGGAGGTCGCGCGCCTCGCCAAGGTCTCGCAGTCGGCGGTGAGCCGCACCTTCACGCCGGGCGCCAGCGTGTCGGAGGACACGCGCAACCGGGTGATGATCGCTGCCAAGACGCTGGGCTACCGGCCCAATGCGATGGCCCGCAGCCTGATCACCGGGCGCAGCCGGATCGTCGCGCTGGTGATGAGCTACCTCGAGAACCAGTTCTATCCGCTGGTGATCGAGAAGCTCTCGCAGAAGCTGCAGAAGCAGGGCTACCACGTGCTTATGTTCATCAGCGACGGCGACGAGACCGACGGCGTGCTCGACGAGATCCTGCAGTACCAGATCGACGGCGTGGTGATGGCCTCGGCCATGCTCTCGCCGCACCTCGCCCGCCAGTGCGCCGACGTCGGCGTGCCGGTGGTGCTGTTCAACCGCGTGCCCGACATCAGCGCCTTCGCGCGCCACAGCACGAGCTCGGTCACCTGCAACAACCACCGGGGCGGCGAGATGGTGGCCGAGCTGCTGCTCGAGCGCGGCCACCGGCGCATCGCCTTCCTGGCCGGGCTGGAGAAGTCGTCGACCAACCTTGAGCGCGAGCGCGGCTTCAACGATGCGCTCGCCCAGGCCGGCGCGGCGGTGTACCGGCGCGCGGTCGGCCACTACAGCTTCGAGCGCGCGCAGGAGGCCGCGCGCGCGCTGTTCGCGGGCCCGGGCGAACGGCCCGATGCGGTGTTCGTCGCCAACGACCACATGGCCATCGCCGTGATGGACGTGCTGCGCCAGGAACTGGGCCTGCGCGTGCCGCAGGACGTGAGCGTGGTCGGCTTCGACGACGTGCCGCAGGCGGCCTGGGGCGCCTACCGCCTCACGACGGTGGTGCAGAGCGTCGAGGCGATGGTCGAGGCCACCGTCGAGCTGCTGCACGAACAGATGCGCGAGGACGCGCGTCCGCGCAACGTGGTGATTCCCTGCCGCGTGGTGGAGCGCGATTCGGTGCGCGCGGCGGGTACGCCCGCGCCTGCACCCAAGCCAACGCCCAAGCCACGTGCCGCACGGCGCGGCGCTGCTTCCCGACCGGGCGCCTGAGCGCGCCCGCTTCCCCCTTCAGGAGACTTCCATGCGAATCCGAACCCGCGCACTGCTGCCCGCAGCCCTCGCCCTGCTGGCCCTGGCCGGCCCCGCACTGAACCGCAGCGCACAGGCACAGCAGGCGCCGGCCTGGCCCACCAAGCCCATCAAGTACGTGGTGCCCTTCTCGCCCGGCGGCGTGTCCGACGGCGTGGCCCGGCTGGTGGCGCAGCATCTCGGCGAGCGGCTGGGCCAGCCGGTCATCGTGGACAACAAGCCGGGCGTCTCGGGCATCCTGGGCACGCAGGCCGTGGCGCGCTCGCCGGCCGACGGCTACACGCTGATGGGCGGCACCATCACCACGCATGCGGTCAACCCCTTCTTCACCAGGCAGCTGGGCTACGACCCGGTCAAGGACTTCGCGCCGGTGAACCTGGTGGGCATGGTGAGCAACGTGCTGGTGGTGCCCGCGGAAAGCCGCTTCAACTCGGTGGCGCAGGTCATCGCCGAGCTCAAGGCCAAGCCCGACAGCCTCACTTACGGCACGGCCGGCGCCGGCACCTCGCAGCACCTGTCGGGCCAGCTGTTCCAGAACATCACGCAGACGCGCATGCGCCAGATCATCTACAAGGGTGGCTCGCAGGCCATGGTCGACCTGGTCGGCGGCCAGATCGACATGGTGTTCGAGACCGTGGCCGCGGCGCGGCCGATGATCGACGGCAAGCGCGTGAAGGTGCTGGGCGTGACCGCCGCCCGCCGCCTGCCCGACGTGCCGGGCGCACCGACACTGGCCGAGGCCGGGGCGCCGAACTTCGAGATGCAGTCGTGGCAGGGCGTGTTCGCGCCCGCGGGCACGCCCAAACCCATCGTCGACCGCCTGAGCCGCGAGATCGCCGCCATCGTGGCGCAGCCCGAGGTGCAGCAGAAGCTGCGCAACCTGGGCGTCGAACCCGACGGTCGCACGGCCGCGGCCTTTGCCAGCTTCCAGCAGGCCGAGATCCTGAAGTGGGGCAAGGTCATCCAGGACGCGGGCATCCAGGCCGAATGAACAGCCGCATGACGAACACAACGCAAAGAGACATCCCATGACGAAGCCATCGCACACCTCTCCCTCCTTCGCCCGCCGCCGCTTCGGCCGCGCGGCGGCCGCGCTCGCCGCGCTGTCACTGGCCGGCCTCGCCGCCGCGCAGGCCCCGGCACCGGCCGGCCCGGGCGGCTACCCGCACACCGGCCGCGTGGTGATCGTGGTGCCTTTCGCACCGGGCGGCGCCACCGACATCGTGGCGCGGCTGGTGGCCGACGAGTTGGGCAAACGCTGGAGCACCGCCGTGGTGGTCGACAACAAGGCCGGCGCCGGCGGCGGCATCGGCACCGAGTACGTGGCGCGCGCCAAGCCCGACGGCTACACGCTGCTGCTGGGCACGCAGACCGCGCTGTCGGTCAACCCCACGCTGCTCAAGAAGATCAGCTACGACGTGGACAAGGACTTCGCGCCGGTCACGCAGCTCGCCAGCACGCCGCTGGTGCTGCTGGCGAGCAACAAGTCCGGCGCGCGCAACGTGCCGGAGCTGGTGGCCGCGATCAAGGCCAAGCCCGACGCGATCTCCTACGGCAGCAGCGGCAACGGCACCTCGCAGCACCTCACGACGCTGATGCTGCTCAACCGCGTGGGCGGCAAGGCGGTGCACGTGCCCTACAAGGGCAGCAGCCAGTCGCTGGTCGACCTCGCGGGCAACCAGATCGACATGCAGTTCGACAACATGACGACCGCGCTGGCCTTCGCCAAGAACGGCCAGGCCAAGGCGCTGGCCGTGACCAGCGCGGCGCGCTCGCCGCTGCAGCCCGACCTGCCGACGCTGGCCGAATCCGGCGTGCCCGGCTTCGAGGCCGTGACCTGGCTCGGCCTGCTGGCGCCCGCGGCCACGCCCGCGCCGGTGGTGGCCTGGCTCAACAAGGAAGTGGTCACGGTGCTGGCCTCGCCCGCGGTGACGGCGCGGCTGGCCGCGCAGGGCTTCACGCCCAAGCCCATGGCGCCGGAGGCCTTCCGCAAGTTCATCCAGGACGAGACGCTCAAGTTCGCGGAGCTCATCAAGACCAACCACGTCTCCATCGATTGAGAGCGCCGCCATGCTGACGCCCGAACTGATCCGCACGCTGCGCGCCGTCGACACGCCGACGGTCTGCAACGCGCTCGAGCTCGCCATGGGCGGGCGCAGCGCGCAGGGCTTCACCTACGGCACGCTGGTGGCCGCACCCGCACCGCTGCCGCCAATGCTGGGCTATGCGCGCACCGCGCGCATCCGGGCCATGGCGCCGTCTTCGCTGTCGGCCGCCGACGCGCGCCAGCTGCGGCTCGACTACTACCGCCATGCCGCGGGCAGCGCCGCGCTGCCGACCATCGTGGTCATGCAGGACCTGGACGAACGCCCCGGCACCGGCTCCTTCTGGGGCGAGGTGAACTCGGCCGTGCACCAGGGGCTGGGCGTGGCGGGCGTGCTCACCAACGGCTCGGTACGCGACCTCGGCGACCTGTCGCCCAGCTTCCCGATCCTGGCCGGCAGCATCGGCCCGTCGCATGCCTTCGTCCACCTGGTCGACATCGGCACGCCGGTCGAGGTGTTCGGGCTGCGCGTGGCGCACGACGACCTGCTGCATGCCGACCACCACGGCGCGGTGCGGATCGCGCCGCAGTACCTGCACGACCTGCCGCGCTGCATCGAACTGACGCGGCGCAAGGAGACGCCGCTGCTGGCCGCGGCGCGCAGCGGCGACTTCACGCTGGACGCACTCGCGCAGGCGATGCGCAGCGCCGACGACATCCACTGACACCGAACCATCGCGCGACCCGCGCCCACGAAAGAGACATCCCATGGACACCCGCCATCCCCTCGACAACCGCCTGCCCGGCATGCTGCGCAGCGGCCAGCCCCTGCGCGGCGTCTTCAACTCGCTGCCCAGCCCGGCCATCGTCGAGATGTGCGGCTATGCCGGCTTCGACTTCATCATCATCGACAACGAGCACGGCAGCGCCGGCTTCGAAACCACCGAGAACATGCTGCGCGCGGCCCGCGCCAGCGGCATCGTGCCGGTGGTGCGCTGCCTGCGCCACGACATTTCGCGCGTGCTCGACATGGGTGCCAGCGCGGTGCAGATCCCGATGGTGGCCAGCGCGGCCGAGGCGCGCGACCTGGTGCAGCAGGTGCGCTATCCGCGCGCCGGCCGCCGCGGCAGCGCCTTCAGCCCGCGCGCCGCGGGCTACGGTGCCTTCCCCGGCGTGGCGCATACCGAACGCAGCAACGCGGGCATCGCGCTGATCGTGATGATCGAGACGCCCGAGGCGGTGGCGCAGGCGGCGGAGATCGCCGCCGTGGAAGGCGTCGACGCGGTGTTCGTCGGGCCCAACGACCTGTCGCATGCGATGGGCTTCGACAACGACTGGCAATGCCCGCAGGTCGAGGCCGAGATCGAACGCGCGCTGCGCGCCATCAGCGGTGCGGGCAACTGCGCCGGCGTGATCGCGCTCACGCCCGAGGACGAAGCCAAGTACGGCCAGTGGGGCGCGCGCTATTTCGCGGGCGTCACCACCGGCCTCATCACGCGCGCGCTGCAGCAGGCCTCGGCGGCCGGCGGGCGCCTGGCCGCGGCGGCCAGGCTGTCGTACTGAGTTCGCCGGTGCCACGATGAACACGCCCCGCATCGCCGCCAGCGGCCTGCTCTTTCCCGAGGGCCCGGTGGCCCTGCCCGACGGCGACATCGCCCTCTGCGAAATCGCGCGCGGCACCGTGTCGCGCGTGGCGCCCGATGGCCGCGTCACGGTGATCGCCGAGACCGGCGGCGGGCCCAACGGCATGGCCCTGGGCCCCGACGGCGCGCTCTACGTCTGCAACAACGGCGGCATGCGCTGGCAGCCGGTGCAGCCCGGCAGCTGGTTGCGACCGCTGCACGGCACGCCCGCGGACTACAAGGGCGGCAGCATCCAGCGCGTCGACCCGCAAACCGGCGCGGTGCGCACGCTCTACACCCACTGCGGCGACGTGCGCCTGTGCGGCCCGAACGACCTGGTGTTCGACCGCAGCGGCGGCTTCTATTTCACCGACTTCGGCAAGTCGCGCGAGCGCGACCGCGACATCGGCTGCGTCTACTACGCGCAGCCCGACGGCTCGCGCATCACCGAGGTGGTCGAGCGCATCCTCAACCCGAACGGCATCGGCCTCTCGCCCGACCAGCAGACGCTCTACGTGGCAGAGACCGAGACCGCGCGGCTCTGGTCCTTCGGCATCGAGGCGCCGGGCGTGCTGGCGCGCCGCGCCTCGCCGGCCCCGCACGGCGGCGAGCTGGTCTGCGGGCTGGGCGGCTACCAGCGCTTCGACAGCCTGGCGGTCGAAGCCTCGGGCAACGTCTGCGTGGCCACGCTGGTGACCGGCCAGGTCACGGTGATCTCGCCGCAGGGCGCGCTGCTGCGGCAGGTCGCGATGCCCGACCCGCAGACCACCAACCTCTGCTTCGGCGGCGAAGACCTGTCGACCGCCTGGATCACCCAGTCGTTCAGCGGCACGCTGCTGGCGATGCGCTGGCCCGCGCCGGGCCTGGCGCTGAATTTCTGAGGCCGGCCATGACCTTCGTTGCAGACACCGACGAGACCTACGAGGTCTTCGCCATCCGCTATGCCGGCGTGCAGCGCCGGCGCATCGACAACTTCATCGGCATGGACGTGCACGACGGCCCGATGGCGATGGACTTCTACGTCTGGCTGCTGCGCTCGCCGCGGCGCACGATCCTCGTCGACACCGGCTTCACCGCCGCCACCGCGCAGGCCCGCCGACGCGTGCTCGACCGCTACCGCTGCCCGATCGACACGCTGGCCACGCTGGGCGTCGACCCCGCCACGGTCACCGACGTGGTGCTCACGCACCTGCACTTCGACCACGCGGGCAACCTGGCCAAGCTGCCGGCGGCGCGCTTCCACCTGCAGGACGCGGAGATGCACTACGCCACCGGCCGCTGCATGTGCTTCGCGCCGATGCGGCATGCGTATTCGGTGGAGGACGTGGCCGAGCTGCTGCGCCAGGTGTACGCCGAGCGCGTGGTGTTCCACGACGGCGACGACACGCTGGCGCCGGGGGTCGAGCTGATGCTGATCGGCGGCCACACGCGGGGCCTGCAGTCGGTGCGCGTGCGCACCGCGCGCGGCTGGGTGGTGCTGGCCTCGGACGCCAGCCACTACTACCAGAACCACGAAGAAGGCCGGCCGTTCCCGATCGTGCAGGACATGCAGCAGATGCTCGAGGGCCAACGCCGCTTGCTGGCCGCGGCCGACTCGCCGCGCCATGTGGTGCCCGGCCACGACCCCGAGGTGCTGCGGCGTTATCCACCGCTGGACGGCGATGCCGACACCGTGTGCCTGCATCTCGCGCCGGTCGACTGACGCGCGTTTTGTTTCGTTCCCCCTGAAGCCTTCCCGCGACGACGGCGCGCAGCGCCGCCGCGGGCGCGGCCTTCTTCTTTTTTTCGATTCACAGGAGACATGCCATGAACTTCCCCCAACTCGCGCGCCTCGCGCTGCTGTCGCTCGCCGCGCTGTCCACGGCCCTGTCCGCCGGCGCCCAGGGCTATCCCGACAAGCCGATCCGCATCGTCGTGCCCTACCCGCCCGGCGGCTCGGCCGATGCCATCGCGCGCCAGCTCGGCGTGCACCTCACGCAATCGCTCAAGCAGCAGGTGGTGGTCGACAACAAGCCGGGCGGCAACAGCGTGATCGCGGCGCAGACCGTGTCGAGCGCACCCGGCGACGGCTACACGCTGCTCATCAGCGACCCGACCGCGCTGGCCATCAACCCCAGCCTGTTCCACAAGCTGCCCTACGACCCGGTGAAGGACTTCCTGCCGGTGAGCCTGGTCGCGCGCTACTCCTTCGTGCTGCTGGTCAACGCGGCATCGCCGATCCGCAACGTCAAGGACTTCGTGGCGGCGGCGCGCGCCAACCCGGGCAAGATGAACTACGGCTCGGCCGGCACCGGCACCCCGGTGCAGCTGGCGACCGAGATCTTCAAGGACCTGGCCAAGGTCGACCTCACGCACGTGCCCTACAAGGGCGCGGCGCCCGCGGTGAGCGACCTGATGGCCGGCCAGATCGACGCCATGTTCACCGACCTCGCGAGCGGCTTCCCCTTCATCCAGTCGGGCAAGGTGCGTGCGCTGGTCATCACCAACGCGCAGCGCGTGCCCGCCCTGCCCGAGGTGCCGACCCTGGCGGAGTCGGGCTACCCGGGCTTCCAGCTGGCCGGCTGGTACGGCATCTCGGCGCCGAAGAACACACCGGCGCAGGTGGTGGGCATCCTCAACACGGCGATCCGCAATGCGGTGGCGAGCCCGGCCTTCAATCAGTGGATCGTGACGCAGAACTTCGAACCCAAAACCACCATGCCGGCCGAGTACGCCGAGCTGATCCGCACCGACACCGCGCAATGGGGCGCCACGGTGAAGCGGCTGGGCATCAAGATCGACTGAGCGCGAGCTCGCATTCCGTCGTGGCGGGCCAAGCATGTGGGCCTCGCCAGAAAAGACATGCCGAAGGATCAACGCCTGCATCGCCCCCCCGATTCCGTGTGCCTTCAGCGCGTTGCGGGCCTGAACGACGCCGCCGGTCGCGGCACCGCCGCTTCGCTCACGGTGCGGGGCCCGTCTGGAACATCCGCGTGAAGTCGCAGCAATCCTGCGCCAGCATGATGATCGACGAGATCAGCGAACTGTGGTTGCCGCCGTTGTACATCGCGATGTAGGTGGTCTTGGGCAGGGACGGGCTGACCGGGATCACCTCGAGCATGCCCGCGGCCACCATCGGCTCCATGCATTGCCGCGGCAGGTAGCTCAGGCCCAGGCCTGACACCGTGAGCCCGATCAACGCGACGAGGCTGTTGCTGACGATGGTGTTCGCGGGCTGCATGCCCATGGATTTCAACCATTGCCCGTACACCAGGCCCGTGCCCGAGCGGTCGCCTTGCGTCAGCAGGCTGTACGAGGCCAACTCGTGCGCGCGCAAGGTCTTGCTGGTGTTCACCAGGCCGGGCTTGCCCATCCAGGCGTTCTCGACATAGCCCAGGACCTTGGATGAAAAGCGGGAATCGGCGGCCGCGTCGGGAATCACGATCAGGTCGACCTTCTCCTCGCGCATCTTGTCCCGGAGGTTCACGCTCATGTCCACGTCGGGCTCGATCACCACCTTGGGGTAGTAGTCGTGGATCAGCGCGACCAGGCGCGGCAGCCAGGTCATGGCCGTGAGCTCGGTCACCCCGATGCGCACACGGCGCTCGATCACCTCGGCGCGGCCGAACTGGTCGATGGCCAGATCCCGCTGCGCGAGCAGCTTCCTGGCCAGTTCGAACATCTCCTCGCCCTTCTCCGTCAGGCGTGCGCTGCGCTGGCTGCGATCGAACAGCCGGGTGTCGAACACCAGCTCGAGTTCCTGCACCCTTTTGGAGATGGCCGACTGCGTGGTGTGCAGTTTGGCGGCGGCTTCCGAGAAGCCACCCAGTTGCGTGATCCAGTACACCGCTTCGAGCTGCTTGAAAGTCATCATGGTGCGCACCCCTTCGTGAAAACCCTTATCACATGAAAATTATGAATGTGTTAGCACAAATAAATATCGCTTTTTTTAATTCTATCGGGCTTCCAGAATTCACGAACTTGCTCACCGGAGCGCTCTTCCCGAAGGTATTGCCATGTCCTCCAGTTCGTTTCACATTGGTCCCATTCCGGCGCTCGCGCCGGCCGCCGTGGTGCAGGCACTCCAGCACGTGGTGACGCCGCACATCAGCGACAACCTGCAGCGCTTCTCGGGCATCACCGGCCTGACGCGCTTCAACCCCACCCGCAAGCTGGTCGGCACGGCCTTCACCGTCAAGGCGCGTCCGGGCGACAACCTGATGATCTACAAGGCCCTGATGCTGATGTCGCCGGGCCACGTGCTGGTGGTCGACGGCGCAGGCGATTCGAAGAACGCCCTGGTCGGTGAACTGATCATGTCGTATGCCCAGCAGCGCGGCTGCACGGGCTTCGTGATGGACGCCGCGATCCGCGACACGGCCGCCTTCCACCAGGCCGACTTCCCCTGCTTCGCGCGCGCCGTGACCCACCGCGGGCCGTTCAAGTTCGGCCCTGGCGCCATCAACGTGCCGGTGACCGTGGGCGGGCAGGTCGTGATGCCCGGCGACATCCTGGTGGGCGACGAGGACGGCGTGATCTGCTTCCCGCAGGACCAGGCAGCCGCGCTGCTGGCCGCCGTGGAACGCACGGCCGCCAACGAGGAGTTGATCAAGGCGGAGATCGCCACCGGCCGGCTCGAGCAGAGCTGGCTCGACAAGGTGCTGCAGCCGCACGGTCTCTGAACCCGTCCATCTCCTCCCCTTCGATCATGAACACACTCCTCGCACGGCGACTCGACGCCGTGAAGCCGTCCCCCAGCATGGCCGCCAAGGCCACGGTCGACCGCCTGCGGGCCGAAGGCCGCCGGATCATCGACCTGACCATCGGCGAACCCGACTTCCCGACACCGTCGCACATCGTCGAGGGCGGCGTCCAGGCCCTGCGCGACGGGCACACCCGCTACACGGGGTCGGCCGGCACGCCCGCACTGCGCAAGGCCATCGCGGCCAAGCTGGCGCGCGAGAACGGCCTGAGCTTCCAGCCCTCGGAGATCGTCGTCGGCAGCGGCGCCAAGCAGGTGATCTTCAACGCCTTCGCCGCCACCCTGAACGAAGGCGACGAGGTCATCGTGCCGGCACCGTTCTGGGTGTCCTATCCCGACATCGTGACCCTGCACGGCGGCGTGCCGGTGATCGTGCCGGGCCGGGCCGAAGACGGCTTCAAGCTCACCGCGCAGGCGCTGCAGGCCGCCATCACGCCGCGCACCCGCTGGCTGATCCTCAACACGCCGAACAACCCGAGCGGCGCGGTCTATTCGCGCGCCGAGCTGGAGGCGCTGTGCGCGGTGCTGCGCCTGCATCCGCAGGTCTGGGTGATGACCGACGAGATCTACGAGCACTTCGTCTATGGCGGCGCCACGCATCTTTCGCCGCTCAATGTCGCGGGCGACCTGCAGCCGCGCAGCCTGATCGTCAACGGCCTGTCCAAGGCCTATGCCTTCACCGGCTGGCGCATCGGCTACGGCGCGGGACCGGCCCGTTTGATCGGCGCCATCAACCTGCTGTGCACGCAAAGCACCTCCTGCGCCAGTGCGATGAGCCAGGCCGCGGCGGTGGTGGCGCTCGACGGTCCGCAAGATTGCGTGCGCGAGGCGGTGGCGGTGTTCGCAGCGCGCCGCGACGCGATCGTGGCGCTGCTCCAGGCCATCCCCGGCATCGAATGCGCGGCGCCCGACGGGGCCTTCTATGTGTTCCCCAGCGTGCACGGCCTGTACGGCCAGCGCACGCCGTCCGGCACGACCCTTGCGTCCGACATCGACGTCGCGGCGTATCTTCTGGAAAGCGCTGGCGTCGCGACCATCGATGGCACGTCCTACGGCATTCCTGGCCACCTTCGCATCTCCTTTGCCACCTCGATCGAAGAGATCCGGGCGGGCTGTGCGGCGATGGCCCTGGCGCTGTCGCGGTGCACGCGCCCCGTGGCTGCCGCGACCCCCGTGTCCGCCGACAGCTGATCCGGCGCCCGCCGCCGAGCAACCCCGTCCAAGGCCTGCCCCATGACCATTCCCTTCGACCTTTCCATCCTCACCCGAGCGGACTACGCCAAGTCCATCGCCGAGGGTGTCCTCACGATGTTCGAGTTGACCGCGCTGTCCTGGGGACTCGCGGCCGTGGTGGGGACGGTGCTGGCCCTCATCCGCATGAGCAGGAGCCGGATCGGACAGGCGGTGGTCGTGGCCTACGTCGAATACCACCAGAACGTGCCGATGCTGGTCCAGATCTTCCTTTGGTACTTCGGCATCCCGGCGCTGCTGCCGATGGGCGTGCAGCTGTGGATCAATGCCAACAACAGCGAGTTCTTCTTCGCCTTCGTGGCGGTGGGCCTCTGCATGGCGGCCTACATGTCGGAGGACCTGCGCGGTGGCATCCGATCGATCCCCAAGTCGCAGCTCGAGGCCTCGCGCGCACTGGGCCTGACCTACCTGCAGGCCTCGCGGCTGGTGATCTTCCCGCAGGCGGCGCGCATCGCGCTGCCGACGCTGGTGAGCCACACCGTGCTGCTGCTGAAGAACACCAGCCTCGCGATGACCATCGGCGTGGCCGAGCTGACCTACGTCACACGCGAGATCGAAAGCCAGTCCTTCCGCACGGTGGAGGTCTACCTGTTCGCCACCGCCGTCTACCTGTCCGTGTCGATGCTGATCATGTTCGGCGGGTCGCTGCTGGAAGGCCGTTACCGCATCAAGGCGCGCTGAACCATGAACGACATCCTCACCATCCTGCGCGACAACTGGGCGCTGCTGCTGATCGGCCAGTACCCGCACGGCCCGCTCGGCGGGCTCGCCATCACCTTCATCCTGTCGGTGCTGGGCCTGGCGCTGGCCTTTCCGCTGAGCGTCGGCATCGCGCTGGCCCGCCTCAGTCCCTTCGCCTGGCTGCGACGCCCCGCGACCGTGATCGTCTACGTGGTGCGCGGCGTGCCGCTGATCATGTTCATCTTCTGGGTCTACTTCTTCCTGCCGCTGCTGATCGGCAAGACGGTGAGCGGCTTCTCCACCATGCTGGTCACGCTGGTGATCTACCAGGCGGCCTACCTTTCCGAAGTGGTCCGTTCGGGCATCGAGGGCCTGCCCAAGGGCCAGACCGAAGCGGCGCGCGCCATGGGCCTGAGCTACATGCAGACGATGGTGAAGATCGTGCTGCCGCAGGCCTTCTACAACATGGTGCCGGGGCTGATCAGCCAGTTCGTCTCGGCCATCAAGGAGACCTCGCTGGGCTACGTGATCAGCGTCAACGAACTCACCTTCTCGGCCAACCAGATCAACAGCAACCTGCTGACCAAGCCCTTCGAGGTCTTCGTGCTGCTGGCCGCGATCTATTTCGTGCTGTGCTTCTCGCTCACCCAGACGGCGCGGATGTTCGAGCGCCGCGTGACGCGCCGCCGCGCCGGCGCCCCACGCGCTGCCGACGCATCGACGACGCCGACCCAGGTCAGCGCGATGGCGATCAGCCCCACCCGAACACAGGCCTGAAGGCGCATCCCATGACCTCCTCCACTTCCGCCCCGCAGCCCATGATCTCCTTCCGATCCGTCAACAAGTGGTACGACCAGTACCACGCGCTGTGCGACGTCAACGCACAAGTCTCCAAGGGCGAGGTGCTGGTCGTGTGCGGGCCGTCGGGCTCGGGCAAGTCCACGCTGATCCGCACCGTCAACCGGCTCGAGGACATCCAGTCCGGCGCCATCGAGTTCGACGGGCAGGACGTGAACTCGCCATCGCTCGACATCAACCGCTTCCGCAGCCGCGTGGGCTTCGTGTTCCAGAGCTTCAACCTCTTCCCGCACCTGACGGTGGCCGAGAACGTGATGATGGGGCCGATGGCGGTGCTCAAGCACAAGCGTGCCCAGGCGCAGGCCCGGGCCGAACACCTGCTCGACCGGGTCGGCATGGCGTCGAAGTTCAAGGCCTATCCCGGCCAACTCTCGGGCGGCCAGCAGCAGCGCGTGGCGATCGCCCGTGCACTGGCCATGGACCCACCCGCCATGCTGTTCGACGAACCCACGAGCGCGCTCGACCCCGAGATGGTGGGCGAGGTGCTGCAGGTCATGAAGAGCCTGGCGCGCGATGGCATGACCATGATGTGCGTCACGCACGAGATGAACTTCGCCCGCGAGGTCGCCGACCGCATCTGGTTCATGGACCAGGGCTGCCTGGTCGAAAGCGGAACGCCCGAGGAATTCTTCGCCAACCCGCAAAGCGACCGCGCGAGGAAATTCCTCTCCGACCTGCGCGCCCATTGAGCGGCACCGAAGCCGCCCATCCCCCGACCGTTCACCGTCCCTCGTCTCCACCCGTCCTCAGGAAAAGCCATGAAAAACTTCGTCCGGAAAATCGTTCCCTCCCTTCTCGTCGTCCTCTTCGCTTCCGGCGCGCTGGCCGACCAGCTGCAGGACATCAAGGCCAAGAAGACCCTGGTCTGCGGCACCTACGGCGCCATCGAGCCCTTCGGCTTCGCCGATCCCAAGACGCGCCAGACCGTGGGCTACGACGTCGACCTGTGCAAGGCCGTGGCGCGCGAGATGGGTGTGGCACTGGAGCAGCGCGGGCTGACCATCGAGGCACGCATCCCGGAACTGAACCTCGGCCACGTCGACATCCTGATTGCCAACCTGGCGTTCACCAAGACGCGTGCCCAACAGATCGACTTCTCCGATGCCTATCACGTGCTGTCGGAAAAGGTGCTGGTCAACAAGGACTCCGGCCTGAGCAAGCTCGACGACCTGGCCGGCAAGAAGGTGAGCGCGGCCAAGGGCTCGACCTCGGAGCAGGGCGTGAAGATGCGCATCCCCACGTCGACGACGGTCACGTTCCAGGACGCTTCGGCCGCCTATCTCGCGCTGCAGATGGGCAAGGTCGACGCCTTCACCATCAACGACGTGACGGCCGCGCAGTTCGTGCGCCAGTCCGCCAGCACGGCCCGCCCCGTGGTGCCGATCGCGGAGCCCACCATCCTCGAGCCGATGGCCGTGGGCGTGCGCAAGAACGAGCCGGCGCTGCTGGCCGAGGTCAACACCGTGCTGGGCCGGCTCGAGAAGTCGGGCGAGCTCGCAAAGATCTGGGAGAAATGGCTCGGCCCGCAGACGGCCTACGGTCTCAAGCGCACCCACACCGTGACGCCCATCAAGGACCTCAAGTTCGATCCCCTGCCTTGAGTCCCATGAGTTTGCCCGCCATGAACACCGCCGACATCCGGCGCATTGCCATGCACCAGCGCCTGCGCGGTGTCGCGGTCGTGGAATTCGCCCAGGGCGACAGTCGCCTGCGCCTGCGCATGCCGCAGGGCGCGCCCGCCTTGCAGGTCGGCGAAGGCGCGGCCGCCCCCGAGGCGGTGGTCGCCGAAGCCGGCTTGACGACCGTGGTGGCCACGGCCCTCGGGCTGCTGCGGCTCGCGCATCCTTCGCGCCCGGCGGCCGCGCTGGCCGTGGGCGACGAGGTGGCCGAAGGCGACACGATGGCGCTGCTGCAGGTCGGCCAGGCCTTCACCGAGGTCCTCGCGCCGCGGGCCGGCCGCGTCGAAGCACTGCTGGCCCACGAAGGCCAATGCATCGACTACGGCAAGCCGCTGTTCACGCTGCGATGCGAGGCGCCATGAAACTGCCGCGCGCGAGCTTCCTGGGCACCAGCGCCATGCTTTTCGAGGCCGAGGAAGCGCTCGGCCTCGGCGTGCAGGAGCGCGTCTGGGCCGTCGCGAAGGCGGCCGAAGCCTGGCCGGGCGTGCAGGAAGCCGTGCCCGGCATGAACAACCTGACGGTGGCGTTCGACCCCTTCGCCCTGCCGTCCGAAGCGCTGGTGCAGCAGGTCCATGCGGCCTGGTTCCACGCGCCGGCGGTCGAGGGCCAGACCAAGACCGTCGAGCTGCCGGTCGTCTATGGCGGCGAACGCGGCCCGGATCTGGCCGCGATCGCCGAGCGCACGGGGCTGGAGGTGGCGACGGTGGTCCGACTGCATTCGGAAGCGCGCTACGCGGTGTTCTTCCTCGGGGCCCACCCGGGCTTCGCCTACCTGGCGGGCCTGGACCCGCGGCTGCACACGCCGCGCCGCGCCGAACCGCGTCTGCACATCCGCGCCGGAACCGTGGCCATCGGCGGTGCGCAAGCCGGCGTGGTGGCGCAGAACTCGCCCAGCGGATGGCAGCTGATCGGCCACTGCGACCCCTCCTTCTTCGATGCCCACCGCACGCCGCCGACGCTGCTGTGCCCCGGCGACACGGTGGTCTTTCGCGCGACGAGGATCGACACGTGATCGACATACTTTCCACCGGCGGGCTGAGCACCGTGCAGGACCTGGGCCGCATCGGCCAACGGCGCTTCGGCGTGAGCGTGTCCGGCGCGCTGGACAAGCTGGCGGCCGAAGCCGGCAACGCCATGCTGGGCAACCCCGCGGGCAGCGCGATCATCGAGATCGTGGTGTTCCCCTTCCGCGTGCGCTTCACCGCCGACACGTGCATCGCGCTGACCGGCACCGACGCGCGCGCCAGCCTCGACGGCAAGCCGGTCTGGCCCTGGTGGACGCTGCCCGTGGCCGCCGGCCAGGTGCTGTCGATGCAGGGGCCGCTGGGCGGCGGCGTGGCCTGCCTCGCCGTGCACGGGGGCTTCGCGGTGGAGGCCGTGCTGGGCTCCTTCAGCACCGACCTCAAGGCCGGCTTCGGCGGCCACCAGGGACGACCGCTGCGCAAGGGCGACCAGGTGCCGCATGCCGCGTTTCATCGGCAAGGGCCGGCGTCGGTCACCTGCAACCGCTTCGGCGCGGTGCCGGCCGAGTTCGCGCTGCCCGCAGCGGCGCACGCGCCGGACGCCACCGTGGTGCGCGTGCTGCCGGCCGCGCAATGGGACTGCTTCTCCGGCGCGACCCGCCGGACCTTCTTCGAGACGGCCTGGAAGGTGCTGCCGGCGAGCAACCGCATCGGCCTGCGGCTGCAGGGGCCGACGCTGGCGCCGGTGAAGAAGATCGAGCTGCTGTCGCACGGCATCGTGCCGGGCGTGGTGCAGGTGCCGCCCTCGGGCCAGCCCATCGTCATGCAGTGCGATGCGCAGACCTCGGGCGGCTACCCCAAGCTCGCCACGGTGATCGAGGCCGATCAGTGGCGCATCGCGCAGACGCCGCTGGGCGGCAACGTGCGCTTCGTCGAGGCGAGCCAGGCGCAGGCGCTGGACGCACTCAGGGAACAACGGGCCTACCTGCAGAAGCTTCGCCTCGCGAGCCAGCTGCTGGGTGGCCGCACATCGGACAGGAACAACACATGAAGATCGACATCAATTGCGACCTCGGCGAGGGCTTCGGCCCCTACCGCATGGGCGACGACGCGGCGCTGCTGGCCATCGTCTCCTCGGCCAACATCGCCTGCGGCTTCCATGCCGGCGATCCGCTGATCATGGACAGCACGGTCCGCCTGGCCGGTGCCAGCGGCGTCGACGTGGGCGCGCACGTGGGCTTCCAGGACCTGCAGGGCTTCGGCCGGCGTCCGCTCCAGCTCGACGCCGCCGAGCTGCGCACGCTGACGCTCTACCAGCTCGGTGCACTGGAAGGCATCGCGCGTGCGGCCGGCCGACGCGCTACGCACGTCACCTTCCACGGCGCGCTGGGCAACATGTCCTTCGTCGATGCCGGCCTCGCCGACACGCTGATGGCGGCGGTGCGCGACTTCGACCGCGACATGATCGTGATCGCACCGCCCATGACCGAGCTCGAGCGTGCCGCCGAGCAGGCCGGCCTGCCGGTGGCGCGCGTGGTGTTCGCCGACCGGGCCTACGACGACCGCGGGCTGCTGGTCTCGCGCAAGCTGCCGGGCGCCGTCATCAAGGACCCGCAGGAGGTCTCGCGCCGCGTGATCCGCATGCTGCAGGACCGCGAGATCACCAGCACCGCCGGGCGCCGCCTGCCGGTGCGGATCGACTCCGTGCTCGTCCACGGCGACACGCAGGGCGCGGCCGGCCTGGCGACGCATGTGCGCGCGCAGATCGAGGCCAGTGGCGCGGTCGTGGCGCCGGTCAGCGAAGTCCTCGCGCAGGCCTGAGCAGCATGAACGTACAGCACATCACCGATCTGATCGATGCGGTGGCCGACACCGGCCTTGCCGAACTGCAGCTGACGGCGCCGGACTTCGACCTGCACATCGTCCGCAACGCCGAGGGCGGCGGCACCGCAGCCCTGGCCGCCACGCCCGCACCCGCGCCGGCCGCATCCCGGCCCACGCCGCCGGCGGTCGCGTCCGTCGCGGCGCCCTCGCCCGCCGCCCCGGCCGCGCCCGAGGGCCACGTCATCCATGCGCCCATGGTCGGCACCTTCTACCGCGCCTCGGCCCGCGGCGCGGACGCGCTGGTCCAGGTCGGCTCCGTCGTCGCGGCCGGTGCCGCGGTGTGCGTGATCGAGTCCATGAAGATCTTCAACGAGATCGATTCGGAGCACGCCGGCACGGTGACGGCGGTGCTCTGCGAAGACGGACAGGCCGTGAGCGTGGGCCAGGCCCTGATGGTGATCGCATGACGGAAGCGCCACACATGTTCAAGAAGATCCTGATCGCCAACCGCGGCGAAGTCGCGCTGCGCATCCAGCGCGCCTGCCGAGAGCTCGGCGTGGGCGCGGTGGTGGTGTTCTCCGAGGCCGACCGCGAGGCCGGCTACGTGCAGCAGGCCGACGAGGCACTGTGCATCGGCCCCGCACCCTCGGCGCAGAGCTACCTGAGCATCCCGGCGCTGATGGCGGCCGCAACGCTCAGCGGGGCCGAGGCGATCCATCCCGGCTACGGCTTCCTGAGCGAGAACGCGGGCTTCGCGCAGACCGTCGAGGACGCGGGCCTGGTCTTCATCGGCCCGAGCGCGCAGTCGATCCGCACCATGGGCGACAAGGTGGCGGCCAAGCAGGCGATGCAGCTGGCCGGCGTACCTTGCGTGCCCGGTTCCGATGGTGCGCTGGGCCAGGACGGTGCCGAGACCTGCCGGCAGGCCGCCGCGGTCGGCTACCCGGTCATCATCAAGGCCGCGGGCGGCGGTGGCGGGCGTGGGATGCGTGTCGTGCGCGGCGAGGCGGACCTGCTCGCCGCGATCGAGACCACGCGTTCCGAGGCCGAGGCCGCGTTCGGCAACGCGGCGGTCTACATGGAGAAGTACCTCGAGAATCCGCGCCACATCGAGATCCAGGTGCTCGCCGACAGCGCCAACCACGCCGTGTGGCTGGGCGAGCGCGATTGCTCGATGCAGCGCCGGCACCAGAAGATCATCGAGGAGTCGCCCGCGCCCGGCATCGATCGCGCGCAGATCGAGGCCATCGGCGAGCGCTGCGTGGAAGCCTGCCGGCGCATGAACTACCGCGGCGCCGGGACCTTCGAGTTCCTCTACGAGAACGGAGAGTTCTTCTTCATCGAGATGAACACGCGCGTGCAGGTCGAGCATCCGGTGACCGAATGGGTGACGGGCATCGACATCGTCCAGATGCAGATCCGCATCGCGGCCGGCCAGCCCTTGCCCTGGGCGCAATCGGAACTGCGGCGCCGCGGCCACGCGATCGAATGCCGCATCAATGCCGAGCACCCGCAGACCTTCTTTCCGTCGCCGGGCGACATCCAGGCCTGGCGCGTGCCCGGCGGTCCGGGCGTGCGCGTGGACTCGCATGTGTATGCAGGCTACACGGTGCCGCCGCACTACGACTCGCTGATCGGCAAGTTCATCACCTACGGCGAGGACCGGGCCCAGGCCCTGGCGCGCATGGCGGCGGCCCTGTCCGAGACCGTCGTCGCAGGCATCGACACGAACATTCCGCTGCATCGCCTGTTGCTCGCCGACGAGTCCTTCGTGCGCGGCGGTACCAGCATCCACTTCCTGGAGGCGTGGATGGCCGAGCGCAAGGCGCGCGCATCGCATGCGCCGCAAGGTCGACAACCTTGACAGGCCATTGATCGAGGGCCTCCAGGCGCTCGAGTTCGGGCGCCACGCACTTTCGGAAGTCAATGGCGGGAGCGCGCCCCGAAGGCGGTCTTCCGCGCACACATCATCCAAGAATTGGATCAACCAGCCTCCACATAACTGGCTTTTCCTTTGCGGGGCGCGGCGATAGATTGGCCGGGCTTTCTCTTCCATCTCCTTTATCCCGCATGTACGTACTCAACTCCCTTCCCGCTCCCGTCGACGACAACCTTCTCAAGCTGCTGGTCCAGGCCGAGCCGGCCGTCATCGGGCATTTCCGCTACACGGGCTTCATGGCCCCGGCGATCAAGGCCCACTTCCAGGATGTGCGCATCGCCGGCACCGCCATCACGGCCCGCGTGCCGGGCATGGACGGTGCCATGGTTCACTACGCCATCGGCCAGGCGCGGCCCGGTGACATCCTGGTGATCGACCGCTGCGGCGACATGTCGATCGCGACCATCGGCGGCGCCGTGGCCTATGCGGCGCGCGCCGCGGGCGTGGCCGGCATCATCGTCGACGGGCTGGTGACCGACCTGGGCGAACTGCGCCAATACGGCGTGCCGGTCTGGTCCAAGGGCACCTGTGCCGTCACCGTCAAGACGCTCGGCCTGGGCGGCGAGTTCTGCATTCCGGTGAGCTGCGGCGGCGTGACGGTGAACCCCGGCGACGCCATCCTGGCCGACGAGAACGGCGTGCTCGTCCTTCCGCCCTCGGACATCCAGGCATCGGCGACCCGCGCCCTGCAGATGAGCAAGGACGAAAAGCTCACGCTCGCGCGCATCGACGCCGGCGAGAAGTACCCCGACATCCTCGGCTCCACCCGGATCATCATGGACGCGATCGAGAAGCAGATGCAGCGCTGACCGCGCATCGACGTCGAACGTTCCCCTGCCCGTCCCCGAGCCCACGGGCGAGACGCCTGCTAGGGCGCACCGGACTCGGCGGGCGGTTCGGCAAGCCGGGTCAGCAGGCGCGAACTCTGCAGCACCGAGCGGGCGATCTCGATGACCACCTCGGTGCCTGGCCCGCACTCCTCCTTGACATAGGACGCGTAGTAAGGCGTGGGCGGAAGCTCCGGCTTCGCGGGCAGCACCCGCAACTCGCCGGTGGCGAGCTGGTCGCGCAGGATCGCGACCGGCAGCACGGCGATGGCATGCCCCGCCCGCACCAGCCTCAGCATCAGCGACAGCGAGTTGCAGAAGTTCACGCCTTCGAAATCGACGCCGCCGCTGCGCAGCCACTTCTGGACCACGCCGTTGAGGGTCGACGGCGGCGAGTGGGTGACGATGGGCAGCTTGGCCGCGACGCTGGGAACGAACAGCCCGTCCGACACGTCCATGTCGGGCGAGGCCAGCCACTGGAACTCCACCCATCCGATCAATTGGTCGATCACGTGCGGTGCGGCGCCCGCGTTGGTGTGCAGCGCGATGTCCAGCTCGCGCTTGCGCAGCTTCTCCACGAGCACGCTGCCGACGTCGATGGTCAGCTCCACGATGAGCCTGGGGTGGCGCAGCTTGAGCTGGGTCAGCACATCGGTCAACGCGACCATCGCATTGGACTCGTCCGATCCGAGGCGCAGCACGCCTTCCAGTGGTGCGGTGGAGATGCCGAGCTGCTCGAAGTCCTTGCCCGCGTGCAACACGCGCTCGGCATGGGCCAGCGCATTGCGACCGGCGGGGGTGAGCTGCACACGCTGGTTCTTGCGCGAAAAGAGCTCCAGGTTCATCGCGCTCTCCAGCTCCTTGATGCGCGAGGAGACGGCTGGCTGGCTGAAATTCAGATGGTCCGCTGCCGCGTGGATGCTTCCGAGCTTGGCCGTCCAGTAGAACGCCTCGATCTGGCGCAGGGTAAACCGCATGATTCAGAAATTTTATCAACCAAGCTTCGAAGAATCCGTTTTTCTTCCAGCAGGGGCAGCGATAGATTGAGGACTCCTTCTTTCACGCATCTCCCATGTCCTCCATTGAAATCCCCCTGGACAGCGCAACCGATCTGTCGCAGGCACTGTCCCGCGGCGAGCTCACATCGGTTGCCATCGTCACCGCCTGCCTGGCCCGAATCCGCGCGCACGACCCGCAGCTGCACGCCTTCAGCGAGGTCTACGCCGACGAGGCCCTGGCCGCCGCGGACGCCGCGGACCGGATGATGCGGGCAGGCTACCGGCTGGGCCCGCTGCACGGCATTCCGGTGGCGGTGAAGGACCTGGTGGACATCGCCGGCAAGGCCACCACCAACGGGTCGCCGCTGTTCGCCAACCGGATCGCGCAACGCAACGCGCGCATGGTCGATCTGCTGCGGGCGGCCGGCGCCATCATCGTCGGCAAGACGCACATGGTGCAGTTCGCGCTCGGCGCCTGGGGCACCAACGAGCACATGGGCACGCCGCGCAACCCGTGGGACCCCGCCACGCACCGGACGCCTGGCGGATCGAGCAGCGGCTCGGCCGTGGCCGTCGCCGCCGGGCTGGTGCCGCTGGCGATCGGCTCGGACACCGGCGGCTCGGTGCGGATTCCCGCTGCCTTCTGCGGCATCACCGGGTTCAAGGCGACCGCGGGCGCCATCGACACCACCGGCGTGGTGTCCCTGAGCACCACGCTGGACAGCATCGGCGTGTTCGCCCGCGCCGCGAAGGATGCGGCCCTGCTGCACGCGGTGCTGGCCGAAGACCGCGCGCGGCCAGCGCAGGTGCCCACCGCCACCGGCTCCCAGGCCTTTGCCGGACTGCGCCTCGCGCGCCTGGGCCCGTCCGACCTGGTGGGGGTCGAGCCGGACGTTCTCGCGGCCTACGAAGCGGCGATGACGGTGTTCGCGCAGGGCGGCGCGCAGGTCACGGTCGTCGCGATGCCGCGTCCGCTCGACACCTTCGCGCAGACCACCAGCGCGATCATGCTGACCGAAGCCGCCGCCGAACACGGCGAGCTCGCCGCCGATGCCATGGCCGCGATGGACACCTCGGTGCGCCCCCGCATCGCCGCCGGCGCGCGTCTGCTGGCGGTCGACTATGTGCGCGCCATGCGGCAGCGCGAGGCGTGGAAGCGGGAGTTCACCGCCCTGCTCTCGCGCAGCGATGCGCTCGTCACGCCGACCACCATGGCGACGGCCGTGCCCATCGACTCCGTGGACCACGGCAATGCGCCGGTGCGCTACACGCGCATCCTGAATCTTTTGGACATGTGCGGCGTTTCGGTGCCCGCCGGTGTCGATGGCGGCGGGCTGCCGATCGGCGTGCAGATCGCCGCGGCCACGGGCCACGACGCGCAACTCATCGCGATCGCCGAAGCCTTCCAGCGCTGCACGGATTTCCACCGCCACACGCCCGAACTGCGCGCGGCCTGAACACATTTTTCGCTTTCGAAAGACATCGATGAACAAACACCTCCGCATCCTTCTCCTGGCGACGGCCTTCACCGGCAGCGCCTTCGCCCAGGGCTATCCGACCAAGCCGATCCGGCTGGTCGTTCCCTTCTCCGCCGGCGGCAGCGTCGACATGGTGGCCCGCATGGTGGGCAGCAAGCTCGGCGACAGCATGGGACAGCCGGTACTGGTGGACAACCGTGCCGGCGCATCCGGCAACATCGGCATGGACTTCGTGGCGAAGTCGCCGGCCGACGGCTACACGCTGCTCATGGCGAGCGCGGCGCTCACCGCCAACATGCATCTCTACGCCAAGATGAGTTTCGACCCGCTCAAGGACCTGCAACCGATCATCCGGGTCGCGGACCAGCCGAGCGTGCTGGTGGTGCACCCCTCGCTGGGCGTGAAGAACGTGCAGGAGCTGATCGCGCTCGCCCGCTCGAAGCCCGGCAAGCTGTCCTTCGGTTCGGCCGGCCTGGGCTCGGCGCAGCAGATCGCGGCGGAGATCTTCATGATGAAGACCGGCACGAAGATGCTGCACGTGCCGTACAAGGGCGGCGCTCCGGCGTTGGCGGACCTGGTGGGCGGCCAGATCGACCTGATGTTCGAGACCTCGCCGACCGCGACGCCGTTCGTGGCCTCGGGCAAGCTGATCGGACTGGCCGTGACCACGCCCAAGCGGGTGAGCACGCTGCCCGAGCTGCCCACGGTGGCCGAAGCCGGCGTACCGGGCTACGAGGCCTACACCTGGCTCGGCGTGGTCGCGCCCGCCGGGACGCCGAAGGCCGTGGTGGAGAAGCTCAATGCCGAAATCAAGAAGGCGATGACGCCCGAATTCCGCGCCGAGCTGACGAAGATCAACCTGATCCCGATCGGTGACACGTCCGCCGATTTCACCGCCTTCGTGAAGGCCGACTCGGCCTTCTACGCGAACGTCGTCAAGCAGGCGCGGATCGAGCCGCAATAAGCCTCCGCGCGCTCCGGCAGGCCTGGCATTGCATGTCGGGACCTGCCGGGCGCACTCCCATCACGCAGCGACTGCCAGCCCGTGTCTTGCGGGCGCGGCAGCGCGCGCCCGGTCACCAACTGCAAGGACAAATGTCATGGGAAAACTCAAGGAAGTACTGCAACGCGGAGAGATCGCCTACGGGACCTTCTGCGCATTGAAGGATCCGGCCGTCGTGGAATTGCTGGGCCATGTCGGCTACGACTTCGCGGTGATCGATCTGGAGCACTCGTCGCTCGATCTGTCGGCGATGGAGCATTTCATCCGCGCAGCACAGGTCACAGGCATCTCCTCCATCGTGCGCACGCCGCAGATGGATTTCGCGACCATCCTCCGGGCGGTCGAAGCGGGGGCCGACGCGATCATGGTGCCGCATGTCGTCAGCCGCGCGATGGCGGAGAGGATCGTCGCCACCGCCAAGTACCCGCCGATCGGGATGCGCGGCATCGATGGCGCCACCCGCGTCGCCAGGTATGGCGGCGTCAAGATGGTCGAGCACATGAAGGTGCAGAACGATCGCCTGCTGGTCATCGGAATGATCGAAGACCGGGAAGCCGTCGAGCAGATCGAGGACATCGTCCAGACGCCGGGGCTCGACCTGCTGTTCGTCGGGGCGTCCGATCTTTCATGCTCTTACGGCCTTCCCACGCAGGTGACCCATCCCACGGTGCGCGCGGCCATCGAGAAGATTCTCCAGAGCGCCAACAAGGCGGGCGTGAAGGTCGGCATCCCGGCGTTCGACCCGCAGCAGGCGAAGGATCTGGCCGAGCTGGGATACAGCTTCATCACCAGCCCCGCGGTGGACACCTTGCACCTGACGCAGACGCTGACGGCCCATCTGCGCTCGCTGAAGGCATCCACCGACGCAGCGGCGCAGCGATCGTCCTGACGCCGCCGCCTTCATCGTTCCCTTCATCCAAGGCGGTCCATCCATGAAGCACATCGTCAAGTCCCTCGTGCTTGTCACGGCCATCGCAGCAGGCGCGATGGCGCAGGCGCAGTTTCCGGAAAAGCCCATCCGCATCGTGGTCCCCTATCCACCAGGCGGCGCCACCGACGCGCTGTCGCGGATGGTGGGGCAGAAGCTGACACGGTCGCTGGGCCAGCCCACCCTGGTCGACAACAGGCCGGGCGCAAGCGAGCAGGTGGCCATGAACTTCGTGACCAAGGCACCCGCCGACGGCTACACGATCATGCTGTCCACCACGGGCGGCCTCGCCGTCAATCCGAGCCTGTATGGCAGCAAGCTGAGCTACAGACCCCAGGAAGACCTGACACCCATCGTCCAGGCGGCCAGCCTGCCAAGCGTCGTCTTCGTCCATCCTTCGCTTCCGGTGAAGACCCTCGGCGAACTGACGGAACACATCCGCAGGAACCCCGGCACGGTGAGCTATGCCTCCACCGGTCCCGGCCAGCCCTCCCACCTGGCGATGGAGCTGTACAAGCGCATGACGGGTGTGAGTGCCGTGCACGTCCCCTACAAGGGTGGCGCGCCCGCACTGCAGGATCTCGTCGGCGGCCAGGTGCAGGTGATGGTGGCCATCGCAGGCGAAGGGATGCCGTTTGCCGCCGCCGGGAAACTGCGGCCGCTCGCCGTTGCATCGACCACGCCCTCGCCTCTCTACCCACAGCTGCCCTCCGCGGCGGATGCACCCGGTCTCAAGGGCTTCGAAATGCCGACCTGGTTCGCCTTCATGGCGCCTGCCGGAACGCCCAAGGCGGTGGTCGACAAGCTCAACCAGGCCATCAACGAGGCCTTGCAGGAGCCCGACATCCGCACACGCCTCAGCGACATGGGCGTCGAGCCGGAAGGCGGTACCCCCGAAGCGCTCGCTGCCAGGATCAAGGCCGACACCCTCAAGTGGTCGAAGGTGATCGCCGAAGCGGGGATCAAGCTCGAATGAGCCGTGGCGGGGCCTTGTCGTCCGGGAGCCTCGCAAGGCCGTCAGGCGTTCGATTCGAACTGCTCGAAGCTCTGGCTCGCGATCTCCTGGACCGGGACATCCACGCCCAACGAGGTCTGCGCCGAACAGCCGTAGTACGTGATCCTCGGCGCTGGCGGATTGCAATCCACGGGCTCCAGCTTTCCGGACCTCACCTGCTCCGCGAACATGTGGCGAGGAAGGCAGGCGACGCCCAGCCCGGACATCACGAGTTCCGCCAATGCATGCGCGTTGTTGCCGCCGCGGATCTTTCGCGGCAGTGCATGCAACGGCCACTGCCTGTCGTAGAGCCGTGCGATCAGTGACCCGCCGGTCTGCTCGATCACCGGGCTTTGCGCGAGCTGCTCCAGGGTGCATCTTTTTCCCTTGGGGTAGGCACCCGGTGCGGAGAACCATGCGAATGCCACCTGGCCGAGAGGGCGGAGCTTCAATCCGTCCTTCACCAACGGGTCCGGCAGGAAGGCGAAGTCCAGGTCGCCGTTCCTCAGCTTCTCGATCAGCACGGGCGACTCGGCGACCTCCGGGTAGAGCGCCATCGCAGGATGGGCGTCCCGCATGCCGCGGACGAAGGCGGGGAACCACGTGGAGGCAGACACGTCGGTCAGCCCGATATGGAGCTCGCGAACCGGTGCCTGGGGGCTGGCGCTCAGCGCATCGAGCGCATCCAGCAAGCCGAACAGTTCCTCGCACGCCTGCGTGAGCTCGTGGCCTCGTCGCGTCAGCTCGTTGCGCCTGCCGGCACTTTGGAACAGCGGTGACGCGGCAACGGACTCCAGCTCCTGCAGCCGTTTCGTCGCTGCGGACTGGGTGATGTGCAGCCGCTCTCCGGCCTTGCCGAGGGTTCCCAGCTTCGCCGTCCAATAGAAGGCCTGCAGTTGCTTAACGGTCAACATCTTTTGGAGCTCCCGCGCCATGCCTGAATCGGAACGGCGTGTTGAAGTCGCAGCACTGGCATGCGATCGAGACGATCGAGCGATGAAAGTCCGACAGCGTGTCGTTCCGGAGGATGGCCACGTAGTCCAGGTCCGGCGTCTCGAAGTCGAGCGCGCATGCACGAAGGTTGCCTGCGTTCACGGCCTCGCGTGCGGCGGCCTCCGGCAGGTTGGCAACCCCCAGCCCGGCCGCGGCGATGCCGGTGAGTGCTGCCAGGCTGTCGCTCTGGATCACGCTTGCGGGGCGAACCGCGTGCAAGGCGAACCAGGACCCCAGTGCCTGCCCGGCGCCGGTCGACGCGCCCTGGAGCAACAGGGTCTGCTGGGCCAAGGTCTTCACCGTGAAAGGGCCGGCGTCGGCGTACGTCGGTGAGCAGTACCACCCATGTCTGGCGGTGCCGATGGGGACCTGGACCAGGTCGTCGGTGTGGTGGGTCGAGACCACGATGGCGATATCCAGGGCGCCGGAAAGAAGCATCTCCCGGAGCGTGGGGGACTGACCGACGACGACCTTCAGCTCGATGTTGCCGTAGCGAGCACGCAGGTCTTGAACGAAGCCGGGTATCCACGTTGCGGCCGCCAGCTCCGTGATGCCCAGGCGCAGCGCGGGTGCGATGCGATCGGCGTCGCAAAAGCGCTCGACCAGGTCCGCCCGCTTGCGCAGCACCGCCCTGGCCAGGCGCAGCACCTCCTTCCCGTCGGAAGTCAGCCGTGCAGGCCTCTTGCGCCTGTCGAGCAGTGGGCGGGGGTATCGCGCTTCGAACTCGCTCAGCAGCCGCGCGACGGCGGACTGGGAGGTGTCGAGGCTGCGTGCAGCGGCCTGGAGCGAACGCAAGTCGACGAATGCGACCAGCGCTTCCAGTTCTCTAAACGTCGCCATCCCGCTGGATCGCCTCGCGCCTGTGCGGCCCTCTTGCAGAAGACCATTTTGGAATACCCATGACTCCAATTATCTCCCTTTACGGAATATCTCCGCATCGAAAGAATCACGCCCATGCCCTTGTGACCCGTGGCTCTTCGGCGCTTCCGTCCGCGCCAGGGACCTCGGGAAACACGAGATCCGCAACACCCCGCCAATGGGGCCAGCGAGCCTCAGAAAACAGACCCATGCAGAACGCAGCCATCGTTGCATCGCGACTCAGCGTCGCCAAACCGTCGGCCAGTGTGGCCGCCAAAGCCAAGGCCGACGCGCTCCGTGCCGAGGGGCGCCAGATCGTGGATTTCACCGTCGGTGAACCCGACTTCCCGACGCCGCCGCACATCGTTCACGCCGGACGGCAAGCGCTTCTGGAGGGCCATACCCGCTACACCGCGTCCGCGGGCATCCTGCCGCTGCGCAAGGCCATCCAGGCCAAGCTCCAGCGCGAAAACCGCCTCGCCTACGAGCTTTCGGAAATCGTCGTCGGCTGCGGTGCCAAGCACATCATCTTCAACGCGTTCACCGCCTCCCTCAACGAAGGCGACGAGGTCGTCATTCCCGCGCCGTACTGGGTCTCCTACCCCGAGATGGTGCGCATCAACGCCGGCGTTCCCAGGATCGTCGACTGCCCGGCCGACGTGGGCTTCAAGCTCACGCCGGAGGCGCTGGAGGCGGCCATCACGCCGCGCACCCGGTGGGTGGTGTTGAACTCGCCCAACAACCCCACGGGCGCGGTCTACTCCGAGCCGGAGCTTCGCGCGCTGGGCCAGGTGCTCGCAAGGCACCCCCATGTGTGGGTGATGACCGACGAGATCTACGAGCACTTCGTGTTCGACGGCGCGCGGCATGCCTGCCTCCTGAACACCACGCCCGAGCTGAAGTCGCGGACGCTGGTCATCAACGGCCTGTCCAAGGCCTACGCGATGACGGGCTGGCGCGTCGGCTACGGCGCCGCCCCCGTTGCCCTCATCCAGGCCATCGCGCTGCTGATCGGGCAGAGCACCACCTGCGCCACCGCGTCGGCCCAGATCGCCGCAGCCGTCGCGCTGGACGGTCCACAAGGCTGCGTGCAGTCGGCCAGCGAACTGTTCGCCGCGCGCAGGACCCGCATGGCGACCCGGTTGAACGCCATCGACGGCATCGAATGCGACATGCCTGCGGGCGCCTTCTATGTCTTCGCGTCGGTTGCAGGCCTCATCGGAAAGAGGACGCCCGATGGCAAGGTGCTCGACACCGACCTGGACGTCTGCAACTACCTGATCGATGCCGCAGGCGTCGTGACCATCGATGGCGCCTCGTACGGCCTGTCGCCCTATCTGCGCTTTTCGTTCGCGACCTCCGACAAGGAGATCGACCGTGGCATCGCCGCCATTGCCGCGGCGGTCGATCGACTGAAGAACGCCTGAGCACTCCACAGAAAGCCCGAGACCATGTCCTACCAGAAGTTCGCGGACTTCGACCGCGTCACGCCGGCGCAGATCACGCGCGCTCGCAAGTACCAAGCCGCCATCCTGTGCGACGTTGCAGGTCGCCGCGGCACCATGAACTCCAGAATCAAGGCGATCCACCCTGCCATGACCGTTTGCGGCCCGGCTTTCACGGTCGAGGTCCGTCCCGGCGACAACCTGATGTTCCACGCGGCGCTGGCAGTGGCCCGGCCCGGCGACGTCATGGTCGTCGACGGCAAGGCGGATGCGACCTGTGCCCTGTTCGGCGACCTCATGGTGACGCAAGCGCAAGCCGCGGGGCTCGGCGGCTTCGTGGTCGATGCGGCGTCACGCGATACCGTCGCTCTGGCGGCCGGAACGTTTCCGGCCTTTTCCCTTGGCACGAACCCCTGCGGTCCCACCAAAGGACTCTCCGGCAGGCTGAGCGTTCCGGTCTCGGTCGGCGGCGTCTCGGTGCACCCCGGTGACCTGGTCATCGGCGACGTCGACGGTGTGGTCGTGATCCCCAGAGCCGACGTCGATGCCGTTCTTGCTGCCGCCGAGGAAAAGATCGAAGCGGAGGCTCAACGCATTCGCGAGATCGAGGAGGGCCTGCTGGTCTCGCCCTGGCTCAACGATGCCTTGAAGCAGGCCGGCCTGCCCGCGCTGGACGCGTAGCCGGCGCGTTGCGCCATCGCAGTCCCCGGGAAGGTCGCCTCGGCCTTCCGGGGCTGCGCTCGCCCGCAACACGCGCGAGCGCCCTCACCGCCGGCCCCAGGCGCCGGCACGTCTCCCCCCATTCTTGAACTGCGAGCCCGCCGTGCCCTCTGCCGCCGAATCCTCCACGAGGGAGCGGTCCTTCGAACGAACATGCGCCCCCGCAGCGCATCGACCGGACCGCTTGACAGACGCGCTGCGGGAAGACCTCCGGCTTCTCGGGCGCCTCCTGGGAGACGTGATCCGGGAACAGGCCGGAAGCGAGACCTACGCGCTCGTGGAGAGAATCCGCTGCCTGGCCGCGGCCTCCCGACGCAAGGCCGACAGCGCCGCGGCGGAGCAGTTGCGCGCCGTGCTCGACGGCCTGTCCGCAGACCAGGCGGTCACTGTCATTCGGGCCTTCACCTACCTCATCCATCTGGCCAATCTGGCGGAGGACAGGAACGCCGTGCGGCTGCGTTCAGCGCAGGAGCGACACGGCCACTGTCCCGAGGGAAGCCTTCGAAAGGCCCTTGCCGGCCTGGCGGATCGCGGCGTCTCGTCCGACGAAATCGCCAGCACCCTCTTGTCGGGCCATGTGTCGCCGGTGCTGACGGCGCATCCCACCGAGGTCCAGCGGCGCAGCGTCCTGGATGCCCAGCGAAGCATCTCCTCCTTGCTCACCGAGCGAGACATCGCCCAATCGGCCGCTTGCGGATTCGAGCACGGGGACGACCGGCTTCTGGGCGAACAACTGGCCGAGAACAGCGAGCGGATTCGAGCCCGCCTCACACAGCTCTGGCACACCCGGTTGATTCGATTCAGCAAGCTGACCGTGGCGGACGAGATCGAGAACGCCCTCTTCTTCTACGAATCCACCTTCCTCAGGGAGATTCCGCGCCTTCGCCAATCGCTCGAGCGGCAGCTGGAGCGACATGACATCGGCCCCGTCCTGAGGATGGGGAGCTGGATCGGCGGCGACCGGGACGGGAACCCCCATGTGAGCGCCGAGACCCTGCGCTATGCGCTGCGGCGCCAGAGCGAGGTGGCCATCCGCCACTACCTCGAGGAAATTCGCCAGCTGCGCGCAGAGCTCTCCTTCTCCACCCGCCTGGTGAACTGCTCGCCCGAGCTGGGGCAGCTGGCCGAGACGAGCCCGGACCACAGCGAGCACCGACGCGACGAACCCTATCGACGGGCGCTCTCTGGCGTGCATGCGCGACTGACCGAGACGCTCCGGGCGCTGTCAGGCGCAGCTTCTCGCGCCGCCGACGGCGCGCCGACGCCGCGCTACGCATCCCCCGACGCGCTTTCGGCCGACCTGAAAACCATCGAGGCTTCTCTTCTTGCGCACCAGGGTGAGGTGGTCACTCGCCACCGGCTCCAACCGCTCCTCTTCGCCGTGGAGGCGTTCGGCTTCCATCTGGCGACCGTCGACCTGAGGCAGAACGCCGACAAGCACGAAGCCGTGGTGGCCGAGCTGCTCCAGGTGGCACGCATCAGCGCCGACTACGCCGCGCTGGGCGAACAGGAACGACGGGCCTTGCTCGTCGGCCTGCTCAACGATCCCCGGCCACTGCGCCTGGTCGAACACCGGTACACGGGCCTGGCCCAGGCCGAGCTGGCCATCTTCGAGGCGGCGCGCGACATCCGGGACGTGTATGGGCCGAATGCGGTGCGCCACTGCATCATCAGCCACACCGAGGCCGTCAGCGACCTCCTCGAGGTGCTTCTGCTGCAGAAGGAAGCGGGATTGATGAAGGGGGCGCTGAACGCGCAAGCCGTCTGCGGGTTGGGGGTCGTGCCGCTGTTCGAGACCATCGACGACCTGCGCAATGCGCCCGGCATCATGCGCGACTACTTCCGCATCCCCGGCATGGCCTCGCTCGTCGAACGAAGTGGCGCCGAGCAGGACCTCATGCTGGGGTATTCCGACAGCAACAAGGACGGCGGGATCCTCGCAAGCAGCTGGGCGCTCTATCGCGCCGGCCAACAGCTCACCGAGCTCTTCGGCGAGCTGGCAAGGCACGGCCTCGATGCGGGAAGTTCGAAGGAGGCCGTCGGGCCGACCGCCATCCGGCTGCGGATGTTCCATGGCCGCGGTGGCACGGTCGGACGCGGCGGAGGCCCCAGCGACCAGGCCATCCTGGCACAGCCGCCGGGCTCGGTCCAGGGCCAGCTGCGGCTGACCGAACAGGGCGAGGTGGTCGGCGCCAAGTATTCGAACCCGAGGATCGGGCGCGCCCACCTGGAGGCGCTGGTGTCCGCGGTGCTGGACGCCACGCTCAGTCCGTTGGTCACGCCTCCGGATGAACGCTGGGTGGCCATCTCCGAAGCCCTCTGCGCGCGCAGCATGAGCGCCTACCGCGAGCTGGTCTACGGCACCCCTGGATTCCAGGACTACTTCTTCGATGCCACGCCCATCCGGGAGATATCGGAGCTCCACATCGGTTCGCGCCCCTCCTCGAGAAGCCCGCACCGCAACATCGAAGACCTGCGCGCGGTGCCCTGGTCCTTCAGCTGGGGGCAATGCCGGGTGGGCCTGCCCGGGTGGTATGGGTTCGGTGGCGCCGTCAGCGGTTTTCTTGCCACGCACGCCGATGAAGCCGTCGGTCCGGAGGCTGACCGCGGCGAACTGGCGGAGCTTCAGGCCATGTACCGGGATTGGCCGTTCTTCAGGCATCTGGTGTCCAACATCGGCCGCGCACTGGGCCAGTGCGACCTGGTCATTGCCGAGAAGTACGCGAGCCTGGTCGTCGACGAGCAAAGCCGCCAGGCCATCTTCGCCTCCATCTCCCGCGAGTGGCAGAGAACGGCCGACGCCATCGCTGCCATCGCAGGCGCCGACATCCCAAGGCCCGGCGACGGCTTCTCGCCGGCTGCCGAGATCAGGTCCCCGTTCATCGATCCCCTGCACCACCTGCAGGTGGCGCTGATGCGCCGGTATCGGGCAGGACAGGCCGACGAGAAGACGAAGCTCGGCCTCCACATTTCCATCAACGGCATCTCTGCCGGACTTCGAAGCACCGGCTGATTGCAAGTCAGCCCATCACGACATCCACGCCATGAAAAAAATCGTCTTTCTCGACCGGGCAAGCATCTCACCGCAGACCACCCTTCGCGCGCCCGACTTTCCGCACGAGCTCCGCATCTACGACAGGACCACCCCCGGTGAGGTCGGGGAGCGCATCAAGGACGCCGACATCGTGATGGTCAACAAGGTCCGGATCCAGGCCTGCGACCTGGAAGGCACGAACCGCCTCGGGCTGATCGCGGTCGCGGCCACCGGCACCGACAACATCGACCTCGCCGCATGCGCGTCCAGGGGCGTGGCGGTCTCGAACATCCGGAACTATGCCGGCCACACGGTGCCGGAGCACACCTTCGCGCTGATCTTCGCGTTGCGCCGGAGCATCCTGGCCTATCACGCGTCGGTCAGGGCCGGACGTTGGCAGGACGCCGCGCAGTTCTGCTATTTCGACTATCCCATCAGAGACCTCGCCGGCTCGACGCTGGGCATCGTCGGCGACGGCATCCTCGGCAACGCGGTCGCGGCGATGGGGCGGGCGTTGGGAATGAAGGTGCTCTTCTCCGGACACAAGGGCCGGACGGGGCAAGGAGAGCTCTACACGCCCTTCGAGCAGATGCTGGCGCAGTCCGACATCATCACGCTGCACTGCCCGCTGCTCCCGACCACCCGAAACATGATCGGCGCCGAGGAGTTCGCGAAGATGAAGAAGCGGCCCCTGCTGATCAACACGGCCCGCGGGGGATTGGTCGACGAAGCCGCGGTGGGACCGGCCCTGGCCGCCGGCCATGTCTCCGGGGCCGGCTTCGACGTCACCAGCGTCGAACCGCCGCCGCCGGATCACCCGTTCATGGCGCTGCTGAACCTGCCCAACTTCATCCTGACGCCGCACGTGGCGTGGGCCAGCGACGAGGCCACCCAGGGACTGGCCGACCAGCTCATCGGCAACATCGAGGCCTTCGTCCAGGGAACACCACGGAACCTGGTCGGAGGCTAGACCGGCCATGACGCACGAAAACCCTGTTGCGGATCCGCAGGCGTTCCTGCGGCGGCTGTTCGACGTCGCCGTCCGTCGAGCGTCGCCGGCCGATGCCTTGGCCTGCGTGCTTCCTGAGCCGCCTGCCGGGCGCACCGTGGTGGTCGGCGCCGGCAAGGCGGCCGGCGCCATGGCGCACGCGGTCGATGCCCTCTGGCCCGCTTCTGCCAACCTGAGCGGCATCGTCGTGACACGCTACGGCCACACGCCGCCGCGCCCCGCGAATGCCTTGCAGCGGATCGAGGTGATCGAGGCCAGCCATCCGGTGCCCGACGAAGCCGGGCAGGCCGCGGCGCGAAGCATCGTCGATGCGGTCAAGGGGCTCGGGCCGCAGGACCTGGTCCTCTGCCTGATCTCCGGCGGCGGCTCCGCATTGCTCTGCCTGCCCACCGATGGGCTCTCCTTCGAAGAGAAGCAGCGGATCAACGAGGCGCTGCTTCTTTCGGGCGCCAGCATCGACGAGATGAACTGCGTTCGAAAGCACCTCTCGGCCATCAAGGGCGGGCGTCTTGCCGCGGCGTGCTCGCCTGCGCGCATCCTCACCCTGGCGATCAGCGACGTCCCGGGAGACGAACTCTCGGTCATCGCCAGCGGGCCGACCGTGCCGGACCTGACGACGGCGGCCGAGGCACTGGGCATCCTGGACCGCTACGCCATCGCGCTGCCATCGGCGCTGCGTGCGCGACTCGCGTCTGGCGGTGGAGAAACACCCAAACCCGGCGACCCCATCTTCCTGCGCTCCCGTCAGCAGCTCATCGCCACCCCGCGGCAAGCATTGGAAGCGGCCGCAGCCGAGTCGCGCCGCCACGGAATACCTGCGTACATCCTGGGCGATGACATCGAGGGCGAGTCGCGTGAAGTGGCGCGAGTCCATGGCGCTGTCGCCAGGTCGATCGCGGTCCACGGCACGCCCTTCGCGAGGCCCTGCGTCCTGCTGTCCGGCGGCGAGACCACCGTGACGGTTCGACCTGCCCGCGGCCCTCGGCCCAAAGGCCGCGGCGGGCGTGCCGGCGAGTTCTGCCTCGGACTGGCGCAGTCGCTGAAAGGGCATTCGGGTATCTGGGCGCTGGCCGCCGACACGGATGGCATCGACGGCGTGGAGAACAACGCGGGTGCGCTGGTCACGCCCGACACCCTGGCGCGCGCCACCCATTGCGGCCTGTCACTGGACGAGCACCTCGACCGAAACGAATCCTACGGCTTCTTCTCGGCCATCGGCGACCTGGTCGTCACCGGGCCGACCTATACGAACGTCAATGACTTCCGCGCCGTGCTGATCACGTGACGACAAGGCGCAGAGACATTGCAAAAGGACGAACATGACTGAAACCACGACATCGGGCATCGAGGATCTGTTTGCCCACAATCGCCGATGGGCGGCCGCGATGGAGAAGGAACGCCCCGGATTCTTCAGCGGCCTGGTCAAGCAGCAGACGCCCCGGTACATGTGGATCGGTTGCTCCGACAGCAGGGTGCCGGCGAACCAGATCACCGGCCTGGAACCGGGCGAGGTGTTCGTGCACCGAAACGTCGCCAACATCGTCGTTCACTCCGACCTGAATGCGCTGTCCGCCATCCAGTTCGCGGTGGAGCGGCTGAAGGTCCAGCACATCATGGTCGTCGGGCACTACGGCTGTTCGGGCGTCCAGGCGGCACTCGAAGGTGCCCGGATCGGCCTGGCGGACAACTGGCTGCGACACATCCAGAACACCCGGGACCGCCACAGTGAGCTGCTTGGCCGCATCCCTGACGAGCAGCGGGCGCCGGCGCTGTGCGAGATCAATGTGATCGAGCAGGTGGTCAATGTGTGCGCAAGCACCATCCTGCTCGATGCCTGGGCCCGCGGCCAGCCAGTGACCGTCCACGGTTGGATCTTCGGTGTTCACGACGGGCACCTGCAGGACCTGCAACTGAGCATCTCCGGCACCGAGATGCTTTCCGAGAAATACCGACGTTCGTTGTCACGCATCTCAAAAGCTCGACATCGAAAGTAGCAGGCCTCCTCTCTCCGGCCTCCTTGGCGTCTGCCCAAGGTGAAGCGCCGGATGGGCCTGCCGTCTGACATCGCGCGCGAGAGGTCCCGCTCACCGGCGCCGGGTCCTCCGCACCGATCGCGGGACCCGGCGGTTTTGGGGCGGGAAGTCCGCCCTCAGGCCTCCAGCAGGTACTCGCTCAGATCGACCTGCTGCGTCGGGTTCTCCACCGAACTCACGCGACGATAGTAGGTGTCGAAGTACTCTTCGAAGTGAAGGATCTTCTGGTCTTTGACCCGGTAGATGTTGTAGACCATCATGTCCATGGTCGTGCCGTCCTTGTTGTGGTACGTGCACCGGAAGCGACGCGCCACGAAGTCCTTGTCTTCCAGATAGATCAGGTATCTGTTCTCGTCGGCGGTATAGGGCTGCGGCAGGTTCACTGCCGATGCGACGTTCAGGAAGTGGGCATTGGCGGCATCCCAGCCCTTGATCGCCTCCTTGCCGGGCAGAAGCACCTTGATGTCCTGGTGCAGATACAGCGAGTTGGCGTTCTCGGGATTGATCCGCCACTCTGTATGCCAGGCGTGAACAACATCTTTCGGACTCATCGACATTTCCTTCTTTAAAAGTTTCACTTGGCCAACTTGCCCCTGCTGCCGATCAGGTACGCAACAGGGATCAAGATCAGAAGGGTGGAGACCGCGGCGATCGTGGGATCGACCTTGTTCTGGATGTCCACCCACATTTTGAGAGGCAGGGTCTCCACGGAAACCCCTGCGACAAACGACGTGATGACGACCTCGTCGAAAGAATGAATGAAGGCCAGGACGGCACCCGATACCAACGCAGGTCCGATCGTGGGCAACACCACCCTGAAGATCGTTCGCGCCCGCGTCGCCCCCAGGCTCTGGGCCGCCATCTCCAATCGGGGGTCCATCATCAGCAGTGCGCCATACACGACGACGAACACATAAGGGATGCAACCCACGGTGTGCGCGACGATCAACCCCTCTCGGGTTCCGATCAGGCCCCACTGGGCCAACACGCCGAACATCGCGATGGCGAAAACCACCGAAGGCACCACCAGCGGGGCGATCAGCACGGCATAAGCCGCCTTCTTTCGACCTTCGGATGAAATCTTGGAGACGCCGTAGGCGGCAAGCAGACCGAGCGAGGTCGAGATGGCCATTGCCACCAGCGCGACCTGAAAACTGATCGACGCGGCCGATCGCCACTGCGCGTCATTCACCAGCGCGCGATACCACCTGAACGAATAGTCCTTGGGCGGAAAGTCCAGGGATGCCGAGTTCGTGAAGGATGCAACGATCACCACCACGCTGGGAAGCACCAGGAAGATGCAGACCAGGGCAGCGACCGCTCTGAGCGGAATGCTCCGCAGCACGTCGGCCGACGACGGCTTCGACTTGAGCCGCGAGAAGAAGAAGCCACTGACCATCGCAAAGGCGGTTTTCCATCCATGGCGTCGCGGCGTCCCTCCGGCGCCGTTCGCGTTTCTCCCTTTCTGCGCCAGGATCTTGACGAGGAACGCGCCCAGCAGAAGAAGCAAGGTGCCCATGAGCAGCAGCACGGCCAGCGCAGCGCCGGTGGAGAAATTCAGCAGCGACGTGACTTGAACGGCCACCAGGTTCGACAGCAGCACATCCGAGAGGCCACCGAGCATCGCGGGCGTGATGTAGAAGCCGCTCGTGACAATGAAGACGAGCATGCATCCACTCAGGACCCCGTTGGCGGTCTGCGGAAAATAGGCGGCGAAGAAGGTCCGCACCGGCCCGCCGCCGAGGGCCTTGGCCGCCCTGAGCAAAGACATGTCCATCCTCAGCATCGACGCGTAGATCGGCAGGATCATCATCGGAAGCATGACGTGCACGATGCCGATCATCATGCTGGTGCGCGTGTACAGGATCGCCAGACCATCGTCCGCGACGCCGAAGTACTGGAGCATGTGATTGACGAGGCCCTCGTCCCCGAGGATCACCACCCATCCGTAGCTCCTGACCAGGAAACTTGTCAGATAGGGAATGGCCACGCACAGCAGGACGAGCTTCGCCTTCGCAGGAGAGAGAGACGCGATGAATGCGGCAGTCGGATAACCCAGAACGAGGCAGAACAGCGTGACCAGTGCGCAGGTCGACAACGTGCGCCAGGCGACGTTCAGGTACATCGCATTCTCGAAGATGGCGCGATATTCGGCCGAGGAGAACTCCGGGGCGCGAAGACTGAGCAAGCCGATCTGCAGCAGCGGGTAGAAGAAGAACACCAGCAGAACGACCGCCGGCAGTGCCAGCGCGCAAATCGCCACGTCGATCTTCGCTTTCATGAGGCGCGTTCCTTCAGACGACCGCCGACCAGGACCCAGGCGCATTTCATTTCAGCACCCATTCGTTCCAGCGCTTGATCAGTGCTTCCGAGTGGGTCTTTCCGGAAGCGTCCAGCGCCGAGTACCAGTCGGCATTGGCGTAGTAGGCCTTCTCCTTGTTGCCAGGCGCGCCGACCAAGGTCGACGCGAATGCGGGATCGAGGAACTTGAAGGCCGAGCGGTTGGTGGGCGAGTAGCCCGACAACTTCGAGAACAGGGCCTGCCGCTGCGCATCCAATGCGAAGTTGACGAACTTCTCGGCCTCCTGGCTGTTCCTGGCGCCCTTCGGAACGACCAGATGAAGCGTGTAGATCTTGGCCTGCGCGTAGGTGTAGGCGACCTTTTCATTCGTCTTCATGACGTTCTGAAAGACGCCGTCGAAACCTTGTCCCATGGCCGCGCCACCGCCGGAGAACGCCTGCTCCTGTTCGGCGCCGACCATCCACCATTTCCTGACGGCGGGTTTGATCTTGTCCAGGCTCTTGAGCGCCCTGTCGACATCGATCGGGTAGAGCTTCTCGACCGGCACGCCATCCGCGATCAAGGCTTCTTCCCAGGGCCCCTGCCCCGGATACGCACCGCTCTGAAGGATCCGAGGCCCCGGAAATCTCTTCGGATCCCAGAACTCACCCCAGTTCTGGGGTGGATTCACACCGGCCCGAAGCTTGGACCTGTCGTATCCGAGCGCCATCGCATAGTTGAAGAACCCGACGCCGTACCTGTGACGCAGGGCCGGTTCGATCTGTTCGGCCACTGCGGGATCGATGGCCTGGTAGTTGATCTCCGCCAGCAGGCCTTCGCGCGCCAGCACGATCATGGACGTGGAACTCAGCATGCACAGGTCGATGTCCTGGCGCTTGCTCTGCGCCATGGTCCGAATGACCGCGGGCGCGCATTGCTGCTTGACGGCATTGACCTTGATCCCGGTCGCCTTCTCGAACGGTTCGACGACGGACGTCATCATGGAATCGCCGAGCATCCCGCCGCCGACCAGCACGGTCAGCGATGCGGCCTGGCAGGTCCCGATGAAAAGGCCGCCAAGCACGGCGATGGATTTCATTCCTCGTGTGAGACAAAACATATGCACTCCGTGATCGATCAAAGGAAGACTTAGAAAATCATTGCCGAGGTCTTGTCGAAGCGGATGCGCGCGCGGTCGCCCGGCTGAAGCGCGTTCCGATGGGCCTCGAACGGAACATTGGCCGACAGCAGCCCGGCATCGCAGCGGACCTGGTAGTAGAGGTAGTTGCCTCGGAAGGAGCTGTGGACCACCTCGCCCATGAACTCGACGACATGGGAGCCGGCGCGATCGACCGGCGACGCCACGGGATCGACACGCATGTTTTCGGGACGGACGGCGATGACCATCGCCGGTCCCGCGTGCGGCGCGGCGCGGCCGTGGAAACCCATCGTTCCGACCGGGGTCGCGATGTCGAACCCGTGCGCGCCGACGTCGACCAGCGTCCCCTCGATGAAATTGCTTTCGCCCATGAAGTTGGCCACGGCCTTGCTCACCGGCTTGGTGTAGATCTCGGTCGGCGTTCCCCGTTGCTGCACGGCGCCGTTCTGGAGCACCACGATCCGGTCCGACAGGGCCATGGCCTCTTCCTGGTCGTGCGTCACGAACACGATCGTGGTGCCGATTTCGCGATGGATCTGCCGCAGCTCGACATGCATGTCCTGCCGCAGGCGCCGGTCCAGCGCGCTGAGCGACTCGTCCATCAGCACCAGGGGTGGATTGAAGACCAGCGCACGCGCCAGCGCGACCCGTTGCTGCTGGCCGCCACTGAGCTGCGATGGCAAGCGGTCGGCGAAGGGCGTCATGCGCACGCGCGTCAACGCCGCATCGATGAGGCGCGCCTGCGCCTGCCCGGTGATGCCGCGCGCATTGAGCGGAAACGCCACGTTCTCCCGCACCGACATCCGGGGGAACAAGGCATAGCTCTGGAAGACGATGCCCACGTCCCGGCGATTCGGCGGGACGTCGTTCATCGAGCGGCCGTCGATCAGGATTTCGCCCTGGGTGGGCCGCTCGAAACCCGCCAGCAGCATCAGCAGCGTCGACTTCCCGGAGCCGCTGGGGCCCAGGAGGGAAATGAACTCCCCGGGTTCGATCACCAGATCGACGTCCTGGACAGCCGCGACACCGTCGAAGTGCTTGCTGATGTGGCGGAACTCGACCCTGCTCGCAGGCGATGTTCTCGCGCTCCGGTCGGCATGTGGATTCATGGCTTTTGAAAATTGATCACTTTGAAATGCGGGCCGGGCGGGGTCATGTCTATCGCGCAGGGGCCGCGGTGGCGGACCCGAGCGACCCGGTCAGAACCGAACCGCGGCGCTTCCCTTGAGGGACAGGATTTCGCGCGCTTCATCGGGCGTGGCGATCTCGTGCCCCAGGCTTTCCAGCAGCTGGCGCACCTTGCGCACCTGCTGCGCATTCGAGTCCGCCAACTGGCCGCGCGAGATCAGCAACGAGTCCTCGAGCCCGACGCGCACGTGGCCGCCCAGCGTGGCGGCCGCGGTCGCCAGGCTCATCTGGCTGGCGCCGGCGCCCAGCACGGACCACTGGTATCGGTCGCCGAACAGCTTGTCTGCGGTGCGTTTCATGAAGACCAGGTTCTCCAGGTCCGCACCGATGCCGCCCAGGATGCCCAGCACGAACTGGATGAAGATCGGCGCCTTGAACAGGCCGGCGTCGACGCAGAACTTGAGGTTGTACAAGTGGCCCACGTCGTAGCACTCGTGCTCGAACTTGACGCGGTGCTCGTGGCCCAGCTCTCCTGCCACCATCTCGATGTCGCGGAAGGTGTTGCTGAAGATGTAGCTGTCGGACTCGCGCAGGTACGGCTCCTCCCAGTCGAACTTCCAGTTCGTGTAGCGCTGCGCCAGCGGATGCATCGAGAAGTTCATGCTGCCCATGTTCAGCGAGCACATCTCCGGCGAGAAGCGCTTGGCCGGCGCGATCCGCTCGGCCACGGTGTTGCGCAGGCTGCCGCCGGTGGAAAGGTTGACGACCGCATTCGTCGACGCCTTGATCGCCGGCAGGAAGCCGAGGAAATGCGCGGGATCGATCGACACGGCGCCGTTGTCCGGGTGCCGCGCATGCAGGTGCAGCACGGCCGCGCCGGCCTCTGCCGCATCGATGGCCTGGCGTGCGATGTCCTCGGGGCGATAGGGCAGCGCGTCCGACATGGTCGGCGTGTGGATGGCGCCGGTCACGGCGCAGGTGATGATGATTTTCCGGGACGACTTGGACATGGTTTCTCCGCTTCCAACGATGGGGTCAGTGCTGGACCGGTTGGCGTTGCCAGACCAGCTTGATGACGGTCTCGACGCCGTCCTGGATCTGCGGCGCGGTCGTGAGCACCACATCGCCCTGCTCGAAGCGGAATGCGCGACGCAGCACGGTCCCGACCCAGTTGGGATAGGAGGACATGTCGACCGCGTGCGACACCCAGCCGTCCGCCAGCGAGAACGCGCCCGCGTAGGCGATGGACGATTTGTAGGCTTGCGCCCGCTGCGATTCCGGCGCGGCCTGCCGGTCACCGTCCAGCGGCGCGCGGCCGTCGTGGGTGATCAGCGCCATCATTCGGCCGTCGTCACCGTAGTGGATGACGCCGGTGGGCCGCGCGCCATAGACGTCGTACAGGCGTTCGCCGTCGGCTGCGATGGCATACGCTTCGCGCAGGAACCAGGTTCCGATCAGGGGGGTTGTGCTCATGCGGGGGCTCCAGCTTTCAATGTATGTGTGTTCGTCGTTCATGGAAGGATCGCCACCGCGCGGCACCAACCGGCCGACGCGGCGCGGACCTTGACGGGAAAGCAGATCACCTGGAAGCCGCTCGATGGCAGCAGTTGCAGGTTGCTCACCTTCTCCATCTGGAAATAGCCGATCTCGCGGCCGGCCTTGTGGCCCTCCCAGATCAGCGAGGCGTCGCCGGTTTCGCGGTAGCGCCGGGCGGTGTGGCTGAAGGGCGCATCCCAGGACCAGGCATCGGTGCCGACGACCCTGACGCCGCGCTCGGTGAGGTAGAGCGTGGCTTCTCGTCCCATGCCGCAGCCGCTGTCGAGGTAGTCCGGCTGGCCGTAGCGCGCGCCGGCGCCCGTGTTCACGAGCACGATGTCCAGCGGCTGCAGTGCATGGCCGATGCGCGCAAGCTCGGCATCGACCTCGTCGGCCCGCACGACATGGCCGTCCGGCAGGTGCCGGAAATCAAGCTTGACTCCCGGGCGGTAGCACCAGTCGAGCGGGACCTCGTCGATGGTCGCCGCGCGCTCGCCACCGTTCATCGTGGAGGCGTAGTGCCATGGCGCATCCATGTGCGTGCCGTTGTGCGTCGACAGGTCGATCCGCTCGACGGCCCAGGCTTCGCCATCGGGCAGGTCTTCCGGGCGCAATCCCGCAAAGGGCTTGGCCAGCGCCGCGAAGGTCTCGCCGTGCCGTTCGTAGCGAATCTTCGGGCCGTTGCCCGGTCGATCGACGGGCAGCCCGTTTTCGATGGCGACGGAGAGGTCGATGAGCTTCATTGGAGCCGGCATGTGGGAAGGAAGGAGCCAGGAGGTGATGTCGGTCATTGCTTGCCGAGGCCGATGGCGCGCACCAGTTCCGGCCAGGCGCGGTTCTCCTTGGCGAGGAACTGCGCGGCCTCGGACACGGAGCCCCCGGTGGCTTCGCTCGCGTTGTCGTGCAGCGCCTGGATCACGTCGGGCTGCTGGAGGATGGCGTTGACCTCGGTGTTCAGCCGGGCGATCACCGGGCCTGGCGTGCCCGACGGCGCCACCAACATGAACCACAGGGAGAAGTCGATGCCCGCGAAGCCCTGCTCCTCGAACGTGGGCACATCGGGCAAAGCCTGCGCCCGCTGGCGCGTCGACACGGCCAGGGCCCTGAGCTTTCCGGACTGGATGAAGGACCGGACCGTGCCGATGTTGTCGCACATCGCCTGCACGCTGCCGCCCAGCAGGTCGGTGACGGCCGGCACGGCGCCCTTGTAGGGGATGTTGTTCACGACGATGCCCGCCGAACGCGCGAACAGCCCGGCGCAGATGTGCTGCGGGGAACCTTCGCCGGCATTGGCGAGGGTGAGCTGCCCGGGCGCGCCCTTCGCGGCCGCGACCAGCTCCTTGAGCCCTTCCTTCGGCGCGCCGCTGCCCGCCACGAGGACCAGGGCCGCCGACGAGATCCTGGCGACCGGCGCGAAGGCCTTGAGCGGCTCGTAAGGCATCTTCTGGAACAGGCTGGGGTTGACCGCCAGCGGCCCGAGCCCCGCCAGGAGCAGCGTGTAGCCGTCGGCGGGCGACTTGGCCACGGCGTCGGCGCCGATGATCCCGTTGGCACCGGCCCGGTTGTCCACCACCACCGGCTGCGCCAGGCGCGCGCCCAGTTTCACCGCCAGCAGGCGCGCGATGTTGTCGGTCCCGCCGCCCGGCGCATAGGGAACCACCAGGCGGATGGGGCGCTCCGGGTACTGCGCTGCCGCTGCCGCTGCCGCCGGCAGCCCTGCCAGGGCGAGGAGCAACGCGGTGCAATGCACCACCAGTTTCAGCATGTCGAGTCCTTGAGGGTTGCGATCGACCTGGATGTTAGTTATTCGATTGACTAAGTTGTTAACGGGTTAACCCTTAGTTCAACCCACAAGGGCCTCGAGGCTCGGACCTGCTCCGCAGCCCGTCGGCGTGGGGCGTGGGGCGTGTCGAGATGAGCCTTCTCGATCCGAGCGGCCGGGCCATGACGGCATTCGGAAGATGCGCGGCCGCGACGCTGTTAGTCTTTCGACCCACCAACAACGAGAGCGCCGATCCCCTCGCGCGGCAGTGGGTCGCGGCCCGTGCCGCACACGCACGGGCCGCAGAAGAATTTCAAGCCATGAGGAAGAACATGCATTCCGACGACACGACGACCGCGCCAGAACAGCCCCCACGTCGGCGAAGCGACGCGCGCGACAGCATCCTGCGTGCGGCAGAACAGCTGTTCGGCGAACTGGGTTTCACCGGTTGCTCGATGCGCAACGTGGCCGACAGCGCGGGTGTCAACCAAGGAATGATCCATTACTTCTTTCGCACGAAGGAGGTCCTGTTCCAGGAGACGTACCTGCGTTGCGGCACGCCGCTGGTCGAGGAGCGCATGCGACTGCTCCAGGCCGAGGAAGTCGCCGCGAAGGGCGCGCCGGTGCCCGTGGAGCGGCTCATCGAGATCTTCCTGGCGCCCGCCTTCAAGCTGGCGATGAGCGGAGAAAGCGGTCGCGCCTTTCTGCGCATGCAAGCCCATCTGCAGCTCGACGGCACCGAGTTCGGCAACGAACTTCGGCGGCGCCTCTACGACGACTCGACCGGCCGCTTCGTCGCGGCCTTCGCGCGCGGCCTTCCCGACCTGTCGCGCGACGAGGTGTCCTGGCGCTTCATGTTCATGCTCGGCACCTATCAATACGCCTTGGCGGACACCGGCCGCATCGAGGTGATCTCGGCCGGACGCTGCTCCGGCAAGAACTTTGCCGAGTCCCTGCGCCAGATCGTGCCCTTCGTCGCCGCCGCCATGCGCGCCCCCGGGCTGACGGCGCCCAAAGCGTCATCGGCGAAGGGGCGCTGAGGCTCGAAGGGCCGCTTTCCGGCCACCGGGTGCCCATGCGTCGCGGCTGGGTGAAAGACAGCCCGCCCTGTGGCCGCGCTAGGCGGTGCGCGCCGGAGCGCCCGCGCCCAGCAGGGCCGTGATCTCCTGCAACAGCGGCGAACTCCGCGTCTTGCACCAGGCCACCGCCGTCGTGACCACCTCCAGGCGCTCCCGCAGCGGACGCAGCACGACGCTTTCCGGTGCGAGCTTCTTCATCGACGCGGGCACGAGCGCGATGCCCTGCCCGCATCCGACGAACGCCACCTGCGACGAGGCGCTGCGGGTCTCGTGGAGCACCCTCGGCGAAAAGCCATGCGCCAGGCACGCCGCGGTGAACCCGTCGAAGGAGACGGGGCTCAGGCGCCTGGCGACCATGACGAAGTCCTCGTCCGCCAGGCTGGCCAGACGGATGCGCGCCATGCCGGCGAAGCGATGCCCCTTGGGGAGCGCCACCGCCAGCTTGTCCTGCTTGAGCGGCACGCTGGCGATGGACTCGCCGAGATCGCCCTCCAGCCGCGCGAACGCGAGGTCGACATCGCCCGATTCGAGCGCGGGAACGGCCTCCGCGCTGTCGATCTCCTTGACGGACACCGTCAGGTCCGGGTAACGCTTCCTGAGCGTCGCCAGAAAGGGCGGAAGCACATCGAGCATCGCGGAACTGATCGCGCCGATGGTCAGCAGGCCCGTCTGCCCCGCCGCCGCTTCGCGCACCGCCAGTTCGAGCTGCTCGAGCTGCTGCGCGAACTTGCGCACCGCCGGCAGGATGGCCGCGCCCGCCGGCGTGAGCTTGGCGCCGCGCCGCGAACGCTCGAAGAGCTTGAGCTTCAGCGCCTGCTCGAGCACCTGGATCTGCTCGGTCAAGGGCGGCTGGGACATGCCGAGCCGAGCCGCCGCCTTGCTGAAGTTCTCTTCCTCCGCCACCGCGAGGAACAGCCACAGGTGGCGGACGAGACGAAAGTTGATCATTTTTCTTTCCATAGGCTGGCCGTATCACAGCCATTCATCCTTCGGAATTTACATATGAATCGCCTCCGCCGAAAGTCGAATCTCCCTCCCTCGAGTACTTTCGCGAATGACCCACCCGACCCTTGACCGCCTCGCCGCGCTGGACACCAACACGGTCTCCGATGCGCTCGACTTCCTCGGCCTGCCGGGCGCCACCTTCGGTCTTCGGCCGCTGTGGAACGGCCCGAAGATCGTCGGCCGCGCGAGCACCATCCAGCTGGGTCCCAAGACCGACGCGAAGCCCACGGTCCACCTCATCTCCCCCGTGATCGCCGAGATCACGACGGACGACCGGATCCTCGTGATCGCAGGCGGGCTGGACGGCATCTCCTGCTGGGGCGACATCCTCGCGAACGCGGCCAGGGCCCGCGGCATCCGCGGCTCGGTCCTCGACGGCCTCAGCCGGGACATCGATGGCAGCGAGTCCATCGCCTACCCGGTCTATGGCCGCGGCGTCACGATGATCAGCGCGCGCAACCGCGTGATCCAGGTCGACGCGGGGCATCGCGTGCGCATGGCCGGCGTGGACGTCGACGAGGGCGACTACGTGATTGCCGACCGTTGCGGGACCGTCTTCGTCACCGCCGCGCGAATCCTCGAGGTGCTGGACCTCGGCGAGAAGATCGCCCGCCGCCAGGACGGCATGGTCGAGGCCGTGCGCCGCGGCCGCTCGGTCGCCGAGGTCATGCACGACAAGGAATTCGAAGCCATCCAACAACAGGAACCCGCCCAATGAACGCAGAAGACAAGCAACTCGTCGCCCTCTTTCACGGCCTCGACACCCCGGGTGTCTCGGACGCCATGGACAAGCTCGGCCTGCCGGGCCAGTGCATGAACGTGATGCCGCTGGACAACTACAGGAGCGTGGTCGTCGGCCCGGCCTTCACCGTCAAGTACGCCTCGGCCAGCACACCGCCCGGCACGGTGGGCGATTTCCTCGACGATGTGGCGCCAGGCGATGTCGTGGTGATCGACAACGATGGCCGCACCGACTGCTCGGTCTGGGGCGACATCATGACGCAGTACGCCGGCACCCGGAAGATCGCGGGCACCGTGATCGACGGCGTCTGCCGCGACGTGTCCAAGGCCCTGGGCGATGGCTACCCGCTCTTCACCAAAGGCCGCTTCATGCGCACGGGCAAGGACCGGGTCCAGGTGGAGGCCGTCAATGGTCCCGTGTCGATCGGGACGGCGCGCGTCGTGGCACGCGACATCGTGGTCGCGGACGCCAACGGGGTCGTCGTCGTGCCGCGCGGCCGCGCCAGGGAGGTCGCGGAAGTGGCCCGCCGCATCGAGGAGGCGGAAGCGGCCATCCGCAGCCAGATCGCCCAGGGCAGGTCGATCCGCGAAGCCCGCGCCGCGCGCGGCTACCACACGCTGCAGCAGCGAGGCGCGGCGTGACGGCGAGGATGGCTCCGTCCCTTCAGCGGCTCAACGTGCACCTCGCCGGCGTGCAGCCCTCGGCGACCTACCGGATGATGGACCGCGTCGCCGCCCGGCGGGCCGAGGGCGCGAACGTGATTTCGCTGTCGGCGGGCGAGCCCGACTTCGATACGCCGGCCCACATCCGCGCCGCGGCGATCGACGCCATCGGTGCAGGCCACACCCGCTACACCCCGGTGGCCGGCATGCGCGCACTGCGGAAGGCGGTCGCACGCAAGTTCCAGCGCGAGAACGGGCTGCACTGCACCTGGCAGGACACCCTGGTGTGCTCGGGCGGCAAGCAGGTGATCTACAACGCCCTTGCCGCGACGCTGAACGCCGGCGACGAAGTCATCGTGCCGGCGCCCTGCTGGGTCAGCTACCCCGAGATGGTCCAGCTCTGCGGCGGCCGGGCCGTCATCGCGAAATGCGAACACAGGGCAGGGTTCAAGCTCACGCCCGAGACGCTGTCCCGGGCCATCGGCGCCAGGACGCGCTGGCTGATCCTCAACTCGCCCTCCAACCCCACGGGCGCGGTCTACTCGCGTGACGAGTTGCGCCTGCTGGCCGACGTGCTGCTGAAGCACCCGCACATCCTGGTTCTTTCCGACGACATCTACGAGCACCTGGTCTTCGACGGTGCCGGGTTCGCGACCATCGCGCAGGTCGAGCCGCGCCTGGCGGCGCGCACCGTCACCATGAACGGCGTCTCGAAGGCCTATGCGATGACGGGCTGGCGGATCGGCTTCTGCACGGCCCCGCGCTGGCTGCTCGATGCCATGGAGAAGCTGCAGGGCCAGCAGACCTCCGGCGCCAGTTCGATCTCGCAACATGCCGCCCTTGCCGCGCTCGAGGGTCCGCAGGATTTCATCGAGACCAGCCGCCGCGTCTTCCAGGCGCGCCGGGACCTGATGGTGGCGTCGTTGAACGCCACGCCCGGGCTTCGCTGCGACACCCCCGCCGGTGCGTTCTACGCCTTCGCATCCTGCGAGGGGCTGATCGGCAAGACATCGAAGGGCGGCGTGCCGCTGTGCACCGACGAGGCGGTGGCGCTCGCACTGCTCGACGAAGCCGATGTGGCGGTGGTCCAGGGCAGCGCCTTCGGTCTCGGGCCCTACATCCGCATCGCGTATGCACTCGACGACCAGGCGCTCCGGCAGGCCTGCGACGCGATCGCCGAGTTCGCTTCGGCTTGCCGCTGAATCGCCCGCCGACCCTCGTTCCTTGCACCGGGGACAGGCAGCGCCTTCCCGGTCGCGTCTCCTGCCCGTCCGACGCCACCGTGCAGGCCACCCGATCGGCCGAACCATGGAGCCAGGCGCCGTCTGGACGCCGGAAGAAGCCGGGTCAGGCGCGGCGTGTCGGTGATCCTGCATTCAGGCACGGGCTGTCCATCGGTGGCGGCTCACCCTTCAGCGCTCTTCCGCGACGCGGATGGCCGCGATGAGCGCGCGAAGACCGCTGGAGACATGGCGGTGTCCGGGGTAGTAGAGACGCAGCCCGCCGTACGAGGGACACCATTCCAGCAGCACACGCTCGAGTCGACCTTCCTGCAGTGCGGCGTGGGCCAGGTGCTCCGGCACGAAGGCAATGCCCAGGCCGTCGATCGCCGCATCGACCATGAGCGGCTGATCGCTGAGCGTGATCCGGCCCGCGACGTTGATCGATTCGACCGCGCCATGGCGCTCGAACTCCCAACGGTAGATCGCGCCGCTGTCGAAGCGGAATCGGATGCAGTCGTGGCCCAGCAGATCCTGCGGCACGGCAGGCCGGCCGCGTGCCTCGAAGTACGCCGGGGACGCGACCGCGGCGAAGCGCACCGGGCCGGTCACGCGGATCGCGACCATGTCCTGCGGCACGGCCTCTTCGAGCCGAATGCCGGCATCGAATCCGTCGGCCACGATGTCGCTGAGCTTGCCGTCGCTGACGATGTCCAGATGCACCAGCGGATGGTCGCGCAGGAAGCGCGTCAGCACCGGCCGCAGGACCCAGCGGATCGCCCCCTCGCTGGCGTTGATGCGCACGGTGCCGCTCGGCGTCTCGCGAAATTCGTCGACCTCGCGCATCGCCTCGGAGATGGAGGACATGGCGGGGCGCAGCTTGAGCGCCAACCGCTCGCCGGCATCGGTCAACGACACGCTGCGCGTCGTGCGATGAAGCAGGCGCACCGCCAGCCGCTGCTCCAGCATCTTGATCGAATGGCTGACCGCCGACGGGGTCACGTCGAGCTCGGTGGCTGCCGCACGAAAGCTGCGATGCGCAGCGACCGAGAGGAACACGCCCAGCGCGAACAGATCGCCGCTTTTCAATTGGTGAGCATCTTTCATCTGGGCATGAAGCATTGACTGGATTGTCCTGATGGTAGGCGCTTCATAGACTGGCTTGAGCAACAACCCCGAGGAGTACCCATGTCACAGAAGATCCTGATCACCGGCGCCAGCTCCGGTTTCGGCCGTGGTGCCGCACTGCAACTTGCACGCCTGGGCCACCAGGTCGTGGCGACCGCCGAAACCTGGCCGCAGGTTCGCAGCCTGCGCGCCGATGCCGCCGAAGCGGGCGTCAAGCTCGAGGTGATCAAGCTCAACCTGCTCGACAAGATCGACCTTGCGCGCGCCGGGTCGTTCGACCCCGACGTGCTGGTGCTCAATGCCGGCGTGATGGAAGGCGGCTCCGTGGTCGACATCCCCATGCAGCGGGTGCGCGAGTCCTTCGACATCAATGTGTTCGGGCATCTGGAACTGGTCCAGGCGATCGTGCCGAAGATGGTCGCCCGCAAGGCGGGGAAGATCGTGTGGACTTCGTCGATGGGCGGCATCCTGGTGGTCCCCTTCCTCGGCGCCTACTGCGCGACCAAGCATGCGATCGAGGCCATCGCCGGATCGATGAAGGCCGAGCTCGCGCCTTATGGCGTCAAGGTCGCGACCGTCAATCCCGGCGTCTTCGGCACGGGCTTCAACGACACCGGCGCCGAAAGCTACGTCCAGTGGTACGACGCCGACACCGCCGTGGTGCCGATGCCCGACTTCAGCGGCAGCCTGGTCGGCCAGGCCGATCCGCAGGAGATGGTCGACGCGATGGTGGACATCATCCCCGCCGACGAGCACCTCTACCGCACCATGCGCCCGCTCGCCACCATCGATGCCGCAAAGCAATGGCAGCAGACCGAATGGACCCAGAATGCCTGACCTGACACTCGAACACGCGCACCGGATCGTGGTGCAGGGTCGCGCCGCCGCGCAGGACGCCGGCCTGAACGCGGTCTTCGCGCTCCTCGATGCCGGCGCGCACCTGGTCACGTTCTCGCGCATGGACGGCGCGTGGCTGGCGTCGAACGAACTGGCCATCGCCAAGGCCCGCACCTCCGTGATGTTCCAGATGCCGAGCGAGGCGTTGAACGCCCCGCTGCAGGTGGGGCAGCCCCTTGCGCATTTCGACCATGTCCACGCGGGCGGGCTGCTGCTCATGGGCGGCGGCCTGCCGCTGTTCGGCGACGACGGCGTGCTGATCGGCGCGCTCGGCGTCTCCGGCGGGACGCCCGAACAGGACGCCGCGCTCGCGCGCGCGGCCACGGCCTGAGATGTCGACGCCTCCCTCTCTCCTCTGCGCCGCGGCGCTCGTCGCCGCCCTCGCCGGCTGCGCCACCGTGCGGCAGCCCGACCTGGATGCCTGGGTCGGCGCACCCGTGGAAGCCCTGGACACCCATCCGCTCTTCCTCACGATCCCGATGTACCGCACGCTGACCGACAGCGGTGTCGAGATCCGCAACTACGTCAACAGCCAGGAAGCACAGCAGTGCTTCACGCGCGTCGATGCCCACCACGGCGATCACCGCTACCTCGACCACACGGCATTCACCACCTGCTCCGAGAACCGCATCGTGTGCAACAACCTCTTCTATGTCGAGGGTGGCAAGGTCATCCGCTATGCGCCGACCGGGAGCTGTTTCACCGATGACAGCGTGCGACCACGGGTCGGCCATTGAGGGGCCGACGAGGACGGCGGCGCCCCCATGGGGTCGTGCTGGCTCACTGCCAGGCCGCACTGGCGTGGCTGCAGTCGCTGTGAACAGCCCTGCCGAGTGGCGACATCAGTCCAGCGTATTGAAGCGGGCGAAGTGCGCATCGCCCTTGATCAGCGTGTCCACGACATCCAGCAGACCGAAGAACCACGCGCGGCGGGCATGGAAACACCTCTCGTAGCGCGCGCAGTCCTGCATGCTGTCGGGGACGAACAAGGCGCACAGCAGGAACAGCACGATCGCATCGCTGACGATGAAGGCAGAGGTCCCGAAGGTCCAGGCCTCGAGCTGGTAGAAACCGAACCCCCGCCATCAGCAATGCACCGGGGATGCGGCGCCAGTCGCCGAGATCGAAGGCGGCTTGACGCCGCTTGCCGTCAGCACGCACGCTCGCGGTGACCGGCGCGTCACGCGGCAAAAGAGGCTAGCGGCGCGTGGAATCCTCGTGTTTTGCAGTTGCTCTTCCGTATTGAAGACAATAGCGACAGCGCGGCCCGGCATTTGACCGGCCCACCGACTGTTGCGCCCCCCCGCTGGGGCCTCTTTTCCCATGACCGAACCACAATCCCTCCCCTTCTTCTCCCGCCTGTCGATCGCCGTCGGCAGCTTCTTCGCGCTGCTGGGCGACGGCCGCCTGGCCGCGCGCGTGCAAACGCTGCGCAACGGTGCGCCGCTGGCCAGCGAGGTGCCCCCGCCCGCACCTGTGCAGACGCCGCCACCGCCGGCGCCCGCGCCCGTGCGCGCGACCGCCAACGTCGACGCTGCCCTGCAACTGCTGGCGCTGCTGCAACGCGAGTCGCGCTTCGTCGACTTCCTGCAGGAAGACATCGCGGCCTACACCGATGCCGATGTGGGCGGCGCCGCGCGTCTGCTGCATGGCGGCGCGCGCAAGGTGCTCAAGGACACCTTCGACCTCGAGGCCATTCGTGGCGAAGCCGAAGGCAGCCGACTGACGCTGCCGGCGGGCTTCGACGCCGCCGCCGTGCGCGTGACCGGCAACGTGGTCGGCCAGCCGCCGTTCACGGGCACGCTGCAGCACAAGGGCTGGCGCGCCACGGCCGTGCGACTGCCGGCGCTGACCGAAGGACATGACGCGCGCGTGATCGCACCCGCGGAGGTCGAGCTGTGAGCGCCGCCCGACCGCCAGCCGGTGCTCGCAACGCAGCGCGTCGCGCGAGGGTTGTCGCATGAGCCGCTACGCCATCGGCATCGACCTGGGCACCACGCACAGCGCGCTGTCGTGGGTCGACCTGCAGACCGAGGGCGCAGCGCCCGAGATTCTTCCCGTCGCCCAGCAGAGCGGGCCCGGCGCCGTGCAGGACTTCGCCCTGCTGCCATCCTTCCTCTACCTGCCGCATGCCAGCGAGTTCGCTGCCGGCGACCTGGCCCTGCCCTGGAACGCCGCGCCCGACCGCATCACCGGTGAATGGGCGCGCAGCCACGGCGCGCTGACGCCGATCCGCCTGGTCTCCAGCGCCAAGAGCTGGCTCGGCCATGCCGGCGTGGACCGGCGTGCCGGCATCCTGCCGGCCGATGCACCGGCCGAGGTCGAACGCATCTCGCCGCTGGCCGCCAGCACGCACTACCTCCAACACCTGCGCGACGCCTGGAATCACCGCCATCCCGAGGCGCCGTTCGACCAGCAGGCCATCACGGTCACCATTCCCGCGTCGTTCGACCCGGCCGCGCGAGAACTCACCGCCGAGGCCGCCCAGGCCGCCGGCTACCGGGACATCACGCTGCTGGAGGAACCCCAGGCCGCGCTCTACAGCTGGATTGCGGGCAGCGCCGGCGACTGGCGCAAGCAGGTGCAGGTCGGCGATGTGATCCTGGTCATCGACGTGGGCGGCGGCACCAGCGACTTCTCGCTGATGGCCGTGACCGAGGACGCCGGCAACCTGCAGCTCAACCGTGTGGCGGTGGGCGAGCACATCCTGCTGGGCGGCGACAACATGGACCTGGCGCTGGCCCACGGCGTGGCACGCGGACTGGCCGCCGAAGGCAAGCAGCTGGATCCCTGGCAGATGCGCGCGCTGACCTACGCCTGCCGCCTCGCCAAGGAGCAGCTGCTCGGCGACGCCGATCTGCAGAGCGTGCCGCTGGTCGTTCCCAGCCGGGGCTCCAAGCTCATAGGCGGCTCGATCAGGACGGAGTTGAAGCGCGAACTGCTGACCGCCCTTCTGCTCGACGGCTTCTTCCCGGCCGTGGAAAGCAGCGCCCGGCCCGTCAGCCGCCCGCGCGCCGGCCTGACCCAGATCGGCCTGCCCTATGCGCAGGACGCCGCCGTCACGCGTCACCTGGCCGCGCTGCTGGGTCGACAGCTCGGCGCCACGGCGCAACTCGCGGGCTTCACGCCGCGCGATGGCGCGAGCTTCCTGCATCCCACGGCGGTGCTGTTCAACGGCGGCGTGTTCAAGTCGGAACTGCTGGTCGAACGTGTGCTGTCCACGTTGAACGCCTGGTTGGCCGCCGACGGCGCGCCCGCCGCACGGCTGCTGCAGGGCGCCGACATGGACCATGCCGTGGCGCGCGGCGCGGCCTACTACGGCCAGGTGCGCCAGGGCCAGGGCATCCGCATCCGCGGTGGCACGGCCCAGGCCTACTACGTGGGCATCGAGTCGAGCATGCCGGCCGTGCCGGGACTGGAGCCCCCCGTGCAGGCGCTGTGCGTCGCGCCCTTCGGCATGGAGGAAGGCTCCGAGGCGCCGCTGCCGCCGCAGCAGCTGGGCCTGGTGGTCGGCGAATCGGTGCGCTTCCGCTTCTTCGGTTCGTCGGTGCGGCGCGAAGACCGGCCCGGCACGCTGCTGGACTTCTGGTCGCCCGAGGAACTGCAAGAACTCGCCCAGATCGAGGCCACGCTGCCGGCTGAAGGCCGCGCGGCGGGCGAGGTCGTGCCCGTGCAGCTGCGCGCGCGCGTCACCGACATCGGCACGCTGGAGTTGCTGGCCGAAGCGGCCGGCGGCGTGCACTGGAAGGTGGAATTCGACGTCCGCGACGCGTGATGGCCGCCGCCTTCCGCATCGGCATCGACCTGGGCACGACCCATAGCGTGCTGGCGTTCGCGCCGGTCGGCGAGGAGGACATCCAGGTCTTCGCGGTCCCGCAGAGCATCGCGACCGGCGAGGTCGCACCGCGGCCCCTGCTGCCTTCCTTGCGTTTCCATGCGGCCGAGGGCGCGCTGGCCGCGGCCGACCTTCCCTTGCCCTGGCCCTCGGACGAGCCGGCCATTCTGGGCGCCTTCGCGCGCGAACTGGGCCAGCAGACGCCAGGCCGGCTGGTGGCCAGCGCCAAGAGCTGGCTGTCCCATCCCTCGGTCGACCGCACCGCCGCCATCCTGCCCTGGGGCGCGCCGGACGAGGTGGCCAAGGTCTCGCCGCTGGAGGCCAGCGCCAGCTACCTGCGACACCTGCGCCTGGCCTGGGACCAGGCACACCCCGAAGCGCCGCTCGCGCAGCAACCCACCGTGCTCACGGTCCCGGCCTCGTTCGACGACGGCGCGCGCGCGCTGACCTTGCAGGCCGCCGCGCTGGCCGGCCTGGGCACCATCCATCTGATCGAGGAGCCGCAGGCCGCGTTCTACGACTGGGTGTTCGCCCACCGTGCCGATCTGGCCCGGCAACTGGCCGGCACGCGACGCCTGCTGGTGGTCGACGTGGGCGGCGGCACCACCGACCTCACGCTGATCGAGGTCACGCTGGACGCGGCGGGCCGGCCGCAGCTCGCGCGCACGGGCGTGGGCGACCATCTGGTGCTGGGCGGTGACAACATGGACCTCGCGCTCGCGCGCTGGATCGAGCCACGGCTGTCGGGCGGCACGCCAGGACAACGCCTCAGCGCCGTCCAGCTGGCCCAACTCACCCAGCGCTGCCGCAGCGCCAAGGAGCGCCTGCTGGCCCCGAACGGACCGGCGCAAACCACGGTCACGCTGCAGGGCAGCGGCAGCCGGCTCATCGGCGGTGCGCGCTCGGCCACGCTCACGCGGGCCGATGTGGACCAGCTGCTGGTCGAAGGCTTCTTCCCGCAGGTCGCTGCGGATGCCCAGCCCCTGCGCGCCCGTGGCGCTTTGGTCGAGTTCGGCCTGCCTTATGCCAGCGATGCCGCCATCACGCGCCACATCGCAGCCTTCCTGCAGCGTCAAGGTGGCGACCTGCCCGACACGCTGCTGCTCAACGGCGGCGTGTTCCATGCGCAGGTGCTGCGCGAGCGCCTGCTGGCCACGCTGCGCAGCTGGCAGCCGCCGAGCGCGCCGCCGATCCGCCTGCTGGATGCGCCTCGGCTCGACGCCGCCGTTGCGCGCGGTGCGGTCGCCTACGCCATGGCCCGCGCCGGCAGCGCGCCGCGCATCCGTGGCGGCGCCGCGCGGGCCTACTATCTCGCGCTCGAGGACGGCCAGGGCGTCTGCGTGCTGCCGCACGGCACGCCCGAAGGCGAGCCGGTGCGGCTCGAAGCCCGGCGCTTCAACCTGCGCCTGGGCCGGCCGGTGCGATTCAACCTCGCCACAAGTGCCGTCGACCTGCAACACCGCGCCGGCGACCTGGTGGTGTTGCAGGACGCGCTGCAGCGCCTGCCGCCCATCGCCACCGTGCTGCAGCCCCAGGCTGGCGCGGCCGGCGAGGTGCAGGTGCTGCTCGATGCCCAGATCACCGAGGTCGGCACGCTGGAGATGCACTGCGTCGCGGCCCAGCCGGAGGCCGGCCGGCCGCGCCAGCGCTGGAAGCTCGAATTCCAGCTGCGCGGCGACGCGGCCACGCCGGAGGCAGCGACACCCGCCGCCGCGCATCCGCGCCTGCCCGAGGCGCTCGCCGCCATCGCCCGCGTCTATGGCGACAAGAAGCTGGCCGTGGACGCCAAGGAGGTCCGCCAGTTGCGCGCCACGCTGGAGCGCCTGCTCGGCGAGCGCACCACCTGGCCGGCCGCGCTGCTGCGCACGTTGTTCGGCGCGCTGCTGCAGGGCAGCCGGCGCCGCCGTCGCTCCTTGCAGCACGAGCGCACCTGGTTCAACCTGGTCGGCTTCACGCTGCGGCCGGGCTTCGGCGATCCGCTCGACGGCTGGCGAATGGAACAGATGTGGGACCTGTTCGGCCCCGGCATCGCCCACAGCGACGACAACCAGCAGTGGTCCGAATGGTGGACGCTGTGGCGCCGCATCGCGGGTGGCCTGGATGCCGAGCAGCAGCAGAGGGTCTACGAGGTCATCGCCTACTACCTGCAGCCACCCGGCGGCACCGACATCGCCGCACCCGAAGGCCCCTCCATGCAGGCGCTCGACGAACTGCTGCGCATGGCGGCCTCGTTCGAACGCATCCAGCCGGCCGACAAGATGCAGTTCGGCCGCTGGCTGCTGCATCGGCTGCAGCAAGGCGCCGCGGCCGAACTCTGGTGGGCGCTGGGCCGGCTGGGTGCGCGCCAACCGCTGTACGCCAGCCTGCACCACGTGCTGCCGCCCGCCGTCGCGCAGGACTGGCTCGCGCAGATCGCCGACATCACGCCGGACTGGGCCCGCGACGAAAGCGCGGCCTTCGCCGTGGCCCAGATCGCGCGGGCCACGGGCGACCGCGCGCGCGACCTGCCGGAGGCATTGCGTCTGCAGATCGCAGCGCAGCTGCAAGCCGCCCATGCCGCACCGAGCTGGGCCGCGATGGTGCGCGACGTGACGGTGCTGGACGAAGCCGACCAACGCCGCGTGTTCGGCGAGGCACTGCCGCCCGGCCTGGTGCTGGTACGCGGGTAGTCGGAACAGCCGGGGCCGCGCACCAGCGTCGGCCGCCGCCTGGCGCTCTTGTTCGCCCCATCGGCACAGGTCCGTCCTCTTGCGGAAGGACCCTTCAGCTGCGCGACCCCCCTGCGCTCAGCGACGCGGAATCAGCGGCATCACGAGGTGGCTGGCATGGGCGCCGCCCGTGTGGATCGTGGTGACGCCGCCGAACGCCTCCGGCGGCCGGTCGACCGGATGGTCGTGGCGCATGCGGCCCGGCGGCGTGACGATGAAGTCGTGCCCCTGCACGGTCAGCGACAGGCGCCAGCCCTTGGGAAAGACCATCGAGGTCGGCCAGATCTCGACCTCGAGGGCGTAGACCGCGCCGGGTTCGAGCGCCTGCACCTCGTCGTGCGTGTGCCAGGGACGCCAGCCGGTGGCGCGCGACGGATCGGTCTTGCGATGCGAGGCGCGCAGCCAGCCCTGCGCCATCGGCACGCGTTCGTGCGCGCCGACGAAGTTCACTTCGTTCCCCTCGGGGTCGAGCACGCGCAGCACCGCGAAGATGTCCGCATCGCGCGTGCTCGAGCCGATCCAGAGCCGCAGCGTGACCGGCCCGGTGAATTCGGTCTCCTGCTCGAAGGGCGCGGTGGTGAAGCTCAGGCTCTCCTGCAGGGCCCCGAACCCGCGCTGCGCGGGCGCGACCGGCACGGCGCTGTCGAGGCCGGCCTGCGCGGCGTCGAGGTACAGCGGCGTCCACTGCGTGCGCGCCAGGGGCCACTCGTTCTCCTGGCGCAGCGTGGCCGTGCCGTCGACCTGGCGGATGGCCAGCTGCACCGGCGCTTCGCGCTCCCAGCCGTTGTCCTCGCCGCGCAGGAAGTGGTTGAAGAAGCGTTTCTGGATCGCCACGTAGCGCGGCAGGTAGAAGCTCTCGTAGTGGGTGCCGATGTGCGCGAACAGCCATTTGCGCGCCGAGCCCGCGCGCAGGAAGCCTTCGAAGTTGCCGCGCAGGTGCATGCCCGCGCCGCCCCAGTTGGCGGCCGACAGCAGCGGCACCTCGATCGCCGCCAGGTTCGCGGCGCGGGCGCGGTTCCAGGCGTCGTCGAGCGCATGCGTCAGGCGGTCGTTCGGGTGGTCGGCCCGGCTGCCTTCCAGCATGGCGGCCGAGAAGGCGGGGCCCGTGGTGCGCTCGCCGGTCAGGCGGTCGCGGTGCGTGCTCTCGCCGCTGCCGTACTGGTTCGACAGCACCTGGCGCGGCCACCATTCGAAGGTGAAGCTGTTGCTCAGGATGCCGCCGTGGTGGCCGCCGTCGCGGTAGAACTCGCTCGAGCCTTCCCACGGCACGATGGCCGCGAGGTGCGGCGGGCGCAGCGCCGCGACCTGCCATTGCTTGATGGCCAGGTACGAGACGCCGATCAGGCCGACCTTCCCGTTGCTCCAGGGCTGGGTACCGGCCCACTCGATCCATTCGTAAAAATCGCGCGTCTCCACCGGCGAGAAGGGATCGAGGTAGCCCTCGGAGCGGCCGGTGCCGCGCGCGTCGACCTGGATGACGACGAAGCCATCGGGCACCCAGCGCTCGGGGTCGACCACTTCCCAGCGCAGGTAGCGGCCGGTGGAGCCTTCGCTGTCCAGCCCGGGGTAGATGCGCTTGAGCACCTGCCACTGCGGATGGAAGGCGTCCTCGAAGTGCACGTCCTTGCCGTAGGCGCCCATGGCCATGACGACCGGGTAGCGGCCCGGCGCCTCGGGCCGGAAGACGTTGGCGCGCAGCAGCGTGCCGTCGGCCATGGCGAGCGCGACGTCGCGCTCGAACACCAGGCCCTGTTCCACCGTCGTGCGGGTGTCGATCGTGCTCATGCCGGAATGCCTCGTGTGGGTTTCATTGCTTGGGGATGTTCGCCAGCTTGACGATGCGTGCGTACTTCTCCATCTCCTGGCGGAAGAAGCGGCCGAACTCGTCCGGCGTGGAACTGGCCGGCGGGCTGTCCCAGGCCACCATCTTGACCCTCACCTCCGGCACCTGCATGGCGCGGTTGAACTCGGTCGAGAGTTTCTGCACCACGGACAGCGGGGTCTTGGCCGGCGCGAACACGCCCACCCAGCCGCCGTTGTAGTCCATGCCCGGCACGCCGCTCTCGGCCATGGTCGGGACCTCCGGAAAGGCCGCGATGCGCCTGGCGCTGGTGACGGCCAGCGGCCGCACCTGGCCGCCCTTGATCGCGAGCACCGCGGCCGTGGTGCTCAGGAAGCAGGCCGTGACCTCCCTGGCCATGACCGCATTGAGCGCCGGCGCCGCGCCCTTGTAGGGCACATGCAGCATGCGCGTGCCGGCCAGGGCATTGAGCAGCTCGCCGGCCAGGTGCAGCGTGTTGCCGGTGCCCGGCGATCCGAAGGACACGTCGCCATCGGGCTTGCGCGCAAGCTCCAGGAAAGCCGCGAAGGTCTTGACCGGCGACTCCGGATGCACGACCAGCGTGAGCGCCGGCGCGATCGTGAACAGGCCGACGGGCGCGAAGTCCGCCACCGTGTCGTAGGGCAGCGTCTTGTAGATGCTGGGGTTGATCGCCTGCGAGCCGGTGGTCACCAGCAGCGTGTAGCCGTCGGGCGCGGCGCGGGCCACGGCTTCCGCGGCCACGATGCCGTTGGCACCGAGCCGGTTGTCCACCACCAGGCCCTGGCCCATCTGCTTGCCGGCCTGCATGCCGATCACCCGCGCCAGCAGGTCCGGGCTGCCGCCGGCGGAGAAGGGCACCAGCAGCTTGACGGGTCGGCTGGGGAAGTCGGCCGGCTGGCCGATGGCGGGCAACAGATGCGTGGCGCCCAGCGCGCCGGCGGTTGCCATGAGGTTCCTGCGTGTGATCATGTCCGTGACTCCTTGGCCTGGAAAACGGGTTCGGAAAATCCGCTCAGTTGGGCCGCGCGCCGGTCTCTTTCACCACCTGCGCCCATTTCTCGAGCTCCTTCTGCAGGTAGGCCTTCGACTGCTCGACGCTGCCGCCCAGGGGGTCGAAGCCCGCCGCCGAGAGCTTGGCGAGGAAGTCCGGGTCCTGCTGCAGGCGCGCGACCTCCGCGTTGACGCGTTCGAGCACGGCGCGCGGCGTGTGGGACGGCGCGAAGATGCCGACCCAGGTCACGTCCTCGAAGCCCGGGAAGCCCGACTCCGCCACAGTCGGCACCGCGGGCAGGGCCGAAGAGCGCTTGCTCCCGGTCACGACCAGGCCGCGCACGCGCCCGGACTTCACCAGTTCCACCGCCGCTGGCAGCGCCACGCTGGCCATCTGCGTCTGCGAGCCCATGACCGCGTTGAGCGCCGGGCCCGCGCCCTGGAAGGGCACGTGCGTCACCGGCACCTTGCCCAGCACCTTGAACAGGTACTCGGCCGTCAGGTGCGGCGTCGTGCCGGCGCCGGCCGTGGCGTAGTTGTAGGCGCCGCCCTGCGCATCGGCCATGACGCCCTTGAGCGTGCCGGCCTTCACCGAGGGCGCGATCACGATCAGGTTGGGGCTCGAGGCGACCAGCGCCGCCAGCGTCAGGTCCTTGGTGGCATCGAAGCCCAGGTTGCGCTGCATCGAAGGATTGACCGCGTAGGAACTGGTGTTCACCAGCAGCGTGTAGCCGTCGGGCTCGGCGCGGGCCACGACCGCCGACGCCACGCTGCCGCCGGCGCCCGCGCGGTTCTCCACGATCACGCTCTGGCCCAGCGCGCCGGTGAGCCGCTGGGCCACCAGCCGGCCGATGATGTCCGCCGGCCCGGCGGGCGCGAAGGCCACGACGAAGCGCACCGGACGCGCCGGCCATGCGGCCTGCGCCAGGCTGATCGACGGTGCGGCCGCGAGGGCCGCCGCCGCCATCGCGCATGAAAGGAATCGGCGTCGCATGTTCGTCTTGTCTCCAGGTTGTGGATCACGGCGGGCCGCTCTGCGGCGGCCCTGCCGGGGCTTCTGTCAGATCGAGGCGAGCACGTGGCGCGCCATCTCCTCGCGCGTGCAGATCCAGACGTCGCCGGCCTGCTTCACCCGCGCCATGATCTCGTCGTAGACCCAGGCGCCCGAGGGCCGCCCCATCACGTGGGTATGCGCGGTCACGTCCAGCATCAGCGGCGCGGCCTCGGCGCGCAGCGCGGCGAGGGTGTCGTCGAAGGTGTCGAGCATGTGCCGCGGCCCCTGGCCGTAGCGGATGCAGGTGGGCAGGTCGTTCACGTCCATCGTGAGCGGGATGCCGACGATGCGGCGGCCGCCGAAGTCCATCACGTAGGGGCGGTCGTCGTCGTTGACGTCGCCGTGGTGCAGGTAGCCGGCCTCGGCCAGCAGCCGCGAGCTGATCGGGCTGCCGGTGCCGCGCGGGCTGATCCAGCCCTTGGGCGCGACGCCCGCGGTGGCCGTCAGCAGATCGTGGTTGCGCGCGATGTTGGCCTGCTCCGCGGCCTCGTCGAAGTAGACCGGGATCACGTCCATGCCCCAGGAGTGGTTGACGATCTCGTGGCCCAGCGCCGCGATCCGCCGCACGGTCTCGGGGTCGCGTTCGCAGATCACGCCGTTGACCATCACGCTGGTGCGGATGCCGTGCTTCTCGGCGATGCCCAGCAGCCGGTGGATGCCGCGCACCAGGCCGAAGGAAGCCCAGGAATGGGCGTTGGTGTCGAAGAAGCCCGGCTTGAGCACGTTGCCCATGGGGCCGATGCCCGGCGCCTGGCCGTCGGACCAGGCTTCGTAGGCGATGTTGAAGACGACGGCCAGCCGGTGGCCGCCGGGCCAGCGGAAGTCGTCGGGCAGGCGCGTGATCACGGGTTGCATCTCAGGCCTCCTCCGCCACCACGGGGTTGGACAGCAGCCCGACACCCTCGATCTCGATCTCGATGCGGTCGCCCGGCTGCATCCACACGGGCGGCTTGCGCGCGTAGCCCACGCCCGAGGGCGTGCCCATCGCGATCACGTCGCCCGGCTCGAGCGTCAGCACCTCGGACAGCAGCACCAGCGCCTGCGCCACCGTGACGATCATGTGCGCCGTGTTGTCGCTCTGCATCACCTCGCCGTTCAGGCGCGACGCGATCTTCAATCCGCTCGCGCCCGGTGGCAGCGCGGACGCCGGCACCAGCCAGGGCCCGAAGGCGCCGGTGCCGTCGAAGTTCTTGCCGATGGTCCATTGGGCGGTGCGCCGCTGGTAGTCGCGCAGCGTGCCGTCGTTGAAGCAGGCATAGCCCGCGACCGCCTCCAGCGCGTTGGCCGCCGTGAGATGCCGGGCCCGGCGGCCGATGACCACACCCAGTTCCGCCTCGAAGTCCAGCTTGTCGGACTCGCGCGGGCGAACCAGGGGCGCGCCATGGGCGATCAGCGAGGTAGCGCCGCGCATGAAGAAGCTCGGGTACTCGGGCGCCGCGTTGCCGCCTTCGGCAGCGTGGGCCGCGTAGTTCAGGCCCAGGCAGATCACCTTGCCGGGGCGCGCCACGGGCGTTTCCCAGCGCACGGTGTCGGCGTCGAGCGGGCGGGCGCGCGCCAGCATCGCGGCCGTGAGGCCCTCGGCCGCCAGCGCCAGCCAGTCGGTGTCGTGCGGCCCGGCGGCCACCTGCTCGCCCAGGCCCAGCAACTCGCCTTGGTGCTGGACCGCCCATTGCGTCGGTGCGCCCGCTGGCGTGACGCGTGCATATCTGGTCATAATTTCGACAAACCTTTCGATGGACTGTTTTGGCGATATTAAAGTCTCACATATGAATTTGTCGACAAAATTGGAGGCAGGGATTACCCCGGTAGGCGAGCCGGGGTCGGCGGCCGCGCCGACCTTGGCGCGGGTGACCTACGAGCGGCTGAGAGCGGACGTGCTCGCTGGCCACTGGCGTCCTGGCCGAAAGCTGCTCATGCACGAGTTGCGCGACCGCTACCAGGTCGGCGCCAGCCCCCTGCGCGAGGCACTGAACCGCCTGGCGAGCGAGCAATGGGTGGTCCACAACGACCAGCGCGGCTTCATGGTGGCGCAGGCCACGCAGGCCGAACTGGAGGATCTGGTGAACACGCGCATCGGCATCGAGTCGCTGGCCATCGCCCAGGCCTGCGCGCGCCGCACGCCCGCCTGGGAGGAGCAGCTGGTCGTTGCCTTCCATCGCCTGTGGCGGACGCCGCGGTCGGTGACCCCCGATTCGTACGAGGAAAACCCCGAATGGGAACGGCAGCACCGCGACTTCCACCGCGCGCTGCTGGCCGGCTGCGACTCGGCGCTGTTGCTCAATTTCTGCGACCAGCTCTACGACCGCGCCTATCGCTTTCGGCAGCTCGCCGCACGCACGGCCTACAAGCGGCGCAACGAACTGGACGAGCACCAGGCCATCTTCCAGGCCCTCCTCGACGGTCGCGCCGACGAAGCCCAGGCCTTGCTGGCCGCGCACTACCGGCGCACCGCCAGCATCTTCGAGCAGGGACTTGCATGAAGCCTGGCCACGCTTCAACGCCCCCGCCGGCCCGGCGCCAGGGCCATGGACGTCCTGCGCCATACTGACCGCCCTCCTCCTTCCGCCCCACGCTTCAGCGACACACGATCCACATGCTCCGCACTCCCCAGGCCATCACGCTGGTCGGCTTCGGTGCCGTCGGCCGGGCCGTGTTCCAGCGAATGCAGGAGGGCAGCGGCCCTCGCATCACCCACGTCGTCGTGCGCGAAGACCGTGTCGAAGCCACACAGGCGTCGGTCGGCACCGCCGCGCAGGTCTGCCATCAGGTGCCGCAGGACACGCGGCTGCTGGTCGAATGCGCGGGCCACGGCGCGCTGGCCGCGCATGTGCTGCCTGCCCTGGCCGCCGGCATCGAATGCGCGGTGGTCTCCTCCGGCGCGCTGGCGGATTCGGGCCTGGCCGCCCGGCTGGCCGATGCGGCCCTGCGCGGCGGCACGCAACTGCATCTGCTGGCCGGTGCCGTCGGCGGCCTGGACGCCATCGCCGCCGCCCGCGGTGCCGGGCTGGACAAGGTGCTCTACACCGGCCGCAAACCGCCCGCGGCGTGGCGCGGCTCGCATGCGGAGCAGTTGCTGGACCTCGGCGCGCTGCGCGCCGCGACGGTGTTCCTCGACAGCAGCGCCCGCGAGGCCGCGCGCCTCTACCCCAAGAACGCCAACGTGGCGGCCATCGTGGCCCTTGCCGGGCTGGGCCTCGACGCCACGCGCGTGCAGTTGGTGGCCGACCCCGAGGCCGTCGCCAACACGCACGAGATCGAGGTCAGCGGCGCCTTCGGCGAGATGCGCATCGTGGTCAACGGCAAGCCACTGGCCGACAACCCGAAGACCTCGGCCCTGACGGTGTTGTCGGTGGTCCGTTTCCTCCAGAACCGCGTGGCGGCGATCACCGTCTGAGGGCGTGCCGCGACGCCGAGGCCTTCAGTAGGGCCGGCTCGCGGTCGGCTTCAGCAGGTGCCGGCGCAGGTTGGCATCGCTCGCGAAGCGCCCGGTGATGTCCAGGATGCGCGCCACCTCGGCCGGCGTGTTGTAGCCGCCGAAGGACAGCCGCACCGCCCCCGTGTCGAGCAGGTTGGACACCACCCCTTCCATGTAGAAGTACTTGCGCAGCGCGAAGGACTCGGGGTGGCGCAGGCAGACGATGGAACTGTTCTCGCCTTCGACGTCCGACGAGAACAGCTCATAGCCCTGGGCGCGCAGGCCGCTGTCGAGCTGTGCGCCCAGGCCCAGCACCCAGGGCGCGAGCCGATCGATGCGCGCCTGCTCGATCATCAGCAGCGCTGGCGCCAGGCCGTAGACCGCGGGGTAGTTGATGTTGCCGCCCTCGAGGAGGCGCGCATCGCCGCCCGTGCCCGCGTCCAGCGCCCAGTCGGCCACGTTGCGCCGGACCTTGTTGACGGCCGACGCACCGAGAAACGCGGGCTCCAGCTCCGCCAGCAGTTCCGGCGACAGATGCAGAAAACCCAGGCCCAGCGGCCCCAGCAGCGGCTTGTAGGCGCCGCAGGCCAGCGCGTCGACGCCCCAGGCCTGCACGTCGATCGGCAGCAGGCCCACCGCCTGGATGCCATCGACCACCAGCCGGATGCCGCGTTCGCGGCAACGCGCACCCAGGGCCTGGATGTCGGCCCGCACGCCGGTGCTGTACTGCACATAGGACACCGCGATCAGCCGGGTCCTGTCGTCCACCCGCGCCCACAGCGCGTCCAGGCTCACATGCCGGTCCTGCGTGGCGGCCACGCGGACCTCGACGCCGCGCCGGCGCAGGTGGAGCCAGGGCACCACGTTCACGGGATGCTCCTGGTCGTCGATGACCATGTTGTCGCCCTCGCGCCAGGGGAAGCCCTGGGCCACGATGTTCAGGCCCTCGGTGGTGTTCTTGGTGAAGGCCACGCGCCGTGCGCTGCCACCGATGAGCCGTGCGACCTGCACGCGCACGCCTTCGGCCGTGGCCAGCCATTCGGGCTTGTCGGCACGGGCATGCGTCACGCCGCTGAAGAAATCCTGCATCGCCTGGCTGACCCTCGGCGACAGCGGGCTGCTGTAGGCCTGGCAGGCATAGATTTTTTCTTGTGTGATGGGGAAGTTGTCCCTGAACGCCTGCTGCCAATCCATGTCGGTACTGCCTTGTTGTAGCCGACAGATTCTAGAAATTCGCTGGCACGCTCAGCGCATAAGCATGGTTGAAATCCTTCTGAGCGAATGGCGCGACGCTTTCTAGAATTTCGCCTCACATCGCCCGGCGCCCGCCTCCGGCACCTGCCACGTTCGTGCGCTCCGGGGCATCGCCTGGCCAGCGGCGTGGACACGCGCTCCAAGCCGCATGCGCGCGCCGTTCGCGCCTCACTCTTCCACCTGGACCTCTCTTTCATGCGCTTGAATTTCTCCACGCCCCTGCTTCGCGGCGCTGCCGTCTTCGCGCTCGCGGCGTGTACCGCGATGCTCGTCCATGCCGGCCCCACGGTCGACGCCATCAAGAAGCGCGGCCAGCTGGTCTGCGGCGTGAGCCAGGGCTCGGCTGGCCTCTCGCTGGCCGACAGCCAGGGCAAGTGGAGCGGCCTCGACGTCGACATCTGCAAGGCGCTGGCGGCCGCCGTGCTGGGCTCGCCCGACAAGGTGCGCTATGTGCCGCTCAGTTCGCAGCAGCGCTTCCCCGCGCTGGTCTCGGGCGAGATCGACGTGCTCAGCCGCAACACCACCCTGACCTCGGGCCGCGACGCCGGCCAGCCCTATGTCTCCACCGCCGTGGTCTTCTACGACGGCCAGGGCTTCCTGGTGCCGCGCAAGCTGGGCGTCAAGAGCGCGACCCAGCTCAATGGCGCGCAGGTCTGCGTCCAGCCCGGCACCAACAACGAACAGAACCTGGTGGACTGGTTCGCGGCCCACAAGCTGAAGTACCGGCCGGTGGTGATCGAGAACCTGGTCGAACTCGAGAAGGCCTTCTACGCCGGGCGCTGCGACGTCTACCTGTCGGACGCGTCGACGCTCGCGGCCAGCCGCGCGGCGCGCGCCGCCAAGGCCGACGACTACGTGATCCTGCCCGAGCGCGTCAACAAGTCGCCGCTCAGCCCCTGGGTCCGGCGCGAGGACGGCAACTGGGCCGACATCGTGCGCTGGACCGTGCACGCCGTGGTCGCCGCCGAAGAGCTGGGCCTGAGTTCGGCCAACGTCGACAGCTTCCTCGAGAGCAAGGACCCGCAGATCCGCCGCCTGCTCGGGACCGACCCCGGCATCGGCAAGAGCTTCCAGCTGGAAGAACGCTGGGCCTACCAGGTGATCAAGTCGGTGGGCAACTACGGCGAGATCTGGGACCGCAACGTCGGGCCCCACACGCCGCTCAAGCTCGAGCGAGGACAGAACGCGCAATGGAACAAGGGCGGCCTGCTCTACGCCCCGCCCTTCCAGTAAGCCGCCGGACGCGACGCCCGCGCCTTCCTCCCGGTTCCCCGGCGCGCCACCCGCGCCGGGGAACGTTCATCGTCTTCAGGCCGGCGCGCCGACGCCCTCGTTCATGGGCGATGGCGCCGTCGCACTTCGACCTCCCCGTGCATCGCCGTGCCTGATTTCAGTTTCCTGTTCCAACACGCCGGCTTTCAGATCGCCGAAAGCCTGCTCGACGCCGGCCCCACCGACACCTACCTCCACCTGCTGCTGGCCGGCCTGGTCAACACCGTGACCGTGGTGGCCGTGGCGCTTCCGCTGGCCACGCTGCTCGGCCTGGCGGTGGGCCTGCTGCGGCTCACGCGGCATCCGCTGCTCTATCGCGCCATGGCCCTCCTCGTGGAGCCCGTGCGCAACACGCCGGTGCTGTTGCAGCTGTTCGTCTGGTACGCGTTGCTGCTGGGCTTGCCGGAGGTGCGCGAAGCCTGGCAGCCGCTGCCCGGCGTCTTCATTTCCAACCGGGGCCTGGCATTGCCGATGCTTCAGGGCGCGGGCGCCCATGCCGGGTCGCTGGCCGTGCTCGCGGTGTCGGCGGCGCTGCTGTGGCTGCTGCCCCTGCCCGCCCATGGCGCATGGCATGCACTGGGCCGCGTGAGGCGGCGCATCCGGTGGCCGGCGCTGGCCGCGCTGATGCTGTGGACCGGCTGGCGTCTCGTTTCCTTGCCGCGTCCGGTGCTCGACCTGCCCGGATTCGCCGGCCTCGGCCTGGCGGGCGGCGGGGGCCTGAGCCCCGAGTTCACCGCACTGGTGCTGGGCCTGACGGTGTTCCACGCGGTCTACATCTCCGACATCGTGCGCGGCGCCGTGCTGGCCGTCCCCACGGGGCAGATCGATGCCGCTTCCGCGCTCGGCATGCGCCTGCCCGGCGTGGCGCGCACGGTGGTCTATCCCTATGCGGCCAGGGCCGCGCTGCCGCCCTTCGCCAACCAGTGCCTGATGCTGCTGAAGAACAGCACGCTCGCGATCGCCATCGGTTACCAGGAACTGACGGCCATCGTCAACACCACCATCACGCAGACCGGGCGCGCGCTCGAAGGCATGGCCCTGGCCGCGGCCTGCTATCTCGCCGCCAGTGCCTTGATGGCCTGGGGCCTGGCGCGCTACAACGCACGGGTGAACCGGCAAGGCATCGAGGGGGCCGGCATGAGCCGCCTGGGCCAGCGGCTGGGCGTGCCTGTACTGACGGCCCGGGCCTTGTGGCGCACACCGCCGCACGCCGTGCTCAGCACGGTGCTGGCCGTGCTGGGGGCATGGGCGCTGTGGGCAGGCTTGCGCTGGGCCTTGCTGTCGGCGGTGTGGACCGGCGGTGCGGCAGCGTGCGAGAACGCAGGCGGTGCGTGCTGGGTGGCCGTCGCCGCGAACTGGCCACTGCTCATGTTCGGCACGATGGCGCCGCCGCAGCGCCCGGCCGCGCTGCTGGCCATCGTGCTGGTGGTCGCCGGCGTCGGCGCCGCCTTCATGCCACGCCTGGGCCCGCGCGCGCGTCTCGCAGGAGCGGGCGCGGCATGGCTGCTGGCAGGGCTGGTGCTGGCCGGCGTGTTCGATGGCGCACCGCCCCTGCTGCCGGTGCAGTGGGGCGGCGTGCTGGTGACCGTGGTGATGTCGGTCGCGTCGATCGCGCTGGCGCTGCCACTGGCGGTGCTGCTCATGCTGATGCGCCGCAGCCGGCGGGCCTGGCTCAGGGTGCCGGCCGTGCTGCTGATCGAAGCCGTGCGTGCCGTGCCCCTGATCACGCAGCTGCTGCTCGTGTCCTTCCTGATCCCGGTCTGGTGGGGCGGCGATTGGTCGTCTTCGAAGTTCCAGCTGGCGCTGGCGGCCCTGGTGCTGCACACCGCCTGCCTGCTGGCGGAGGTGCTGCGCGGGGCGTTGCAGGCCGTGCCCGCCAGCCAGGTGATCAGCGCGATGGCCTTGGGCATGCGGCCGGCCGCCGTGCTGTGGTCGGTGCTGCTGCCGCAGGCCAGGCGCATCGCCGCTCCCGCTGCGCTGGGCGTGTTCGTCGGTGCCGTCAAGGACACGTCGCTGGTCGCGGTGATCGGCGTGTTCGATGTCTTGAGCGCGGCCAAGGCCGTGGTGGCCGATACGACCTGGCGGCCCTACCATGTGGAGCTCTACGCGACGGTGGCGCTGTTCTACTTCCTCATCTGCCTCGGCCTGTCGCGCCTGGCCGAGCGCATGCGCCGGCAAGGCAGCGGCACGAAGGCCGCCTGAGCCGTCCACCCGCCCGGCACGGAGGCCCTCGACTTCATAATCCAGGCCCTTCCCAGTCACCCACCGAATCGGAACGCCCTTGAGTGCCGCAGACTTCCTCCTGTCCCCCGCCGTGCAGAAACTCATGCAGGTCGTGTACGCGGCGCCGGATCAGTGGCTGTCATCGAAGGAGTTGACGCAGCGCACGAAGCTGGCGCCGGACGTGCTCGCGTCCACGCTCGAGCACCTGGTGCGAAGCGGGATCCTGGCATCGCAGACGCTGCAGGCGGATCAGCCCCCCGCCTTCAAGACCGACCCTTCCTTCGTCTTCTACCGCGAGCTGCGCAGCATCGCCTTGAAGTCCTTCGCCGCGGCCGAGCCGATCCGCGCCATGCTGCGCGCCAAGTTCAAGGACTCGGTGGTGCGCGCCTTCATCCTGGGCGAGGACGACAACAACGTCGTCGAACTCGTGGTCGTGCATGGCGCGGTGACGCCCGACGAGGCGGCCATGACGGCCGCCTGCACGAAGCTGTCGAAGAGCCTCCATCGCCACCTGCAGGTGCATGTGGTGTCGGCGAACCGGCTCAGCGCGCCGGCGCGTCACGATGCACTCGTGCACCGGCTGGCCGCGGCCTCGACCTTCGAGATCGTCGCGCCCGGCGACACCAAGGCCCGCTTGCCGGCCGAGCGGCTCGGGCTGCTGCAGAGCGCGAAGAAGAAGCTGGCGGCCCTTTCCCGGTGAGCACGGGCGACTGCGTGACCTGAACCGGATTACGGCGCGCCTTCCTGCGGAACTGCGCGCTAGGCAGACTGCGCTGCGTCGAAGGCTCGGCGTTGTGCGCGGATGCCGTCGGCGTTCTCGATCACCCAGGTCCACAGCGGGATCATCTGGCAGAGCAGTTCGCGGCCCAGGATCGTGAGCGCGTACTCGACGCGCGGCGGCGTTTCGCGGTGGTCGAAGCGCTGCACCAGGCCATCGCGCTCCAGCTGCCGCAGCGTGCGCGTCAGCATCCGCTGGGTCACGCCCGCCAGTCGACGTCCCAGATCGGCATGCCGGAGACGGCCCGACACGCCCAGGGTATGGACCACACCGAGCGACCATCGGTTGCCGGCGTGCGCGAGCAACTCGCGCTTGAGTCCGTCGTCGTCGTCGCTCAGCGCGGCGCAGACGGCATGCGACTGCTGGATCAACTGCTCGACTTTTTCTGGCGGTATCACGCGTGTGCCTTCTTTTGCCCGGGGGGTTCCGGGTCCAACTGCCGATTTTCACAGGAGAAGAATCCATGCAGCATGGCCGCGCCCCCATCATCCCCCGCATCCTGGTCGTCGGCACCGGAGAACTGGGACTGAGCGTGATCCGCGCGCTCGCCGCCCGCGCGGGTCCGGCAGGCACCCGCATCGGCGCGCTGCTGCGGCCCGACGCGGCGCCCTCGCCCTCGCCCTCGCCCACGCCCGCCCGGCGCACGGTGCTGGCGGCGCTGGCGCAGCTCGACGTGACCCCGGTCTACGCCGACATCGCCACGGCGAGCGCATCGGCACTCGCCGAGGTCTTCCGGCCGTTCCAGACCGTGGTCAATTGCACGGGCTTCGTCGGCGGCCCGGGCACGCAGTTCAAGCTCACGACCGCGGCCCTGGAGGCAGGCGTCGAGCGCTACGTGCCGTGGCAATTCGGCGTCGACTACGACACGATCGAAGCCGGCAGCGGCGGCGGCATCTTCGACGAACAGATCGCGGTGCGCGCCCTGCTGCGGGCACAGCAGGCGAGCTGCTGGACCATCGTCTCGACCGGGATGTTCACCAGCTTCCTGTTCGAGCCGGCCTTCGGTGTCGCGAACCTCCAGCAGATGAGCGTCCATGCGCTGGGCAGCTGGAACACTCGCGTGACCGTGACGACGGCCGAGGACATCGGCAAGCTGACGGCGGACATCCTCTTCACCCATGCGCCCGGCACGAACCGGATCTTCTTCACCGCCGGCGAGACCCTCAGCTACGGGCGCCTGGCCGACGTGATCGAGCAGGTCTTCCAGACAAAGGTCGCGCGCACGGAATGGACGGTCGAGAGGCTTCGGCAGGACCTCGCACGCCAGCCCAACGACGTGATGCGCAAATACCGGCTGGCCTTCGCCGAAGAACCCGGCGTCGCCTGGGACCCGGGCATCACCTACAACGCCAGGAAGGGCATCCCGACCGATGACGTCGCGGCCTTTCTTCGCCGCATCGCGCTTGCGCAAAGCGTCTGAAAGGCTGCAGCACCCGGGAAGAAGTGCGCCCCGCGGTGCCGTCCGCGCAGGCCGATCCCGGCCCTTCGGCGTCGTCTCGGAACCGACATGTTCGTTACTTGAAGCTGCGCTAGCATCGCGCCCCTTCTCCTGACAACGGTCAGGCAGGTTCAATCGGGAAGATGGCGAAATGGCGTTGCACAAGAAGTTTCCAGGGTTGAGGTGCGCATGCGAGCCGGTCGCGGCCGACCGCATGGAACGCAGCTTCTGGATGAGACTGCTGCCCGGCATCAGGGCCTACCGCTGCCGCACCTGCGGCACGGATTTCCTGGCCTCCAAACGGGCGATGGATGCGCTGGTGATCGCACAGCGCCAACAGGCTTTCGAGAGCCGACGCGAAACCCGCTGAGACCGCGAAGGCCGGGCCCCGGCGGCGCCGGCCCGGGCCGCGTCTTGACATTCGGCGCTTGATGCAACATCATAAGTTGCATGATATTCAAAAGCCTCCGGACGCGCGGTGTCACGCGCCACCTGTGCATGCCGTCGGAGGGCCATCTCGCATGACGCCGTTCTCCGACCCGGCCCTGGTCTCGGGCTACGCCGACAAGACCGCGCGGCTGGTCCCCGGCCTGCGCGACCTTCACAAGATGGCAAGCTTGCTGATGGCCGAGCGTGCACCCGCCGATGCGCGGGTGCTGGTGCTCGGCGCCGGCGGCGGGCTGGAACTGAAGGCTTTTGCCGAGTTGCAGCCGGCCTGGCAATTCGATGGCGTGGACCCGTCCGCGGAAATGCTTGCGCTGGCGCGCACCACGCTGGGCCCCCTCGCCTCGCGCGTGCGTTGGCACGAGGGCTACATCGACAGCGCGCCCGAAGGCCCCTTCGACGCCGCGACCTGCCTGCTCACGCTGCACTTCCTGCCGGCAGCCGAGCGCCGCGAGACATTGGCCCAGATCCATCGACGGCTCCGGCCCGGCGCGCCCCTGGTCGTCGCGCACCACAGCTTTGCCGACGACGATCCCGGCAAGGACCGATGGCTCGCGCGCAACGCTGCCTTCGCGATCGCCTCCGGCGTGCCGGCGGTGCAGGCCCGGAGCAGCATCGCAGCGATCAAGGAGCGCCTGCCCGTGCTCTCGCCGGAACAGGACGTGGCGCTGCTGTACGCGGCGGGGTTCTCGAACGTCGAGCTGTTCTATGCGGGACTGAGCTTCAAGGGCTGGACGGCCTTCAAGCCCTGAGCAAGCGGCCGCTGTCGGCGCGCACTCACCCGGCCCATCGCTTCCAGACCTCCGGCGACCCGCACCTGGCGCCCGGGGAGCGCTAGGATGGGCGGGTGCCCGGCGCCCGCATCGGCCCACGAAGCGATGCGGCAGCCAGGATCGCTTCCTCGAAGATCGGTGCGTGCAAGCCATCGATCTGCAACATCTTTTACGCCATGAAAATAGCCACCTGGAACGTCAACTCGCTCACCGCTCGCCTGCAGCACGTGCTCGACTGGCTGATCGCCAACCCCGTCGACGTGCTGTGCCTGCAGGAGCTCAAGATGAGCGACGACAAATTCCCGCTCGACGTGCTGCAGTCGGCCGGCTACCAGGCCGCCTACTTCGGCCAGAAGACCTACAACGGCGTGGCGATCCTCAGCCGCGCGCCGGTGAGCAACGTCGCGAAGAACATCGGCGGCTTCACCGACGAGCATTCGCGCGTGATCAGCGCCACCGTCGACACGGCCCATGGCTCGCTGCGCGTGGTCAACGGCTACTTCGTCAACGGCCAGGCGCCGGGCAGCGACAAGTTCGCCTACAAGATGCGCTGGCTCGACGCGCTGCGCGGCTGGCTGGCGGCCGAGATGGCCGCCCATCCCGACCTCGTGCTGCTGGGCGACTTCAACATCGTGCTGGAAGACCGCGACAGCTTCGATCCGGTCGGCCTCAAGGAAACCATCCACCACACGACCGAGGAACGCGATCACTTCCGCGCGCTGCTCGCGCTGGGGCTCACCGATGCCTTCCGCCTGTTCGAGCAGCCCGAGAAGAGCTTCTCGTGGTGGGACTACCGCATGCTGGGCTACCAGAAGAACCGCGGCCTGCGCATCGACCACATCCTGGTGAGCGCGCCGCTGGTGCCGCGCGCCGTAGGCTGCGTCATCGACCGCGTGCCGCGCAAGTGGGAAAAGCCCAGCGACCATGCGCCCGTGGTGCTGACGCTCGACCAGCCGGACTGACACCATGCGCGCCACGCACGACCGGCACCTCGCAGCAGCCGCTGCGATCGTGGGCGTCCTGCTGGTCGGCTGTGCGCCGCTGAAGCCCGCGGCACCGCCGGATGCGGCGATCACGTCAAACGCGGTCGCCGAGGCCGCGAGCACCGTCACACCCGCATCCGAGGTCGAACCCGTGCGGCTGATCACCAACCAGACCCCGGCCGTGCGCGCCTACCGCAAGCTGGGCTCGGGCCAGATCTACAAGACCTATCCCACGCGCATCTACAAGGGCAAGATCCCGCCGCTGGTCTATGCAGTGGTGGTGGTCGAAACCGACATCGACGCCACCGGCAAGGTGCTCAACGTGAGCTTCAGCCGCCGGCCCAGCCATGCGCCCGAAGTGCCGGACATGATCGCCGAGCTGATCCGCAAGGCCTCGCCCCTGCCGCCGCCGGGCCGACTGGGTCCGCACACCTACGTCGACACCTGGCTCTGGGACAAGAGCGGCAACTTCCAGCTCGACTCGCGCACGCTGGGGCAAAGGAGCCGCTGAATTAGCCCACCCCCGAAGGGCTTCGCGCACTGCGTGTCGCTTCGCCCTTCCCCCTCAAGGGGGCAACACCGGCGGCCCGGCCAAGCCGGTTCCGCAGCATCGACCCACCCCCGAAGGCTTCGCGCACTGCGTGTCGCTTCGCCCTCCCCCTCAAGGGGGCAACACCGGCGGCCCGGCGGAGCCGGTTCCGCGGTGTTCCGCGCATAGGTGGGGTGCCGAGGAAAGGGCTACTCCAGGCCCAGTTCCTGGATCTTGCGGGTGATGGTGTTGCGGCCGATGCCGAGCTTCTGCGCGGCCTCGATGCGGCGGCCGCGGGTGTTGGCCAGTGCGGTGAGGATCAGGCGCGATTCGAAGCGGCGCGACAGCACTTCCCAGACATCGGTGTGGCCCGCCGACAGCAGGCGCTGCGCTTCGAGCTCCAGCCCGCCTTCCCACTCCGCGGCGGTGGCGGTCTCGGGTGCGGCGATGGTTGCGGCCGGCGCCGCGATGGCGGCAAGGGGCGCGTCGCCGTCGTGCTCCGCGGCCAGGCCCGCCAATGGCGGCACCGGGGCATGCAGCGCCACGGCATCGGCCGCGGGCGCGGCCATCACTTCGGGTGGCAGGTCCTTGGTCTCGATCAGCTGCGCCGGCGCCATCACGGTCAGCCAGTGGCAGATGTTCTCGAGCTGGCGCACGTTGCCGGGAAAACCGAAGGTCGCGAGCTGCGCGAGGGCCGCATCGGAGATGCGCTTGGGCTCGACGCCCAGCTGCTTGGCGCTCTGCTGCAGGAAATGGCGCGTGAGCGCCGGCACGTCCTCGCCGCGCTCGCGCAGCGCGGGCAGCCGCAGGCGGATCACGTTGAGGCGGTGGAACAAGTCTTCGCGGAAGCCGCCGAGCTTCACGCGCTGCTCGAGGTCCTGGTGGGTGGCGGCGATCACGCGCACGTTGGCCTTGACCGAGTTGTGGCCGCCCACGCGGTAGAAATGGCCGTCGCTCAGCACGCGCAGCAGGCGCGTCTGCAGGTCGAAGGGCATGTCGCCGATTTCGTCCAGGAACAGCGTGCCGCCCTCGGCCTGCTCGAAGCGGCCGCGGCGCATGGTCTGCGCGCCGGTGAAGGCGCCGCGCTCGTGGCCGAAGAGTTCGCTCTCGAGCAGGTCCTTGGGGATGGCCGCGGTGTTGATGGCCACGAAGGGGCCGTTGGCGCGCGGCGAGTGCTTGTGCAGCGCGCGCGCCACCAGTTCCTTGCCCGAGCCCGATTCGCCGGTGATCAGCACCGTCACATTGCTCTGCGCCAGCCGGCCGATGGCGCGGAACACGTCCTGCATCGCGGGCGCCTGGCCCAGCATTTCGGGGGCCGCCGCCATGCGTTCCTCGGCCACCTCCTCGCGCTGGCTCTCGCCGACGGCGCGGCGGATGAGTTCGACCGCGCGCGGCAGGTCGAAGGGCTTGGGCAGGTACTCGAAGGCGCCGCCCTGGAAGGCCGAGACCGCGCTGTCGAGGTCGGAGAAGGCCGTCATGATGATGACGGGCAGGCCGGGGTGCTTGGCCTTGATCTTGTCGAGCAGGTCGAGGCCCGAACCGCCCGGCATGCGGATGTCGCTCACCAGCACCTGCGGGCCCTGCTGTTCGTCGTCGTCCGCGAGCTCGAGCGCGGCCAGCACCTCGCGTGCATTGGTGAAGCTGCGCGTGGGCAGGTCTTCGCGCAGCAATGCCTTTTCCAGCACGAAGCGGATCGATTGGTCGTCATCTACTATCCAGATCGGCTTCATGCAACTCCTTGTCGTCTTGCTGCTAGGGCAGCGGTATCAATATCTTGAAATCGGTCCGGCCGGGCACGCTGTCGCATTCGATCACCCCATGGTGCTGCTGCACGAAGGTCTGCGCCAGCGTCAATCCGAGGCCCGTTCCGCCGTCCCTGCCCGACACCAGCGGATAGAAGATGCGGTCCTTGATGGCATCGGGTACACCCGGTCCGTTGTCGATGACATGCAATTCCAATGCCAGTCGATACCACTGCTTGTTGAAGATGACCTGGCGCGCGATTCGGGTCTTGAAAGTGATGCGCGCATCGCCGGCCGCGCGGCGCTCGACCAGCGCCTGCGCCGCGTTGTGGACGATGTTGAGCGTGGCCTGGATCAGCTGCTCGCGGTCGCCGCGGAACTCGGGGATCGAGACGTCGAAATCGCGCTCGATGTGCAGGTCGCGCGGAAACTCCGCGAGGATCACCGAGCGCACGCGCTCGCAGACCTCGTGGATGTTGACGTCGCCCACCACGTGTGGCCGGCGGTGCGGCGCGAGCAGGCGGTCGACCAGCGTCTGCAGCCGGTCGGCCTCGTGGATGATGACCTGCGTGTACTCGATGAGATCACGCGACTCGACCTCCATCTGCAGCAGCTGCGCGGCGCCGCGGATGCCGCCCAGCGGGTTCTTGATCTCGTGGGCCAGGTTGCGGATCAGTTCCTTGTTGGCCTGCGCCTGGTCGATCAGCCGCTCCTCGCGGTCCTGCCGCACCTGCTGCTCGAGCGGCGAGAGTTCGATGATCAGTTCGCCCGGCTTGTCGCCCTGCGCGAGCGTGACCTGCACCGGCATCAGTTCGTGGTTGACGCGGCGCAGGAAGGCCTCGTAACGCAAGGTGGCGAAATCGTTGCTGCGCGCACCGTCGATGGCGGTGCGCAGCACCTGCGGCTCCTGGAAGCAGGCGCCGAACTGCGAGCCTTCGAGCGTGCGGCGCGAAGTGCCCAGCGCGTCCTCGAGCGCGGCGTTGGCGAACAGCACCGAGCCGTCGTCCTTGACCACCGCGATGAGCGTGGCCAGCAGGTCGAAGGGCTGGAAGCGTTTGAGCGAAGAGGCGGTCTTGCCGAAGGCCATGTCAGGGCGCCGCCGGCGGCAGGCGGCCGATCTCGCGCCGGATGCCGGCGATGTCGCTCTCGTTGCGCGCGATCTCGGCCTTCATGTCGGCCACGCGGTCGAGGTACTTCTGGTAGTTGCGCGCTTCGCCGCCCTGCTTCTCGGGCTCGCCGTTGTTGTAGTCCTTGAGCAGCTCGGCCTGGCGTGCCTCGGCCTTGCGCAGTTCGGACTGGAGCACCGCGCGGGCCTCGCCATCGCGCGCGCGCTGGTCCGAACCTTCCACGCGCGGGCTGCCGGCCGGGGCGCGGGCCGCCGCGCCGCCGCCCGACGGGGCCGCCGCGCCCGGCGGCCGCGCGCCCTGGACGACGGTGACGTTGCCGCCTTCCATGACCTTGCAGCCGCGCCTCTGGGCGTCGGCGGCGTTGTTGGTGTATTCGTTGCCGCAGCGCCAGACGCGCTCCTGGGCCTGGGCCGGCAGCAGGGCGGGCGGAAGCATCACCAGCAGCAGTGGAAAAAGTAGTTTCTTCATGGTCCTCGGGAAGTCTGGGCGCGAAGCAAAGGGCATTCTGATGCAATTCGAGTGATGCCCTGCCCCGGTGTTCCCCTCCAATGAAAAAGGACGGCCAAAGCCGTCCTTTCAAATCGCCAGCGCCGCGCCCACCTGGCGCAAGCTCCCTTCGCGAGACACCGAGGAACCGGCTTCGCCGGTCCTCGGGTGTCGCCCCCGGCAGGGGGTGGGACAAGCGACACGCAGTGCGCGAAGCCTGGGGCGTGCCTCTTACAGCGAGTAGTACATGTCGAATTCGACCGGGTGCGTGGCCATGCGCAGGCGCGTGACTTCCTGCATCTTCAGGTCGATGTAGGCATCGATGTAAGAGTCGGTGAACACGCCACCCTTGGTCAGGAAGGCGCGGTCCTTGTCGAGTGCTTCCAGCGCCTGGTCGAGGCTGTGGCAGACGGTCGGGATCAGCGCGTCTTCTTCCGGCGGCAGATGGTAGAGATCCTTGGTCGCGGCTTCGCCCGGATCGATCTTGTTCTCGACGCCGTCGAGGCCAGCCATCAGCAGCGCGGCGAAACCGAGGTACGGGTTCATCAGCGGATCGGGGAAGCGTGCCTCGACGCGGCGGCCCTTGGGGTTGGCCACGAAGGGGATGCGGATCGATGCCGAACGGTTCTTGGCCGAGTAGGCCAGCTTCACCGGGGCTTCGAAGCCGGGCACCAGGCGCTTGTAGCTGTTGGTGCCGGGGTTCGTGATGGCGTTCAGGGCACGGGCGTGCTTGATGATGCCGCCGATGTAGTGCAGCGCGAATTCCGACAGGCCGGCATAGCCGTCACCGGCGAACAGGTTCTTGCCGTCCTTCCAGACCGACTGGTGCACGTGCATGCCCGAGCCGTTGTCGCCGACGATGGGCTTGGGCATGAAGGTGGCGGTCTTGCCGTAGGCATGGGCCACGTTCTGGATCACGTACTTCTGCAGCTGGACCCAGTCGGCGCGCTGGACCAGCGTGCTGAACTTGGTGCCGAGTTCCATCTGGCCGGCGTTGGCCACTTCGTGGTGATGCACTTCGACCGGGATGCCCAGGGCTTCGAGCACCAGGCTCATTTCCGAGCGCATGTCCTGGAAGCTGTCGACCGGCGGCACCGGGAAGTAGCCACCCTTGACGGCCGGGCGGTGGCCCGTGTTGCCGTGCTCGTATTCCTTGTCGGTGTTCCACGAGGCTTCTTCGGAGTCGATCTTGACGAAGCAGCCCGACATGTCGTTCTTCCAGCGAACGTTGTCGAACACGAAGAATTCGGGTTCCGGTCCGAAGAAGGCGGTGTCGCCCAGGCCAGAGGCCTTCATGTACGCCTCGGCGCGCTTGGCCAGCGAACGCGGATCGCGGTCGTAAGCCTTGCCGTCGGCGGGATCGATCACGTCGCAGGTCAGGATCAGCGTCGTCTCTTCGAAGAAGGGATCGATGTTGGCGGTGTTCGGGTCGGGCATGAGCTGCATGTCCGAGGCTTCGATGCCCTTCCAACCCGCGATCGACGAACCGTCGAACGCATGACCCGAAGTGAACTTGTCTTCATCGAAATGCGACACCGGCACGGTCACGTGCTGCTCTTTGCCACGGGTGTCGGTGAAGCGGAAGTCGACGAACTTGACCTCGTTTTCCTTGACGAGCTTCAGTACATCGGCGACGGTCTTTGCCATCAATTTCTCCTGGTTGAAAGGGTAGTGGTTGGAAATACGTGTGCAGGGGAATGCAGGTTCTGTGCCATTGCGGGGCATCCCCAACGCGGCTCTTTTGGGGCTGGCGCCCCGTCAAAGCGATAAAAAAGCGCCAATTTGGTGCAATCCATCCTAACGCACCATCTCGGGGCCGAGGCGCGCGTCAAAAGCGTGCAGGCCGTCGATCAGCTGGCGATAGGCGGCTTCGAGCCGGTCCGAGGCACCCTTGACGCCCAGTTCGATGTGGCGGCCGTACTCGGGATGGTCGACGCTGGGCAGGCTGAACACCTTGACGCCCTCGTGCGCCGCCTCGATGGCCAGCATCAGCGGCGTGAGGGTCGCCTCCATGGCACCGAAGACGATCACCGACTTCTCGGCCGCCTGGCCCTGGGCGAACAGCGGCGCATAGCGCTCGTCGAGCACCGACTCGATCATCGGCCAGGCCATGACCGGGAAGCCGGGCACGAAGTGCACGTCGCCCACGCTGAAGCCCGGGATCTTGTTGTAGGGGTTGCGGATGATCTCGGCGGTGGCCGGGAACACGCCCATGTTCAGGCGGTGGATGTTGTCCGGGCGCTCGGGTTCGTAGACCGTGCCCTGCTCGCGCGCCGTGTCCTGCATGCGTTCGCGGATCAGCCGCTCGGCCTCGGGGTGCAGCACCAGCGGCACGCCCAGCGCGGCGGCCGCGCACTGGCGGGTGTGATCGTCGGGCGTGGCGCCGATGCCGCCAGTCGAGAACACGATGTCGCCCGAGGCGAAGGCGCGCGCCAGCGCGGCCGTGATGCGCTCGGGCACGTCGCCCACGTACTCGGCCCAGGCCAGCGAGAGGCCGCGCGCGGCCAGCAGTTCGATGACCTTGGGCATGTGCTTGTCCAGGCGCTTGCCGGACAGGATTTCGTCGCCGACGACGATCAGGCCGAAATGTCGATTCATGGGATGTCCGATCGGATGGAAGGACCGGGCACCGGCGCGGTCTCTTCGGAAGAAGAAGGAAGAAGGGGCGGCGGCACCGCGGCCGCGCGCTGCAGGCGCAGCTGGGCCAGCGCGTCGAGGCAGTAGTGGGCGAACCAGAGGGCCGAGAAGGCGAACACCAGCGTGTAGATCCAGATCGCCAGCGGCACCAGCACGAAGAAGGCGGCGGCGAACAGCAGCCCCGACGCCCAGACGATGCTCGGCGCGGCACCCAGGTAGCCGCACAGCACGCCGATGGTCAGCAGCGGCAGCCGGTGCTGGCGCAGCAGCGCCTGGCGTTCCTCGGGGTTGGCATGCTCGGCCAGCGCGTCGAAGCTCATCACGCGGTAGGTGAGCCAGCCCCAGATCAGCGGCGGCAGGATCAGCACCAGCGGCGGGATCAGCCACAGCGGCATCGAGACCACCAGCGCGACCAGCGCCAGCACGGTGAAGGCCAGCGAGCGCAGCACGCTGCCGAGGAAGGAGGCGCCCTTCTTGCGCTCCAGCGCCGGGAAGCGGCGCTCGGCCACCAGGCTGGTGAGCGGGCCGGCCATCATGCCGGCGACGATCAGCAGCGACACCAGCACGATCAGCGGCGTGGCGGCGAAGATCACGACCAGCGGCGCCAGCATGGCCGGCACATCGCTGGAGAACAGACCGCCGATCCAGCCCCAGAAGCTCGACAGCATCGGCCAGGCGTCGAGCGCCTCGCGCGTCCAGGCCACGCTGGCGCTCCAGAAGAAGTAGCCGAAGCCCGCCGCCAGCAACACCATCAGGGCCAGCGGCAGCAGCGACAACAGGATCACCCGGGGCCGCATGCAGTAGGCGACGGCACGCCAGAAGGAGTCGAGAAGGAGTGGCATGGGGTGCCGAGGATAACGCCGCCGCGCGACAGCGTCTCGAAGGGCGGCCGCGGCGGCCTCAGCCTCGGCCCGCCAGCCGGCGCAGGCCCTGCCACTGCTGCGACCAGAAGCCGCGGCCGTAGTCGCGCACCCGGCCCTGCGCATCGGGCTCGACCTGGTCGCGGATGCCGGTGGCGTCGTAGCGCGGCTCGAAGTTCACCGTGCGGAACAGCATGTCCCACCAGGGCAGCAGCACGCCGAAGTTGTGGCCCCCGAGCGTTTGCGGTCCCTTCGATTCGTGGCCGATGCCGATCGCATGGTGCAGCCGATGGAAGCGCGGGCTGATCCACAGCCGCTCGCCGAGCGCGCCGAAGCTCCAGCGCAGGTTGGCGTGCTGCAGGCTTTCGCTGAGCTGGGTGAAGGCCACGATGGCGATGAACTGCCCGGGCGCCACGCCGATCAGCTGCGCCACGATCACGATGATCACGTCGTGGATCACGTCGTCGAGCAGATGGTTGCGGTTGTCGCTCCACATGGTCATCTGGCGCTGCGAATGGTGCAGCGAATGCAGGCTCCACCACCAGTTGAAGCGATGCTGGCCGCGGTGGATCAGGTACTCGACGAAGTCCAGCACCACCAGGTACACCGCGAACGCCACCCAGGGCACGTCGGTGACGCCGGGCCAGAGTTCGTCCAGGTGCAGCGAGCCCCAGCCGGCGCCGCGCAGCAGGCCCAGGCCGTCGTCGAAGAAGGGCTGGAGCACGAAGAAGATGCCCAGGCGGAACAGCCCGAGCCGGTGGATCAGCGTGTAGAGCACGTCGGTGCGGATCGCCCGCCGGTCGACCACCGGCTCGACCGGCTTCCAGCGCTGCAGCGGCCCGATGACCGCGATCAGGATCGCGATCTGGATCAGGCCGACCAGCAGCCAGCCGGTGGCGTCGAAGGCGTCCTCGACCCAGCCGCCCAGGCCGACCGCGTAGACCAACGGCTGCACCACGGCCTCGAACAGCCATTGCTGGCAGCCTGCAAAAAGATCAGTCAACCATTCCATACCGGGTCCACGGGGACGTTCAGGGGCGTCAGGGGTGTGAGGCGATCCAGGCAGCGTACTGCGGATGCTGGCGCAGCGTCTGGAAGCAGAAGCCCTTGGCCTTCAAGCCGACGATCAGCGGCTCCAGCACGGCCGGCGCCCAGGGGTCCTGGCGCGACCAGATGCCCAGGTGGGCCAGCAGGATGTCGCCGCTGCGGATCTTGTCGAGCGCCTGCTGCAGCAGCTTCTCGTTGCTGAATTTGTCGCTCGGCAGCTCGTCGCCCAGGAAGCCCGCGGGCGCCCAGCCCACGTGTTCGTAGCCGCAGGCCTTGGCGGCCGCCAGCAGCTTGGGCGAGGTCTTGCCGCCGGGGGCGCGGAACAGCGGCAAGGGCTTCTTGCCCGTGATGTGCTGCAGCCGGTCGCTGGCCTTGGCGATGTTCTCGCAGTACCTGGCCGCGCTCCAGGTGAACTCGCGCCCGGCCAGCGCACCGGCCGAAGGCCGGATGCGGAACTGGGGGTCGGTGCCGCGCACGTCGCCGCGCCAGTAGACATGGTCGTAGGTGTGCGAGGCGAACTCGTTGCCCTCGGCCGCCCTCGCCTTCCACCAGGCGGCCCAGTGGTTGTCCAGGCTGTCGCCGTCGGTCTGCGTGCGCTCGGCCGCCGCAAAGAAGGTCACGCGCACGTCCTGGCGCTTGAGCACCTCGGCGATCAGCGGCGCCACGCCCATGTGGCCGGTGTCGAAGGTCAGGTAGAGCGGTTTTTCGCACTTCGTCTGCGCCAGGGCGCCGGTGCCGATGCACAGCGCCAGCAACCCGGCGACGACGCGGCGGCGCTCAGCGCTTGGCATGGTCCAGGGTCCACACGCCATGCGGCGAGCGCCCGACATTGACCTGCCGCACGACCTTTCGGCTCACCAGGTCGATCACGCTGAGCTTCTTGGCCCAGCGCGAGGTGACGTAGAGCGTCTTGCCGTCGGCCGAGAGGTCCATGCAGTCGGGGCCGCCGGGCACGGCGTAGCTCTCGATCACCTGCAGGGTCTTGAGGTCGATCCGGCTCACGGTGTTGGCCACGCGGTTGCTCACGAACACGCTCAGGCCGTCGCCGGCCGAGCGGAAGGCATGCGCGCCCTTGCCGGTCGGGATCTTGCCGACGATCTTGGGCTGCGGGCCGGCCACGTCGAACACCTGGACGCCGTCGCTGCCGGTCAGGCCGACCAGCAAGGTGCGGTCGTTGTGGACGCCGAAGATGTCCGCCGGCATCGGGCCGGTGGCGGTGCGCCACTTGATGGTCTGCGTGGGCAGGTCGACCGCGATCAGCTCGTCGCTGTCCTGCATGGTCACGTAGGCGATGGTGCTGGTGGCGTCGATCCAGATGTGGCTGGGCGTCTTGCCGGTCGTGATGCGCTTGGCGAGCTTGAGGTCCTTGCCGTCCCAGCGGTAGATGTCGACATGGTTGAGCCGGTTGGCCGCCGTGACGAACCACTTCATGTCGCGCGAGAACTGCAGCTGGTACGGGTCGATGATGCCGTAGACCACGCGCTGCACCTCGGCCGTGCGCGGGTTCAGGAAGGTCAGCGAGTCGCCGGCCGAATTCGCCACGATGACCGACTTCTCGTCGGGCGTCATGTAGATGTGGTGCGGCTCCTTGCCGGTCGGGATGCGCTGCTTCTCGGTCCAGGTGAGCGGGTCCACCACGCTGACCGTGGCGTCCAGCGAATTCAGGACGAACAGCGGGGGCGGCGGCGTGGCGGCCGCGGCGGGCAGCAACTGGAAGGCGCAGGCCAGGAAAAAGGCCGCGAGGCGGCCGGTCGGGGGTGCATTGAATCGCAAGGGAGAGCTTCCGTGACAGCAGTTCGAACGATAACGTACCAGCCTTGCCTGCGGCTGACCTCGCGCAAGCAAAAAGCGGCCGCGCCCCCTATTCCGTCACCCTTTGGGCCGGGCGGTGCGCAGGGCGTCCACTTCCTCGGCCGTGAGCCAGCGCCACTGGCCCGGCGCCATCGCCTCGTGCAGCGCCAGGCCGCCGATGCGCGAGCGGTGCAGCGCCTCGACCCGGTTGCCCACGGCCGCGACCATGCGCTTGACCTGGTGGTACTTGCCCTCGGTCAGCGTCAGGCGCAGGTGCAGCGGCCCGACCGCCTCGCAGGCCGCGGCGCGCACCGGCTTCGGATCGTCGTCGAGCACCACGCCGTCGAGCAGTTTCTGCACCTGGGCCTCGTCCAGCGGATGCTTGACCGTGACCTCGTAGACCTTGGGCACATGGTGCTTGGGCGAGCCCATGCGGTGGATGAACTGGCCGTCGTCGGTCAGCAGCAGCAGGCCGGTGGTGTCCTGGTCGAGCCGGCCGATGGCCTGCACGCCCTGCACCGCACCCTTGTTGGGCCGCAGCCGCAGCGGCGAGGGCAGCAGGGTGTAGATGCTGGGCCATGTCGAGGGTTTCTGCGAGCACTCGGTGCCGGCCGGCTTGTGCAGCAGAACGTAAGCCTTCTCGTGGTATTCCCAGGCCGTGCCCTGCACGGTGAAGGGCATGCCCTCGGTCACGGCGATGTCCTGGCCGGCGTCGGTGACGGGCTGGCCGTTCACGGTCACGAAGCCTTGCTGGACCAGGCCGGCACAGACGCGCCGCGTGCCGAAGCCCTGGGTGTAGAGGATGTCCTGCAGATGCATCGAAATAAAAGCGGCCGCGCGGGGCGGCCGTCGAACAGTTGAATGGAGAGGATCAGTAGCCGAGCGCCAGGCCCGAATTGCGCCGTGGATCGTTGGCGCCGTAGAAGCGATTGTTGCCGACCGGCTTGCCGCCCAGCGAGGGCGCGCCCACGATGATCGCCGCCAGGTGGTTGGCCGGCTGCGGTACGCCCAGGTTGTGGCCCATGTCGGTCAGGATCTTGCGCGTGTCGGGCGACAGCGCGAAGGTCTCGACGTTGGTCACGTCGGGCAGCCATTGCTGGTGGAAGCGCGGCGCGTCGACCGCTTCCTGCACGTTCATGCCGTAGTCGACCACGTTCAGGATGGTGTGGAGCACGGCCGTGATGATACGGCTGCCGCCGGGCGTGCCGACCACGAACACCGGCTTGCCGTCCTTGCTCACGATGGTCGGGCTCATCGAGCTCAGCGGGCGCTTGCCCGGGGCGATGGCGTTGGCCTCGCCCTGCACCAGGCCGTACATGTTGGGCACGCCGATCTTCGAGGTGAAGTCGTCCATCTCGTTGTTGAGCAGCACGCCGGTCTTGGCGGCCGTGACCTTGGCGCCGAACCAGTCGTTGAGCGTGTAGGTCACCGAGGCCGCGTTGCCCCACTGGTCGGTGATCGAGTAGTGGGTGGTGTTGCTGCCCTCATGCGGCGCGACGCCCGGCTTGATGTCCTTCGACACGCCGGCCTTGTTCGGATCGATCACCGCGCGGATCTTCTCGGCGTAGCCCTTGTCGAGCAGCCGGTCGAGCGGGTTCTTCACGAAGTCGGGGTCGCCCAGGTAGCTGTTGCGGTCGACATAGGCATGGCGCATGGCCTCGATCTGGTAGTGCACCGACTGGGCCGAGCGGAAACCCAGGTCCTTGAGCGGGTAGCCCTCGAGGATGTTGAGCATCTCGCAGATCACCACGCCGCCCGAGCTCGGCGGCGGCGCCGAGACCACGCGGTAGCCGCGGTAGTCGCATTCCACCGGCGCCAGCTCGCGCGTCCTGTACTGGTCGAGGTCGGCCTGCGTGAGGATGCCCTTGCCGGCCTGGCTCGAGGCCACGATGGCGCTGCCGACCCAGCCCTTGTAGAAGCCGTCGGTGCCCTTGGCGCTGATCGCCTTCAGCGTCTTGGCCAGGTCCTTCTGCACCAGCTTCTGGCCGACCGCGAAGGGCTGGCCCTTGTGGAGGAAGATCGCCCCCGACACCGGATCCTTCTGGAAATCGGCGGTGGCGGTCTGGAACATGTCGATGTCGCCCTGGTCGAGCGCGAAGCCTTTTTCGGCCAGTGCGATCGAGGGCGCGATCAGCGCGGCCCGCGACAGGGTGCCGTATTTCTCGCGCGCGTACTCCATGCCCGACACCGTGCCGGGCACGCCCACGGCCAGGTGGCCATGGGTGCTCAGGCCCTTGATGACGTTGCCGTCCTTGTCGAGGTACATGTTGGCCGTGGCCGCGAGCGGCGCCTTCTCGCGGAAGTCGAGGAAGGTCTTGCGGCCGTCGGCCAGCTGCAGCGTCATGAAGCCGCCGCCGCCCAGGTTGCCCGCGGCCGGGTAGACCACGGCCAGCGCGTAGCCCACGGCGACCGCCGCGTCGACCGCGTTGCCGCCCTTGCGGAGCACGTCGACGCCGACCTGCGAGGCCAGGTGCTGCGCCGTCACGACCATGCCGTTGGGCGCGGCGACCGGCGCGACCGAGGCCGCGTGCAGCGGCGCCGCGGCGGCCAGCACGACCGCGGCCGCGACCGTGAGGCGCAGCGGGGAATTCCAGATGCGTGTCGTCATGTTGTCTCTTCCTTCTGGGTGGGTCACAAAAAACCGGGGACCTCTCAGGCGGTGAGCAGACCCTTGCGCCGGAGGTCTTCGAGCGCGCGCGCCACCTGCTGGTCGGCGAAGGGGCGCAGGGCGCCGGGGTCGCGCAGCGGCGCGCCGTCCGCATGGAAGCTCAGGCGGTCCGCCCTCGCCTCGCCGACCAGGTGCTCGGCCAGCGCGTCATGGTCGTGCGCGCCGTCGAGCAGGGGCAGCAGGCAGCGCTCGATCGGCGACAGCGCGACCTGCTCGTGCCAGAGATTGCAGGCCGAAGCCGAAGGCCCCGCCGAGAGCGGCAGGCCCGGGTCCAGGCGGACCGCCGGCAGCGCGCGCGGCTTCGCCGACACCTGCGCCGCCAGCTCGACCGGGCTGAGCCGCACGCGCACCGCGCCCAGGATCAGGAGTTCCTCGAGCAGCGCCATCACCGGCGCCTCGACCTGGGCCGCCGGCGCACCGGTGTGGCGGCACACCTCGGCGACCAGCACTTCGGGCGGCACCGCGGCGGGATAGTGGCGGTCGAGCACCTGCGCCACCACCTTGTGCAGCGGCACCCGCAGGCTGACCTTGATGTTGCGGATCGCGGTGCAGCGCTGCTCCGGCCCGTCGAGCGCGATCGCCGCGCCGTCGTCGGGCCGGAACACGCCCGCATAGGACAGCGCGCGCAGGCGCGCGAGGTCGGTGCCGTAGCGGATGCCGCCGGCGCGATCCTGCTTGACCAGCAGCGTCTGCCGGAAGGTCCGGTTGACGAGGAAGTCGAGGTACTGCTCGATCATGATCTGGCTGCCGCCGCATTCGCGCAGCAGCGGCTCGCGCACCTTTTCGCCGTAGTTCTGCACGTACATGGTCGAGGGCTCGGCATCGGCCAGGTAGGCCAGGCCGTGGCTGCCGGCGCGCTCGACGAACTGCTTGAAATAGCAGGGCGCGTTGCAGGGCTCGAGGAACTCGTGGATCAGGTAGGAGCTGTTGCCGGTGCGCACCAGCGGCAGGGTTTCCTCCAGCGTCTTCTTGAGCACGCTGTCGGGGCGCGCCGATTCCTCGAGGAAGTCGAGCATGCCGCGCGCATAGGCCAGCTTCTCCGCCGGTAGTTCGCGTGGGCCGCCGCGCAGGATCATCGCGTCGCGCACGATCTCGCGTGCCTTCCAGCCCGGGTAGACGTTGTAGCTGACGTAGGCCACGCCCTGGGGCGCGAGGTTCTCGGAGCACACGCGCAGGATCGCGTCCTGCACCGAAGGCGGCACCCAGCTGTAGACGCCGTGGCAGATGATGTAGTCGAACAGGCCGAAGGAGGCGTCGATCTGCGAGATGTCGAAGGCCCGCAGCTCGACGTTGCCCAGCCGCGTCTGGCCGATCGCCTGCACGCCCTGGGCCACCTGCACGCTCGACAGGTCCACGCCCAGGCCGCTGCCCTGCGGATGGCGCGCGGCGAAGGGCAGCAGGTTGCCGCCCGACGCACACCCCAGTTCCAGCACCCGGGCCTGCGCCGGCGGCTTGCTCTCGAGCCCGAACAGGAAGGCCAGCGCTTCCAGATGCTCCGCGGCCGTCTGCGGAAACGGATGGGAGTCGTAGGGCACCGCATCGTAGTAGTCGGTGAGCACGGTGGTCAGGTCGTCCGGCATGGGTCTCCTCCGTTGAATGAATCAATCTGGAATCCGCGCACTATAGCGGCAGCCCCCCGCCGTCGCGAGGCCCACTGCGTCACCAACCGATGCTTTCGTTTACAGCCCATTTACCGCGCGGACAACTTCGAACGCCCGCCCGGTGGCCCACTCTCTGCATGCACCCAAGCCCCTGCCCGCCCGGTGCGCCCGCACAGTGGCGCGTCGCCTTCCGACACGGCATGGAGAGACGCCCATGCTGAGCGGCGCGAATGCCTCGGTCTTTACGGAGTTCCGTTTCTGGGCGCTCGTCTCGCTCTCGGTCCTGCTGCCCAGCGCCATCTTCTTCACGCTGTTCGTGCGGCGCGCGTTCTCGAAGACGACGGTGCTCGTCTTCGGCCTGCTGCTGGTGGCGATGGCCAGCGTGGACCTGGTGCTGCTGCGTGCGCTGTCGAGCGCCGCCCTGGCGACCCCCTCGCTGGCCGACGACCGGGTCTTCACCTCGGAGCTCTCGATCGCGCTGTACATCCTGCCGGCGGCTTTCGGCACCCTGGGCATCAACATGGCCTCGCATGTGCTGATGCACTACCTGCGCAAGAAGGAACAGCGCTTCGAAGCGACACATGCCGCTCCGGCCCCGCCGATCGGCATCCGGCCGACGCGCCCTCGCATCCGCCCCGGACGCGCGCTGCTGGCGTACAGGGCCCGGCCCCTGGCCCTGCAGGTCGATGCGCGCGAAGCGCCACGGCGGCAGACGGACGTGCTCCCCGCTCACCGCCCCGAACGCCAGGCGTCGAGGCGCAGCGGACGACGTGCGCGGCGCTGGTAGGTCCGCGGCGGCCCGCTGCCTACAGCGGCTCGATGCGCGCGGCCTTTGCCAGGGCCTGCAGCTTCGCCGCGTCTGCCGCATAGAAACGCGCGGCCTCGGCGAGCGACATCGGGGGCGGGACGCTGCCGCCCGCGGCATCGATGGCCTTGCGCACCTCCGGATCGCCAAGCGCCTCCGCGGCGATCCTGTGCAGACGCTGGCCGACAGCCTCGCTCGTCGCCGCCGGGATCAGCAGGCCGACCCAGATGCTCGGCCGGCCGAGGTGGGGGGCCGACCGGCTCTCGTCGAAGCTCGGGGCGGCCGGAAATCGCGCAAGACGCCGCGCAGAGGAAACGCCCAGCACCTTCATCCGGCCGCCGGCGACCATGCCGCCCAGCAGCGCGTCCACGGGCAGCATCGTGAAGTCGATCACGCCGCCCTGGAGGTCGGTCAGCAGGGGCAAGCCGCCGCGGTAGGGCACGTGCGTGGCCTGCACCCCGGTGGCCGCCAGCAGCAAGGCCGTCACCAGGTGGAACAGCGACCCCTGTCCCGTGCTGCCGTAGCTCAGCGGCCGGTCGGCGCGCTGGCGCGCCAGGGCGACGAGTTCGTCCAAATCGTTCGCGGGCAGGCCGCTGCGCGCGTACAGCGCCAGCGGCGAATCGTTGAGCAGCCCCAGGAGCCGGAAATCGGTGGGCTTGTAGTGGACAGCGCGCAGGGTGAGCGGCGCCAGCACCGCCTCGGAGGGCGATCCCACGAACAGCGTCGAGCCGTCGGGCGCGGCCGCCAGCAGCCGGTTGGCCGCGATGGAGCCGCTGGCCCCGGTGACGTTCTCCACCACCGTGGCACGTCCGAGCCCCCGCCCGAGCGCCGGCGCGACGGCACGCGCGAAGACGTCCGTGATGCCGCCGGCCGGCTGGGCCACCAGAATCGTGAGCGGGCCGGCCCGGGACTGGGCCTGCAGGTAAGGGGCCGCCACCAGCGACGCCGCGTGCAGGCCGGTGCGGCCGAATGCGCGGCGCGAGATGTTCATGGGGAGATCCTCGATGCTTTTTCCGGGCATCATCCCACTCGATGCCACAACGCCCGCGTCCGGCGCAGAATAATACGTATTGTGGATTGATACCGAGCATGAAGAATCCAAAAGCCAGTCCACCGCCCTCGCCCGCCGAAGCCCGGCCGCCAGCCGCCGTGGCCGAGCGCGCGCCGACCCGGCGCCCCACGCAGCGCGACATCGCCGTCGCGACCGGCATGTCGCAGACCGCCGTGTCCCTGGTGCTCAATCGGGTGGAGCCGTGCACCGTGTCCGAAGAGGCACGGCAACGCATCCTGCAGACCGCGCAGCGGCTGGGCTACGTGCCCAACCGCATGGCCCGCAACCTCCAGTCCGCGCGCACGCGCACGCTGGCCTGCATCGTGCCGGACATCACCAACCCCATCTACCCGGCGCTGGTCCGGGGCTTCCAGTCGGCCGCCGATGCGGGAGGGTACGACACCATGATCTTCGACACCGACGGCACCGCCGAACGCGAGCGCAGGGCACTCCAGTGGCTCGCGCAGGGGCATGTCGACGGTGTGATGGCGATCTTCTTCCACCTCGACGACGCGGCCTTGCTGGAAGCCGTGCGTGGCGGCCTCGCGATGGTTCAGGTCACGAGCCAGGCCAGCAAGCCGTCGCACGCCATCGACAAGGTCTACGTCGACAACGCGGCGGCGGCCCGGGCCATGACGCAGGTGCTGATCGACAAGGGGCACGAGCGCATCGCCATGCTCTCCTGCCCGATGGGCCCGGGCAAGGAGCGCCAGCGCGGTTTCCAGGCCGCGATGAAGAAGGCCGGGCTCAGCCCCCGCATCATCGTCGCCGACGATTTCACGCAGGCCGCGGGCGCACGCGCCATGGCGGCCGAGCTGGCGGGCGAGTTTCACTGCAGCGCCGTGTTCGCGGCCAACGACCTGCTGGCCATCGGCGCCATGGCCGCGCTGCGCACGGCGGGGCGGCGCATCCCGCAGGACATGGCCCTGGCCGGCTTCGACGACATCCCGGCCGCGCAACTGCTTCATCCGGCCCTGACCACCGTGCGTCGCTCCGAGCAGACCATGGGCCGCTTCGCGGCCGATCTGCTGATCGCGCGGCTGGATGGCCCCGAGGCGAACCGGCCCGGTCGCAGCTTCGAACTGCCCTTCCAGATCGTCCTGCGCGATTCGACCTGAGGAGCGGGCCGCGCATCTGCCGCTCGCGCGAGCGCCCTGCGTCCGGGTTCAACGCCGCAACGAACCGAGCGATGCGAAGGCGGCCCGCACGCAATCCGCCATGCGCTTCGCGAGGAAGCCCGCCGGGAAATGGTCGGAGCTCACGCAGTAGCTGTGGAACTCGGTCTTGGCCGAGAACGGGATCTCGCGCACGCCCGGCATGCGCAGCGAGCGCGACACCAGCGGGTTCACGATCGACACGCCCAGCCCCTTGCCCACCATGGCGCAGATGGTCGCGGCATAGGGCGTCTCGATCGACAGCACCCGCGCATCGTCGACGAAGTGGCGGTCGATGGAGGCGCGGTTGAAGCTGCCCGCGGGCAGCGAGATGAAGTTCTCGCCGTCGAAGTCGGCGGGCTTGAGCGTCTTGCGCGCGGCCAGCCGGTGCGCGCGGCCGACGATCGCCACCCCGCGCGCCGTGTGGATGCGCTCGTAGCGCAGGCCCGGCAGGTCGGTGGGGATCGAGCAGAAGCCGATGTCGCAGAAGCCGCTGGCCGACCATTTGGCGACGACGTCGGAGCCGCCCATCCGGATCACGACCCGGACGTCGGCGAAGGCCTCGCGGAACAGGCGGATGGCCTCGGGCAGCACGAACTCCGTGATCGATCCCACGGCCCCCACGCGCAACAGGCCGGTGCCGCGCTGCAGGATCGACTCGGCACTCGCACCCAGCGACTCGAGGCCGATGAAGGCGCGCTCCACCTCCGTGTAGAAGGCCTCGGCCTCGGGCGTGGGCAGCAGCCGGGTTCCGTTGCGCTGGAACAGCGCGAAACCCACCTGCCGCTCGAGCAGCGCGATCCAGCGGCTCACGTTGGGCTGCGAGGTGTGGAGCAGCCCCGCGGCCGTGGTCATGGAACGCGTCTTCATCACGGCACGAAAGGCCTCGACCTGCTTGAAATTCATCTCTGCGGCACTCCTGAAGCCCTTTCCCGCAGGCCGTCACACGGCTTTCCACGGGCGGCGCCAGCATATCAAAAATGCATGCATCGCAGCGAGACGCTGATTTGACGCATGACAGGCCCGGCGAGAGACTGAGCGCTCCTACACGAGACAGAGCCATGGAATCCAAGATCAGCCGACGCCTGAAGCAGCCTCTTGCCAAAGAGGTCCTCCAGTACATCTTCCTGCCCCGATTGAACCGGGAGTTCTTCGCCAACTTCGATCTGCTCAACGAGATCAACCTGGCGCACCTGCTGATGCTCCACGAGCAGAAGATCCTCGACGCGAGCGCCTCGGTGCCGCTGGCGCGGGCCCTGCTCCAGATGCAGGCCGAGGGCCCCCATGCGGTCGAACTCGATCCGGCGCGTGAAGAGGCCTACTTCAACTACGAAGCGCATCTGATCAGGCAGGTCGGCCCGGACCTGGGCGGCCGCCTGCACACCGCGCGCAGCCGCAACGACATCGGCGCCACGATCGACCGCATGCGTGCGCGGGACTTCGCGACGCGCATCGGCCAGGCGCTGATCGCGCTCGCCGACGCAGCATTGACGCGGGCCGGCGCGTTCGCGGACTGCGTGATGCCGGGCTACACCCACATGCAGGCCGCGCAGCCCATCACCTACGGCTACTACCTGTCGGCGCTGACCGATGCGTGGACACGCGACATCGACCGGCTGCTGCATGTGCTGGACACGGCCGACGGCTCGCCGCTCGGCGCCTGCGCGCTCGCGGGCACGTCCTTTCCCATCGACCGCGCCAGCACCAGTGCGATGCTGGGCTTCAGCCGGCCCCTGGGCAATGCACTCGACGGCGTCGCCTCGCGCGACTTCGCGCTGGAGCTCAGCGCCACGCTCTCGATCATGATGATCACCTGCAGCCGCATGGTGCAGGACTTCTACATCTGGTCGACGGCGGAGTTCGGCTACCTGTCCTTCCCCGACAGCGTGGCGAGCACCTCGAGCATCATGCCGCAGAAGAAGAATCCGGTGGTGCTGGAGTACCTGCGCGGCAAGACCGGCCACCTGATCGGCCTGACCTCGGCCGCCTTCTCGACCGTGAAGTCCACCCATTTCACCCATTCGGGCGACAGCAGCCGCGAGAGCACCCGGACCTGCTGGGAGAGCTGCGAGGAAGCGCTGAAGGCCCTCGAGCTCATGCGACTGCTGGTGGAGCAGGTCGAGCCCGACCGCGAGCGCATGGCGGCCCGGGCGGCCGAGGATTTCTCGGCCGTCACCGACCTCGCGGACCTGCTGGTGCGCAAGGGCGGCATCTCGTTCCGCGACGCGCACCATGTGATCGGCGCGGTGGTGCGCCACGCGCTCGACCTCGGCATCCCGGCGCACCGGATCGACGCCGAGATGGTCAACACGACGGCGACCCGGCAGCTCGGACGCCCCGTGACGCTGCAACAGGCCGACGTGAGCCAATGCCTGGACCCGGCGGCCAACGTCGCCGCGCGCCAGTCCCCCGGCGGCCCCGCGCCGCAGCAGGTGCTGCGGCACATCGAGGCGCAGAAGCTGGCGCTCGGCGACCGGGCCAGACGCTTCGAGGCGACCACGGCGCGCGTCGGCGCCGCCCGCGACGCCCTGCAACGACGTGCCCATGCGCTTGCCGCGCCCGGCACCGAAGCGCTCCCCACCCCCTTCGGCGCCCTCGCCGACTGAACCCACAGGAGTCAAGCGATGCTGAAACTTGCCGCGGCACTGGCCATCACCCTCGGAGCCTGCCTGGGCGCCAGTGCCCAGACCTACCCCGCCAAACCCATCACGCTGGTCGTGCCCTTCGCGCCCGGCGGCACCGTCAACCTGATGGGCCGCATCCTCGCGACGCGCATGTCGGAGCTGCTGGGCCAGACCGTCATCGTCGACAACAAGGCCGGTGCCGGCGGAAGCATCGGCGCCTCCTTCGTCGCCAAGGCGCCGGCGGACGGCTACACGCTGGTCTTCGCGACCCAGGGCCAGCAATCGATCCAGCCCCTGCTGTCGAAGAAGTTGCCCTACGACGCGATCAAGGACTTCGCACCCATCGCGCTGTTCTCGACGGTGCCGAACGTGCTGGCCGTGTCGCCCGACACGCCCGCGAAGACGGTGGCCGAGCTGGTGCAGTACGCCAAGACCAACCCCGGCAAGCTGAACATGGCCTCGGCCGGCATCGGCTCGGTGAACCACCTGACAGGCGAGCTGTTCATGCTGCGCACGGGCGTGAACTTCACGCACACGCCCTACCGGGGCGCCGGCCCCGCGACGGCCGACCTGCTCGCGGGCCAGGCGCAGCTCATGTTCGCCAACCTGCCGAACGTGCTGCCCTATGTCCAGTCGGGCCGGGTCCGGGTGCTGGCGATCGCCAGCGACAAGCGCAACGCGGCGATCCCGGACGTGCCCACGCTGGCCGAAGCGGGCGTCAAGGACGCGACCGTCGAGTCGTGGTACGGCGTCATGGCGCCCGCGCGCACCGACCCGAAGATCATCAAGAAGCTGCAGGACACGGTGCTCGCCATCGCCAACGAGAAGCCCATGGCGGCGCACCTCGCCGACCTGGGCGCGCGCCCCTTCCCCGGCACCAGCGAGGACATGGCCCGGCTCTCCAACGAGGAGACCAAGCGCTGGTCCGAGGTCATCAAGCACGCCAACGTCCAGATGAACTGATCGCCGCGGACGCATCCGCGCACGGCGCCACGCGGACCGACGGAACGGTCCGCGCATGGCGCAGCCATGCCCTAAAAAAATACCGAAGACACACACGATGAAAAGAAAAGCAATCCTCTTGGCCCTCGCACTGCTGGCCTGCGGCGTGGCGGGCGCCCAATCCTCTTCCGCAACGCTCTTCGGCGTGATCGATGCGGGCGTGGCACGTCTGAGCGCCACGGGCGGCGCGCACGCCACCGGCCTGGGGTCGGGCGGCAACGGCACCTCGCGCCTGGGCTTTCGCGGCACCGAGGACCTGGGCGGCGGATTCAGCGCGGGCTTCTGGCTCGAGGGCCAGCTGAACAACGACGTGGGTGCGGGCGCCACGCAGAACACGGGCCTCGACTTCGCGCGCCGCGCCACGGTAAGCCTCGGCGGCCGCTTCGGCGAACTGCGGCTGGGCCGCGACTACGTCCCCACCTACCTCAACATGAACCAGTTCGACGTCTGGGGCCAGCGCGGCCTGGGCACGGTGGAGACCACCGGTTCCTCACGCGGCGGCGTGGGCAGCTACACGCGAAGCTCCAACGCCATCGCCTACTTCCTGCCCGCCGACCTGGGCGGGCTGTACGGCTCGGTGCAATACGCCTTCGGCGAGCAGCTGTCGAACAAGGCCGTGATCGCCAACGCGGCGGGCCTCTCGAACAGCGCCGCCAACGCAGCCACCGAACGCACCGGCAACTACCACGGCGGGCGCATCGGCTATGCGCGCGGCCCCTTCGACGTGTCGGCCTCGTACGGCGTGTTCCAGGACGCGGTGCGCAACGTGGGGACGGCCTTTTATGCCGGCGACTACCGGATCGCCAACGTCGGAGCGTCCTTCGATGCGGGCGTCGTCAAGCCCATGCTCCTCTATCAACGCGAACGCATCGACGGCCGCAACACCGTGGCCGACTTCGGCTTCGAGACCCTGGCCCTCGGCGCCACCGCACCGGTCGGCGCCGGCCTGTGGCGGGCCCAGGTGGCGCGCTACCGCCAGTCGAACAGCCGCAACGACTTCGACAAGTACAGCGTGGGCTATGTGCACTACCTGTCGAAGCGGACCCAGCTCTACGCTGACCTGGCCCGGCTGCGCAACAAGGGCACGGGCACCGTGGCGTTGACCAACCTCAGCGGATCGGTCAACGCGCCGGCACCGACCGCGGGCGGCAGCTCGACGGGCTACATGCTCGGCGTCAAGCACAGCTTCTGACCTGCGATGCAGGGCACGTCGATTCGACCATGAAATGTCGAATCGACGGCATAACGTCCATGTCGATTCGACCTGAACGCCACCCAACCCCTTGATTTCAAAAAGCTCGCCACGCGGCACGCCCATTGCGATGGACAAGACCTCTCCATTCCATCGGCCTCGACGCCTCACCGAGCTTTCATGATCACCTCCGCCCAACGCGCCATCGTCTCGTCCACCGTGCCCCTTCTCGAACAGGGTGGCGAGGCGCTGACCACGCACTTCTACCGGCTGCAGCTGGCCGAGCACCCCGAGCTTCGCCCCTTCTTCAACCAGGCCCACCAGGCCAGCGGCGCGCAGCCGCGCGCGCTGGCCAACGGCGTGCTGATGTACGCGAAGAACATCGATCGGCTGGAGGCCATGGGCCCGTTGGCGTCGCAGATCGTCCACAAGCACGTGGCGCTGCAGGTGATGCCCGCGCACTACCCGATCGTCGGCGCCTGCCTGCTGCGCGCGATCCGCGAGGTGCTGGGCGCCGAGCTGGCGACCGACGAGGTGATCGATGCCTGGGCCGCCGCCTACGGACAGCTCGCCGAGATCCTCATCGGCGCCGAGCAGCAGCTGTACGACGCGCAGGGCGCCGCGCCCGGCGGCTGGCGCGGCACGCGCGAATTCACCGTGCTGCGCAAGGTGCGCGAGAGCGCCGAGATCAGCTCCTTTCATCTCGCGCCGACCGACGGCGGCGCGCTGAGCGACTTCGCGCCCGGCCAGTACATCGGCCTGCAGCTCGAGGTGGACGGCACACAGATCCGCCGCCACTACTCGCTGTCGGCCGCGCCCAACGGCAGGACCTACCGCATCAGCGTGAAACGCGAAGCCGGCGGCGTGGCGTCCAACCACCTGCACGACCAGGTGCAGGAGGGTGACACGCTGCTGCTGCTGCCGCCGTCGGGCGACTTCGTGCTGGGCGAGAGCGCGCGTCCGCTGGTGCTCATCAGCGGCGGCGTCGGCATCACGCCCACCCTGGCGATGCTCGAGCAGGCCTTGGCCGCCGGCCGGGAGGTGGTGTTCATCCACTGCGCGCGCCATGGCGAGGTGCACGCCTTCCGCGAGCAGGTCGAGTCGGCCGCCGCGCGGCATCCGCAACTGCGGCGCTTCTACAGCTACGACGAGGCGGGCACCGGCACCTCGCCCGCGCCGCATGCGGTGGGCCGGCTCGACATCGAACGCCTGAACGCCTGGCTGCCCATGCACACGCGCGATGTCGACGCCTACTTCCTGGGGCCCAAGCCCTTCATGCAACAGGTGCGCCGCGGGCTCCGCGCCTGGGGCGTGCCGGATGCGCAGGCGCGCTTCGAGTTCTTCGGACCGGCTTCGGCGCTGGAGTAGAGGCCGAACCGGCAGACGCGGCCTCAGCCGCGCGCGATGCCCAGCCGCTTCGCCATGCGGGCCAGGTTGGCCGGGTCGATGCGCAAGGCGCGCGCGGCAGCGGCCCATTGCTGGCCATGCTGCTCGAGGGCCTGCAGCACCATGCGGCGCTCCAGGTCGGCGACGGCATCGCGCAGGCCGGGGCCCGAGGCCCGTGCGTCCGGGTCCGGCGCCGCGGATGCGCCAGCGGCCACGACGGCCGCGGCACCGAGCCCGAGATCCTCGGCGCCCAGCGTCAGGATGCGCGGGCGCTGGGCATGCCGACCCAGCGCCTTCACCACGCTGCGGCCCAGCAGATGCTCGAGTTCGCGCACGTTGCCCGGCCAGTCGTAGGCCAGCAGCGCGGCCTGGGCACCGGCGTCGAGGCGCACGGCTCCCAGGCCCATGCGCGAGCGCGCCTCCTCGAGGAAGAAACCGCCGATCGGCAGCACGTCGCGCCCGCGCTCGCGCAGCGTCGGCACCTGCAGCGGGTACACGCTGAGCCGGTGGTAGAAGTCCGCGCGCAGCCGGCCCGCGCGCACTTCCTCGGCCAGGTTGCGGTTGCTCGCGGCGATCACGCGCACGTCGACGCGGTGCTCGCGGTCGGACCCCAGGCGCTGCAAGTGCCCGTCCTGCAGCACGCGCAACAGCTTGGCCTGCACCTGCAGCGGCAGTTCGGCCACCTCGTCCAGGAACAACGTGCCGCCGTCGGCCAGCTCGAACTTGCCGCGCCGGTCGCCCACCGCGCCGGTGAAGGCGCCCCGCACATGGCCGAACAGTTCGCTCTCGACCAGGCTGTCGGGCAGGGCCGCGCAGTTGATGCTGACCAGCGGCCGCTTCGCGCGCGCCGACGCCGCATGCAGCGCCCGCGCCACCAGTTCCTTGCCGGTGCCGGTCTCGCCCTGGATCAGCACGCACAACTCGGTCGGGCCCGCCAGGGCGATGTCCTTCATCAATCGCTTGTGCGCGGCGCTGTGGCCGATGAGTTGGCGCGGCCCGTGTCCTGCGGTCTGCGCGTAGCTGTCGGCGCGCAGGCGTTCGTCTTCGGCGCGCTCGGCCAGCCCATGCATGCGCCCGGCCAGCGCGACGGCTGCCGCGGCGAGGCTCGCGAAGGCTTGAAGCACCTGCAGGTCCACGCGCGAGAAGCGCCCGACGTCGAGCGCGTCCAGCGTGAGCACGCCCCAGGGCCGGCCGTCGACCTGCAGCGCGCAGCCCATGCAGTCGTGCACCGGCAGGTGGCCCTGCACCGCTTCCACCAGGCCGTCGAAGGGATCGGGCAGGCCGCAATCGGCCGCGAAACGCACCGGGGCGCTTGCCTCGAGCAATTGCATGAAGCGCGGATGCTCGGCCACGCGGAAGCGCCGGCCCAGCGTGTCGCCGCTCAGCCCGTCGACGGCCAGCGGCACCAGCCAGTCGCCGTCGAGCCGCAGCATCGCCGCGGCGTCGCAGGGCAACAGAACGCGCAGGGTCTCGAGAAGCCTTCGATGACGCTCGGCCTCGGGCAGGTCCTGTGCGAGGTCGGCCATCAGGGGAAGCAGAGCGGTCAGCAGGCGCGGCGGATTCATGGGGTCGGCCATTCTGACCGGAGTCCCGGTCCCCTGCACATGCGACGGCGCGCATCGGCGCGGCGGTCCGCCGCCCGGATGATTACTTGGCGGAGGCGCGCGCGGCGTCTGCCCGGGCCTTGGCCTCGTCGGCCTTCTTCTGCAGGTCGGCAGCTTCCTTCTCGGCGGCCTTGGCTTCGGCCTCCTTCGCATCCTTGTGCGGGGACGCCATCGCGTTGCCGGCCATGGAGCCGACCGCACCGCCCACCACGGCGGCGCCCGCGATGCCCATCAGGCCGGGGCCGCGCGCGCCCGGCGCGGCGGCCGCCGGGGCCGTGGCCGCGGGTGCTGCCGCAGCAGGCGCTGCGGGCGCAGGCGTCGCCGGTCGTGCGGCCGGGGCGGCCGGTGCCGTGCGCCCGAAGCTCTTGCCGCCGCCCATGCGCTTGGCGTGGGCCAGGTTCGGGATGGCCATCGAGGCGAAGGTCACGGCGATGACGGCGGCGGCGGTGGAACGCAGGGAAATGGAGCGGCGCATGAGGTTGTCCTGGAGATTGCTTCGCCGCGCACACCGCGCGACGTTGGACAGATCCTAGAACGCCACCTCCGGCCCGGCGCCGGAAATACGCACTTTCTGGACGGGATTGCGCCGGACCGCGCGACGCACGCAGCCCGCCGTGGGTCGGCGCCCACGCGCCAGGGCCGATCGGCAGCATCGGATTCGTGGTCTTCGCTGACGTGGACCGGCGCCGGGCCACCCCATACTCCGCCCATGCTTCAACGCCAGCAGGCCATCGCCCTCATCCAGGCACTCTCCGCCGAGGAAGGCCTGCGGCAACCCTCGGCCGTCGACTGGCTTGAGGCGCAGGACCGACGACAACGCTGGTCGGACCGGCGGGCCCTCACCGGCTGGGTGCGGCTCTCGCCGTGGATGCGCGGCTGTCCGCTGGCCGCCTTCTGACACTGCAGCCCGCGCTGCGGCTCAGAAGGCCAGGCGGTAGATCGCCAACGCGTCCGCCTCGCCCAGCTCGCGCGGGTTGTTGACCAGCAGCCGGGTCTGCTTCATGGCATCGGCCGCCAGCAGCGGCAGGTCGGCCTCGCCCACGCCATGGTCGCGCAGGCGCATGGGCAGGCCCGTGGCCGCCGCCAGGCTTTCGATGTGCGCGATGAAGGCCTCGGTCTTCTCGCCGTCGCTGCCGCGCAGGCCGGGCCGCAGGGCCTCGCCCAGCTGCGCGTAGTGCGCCGCGGCGTGCGCTGCGTTGAAGCGCAGCACGTGCGGCAGCACCAGCGCATTGGACAGGCCATGCGGCAGATGGAAATGCCCGCCCAGCGGGTAGGCCAGCGCGTGCACCGCCGCCACCGGCGAGTTCGCGAAGGCCTGGCCGGCCAGCATCGCGCCCAGCAGCATGGCCTCGCGTGCCGCGAGGTTCCGGCCGTCTTCGCACGCCGGCACGAGGTGATCGGCCAGCAGGCGCAGCGCGAGCAGCGCCAGGTGATCCGACAGGGGGTTCTTCAGGTGGCGGCTGGTGTAGGCCTCGATCGCATGCACCATCGCGTCGATGCCGGTGGCGGCCGTGATGGCCGCGGGCAGCCCGGTGGTCAGCGTCGCATCGAGGATCGCCATGTCGGCGTAGAGCTGCCGCGCGACGATGCCGCTCTTGGTGGTCGCGCCCGTGGTCACGATCGCGATCGGCGTCACTTCCGAGCCGGTGCCCGCGGTCGTCGGCACCTGCACCAGCGGCAGGCGTTCGCCCTCGACCTTGTCGATGCCGTACATCTGCGCCAAGGGCTGCGTCGATCCCAGCAGCACCGCGACCAGCTTGGCCACGTCCATCGACGAACCGCCGCCGAGGCCGAGCACGACCTGGGTGCCGAATGCGCGCGCCCGGGCGGTGACGGTCTCGACGACATGGTCCGGCGGGTCGGCCTGCACGTCGTCGACCACCTGCACCTGCCAGCCCTGCGCCCGCAGGCTCTCGAGGGCGGGTGCGAGCAGGCCGCTGCGATGCAGGAAGGCGTCGGTGATCACGCAGACGCGGCCGACCGCGAAGCGGCTCGCCAACAGCGGCCCGAGGCCGGCGGCGGCACCGCTCTGCATGACGATGCGGGGAACGGTCTGGAAGGAGAAGGGAGACATGGATGAGAGGCCCTCGTTGGAAGGTGTGGGAAGGGTGGGAGAAGTCGAGCGTCGGGCGCCCGTTCAGGGATAGGTCGCGATCACCGTCTCGGCGACCTCTTCGACGGTGGTGCGCCCGGCCATCGCCAGGCGCTGGATCTTGCGGTGCGCTTCCTGCTCGGTGAGCCCTTCGCGCGCGATCAGCAGCGTCTTGGCCATGGTGAGCTTGGACACCGTGGCATAGCGGCCCTCGAGCTTGCGGATGTGGGCCAGCGCGGCCGCGCGCTGGCGCCACAGCGTGCGCGCCATCAGCAGCTGCGTCAGCAGGCCGAAGGGCCGCAGCGGCCGCTCGATGACCGAGACCGCGCCGCTCTCGAGCACCAGCTGCAGCATCGAGGGGTTCTCGTAGCCGACGATGGCGATCAGCGGCGGGCTGAGTTCGCTGCGCGAGGCGACGAAGGCGGTGGTCGGCTGGCGCTGGTCGAGCTCGATCGCCAGCATCACCACGTCGAAATCCGCGTCGAGCCGCGGCGGCACGGGCCAGCGCTGGGTCACCACGCTGCCGATGCGCTGCAGGTGCGAGATCAGCACCCTGCCCTCGGCATCGAGCGGATGCAGCACCGCCACGCGCAGCCCGTTGAGCTCGTGCAGCAGGGGCCCGACGGCGGGCAGCGCCGGTGCCGGCCGCGGGTCAGGCGCCTTGGCTGTCATCGCCCTGCACGCCGGATTGCAGCGTGTGATCGATCATGTAGGGGCTGGGGCGCACGGCTTCGCTCGCGCTGGCGATGATCTCGAAGCGCCCGCTGGCCGCGATGCGCGCGATGCGCGGCCACAGCCAGGTGTGGTGGGACTCGGCATCGATGCGCACATGGCCCTGGGGTGCCTCGAAACCCAGCCCGCCCAGCGCCTCCAGCAGCGCATCGGGACGCTGCGCCCCCCCCGCGCGGCGCGCCGCTTCGGCGAACAGGTGGACCTGGAAATAGGCGGCCTCGGCGCCCGCGGTGATCGGGGCCTCGGGGCCGAAGCGCCGGCCGTAGCTGGCGACGAAGCGCTGGCTGGCGGGCGTGTCGAGCGTGGCGAACCAAGGGGCGGCGCTGAGGTGGCCTTCGGCCGCGCCGGGGCGCATCGCGGCGGCATCGGCCTCGTTGGTGGCCAGGCTCGCGATCGGCATCCGCGCCGGGTCGAAGCCCGCGCTCTGGTAGGCCTCGTAGAAGCGCAGCGTGTCGCTGCCCACCACCGTGGAGTAGATCGCGTCGGGCGCCAGCGCGCGCACCCGGTCCATCACCGCCATGAAGTCCTCGTGCGAGCTCCGCAGCGGCAGGTAGATCTCGTCGAGCACGCTGCCGCCGGCCTGCTCGAACAGCGTGCGCATGATGCGGTTCGACTCGTACGGGTAGACGTACTGGCCGCCGACGAAGAGCACGCGGCCGCCATGCCGCTCGAGCATGTGCCGCGCGAGCGGGACCGAATTCTGGTTGGGCGCGGCGCCGGTGTAGATGCAGAACGGCGAGTACTCGAAGCCCTCGTAGAGCGTGGGATAGAACAGCAGCGTGCGGCGGCTCTCGACCACCGGCAGCACCGCCTTGCGGGTGCTCGACATGTGGGTGCCGAAGATCACCGGCACCTGGTGCAGGTCGCACAGCTGCAGCGCGGCCTCGCGGTAGGCCTCGGGCGTCGCGCCGGCCTCGATCGCCACCGGCACCAGCGGCACGCCGTCGATGCCGCCGGCGGCGTTCACCTCCTCGATGGCCAGGCGCGTGGCCTGGGCCTGGGTCGCTTCCACCGCCGCCGTGAGGCTGGTGGTGGAGAACAGCAGCCCGACCTTCCAGCCTTCGCGCGCCGGTGCGCGGGCCGGCATCACGCCGGGCTCCCCAGGCCGGTCTGCTCGAAGGCGTAGGCGGCGCGGTAGATCGCGGCCTCGCCGTGGAAGGCGCCGACCAGCATCAGGCCGATGGGCAAGCGCTGCGACTGGCCGCAGGGCAGCGACAGCGCCGGATGGCCGGTGACGTCGAAGGGCGCGGTGTTGGCGTTCATCTCGAGCGCGCGCGTGACGAACTCGGTGGCGGACGCGTCGCGTGCCGGCAGTGCGGGAGCCTTCATCGGGACCGTGGGCATGAGCAGCAGATCGTAGCGGGACAGGACCGCATCGTAGGCCGCGCGCAGGCGCCGCGCCTGGTTCTGCGCCTGCGCGTAGTAGCGCCCGCCGTAGCGCTGCGAAAGGTATTCGCCGGCCAGCAGGCAGGTGCGCAGGTCGTGCGGGAAGTCCATGCTGTGGGCCTGCCAGTCCTGCTGCGCGCGCATCATGCTCGTGACGTACAGGCCCTTCCAGTTAGAGCCGTGGTTGAAGCCCTTGAGCAGTTGGGTCGTGCCTTCGACCGCGATCGGCGTCCAGATGGCATGCCCCTGCCGGTGCAGCGGGATCGAGACCGTCTCGACCTGCGCGCCGAGCCGCTCGAACTGCTGCGCCGCGCGCTGCACCGCCTGGTCGACGTCGACCTCGGCGTTGGGCCAGCCGAAGCCCTCGCGCACCACGGCGATGCGCAGGCCCTGGCAGCCCGCGCGCAGCGTGTCGCCGTAGCGGGTGTGCGGCGCCGGCGCGCCCTGGCGCGGGTCGAGCCCGTCGGGACCGGCCAGCACCTCGAGCAGCAAGGCGTTGTCGGCCACCGTGGCGGTCATGGGGCCCGCATGATCGAGCGTCATCTCGATCGGCATGATGCCGGTGTAGGGCACGAGGCCCCAGGTGGGCTTCATGCCGACGAAGCCCGAATAGGCGGCGGGAATGCGCACCGAGCCGCCCTGGTCGGTGCCGATGCCCATGTCGACCTCGCCCGCGGCCACCAGCGCGCCGCAGCCCGAGGACGAGCCGCCGGCCGAGTGGCCCGGCTTGCGCGGGTTCTGCACCGGCCCGACGGCGTTGGTGTGGCTGCTGCCGGAGACGCAGAAGTACTCGCAGTGCGCCTTGCCCACGATGGTGCCGCCGGCGTCCAGCACGCGCGTGGCCACGGTGGCGTCGACGTCGGGCACGTAGCCCCGCAGCGTCGACGCGCCGTTCATCATCGGCACGCCGGCCAGGCAGATGTTGTCCTTGAGCACCACCGTCCGGCCGGCCAGCGGGCCGTCGGCGCGGCCCGCGACGGTGGTCCGCACATGCCAGGCGCCCAGCGGGTTGTCGGCGCCCGTCGGGTAGGTCCCGGGCGTGCGCGGGTAGTGCACCGCGGGCAGTTCGGGCGGCATCGCATCGACCTGGTCGTAGTCGTCGAAGGTGGCTTGCAGGATCGCGTCGTATTCGCTCAGCGTGGCGCTGTCGAGCGCCAGGCCCAGCGACCGGGCGGTCGCGTCGAGCTGGGAAAGGGTGGGACGTTGAACGGGCATGTCGTCAGGCGTGGAAGTCGGTGAATTGGCGCGCGATCTCTTCGCTCGAGGTCTGGCGCGGATCGATGGCGCCGGTGAAGACGCCCTTGTCGATGACGAGGATCCGGTCGCACAGCGCGCACAGGAACTCGATGTCCTGCTCGACCAGCACCACCGCCAGCCCGTCGCGCTCGCGCAGCTGCAGCAGGGTCTCGACGATCTCGTCGCAGATCGAGGGCTGGATGCCCTCGGTGGGCTCGTCCAGCAGGATCAGCTTGGGGTCGCCGCACAGGCAGCGCGCCAGCGCCAGCAGCTGCTGCTCGCCGCCCGACAGGCTGCCGCCGGGCTGCTCCAGCAGCCGCTGCAGCCGCGGAAAGTGCTGCAGCACGCGCGCGATGGTGGCCTCGGCCGTCGCGAAGTTCTTCGCGCAGCCCATGCGCAGGTTCTGCGCCACCGTGAGGAAGGGAAAGATCTGCCGGCCCTGCGGCACATAGCCGATGCCCGCGCGCGCGCGTTCGTGCGGACGCGCGCGCGTCAGGTCCTGCCCGGCCAGCGCGAGCGTGCCGCCGGTGGCGGGCAGCTCGCCCATCAGGGCCTTGAGCAAGGTGGTCTTGCCCATGCCGTTGCGCCCGAGGATGCCCGTGATCTCGCGGGCGCCGGCCTCCAGCGTGATGCCGTGCAGCACGGGCACGCGGCCGTAGCCGGCGCGCAGGTCGCGTGTTTCAAGCATGGTCGGTCTCCTGGTTGCTGGAATGGATGGGCTTGTTGCCCAGATAGGCGTCGCGCACCCGCGGGTCGGACACCACGTCGTCGAAGCTGCCTTCGGCCAGCACCTCGCCGCGGTTGAAGACCGTGACGCGGCCGGCGATCATCCGGATGAAGGCCATGTCGTGTTCCACCACCACCACCGTGCTGGCGCGGTTGATCTCGCGGATCAGTTCCGCGGTCTTGCGCACCTCGTGGTGCGTCATGCCGGCCGCCGGTTCGTCCAGCAGCACCAGCGCCGGGCGCGAGGCCAGGATCATTCCGAGCTCGACCCACTGCCGCTGGCCGTGCGCGAGTTCGCCCACGCGCGCATCGCCGCGCCCGGCCAGGCCGACGCGCTCGAGCACCGCATGCGCCTCGGCGCGCGCGGCGCGTTCCGAGGGCTGCGCGCGCAAGGCCGCGAGGTGCAGGTTCTGCAGCACGTCGAGGCCGTCGAACACGCTGGGCACCTGGGTCTTGATGCCGATGCCCAGGCGCGCGATCTGGTGCGCCGCCAGGCCGGAGATGCGCCGTCCGCGGAAGAACACCTCGCCGCGGTCGGGCAGCTGCTGGCCGCTGAGCATCTTGAAGAAGGTGCTCTTGCCGGCGCCGTTGGGGCCGATCAGGCAGCGCAGTTCGCCTTCGGCGAGATCGAAGTCCACTTCGCGCACCGCATGCACGCCGCCGAAGCTCACGCCCAGCCGCCGGGTCTGCAACAGCGGGGCGCTCATCGCACGCGCTCCTGGCCGGTGGCGACGGGCCGCGCGCGCGGCGCGAACCAGCCCATCACCGTGGGCGCGATGCCGCGCGGGATCAGCATCACGAAGGCCGCCAGCACCACGCCCAGCACCAGCCCGGTGTCCACCGTCTGCTGGCCGCCGAGCGCGGTCACCATCCACTGGATGCCGACGCAGCCGATCATCGGCCCGATCAGCGTGCCGCGGCCCCCGACGATCACCCAGATGATGATCTGGGCCGACTGCGCGAGGCTGAACACGCCGGGGTTCACGAAGGCGCCCCAGTTGGCGTACAGGCAGCCGGCCAGGCCGGCGATCGCGCCGCCGAGCGCAAAGGCCAGCAGCTTGTGCAGCCGGGCGTCGTAGCCCAGCAGTTCGGCCCGGCGCTCGTTCTCGCGCACCGCCACCACCACCTGGCCGAAGCGCGTGCGCAGCAGCAGGCGCAGCCCGACGTAAGCGGCGATCAGCAGCAGCCCCACCAGCCGGAACAGGCCTTCGGGCTCGAGCGGGCTGTCGTGGCCCGGCAGCGTCAGCGTCGGGATCGACGGAATGCCGTTGAAGCCGCCCAGCAGCGCTTCGCCGATGCGGTACTCCGAGCCCGAGGTGGAGTTGGCCAGGTTGAACAGGATCAGCGTCACGGCCAGCGTGATCACGCCCAGATACACATCGCTGATGCGGCCGTAGAACATGAAGTAGCCGAGCAGCGCGGCGAACACCGCCGGCACCGCCACCGACAGCAGCAGCGCCGCCACGCCGGGGCCGAAGTTGATGGCGCCGATCGCATAGGCATAGGCGCCGAGCCCGAAGAACGCGGCCTGGCCGAAGCACAGGATGCCGCCGAAGCCCCAGACGAAGGCCAGGCTCAGCGCGAGCATCGCCATCACCAGGTAGACGGTCAGCGCCAGCAGCGCGAAGGTGTCGGTGACCTGCGGGGCCAGCAGCACGCCGGCCACGCACAGCGCGCCGGCAGCCACCAGTCCCCAGGATCGCAGAGAAGAAGCGTGGGTCATCAGATGGATTTCTTGAAGAAGCGGCCGGTGATGCCTTGCGGCAGCAGACGGATCAGCAGCACGGCCGCGACCAGCAGCGCGACCTCGCCGAACACCGGCGTGGTGGCGAAGGTCACGGCCTGGCTCACGGCGCCGAACAGGCCCGAGGCCGCGAGGTTGCCGGTGATCACGGCGCTGCCGCCGCCGATCACCGTGATGAAGGCCTTGGCGATGTAGCTCGCGCCGATGGTCGGGATCACGCCCGACACCGGCGCCAGCACCGCGCCGCCCAGGCCGGACAGTGCCGCCCCGAGCCCGAAGGTCAGCGTGTAGATGCGCCCGGGGTTGGCGCCCAGCGCGGCCGCCATGGCGGCGTTCTGCATCGAGGCGCGCGCGCACAGCCCGAGGTCGGTGAAGCGGAACAGCAGCCACAGGCCGGCCAGCACCGCCACCGCCACGGCGATCACGAACAGCGTGTAGCCGCTGCCCTGGAAGCGTCCGATGGCGAAGCCCGGCAAGGGCGAGGAAATGCCCACCGTGGTGTTGCCGAACACCATGGTCGCGATGCCGACGAGCGCGAGGCTCAGGCCCCAGGTCGCGAGCATGGTGTCGATCATGCGGCCGTAGAGATGCCGCACCAGCAGCCGTTCGACGAGCACGCCGAACAGGCCGGTGACGAGCGGCGCGAGCACCAGCATCGACAGCCAGATCGGCACGCCGAAGCGGTTGGTGGCAAGGATGGCGACGTAACCGCCGAGCATCATGAATTCGCCGTGGGCCAGGTTGATGATCTTCATCATCCCGAACACCACCGCCAGGCCGATGCTCATGAGCACCAGCGTGGCGATGGCGCCCACGACCTCGATGGAAAAGATGGCTGCGAGGTCCATGGATCGGTCGCGCTCAGAACTTGATCGTGTACTGCTTGGCGTCGTTCGGGTTCTTGCGCAGGTCGCAGACCGCGGCCGTGTCGGCCGGCGGCTGCTGCGGGAAGCTCTCGACCAGGTTGAGCTTGCGGTCGCGCACCTCGGCGATGTGCACGTCGAGCGTGCAGTGGTGGGTGACGGGATCGATGCCGACCTTGCCGCTCGGCGCGTCGATGACCACGCCGGACTCGAGCGCCGCGATCACCTTCACGCGGTCGATGCTCTGCGCGCGCCGCACGCCTTCGGCCCACAGCATGAAGCCCTGGTAGGCGCCCATGGCCAGCTCGGTGATGTAGGGATAGTCGGCGCCGTAGCGCTTGTGGAAGCGCGCCACGAAGTCCCGGTTGGCCGCGCCCGGCAGCTCCTGCAGGTAGTTCTGGCAGATCAGGATGCCGTTGCACTCCTCGGGCGACAGCACGATATGCTCGTTGCCGCCGGCGAAGGTGGTGGATGCGATCGGCAGCTTGCCGGCCATGTTGGCGGCCTTCCACTGGCGGTAGAAGGACATGTGGGCGCCGCCCACCAGCGCCGACCACACGAAGTCCGGCTTGGCCGCCTGGATCTTGGAGATGGTGGCGCCGAAGTTGGTCACGTCCAGCGGGAAGAACTCCACCGCGAGGGTCTGCCCGCCCGCCTCGGCCGCATACTTCTTCACCCACGAGGAGACGATCTGGCCGTAGTTGTAGTCGGCCGCGACGATGTAGACCTTCTTGCCCCACTTCCTGATCGCATGCGGCACGAGCTTCTGCACCGTCTGCGCCGGCGTCACGCCGGCGGCGAAGTAGTTGCCGTCGCAGACGCCACCTTCGTACTGGTTGTTGTAGAAGTAGAGCGTCTTGTAGCGGTCGAGCACCGGCCGCACCACCTCGCGCGAGGCCGAGGTGATGCCCGCCATCACGACCGCGGGCTTGTTCTTGAGCGCCGCCTGCTGCGCGAACTGCGCATAGAGCTGCATGTTCGACTGCGCGTCGTAGTGGATGAAGTCGATCTGCCGGCCCAGCAGGCCGCCCTTCTGGTTGATCTCCTCGGCGGCGAAGCGCAGCGCGTCGACCACGGGCTTGCCATAGATGTCGAGGCCGCCCGACAGGTCATAGATGCCGACGACCTTGATCTTGTCTTCGGCGGCGAAGGCGTCGAGGCCGCGCAGCGAGAGCGCGGAGGCGAAGGCGGTGGATGCGGCGGTGCCTAGAAATTGGCGACGGGAAGAAGTCATGTTGTTTCCTTGGGATGTCCGCCTCCCCTGCCGACGCCGGCGCATGCGCACGCGCACGCGCACAGGCTTGCGCGTCGCCGAAGCGAACGCGGGCCTGCGCCAGGCATGGCGCGGAAGGAGGGAGAGACGGGGGGTTACCGGACGAGATGCCGGCAAGACAAGGACCGACGACGTTGGCGGTCAGAAGAGAGCGGGACTGACGATGTCTCTGGGCTGCGGCCGCATCCTTGGGGCTTCAGCTTGCACGAACCGGGCGGTGCCGCGATCGAGTGCCGCACTTTATACACCGGGGTGAGGCAGCGCATCCGGGTTTATGCGGAGCTGCACACCCTGGCATGGCCGGCGCGGCCCACTGCGCATGCAATTGACGTGCCTGGACCGCGGCACCGCGGAGGGCCGCCGGGCGCATCCCTGGACCGTCCGTGCCCCATGAACGGGCGCCGACAGGCGCTGCCATGCGCCATGCCGCGGCATGGCGCCGCCGGACTTCGCGCAGCCGACGGTTCGACGCGCGGCCGCTAGGACTCGACCCGGTCGGCCGGCGCGTCCACCCGCGCGCCCACGAGGTCGTAGATGCCGGCGACCTGGATGGCACGGCGCAGGGCCTCGATCTGGGCGACGGCCTGGAATTTGGCGGTGAAGCTGCCCGGACTCCTCAACACCAGGAAATCCTGTGCGCTGCGGAGCTCCCAGATCCAGCAATTCTTCGATTCAGGAATGACGACAAATCTCACGGTCTTCTTTCGGCTCCCGCCGCCGCGCGCAAGCCCCATGCATGGCGCAACAAGTTCCAAGAGTAATTCGAATTATAAATTCGGCGCAAAAAAACCTGGAGGCCGTGACTGCGCACGTCGAAGCCGACGCATCGCCACGCTACGATGAAGCGATGCCACCTCAGCGACATCTCTGCGCCATGCTCTGTGCCTGCGCCCTGCTGGGCGCTTGCGCCACCTCGGTCGATCGCAACGCACCCTCGGCATCCGCCGAAAGACGGGAAGGCCCTGGACCTGCCCGTGTCATCGAACGGCCGGTCGCCGACCTTTCACCCGGCCAGGCACTGGCCCCTTCGGCCCTGGGCACGCGGGTGCGCTGGAGCGGCGGCATCCAAACGATCGAGGCCCGCGAAGGCGGGCGCCAATGCTTCACCCTGCTGCACGCCACCTTCGATGCGCGGCAGGTGCTGCAGTGGCCGCGCGACCCGCAGTACTTCGTCGCCTGCGGTCCGGGAAACTACGACCGCAAGCTGGTGGCCCCGTTCACCCTGCTGAGCATCGGGGGCCGGGTGCTCGGTTCGCAGCAGGTGGTGGGCCAGCCGGTCCCGGTGATCGAGATCGAGGCGCTCTACCGGCACTCGGACTGCGTGCAAGGCAGCGAGCAGAGCCCCGAGTGCTATGCGGGCGAGCTCCAGCCCGAGCGCCCCTGATGTTCCGCAGCCGTACGCGAGGGGGATTCCGCGCACGCGTGCAAACAGCGACTGACGCAAGGGATGCCCGCCTACAGCACGCCGTCACATGTCGAAGCATCCTTGCCGCAAAGGGAGAAGCAGGATGCGGTTTTTGGAAGGGGAGCGCGGGTCGTTCACTCAGGATTCGCCAGCGCAACTGGCGAAGGAGCGGCGGGTTTTCTTCGCCGCCTTCGTGGCCACCCTGGTGATGGGCTTCGTCTTCCGAATCTAGATCCCTCACCACATCCATTGCGGCCTCGAGGCCGTGAGCATGCCCAGTGACACACCCGCGGCCGCCAGGAGCAGCAGGTCCCGGTCGAACGCCGCACTGAGCCGCGCGTAGAGGCCGAAACAGCTGGCCGAGAAGGTGGCGCCCAATGCCGCCCATGCCAATGGCACCCAATCCATGGCGTTACCCCCCGCCCCGGCGGGACACCGCTACCAAAAGCGCCACCATGGCTTGCGCTCGCCCTGCCCGGCCGCCAGCGGTGCATGGCCCGAAGGCGTGGGGCCGAGCCGGGATTTCAGGATTCCCTCGAGCCGTTCGGCTTCGCGCAAGGCCTCGCGATCGCCATGGGCGGCACGAATCCGCAGCACATACGCCGCGGAGGCCAACTCTTCGTCATCCAGGATTTCCATGTAGTCATTTTGTTTTCAATGAGAACAGGATGGCTGTAGGCCGGCGTCACATGACGGGCCCTGCGCAGGCCGACAAGGCCGGTAGCGAGGAGGGTCCTGCGCGCGCGAGCAACCGAGTTGACCTCCATCAAACCCGCCGCGCCGAACACGGCCTAGGATTCGACTGCACTGTTGCCTGCCCCAGAACCCCGGAGGGAAGATGAATCGCGTTTGGCACGAAGCCCATCCCATGCCCAAGTCTCCGACCGTCGAGCAACGGATCTCCTGGCACATGGCGCATGCGACACACTGTGGCTGCCGGCCGGTTCCTGCGGGTGTGCTCGCCTTGATGGCGCAACGGAAGATGGCACCCCGGACTGCGCCGTCGCACGGCGAGGACCCCGATCGGCCTTCGTAGGCCGCGCTGTCGACCGAGGCCCTCCCGCCCGCGATCCAGGGCATCGTCCGTGCCGGGCGCATGGCCGGGCTGCACGCGCGTCCACTACAGTGCAACCCCAAAGACGAGGAAACTTCACTCATGCGCCACCTGATCGCCGCCCTGATCGTGCTCGCCACCCAGCCCGCATGGGCGCTCTACAAATGCGTCGGCACCGGCGGGTCGACCAGCTTCCAGGAAACGCCCTGCGAACGCTCGCAGGCCCAGACCGCCATCCAGGCCCTGGTCGAGGCACGCCAGCCCGGCGAGGGCGCGCCCGGCCGCCCCACCCTGCAGCAGCAACTCGAGGAAGCCGAAGCCGAGCGGCTGCGGACCGACGCGAGCGATGTGCTGCGCGACAGGATCGAGGACCTTTCCCGCCATCGGAACTTCTGCGATCGCCAGCAGCGCGAGATCCTGGCCCAGCGCGCGCGAGCCAACAACAAGCTCGCGGGCGCCGTGTTCGAGCAGTCGGTCGCCACCGAAACCGCCGCGGCGGCGACGCGGTGCGAGACCCGCGCCCGCGAACTTCAGGCGGAGGTCGAGGAGGCGCGCCGGCAATGCACCGCGCGCGGCTGCGGTTGAACCTCGCCTGCATCGGCGTGTTCCGCCAGAAGCCAGGCACTCCCATGAACATGGGAGGGACGCGCCGCCGAAACCTGCTTACGATCGCAAACAAGTAAGCAAAAAGGTCTCACATGAAGCCTCGACCACCCCGGAAAAGACGGCATGGAGAAGAGGCGCCACGGGCGGCCCTGAAGGAACTGGCCGTCTTTGTGACCGTGATCGCACTGACCATGCTGCTCAGCCTTGCGTTCATCGGTTGATCGTTTCTGCCCGCAAGGTCCAAGCGACCGCTGCCGCACGCGAGATCGCTGCAAATCGCCTGCCAGAACGTGACCCTGCGAGCTCAAAAAACACGACGTCTGCCCGTGGTCATTGCTCCGGCACGCCGAGGTGCGCGCGCACGTCATTGGCCATCAGCCGGCCGACGCAACGGCCGATCGGAGCTTCTCTTCAGAAACCCCGAGGGTCTTTGTCCAGGAGCGCAGCTCGTGCGCCTCGTTGACGTTGATGCGCGCGGCGTCTGCTCACGATGCGCTCGCCCGCCCGGTCCACCCGCTCTTCACTCGTCGCCGCAGCGCATCGGCTCTGCAAATCCGCGAAGGTTCGCTTGCATCAAGATTCAGCGGCTGCGCAACTCCTGTTCTGACTGCATGGGAACGATGACTCCCGCGTGCTGCCGATGGTGCAGCGGCAACGCGGCGCGCTGGAGACGTCGCAAGGCGTCGCGTGTGATCAGGTAGGCCTTGATCTCTTTCTCACTCATCACAGGCCGGCGTGCAGCGCTTGCTGTCCCACGGAACCGACCGCTGGAAGGCTCCGGAACGGAAGAGCCGGATCGCGAAGACATGACAACCCCCTTTCTCTATGCAATAAAGGTACAGCCGAAAGATCGGCGCGGTGCTGAACGAGGGATGCAAGCTCACCATCGTCACGAGCAGGCGAGCGGCGGCATTTGCTTGCACGAGGTGCAGGCGGCCCTGACCCGACCGCCTTCTCCACCGGCGCTGGCCGCCCCCTGCCGCGCGCAAGGAGCGGCCATCACGCCCGATGCCGGAATGGCTGCGGATCGGCCACCCGCTGTGCGTCGCTAGCCGACCTTCACGTCGATACGACGCGGCTGCGCATGTTGCGCTTTGGGGATGCGCAGACGCAGCACACCCTGCGCAAACTCGGCAGATACCTGCTCGGTGTCCAACTCTTTGCTGAGGGTGAACAACCGCCGAAAGCGCGCGAGCCCGACCTCGGTATGGCTGGATTGCAAACCTTCCGGCACGGGCAGTGCCAATTCAGCTTCGATGGTGAGGGTGTCCGCTTCGACGTTGAGCGTCAGCTTGTCGCGCGGCACGCCTGGCAGGTCGGCGTACAGCGTGATGCCGCCATCGTCCTCGACCACGTCGACGGGCGGTGTGAGTGTGGATTCGCTGTAGCGCGTGCTCCGCGCGGACGGTGACTGGGCCGTCGCAAGCGCATCGGCGTTCTTGGCCGTGGCGGTCGAGAAGGTCGTCATGATGGGCTCCTTTCTTTTCGGGTTCGACGAGAAAAAAGACATGGGGCGCTCAGTGGATCGCGATGCGCCGCGGCTGGGAAGCGGCACGGCGCTGGATGCTGATCTGCAGCACCCCGTCGCGGTAGCGCGCCTCGACCGCATCCGGGTCGGCATCCTCGGGCAACGTCAGCACGCGGCGAAAGCTGCCTTCGAAACGCTCGTTGATGTGCACCGTCGACCGGCTGTCACCGTCGCCGTCTGGCAGCGGGCTCTTGCGTTCGCCGGCAAGCGTCAGCAGGCCGCGATCGAGTTGAACCTCGATCTTGTCGGGATCGATGCCGGGGGCGAACGCGTAGACCTCGATGGCGGTGGGCGTGGTCCCGACGTTCAGCGCCGGGAAGCCGTTGCGGCCGACGCCGCGGATCGTGGGCGACAGATCGAAGGCCTGTTGCATCTCCCGCTGAAGGCGGTCCAGTTCGGCGAACACGTCGCGCGGAAAAAGCGATCGGTACATGGCGATTTCCTCCATTCGATGGGTTGAACAGATGGACGCGCCGGAGGCGTCTCCAGCGCTTCCGAACGACTATCTAAGGCAGGTGCTCGAGAGTTCAAGTCCCCGCAGTGCGTGTGTTGTTTGAGCTTTAGCGCACAACGCAGCGATGCGCTCGCAGCATGGCGGCACCGACCCCGTTCGAGCGTCAAGGTGTCAGATCCTGCGCGATGCCAACGCCCCGAGATCAGCCGCTTGCAGCACTGCGTCAGCCCCTGCGATGCGGCGATCTTTGCAGATACTTGCATCGAAAGGACAGACTTGAAATCTCGCTCGGGAGGGGCTATCTTTGCTGCCGTCGAAAACTGGTCAATCAACAAGGAGGTAGTGAAATGACCATGAACTTGCTGAGGCAAATCGCGGGATCCCGACTGCCCGTATCGTTCCACCGTCGCGAGGAAATTGACAGTGTCAGGGTGCTTCGAGCCGCCGGCCTGGTGATTGCCCTCGTTCCCGCTCCCTCTGATGCTCTCGCCCTCTCGGGATCCCGTCCTGCTGCCCAGGTACTGGCGATCACTCAGAAGGGACGCGACGAGCTCTCGAAGTTTGGATACCCGAATCTGCATCCGTCGCGCTGGCGACTCCGCATGCCGAAGATCAAGGTGGCGCCTTCCGGATGGCGACTTCGTCCGTCCTCGGCGCCTGCAAGAGCAGCAGCAGAGAACGCGTCAAGGAGCCACTCGGCAGACGATTGACGCCGTTCGCGCTCGAAGACCGCAGGCCTGAGCAGACGCACGGGGTCTTGAAGGTGCAGACCTCCCGCAGCGTGTCGGTGGCCGGACGCCGATTCCCGTTGCCGCCTGAAAGGCTTGCGGAACCGTGATCGAAGAGCGCAGTGAGCGCGCTGTGCCCTTCAGGCGCGCAGGATCTGCTCGGCTGACTGGTTCGCAGCAGCGGCAGCAGGATGGGCTACCGTTGACGCTGGTGGAAGACCGCCGGATCGATCCGCCGGCCCTCGCGCAGCATCGTTTCGATCTTGGCTGCAGGCAATGCAGCGCTGAACCAGTAGCCCTGCATCTGGTCGCAGTGGTTGGCCGCCAGCAGGGCCGCCTGGCCTTCGCTTTCGACGCCTTCGGCGAGCACCTTCATCTGCAGTTGATGCACCATCGTGATGATGGCGCGGGTGATCGATACGTCCTGCGCTGGCGCGGTGACGTCGGGTACCAGCGAACGGTCGATCTTCACGACGTCCACTGGCAGCCGGCGCAGGTAGCTCAGGCTCGAGTAGCCCGTGCCGAAGTCGTCGAGCGAGACTTCGACGCCCAGTGCGCGCAGCGCTTGCAGGTGCTGCACCGCTTGGTCGAAGTTGCCGATCAGCTTGCTCTCGGTCACCTCGACGCCGAACAGCCGCGGGTCAAGGCCCGCCGAGGCGAGCAGGCCTTCGATGCGCTGTGCCAGGTCCGGCTGCAACAACTGACGCGCCGAGAGGTTCACTGCCATGCGCACTGGTGGCACCCCGGCCCTCTGCCAAGCGGCGGCCTGCTCGATGGCGCGGTGCAGGACCCAATCGCCGATGGCGACGATCAAGCCGGTCTCTTCAGCGATGGGGATGAATCGATCCGGCGCGATGCGGCCCATCGTCGGGTGCTGCCAGCGCAGCAATGCCTCGACGCCAACGATACGGCCATGCACAAGATCAACTTGCGGCTGGTAGTGCAGATCGAACTGCTCGTCGCGCAACGCTTTGCGCAGCGCTGTCTCCAGGGCCAGTCGTTCGGGGTCGTCGTCGTGTGGCGCACCGGCGTAGACGCTGTGCTGGTTGCGGCCCAGGAGCTTGGCCTGGTGCAGCGCAGCGTTGGCGCGGCGCAGCAAGATGTCGGGGTGGTCGCCATCGGCGGGTGCCGTGGCGATGCCGATGCTGCAGGTGACATAAACCTCGTGCCCCTCGATCAACATCGGTCGGGCGATACCGTCGAGCAGCGCTTGCGCCGTGTGCAGCGCCGATACCGAAGGGGCCGGCATCACGATCACGAATTCGTCCTCGCTGCGGCGTGCTACCAGATCCATACTGCGCACGGCGGCGACGATCCGCTGAGCCACTTCACGCAGCACTGCGTCGCCGATGTGTGGGCCGAGGCCGTCGTTGATACGTTTGAAACGGTCGAGTACCAGTACCAGCACCACGGTCTGCCTGCTGCTCTGCAAAGTCGCGCTCAAGCGCTCCAGGAGCAGTTGGCGGTTTGGCAGCCCGGTCAGTTCGTCGAACTGCAGCAATTGCTGGATTCGGCGCTCGGCAGCGCGACGTTCGCGAAGGTCGGTGATGCAGACATGGGCGAAGGACACCTCGTCGCTGGTTACCAGGCTCACGGAGACGCTCACCGGAATCTCGTGACCCTCCAGGTGGCGGACATTGGTCTCGAAACGCAGCGAACCTCGGTCGCACAATTCGCGCCAGTGCCGCGGCCACTGCGCCGCATCGACCTGAGTGTCGATGTCGGGCACACGCAACCGCAGCAATTGCTCGCGGTCCAAGCCCAGCAGGCGGCAGGCCGCCTCGTTGGCATCGCGATAGGCGCCGTCGGGCCCGACCTGCAGCAGCGCGTCGTGTGCCTGTTCGACGGCGCGGCGCGTGAGCTGCAGCTGGTGCTGCGCCTGCTCGCGTTCGCTCACGTCGCGCGCAGACGGGATCAACCAGACCACCCGCCCTTCCAAGTCGTAGAGCGGCAGCAGCGAGAAGTCCATCGACAAGGCAGCGCCGCTGCTCGTGGCCACTCGCACGTCGAAGCGCGAGACCTCGCCGCGCAATGCCGCGGCCAGCGCCTGCTGGAGCCGCTGCCGCGAGATCTCGCAGGCTTGCCACCAGGGGGTGGTGTCGAAACGCTGGCCGAGCACCTGTTCCGGCGCGCTGCCGATGGCTCGCAACGCCGCTTGGTTCGCATAGCGCAGCACCCCGTCGGTGTCGAGCAGGCCGGCGAAGATGGACGGGCCCAGCCGGTCCAGGACCTCGTGCAGGCTCGTCTGCGGACCCGTCGGCACCAGGCCAGTCGGCATTTGCGTCAGCCCGGCACCGTGGTGTGGGGCACTTTGAAGGGCTTGTTTTTCAGGCATTTCGACAGTTTGTCCTGCAGCCCGCGCTGGCGACGTGTGCAGTTGTGGCTTGAAAGACCGGATCAGATCGACGTTCGCTACGCGGCAGCGTTGCGCGGTGCGTCTTCGACCGACCTTGCCGGACTTACCAGGCCTCGTAGCCCCGGCAGGTGCGATCTCCTGCGGGGTACTTGTCGCGCAATTCCTCGAGCGAGAACGTGCAGCGCGCCGCCACTGCGATGGTCTCACGCAGCCACTCAGAGGGGAACTCCGCGGCCACTTCCGCCGCCGCCGCTGACGAGTTGCTTGAATATATCTGGACGCACCACGCCTCGCGGCAAGGACGGCGCGCGTGCATCGGGCGGTCGTCGAAGGGGAAGAACGGAAGACGACGAAGACCAAGTCCGGCGTCCGGGTGATCCCGATGCGGTTGTCGGCGAGTGGACCGACCAGTCGCTGCGGCGTCTGTGGCAGCCAGCATGCCCACGGGCCAAGATCGCCTGCCGGAACCCGTATCAGATGCGGCACACCTTCGCAAGCAACTTGCCGAGCCGGGGAAAGAACCCGACGTACACCGCCAAGCTGCTCGGCCACAAAACGACCGAGATGGTGATGCGGCACTATGGCCGCTGGGTCGAGCAAGGTGCGGCCCTGGGCTACGACCGGCCCCCGGGTGCGCTATGGTCGATCGTGCTTAGCCGGTCTGCCGGTGATCGAGGACGCCGAGAAACGCGTGTGAAAAACGAGTGAATTGGTGGCCGTCAGAGGACGGCGACAGACTACGAGGGAAATCCTAAGTTGTTGATTCTTAAGGATTTCCCTCGAGGGAAATGGTGGAGCTGGGGGGATTTGAACCCCCGTCCGCAAGCCTTCATCGCGCAGATCTACATGTTTAGCGGTCTGATTTGGATCTCGCTTCCGGAGTCGCGCAGTCGCACGCTACACCGGACGCCAGTGCCCTATTTTCTTGTCCCGACCCAAGGCACCCGGATCGAGACCAGCCCATGTAATTATCCTTGCAGCCGGGAGGCGTCAGATTGCTCTGTCACCCCCTTGCCCAGCCCATCGGCCAACTGTTGCAAGGCTCACTGGCAATTAAGCAGCGAGTGCGAAACGTTCGTCGTTTGCAGTTAGTTTGTTTGAATCTGTTTTACGAGCGCATTCAGCTCGACATGCACCGCTGCGATTCCGAACCCACGTCGAAACCAGTGCAGCCCCAAGCATCCCATTTTAGGCCCTATTCAGCCATTGCAAGAGCGCCATCGGAGAATCGATGCTGCCATCGGCCCGCCACAGCGCAGCGTCGGCCTGCGCGCCCATGTAACCGTAGGTGGCGGCCACCGTCCGCATGCCTGCGGCGCGGCCCGCCACGATGTCGCGCTCGTCGTCTCCGACGTACACGCAGCGCGTCGGGTCCATGCCCAGCCGGCGCGCCGCTTCGAACAGCGGCTCGGGATGCGGCTTGGCGTGGGGCGTGGTGTCGCCGCTCACCACCGCGCCCGCGCTGGCGAAGACAGGGATCGAGCGGGTCAGGGGATCGGTGAAGCGCTTCGACTTGTTGGTCACGATGCCCCAGGCCAGCCCGCGCTGCGTCAGGGCGTCGATCAGTTCCGCCACGCCGTCGAAGACATGGGTGTTCAGCAGCATGCGGGCCTCGTAATTCACGAAGAACTCCTCGCGCAGGGCCGCGAAGTCGGGTGACTGGGGCGTGATGTCGAACGCGATGCCCAGCATGCCGCGGGCCCCGGCACCGGCCATCGGCCGGTAGCGGGCCAGCGGGAGCGAGGACAGGCCGCGGTCGGTGCGCATCTTGTCGGCCGCGGCGCCGAGTTCGGGCGCGCTGTCGACCAGCGTGCCGTCGAGATCGAACAGCACGGCGCCCAGCGTGTCGCCGGCCATCAGACGGGCTTCCTCGTGGCGAACATGTAATTGACGCTGGTGTCGGCGCTGAGCCAGTAGCGCCGCGTGACCGGGTTGTGCTCGAGGCCCCGCGTGTGGCGCAGGTCCAGGCCGGCCGCGCGGCAATGCGCGGCCAGTTCGCTCGGGCGGATCATCTTCTGGTACTCGTGCGTGCCGCGCGGCAGCATGCCCAGCACGTACTCGGCGCCGACGATCGCCAGCAGGAAGGCCTTGGCATTCCGGTTGATGGTGGAGAAGAACACCCAGCCGCCCGGCTTGACCAGCGCGGCACAGGCCTTGACGACCGACGCCGGTTGCGGCACGTGCTCCAGCATCTCCATGCAGGTCACCACGTCGAAGCTGGCCGGCTGCTCGGCGGCCAGCGCTTCGACGCTGACCTCGCGGTACTTCACGCCCTGGGTCGACGCCTCGAGCGCATGCAGCTGTGCCACCTTGAGTGCCTTGTCGGCCAGGTCGATCCCCAGCACCTCGGCGCCCTTGCGCGCCATCGAATCGGCCAGGATGCCGCCGCCGCAGCCCACGTCCAGCACCCGCTTGCCGGCGATGGGCGCCAGGCCCTCGATCCACTCGAGGCGCAGCGGGTTGATTTCGTGCAGGGGGCGGAACTCGCTTTCCAGGTCCCACCAGCGATGGGCCAGCTCGGAGAATTTGGCGAGTTCGGCCGGGTCGGCGTTCACTTGATCTGTCATGGCAGTCATTATGGAAGAGCCCATAAAAAAACCCCGCCGAGGCGGGGTTTCATTCGAAGATTCTTTCGAATCAACGGTTGGCGCGGGTGCCGACCACTTCGATTTCCACGCGACGGTTCTTCGCGCGGCCTTCCTTGGTGCGGTTGTCAGCCACTGGCTGCTTCTCGCCCTTGCCTTCGGTGTAGACGCGATTGCGTTCGATACCCTTGGTCACCAGGTAGGCCTTGACGGCTTCTGCACGGCGAACCGACAGACGCTGGTTGTAGGCATCGGTGCCGATCGAGTCGGTGTGACCCACGGCGATGATGACTTCCAGGTTCACGTCACGGATCTTCGACACGAGGTCGTCGAGCTTGGCGCGGCCTTCAGGCTTCAGAACCGACTTGTCGAAGTCGAAGAATGCGTCAGCAGCGAAGGTCACCTTCGAAGCAACGGGCGGTGCCGGGGGTGCCGGGGGCACGACCGGGGCAGCAGGCGTTGCGACCGGAGCGACAGGAGCAGCAGCCGGAACCAGAGCACCGTCGCAGCCAGCAGCAGCGGTAGCAGGCGTCCAGTTGGCATCGCGCCAGCACAGTTCGTTCGTGCCGTTCTTCCAGACCAGCTCGCCGGTGCCGTTTTGCCAGTTGTCGATCACGGGACCGCCATTTGCTGCGGTGACACGGTTCTGCGCGCCGGCGGCAGTGGCGAGCGCAGCGACTGCAAACATCATCGCCACTTTATTCAGTTTCTTCATGGTTCTCCTCTTGGGGAAAAAGCCGCAGCCGCGCTGCGAATCAAGGACGCTTTAAGTGACCACCACCCAAAACGTTGAGGCGATTGTGCCATAGGGTCTTTGGCAAACAGGCCGCCAGAGGGGCCGGAAGCGTAGGACGGCGGCGGAATACGGGCCTTGTGTTGCGGCGGCACGACACCGTCAGAAGCGTAAAATTCGCTCCTTGCCGTCTCTCTGCTGCCCATGACCTCGTTCGCCAAAGAAACACTCCCCATCAGCCTCGAAGAGGAAATGCGTCGCAGTTATCTCGATTACGCCATGAGCGTGATCGTGGGCCGCGCGCTGCCGGACGCGCGCGACGGGCTCAAGCCCGTGCATCGCCGCGTGCTGTTCGCGATGCACGAACTGAACAACGACTGGAACCGGCCGTACAAGAAGTCGGCCCGTATCGTGGGCGACGTGATCGGCAAGTACCACCCGCACGGCGACCAGTCGGTCTACGACACGATCGTGCGGCTGGCGCAGAACTTCTCGATGCGCCACATGCTGGTCGACGGCCAGGGCAATTTCGGCTCGGTCGACGGCGATATGGCCGCGGCAATGCGGTATACCGAAATTCGGCTGTCGAAAATCGCGCACGAAATGCTCGGCGATATCGACAAGGAAACGGTCGATTTCCAGGACAATTACGACGGCTCGGAAAAAGAGCCGGCGGTGCTGCCGAGCAAATTGCCCAATTTGCTGGTGAATGGCTCGGGCGGCATCGCGGTCGGCATGGCCACCAACATCCCGCCGCACAACCTCAACGAGGTGGTCGACGCCTGCCTGCACCTGCTGCGGCACCCCGAAGCCAGCATCGACGAGCTGATGGAGATCATCCCGGCGCCCGACTTCCCCACGGCCGGCATCATCTACGGCATCAACGGCATCAAGGACGGCTACCGCACCGGCCGCGGCAAGGTGGTGATGCGCGCGCGCTGCCACTTCGAGGACATCGACCGCGGCCAGCGCCAGGCGATCATCGTCGACGAGCTGCCCTACCAGGTCAACAAGAAGACGCTGCAGGAACGCATGGCCGAGCTGGTGCACGAGAAGAAGATCGAGGGCATCAGCCATATCCAGGACGAGTCCGACAAGTCGGGCATGCGGCTGGTGATCGAGCTCAAGCGCGGCGAAGTGCCCGAGGTGGTGCTCAACAACCTCTACAAGCAGACGCAGCTGCAGGACACCTTCGGCATCAACATGGTGGCGCTGGTCAACGGCCAGCCCAAGCTGTGCAACCTCAAGGACCTGATCCAGGTCTTCCTGCAGCACCGCCGCGAAGTGGTGACGCGCCGCACGGTCTTCACGCTGCGCAAGGCGCGCGAGCGCGGCCACGTGCTCGAGGGCCTGGCCGTCGCGCTGGCGAACATCGACGAGTTCATCCGCATCATCCGCGAATCGCCCACGCCGCCGGTGGCCAAGGCCGAGCTCATGACCCGCCCCTGGGACAGCAAGCTGGTGCGCGAGATGCTCACCCGCACGCGGGCCGACGGCGGCGTGATCAATGCCGACGACTACCGCCCCGACGGGCTCGAGCGCGAGTACGGCATGGGTGCCGACGGCCTCTACCGACTGTCCGAAACGCAGGCCCAGGAAATCCTGCAGATGCGCCTGCAGCGCCTGACCGGCCTCGAGCAGGACAAGATCGTCGCCGAGTACAAGGAAGTCATGGCGGAGATCGACGACCTGCTCGACATCCTGGCCAAGCCCGAACGCGTCTCGGTGATCATCGGCGACGAACTCAGCGTCATCAAGCAGGAGTTCGGCCAGACCAAGCTGGGCGCCCGCCGCAGCCAGGTCGAGCACAGCGCCTTCGACCTCTCGACCGAAGACCTGATCACGCCCACCGACATGGTGGTCACGCTCTCGCACAGCGGCTACATCAAGAGCCAGCCGCTCAGCGAGTACCGCGCGCAGAAGCGCGGCGGGCGCGGCAAGCAGGCGACGTCGACCAAGGACGACGACTGGATCGACCAGCTCTTCATCGCCAACACGCACGACTACATCCTGTGCTTCTCGAACCGCGGCCGGCTCTACTGGCTCAAGGTGTGGGAAGTGCCGGCGGGATCGCGCGGCTCGCGCGGCCGGCCGATCGTCAACATGTTCCCGCTGCAGGAAGGCGAGAAGATCAACGTCGTGCTGGCGCTGACCGGCGAGAAGCGCACCTTCCCGGCCGACCAGTACATCTTCATGGCGACCTCGATGGGCACGGTCAAGAAGACCGCGCTCGACGAGTTCAGCAACCCGCGCAAGGGCGGCATCATCGCGGTCAACCTCGACGACGGCGACTACCTGGTCGGCGCGGCGCTGACCGACGGCAAGCACGACGTGATGCTGTTCAGCGACGGCGGCAAGGCGGTGCGCTTCGACGAGGAAGATGTGCGTCCGCTGGGCCGCAATGCGCGCGGCGTGCGCGGCATGTCGCTCGAGGCCGGCCAGGGCGTGATCGCCATGCTGGTGGCCGAGGACGAACTGCAGAGCGTGCTGACCGCGACCGAAAATGGTTACGGAAAGCGCACAAGCATTACCGAGTACACCCGCCATGGCCGGGGAACCAAAGGCATGATCGCCATTCAACAGAGTGAGCGCAACGGCAAGGTCGTCGCGGCGACGCTGGTGCATGCCGACGACGAGATCATGCTGATCACCGACAAGGGCGTGCTCGTGCGCACCCGTGTCGCCGAAATCCGCGAACTCGGCCGCGCCACGCAGGGCGTCACGCTCATCGGCCTCGATGAAGGCGCGAAGCTCAGCGGCTTGCAGCGCATTGTCGAGAACGACGCGATCGCCGAAAGCGAGCCGGAGTCCGGCGCAGACGACACTTCCACATCTTCAACGGAGAATCCTCAGTGAAAAAATTCAAGCTTGCGGTCCTGACGGTCGCACTGGCAGCCAGTTCGATCGCCATGGCCCAGGACAAGGCCGCGCTGGTCAAGCAATTGCTCGAGGTCCAACGCCCCGCCATCGACGGCATGGCACGCATCCTGGTGAACGACTCCGTGGCGCCGATCCTCCAGGCCGGCGGCGAATACCTGCAGACGCAGGTTCCGCCGGAAAAGCGCGAAGCGCTGGGCAAGGCGGCCGAAGCCGAAGTGCAGAAGTACGTGCAGGAAGCCTTCCCCATCGTGCGCGACAAGGCCGTGCAGCTGGCACCCAGCACCGTGGGCCCGCTGCTCGAGCAGAACTTCAATGAAGACGAACTGCGCCAGCTCATCGCCTGGCTCAGCTCGCCGCTGAACAAGAAGTTCGCCGAACTGAACCCGCAACTGGGTTCCGCGCTCACGCAGAAGCTGGTGACCGACGTTCGCCCGACCATCGACCCGAAGCTGCAGGCGCTCAACGTGAGCGTGGCCAAGGCGCTGGGCGCACCGACCGACGGCCAGCCCGCGGCAGCGCAACCGGCGGCCAAGCCCGCGGCCAAAGCCCCCGCCAAGAAGTGACCCGGCCGGCGGGCGCGCGCCCTTACAACTTCTCCGCCGGTCCGGCCGCGATGCCGGAGGCGGTGCTGCGCGAAGCCGCAGCCGAGATGCTCGACTGGCATGGCAGCGGCATGAGCGTGATGGAGATGAGCCACCGCGGCAAGGAATTCGGCGCGATCTACGCGAAGGCCGAAGCCGACCTGCGCGCGCTGCTCGCCGTTCCGTCGAACTTCCAGATCCTGTTCATGCAGGGCGGCGGCCTCGGCGAGAATGCCATCGTGCCGATGAACCTGTCGCGCGGCGGCGTGGCCGACTTCGTCGTGACCGGCAGCTGGAGCATCAAGTCGCACAAGGAAGCCAAGCGCTACTGCGATGCGCGCATCGTGGCGAGCAACGCCGACGACCAGCACACGCAGCTGCCCGACCCGTCGACCTGGCAGCTCACGCCCGGCGCCGCCTACGTGCACGTGTGCACCAACGAGACCATCAACGGCATCGAATTCCAGACGCTGCCCGACCTGGCCGCGCTGGGTTCGGATGCGCCGCTGGTGATCGACTTCTCCTCGCACGTGGCCTCGCGCAGCGTCGACTGGTCGCGCGTGGGCCTGGCCTTCGGCGGCGCGCAGAAGAACCTCGGCCCGGCCGGCCTGACCATCGTGGTCGTGCGCGACGACCTGCTGGGCCATGCGCTCGAGATCTGCCCCAGCGCCTTCAACTACAAGACGGTGGCCGACAACCAGTCGATGTACAACACCCCGCCGACCTGGGGCATCTACATGGCCGGCCTGACCTTCGACTGGCTGCGCAAGCAGACCGAGGGCGAGCTGACCGGCGTGGCGGCGATGGAGCAACGCAACATCGCGAAGGCGAAGCTGCTCTACGACTTCATCGACGCCTCGGACTTCTACGCCAACCGCATCAGCCCCGACTGCCGCTCGCGCATGAACGTGCCCTTCTTCCTGGCCGACGAGGGCCGCAACGAGGCCTTCCTGGCCGGTGCGCGCGATGCCGGGCTGCTGCAGCTCAAGGGCCACAAGTCGGTCGGGGGCATGCGCGCGAGCATCTACAACGCCATGCCGCTGGAAGGCGTGCAGGCGCTGGTGGCCTACATGCGAGAATTCGAGCGATCGCGCGCCTAGCGTAGTGCCAGGGCCGCCGCTTTTTTTCTCGCACGATGTCCGACACCCCCACCTCGCCTTCCGACAATTCCGCCAGCCTGGCCGATCTGCGCGTGCAGATCGACTCGCTCGACCAGCGCCTGATCGACCTGCTGAACCAGCGCGCCCATGTGGCCGAGCTGGTCGGTGAGGTCAAGAAGCGCGAGGGCACGCCCTTCTTCCGGCCGGACCGCGTGGCGCAGGTCATCGACAAGATGCAGAAGGCCAACACCGGCCCGCTCAAGAGCCTGCACATCGCGGCCATCTGGCGCGAGATCATGTCGGCCTGCCTGGCGCTCGAGTCGCCGCAGCGCGTGGCGGTGCTCGGCCCCGAAGGCACCTTCTGCGAACAGGCCGCGGTCGAGTATTTCGGCGGCGCCGCCGACCTGGTCTATTGCGCCAGCTTCGACGAAGTCTTCCACGCCACCGCCGCGGGCAGCGCCCAGTACGGCGTGGTGGGCGTCGAGAACTCGACCGAAGGCGTGGTCACGCGTTCGCTCGACCTGTTCCTGCATTCGCCGACCCATGTGGTGGGCGAGGTCAGCCTGCTGGTGCGCCACCACCTGCTGCGCACCACCAATTCGCTGGGCGAGATCGAGGCCGTGCTGGCCCATCCGCAGGCGCTGGCCCAGTGCCAGACCTGGCTGTCCAAGCACCTGCCGAACGCCGAGCGCCGCGCCGTGTCGAGCAACGCCGAAGGCGCTCGCCTGGCCGCGGGCAACCCGGCCTGGGCCGCGCTGGCCAGCGACCGTGCCGCCACCCGCTTCGGCCTGCACATCGTGGCGCACGCGATCCAGGACGACTCCTACAACCGCACCCGCTTCGCCATCATCTGCCTGCCGCAGACGCTCGCGATGCCGCCGGCCTCGGGCCGCGACTGCACCAGCCTGGTGGTGTCGGTGCCCAACCAGCCGGGCGCGGTGCACGACCTGCTGATGCCGCTCAAGGCCAACAACGTCTCGATGACGCGCTTCGAGTCGCGCCCCGCGCGCACCGGCCAGTGGGAGTACTACTTCTACATCGACCTCGACGGCCATCCGTCGCAGCCCAACGTGGCGGCCGCGCTGGCCGAGTTGCGGACGCTGTGCGCCTTCTACAAGGTGCTGGGCGCCTACCCCGTCACCGCGTGAGCGGCCCGATGTTCGAGCAGCTCGGCCTGATCGGCTGCGGACTGATCGGCGGCTCCTTCGCCCTCGCGCTCAAGCGCGCCAAGCTGGTCAAGCGCGTGGTGGGCTACAGCAAGTCGCCCTCCACCACCGAACGCGCGCGCCAGCTGGGCGTGATCGACGTCGCGGCGCCCTCGGCGCTGCTGGCCGTCTCGGGCGCCGACCTGGTGCTGGTGGCGGTGCCGGTCGCGGCTTCGGAAGCCACCTTCAAGGCGATCCGCCACGGCGTCTCGGCCGACACGCTGGTGATGGACGTCGGCTCGACCAAGGGCGACGTGATCGAGGCCGCGCGCCGCGGCCTGCAGACGCAGTTCGCGAGCTTCGTGCCGGCCCACCCTATCGCCGGCAAGGAAGTCGCGGGCGTGGAGCACGCCGAGGCCTCGCTGTTCGACGGCCGGCAGGTGATCCTCACGCCCACCAAGACCACGCTGCGCTCCAACGTGCAGCGCGCCTCGCAGCTCTGGACCGGCGTCGGCGCGCAGGTGCTGACCATGACGCCCGAGGCCCACGACAGCGCCTTCGCCGCCGTGAGCCATCTGCCCCACATGCTGGCCTTCGCCTTCATCAACGGCCTCGCCGGGCAGCCCGAGGGCGCCCGTTTCCTCGAACTCGCCGGCCCCGGCTTCCGCGACTTCACCCGCATCGCCGCCAGCGACCCGGCCGTCTGGCGCGACATCCTGCTGGCCAACCGCGAGCAGGTGCTGCTGCAGTCGCAGGCCTTCCGCGCCCAGCTGCAGGCCTTCGAGGCGATGCTCGGCGCCGGCGACGCGCAGGCGCTGGAGAACGCCATCGCCGAGGCCCGCCAGACCCGCTCCGACTGGCGACGCACGCCGGCCCCCTGACCATGTTCTCGTCCCCCTTCCTCGACCTCCCCTCCTTCGTCGCCGCCTCGGGCGTCGTCCGGCTGCCCGGCTCCAAGAGCATCTCCAACCGCGTGCTGCTGCTGGCCGCGCTGGCCGAAGGCACGACCACGGTCCACGACCTGCTGGATTCGGACGACACGCGCGTCATGCTCGACGCCCTGCGGGCGCTGGGCTGCCAGGTCGACGCCACCGGCGCCGCACTCCGCATCGAGGGCCTGGGCGGCCGCCTGCGCACGCCGCAGGCCGCACTGTTCCTGGGCAACGCCGGCACCGCGATGCGGCCGCTCACCGCCGCGCTGGCGCTGCTGGGCGGCGACTTCGAGCTCAGCGGCGTGCCGCGCATGCACGAGCGCCCGATCGGCGACCTGGTGGACGCGCTCACGCAGCTCGGCTGCCGCATCGACTACCTCGGCAACCCGGGCTATCCGCCGCTGCGCATCCACCCGGTGCCGGCCGACACCCTCACGCTCGACGCCCCGATCCGCGTGCGCGGCGACGTGTCCAGCCAGTTCCTGACCGCGCTGCTGCTGGCGCTGCCGCTGGTGGCGACGCGCGACATCGTGATCGACGTGGTCGGCGAGCTCATCTCCAAGCCCTACATCGAGATCACGCTCAACCTGCTCGCGCGCTTCGGCATCGAGGTGCGGCGCGAGGGCTGGCAGCGCTTCACGATTCCGGCCGGCAGCCGCTACCGCTCGCCGGGCGAGATCCACGTCGAGGCCGACGCCTCCTCGGCCAGCTACTTCATCGCGCTGGGCGCGCTGGCGGCCACCGGCGACGGCCTGCGCATCGAGGGCGTGGGCGCCGACTCGATCCAGGGCGACATCCGCTTCGTCGAGGCCGCGCGCGCGATGGGCGCCCAGGTCGAGAGCGGCCCCAACTGGCTGCGCGTGGCACGCGACGCCTGGCCGCTCAAGGCCATCGACCTCGACGCCAACCACATCCCCGATGCGGCCATGACGCTGGCCGTGATGGCGCTCTACGCCGACGGCCCGAGCACGCTGCGCAACATCGCCAGCTGGCGCGTCAAGGAAACCGACCGCATCGACGCCATGGCCTGCGAGCTGCGCAAGCTGGGCGCCACGGTGGAGGACGGCCCCGACTTCATCCGCGTGCATCCGCTGGCCCAGGCCGGCTGGCGCGCCGCCAGCATCAAGACCTACGACGACCACCGCGTGGCGATGTGCTTCTCGCTGGCCGCCTTCAACCCGGCCGGGCTGCCGGTGCGCATCCTCGATCCGCACTGCGTCGCCAAGACCTTCCCCGACTACTTCGAGACCCTGTTCGAGGTGATCGAGCCGACCGGGATCCCGGTGATCTGCATCGACGGGCCGACGGCCTCGGGCAAGGGCACGCTGGCGGTGGAAGTCGCGCATGCGCTGGGCTACCACTACCTCGATTCGGGCACCCTGTACCGCGTGACCGGGCTGGTCACGCGCCGCGCCGGGCTCGAACCCGTGCCCGCCCACGAGGCGCAGATCGCGGCCCTGGCCCAGGCGCTGCCGCTGCAGTTCGTCAAGGGCAAGGCCATGCTCGACGGCGAGGACGTCAGCGATGCGATCCGCACCGAAGCGGCCGGCATGGACGCCTCGCGCGTCTCGGCCCTGCCCGGCGTGCGGACCGCGCTGCTGGCGCTCCAGCAGCGCTTCCGCCAGCTGCCGGGCCTGGTGGCCGACGGCCGCGACATGGGCACCGTGATCTTCCCCGACGCGGCGCTCAAGGTCTTCCTCACGGCCAGCGCCGCGCAGCGTGCCGAGCGCCGGCATAAGCAGTTGATTTCAAAGGGTATTTCGACTACACTCGACAGTCTTCGCTCCGACCTGGAAGCACGCGACGCCCGGGACTCCTCCCGCAGTGTCGCGCCGCTGAAGCCGGCGAAGGATGCACGCCACCTGGACAACTCCCAGCTCTCGATCGCGCAATCGATCGAGCAGGTGCTGGACTGGTGGCAGGCGCTACAGCCCTTCAAGAAGTCTTGAGGGGTGTTTTCCGTCCAGCCGGTCCCCGCCGCGCGTCAGCGCACCGATCTGCTGGTTTTGCAACCCACCGGGCCCCAAGCCCCTAACCCAACCGCCGTCGCCAGACCCCAGTGCAGTCGCAATCGTGCCGCTGCCAACCCTGCGTGACGGAAGGAAATGACACATGTCTGAATCTTTTGCCGACCTATTCGAAGAGTCCCTGAAGCGTTCCGAAATGCGCACCGGCGAGGTCATCACGGCCGAAGTCGTGCGCGTCGAGCACAACCACGTGGTGGTCAACGCCGGCCTGAAGTCCGAAGCGTATGTGCCAATCGAAGAGTTCAAGAACGACAAGGGCGAACTCGAAGTCCAGGCCGGCGATTTCGTTTCCGTTGCCATCGGCAGCGTTGAAAACGGCTACGGCGACACCATCCTCTCGCGCGACACCGCCAAGCGCCTCGCTTCGTGGCTGGCCCTCGAGAAGGCCCTGGAATCGGGCGACTTCGTCACCGGCACCACCAGCGGCAAGGTCAAGGGCGGCCTGACCGTCCTGGTCAACGGCATCCGCGCCTTCCTGCCGGGTTCGCTGATCGACACGCGTCCGATCAAGGACCTGACCCCGTACGAGAACAAGACCCTGGAATTCAAGGTCATCAAGCTCGACCGCAAGCGCAACAACGTCGTGCTGTCGCGCCGTGCCGTGGTCGAAGCCAGCATGGGCGAAGAACGCGCCAAGCTGATGGAAACGCTGAAGGAAGGCGCAGTCGTGCGCGGCGTGGTCAAGAACATCACCGAATACGGTGCGTTCGTGGACCTCGGCGGCATCGACGGCCTGCTGCACATCACCGACATGGCATGGCGCCGTGTCCGCCACCCGAGCGAAGTCGTTCAGGCCGGCCAGGAAATCACCGCCAAGATCCTCAAGTTCGACACCGAGAAGAACCGTGTCTCGCTGGGTCTCAAGCAAATGGGTGACGACCCGTGGATGGGCGTTTCGCGCCGCTACCCGCAATCGACCCGCCTGTTCGGCAAGGTCACGAACATCGCCGACTACGGCGCGTTCGTCGAACTCGAACCCGGCATCGAAGGCCTGGTGCACGTCTCCGAAATGGACTGGACCAACAAGAACATCGCTCCGAACAAGATCGTCTCCCTGGGCGACGAAGTCGAAGTCATGGTCCTGGAAATCGACGAAGACAAGCGCCGCATCAGCCTGGGCATGAAGCAGTGCAAGGCCAACCCGTGGCAAGAGTTCGCTCAGAACACGAAGCGTGGCGACCGCGTCAAGGGCCCGATCAAGTCGATCACCGACTTCGGCGTGTTCGTGGGTCTGGCTGCCGGCATCGACGGCCTGGTTCACCTGTCCGACCTCTCGTGGAACGAAACCGGCGAAGCCGCGGTTCGCAACTACAAGAAGGGCCAGGAAGTCGAGGCTCTGGTGCTCGCAGTCGACGTCGACCGCGAACGCATCAGCCTGGGCATCAAGCAGCTCGACAGCGACCCCTTCACCACGTTCACCACCGTGAACGACAAGGGCCAGATCGTGACCGGCAAGGTCAAGACCGTGGACGCCCGTGGTGCTGAGATCGACCTCGGCGAAGACATCATCGGCTACCTGCGTGCTTCGGAAATCTCGCGCGACCGCGTCGAAGATGCCCGCAACGTGCTCAAGGAAGGCGACGAAGTCACGGCCGTCGTGGTGAACGTGGATCGCAAGACCCGCAACATCCAGCTGTCGATCAAGCAGAAGGACATGGTCGACGAACAAGGCGCCATGGCCAGCCTGAGCCAGCAGTCGGCACGCGAAAACGCGGGCACGACGAGCCTGGGCGCCCTGCTGCGCGCCAAGCTGGACAACAGCGACAAGTAAGCTGTCCCAGGAGACAGAGCCGGCCTTCGGGCCGCTCTGTCTTTTTTTTCGTCTTCGTTTTTTTCGCAGGCCCATGACACGTTCCGACCTCGTTGAAGAACTCGCAGCCCGCTTCTCGCAGCTGACGCACCGCGATGCCGAGTACGCCGTCAAGACCATCCTCGATGCGATGGGCGACGCGCTGGTGCGTGGGCACCGCATCGAGATCCGCGGTTTCGGCAGCTTCTCGGTCAATCGGCGGCCGCCGCGCATCGGACGCAATCCGCGCTCGGGCGAAAGCGTTCAGATTCCCGAAAAGCGCGTGCCGCACTTCAAGCCGGGCAAGGCCCTGCGCGAAGCGGTCGACGCACGCACCGCCGAACTGGATGCCGCCGACAAGGCCTGAAACCGGGCCCGACGACCCCCTAGAATCGTCCCGCCACCGGTGACGATCATGAAATACCTCCTGTGGCTGCTCAAGGCAGCCATTTTTTTTACCCTCTTCGCCTTCGCGCTGAACAACCAGCACGACGCGACCGTCTACTTCTTCTTCGGCACCTCGTGGCGCGCGCCGCTGGTGCTGGTGGTGCTGGCCGCCTTCGCGGGCGGCCTGGTGGTGGGCGCGCTGGGCATGCTGCCCGGCTGGTGGAAGCACCGCGCGGCGGCCGCGCAGCGCCCTGCCGTCGTCCCCGACGAACTCGCCATTCCCGCGGCGCCCATCCCCGCGCCCCCTCCGACCGACCTGCCCGCCGTCAGACAACATGGACTTTGATTTCAGCTGGCTGCTGCTCAGCCTGCCCGCGGCCTTCGTGCTGGGATGGCTGGCCTCGCGCTTCGACATCCGTCAGCTGAAGCTGGAGAACCGGCAGGCCCCCAAGGCCTACTTCCGCGGCCTCAACTTCCTGCTCAACGAGCAGCAGGACCAGGCCATCGACGCCTTCATCGAGGCGGTGCAGAACGATCCCGACACGCAGGAGCTGCACTTCGCGCTGGGCAACCTGTTCCGCCGCCGCGGCGAGTACCAGCGCGCGGTGCGCGTGCACGAGCACCTGCTGGGCCGCGGCGACCTGTCGCGTGCCGACCGCGAACGCGCGCAGCATGCGCTGGCCCAGGACTTCCTGCGCGCCGGCCTGCTCGACCGCGCCGAAGCCGCGCTGCAGAAGCTCGAAGGCACGCGCTACGAGAACGAATCGCGGCTGGCGCTGCTGGCCATCTACGAGCGCTCGCGCGAGTGGGCGCAGGCCGCCGACGTGGCGCAGAAGCTCGACGACGCCGAGCAGGCCAGCTACAGCACACGGCGTGCGCACCACCTCTGCGAGCAGGCGGCCGAGCAGGTGGCCATGGGCGACGCCACCGCCGCCGGCGCGCTGCTGCGGCAGGCCGTGGCGCTCGCGCCCGAGGCGCCCCGCCCGGCCATCGACACCGCCACGCTGCAGTTGCGCAACGGCGATGCGGCGCAGGCCTTCGAGACGCTGGCCGCGCTCAGCGAGCGCGCGCCGCTGGCCCTGCCGCTCTACGCCGCCACGCTGCAGCAGGCGGCCGTGGGCGCACAGCGCGGCGGCGATGCGCTGGCCCTGCTGCAGGCGCGCTATGCGCAGACGCCGTCGATCGACGTGCTCGAGGCCATCATCGCGCTCGGCGGCACGCCGGTGCGCGCCGAGACCGCCGGCGAGGCGCCAGCCGAACCGCGCGACGGCTACATCGCCCACCTGGCCCGCCAGCCTTCGCTGGTGGCTGCTTCACGCTGGCTGGCCGGCGAAACCTTCGCGCACGAGCAGTTCCATCCGCAGGTGCAGCGCGCACTCGACCTGGCCACCCGGCCGCTGATGCGCTACCGCTGCGCGGCCTGCGGCTTCGAGGCGCACCAGTACTTCTGGCACTGCCCGGGCTGCCAGGCCTGGGACAGCTACCCGCCGCGCCGCGTCGAGGAACTCTGAACGGCCGCGGCCCACACCGTAGGCCATTCGCATTGCGGGGAATCCCTGCCTTGCTCCCGGGCGTGAAGAGCACCTAAGCTGTCGCGGCACCTCCCGCCCGCGCGGGCGGTGCGGTGCTTCTTCACATCAAAAAACTCAGGGAGAGTTCATGTTCAAAAAAATCCTGGCCGTCACGGCCTTCTTGCTGTTCGCCTGCACGTCCTTCGCCGCCGTCGATGCCAACAAAGGCAGCCCGGCCGATCTCGATGCACTCAAGGGGGTCGGTCCCGCCATGTCCAAGCGCATCGTCGATGCGCGACAGCAAGGTGCGTTCAAGGACTGGCCCGACTTCATGCAGCGCGTGAAGGGGGTGAAGGAAAAGACGGCGGCCAAGCTGTCGGCCCAGGGGCTGACCGTCAACGGCGAGGCCTTCAAGGACGCGGCCGCCGCCGCGCCCGAGCGCGTCAAGGGCCAGCCCCGGGCGGCCAAGGCGCCGACCGGCACCACCCCCGCGAAGTGACGCGGGCCACGCGTCGCCTACCCAAAAAACCGCCCCTCGGGCGGTTTTTTTGATGGCGGCGCGTGCGGGGAAACGCGGCCATCGTGGCCCGATATTTGCTCATATGCTCGCGATCGCCTTCCCCATCCACTCGACGGAGAGCCCATGAATCACAAGTTCACCCGTGCTGCCATGGCGGCAGTCGCCGCCCTCAGCTTCGTCAGCATCGGCTTCGCGCAAACCAAGTGGGACCTGCCGACCGCCTACCCGGCGACCAACTACCACACCGAGAACATCACGCAGTTCGCCAAGGAGGTGGAGGCCGCCACCGGCGGCAAGCTCAGGATCACGGTGCATGCCAACGCCTCGCTGTTCAAGGCACCCGAGATCAAGCGTGCGGTGCAGAGCGGCCAGGCCCAGGCCGGCGAGATCCTGCTGGCCAACTTCGCCAACGAGAACCCGGTCTACGCGCTCGACGGCGTGCCCTTCCTGGCCACCACCTATCCGGAAGCGATGAAGCTCTACACAGCCTCCAAGCCGGCCATGGAGAAGCTGCTCACCGCCCAGGGCATCAAGGTGCTGTTCGTGGTGCCCTGGGCGCCGCAAGGCATCTACTCCAGGAAGGAGATCAGCTCGGTGGCCGACCTGCGCGGCATCAAATGGCGCGCCTACAGCCCCGCCACCGCCAAGATCGCCGAACTGGTGGGCGCACAGCCGGTGCAGATCCAGCAGGCCGAGCTCAGCGCGGCCATGGCCACGGGCGTGATCGAGAGCTACATGAGCTCGGGTTCGACCGGCTACGACACCAAGACCTACGAGAGCCTGAAGAACTTCTACGACACGCAGGCCTGGATTCCCAAGAACGCGATCCTGGTCAACGCCAAGTCCTTCGACGCGCTCGACGCCCCCACCAAGGAGGCCGTGCTCAAGGCCGCCAGCGCTGCCGAGACCCGCGGCTGGAAGGTCGCCGAGGAGAAGAACACCGAGTACAAGCGGCTGCTGGCCGAGCGCGGCATGAAGATCCACAAGCCGTCGGCCAAGCTCGATGCCGACATGCGCCAGGTCGGCAGCATCATGCAGGCCGACTGGCTCAAGGCCGCGGGCGCCGACGGCGCCGCGATCGTCTCGGCCTACAAAAAATAGGGCGGCCGCATGCGCCGCTTCCTCGACGCCCTGTACGACGGTGCCGGCGCGCTCGGCGCCTTCTGCGTATTCCTGATCTTCGTGCTGATGATCCTGGCCGGCGTGGGCCGGCAGATGAACTGGCACGTCAGCGGGCTCAACGACGTGGTGGCCTGGCTCTGCGCCGCGGCCGCCTTCCTCGCGATGGCGCACGCCTTCCGGCACGGCGACTTCGTGCGCGTCACGCTGCTGCTCGATGCCGTGCCGCCCAGGGTGCGGCGCGTGCTCGACGTGGCCTGCCTGCTGATCGCCTCGGTCTCGGTGACCTACCTCACCTATGCGGCCACCAGCTTCACCTGGGAGAGCTACGAGTTCGCCGAGATGGCCACCGGCCTGGTCGTGATCCCGATCTGGATCCCGCAGGCGACCTTCGTCGTGGGCTGCTGGCTGCTGTTGATCGCGATGGTCGACGAGCTGGTCGGCGTGGTGCGTGGCGAGAAGCCGAGCTACCAGCGGGCGGTCGAAGAACGGCACGCGGCCGGCGACTTCTCCTCGGAGGTGTGAGCAGGCCATGAAAAGCGGACATCCGAACGCAGAAGGGAAACCCAAACGGCGCAGAAGTCGCAGCAGCGAACTCTTCAGATCTCTCTTTGTCTTTTCTGCGTCTTCCGCGGAACCTTCGCGTCCTCTGCGTACGGCTCCCGTTCCCGTATTGGACCCTCGATGACCGAAACCCTGTGGATGGGCGCGCTGCTGCTCGTCATCATGCTGGTGCTGCTGGCGGGCGGTGTCTGGATCGCGATGACGCTGGCCATCGTGGGCTGGGTCGGCCAGGCCTTCTTCACCCACACGCTGCCGGCCAAGAACCTGTTCTCCTCCTTCTGGGAGAGCAACGCGAGCTGGGAGCTGGCGGCGCTGCCGCTGTTCATCTGGATGGGCGAGATCCTCTTCCGCACCAAGCTCAGCGAGGAGATGTTCGAGGGCCTGCGGCCCTGGCTCAACCGCATTCCGGGGCGGCTGATGCACACCACCATCCTGGGCTGCGGCGTGTTCGGTTCGGTCTCGGGCTCCTCGGCCGCGACCTGCGCGACCATCGCCAAGGTCGCGCTGCCCGAGCTCAAGCGCCGCGGCTACGACGAACAGCTGGCGATCGGCTCGCTGGCCACCGCCGGCACGCTCGGCATCCTGATCCCGCCGTCGATCACGATGGTGGTCTATGCGGTCGCGGCCGATGCCTCGATCATCCGCATCTTCCTGGCCGGCTTCCTGCCCGGCCTGCTGCTGATGCTGCTGTTCTCGGGCTACATCGCCTGGTGGAGCCTGCGCCACCCCGACAAGGTGCCGCCCGCCGACCCGCCGACCCGCTTGCGCGAGAAGATCCGGCTGTCGGGCAACCTGATCCCCTGCGCGCTGCTGATCGTCTTCATCGTCTGGGTGCTGGTCGCCGGCTGGGCCACCGCGACCGAGTGCGCGGCCTTCGGCGTGCTGGGCTCGCTGGCCATCGCGGCCTATGGCCGCAGCCTGACCTGGAAGAACTTCAAGGACGCGCTGATGGGCGCGACGCGCACCAGCTGCATGATCATGTTCATCCTGGCCGGCGCCGCCTTCCTGACCAAGACCATGGCCTTCACCGGCATCCCGCGCGAGCTGGCCGAATGGGTCGACGGCATGCACCTGTCGCCCTATGCGCTGATCAGCGCGCTGGTGGTGGTGTACCTGGTGCTGGGCACCGCGCTCGACGGCATCTCGATGATCGTGCTGACCAGCGCGGTGGTGCTGCCGATGATCCAGAAGGCGGGCTTCGACCTGGTGTGGTTCGGCATCTTCATCGTGCTGCTGGTGGAGATCGCCGAGGTCACGCCGCCCGTGGGCTTCAACCTGTTCGTGCTGCAGAACATGACGGGCAAGGACAGCAACATCATCGCCAAGGCCGCGATCCCCTTCTTCTTCTGCCTGGTGCTGTGCATCGCGCTGATCACGATCTTCCCGGGCATCGTGACCATCCTGCCCGACCTCATGATGGGCGCAGAGAAATAGCCCACCCCCGAAGGCTCGCGCACTGCGTGTCGCTTCGCCTTCCCCCCAGGGGGCGACACCAGCGGCCCGGCGAAGCCGGTTCCGCGGTGTCTCTGGCCGAAGGGGCCAGGCAAGCGGCTAAAGTGGCGGCCATGTTCCTGAACGTCATCGCCATCTGCGCCGCGGCCTGCGTCGGCGCGCTGCTGCGCTGGGGCTTCGCCCTGTGGCTCAATCCGGGCGGCCTGCTGCCCTGGGGCACGCTGGCGGTGAACCTGATCGGGGGCTACCTGATCGGCATCGCGATCGGCGTGTTCAACGGCCTGCCGGAGATCGATCCGGTGTGGCGCCTGATGGTCATCACCGGCTTCCTCGGCACCTTCACCACCTTCTCCAGCTTCTCGGCCGAGACCGTGGGCATGCTACTCAACGGCCGCGCGGCACTGGCCTTCGGCACCATCGCGCTGCATGTCTGCGGCTCGCTGTGCCTGACCTGGCTGGGCTTCAAAACGGTCCAGGCATTTACGGGTTAATCGGCCGTCAGTCAAGGGACGGCCGATAGAATCGTCGGCAATGTCCCTTGTCCTCCTCGTCGCACTCCCTTTCGTTGCCAGCGTTCTTGCGGCCCTGTTGCCGGCCAACGCGCGAAACCGGGAGTCGACGCTCGCAGGACTGGTGGCCCTGGGCTGTGCCGTGCAGGCCGGCTGGATGTTTCCGCAGCTGGCCAACGGCAATGTGATCCGCCAGGAGTTCGAGTGGCTGCCCGCGCTGGGCCTCGACCTCTCCTTCCGCATGGACGGCTTCGCCTGGCTGTTCTGCATGCTGGTGCTGGGCATCGGCGCGCTGGTGGTGCTGTATGCGCGCTACTACATGTCGGCTTCCGATCCGGTGCCGCGCTTCTTCTCCTTCTTCCTCGCCTTCATGGGCGCGATGATGGGCGTGGTGCTCTCGGGCAACCTGATCCAGATGGTGCTGTTCTGGGAACTCACCAGCCTGTTCTCCTTCCTGCTGATCGGCTATTGGCACCACCGGCGCGACGCGCGCCGCGGCGCGCGCATGGCGCTCACCGTGACCGGCGCGGGCGGGCTGTGCCTGCTGGCCGGCGTGCTGGTGCTGGGCCGCATCGTCGGCAGCTACGAGCTCGACGTGGTGCTGGCCTCGGGCGACATCATCCGGGCGCATGCGCTCTACCCGGCCGTGCTGGTGCTGGTGCTGCTCGGCGCCTTCACCAAGAGCGCGCAGTTCCCCTTCCACTTCTGGCTGCCGCGCGCCATGGCCGCGCCCACGCCGGTCTCGGCCTACCTGCATTCGGCCACCATGGTGAAGCTGGGCGTGTTCCTGATGGCGCGGCTGTGGCCGGTGCTCTCGGGCACCGAGCAGTGGTTCTGGCTGGTCGGCGGCGCGGGCGCGATCACGCTGCTGCTGGGCGGCTTCATCGCGATGTTCCAGCGCGACCTGAAGGCCCTGCTTGCCTACTCCACCATCTCGCACCTGGGCCTGATCACGCTGCTGCTGGGCCTGAACAGCCCGCTGGCCGCGGTGGCGGCGGTCTTCCACATCATGAACCACGCGACCTTCAAGGCCTCGCTGTTCATGGCCGCGGGCATCATCGACCACGAGACCGGCACGCGCGACATCCGCAAGCTCAGCGGCCTGATGCGGCTCATGCCCATCACCGGCACGCTGGCCGTGATCGCCAGCGCCTCGATGGCCGGCGTGCCGCTGCTCAACGGCTTCCTGTCGAAGGAGATGTTCTTCGCCGAGACCGTGTTCATCCAGTCCACGCCCTGGATCGACTTCAGCCTGCCGGTGATCGCCACCATCGCCGGCATCTTCAGCGTGGCCTACTCGGCGCGCTTCGTGTTCGACGTGTTCTTCGGCCCGCCCTGTGGCGACGAGGTGCCCAAGCAGCCGCACGAACCGCCGCACTGGATGCGCGTGCCGGTCGAGCTGCTGGTGCTGATCTGCCTGGTGGTGGGCGTCGCGCCGGCCTGGTCGGTCGGCCCGCTGCTGGCCGCGGCCGCGCTGCCGGTGGTGGGCGGCGTGCTGCCCGAGTACAGCCTGGCGGTGTGGCACGGCTTCAACCTGCCGCTGCTGATGAGCTTCGTCGCGCTCGCGGGCGGCGCGGCGCTGTACCTGCTGCAGCGCCGCGGCCGCGAACACGGGCGGCTGGAGCACACGCCGCTGCTGCACCGCTTCGACGGCCAGCGCATCTTCGAGAACCTGCTGGCGCGCCTGAGCGAAGCCGGCCGGCGCAGTCGCCGCGTGTTCGGCACGCGCCGCCTGCAGACGCAGCTGCTGATCCTGGTGCTGGTGGCGGTCGGGGGTGCCGCCGCCTCGCTGTGGTTCACGCCCAGCGAGCGCGGCACGCGGGGCCTCACGCCCTTCTCGCCGATGTTCGCCATGACCTGGCTGATCGGCGCGGTCTGCGCGCTCGCCGCGGCCTGGCAGGCCAAGTTCCATCGGCTGGCCTCGATGATGCTGGCCGCCGCCGCCGGCCTGGTCTGCTGCATCACCTACATCTGGTTCTCGGCCCCCGACCTCGCGCTCACGCAACTGGTGGTGGAGGCCATCACCACCGTGCTGATCCTGCTGGGCCTGCGCTGGCTGCCGATGCGCAGCAAGGACGCGGTGCAGCCGGCCTCGGCCCGCATCCGCCCCTGGGGCCGGCGCGGGCGCGACCTGCTGGTGGCCGCCACCGCCGGCACCGGCATGGCGGCGCTGGCCTGGACCATGATGACGCGCGACTTCCCGCAGAGCATCTCGCCCTTCTTCCTCGACCGCGCGCTCAGCGAGGGCGGCGGCACCAACGTGGTCAACGTGATGCTGGTGGACTTCCGCGGCTTCGACACCTTCGGCGAGATCACCGTGCTGGGCGTGGTCGCGCTCACCGTCTACGCGCTGCTGCGCCGCTTCCGGCCCGCGCCCGAATCGATGGCGCTGCCGGCCCAGCAGCGCCAGCAGAAGGACGACGGCAGCAGCGACCTGCTCAACCCGCGCCGCGCCACCGACAGCGCGATCGGCTACCTGATGGTGCCGGCCGTGCTGGTGCGCCTGCTGCTGCCGCTGGCGGTGCTGGTCTCGATCTACTTCTTCATGCGCGGCCACAACGCGCCCGGCGGCGGCTTCGTCGCGGGCCTGGTGATGTCGGTGGCGCTGGTGCTGCAGTTCATCGTCTCGGGCACCGAGTGGGTGGAAGAGCACCTGCGCATCTACCCGCGCCGCTGGATCGCGATCGGCCTGCTGCTGGCGCTCGCTACCGGCGGCGGCGCGGTCGCGCTGGGCTACCCCTTCATGACCACCCACACCGCCCACCTGCACCTGCCGCTGCTCGGCGAGATCCATGTCCCGAGCGCGCTCTTCTTCGACCTGGGCGTGTTCGCGCTGGTGCTGGGCGCCACCATGCTGATCCTCACGGCGCTGGCCCACCAGTCGGTGCGCAGCCATCGCTGGTCCGACGAGCAGCGTGAGAAGGAAAACGAGGCCGAAGCGGCGGCCGCCTCGACCGTGGTGCTGGAGGGCGCGCGCTGATGGAAGCCGTTCTCGCCATCGCCATCGGGGTGCTCACCGGCTCGGGCGTCTACCTGCTGCTGCGCCCGCGCACCTTCCAGGTCATCATGGGCCTGACGCTGATCTCCTATGCAGTCAACCTGTTCATCTTCAGCATGGGCCGGCTCACCGTCGACAGCGAACCGGTACTGATCCCCGGCTTCGAGGCCACGCTGGCCAACACCGCCGACCCGATGCCGCAGGCCCTGGTGCTGACCGCCATCGTGATCGGCTTCGCCATGACCGCGCTGTTCCTGGTCGTGATGCTGGCCTCGCGCGGCCTGAGCGGCACCGACCATGTGGACGGTGAAGAGCGCAAGGAGGCCGCGGAATGAACGAGTTCACCGGCTTCCTCGACCGCCTGCTCGAGTTCACCATGCCGCACCTGGTGGCGGTGCCCATCCTGGTGCCCATGCTCACGGCCGCGCTGATGCTGCTGCTCGACGAGAAGCAGCGCCGGCTCAAGTCCACGCTGAGCGTGATCTCCGGGCTGATCGGCCTGCTGGCCGCGCTGGCGCTGCTGCGCTGGGTCAACGCGGCCGACACCGGCAGCGGGCCCGGCTCCATCGGCGTCTACCTGGCCGGCAACTGGCGCGCGCCCTTCGGCATCGTGCTGGTGGCCGACCGGCTGTCGACGCTGATGCTCGCGCTCACCGGCGTGGTGGCCTTCGCGGCCTCGATCTACTCCACCTCGCGCTGGGACAAGGCCGGCGTGCATTTCCATCCGCTGCTGCAACTGCAGCTGATGGGGCTCAACGGCGCCTTCCTCACCGGCGACCTGTTCAACCTGTTCGTGTTCTTCGAGGTCATGCTGGCTGCGTCCTATGGCCTGTTGCTGCACGGCTCGGGCCGGCTGCGGGTCTCGGCCGGGCTGCACTACATCGCGATCAACCTCGCGGCCTCCTCGCTGTTCCTGATCGGCGCCGCGCTGCTCTACGGCGTGACCGGCACGCTCAACATGGCCGACCTGGGCGCGCGCATCGCGCAGCTCGACGCGGGCGACCGCGGCCTGGTGCATGCGGCCGCCGCCATCCTCGCCACCGCCTTCTTCGCCAAGGCCGGCGCCTGGCCGCTCAACTTCTGGCTGGTGCCCGCCTACAGCGCGGCGGTGTCGCCGGTCAGCGCGGTGTTCGCGCTGCTGACCAAGCTGGGCATCTACACCCTGCTGCGGCTGTGGACCGTGCTGTTCGCGCCCGACACCGGCATGTCGGCCCAGTTCGGACAGGGCATGCTGATCGCCATCGGCCTGTCGACGCTGTTCGTCGGCGCGATCGGCATCGTGGGCACGCAGCGGCTGTCGAACCTGGCCGGCTTCACCGTGCTGATCTCGGCCGGCACGCTGCTCACCGCCATCGGCCTGGGCCAGCCCGCGATCTGGGCCGGCGCGCTCTACTACATGCTGAGCTCGACGCTGGCGGTCAGCGCCTTCTTCCTGCTGATCGACATGGTCGAGCGCTGGCGCAACGAAGGCGCCAGCATCGCGCCGCACGAGAGCGCGGGCAACGCGCCCTTCCTGTCCGAAGACCTGACCGCGCTCGACGACGTCAACCTCGACGACGAGCAGCAGGCGCTCTACGGCCGCGCCATCCCAGCCGGGGTGGCCTTCCTGGGCCTGGGCTTCCTCTGCTGCACGCTGCTGCTGGCCGGGCTGCCGCCGCTGTCGGGCTTCGTCGGCAAGTTCGCGATGCTCAACGGCCTGCTCGACGCCCCGGTGGTGGGCAAGGCCAGCTGGGCCTTCCTGGCGCTGCTGCTGGTCTCGGGCTTCCTCACGCTGGTGGCGCTGAGCCGCACCGGCATCCGCCATTTCTGGACCCAGCCGCTGAGCGCCATGCCCAGCCTGCGCGCCGTCGAGGTGCTGCCGGTGGCGGCGCTGCTCGCGGCCTGCGTGGCGCTGACCATCGAGGCCGGCCCGGTGATGCAGCACGCCAGCGCGACCGCCGAGGGCCTGTTCGCCCCCACCGCCTACCGCGACGCCGTGTTCGGCGCGCAGCAGGTGCCCAACCCCGCGGCCAAGGGAGGCCTGCCATGATCAAGCGCTGGATGCCCTCGCCGCCGCTGTCGCTGGCGCTGTTCGCGGTCTGGCTGCTGCTCAACCAGTCGCTGCATCTCGCCACCGTGCTGCTGGCGGCGGTGCTCGCGATCGTGGTGCCGCTGATCACCAAGGGCCTGCGCCCGGCCACGGTGCGCATGCGCAAGCCCGGCGTGGCCCTGCGCCTCACGGGCGTGGCGCTGCGCGACATGCTGCAGTCGGCGCTGACCGTGGGCCGTCTGCTGCTCACGCGGCGCAACAGCGCGATGGCGCCGGCCTTCGTCACGGTGCCGCTGGACCTGCGCGACCCCAACGCGCTCGCGGTGCTCTCGATGATCTGCTGCCTGACACCCGGCACGGCCTGGGCCGAGGTGGCCTTCGACCGCTCCGCGCTGCTGATCCACGTGTTCGACCTGGTCGACGAGCAGGCCTTCATCGACCTCATCAAGAACCGCTACGAGAAGCCGCTGATGGAGATCTTCGAATCATGACCCCCATCCTGTTCTGGGCCCTCAAGGGCGCCCTCTTCCTGCTGGCGGTCGCGATGCTGTGCGCGGTGTGGCGCCTGCTGATCGGCCCGTCCGCGCAGGACCGCGTGATGGCCCTCGACTGCCTCTACATCAACGGCATGCTGATGATGCTGGTGCTGGGCATCAACTACACCAGCAACGTCTACTTCGAGGCCGCGATGCTGATCGCGCTGTTCGGCTTCGTGAGCTCGACGGCGCTGGCCAAGTTCCTGCTGCGCGGGGAGGTGATCGAATGACGCCCGATTTCATCGTGGGCCCGCTGCCGATCTGGGCCGAGATCCTCACCGGCTTCTTCGCCGTGCTGGGCGCCGCCTTCGCGGCCGTGGGCTCCTTCGGCCTGGTGCGGCTGCCCACCTTCTTCCGCCGCATCCACGCGCCCACGCTGGGGGCCACGGCGGGCGTCTGGTGCCTGACCATCGCCACCATCGTCTACTTCTCGGTGCAGGGCTACAGCCTGTTCCTGCACGCGGTGCTGATCACGCTGTTCGTCGCGCTCACCGCGCCGGTCACGACCATCTTCCTGATGCGCGCCGCGCTGTTCCGCGAGCGCCAGAAGGGCGGCGACGTGCCGCCGGCCGCCGACGACTGAGCACGCCTGGACGGGCCGCTCGGCCCCTCTTCATTGTTGGCATCTGTTGCACAGTGATGGCCGATGCGCCCCATTTATCGGCAGGGCGATCAATAGAACAATTCATGCACTGAGCCGCGAAGCCCTCGCCGGACCCACGGTTCAGCCCTTCGTCCATCTTCCCGAGGAGCCCTGCATGAACACATCCCCCGTCGCCATCGTCACCGGCGCATCCCGCGGCATCGGCGCCGCCATCGCCACCCGCCTGGCCCGGGACGGCCACGCGGTCGTCGTCAACTACGCGGGCAACGCCGCCGAAGCCGCCAAGGTGGTCGACGCCATCACCGCCGCCGGCGGCCGGGCGCTCGCGGTGCAGGCCGACGTGGCCGATCCGGCCGCGGTGCGCCGGCTGTTCGACGAAGCCATCGCGGCCTTCGGCCAGGTCGACGTGCTGGTGAACAACGCGGGCATCATGCCGCCGGCCTTGCCGATGCTGGCCGACACCGACGACCGCACCTTCGACGCCCTGTTCTCGGTCAACGTGAAGGGCAGCTTCAACACCATGCGCGAAGCCGCGACCCGGCTGCGCAGCGGTGGCCACATCGTCAACTTCTCGACCAGCGTGATCGGCCTCGCGCTGCCCGGCTACGCGGTGTATGCCGCCACCAAGGCCGCGATCGAGGTGATGACGAACATCCTGGCCAAGGAACTGCGCGGCCGAAACATCACCGTCAATGCGGTGGCGCCCGGCCCCACGGCCACCGCGCTGTTCCTCGACGGCAAGGCGCCCGAGCTGATCGAGCGCATGGCGAAGATGGCGCCGCTGGAACGGCTGGGCCAGCCCGAGGACATCGCCAACACGGTCGCGATGCTGGTGGGCCCAGACGCGGGCTGGGTCAACGGCCAGACGCTGCGCGCCAACGGCGGGCTGGTCTGAAGGCCCTGCGCCTGGCGGCGGCGCGGTCCATCGACGCATGCGCGACGGCCAGCGGCACGACGGCCCCCGCGGGCCACGAGAATGGCGCGTTGCTCCCAACGCCTCACACCATGCCGAGTCCTGCCGCTTCCTCGTTCTCTCCCCTCGCCGGCACGCGCGTGCTGAGCCTGGCCCTCAACCTGCCCGGCCCGGCCGCGCTGATGCGCTGCCATGCGATGGGCGCGCAGTGCGTGAAGTTCGAACCGCTGGCGGCGAAGGGCGGCTCGGCCGATCCGATGCGCGTCTACGCGCCCGAGGCCTACGACGCGATGCACGCCGGCGTCTCGCTGCTGCAGGGCGACCTCAAGACCGATGAAGGCCAGGCGCTGCTGCAGATCGAACTGGCCTGTGCCGACGTGCTGATCACCTCGTTCCGGCCGTCGGCGCTGCGCAAGCTGGGCCTGGACTGGGAGGCGCTGCATGCGCGCTACCCGCGGCTCTCGATGGTCGCCATCGTCGGCGCGCCCGGCGCGCAGGCCGAAGCGCCGGGCCACGACCTCAGCTACATGGCCGAGAACGGCCTGGTCACCGGCGCCGAACTGCCGCCCACGCTCTATGCCGACATGGGCGGCTCGCTGATGGCGAGCGAAGCCGTGCTGCAGGCCCTGCTGCACCGCGCCACGCACGGCCGCGGCGTGCGCATCGAGGTCGCGCTGTCCGACGCCGCGCACTACCTCGCGCTGCCGCGCCACTGGGGCCTGACCACGCCCGGCGGCACGGTGGGCGGCGCGCACGCGGGCTACCGCGTCTACCCCTGCCGCGACGGCCGCGTGGCGCTGGCCGCGCTCGAGCCGCACTTCGCGCAGCGCCTGTGCGCGGCGGCCGGTCTCGATGCCGACGCCGCGCAGTCGATGTTCCGCTCCTCGACGCATGCGGCCATCGCCGCCTTCGTGCGCGACCAGGATTGCGCCGCGCTCGAGGCCATGGCGCTCGCGCACGACCTGCCGCTGCATGCGATGCGCGATGCCGAGTCGCCGGCCTGAGGCAGGCCGCCGCGCTCCCCGCGGGCCATCGACGCGTGCCCGGCCGTCAAGCCCGCGCCGGTGGCCCTGGCTGCTGCTGCCATGGATCGCGCTGCTGGGCTACGGGGTGGGGTTGGGGCGCCTGCCCGCCTGGGTCGTCGCGGTGCTCGCGCTGCTCAACCTCGTCACGCTGCTCGCCTATGCCTTCGACAAGCGCGCGGCGCAGGAAGGTCGTTGGCGCACCCAGGAAAGCACGCTGCACCTGCTCGCCCTGCTGGGCGGCTGGCCGGCGGCCGGACTGGCGCAAACGATGCTGCGGCACAAGTCGAGCAAGGCCGCGTTCCTGCGGGTCCATGCGGCCACGGCCGTCCTGCATTGCGCGGCACTCGCGGCCTGGATATTCTGGTGGGCACCGTTCGGCACCTTGTAGTACCAAACGTCCCGAGCCAGGAAAGGACTGTCATAAATTTGTCATATGAAGGTTGCGACAATCCTGCCCACACCCGGGTTTGCACCGAGCACATCCGGGTTGACCCGTAGCCACGGGCTCGGCCACAGCCCACCCCTCGGGGCACCCAAAGGACCATCGTGAACGCCATCAAATCAGCCCGCAAATTCATCGTCGCCAATCCGGCGAGCGAATCGGCTCGAACGCTTGCACAACTGGTGCTCGCACTCGAGTCCGACACGCATTTCAACGTCGCGGAACTCTACAAGCTGGAGCTCGAGACCTTCGAGATCGCCATCGACATCCTCAAGGAATGGCGCATCGACCGCTACTACGCCGGCAAGGCGAAGCTGTTCGACCTGTCGGTGCAGGTGAGCGGCCTGCCGGCCTGACAAGGGCCTGAACGGCCGGCTTCCGCGGCGCTCAGCGCGCCTTGCGGAAGCCCTTGCCCGGCACGCCCGCCGGGCCGCGCGCCGCACCGCCGCTGCCCGTCTCGCGCGGCGGCAGGCCGGTGTGCTGCGTGAGGATGCGGCCCTTGGAGGGCTTCACGGGCGCCAGCCGCACCGGTGCCGAGGCCTTCGCGGTCTTGGCCGCCGGCACGACGGTCGAATTCTTGCGCCGCGCACTGGTGTAGCCGCCATCGGTCAGCGGCTGCCAGGTGGGGATCAGGTGGTGCTTGCCGTTGCCGATCAGGTCGGCGCGGCCCATGTTCTTCAGGGCCTCGCGCAGCAGCGGCCAGTTGTTGGCATCGTGGTAGCGCAGGAAGGCCTTGTGCAGGCGGCGGCGCTTGTCGCCGCGCACGATGTCCACCGTCTCGCTCTCGCGCGTGATCTTGCGCAGCGGGTTCTTGTTGGTGTGGTACATCGTCGTCGCGGTGGCCATGGGCGACGGGTAGAAGGTCTGCACCTGGTCGGCACGGAAGCCGTTCTTCTTGAGCCAGATCGCGAGGTTCATCATGTCCTCGTCGCTGGTGCCCGGGTGCGCGGCGATGAAGTACGGGATCAGGTACTGCTTCTTGCCGGCCTCGGCCGAGAACTTCTCGAACAGCTGCTTGAACTTGTCGTAGCTGCCGATGCCCGGCTTCATCATCTTGGTGAGCGGGCCCTGCTCGGTGTGCTCGGGCGCGATCTTGAGGTAGCCGCCCACGTGGTGCTGCACCAGCTCCTTCACGTACTCGGGGCTCTGCACCGCCAGGTCGTAGCGCAGGCCGGAGCCGATCAGGATCTTCTTGATGCCCTTGAGCGCGCGCGCACGGCGGTAGATCTTGATCAGCGGGTCGTGGTTGGTGCCCAGGTTCGAGCAGATGCCCGGGTACACGCAGCTGGGCTTGCGGCAGGCGGCCTCGATCTCGGGGCTCTTGCAGCCCAGCCGGTACATGTTGGCCGTGGGGCCGCCCAGGTCGGAGATGGTGCCGGTGAAGCCGCTCACGCTGTCGCGGATGGCCTCGACCTCCTTGATGATCGAATCCTCGGAGCGGCTCTGGATGATCCGGCCTTCGTGCTCGGTGATCGAGCAGAAGGTGCAGCCGCCGAAGCAGCCGCGCATGATGTTCACGCTGAAGCGGATCATCTCCCAGGCCGGGATCTTGGTCGCGCCGTCGTGGCTGCCGTTCTCGTCGGCATAGCGCGGATGCGGGCTGCGCGCATAGGCGAGGTCGAACACATGGTCCATCTCGGCCGTGGTCAGCGGGATGGGCGGCGGGTTGATCCACACGTCGCGCGCGGTCGTGCCTTCGCCATGCGCCTGCACCAGCGCGCGCGCGTTGCCGGGATTGGTCTCGAGGTGCAGCACGCGGTTGGCGTGGGCGTAGAGCACCGGGTCGCTGCGCACCTGCTCGTACGAAGGCAGGCGGATCACGCTGCGGTCGCGCGGCGGCACCTTGAGCTTGACCGAAGGGTTGGCGACGAAGGTGATCGGCTTGATCGCCGGGTTCACCTCGGCCGAGCGCGCGCGCACCGCCGCCAGGGCCTTGGCGCCGGCCGCTTCGGCCGTGGCCGCCACGACCTGGGCCTCGTCTTCCTTGGCGCAGGTGGCGCCGTTGGCTTTGGCCTGGTCCGAGACCATGAGGTAGGGATTGACGTGGGCCTCGACGCGGCCGGGTTCGTCGACGCTGGTCGAGTTGATCTCGAACCAGGCCTCGGGCGTTTCGCGGCGCACGAAGGCCGTGCCGCGCACGTCGGTAATCTGCTGCACCGGCTCCTTGGCCGCCAAGCGGTGCGCGATCTCGACGATGGCGCGCTCGGCGTTGCCGTACAGCAGCAGGTCGCACTTCGAATCGACCACTACCGAGCGGCGCACCTTGTCCGACCAGTAGTCGTAGTGCGCGATGCGGCGCAGGCTGCCTTCGATGCCGCCCAGGATGATCGGCACGTCGCTCCAGGCTTCCTTGCAGCGCTGCGAGTAGACGATGGCCGCGCGGTCGGGCCGTGCGCCGCCGACGTCGCCCGGCGTGTAGGCATCGTCGCTGCGGATCTTTCGATCGGCCGTGTAGCGGTTGATCATCGAATCCATGTTGCCGGCGGTCACGCCGAAGAACAGGTTCGGCTTGCCCAGCACCTTGAACGGGTCGGCGCTCTGCCAGTCGGGCTGGGCGATGATGCCCACGCGGAAGCCCTGGGCCTCGAGCATGCGGCCGATCACCGCCATGCCGAAGCTCGGGTGGTCGACATAGGCGTCGCCCGTGACCACGATGATGTCGCAGCTGTCCCAGCCGAGCGCGGCCATTTCCTCGCGCGAGGTCGGCAGGAACTTGGCCGTGCCGAAGCGGGCCGCCCAGTACTTGCGGTAGCTGGTCAGCGGCTTGGCGGCGCGCGCGAAAAAGGAGACGTCGACGGGGGCGTTCATCGGGGAATATTGGGGGGCCGGACCTGGCCGTGGGCCCGTGGCGGGCAACCCGCGATTGTAGGCGCTGCGCCTCTTCCTGTCGCCCCTGCCCGCCAGTGACCTGTGCAGCTTCAGGGCTTGCAATTAATTGACTCAGTCAACCAGTTGACGGGAAAATCCCCGGCATGCTTTCCCCCGACGCCGTCTCGCCCGAGGCCATCAAGGCTCTGCGCCGCTTCAACCGCTTCTTCACCCAACGCATCGGCGTGCTCGATCCCTACCTGGGCAGCGAACTGTCGCTGACCGACGTGCGCGTGCTCTACGAACTCGCGCACCGGCAGGCGCCGGTGGCGCGCGACCTGCAGCAGGACCTGGGCCTGGACGCAGGCTACCTCAGCCGCATCCTCAAGCGCTTCGAGGCCGCCGGCTGGCTCGCGCGCACCCCCGATCCGCAGGACGCCCGGCAGAGCCGGCTCGCGCTGACCGCCGCCGGCCACACGGCGTTCGCGCCGCTGCAGCAGGCCTCGCGCGACCATGCGGCCGCCCTGCTCGCGCCCCTGGGCGCGGCGCAGCAACAGCAACTGGTCGCGGCCATGGCCCGCATCGAGGCGCTGATGGATGCGCGCGCACCCGCCGGCCTGGTCGTGCTGCGCGACCTGGCACCGGGCGACATGGGCTGGGTGGTGCAGCAGCACGGCGAGGTCTATGCGCGCGAATACGGCTGGAACCAGGACTTCGAGGTGCTGGTCGCCGGCATCGCGGCCGACTTCCTGCGCAAGTTCCAGCCCGGGCGCGAGAAGGGCTGGATCGCCGAACGCGAGGGCGAGCGCCTGGGCGCGATCTTCCTGGTGCGCAAGTCGGCGACCGTCGCGCAGTTGCGCATGCTGATCGTCGCGCCCGCGGCGCGCGGCCTGGGCCTGGGCGCGCGCCTGACCGACGAATGCCTGGCCTTCGCGCGTGCCGCGGGCTACCGGAAGGTGGTGCTGTGGACCAACAGCTGCCTCACGGCGGCGCGCGACATCTATGCGAAGCGCGGCTTCGTGCTCAAGCAGTCGGTGCCGCACGAGAGCTATGGCGCCTCGCTCGTGGGCGAGACCTGGGAACTCAAGCTCTGACCCCTTCCCCCTCTGGGGGAAGGTGGGGATGGGGGCCGGCGTCTCACGCGCGTTCTGCCAGGATGAAGGCCGTCGACCCCCACCCCGACCCTCCCCCGGCGGGAGAGGGAGAAACTCACCTCACTGCATGAACCAGCCGTGGCTCACGACCAGCGACTGGCCGGTCAGCGCATTGGTCGGGAAGCCCGCGAACAGCAGCGCCACGCGCGCCACGTCCTCGGTGGTGGTGAACTCGCCATCCACCGTCTCCTTGAGCATCACGTTCTTGACCACTTCCTCTTCGCTGATGCCCAGCGTCTTCGCCTGCTCGGGGATCTGCTTCTCGACCAGCGGCGTGCGCACGAAGCCCGGGCAGATCACGTTGGCGCGCACGCCGTGCTTGGCGCCTTCCTTGGCGACCGTCTTGGCCAGGCCGATCAGGCCGTGCTTGGCCGTCACGTAGGGCGCCTTGAGCAGCGAGGCTTCCTTGGAATGCACCGAACCCATGTAGATCACGCTGCCGCCGCGGCCCTGCGCGTACATGTGCTTGAGGCAGGCCTTGGTGGTGAGGAAGGCGCCGTCGAGGTGGATCGCGAGCATCTTCTTCCAGTCGGCGAAGCTGAACTCCTCCACCGGATGCACGATCTGGATGCCGGCATTGCTGATCAGGATGTCGATGCCGCCGAAGGCCTTCGCGCCCTCTTCGACCGAGGCCTCGACCTGGTCCTCGTCGGTCACGTCGACCGCCACGCCGATGGCCTCTGCGCCCGTGGCCTTGAGTTCGGCCGCCGTCGCATCGGCCGCCTCCTTGTTGAGGTCGGCGATGATGATCTTCGCGCCTTCCTGCGCGAACAGGATCGCGATTTCCTTGCCGATGCCGCTGGCCGAGCCGGTGATGTAGGCGACCTTGTCCTTGAGTTGCATGGTGAATGTCCTTGAGGTGGGAAAAAGGGAAGCCGAGGCGACGCGGCCAGTCTGGGGCCGCTTGCTTAGTCGAGCCTGAATCGCGGGCTCATGCCGGCAGGCCCGGGCGCTTGATCCGCTCGGCCCCGTGCTCGCCGAGGTCGAAAGTGGTCACGCCGTTGACCGTGGCATCGGCCCGCAGCGTCTCGGGATGCGCCAGGGTCGTGCGCATGTCGCGCGCGCCGGAATCCCAGTGCTCCTCGACCGCGGCGCGCGAGAACTCGTAGTCCTTCGACTCCAGCTCGTAGGGCTTGTCGCGGTAGATCAGGTGGAAGATGTCGATCGGCTGGTGCGTGAGCTGCGACTGCACCGCGAGCACGCTCGGGTCCTTGCGCAAGGCCGGCGGCAGCTTGGAGATCAGTTCGGCGATCGCCTGCTGCAGGTTCATGTTGGCGGCCAGCGCATCGGTGTTCATGCGCGTGCGGCTCGAATAGGTGATGTCCTTCTGGCGCTCGGTCACGCCCGCCAGCGTGTGCGGCATCTCGCCGCGCGCGTTGAACAGGTCGACCTGCAGCACCACCAGCGGCTCGTTGCGCGGGTGCTGGTCGAGCACGTACTGCAGCGGCGTGTTCGACACGATGCCGCCGTCCCAGTAGTCCTCGCCGTCGATGTGCACCGGCGCGAAGCCCGGCGGCAAGGCGCCGCTGGCCATGATGTGCTCGGGGCCGATGCGCTGCAGCGTGTTGTCGAAGTACACCGAGTTGCCGGTGCGCACGTTGACCGCGCCCACGCTGAAGCGCGCCTCGCAATCGTTGATGCGGTCGAAGTCGACCAGCCGCTCGAGCGTGGCCTTGAGCGGCGCGGTGTCGTAGTAGCTCAAAAGCGGCGCGGCCCCGCCCATCAGCAGCAGCGGCGAACGGCGCGGCTCGAAGAAGCCGGGGATGCCCACCAGCGAGGCCATGGTGGCGCTCCACTGGTTCTGCTGCGCCCGGCCGCCCAGCCAGGCGGGCAGCTGCTGCGACGCCCCCGACGACACCAGGTGCCAGAACTCGCGCAGGCGGTCGACCCGCTGGGCCGGCGCATTGCCCGCGATCAGCGCGGCGTTGATGGCGCCGATCGACACGCCGGCGATCCAGTCGGGCTTCATGCGGGTCTCGCTGAGCGCGGCGTACACCCCGGCCTGGTAGGCGCCGAGCGCGCCGCCGCCCTGCAGCACTAGCGCCTTGCGCGCATTGCGCATGTCTTCGCGACGGGCCTCGAAAGGATGAAGGACGGGCGTGGCCGTGCGGGGTTTCTTCGTCGTCATGGTTTCATTGGACACCAGCCGCATGACCGCCGCTGGCGCCGGGACTTGGCCGCCGGGCCTGCAAGAATGTCGCGATGACATCCCCTGCCCTTCCCTCCGCCCGCGACGTGGTCGCGTTCTGGCGCGACGCCGGTCCCGCGCGCTGGTTCGCCAAGAACGACGACTTCGACACCGCCTTCATCGCGCTGTGCGCCGACGCCCACCAGGCCGCGGCACGCGGCGAGCTCGAGGGCTGGGCCCACGACGCCGAAGGCGCACTGGCGCTGCTGATCCTGCTCGACCAGTTCCCGCGCAACGCCTGGCGCAACAACCCGCACATGCTGGCCACCGACGCCCAGGCGCTGGCGGTCGCGAAGCGCGCGGTGGCGGCGGGCTTCGACCGGCAGGTCGAGGCCGCGCTGCGGCCCTTCTTCTACCTGCCCTTCATGCATTCCGAACTGCCGGCCGACCAGGAGCGTTCGGTCGAACTGAATGCGGCGCTCGATGCCAACACCCAGCGCTTCGCCAGGCTGCACCAGGACATCGTGCTGCGCTTCGGCCGCTTTCCGCACCGCAACCGCCTGCTGGGACGCGCATCCACCGCGGAAGAACAGGCCTTCCTCGACAGCGGCGGTTTCGCAGGCTGAGCCCCCGATCAGGCGTCGTCGCGCGTCGGCGTGGCCGGGGCCGCATCGACGTCGGGCAGGTTCCTCATCGAGCCGTAGCGGCGCGCATAGACCCAGGTGAACTCGGCCCCCAGCAGGAAGATCTGCGCCGAGTAGTAGACCCACACCAGCACCACCACCAGCGAGCCCGCGGCGCCATAGCCCGAGGCCACGCTGCTCTTGCCGATGTACAGGCCGATCAGGTGCTTGCCGACGGTGAACAGCAGCGCCGTGACGCCCGCGCCCACCCACACGTCGCGCCATTCGACCTTCACCCGCGGCATGAGCTTGTAGATCATCGCGAAGATCACCGTGACCATGCCGAAGCTGAAGACGAAGTTCACGCCCTGCGCCAGCGTGGCCCAGCCGCCGAACACCGGCGACCACCACTTGCCCAGTGCCGCCAGGGCCGCGCTGGCCACCAGCGACACCATCAGCAGGAAGCCGATGCCCATGATCATGCTGAAGGACAGCAGCCGCACCCGCAGCAGGCTCAGCACGCCGCCGCGCTTGTCGCGCGCCGGGGCGCGCCAGATGCGGTCCATCGCGTCCTGCAGCTCGCCGAACACCGTGGTGGCGCCGACGATCAGCAGGCCGATGCCGATCACGGTGGCGATGATGCCTTCGCGCGGCTTGTTGACCGCCTCGAGCATGCCTTGTACGGCCAGCGCGCCCTGCGCCCCCATCAGGCCCGAGAGCTGCGCGAAGATCTCGCCGCGCGCGGCCTCCTGGCCGAACACCAGGCCCGCCACCGAGATGACGATCAGCAGCAGCGGCGCCACCGAGAACACCGTGTAGTAGGCCAGGGCCGCGCCCATGCTCGGGGCGTAGTCGCTCTTCCACGAAAGGAAGGCCTGCTTGGAGAGTTCGAGGAGTGCGCGCAGTTGCATGGCGCGAGTATTGCAGGCCGCCGCGCCCCGACCTGTCGGCGCAATGCCTGTCGTGGCACCGGCCTGCAGGCTCGCACATCCGCGCCGATAATCGCCGCCATGCACCCGCCCTCACCGGACGTGGCCGCGGCGCCCGAGCGCCCCCGGCCGCAATCGCCGCGCGACCTCTTCCTGTCCTTCACCTGGCTGGCGCTGCAGGGCTTCGGCGGCGTGCTGACCATCGTGCAGCGCGAGATGGTGGAAAAGAAGAAGTGGCTCACGCCCGACGAATTCCTCGAGGACTGGGCCGTGGCCCAGGTGCTGCCCGGGCCCAATGTGATCAATCTCGCGGTGATGATCGGCGACCGCTACTTCGGCCTGCGCGGCGCGGCCGCGGCGCTGGCGGGCATGCTGACCGTGCCGCTGTTCGTGATCCTCGCGCTCGCCGTGCTCTATGCGCACTTCGCGGGCAACCCGCAGGTCGCGGGCGCACTGCGCGGCATGGGCGCGGTGGCCGGCGGGCTGATCGCCGCCACCGGCATCAAGCTGATCGCGCCGCTGCGCCGCAACCCGCTGGGCTTCGGCCTGTGCCTGGCCATCGTCGGCATCGTGTTCGCGGCCATCGCGCTGGTGCGCATCCCGCTGGGCTGGGTGCTGATCTTCGTGGGCGGCATTGCCTGCGGCGAGACCTGGCGAAGGCTCGGCCGATGAGCATCACGATGCACTGGCACGACTGGCTCGCGCTGTTCGCGCAGTACCTGATGCTGTCGATGCTCTCGATCAGCGGCGCCATCACCACCGTGCCCGACATGCACCGCTACCTGGTCGAGCAGCACCGCTGGCTCACCGACGCGCAGTTCACCTCCTCGGTCGCGATCGCGCAGGCCGCGCCCGGACCGAACGTGCTCTTCGTGGCGCTGATGGGCTGGAACGTCGGGCTCAACGCGGGCGGCGGCATCGCGGCCGGACCGAAGGCCTGGCTGCTGGGCCTGTTCGGGCTGGCGGTCACGATGGTCGGCATCATGCTGCCCAGCACCACCCTCACCTACCTGGCCACGCGCTGGGGCCACCGCAACCGCGAGCGGCGCGCGGTGCGCGCCTTCAAGCAGGGCATGGGACCGGTGGTGGTGGGCCTGCTGATCGCCACCGGCTGGGTGCTGGCCTCGGGCAACAGCACCGGCCAGGCGCCCGCCTGGCACCTGTGGCTGCTCGCGGGCGTCGCGGCCCTGATCGTCTGGCGCACGCGCCTTCACCTGCTGTGGCTGCTGGGCGCGGGTGCGCTGCTCGGCGCCGTCGGCTTCGTCTGATTCAACCCCCAAGGAGAACACCCATGCAACTTCGCGCCCTCGGCCGTTCCGACCTGCAGGTCTCGCCCCTCGCCTTCGGCGGCAACGTCTTCGGCTGGACCGTGGACGAGGCCCAGTCCTTCCGGCTGCTCGACGCCTGGCTCGACGCCGGCTTCAACTTCGTCGACACCGCCGACGTCTACTCGCGCTGGGTGCCCGGCCACACGGGCGGCGAGTCGGAGACGATCATCGGCAAGTGGTTCCGCCAGAGCGGCAAGCGCAACCGCGTGGTGCTGGCAACCAAGGTCGGCAAGCCGATGGGCGACGACAAGGTGGGACTCTCGGCGGCCTACATCCGCGAGGCGGTCGACGCTTCGCTGCAGCGGCTCAAGACCGACCACATCGACCTCTACCAGTCGCACGACGACGATGCGAACACGCCGCTGGAAGAAACGCTCGAAGCCTTCGCCGCGCTGATCAAGGCCGGCAAGGTGCGCGCCATCGGCGCCTCGAACTTCACGGCGCCGCGCCTGGCCGAGGCGCTGGACGTGTCCGAGCGGCTGGGCATCCCGCGCTACGAGAGCCTGCAGCCGCTCTACAACCTCTACGACCGCGCAGTGTTCGAGGAGGCGCTCGAACCCTTGTGCGTCGAACGCGGCGTGGGCGTGATCAACTTCTACGCGCTCGCGGCCGGCTTCCTCACCGGCAAGTACCGCAGCGAGGCCGATGCGGCCAAGAGCGCGCGCGGCGCCAACACGACCAAGAAGTACCTCAACGAACGCGGCCTGCGCATCCTCGGCGCGCTCGACGGCGTGGCGAAGACGCACGGCGTGACGCCCGCGCAGGCGGCCATCGCCTGGCAGATCGCACGCCCGGGCATCACCGCGCCGATCGCCAGCGCGACCTCGGTCGCGCAGCTCGACGAGCTCACGCGCGCCGCCACCCTGAAGCTCGATGCGGCCTCGATCGCGCTGCTCGACGCGGCCAGCCAGGAACAGGGCGCGACGGCTTCGCGGTAAGCAGCCTCCCACACGGATTGGCGACGAAGGCGCCGGTCCGCGGCGCGCCGGGGCAGGCAGGCTGGCTCACCTTTTAAGGAGAGAGAACCATGTCTTTCGCGCTCTACATGATCGGTTTCCTGATCTTCCTGGCCGGCCTCGTCTGGGGTGCCTCGGTGGCCGGCGTGCCCACGCTGTACATCGGCATCGGCGCCCTCATCGTGCTGGGGATCGGCATCTTCAGCGCGGTCGGCCGCACGCGGGGCAAGGACCCGTCCTGAGCCACCCGTCGCCCGCATGAAAAAGCCCGCCCGGTTCGCACCGGGCGGGCTTTTTCATGCGGGGTGGATCACTTGGGCGCGGAGGCGGCGTTGCGCGCCGCTTCGGTCGCGGCGTTGGCGGCATCGAGCGCCGAGGAAGCCGAGGGCGACGGCGTGGCCGCGGCCGGATCCGAGGCGGACGGTGCCATGGTGCCGGCGGGTGGCGTGCTGGGCGATGCCGGTGCCGGCGTCACGGCCGCGGGCGGCGGGGTCACGACCGCGGGCGCCGGCTCCTCTTTCTTGCCACAGGCGCTGAGCGCGGCGGCAGCGATCACGGCGGCGAGCAGGACGGACTTGTTCATTGCTATCTCCTTTGGAACGATGGACAGGAACAAAAATTCTAGGCCGGCATCGGTGCTTCCAAATGTGAGCGCGGCCTCGGCTTACAAGCCCAGCGTGGAGGCGGCGAAGGCCGGCCGCGACTGTCTCCAACATTCGTCGATGCGCTCGCGCAGCGCGCGCCGGCGCTCGGGCTGGCGGCTGCACACGCCGCGGCTGCGCTCGGGGTCGATGCGGTGCAGCGACCAGTCCGGCGTCCACACCGCGCTGGGCACGGCAGGCGCGCCGCTGCCGCTGCAGGCCCGGGCCTCGACGATGTGGCTCCAGAGCCGGCGCCATTCGACGAAGCGCGCATGCGCGCGATCGAAGACGCCGAAGCCCTCGGCCAGCAGCACGAGGCGGCGCCCGCTCGCGGCCCAGGCCTGCAGCGCCGCGATGCTGGCGCGCTCGCCCAGGGGCCAGTCGGCGAAGTCGGGGTCGCTGAACACGATCTCGCGCCAGCCCTCGCCGGCGGCCGCGTCCAGTGCGGCCTTCAACGCCGCGTCGAAGGCCTGGCGGCCGTCGAAGGGACCGTCCGGCAGGGCCGTGTCAGACGGCATGGGCCCACCCGGCTTCGCACCAGTCACCGAGCAGCGCCAACGCATCCTCGCTGGCACGCGACAGATCGCGCGCATCGAGCCCGCGCTGGTCGGCCAGCCGGCGCATCAGCGTCGCATCGCGGCCGCCCGCGCGGAAGCTCTCGCCGTTGATGTAGAGATGGCGCGCGTCGTAGAGCATGCGCGTGCGCCGGTCGAGCCGCACGCCCTCGAGCCGCTCGGGCAGTTCGCCCGCATCGAACCACACGTTGGACTTGGGCTCGGTCATCGATTCGCCCAGCGCGCGGTCGATCGCATCGGGGTCGCGCAGCGCGGCCTCGACCGCCTTGCGCGCGAAGGTTTGCAACTCGGTCGGCATGGCCGCGGGGCGGTCCACCGCCTCCTGCGAGGGGTCGCGGTAGTGCACTGCGGGGATGTCCTGCAGTTCGTCGGCCTGGGCCTCGGCGATGCGCGCCAGCAGGTCGGCGCCCAGTGGCGCGGCGGCCGGCGAGCGCAGGCCGATCGAGCAGGTCATGCAGTCGTCGCCCATCGCCACGCCGTCGTGCGCGTAGCGCGGCGGCAGGTAGAGCATGTCGCCCGGCTCGAGCACGAAGCTCTCTTCGGGCTCGAAGTTCTGCAGGATCTTGAGCGGCACGCCGGGCTGCAGTTCAAGGTCGCGCTGGCGGCCGATCGACCAGCGGCGCCGGCCGCTGGCCTGCAGCAGGAACACGTCGTAGCTGTCGAAATGCGGGCCCACGCCGCCGGTGTCGCTGGCGTAGCTGATCATCAGGTCGTCGAGCCGCGCGTCGGGCAGGAAGCCGAACTGCCGCATCAGTGCATGCGCGCCCTCGTGGTGCAGGTCCACGCCCTGCACCAGCAGCGACCAGCCCGGCTGCTGCAGCGGCGGCAGCGCGCGCCGCGGGAAGGGACCGTGGCGCAGCGACCAGCCCTTGGCCGTCTGGCGCACCAGCCGCGACTCCACGTCTTCCGAGCCGGCCAGCGCGAACAACGCGCCGCGTTCGACCGGCGGCAGCATGCCGGGCACGGCCTGGCGCACCAGCAAGGGTTTTTTCTGCCAATGGCGGCGCATGAATTGCGCCGGCGTGAGTCCGCCCAGGAGCGGTAGAGGGGAATGAAGGTCCATGGGAGAATTCTGCAATGGAAATTTCTGAACAATGCGTGGTCGGCCTCACATGGACGATCAAGGACACCCTCGGCGACGTGCTGGACGTGCTCGACGAACCGGTGGAGTTCCTGGTGGGCGGCGACGATCTCTTCGATGCGATCGAGGCCGTGCTTCAGGGCCATGAGCCGGGCGCCCGGGTGCAACTGCAGCTCGAACCCGAACAGGCTTTCGGCGACTTCAACGACCAGCTGCTGTTCCTCGAGCCGCGCGCGCTGTTCCCCGAAGGCACCGACGAAGGCATGACCTTCGACGGCGCGGCCCTGCCGGCCGGGGTCAACCCCGACATCGTGAAAGACGCGATCTACACCGTCGCCGAGGTCTACCCCGACCACCTGGTGCTCGACGGCAACCACCCCCTGGCCGGCATCGCGCTGCGCCTGGACCTCACGGTGCGCTCGGTGCGCGAAGCCACCGAAGAAGAAATCGGCCGCGGCTCCGCCGGCACCGGCTTCTTCAAGCTCGCCAGCACCACCCCCGGCAACGACACCCTGCACTGAGAAACAGCCAGCACCCCAAAAAAGCCAAAAGCCCCGCATGCGGGGCTTTTGTGTTCCAGGGATACCGTGGAACCGGCTTCGCCGGGCCACCGGTATCGCCCCCTTGAGGGGGAGGCGCCGAAGGCGCATCGGGGGTGGGTCCGTGATACCGCGGAACCGGCTCGGCCGGGCCGCTGGTATCGCCCCCTCGAGGGGGAGGCGGCGACACGAAGTGCGCCGCTTCGGGGGTGGGCTAATACCTCGAGATCTGACCGTTGTTGATCACCACCCGGTCCCCCACCCGCAGCTCGCCGGGCGTGGGCACGTCGAAGGCACGGTAGCCACCGCGCTCGGTCTGGACCGAGATGCGGTAGCTCTGGTAGGCGCGCGGTGCATTGGCGTTCGCCTCGACGGTGTTGCCCAGCAAGGCGCCACCCACGATGCCCAGCGCCGTCGCGGCCGCGCGGCCACCGCCGTGACCGAACTGGTTGCCGACCACGCCGCCGATCAGGCCGCCCGCCACCGCGCCACCGCCCGAAGGGGCGGCACCGGAGGATTCGCTGCGCACCACCTCGATGTTGACGATGCGGCCGTACTCGCCATAAGGCTGCGGCGCCGCGTAGGCCGGCTGGACATGGGGCTGGTAGGGGTAGCGGCTGGTCTCGTAGACCGGCTGCGGTGCCACACAGGCGGTCAGCGTGGCCAGGGCCAGCACGCCGGCTGTGAGGGAAAGGATGCGAAGTTGTTTCTTCATGTTTCGTGCTCCACGCATGTGGTTATGAGCTTTGGCTGCGGGCCGACGACGGCCTTCTGTGCAACGCGCCACGGTCCGTCAGGATGACCGCGGACGCTGTTGCCATTCAACCATCATCTCGAAACTTCGAGAAAGCGGCCCTGCCGCGAGTTCCGATCTTTACGCGAGCGAAACCAAGCAGCGGGCGCAGGCCCGCGCCTACAGGCGGGCTCAGGCGCGGCCGGTGGAACCGTAGCCGCCCTCGCCGCGCGCACTGGCTTCGAAGCTGCTCACCACGTTGAATTGGGCCTGCATGACCGGCACGATCACCAGCTGCGCCAGCCGCTCCATGGGCTGCAGCACGAAGGCGGTGTTGCTGCGGTTCCAGGCGCTGATCTTCAGTTCGCCCTGGTAGTCGCTGTCGATCAGGCCGACCAGGTTGCCCAGCACGATGCCGTGCTTGTGGCCCAGGCCGGAGCGCGGCAGGATCAGCGCCGCATAGCTGGGATCGGCCAGGTGCACCGCGATGCCGGTGCCCACCAGCTGCCAGCCGTTGGGCTCCAGCGTGATGGGCGCATCGAGGCAGGCGCGCAGGTCGAGCCCCGCGCTGCCGGGGGTGGCGTAAGCCGGGAGTTGGTCCGCCATGCGCGGATCGAGGATTCGGACGTCGACGTTCACTTCTTCACTTGCCTTGCTGCTGCTGTTGTTGTCTTTGCTTCTCGGCCGCGTTGCGGGCCGCTTCCTGCGCCCACTGGCTCCAGCTGGTCACGCCCACCGGCAGCAGGCGATGGCGCAGCTGCTTGGCGAGCCAGAAGCCCCCGGCCAGCACCAGCAGGATCACACCGAAGGGCGCGTCGAACACGAACATGCCGACCAGCACCAGCAGCCAGGCGATGCCCAGCACGCGCACCAGCTTGAAGGGCGAGCCGGCATCGCCGCCACCCGGGATGGCGGCCGGCCGTGGCGGCGTGCCGCGGCGGCGCGGCGCCACGGCGCCCGGCGACAGCGCGGCGTGCGGTTCGGACGAGGGCGGCATGCCGACGTCGAGCCCGTGCTCCGCATTGGCCGATCCGGTGCGCAGCGACAGCGCGGCGCGGGCCGACAGCTGCTCCACATAGCGGGCGAAGTCGCCGTTCGGCGGCGTGTTCCATTGCGGATTGAGGTTCATGGGGCGCTCCGGTTGGGAAGTCGGGCCGCGATCTCGAGCACCAGCTCGCGCGCCAGTTGCAGTTTGGGGGCGCGCGGCAGTTCGCGCACGCCCTCGGCATCGACCAGCAGCAGGCTGTTGTCGTCCTGACCGAAGGTCAGCGGACCGATGTTGCCCACCAGCAGCGGGATACCCTTGCGCTCGCGCTTGGCCTTGGCATGCGCGGCCAGGTTCTCGCTCTCGGCCGCGAAGCCCACGCAGAACAGCGCGCCGCTGGCCGCGCGCGGGCTGCGCGCCACGGTCGCGAGGATGTCGGGGTTCTCGACGAAGTTCAGCACCGGCGGCAGGCCGCTGCCGTCCTTCTTGATCTTCTGCTCGCTGTGCGAGGCCGGCCGCCAGTCGGCCACCGCCGCCGTGGCGACGAAGACCGAGGCTCGCGCCGCCTCGCGCTCGGTGGCGGCCAGCATGTCCAGTGCCGACAGCACGTCGATCCGGCGCACGCCGCGCGGCGTGGGCAGGTGCACCGGGCCGGCGATCAGCGTGACCTCGGCGCCGGCTTCGCGGGCGGCGCGCGCGATGGCGAAGCCCATCTTGCCGGACGAATGGTTGGTGATGCCGCGGATCGGGTCCAGCGCCTCGAAGGTCGGGCCGGCCGTGACCAGCACATGCTGGCCGGCCAGCACCTTGGCATGGAAGAAGGCCGTGATGTCCTCTAGCAGCTGGGCCGGCTCCAGCATGCGGCCGTCGCCGGTCTCTCCGCAGGCCTGCCAGCCGCTGCCCACGCCCAGCATGGTCGCGCCGTCGGCCGCCACCTGCTGCAGGTTGCGCTGGGTCGCGGGGTGCGCCCACATCTCGCGGTTCATGGCCGGGGCGATCAGCAGCGGGATCCGGTCCATCGGGCGCGCCAGGCACATCAGGCTCAGCAACTCGTCGCTGCGGCCCTCGGCCAGCCGGGCGATGAAGTCCGCGCTGCACGGCGCCAGCACGATCGCGTCGGCCTCGCGGCTCAGGTTGATGTGCGGCATGTTGTTGTCTTCGCGCGCATCCCATTGCGAGACATAGACCGGGCGGCCCGACAGCGCCTGCATCGTGACCGGCGTCATGAACTGGGTCGCCGCCTCGGTCATGACCACCTGCACGGTGGCGCCGGCTTTCACGAACAGCCGGCACAGCTCGGCGGATTTGTAGCAGGCGATGCCGCCCGTGAGCCCGAGAACGATGTGTTTGCCAAGGAGGTCTTGCATATCGCTGGGAGTGTAATGACGTGGCGCATCGCCGGAGAACGGCGAAGGACACTTGGGCCCGGACCGAAATCGCGTCCCGCAGCCACCTATAATCCTCATTTCCCACTGACCGGACCTGAAAAGTCTGGAAATGGCATGACCAAATTCGTCTTCGTCACCGGCGGTGTGGTGTCTTCCCTGGGCAAGGGAATCGCCTCCGCCTCTCTCGCCGCCATCCTTGAATCGCGCGGCCTCTCCGTCACCCTGATCAAGCTGGATCCGTACATCAACGTCGATCCCGGCACGATGTCGCCGTTCCAGCACGGCGAGGTGTTCGTCACCGACGACGGGGCCGAAACCGACCTCGACCTCGGCCACTACGAGCGCTTCATCAACACCCGGATGCGCAAGGCCAACAACTTCACGACCGGCCAGATCTACAAGTCGGTCCTCGAGAAGGAACGCCGCGGCGACTACCTCGGCAAGACCGTGCAGGTGATCCCGCACATCACCAACGAGATCCAGGAATACATCAAGCGCGGCGCCGGCATCGACACCGCGCACGAGGTCGACGTCGCGATCGTCGAGATCGGCGGCACGGTGGGCGACATCGAGTCGCTGCCCTTCCTCGAGGCGGTGCGCCAGATGAGCCTGCGCAACGGCCCCAACAACTCGGCCTTCGTGCACCTGTCGTACGTGCCCTGGATCGCCGCGGCCGGCGAACTCAAGACCAAGCCGACCCAGCACACGGCCAAGGAACTGCGCGCCATCGGCATCCAGGCCGACGTGCTGCTGTGCCGCGCCGACCGCCCGATCCCCGACGACGAGCGCGCCAAGATCTCGCTGTTCTCGAACGTGCCCGAATGGGGCGTGATCTCGATGTGGGACGTCGACACCATCTACAAGGTGCCGCGCATGCTGCACGAGCAGGGCCTCGACGGCCTGATCTGCGACAAGCTGCGCATCAACACGCCGCCGGCCAAGCTCAAGCGCTGGGACGACCTGGTCTACGAGGTCGAGCACCCGCAGCGCGAAGTCACCATCGCGATGGTCGGCAAGTACGTCGACCTGTCGGACAGCTACAAGTCGGTCAACGAGGCGCTGCGCCACGCCGGCATGAAGAACCATGCCCGCGTGAAGATCGAGTACGTCGACTCCGAGACCATCACGCCGCAGGACGTCTCGCGCCTGGCCAAGTACGACGCCATCCTGGTGCCCGGCGGCTTCGGCCAGCGCGGCGTCGAGGGCAAGATCTCCACCGCCCGCTTCGCCCGCGAGAGCAAGGTGCCCTACCTCGGCATCTGCCTGGGCATGCAGGTCGCGACCATCGAGTACGCGCGCAACGTGGCCGGCCTCAAGAACGCCAACAGCACCGAGTTCGACCCCGACACCCCCACCCCCGTGATCGCGCTGATCACCGAGTGGAAGGACGCCGACGGCACGGTCAAGAAGCGCAACGAGAAGTCCGACCTCGGCGGCACCATGCGCCTGGGCGCGCAGAGCTCCGACGTCTCGCCCGACACGCTGGCGCACAGCATCTACGGCGACGTGGTGACCGAGCGCCATCGCCACCGCTACGAAGCCAACGTCAACTACCTCGACCAGCTGCGCGATGCCGGCCTGGTGATCTCGGCGCTCACGCAGCGCGAGCACCTGACCGAGATCGTCGAACTGCCGGTCGACGTGCACCCCTGGTTCATCGGCGTGCAGTTCCACCCGGAATTCAAGTCCACGCCGTGGAGCGGTCATCCGTTGTTCAATGCATTCATCAAGGCCGCGCTCGACCACCAGGGCGCGGGCAAGAAGGCCTTGAAGTCCGTCGCCTGAAGAAGGAAAGACCCACCATGAAGCTTTGCGGATTCGACATCGGGCTGCACCAGCCCTTCTTCCTGATCGCCGGACCCTGTGTGGTCGAGTCCGAGCAACTGCAGATGGACACCGCCGGCACGCTGAAGGAAATCACCTCGGCGCTCGGCATCCCCTTCATCTTCAAGAGCAGCTTCGACAAGGCCAACCGCTCCTCGGGCACCAGCTTCCGCGGCCCGGGCCGCGACAAGGGCCTGGAGATCCTGGCCAAGGTCAAGCGCGAGCTGAACCTGCCGGTGCTGACCGACGTGCACACGCACGAGGACATCACCGAGGCCGCCAAGGTGGTCGACGTGCTGCAGACGCCCGCCTTCCTGTGCCGCCAGACCGACTTCATCCACGCCGCGGCGCAGTCGGGCAAGCCGGTCAACATCAAGAAGGGCCAGTTCCTCGCGCCGCACGACATGAAGAACGTGATCGACAAGGCGCGTGCGGCGGCGCGCGAGGCCGGCCTCGACGAGGACAGCTTCATGGCCTGCGAACGCGGCGCGAGCTTCGGCTACAACAACCTGGTGTCGGACATGCGCTCGCTGGCGATCATGCGCGAGACCCGCGCGCCGGTGGTGTTCGACGCGACCCACTCGGTGCAGCTGCCCGGCGGCCAGGGCACGACCTCGGGCGGCCAGCGCGAGATGGTGCCGGTGCTGTCGCGCGCGGCGGTGGCGGTGGGCGTCGCGGGCCTGTTCATGGAAACGCACCCCGACCCGTCGAAGGCGCTGAGCGACGGCCCCAACGCCGTGCCGCTCAAGCACATGAAGGCCCTGCTCGAGACGCTGGTCGCGCTCGACCGGGTCACCAAGCAGAACGCATTCCTCGAGGACATCTTCCAGTCATGAGCGCAGCGCCGAACCGCTTCAAGCAAGCGAAGGCCCCCTCGGGGGGCAGCGAGTACACGACAGTGACGCGCGTGGGGGCACGATGACCGCTTACATCATCGCCCACGTCGAAGTGACGAATCCGACCCAGTACGAGGAGTACAAGAAGTGGTCGACGGCCGCCATGCAGGCGCATGGGGCCGAGGTTTGCGTGCGCGGCGGCAAGGTCGAAGTGCTCGAAGGCGACTGGACACCCGAGCGCCTGGTGGTGCTCAAGTTCCCCAGCGTCGAAGCCGCCAAGAAGTTCGACAGCTCCCCCGAATACGGCAAGGCGCGCGCGTCGCGCCAGGGCGCCGCGATCATGCGGATGATCGTGGTCGAAGGCGTGGCCTGAGGCGCCTCCTTGCGGTGCCGTGCACCCGCCTTCCCAGCCCGCCCCTCACAGGGTGGGCGCGAGATGAATCTATTTAAATCGGAGAAAAAATGAGTGCAATCGTTGACATCGTCGGGCGCGAAATTCTCGACAGCCGCGGCAACCCCACCGTCGAGTGCGACGTGCTGCTCGAATCGGGCACCATGGGCCGCGCGGCCGTGCCTTCGGGCGCATCGACCGGTTCGCGTGAAGCGATCGAACTGCGCGACGGCGATGCCAAGCGCTATCTCGGCAAGGGCGTGCTGAAGGCGGTCGAGAACATCAACACCGAGATCTCCGAATCGGTGCTGGGCCTCGACGCCTCGGAACAGGCCTTCCTGGACCGCACGCTGCTTGACCTCGACGGCACCGAGAACAAGGCCCGCCTGGGCGCCAACGCCACGCTGGCGGTGTCGATGGCCGTGGCCCGCGCCGCGGCCGAGGAATCGGGCCTGCCGCTGTACCGCTACTTCGGCGGCATGGGCGGCATGCAGCTGCCGGTGCCGATGATGAACGTCATCAACGGCGGCGCGCACGCCAACAACAGCCTGGACCTGCAGGAGTTCATGATCATTCCCGTGGGCGCCAAGAGCTTCCGCGAAGCGGTGCGTTACGGCGCCGAGACCTTCCACGCGCTCAAGAAGATCCTGAGCGACCGCGGCATCAGCACCGCTGTCGGCGACGAAGGCGGCTTCGCCCCCAGCGTGGCCAGCCATGAGGAAGCGATCCAGCTGATCCTCGAGGCGATCGACAAGGCCGGCTACGTGGCCGGCGAACAGATCGCCCTGGGCCTGGACTGCGCCGCGAGCGAGTTCTACAAGGACGGCAAGTACGTGCTGTCGGGCGAGTACCTGTCGCTGTCGGCCGAGAGCTGGACCGACATGCTCGAGACCTGGGTCGACAAGTACCCGATCATCAGCATCGAAGACGGCATGCACGAAGGCGACTGGGACGGCTGGAAGCACCTGACCGAACGCCTGGGCAAGCGCGTGCAGCTGGTGGGCGACGACCTGTTCGTCACCAACACCAAGATCCTGCAAGAGGGCATCGACAAGGGCATCGCCAACTCGATCCTGATCAAGATCAACCAGATCGGCACGCTGACCGAGACCTTCGCCGCCATCGAGATGGCCAAGCGCGCGGGCTACACCGCCGTGATCTCGCACCGTTCGGGCGAGACCGAGGACAGCACCATCGCCGACATCGCGGTGGGCACCAACGCCGGCCAGATCAAGACCGGCTCGCTGTCGCGCTCGGACCGCACGGCCAAGTACAACCAGCTGCTGCGCATCGAGGAAGACCTCGGCGACATCGCCAGCTACCCCGGCCGCGGCGCGTTCTACAACCTGCGTTAAGAGCCGCTTCGGCGCCGCATGCGCTCGCGCATCGTTCCCATCGTCCTGGCCCTGCTGCTGCTGATCCTTCAGTGGCAGCTGTGGACCGGGCGCGGGAGCGTGCCCGAGGTGGCGCGGCTCGAATCCAGGCTGGTGGCCCAGAAGGAGGCCAACGCCCGCGCGGCGCTGGCCAACGAGCGGCTGGGCTCGGAGGTCAACGACCTCAAGGAAGGCCTCGAGATGGTGGAAGAGCGTGCACGGCAGGAGCTGGGCATGGTCAAGCCGGACGAGGTTTTCGTACAAATAACGAAGTAACCCCCAGGCTCCGCGCACTTCGTGTCGCTTCTCCCTCCCCCTTTTCAAGGGGGCAACACCGGCGGCCCGGCGAAGCCGGTTCCGCGGTGTTTCACGAAGGGGCTTCGCTTCGCTTGCCGCGAACACGGCTCGCTCCTCCACTCCTTGCAGAATGCGGTGATGCCTGAGTTCTTTTCCGCGCCCGCCTTCTTGCTCTGGGGCGCTCCGACCAGTTGGCTCGAGGTGCTCGCGGCGTCGCTGGCGCTGGTCATGGTGGGCTGCAACATGCGCGAGATCCATTGGGGCTGGCCGCTGGCGATCGTGAGTTCGCTGCTGTATTTCGGCGTGTTCGCGCAGGCCCGCATCTATGGCGACGCCTCGCTGCAGGTCTTCTTCGCCAGCGTCGCGTTCTGGGGCTGGTTCCAGTGGCTGCGCGGGCATCGCGCCGACGGCAGCGCGCTGCGGGTGACGCGGCTGTCGCCGCGCGGCATCGCGCTCGTGCTGCTCGCCTGCGCCGTGGCCTGGCCCGCGGTCGCGCTCTTCCTGCGCCGCTTCACCGACACCGACGTGCCCTGGTGGGACGGCTTCGCCACCGGCCTGAGCCTGGTCGGCCAGTTCCTGCTGGGGCGCAAGTACATCGAGAACTGGCTGGTCTGGCTCGCGGTCAATGCGGTGAGCATCGGCTTGTTCATCCACAAGGGGCTGTGGCTCACCGTGGGCCTCTATGCGGTGTTCGCGGCCCTCAGCGTGGCGGGCTACCTGGCCTGGCAGCGGCGCCTGCCGAGGGTCGCGGCATGACGCCCTCGCTGTCGGCGGGCTGCGTGATCGCGGTGCTCGGCGCCGAGAGCACGGGCAAGACCGCGCTCGCGGGCGCGCTGACCGAGCGGCTGACGCAGCGCGGCATCGTCGCCACCCTGGTACCCGAGTACCTGCGCGAATGGTGCGAGCGCGAGGGCCGCACGCCGCGGCCCGACGAGCAGGCCGCCATCGCCGCCGAACAAAGCCGGCGCATCGCGCTGGCCGCGCGGCAGGGCGTGGCGGTGGCCGACACCACGGCGCTCATGACCGCGGTCTACAGCGAGCTGCTGTTCGACGACCGATCGCTCCATGCCGACGCGCTGGCCGCGCAGGCCGGCTACGCCTTGACGCTGCTCACCGCGCTCGACCTGCCCTGGGTGGCCGACGGCCTGCAGCGCGACGGGCCGCATGTGCGCGAGCCGGTCGATGCGCTGGTGCGCGCCGCGCTGGGCCGGGCCGGCGTCTCGTACGCGGTGGTGCACGGCAGCGGCGGCGAGCGCCTCGCCAATGCCTGGAATGCGCTGAACCTGGCCGCGCAGTCGGAGGCGCCCGCCGCGCGCCGGCCGGCCGGCCGCGCCAGGGAGGGCTGGCAGTGGTCGTGCGAGAAATGCTCCGACCCGGTGTGCGAACATCGCCTTTTCACCGAACTGGTGGCACGACGCTCCTGAACGCGGCCGCGCCGCCCTCGTTGGGAGATGCCGATGCCGCGCCTTCACTGGGTCCGCTGGGTTCCCCTCGTCTGCCTGGCGGCGAGCGGGCCGGCCATCGCCGCCCCCGCGCTGGCGACGGTGGTCAACCAGAGCACGGCCACGGCCTGCGCCGAGGAGGACAACGTGTCCGTGGCCCTGAGCGGGTCGCGCATCGCCGGCTTCCGCGTCGAGGCCCTGCAGCCGGCCTACCTCGATCGCATCGAGCGCGACACCACCGCCCCCGACTTCTCCGGCTGCAACTTCGACGGCGGCACGCACCCCACCGATCCAGCCTTCGATTTCGAGCCAGGCCGCGTGGTGCTGCACGACGGTCCGCGCTGGCGCATCGTCGGGCTCACCCTGGCCCGCTTCTGGCGGCCGCAGCGCGTGCCCGTGACGGTCGACGGCCGCACCGTGCGCGGCCTCCATCTGCTGCAGGTCTTCGCCAAGACGGCCGACGGCGCCGAGCCCAAGGAGGCCCTGGTGATGTACCCGTCGGACGGCTCATGGCGCCTCAAGCCCCTGCCCGAAGCGCGCTTCGGCGACGGCGTCTACGGCTCGACCTTCCTGCTGGGACCGGTCACGCAGGCGCGCAGGCCCGTGGTGGACATCGCCTCGATCACGGTCGCGACGCAGCCGCTCGCGCTGCGGCTGCGCTTTGCCGATGGCGGCAAGGCACGGGTGACCGTGGCCGAGATCAGCCGCCGGCGCACCGCGCTCGACGTCGCGCTGCGGCCCGCCGCAGCGGACGGCCGGCCCTTCGCCGTGCTGCGTTCGATGTACGTGCAGCCCGACAACGCGGACGTCAGCGAGCTGCAGTGGCGCGCCACGTCCGGCGCCGCGCCGACCGTGACGGCGCTGCCGGAACTCGGCACGCTGCGGGCCATGGACCTGCGCTTCGCGCGCAGCCTGCCGTCCAGGCACAACACCAGCGCGCCCGACATCCGCTTCAGCGGCTTCGCGACGGCGCGCTGACGCGGTCTCACTGGACCGTGGGGCTGGCCGGCAGCTGGTTGCCCGGCGGGCGGAAGATCTGGGCCGCGTCGACCGCGTCGAAGCGGTATTGCTTGCCGCAGAAATCGCAGCCGACCTCGATGTCGCCGCGCTCGGCGAGGATCTCCTCGGCCTCCTCCACGCCCAGGCCGCGGATCATCTGCGCCACGCGTTCGCGGCTGCAGTTGCAGGCGAAGTGCGGGCCCAGCGCGCCGACCTGCGGCTGGAAGCGCAGCACCTTCTCTTCCCAGAACAGGCGCCGCAGGATGGTCTCGACGTCGAGCGTCAGCAGTTCCTCGCGCGTCAGGGTCGAGGCCAGGATCGAGATCCGGTTGTAGTCCTCGTTGCGGCCGATCTCGTCCTCGTTGGCCAGGTTCAGGTCGCTGCCCGCCGTGCCCTCGAGGTTGCCCTCGCCCTTGACCGGCAGGCGCTGGATCAGCAGCCCGGCCGCGACCTTGTCGTCGGCCGCCAGCACCAGCGTGGTGTCGAGCTGTTCGCTCTGCAGCATGTAGTGCTGCAGCACGTCGCTGAGCTTGCCCAGCTTCTGGCCGTCGTCGCCGAACAGCGGCACCACGCCCTGGTAAGGCTGCTGGCCGGGCACGCGGCCCTTGGGCTCGAGCGTGATCGCGCAGCGGCCCTTGTTCTGGACATTCACCATGTCGGGGAAGCGCGCGTCGGCCGGCAGCTCGCCGACCATGGTGGCGGTCGAGCGCAGGCCCAGGTCGGCCTGGACCTCGGCCACCGCGACCTTGACCGGCCCGTCGCCGAAGATCTGCAGGATCAGCGAGCCGTTGAACTTGATGTTGGACTGCATCAGCGTGGCGGCCGCGGTCATCTCGCCCAGCAGCTCGGCCACCGGCGCCGAGTAGGCCCCGGTGGTGGTGTTGGCGGCGCGGCGCGCCAGGATTTCCTGCCAGGCGTCGGTCAGGCGCACGATCATGCCGCGCACCGGCATGCCGTCGAACAGGAATTTGTGCAGCTCGCTCACAGCATCGTCTTTCTCTTGATCAGGCTTCTTCTTCACATGACATACCGCGGCGCCGGCTTTGCCGGGCCGCTGGCATGGCCCCCCGCAAGGGGGAGGGAGGCCACACGAAGTGGGCAAGCCTGGGGGTTAGCTAATTCTCTTGAGGCCCTTCGCGAAGCGATGGGCGTTTTCCACATAGTGTTCCGCGCTCGCGCGCAGCTTGGCGGCGGCGGCATCGTCGAGCGTGCGCACCACCTTGGCCGGCGCGCCGATGATCAGCGAGTTGTCCGGAAACTCCTTGCCCTCGGTCACGACGCTGCCGGCGCCAACGATCGAGTTGCGGCCGATCTTCGCGTTATTCAAGACCACCGCCTGGATGCCGATCAGCGTGTTGTCGCCGATGGTGCAGCCGTGCAGCATGACCTGGTGGCCGACCGTGACGTTCTCGCCCAGGGTCAGCGGGCAGCCGATGTCGGCGTGCAGCACCGACAGGTCCTGCACGTTGCTGTTGCGGCCGATGGTCAGGGTCTCGGTGTCGCCGCGCAGCACCGCGCCGAACCAGACGCTGGCATTTTCGCCCAGCACCACCGCGCCCATCACCTGCGCGCTGTCGGCCACCCAGGCGCCTTCCGCCAGCTGCGGCGCCACGCCATCGAGTTCATAGAGGGCCATCGCGGTGTCTCCTTGTTCTGGGGCTAAAACTAGAATTGTAGGGATGCATCCCCGTTTAGGCGCCCTCGCCGCCCTGCGCCTGACCGATCCCGAGGCCAAGGTGGCCGCCACGCGCGCGCTCGCGGCCGACGCCGCCACCCTTCCCCTGCCCCCGGTCACGCTGCACGGCAGCGTCGACGAAACCGATGTCCCCGGCCGGCCCGAGCGCCCTCTGCGCGTGGGCGCGACCGAGGTCGGCAAGCGCTCGCCCTTCACCCCCGAGGGCCGCGCCGCGCTGATCCATTCGATCTGCCACATCGAGTTCAACGCGATCAACCTCGCGCTCGACGCCGTCTGGCGCTTCGACGGCATGCCCGAGGCCTACTACCGCGACTGGCTGCGCGTGGCCGGCGAGGAGGCGCTGCACTTCGAACTGCTGCATGCGCACCTGCGGACCCTGGGCTTCGGCTACGGCGACTTCACCGGCCACGACGGCCTGTGGGCCATGTGCGAGAAGACCGCGCACGATGTGCTCGCGCGCATGGCGCTGGTGCCGCGCACGCTCGAGGCGCGCGGGCTCGACGCCACGCCGCTGATCCAGGCCAAGCTCCAGCGCGTGGGCACGCCCGATGCGATCGCGGCCATCGCGATCCTCGACATCATCCTGCGCGACGAGGTGGGCCATGTGGCGGTGGGCAACCGCTGGTACCGATGGGCCTGCGAACGCGACGGCTTCGACCCGATCGCGCACTACCGCGTGCTCTACCGCCGGCACGATGCGCCGCGGCTGCGCGCGCCCTTCAACCTCGAGGCGCGCGCGCTGGCGGGTTTCACAGACGAAGAGCTGGGCGAGCTGGTGGCCGGTTAGGGCCGGCTCGCCACCACCAGCTTCGGCCCGAAGCGCTGCAGCACCTCGCCGCGCTGGTTCCTGGTTTCGCAGCGCATCAGCACCATCGCGCGGCCCGGCTTGGAGCGCGAAGGGACGATCTCCATCACCTCGCCCTCCACATGCAGCACGTCGCCGGGACGGGTCGGCTGCGGCCACTGGATCTCGCCGCCGGACCCGATCACGCCATCGGCCAGCGGCAGGCCGCTTTCCACCAGCAGCTTCATCGTGAGCGCGGCCGTGTGCCAGCCGCTCGCGGCCAGGCCGCCGAAGAAAGTGGACTGCGCCGCCTCGGGGTCGGTGTGGAAGGGCTGCGGGTCGAACTGCCGCGCGAAGGCGATGATCTGCGCCGCATCGAGCGCATGCTCGCCGCTGGTGAAGCGGTCGCCGACCCGGAGGTCATCGAGGTAGAGTTTTTTCGACAAGAAGGTCTCCTGGGAAATCGGGTGCAGCCATCTTGTCACGGCCCCGCTCAGACGCGTTCGAGCACCGTCGCAATGCCCTGCCCGCCGCCGATGCACTGGGTCGACAGCGCATAGCGCCCGTTCTCGCGCACCAGCAATGCGGCGGCCTTGCCCGTGATGCGCGCGCCGGTCGCGCCCAGCGGGTGGCCGATGGCCAGGCCGCCGCCGTCGAGGTTGACCGTGGCCGGATCGAGCCCCAGGTCGCGGATGCAGGCCAGCGCCTGCGAGGAGAAGGCCTCGTTGATCTCGACCACGTCGAGGTCGGCCACCGTGAGGCCGGCCCGCGCCAGGGCCTTGCGCGTGGCCGGGATCGGGCCGATGCCCATCACGGCCGGGTCCACGCCCACCGAGGCGAAGGCGCGGATTCGCGCCATCGGCTTCAGCCCATGCTTTTCGGCGAAGGCGTCGCTGGTGACCAGCACCACGGCGGCGCCGTCGGTCAGCGGCGACGAGGTGCCGGCCGTGACCGAGCCGTCGGGCCGGAAGGCCAGCTTGAGCCCGGCCAGCGCCTCGGCCGAGGTGCCGGGGCGGATGCAGCCGTCGGCCTCGACGAACTCGCCGTTGGCCAGGCGCACCGGCACGATCTCCTCGGCCAGCCGGCCTTCGGCGCGCGCCGCCGCGGCCTTGCGGTGCGATTCGACCGCCAGCGCCTCCTGGTCGGCGCGGCTCACGTTCCAGCGCGTGGCCACGTTCTCGGCCGTCTCGCCCATCGAGATGTAGGCCGCGGTGTTCGCCAGCAGCTCGGGGCTGGGCGAGAAGTTGAAGCCGCCCTGCGGCACCATGGTCATCGACTCGACGCCCACGCACAGAAAGGCCTCCCCCATGCCGGCCTCGATCTGCGCGGCCGCGATGTGCACCGCCTGCATCGAGGAGCCGCAGAAGCGGTTGACCGTCATGCCGCCCACCTCGAGCGGCAGGCCCGCGAGCAGGCAGACGATGCGCGCGAGGTTGTTGCCCTGCGCGGCCTCGGGGTAGGCACAGCCCAGGATCACGTCCTCGATCAGCGCCGGGTCGAGGTCGGTGCGCGCCAGCAGGCCGCTCACCGCCTGCGCGGCCAGGGTGTCGGGCCGGACCTCGGCCAGCGCGCCCTTGCGCGCGAAGTGGAAGGGGGTGCGCGCGTAGGCGGCGATGACGGCTTTCATGACGGTTCCTTTCGATGACTGACTACCAACCGATCGGTAGTCTTCGAGGGCTGAAAAAAGGCACGCCGGGCGTGCCGCGGGTGATCGGGTGTCTCAGGTCGGCAGCATGGCTTTCAAGGGGTCGATGACCGCGTCGAAATCCTCGGGCCGGCCACTCATGCGGGCCGACAGCAGCGCGCCCTGGGCGGTCGCGAACACGCAGGCGGCCAACGCGCCGGCCGACACCGGCTTCGCGGCGCCGTGGACCAGCGCGCCGAGCACGCCGGTGAGCCACATGAGCTGGGTGTCGCGCAGTTCGCGCACGGTCTGGCGCAGCTCGTCCTCGATGCAGTCCCAGCCCGGCGCCAGTGCCCCCGCGGGGCAGACCGCCGCGCCGGCCTGCAGGGCGTTGCGGTACATGAAGAAGTAGGCCTCCAGCGCCTCGGCCGGCGCGCGCGGCTTGGCGGCCCAGTCCTTGAAGGACTGGTTCGATTCGCGCAGCACCGCGATGCCCAGCGCTTCCTTGCTCGGGAAGTGGTGGTACAGGCTGGCCTTGCGGATGCCGATCTCGTCGGCCACGTCCTGGAAGCTGAAGCCCAGGTAGGAGCGCGTGCGGATCAGCCGGCGCGCCACGCGCACGATCTGTTCGCGCGTGGAGGGGGCGGCAAGCGAGGCAGTGGACATGGGCCTACTATAAGGTAGGCTGGCAGCGCACGCCAGCCCGGCCCGGCCGATGACCCTGTCGCTCAGTCGGCCTTGATGCCCGCCGCCCTGATGGCCCGGCCGTTGCTCTCGTACTCGGCCGCGATGGCCTTGGCGAAGTCGGCTGCGGCACCGCCGGTCGGCACGTTGTCGGTCGCGACCAGCTTGGCGCGCAGTTCGGGCGTGGCCAGCGCCTTGTTGATCTCGGCGTTGTAGCGCGCGGCCAGCGGCTGCGGCAGTCCGGCCGGCGCGAACACGCCGAACAGCGAGGACAGGTTGGCGGCCGGGTAGCCCAGCTCGGCCAGCGTGGGCACCTCGGGCAGGCTCTCGAGCCGCGCGGGCGCGCCCACGGCCAGAGGCCGCAGCTTGCCGGCCTTGATGTACTGCGACAGCGCGCCGCCCGCGTTGGTCGACAGCACCTCGAACTGGCCGCTGATCGCATCGTTCATCTGCTGGCCGCCGCCCTTGTAGGGCACGTGCGTGACCTCGATGCGCGCGCCGGCGTGCAGCTGCTCCAGCATGATGTGGCCCAGCGAGGCCTGGCCCGAGGTGGCCCAGCGGATCGCGCCGGGCTTCGCTTTCGCCTCGGCCAGCAGGCCGGCGAAGTCCTTGCTCGTGCTGGCCGAGGTCGCCATCAGCAGCACCGGCGAATACATCACGCTGGCGATCGGCTGGATGTCCTTCAGCGGATCGAAGGGCGACTTGCCCAGGTGCGGGTTGAGCACCAGCGGGCTGATCGCCGAGAAGCCCAGCGTGGCGCCGTCGGGCGCCGCCTTGGCGACCGCATCCATGCCGATGCTGCCGCTGGCGCCGGCCTTGTTGTCGATCACCACCGGGATGTTCATCTGCGCCGCCAGCCGGTCGGCCAGCGCGCGCGCCACGGTGTCGCTGACGCCGCCCGCGGGATAGGCGACGACGATGCGCAAGGTCTTGGGCAGGGCCTGCGCCGAGGCGGCGGCGCCGCAGAGCGTGCCGGCGGCGGCCAGGGCCAGGGCGGACAGGGCCAGCGCGCCGCGCCGCGAAATTCGGGAATCCATTCGATCGTTCTCGTTGAAGGTTGTGAGGTTCTCAGTCCAGCTGCAATTTGCGTTCCCGGATCAGCTTGGCCCATTTCTCGTTGTCCGCCTTCACGAAGGCCGAGAAGGCCGTCGGCCCCAGCGAATGCACTTCCGCGCCCGCGACCGCGAACTTGGCCTGGATGTCGGGCTGCGCCAGCACCTTGGCCAGTTCGTTCGACAGCCGGTCGACCACGTCCCTGGGCATGCCCGCCGGCCCCACCAGGCCCTGGAAGCCCACCGACTCCATGCCGGCGAGGCCCAGCTCGGCCACCGTGGGCACGTCGGGCAGCTGCGGATCGCGCTTCGGGCCGGTCACGGCCAGCGCCTTGAGCTTGCCGCCCTTGACCTGCGGCAGCAGCACGCTGCCGGCGTCGATCAGGATCTGCGTCTGCCCGCCGATCAGGTCCTGCACCGCGGGCGCGCTGCCCTTGTAGGGCACGTGGGTCATGTCCAGGCCGGTGACCTGGTTCATGAGTTCGCCGTTGAGATGGGTCGAGGTGCCGGCGCCGCCCGAGGCGAAATTGACCTTGCCCGGCTGCCCCTTGGCCCAGGCCACGAAGGCCTTGAGGTCCTTCGCGGGATGGTCGTTGCGCGTGACGGCGATGTAGCTGCCCTGGCTGATCTGGCCGATGTAGGTGAACTGCTTCACCGGGTCGTAGGGCGGCTTGGACTGCAGGTAGGGCGCGATGGCAAACGGGCCGGTGTTGGCCAGCAGCAGCGTGTAGCCGTCGGGCGCCTGCCGGGTCAGCTCGGTCGCGGCGATCATGCCGCTGGCGCCGGGCTTGTAGTCGACCACCATCTGCTGCTTGAGCGCCTCCTGCAGCGGCACCTGCACCGTGCGGGCAGCGAAGTCGATGCCGCCGCCGGGCGGGTAGCCGACGATCAGGCGGATCGGCTTGCTGCTCGGGTAGCCCTGCGCCGAGGTCAGGCCCGCGGCGGCGGCGAGCGCGAGGGCGGTCCAGAAATTCTTGCGAGCGGTCATGAGGATGCGGTCTCCGTGTTGTTGTGATCCGGCACCGATTCTGCCGCCTGCCGCGCGAGGCTCAGCGCATTGCCGACCGCCGCGCCGCCGGCCGTGTTGTCGAGCACGCACCAGCATTCCGCGCCCTCGGCTCGCGCCTGGCGCAGGCGTTGCGCGACGCGCGCGAGCAGGGCCTCGTCGTAGGCCGACCAGTAGACCCGCGGCGTGCCGTGCATGCGCACATAGACCAGGCCGGGCCAGCCGCCGGGCGCGGTGGCCGCGTCGTGCAGCACCGGGTCGGCCAGCACCCGGCCGACCGCGAAGCGCGCCAGCAGCGCATCGGCCTCGGGCGTGAACCAGCTCGCATGCCGCGGCTCCAGCGCCATCGCGCCGGCGTGACGCTCGCGCACATCCGAGAGAAAGCGCTCCACCACGTCGGCCTCGAAAGCCAGCCGCGGCGCGAGCTGCACCAGCAGGCAGCCCAGCCGCTCGCCCAGGCCCGCGACCTGCGCGAGGAAGTCGTCGAAGGGCTGCATCGCATCGACCAGCTGGCGCTCGTGCGTGACGGTCTTGGGCAGCTTGACCGCGAAGCGGAAATGCACGGGCGTGCTCGCGGCCCAGCGCGCATAGGTCTCGGTGCGGTGCGGGCGGTAGAAGGAGGTGTCGATCTCCACCGCGTCGAAGCGCTGCGCGTAGCGCGCCAGGTGCGAGCCCTCGGCCGGAAAGTCGGGCCACTGCGCGCGCGGCAGGCTCCAGCCGGCACAGCCGATGCGCAGCGGGGGCAGGCCGGGCTTGGTCATCCGCGCGGATGGTGCTGCGCATGCAGCTGCTTGAGCCGTTCGCGCGCCACGTGGGTGTAGATGGTGGTGGTCGAGATGTCCGCATGGCCCAGCAGCAGCTGCACCGCGCGCAGGTCGGCGCCGTGGTTGAGCAGATGCGTGGCGAAGGCATGGCGCAGCGTGTGCGGCGACAGCGGCGAGCGGATGCCCGCCGCCTCGGCCTGCTTCTTCACGATGATCCAGAACATCACGCGCGTCATGCCCGCGCCGCGCGCGGTCACGAACAGGTCGGGCGTCTGCTGGCCGCCCAGGATCTCCGGGCGGGCCTCGTCCATGTAGCGCTCGATCCAGCGGCGCGCCTCGCCGCCGAAGGGCACGAGACGCTCCTTGTCGCCCTTGCCGGTCACCCGCAGCACGCCGTCGTTGAGGCTCAGTTCGATCACCTTGATCGCCACCAGCTCGCTCACACGCAGGCCGCTCGCGTACATCAGCTCGAGCATCGCGCGGTCGCGCAGGCCCAGCGGCGTGTTCACGTCGGGCGCGTTGAGCAGGTCGTCGACCTGCTGCTCCGACAGCAGCTTGATCGCGCGCGGCGCCTGGCGCGCGGGCGCGAGCCGCAGCGTGGGGTCGGCCGTGATGCGGTTCTCGCGCAGCGCCCAGCGGAAGTAGCGCTTGAACACCGTGAGCCGCCGGTTGGCCGAGGTCGCCTTGCCGGTCTTTCCTTCGCGCCCGCCGTGCACCAGGCGCTCTCCCATGTAGGCCTGCAGATCGCTCTCGGCCGTGTGGTCGAGCGCGGTGGCGCGCTCGGCCCGCAGCCATTGCGCGAACAGCGCGAGGTCCTGCCGGTAGGCCGCCAGCGTGTTCTTCGACAGGCCGTCCTCCAGCCACAGCGCGTCCACGAAGTCGTCGATCTCCGGCACGGAAGCGGGGGCGGCAGGCGTTTTCACAGGGCGGGGCATGGCCCGCAAGATAGCAAACAAAAAGCCGCCCGAAGGCGGCTTTCGAGGCGAAGGCGCGACGGCCTACTCCAGCGTGAGCTTCTGCTTGACCACGACCTGCTTGTAGACCTCGAACTCGGCCTTGATCTGGGCCGCGAACTGCTCGGGCGTGTTGGCCACGATGATCGAGTCGGTGTCCTCGATGCGCTTGCGCACCGCCGGGTCGGCCAGCGCCTTGCGCGTGCCTTCGCTGATCTTGTCGACCACTTCCTTCGGCAGGCCCTTGGGGCCCAGGATGCCGTAGTAGGCCATGCGGTTGACCGGTTCCAGGCCGACTTCCTTGAAGGTCGGCACGTTGGGCAGGGCCGCCACGCGGTTGGGCGCGCTCACCACGATCGGGACCAGCCGGCCGGCCTTGATGAAGGGCAGCGCCGAGGGCAGGTTGTCGAAGATGATCGGCACCTGGCCGGCCACCGTGTCGTTGAGCGCCGGGCCCGCGCCGCGGTACGGGATGTGGGTGACGAAGGTGTTGGTCAGGCTCTTGTAGAGCTCCATCAGCAGGTGGCCGATGCCGCCCGTGCCCGAGGACGAGTACGAGTACTTGCCCGGGTTCTTCTTGAGCTCGGCCACGAACTCGGCGTAGTTCTTGGCCGGGAAGTTCGGGTTGACCGCGATGATGTTCGGCGTCGCCGCGATGTTGATGATCGGCGTGAAGTCGTTGATCGGGTCGTAGGGCGTCTTCGGGTTGATCGCCGGGTTGGCGGCGGTGCTCGAGACGGTGGCGATGCCCAGCTTGTAGCCATCGGGCGCCGCGCGCGCGGTCTCGGCCGCGCCGACCACGCCGCCGCCGCCGGCCTTGTTGATGACGATCACGCTCTGTCCCAGCGTCCGGCCCAGCGGGTCGGCGATCACGCGCGCCACGATGTCGGTGGTGCCGCCCGGTGCGAAGGGCACCTGGAGCTCGATGGCCCTGTTCGGATAACCCTGTGCCAGCACCGGCCCGGCGATGGCGACCATTGCCGCTGCACCTGCGAGAGCGCCCCATTGACGACGTTGCATCAGCAAACTCCTTGTGAGTGAAAGTCGTGGAAACGAAAACGGCCATGCTAGCGGCTCGGCGCCGATCCCGATGCCCAGGATTACCCACGGAGCGCACGGTTTATCCTCGACCGGTGAACTACGCGCAGCTCCTCTTCCCCGACTTCTCCCTGATCGCCTGCGGCTGGCTGCTGTGCCGCTACACCGCCCTCGACCGCCGCGTGTGGGACCAGGTCGAGAGCCTGGTCTACTACTTCCTGTTCCCGGTGCTGCTGTTCCATTCGATCGTGCGCAGCCCGATCGACTTCGGCGAGACCTCGCACCTGCTGGCCGCCGGCCTGGGCGTCTGCGCCAGCGGCGTCGCGCTGGCCTATGTGCTGCCCCACCTGCCCGGCATCGGCCCGCACATCGACCGGCGCGAACACGCGGGCAGCGTGCAGGTCGCGTTCCGCTTCAACTCCTTCATCTGCCTGGCGCTGGCCGACCGGCTCGGCGGCGCGCAGGGCCTGCTGATGATCGCGGTGCTGATCGGCGTGGGCGTGCCGCTGATGAACGTGGCGGCGGTCTGGCCGATGGCGCGCCATGCGCAGACCGGCTTCCTGCGCCAGCTGCTGCGCAACCCGCTGATCGTCGCGACCGCCACCGGCCTGGTGGTCAACCTGCTCGGGCTCGGCGTGCCGACCTGGATGGAGCCCACGCTGACCCGCATCGGCGCGGCCTCGCTGGCGCTGGGCCTGATGGCGGCCGGCGCCGGCATGCAGTTCGCGACGCTGGCGCGCGGCAAGGTGCTGGCGGTGTCGCTGCTGTCGATCCGCCACCTGCTGCTGCCGCTGATCGGCTGGGCCCTGGCGCGCGCGCTGCGGCTGGACCCGGTGCAGGCCAGCGTGCTCCTGACCTTCTCCGCCGTGCCCACGGCCTCGAGCGCCTACGTGCTGGCGGCGCGCATGGGCTACAACGGGCCCTACGTGGCGGGGCTGGTCACGCTGTCCACGCTGCTGGGCGTGGCGAGCCTGCCCTTCGCGCTCGCGCTGCCGCGCTGACAGCCGCGGGCCCGCGGCGCCATCCCCCGTTCGGGGGACTGTTCATTTGAATACCAAAGAATTAGCATTCCTGGCCGTGATCGACCTCGGCAAAGGAGCTTTTCCATGGGCTTCGGACTCGACCTCTTCGACAACGCCGCGCTGCGGCTCGCGAGCGGCCTGCTGCTCCTGCTGGCCCTCGGCGGCTGGGGCTGGCGCTGGATCGCCACGCAGCGTTCGGCGCGCAGGCGCATCGCGGCCGCCCGCGTGCGCGCGGGCCACCTGCCCAACGAGATCCCCACGATGCGCGGCGGCCTCGGCGGCACGCAGAACGGCGCCGCGCCCGACACCCTGCCCGAGTGGTTCATCCAGGGCAAGGGCGGCCATGCGGTGGTCGACGAGCGGCCGCGCGTCCACCTGCGCTACCGCGACCCGCAGGGCCACAAGGCCGAATGCACGCTGCAGATCGAGCAGGTCGACCTGCGCCGGCGCTTCATCGTGGGCCACGGCGACCTGCCGGGCCAGACCCGCGTGGTGCCCTTGCATGCGATCCAGAGCGCGCGCATGGCGGCCACCGGCCAGCGCTTCAACGTCGACTTCTGGTTCGATGCGGTGAAGGTGGCGCGCCGGCGGCGCGGCGACAGCTAAACCGCATGCACGCCGCCGCGCCATCCCAGCGCCGGCGCGACGCGCAGCGACAGGTCGCTCAGGATCTGCGCGTACTCCTCGCCGCTGAAGTTGTAGGGCAGCTCCACGCGCAGCTCGTCCACCAGCGGCAGCACCGGGTCGCGGTGCAGGCGCTCCAGGATCTCGTCCGACGTGCCCACCAGGTCGGACGCGAACAGCGTGCGCCGCACGCCCTGCGGCGCCAGCGTGCGCTCGACACGCCCGGCCGCGAAGGCGCGGTAGCGCCGGCGGGTGGCGGCATCGGCGCCGTCCAGCGGCACGATCACGCGGCCCAGCGCCACCCGGCCCCGGCGCGCGCCGGTCTCGCTGGCGCGGTAGCGCGCGACCAGGCCGCCTTGCGCGGCGAGGAAGTCGTCGGTGGTCTCGCCCGTCAGCACGTTGCCCTGCAGCAGGTTGAAGCCGTTGCGCCCCGCCCACTCGGCCGAGCGCAGCGAGCCGCCGCCGTACCAGAGCCGGTCGATCAGCCCCGGCGCATGCGGCTGCACCTGCGGCCGCACGCGCCCGCCGGCCGACTCGACGAAGGTCTGGGCGTCGCCGAGCAGCGTGTCTTCGAGGTTGGCCTTGAAGCGGCCCACGCGCTTGTGGCTGAAGTCGACGGTGTTCGGCGGCGCATCGTAGAAGCGCTGGCCCAGCAGTGCGCCGTGCGGCGGCGCGCCCGCGCTCAGGCCCACCTGCAGCCGGCCGCGCGACAGGATGTCGACCGTGGCCATGTCCTCGGCCAGGCGGAACGGGTTCTCGTAGCCCATCTGGATCACCGCCACGCCCAGCTCGATGCGGCGCGTGCGCTGGGTGGCGGCGGCCAGGAAGGTCGCGGCCGAGGACACGCCGCGTTCCAGGTGCCGCTGCCGCACCCAGGCGCCGTCGAAGCCCAGCCGCTCGCCGAGCTCGAACAGGCCCAGTGCGGTCTCCAGGCCCGCCAGCGGGTCGGCCTCGGCATAGTTGCCGGGCGTGAGGAAGGCCAGGTGCCGGATGCTCACGGCGCGAATTTCGGCAGGCCGGGCGGGTTGGTCTCCGACTTCGGCAGCGCCTCTTCCGCGAGGCTCCAGCGCGCCAGCGTCTTCGCGTAGCTTCCGTTGCGGATCAGCTGGTTGGTGGCCGCGGTCAGCGCCACGGCCAGGCCGCTGCCCTTGCGCGTGGCGATCGCCACGTCGGACTTCAGCGGCCAGCCCGCGTTGACCGTGCCGACCAGCCGGATCTGGCCGTTCTTCGCGGCCTCGTAGGCCTGCGGCGCGTTGGGGTTGAAGTTGGCCTCCACCCGCTGGGTGACCACCGCCAGCGTGCGCGTCACATCGTCGTCGTAGTACTGGATCGTGGCGGGCTTGAGGCCGGCCGCGGCGTTCTGCCGGTTCCACTCGAGCAGGATGCGCTCCTGGTTGGTGCCCGCGCCGGTCGTGAGCTTCAGGCCCGCGATGTCCTTCGGTTCCTTGATGCTCTGGATGGCGCTGTCGGCCTTGACGTAGAAGCCGTGCAGACCCAGCCGGTAGGTCGAGAAGTCGAACTTCTCCTTGCGCTGCTCGGTCACGCCCACGTTGGAGATCACCGCGTCGTACTTGCCCGAGCTCAGGCCCAGCGGCCAGTCGGCCCAGGCGATGGGCTGCAGCTCGAGCTTCAGGCCCAGGGTGTCGGCCACGAGCAGCGCGAAGTCGGCGTCGAAGCCCACCACGGTACGGGCGTCGGTGGCATAGGTCGAGATGGGTGGCGCGAAGGGCGCGATGGCGACGGTCAGCACGCCCTCCTTCACGAACTTGAAGTTCGGCGGAATGGCCTTCACGGCCTCGGCATCCTTGGACGCGCGCGGTCGGCCCGCCTGCTCGGGGCTGAAGTCGAACTTGTCGGCGGCATGGGCCGCGCCGGTGATCAGCGCGAGGGCGACGACGCTGCGGGCGATCCACGCCGCGGATGGGTTCCTGGTGAATGGCATGGTCTTCAGTTCTTCGGCAGGCCGGGCGGGTTGGTGCGCGAGCTCTGGATGGCTTCGGATTCCAGGCTCCAGCGCGACAGGGTCCTGGCGTAGTTGCCGTTCCTGATCTGCGTGTTCAGCGCCAGCGTCACCGCCTCGGCGATGCCCGAGCCCTTGCGCGAGGTGACGGCGATCTCGGCGTTCAGCGGCCAGCCGCCGGAGAACACGCCGGCCAGCCGGGTCTTGCCGTCGCGCGCCTCGTAGGCCGCGATGGCGTTCGGCCCCACGTAGATGTCGGCGCGGCCCGACTGGATCGCCAGGCGCTGCACCACATCGTCGTCGTAGTACTGGAGCTCGATGGGCTTGAGCCCGGCCGCCACGTTCTGCTTGTTCCAGCGCAGGATGATCTGCTCCTGGTTGGTGCTGGCCTGCACGATGGTGCGCAGGCCCGCGATGTCCTTGGGTTCCTTGATCGCGCCCAGCTTGCTGTCGGACTTCACGTAGATGCCGATCTGGTCGTTGCGGTAGGTCGAGAAGTCGAACTTCTCCTTGCGCTCCTCGGTCACGGTCACGTTGGACACCACCAGGTCGAACTTTCCCGACTGCAGGCCCAGCGGCCAGTCGCCCCAGGTGGTGGACACCAGCTCCAGCCTGCGCCCCAGGCTGTCGGCCACCAGTTGCGCGATGTCGGGCGCGTTGCCCACGGGCGTCCTGGTGTCGGTGGCATAAGCCGCGAAAGGCAGGCGGCCGGTGGTGGTGCCGACGACGAGCACGCCCTCCTTCTGGAACTTGAAGTCCCTGGCCAGCGCCACCGCCTCCTCGTTCTTCTGCGCGCGCGGGCGGCCCGCCTGCTCGGGGCTCAGGTCGGGCGCGGTCTGGGCGGCGGCGGCCAGCGGCAGCAGCAGCGCCGCCAGCAGAACGGACAGGATGTTTCGTCGAGGGGTCATGAAGTGCAATGCAGTAAGAAGAAGAAGAGAAGGAATCAGAGGACCTTGGCCAGGAACTCGGCCGTGCGCGGATGCTTCGGCGCGTTGAACACCTGCTCGGGCGTGCCGGTTTCGAGGATGCGGCCGCGCTCCATGAAGACGATGGTGTCGGCCACCTCGCGCGCGAAGCCGATCTCGTGCGTGACGATCAGCAGCGTGGTGCCCGAGCGCGCCAGCTCCTTGATCACCGCCAGCACCTCGCCCACCAGCTCGGGGTCGAGCGCCGAGGTGGGCTCGTCGAACAGCAGCACCTTGGGCTTGAGCGCCAGCGCGCGCGCGATGGCCACGCGCTGCTGCTGGCCGCCGGAGAGCTGGCGCGGGTAGGCATGCGTCTTGTCGGCCAGGCCCACGCGCCGCAGCAGCTCGGAGGCCAGCGCCTCGGCGTCGGTACGCGACAGGCCGCGCACCGAGACCGGCGCCTCGACGATGTTCTCCAGCACCGTGAGGTGCGGGAACAGGTTGAAGTTCTGGAACACCATGCCGACATCGACCCGGCGCTTCAGGATCTCCTTCTCGTGCAGCTCGTAGAGGGTGTCGGCATCGCGACGGTAGCCGATCAGTTCGCCGTCGATGGCGATGAAGCCGTCGTCCACCCGCTCCAGGTGGTTGATGGCGCGCAGCAGCGTCGACTTGCCCGAGCCCGACTGGCCGAGGATCACCGTGACGCTGCCCTGCCCCACCGTGAGCGTCACCTCGTCGAGCACCTCGAGCGCGCCGAAGCGCTTGGAGATGCCGTGGATCGTGACCTCGCCGCCCTGCGTGAGCGGATCGGTCCAGCGCGGCAGCTGCGCGGGTGCCGCGGCGGGCGGTGCCGCGGGCTCGCTCGCCGCCGCCTTCGAAGGCCACAGCCCGCGCAGCACACCGCCGAGCCACGAGCGCGGCGGGTTGCGCAAGGCACCGCGCGAGAAATGCCGCTCCACGTAGTGCTGCACCACCGACAGCGCCGTGAGGATCACCAGGTACCAGACGGTCGCCACCATCAGCAGCGGGATCACTTCCAGGTTGCGCCGGTAGATGATCTGGATCGTGTAGAACAGCTCGGGCAGCGCCAGGATGTAGAGGTTGGACGTGCCCTTGGCCAGCCCGATGATGTCGTTGAAGGCCGTGGGCAGGATGGTGCGCATCGCCTGCGGCAGGACGATGCGGAACGACTGCCGGCTGCGCGACAGGCCCAGCGCCGCCGCGGCCTCGAGCTGGCCCTGCTCCACCGACAGGATGCCACCGCGCACGATCTCCGAGGCGAAGGCCGCCTGGTTCAGCGTCAGGCCCAGCAGCGCCGCCACGAAGGGGCTGATCAGCTGGGTGGTCGGGTAGGAGAAGAAGGTGACATCGGTGCCGGGGATGCCCAGCGTCACCGTCTCGTAGAGGTAGCCGAGGTTGTTGATGATCAGCAGCAGCACGATCACCGGGATCGAGCGGAAGATCCAGGTGAACACCCACGACAGCCTCGACAGCAGCGGCGAGCGCGACACGCGCGCCAGCGCCAGCCCGGTGCCGAAGAAGAAGCCGAGCACCGCGCCCAGCGCCGTCAGCAGCAGCGTGCGGCCCAGGCCCTCGAGCACCGGCTCGGCGAAGAACCATTGCGCGAACACGCCCCAGCCCCAGCGCGGGTTGGTCAGGGTCGAATACAACACCACCGCGATGACCGCCGCCGCGAATACCGTGCCCACGGTGCGCGCCGGGTAGCGGGCGGGCACGATGCGGAAGTGCGAGTAGTCGCCTTTTTCCGGCGCGGCGGGTGCGGCACGTGGCGCCGGCGGCACGCGCGCCGGTGCGGCCTCGCCGTCGAGGACGGTGGTGTTCATCGCTGCACCGCCTCGGCCTGCTGCGGCACGATCCGGGCCGACGGGCGCGCCAGCTGCAGCTGCTTCTCGAAGGGCAGCTTGCGCGGCGTCTCCGGGTCCTCGGGCGGATCGAACAGCGCGGTGTAGCCGTGGCCCAGGTACAGCCCCACCGCCTCCGGCTGGCGAAAGCCGGTGGTCAGGTAGATGCGTTCATAGCCCTGGCGCCGCACCTGCGCCTCCAATTCGAGCAGCACCTTGCTCGCCAGGCCCTGGCGCCGCAGCGCGCTGTGGGTCCACATGCGCTTGAGCTCGGCCGTGCGTTCGTCGTGGCGCATGAACGCGCCGCCGCCCACCGCCACGCCATCGCGCAGCAGCAGCACGAAGTTGCCATGGGGCGGCGCGAACAGATGCGCCGGGTAGCGCTCCATCTCGCGCGGCTCGCCGGGCTCGCGCAGCACGTCGCCGTAGCGGCTGTCGTACTCGAAGGCCAGCTCGTCGAGCAGCGGCCGCGCGCGTGGATCGAGCGGCGTGGTGTAGACGAAGGCTTCGCGCATCAGGCGGCCCTCCGTGCCGCGGCCGTGTCGCCCGCGGTCGCATGGCGGCTCGCCTTGCGCGGCAGGCCCAGGTGGTCGCGCAGCGTCCGCCCCGGCAGCGCGCGGCTGTAGCGCCCGCGCGCCTCCAGCACCGGCAGCACGAATTCGATGAAGTCGTCCAGGCCCTGGCCCAGCACCGGGAAGCCGAGGATGAAGCCGTCGGCCGCGCCCTCGTCTACCCAGCGGATGATCTCGTCGGCGATGCGTTCGCCCGTGCCCACGAAGGCGGTGCGCGGCGTCGCCACTTCGAGCGCCACTTCGCGCAGCGTCAGGCCCTTGGCCCTGGCGTTGGCCTTGATGCGGTCGGTGGTCGAGCGAAAGCTGTTGCGGCCGATCTCGCCCAGTTCGGGGAAGGCATCGTCCAGCGCGTACTGGCCGAAGTCGTGGTGGTCGAAGAAGCGGCCCAGGTAGGCCAGTGCTTCCTCGATGGTCAGCAGTTCGCGGATCAGCCGGTACTTGGCCTCGGCCTCTTCCTCGGTGGCCGCGACCACCGGGCCGATGCCGGGGAAGATCTTCACGTCGTCGGCCCGGCGGCCCTGCGCCACCGCGCTGGCCTTGACCTGGCGCAGGAAGCCGCGCGTCTCGTCGAGCGATGGCGAATGGGTGAACACCGCGTCGGCGTACTTGCCGGCCAGGCCGATGCCCGCGTCGGACGAACCGGCCTGGAAGATCACCGGCTGGCCCTGCGGCGAGCGCTGGATGTTGAGCGGCCCCGCCACCTCGAAGAAGCGGCCCTTGTGGTCGAGCGGGTGCAGCTTGTCGCGGTCGAAGAAGCGGCCGCTCGCGCGGTCGCGCACGAAGGCGTCGTCGTCCCAGCTGTCCCACAGGCCCTGGGTCACGGCCAGGTACTCGTCGGCGATCTCGTAACGCAGCGCATGCGCGGGGTGCGCGCGGCTGTAGTTCTTCGCGCTGCCTTCCAGCGGCGTGGTCACCACGTTCCAGCCCGCCCGGCCGCCGCTGATCAGGTCGAGCGAGGCGAACTGGCGCGCCACGGTGAACGGGTCGCTGTACGAACTCGACACCGTGCCCGCCAGCCCGATCTTCGAGGTCGCCACGGCCAGCGCCGAGAGGATCGAGATCGGCTCGAAGCGATTGAGGAAGTGCGGGATCGACTGCTCGTTGATGTAGAGCCCGTCGGCCACGAAGGCGAAGGCGATGCCGGCCGCCTCGGCCTTGCGCGCCGTGCCGATGAAGAAGTCGAGGTTGACGCTGGCGTCGGCCGGCCCGCCGGGGTGCTTCCACGAATTCATGTGGCTGCCCGCGCCTTGCAGCATGACGCCGAAGGGGATGTTGCGCATGCGATGCTTCCTTTGTCTCGTTGGGGGGAGGAATGCGGTTCAGGCCGGCACGCGCTCGCGCGCCGCGGCCAGCAGTTCGACCGCGGCATGGCGCGCCGCGAAGTCCGCGACCGGGATGTCAATGACGAGCTCCTCGATGCCGTGCTGTTCGCTCAGCGCATCGAGCGCATCGCGCACCTCCTCGCCCGTGCCTGCGATCACGTGCGGGCGCCGCTCTTCGGTGCGGTAGTCGCTCACGCCGGCCTGGCGCGCGAATTCGGCGGCGGCTTCGAGGCTGGGCAGGTTGACCGTCTGGCCGGTGGAGAGGTGCACCCGAAAGCTGCGCAGCGCGGCCACCCGTTCGGCGGCCTCTGCGCGCGTCGGCGCGGCGAAGGCGAAGAGCGCGAGCCACGGCGCGCGGCCGGCTTCGGCGCGGTAGGCCGCGATCGATTGCGCGAGGTTCACCGGGTCGCCGTTGAAGTGGCCCGCATAGACGAACTGCCAGCCCTGGCGCGCGGCCAGCACCGCGCTCTCGGGGCTGCCGCCCAGCAGCACGCGTTGCGGCGGCTGCGGGGGCTCGGGCCGGGCGAGCGCACCGGCCAGCGCGTGGTCGGGCGCGACACCGTCGTGCAGGAAGGCATCGAGCTCGGCCAGGCGAAGCGCGAAGTCTTCCTTCTTCCTGAGCGGATCGTGCAGCCATTGCAGCGCCTTGCTGGTCAGGGGCAGGCCGCCCGGCGCCTTGCCGATGCCCAGGTCCACCCGGCCCGGCGCCAGCGAGGCCAGCACGCGGAAGGTCTCGGCCACCTTGAAGGGGCTGTAGTGCTGCAGCATCACGCCGCCGGTGCCGACGCGGATGCGCGAGGTCCTGGCCAGCACATGCGCGGCCAGCACCTCGGGCGCCGAGCCCGCATAGCTGCTGTTGCCGTGGTGCTCGGCCAGCCAGTAGCGCCGGTAGCCCAGCCGCTCCGCGCTTTGCGCCAGCGCCACGGTGTGCTGGAAGGCCTGGGCGGCGTCGGCGCCTTCAGGGATCAGGCTCTTGTCGAGCAGGGACAGCGAATAGGACACGGTGTGCGGCGAAAGACGCCCCGGAGAGAATTGCTGCGAATTCTCTGGGGCCTTGCGCGCACCGCTTGCGCTGAATTCCTCTATCGATAGTTGAGGATTGCAGGGTCGAGCCCTGCAGCGGACCCGATCAGAAGCGGGCCTTGAGGAAGGCGCTCGGCCCCTGCAGCTTCACGCGCAGCCGCGTGTCGATGGTGTCGTCGCGCTTCAAGTCGATGTCGGTCACGCCGTACGACAGCACCAGGCCCACGTTCTTGATCGGGAACCACTCGACGCCCACGGCCGCGTTGTAGATGCTGCCGTGCACCTTGCCGCCGTTCTTCCAGACGCCCGAGGCATCGGCGAACAGGCGGAAGTCGGGCGTGAGCGCATGCCGCACGCCGACTTCCAGCAACGGCGCGATCGCGTCCTCGCTCTGGCTGGTGCTGAAGGCCGCGCTGGTGCCGTTGACCGTGGCGTTGGCGCGCGCGTCGAGCCCGACCCGGTAGTACGCGGCACCGGCACCCAGGCCGACCACCGTGTTGCCCGAACCGATCCACCACTTGTAGGCCAGCTTGGCGAACTCGATCTTGGTGTCGAGCGTGGCATCGGCCGAGGCCGCGACCTGGTTCGGCCCCACCGTGAAATTGCCGCCGACGCTCTGCGAGTAGCTGCGCGAATAGCGGTAGTAGTCGAAGGACAGGCCCTGGCTGTCGAACAGCAGCAGGTCGGCCGAGATCCGCGGCATGGTCACGGCATCGCGCTTGACGTCGCCGGAATCGAGCCGGCCATAGGGCGTGTCGAAGCGCGCGCCGAAAGTCGGCTCGGCATGAAAGGCGCCCACCGACAGGCTGAAGCGGTCGAGCGCGGGCGAGACCTGCGCGGCGGCCGGTGTGGCGGCGAGCCAGGCGGTGCCGAGCAACATGGCCAGCGTACAGAGACGACCGATGGGCATCGAGGATGGCGGGGACGACAGGGACAGGGGCATGACGGCGTGAGCTTTCTCTGGAGGTCGTCAGGGTCTGCGGCATTCGCATCCCTGTGCATGGTGGAGGTATTCCCTGGGGAGATGTCGATCCTCGGGCCGCCAGGCCGTCGACCGCATGCGCGCATGCCGATGCGGCGTGTAGGACTTTCACGACGATGAAGCGGGACCCGCGCGCACGCTGCCCCTACGATGCGCATGCATACCGCGCGCCCGGCGCCGAGGGTCGGGGATAATCACGCCGCTTCCGCAGATCACAGGTCAGCCACGCTTCCCAAGCCAGCCTGTCGCAGCGACCGCCCGCGCTTGCCGCGCCCGTTCCTGAACAACGACCATGACCGCTTCGACCCTGTCCCGCGTCCACCTCGCCTCGCGCATCGCCGCGGGCATGCTGGGCGGCTACGCCTTCACCTGGGGCTTCATCGCCCTGCTGATCGGCCTGCTGTTCGCCGCGAAGATGGAATTCCATGACGCCGAAGCGCTGGGCTACATCCTCGGTTTCATCGTCTTCCTGGGGGTCTTCCTCTGGGCCTTCAGCGCGCGCAGCCTGGCCCGCGTGTGGCTGGTGCTGGCCGGCGGCGGTGCCCTCATGACCGGCGCGGCCTGGCTCGTGCAGCGCGCCCTGCTCTAAGGACACCCCACCATGTTCCAGAATTTCCGCCTCACCATGGCCTGGCTGCACACCTGGTTCGGCCTGGTGCTGGGCTTCGTGCTGATGGTCGTGTTCTTCTTCGGCTCGCTGTCGGTGTTCGACCGCGAGATCGACCGCTGGGCGATTCCCGAATCGCGCTTCGCGCCGCAGCCCATGCCCTCCTTCGACAAGGTGCTGCTGCCGGTGTTCCAGGACATGAAGGCCAACCCCGAGAGCATCGCGCAAGCCCGCAGCCGCGTGAACGGCCCGATGGCCGAGAGCTTCCCGGTGGTCAAGAGCTGGAGCGCCTACACCACGCACCGCGATCCGGTGCTGGGCCTGTTCTCCAGCTACGAACTGCCCAACGCCAAGGACCCCGAAGACGGCGTCTTCGGTACCCGCACCATCGACCCGCGCAGCGGCAAGTCGCTGCCCGACGACCACCTCAAGATCGGCAGCCAGTTCTTCTACCCGCTGCACTACAGCCTGCACCTCGAGTGGAAGAACCTGGGCTACTGGATCGTCGGCTTCGCGGCGCTGATCATGCTGGTGGCGCTGGTCAGCGGCGTGGTGATGCACCGCAAGATCTTCCGCGAGCTCTTCACCTTCAGGCCGAAGAAGCACACGCAGCGCAGCGCGCTCGACCTGCACAACCTCACGGGCGTGGTGGCCCTGCCCTTCCATTTCATCTTCGCCTTCTCGGGCCTGGTGATCTTCGGCGGCATCTACTTCCCGGTGACCCACACGCAACTCGAGCCACTGCACGAGATGCACGAAAAGCACGAGGCGCTCGAGACCGGCCTGCCGCACGACCGCGCGGGCGTGGCCGGGCCGCTGGCCTCGGTCGATGCGATGGTGGCCGAGGCCCAGCGCCGCTGGGCCGCCAAGGACATGGCGGGCGAGGTGGGCTTCCTGAGCGTGCAGCACGTGGGCGATGCCAACAGCTACGTGAGCGTGTACCGCGCCGGCACCGACCGCATCGCGCTCACCGGCGAGGGCATGCACTTCAAGGCCGCGACCGGCGAGCTGCTGCGCGAAGACCCGCCGCTCACGCCCGTGGCCAGCATCAACACCTTCCTGACCGGCCTGCACCTGCAGCACTTCCGCCACTGGCTGCTGCGCTGGCTCTATGTGCTGGGCGGCCTCGCGGGCTGCGCCTGCATCGCGACCGGCTTCATCTTCTTCGTCGAGAAGCGCAAGCGCCAGCATGCCAGGCAGGGCAAGGGGGGCGCGCGCTGGGTCGACGGCTTCGCCGTGACCACGGTCACCGGCATGCTGGTCGCCGCGCTCGCCATGCTGATCGGCAACCGCCTGCTGCCCGACGTGATGCCCGCGGGCTGGCCCGGCAAGGGCGATGCCGAGAAGTACATCTTCTGGGGCGCCTGGGTGCTGGCCGGCCTGCACGGCCTGTGGCGCACCGCGCCCGTGGCCGAGGCGCGCATGGCGCCGGCCTGGGCCGAGCAGTGCTGGGCCATCGCGGCCCTGGCCGTCACGGCCGTGCTGCTCAACTGGATCACCACCGGCGACCACCTGCTGCGCACGCTCGGCGAACGCTACTGGCCCGTGGCCGGGGTCGACCTGTTCATGCTGGCCAGCGCCGCCATCGCGATCGGCGTGGCACGCAAGCTCGGCCGGCGCGCCGGCACGCCGGTGGCCGCCAGCGCCGCGCTGGCGGGGGAGCGTGCCCGTGCCTGATGCCGTGCTGCTCTTGCTGGCCGTGGCGGCCAACCTCGCGGGCCTGGGCTGGCTGGCCCTGGCGATGGACGTTCACTGGGAACAGGTCTTCGGGCCGCGCCCTGCATCGCCCGGTGCGGTGAAGCGGCTGCGCGTGCTCGGCGTGGCGGGCCTGGCCGTGTCGCTGGCGCTGTGCCTGCGCGTCGACCACGCGTCGATGGCCTTCCTGGTCTGGTTCATGACCTTGGCCGGCTCCGCGCTGGCCATCGCCTTCACGCTGAGCTGGCGGGCGCGCTGGCTGGGCCTGCTGGCCGGCCGCCTGACGTCCTAGATCTGCACCGTGAGGTAGACGCCCTCGCGCCCCACCACCGGGTCGCGCGTGGGCATGAAGATCGTGCAGTCGTCGCAGGGCGAGCGGATCTCCTGGCCCGCATCCACCGCGATCAGTTCGCCCTTGGCGAAGGTCTCGAAGCCGATCACCGGCCGCACGAAGGCGAAGCCCGGGGTCTTCACCATGTGCACCGCGAGCAGGCGGAAGCGCCGCGCGGGCGCGCCGGCCGAAGCCGCGGGCAACGCGTCGATGAGCCCGTGGTGCGCGAGGAAGCGCAGCGTCACGTCCGTCGCGAGCTCGGCCGCCGACTGGCTGAAATGCTGGCCGCACTCCACCACCACGGCACCGAGGCTGTCGCCCGCCGGATCGCCATGGCGCGCATAGGACATCACGCCCGTGCCCGGCGCCGCGCCCGGCGGCATGACCAGGTGCACCAGCGGGTTGCCCACGGCCAGCGTGAGCGCGGCATTGCGCGCGAACTCCGGGTAGACCCAGAAGGGCTGCACCGGCGCGCGCGTGGAGTGGATGTCGAGGATGCTGTCGGCCGCGGCCAGCACCGGGCGCAGTTCGCGCGCGCGGCGCAGCTCGGGGCTCTGCTCGGCGCCGTCGAGCATCTCGGGCGACCAGATGCGGTTGAGGTTGTGCACCAGCTGGCGGTTCTCGTAAGGCCGCTCGAGGTCGAAGGCCTCGTAGGCTTCGACATTCGCGAAGCTCACCGTGAGGGTGCCGACCCGGGGGCGCACGCCGGTGTCCAGCAGATGGGTCGCGGCCACCATGCCGCAGATCTCGTTGCCGTGGGTCAGCGCGTTGACCAGCACATGGGGGCCGGGCCGACCCGATGCGAAGCGGTGCACATAGTCGATGCCGGTGTTGCCCTGCCGGTAGGCCGACAGGTCGCGCGGCAGCACCTCCAGCGGCGAGCTGTCGGGAACGAAGGTCGTCATGGCCTCACTCCCCCTTGATGCCGGCGCGCTTGACCAGCTCGCCGTACACCGCGAGGCGCTCCGACATCATGGCGGTGAACTGCGCCGACGACAGCGCCTCGGGCGCCAATGCGCCGCGCGACTGCAGCGCGTCCAGCATGCTCGGCTGCTCCGCCACGGTGCGCACGGCCTTGTAGAGCGCGGCCAGCACCTCGGGCGGCGTCCGGGCCGGCGCCGCCAGCCCGATCCACGAGGTGGCGTTGACCACGGGGTAGCCCAGCTCCTCGAAGGTGGGCACCTCGGGCAGCACCGACAGCCGCGTGGGCGCGGCCACCGCGAGCGCGCGCAGCTTGCCGGCCTGGATCTGCGGCAGGAAGGGCGCGAGGTTGTCGAGGCCGAACTGCACCTCGTTGGCCATCAGCGCCGCGACCAGCGGGCCGCCGCCGCGGTAGGGCACATGCACCGCGTCGAACTGCGCCGCGTTCCTGAGCAGCTCCACGTTGAGCTGCCCCATGCTGCCCGGCCCGGCGCTGCAGAAATTGAGCTGGCCGGGGTGGGCCTTCAGATGCGCGAGGAATTCCTTGAAGGTCTTGCCCGGCACGGCCGGGTTGACCACCAGCACGTTGGGCGTGCGCGCCAGCTGCGCGATGGAAGCGAAGTCCTTGATCGGGTCGTAACCGGTGTTGGCCTGCGTGAGCGGGTTGGCCAGGTGCGAGCTCTGCGAGGACACCACCAGCGTGTAGCCGTCGGCCTTGGCGCGCGCGACCTGGGCGCTGGCGATGGAGCCACCCGCCCCCGCGCGGTTGTCCACCACCACCGAGGTGCCCAGCGCCTTGGCCAGCGGCTCGGCGTAGAGCCGCGCGATCAGGTCGACCGAGCCGCCCGCGGGAAACGGCACCACCAGCGTGACCGGCCGGGACGGGAAGGACTGTGCATGCGCCCCCAGGGGCAGCGCGGCGGCCAGGCCCATGCCCAGGAGGCTGCGGCGGCGCAGCGTGAAAGCGTCGGAAAAGGAGCGCATGGCGTGATGTCCAGAAAGGGTGGAAGGAGAACAGCAAGAATATTTGAAGAGATTTTTTCATTTTATTTTTCAAATTGCAATGAAGTCTTCAAAATAGGGCGGCAGGCAGTTTGCTCACAATCCCCCATGGCCACCCAGAACCTCAACCAACGCATCGCCGGCTACGACAGGAAGCTCACCAAGAGCGAGCAGCGGCTGATCGCCGAACTGCAGGCCCGCCACCCGCAGGGCCTGCTCGAATCGGCCAGCCAGCTGGCCCGGCAGGTCAACACCAGCGCATCCACCGTGGTGCGGCTGCTCGCCAAGCTGGGCTATGCGAGCTATGCCGAAGCGCAGATGGAAGCGCGCTCGGAGGTCACGGCCCTGCTCGCCACGCCGGGCACCCGCGCCAGCGCCGTGATCGGCGACGACACCTCCATCCGCTCCTGCCTGGACAACGTGCTGCTGCACGACCAGCACAACCTGGCCGCCACCTTCGCCGCGCTCGACGTGGCCGCCTTCGAGGCCACGGTGCGCCTGCTCACGCAGCGCAAGGCGCGCGTCCATGTGCTGGGGCAGCGCCACGGCGCCCCGATCGCCGGCCACCTGGCGCTGCACCTGAACCTGTGCCTGCCCGACGTGCGGCTGATGAGCTCGACCGGCCCGCTGTTCATCGAGGACGAGATGCTGTGGATCGGCGAGCACGACGTGCTGCTGGCCCCGACCTTCCGCCGCCATTCGCTGGCGATCACGCGCGCGGCCAGGTACTTCCGCGCCCAGGGCGCCAAGGTGGTGGTGATCACCGACATGCCCACCGCCCCGCCCGCGGCCTCGGCCGACCACATGCTGCTGGTGCGCACCTCGAGCGCTTCGCCCTTCGACTCCTACACCGCCGCGCTCTCGGTGGCCAACGCGCTGGTCATGGCCGTGGCGCAGCGGCGCAAGAAGGAACTGGGCGCGGCGCTGGAGCGTGGCGAGGCGCTGTGGGCCAAGCACTGGAAGGAAACGGGGAGCTGAAGGCGCGCCGGATCCTGACGCGCTCGGCCCGCAGGCTCAGCGCGCCGGTCCCACGATGTCCGCCGTGTGCTCGCCCAGCATCGGCGCCCTGCGTTCCTGCTTCCGGCTGCGCTCCCCGTTGAAGCGGATCGGCTCCGCGACGGCGCGATAGCTGCCCAGCGTCGGGTGGGCATGGGTCACGAGCAGGCCCTGGTGCGCGACCTGCTCGTCGTCGAACACCGCCTCGATGCCGCGCACCACCGTGCAGGGCACGCGGTTGCCGAAGATCGCCTCCCATTCCCTGGCGCTGCGCGTCATCAGCGCCGCGCGCAGCTGTGGCAGCAGCACCGCCTCGTTCGCCTTGCGCAGGCGCATGTGGGCATAGCGCGAATCGCAGGCCAGGTGCCCGAGGCCCGTGAGTTCGCACAGCGCTTCCCAGAAGGCTTCGGTCTGGGCCTGGAGGTAGAGGTAACCGTCGCGCGTGGGATGCAGACCCGAGAGCGCGCCGCCGCGCAGGTCGCGGTCGACCTCGGCCGACTCGCCTTCGGCCCACACCATGCGGCCCGCCTGCATCGCCAGCGCGGCCTGCAGCAGCGAGGTGTCGACGCGCTGCGCCAGCCCGGTGCGCTCGCGCTGGAACAGCGCCGCGCAGATGCCGGTGGCGATCAGGCTCGCGCCGTAGAAGTCCACGGCCGAGCCCCAGACCACGCGCGGCTCGTCACCGGGATAGCCCTGCGCCTGTGCGATGCCGGTGCGGCATTGCAGCACCTGGTCGAAGCCGGGGCGCTGCGCCTGCGGGCCGTCGGGGCCGTAGCCGGTGAAGCTGCAATAGACCAGCCGCGGCTGGAGCGCGCGCAGCGTGTCGAAGTCGAGCCCGAGCCGCTCGGCCACGCCGGGGCGGAAGTTGTGCAGCACCACGTCGGCGTCGGCCACGAGGTGGTGGCAGGCCGCGCGGTCGGCGGGCTGCTTCAGGTCCAGCACGATGCCGCGCTTGTTCCGGTTGACACCCAGGAAGGCACGGCTCTCGCCGGGCAGGGTCGACGGGTAGTGGCGCATCGGGTCGCCCTCGGGCGTCTCGACCTTGACCACGTCGGCGCCCATGTCGCCCAGCAGGCTGGCGCCGTAGGGGCCGGCGATGTAGGTGCTGAAGTCGAGCACCTGGATGCCCTCGAGTGTCTGTTGCGCCATGGGATGGGGTCCGTGGAGAGTCGATGGAATGAACGGCAGGGAGCGAGCGCGCGCGGCTCAGGCCAGCAGCCGGCGCGCGCGTTCCACCATCGGCCGGTCGACCATGCGGCCCTGCAGCCGCAGGGCGCCGCTGCCGTCGGCTTCGGCCGCTGCGTACGCCGCCAGCACATCGCGGGCGTGGGCGAGCTCGTCGTCGGAGGGGGCAAAGGCGCGGCGCAGCACCGGCACCTGGCCCGGATGCACGGCGGGCGAGCCGCCGAAGCCCAGCCGGCGCGACAGCCGCGCGGCCTGCGCCAGGGACTCGAGCTCGTCCAGTTCGGCGATCGATGCGGCCAGGCCCCAGCAGGCCAGGCCCTCGGCCGCGGCGCACATCGCCACGCGCGCGGCCGCGGGCAGCAGCAGTTCGCGCTCGGGCGCACGCCCCATGGCGGCGGCATAGTCCTCGGCGCCGAAGCCGAGCGCGCGCAGGCCGGGGTCGGCGGCGGCGATGGCGTCGGCGCGCAGCACGCCGCGCGGCGTCTCGATCAACGCGACCAGCGCGCCGGGCGCGGCCACGCCCAGGGCCTGCGCATGGCGCTCGAGCGCGGCCCGGGCGGCCTGCACCGTGTCGGGCGATTCGACCTTGGGCAGCATGACGGCATCGACGCCGGCGGCAACGCAGGCCACCAGGTCGACTTCGCACAGTTCGGCTTCGGCATTGACGCGCGCGAACAGCGGCAGGCCGGTGGCGCGCAATGCAGCCACGGCCGGCGCCAGGGCGCGCCGCGCCTCGGCCTTGCGCTGCGGCGCGATCGCATCCTCCAGGTCGAGGATCAGCGCGTCGGCGCCGCGTTCGCCCGCGCGGGCGAAGAAGCGGGGTTCGAGCACCGGCACGAAGAGCGCGGTGCGGATGCGGTGCAGGTCCATCGTCGCCCGCTCAATCGGCCGTGATGCCCAGACGCGCGACCACGGCTTCCCAGACCGGCGCGTCCTTCAGCATCTGCGCGCGGAAGGCCTCGACCGGCATCGCGAGCGGCTCGGTCTCCATGGCGGCGAACTGCGCCTTGACCTCGGGCGAGGACAGCACCGCCGCCATCTCGGTGCCGATGCGCTCGACGACGGCCGCGGGCAGCTTCGGCGGCCCGAACAGGCCGCCCATGGTGTTGAGCGTGAGGCCGGGGTGGCCGAGCTCGGCCATGGTCGGCACGTCCGGGTAGGTCGCCAGGCGCTGGACCGAGGTCACGGCCAGGGCCCGCAGCCGCCCGCCGCGCATCAGCGCGCGGGCGGCGATCGGCGAATCGGTCGAGAACAGCACCTGCCCGCCCGCCAGGTCGGCCAGCGACTGGCCGCTGCCCTTGTAGGGCACATGGGTCGCCTCGACCTTGGCCTGCTGCAGGTACATCTCGGTCGCCAGGTGGGTCAACGTGCCGGTGCCCGACGAGGAATAGCTCGAGGGCGTCGACGCCAGCCGCCGGGTCAGTTCCTGCAGGCTGCGCGGGCTGTCGGGGCCGGTGCCCACCAGCACCAGGTAGGGGCTGCGCAAGGCGGCCGCCACGGGGGTGAAGTCGTTCAGGCGGAATCTGGCGTTCCGGTTCATCGCCGGCACCACGACCAGCGGGGCGGTGGTGCTCAGCAGCAGGGTGTAGCCGTCGGCGGGCTGCTCCAGCACGAACTGGTGGCCGATGATGCCGCCGCCGCCGGCCTTGTTCTCCACGTAGACGCTCTGCTTCAGGCGCTCGCCCAGCTTGGTGGCCAGCAGCCTACCGATCACGTCGCTGCCCGAGCCCGTGCCCTGCGTGACGACCAGGCGGATCGGCTTGCTCGGATAGGTGTCGGCGAAAGCCCCGGCGGCGGCGCCCGCCAGAGGCAGCGCGGCGGCCGCGGACAGCGTGCGGATAAAGTCTCTGCGTTTCATGCGTTTGTCTCCAGTCGAGGCGTGATCGGCGTCGATCGCCTTATTAGTCGAATATTCGAATATTATCAATTCATGGCGAATCCAACAAGCGCCGGCGCGGCGCTTTCCACCCAGGACATCGTTGCCGCCATCGTCCGCAGGATCGACGAGGGGCACTACCCCGTGGGCAGCCTGCTGCCCAGCGAGGCGGACCTGCAGGCGCAGTTCGGCGCCACCCGCTACCGCCTGCGCGAGGCCATGGGCGCGCTGCGCAAGCTGGGCGTGATCGATTCGCGCGCCGGCATCGGCACCACGGTGCTGGCGCGCAACCCGACGCCCTTCTTCGTGCATTCGCAGCAGACGCTCGACAGCATCATGGAGGCCGCGCGCACCACCAAGCTCAAGCTCGAGCGCTCCGGCCACCTGAGGGCCGACGCACAGCTGGCGGGGCTGCTGCGCGTGGCACCCGACAGCGACTGGTTCTTCATGGACACGCTGCGCTACCTGCGCAACGAATCGCGGCCCATCGGCGCGCTCTGGCTCTACACGCGGCCCGAGTTCGCGGCGGCGGCCGAATCGCTGGAGGATTGGAACGGGCCGGTCTTCAAGCTGCTGGAGCAGCGCTTCGGCGTGCGCGTGGCCGTGGTGGACCAGGAGATCGACGCGGCCCCGCTGGAGGCGCAGCTGGCCGATCGCCTGGGCGCCGAGGCCGGCTCGCCCTGCCTGCAGGTCACGCGCCACTGGCTCGACGCGGCGGGCAAGCTGGTGCAGTGCTCGGTCGGCATCTACCCGCAGGGGCGCTCGCGCTACCGCTCGAGGCTGCCGCTGGCCGGGCACTGAGTGCCGGCGCGGCGTCGCTGCGGGAGCGGCCGGCCCCTGCCGCGATAATGTTCGGCCGGGCTGCCGCCGCGCGGGCTCACCCGGCGCCACGCCGCCGGCCCCCCTTTTTTCCAAACGACAGGCCAAGCCTGTGCCGCCGATGCCAAGGTCGCGCGGCCAGGACCAGTGAAGACAAGCGAACAATGACCGAGGCGAGTGCAACGAACTCCAATGGGATCCGCGGTGCGGGCAAGAAAAGCCAGCCGGATCCGATGCTGGCGAAGGACGACTTCGCGCAGCACACGCCCATGATGGCGCAGTATTTCCGCCTGAAAGCGGACCATCCCGACACCCTGCTGTTCTACCGGATGGGCGACTTCTACGAGCTGTTTTACGCCGACGCCGAGAAGGCCGCGCGCCTGCTCGACATCACGCTCACGCAGCGCGGCCAGTCGGGCGGTCACCCGGTCACCATGGCCGGCGTGCCCTTCCATGCGGTCGATGCCTACCTGGGCCGGCTGATCAAGCTGGGCGAGTCGGTCGCGATCTGCGAGCAGGTCGGCGAGGTCGGCGCCAGCAAGGGCCCGGTCGAGCGCAAGGTGATGCGCGTGGTCACGCCCGGCACGCTGACCGACGCCGAGCTGCTCCAGGACAAGAGCGAATCGCTGCTGCTCGCGGTGCATGCGGGCAGCCGCAATTCCTGCGGCCTGGCCTGGCTCAGCGTGACCGGCGCCGAGCTGCGCCTGGCCGAATGCCCGGCCGATGCGCTGGAAGCCTGGATCGCGCGCATCGCGCCCAGCGAGGTGCTCTACAGCGCCGAGGTCACGCCGGCCTTCGAGAACCGGCTCAAGTCCGCGCGCGCGGCCCAGCCTTTCACGCTGTCGGTGCGGCCGGCCTGGCAGTTCGACGGCGCGCTGGGCGAGCGCAAGCTCTGCGAGCAGCTGGCCAGCGCCAGCCTGTCGGCCTGGAACGCCGAGGGCCTGGGCAATGCCCATGCCGCGGCCTCGGCGCTGCTGGGCTATGCCGAGCACACGCAGGGCCGCGCGCTGCCGCACCTGCAGCGCCTCACGGTGGAACGCGACGGCGACCTGATCGAACTGCCGCCCGCCACGCGCCGCAACCTCGAGCTGGTGCAGACCTTGCGCGGCGAGGATTCGCCCACCCTGTTCTCGCTGATCGACACCTGCATGACCGGCATGGGCAGCCGCCTGCTCAAGCGCTGGCTGCTGTCGCCGCGGCGCGAGCGCGGCGAGGCGCAGGCGCGGCTCGACGCCATCGGCGCGCTGCAGGCGCCGGCGCTCGGCGGCAGCAGCGCGCCCTGGCGTACGCTGCGCGAGCAGCTCAAGAACACCAGCGACGTCGAGCGCATCGCGGCGCGCATCGCGCTGCGCCAGGTGCGCCCGCGCGAACTGGTGGCGCTGCGGCTGGCGCTGGCCAAGGCCGAGCAGCTCGCGCCCGCCCTGCCCGGCGCGGCGCCGCTGCTGCAGCAGATCGCGCAGCGCCTGTCGCCGCCCGCGGGCTGCGCCGAGCTGCTGGTCGCGGCGCTCAAGCCCGACCCGGCCGCGCTGGTGCGCGACGGCGGCGTGATCGCCACCGGCCACGACGCCGACCTCGACGAGCTGCGCGCGATCAGCGAGAACTGCGACGAGTTCCTGCTCAAGCTCGAAGTCAGCGAGCGCGAGCGCACCGGCATCAGCAACCTGAGGGTGCAGTTCAACCGCGTGCACGGCTTCTACATCGAGGTCACGCAGAGCGCGCTGGCCAAGGTGCCCGACAACTACCGCCGCCGCCAGACGCTGAAGAACGCCGAGCGCTTCATCACGCCCGAGCTCAAGGCCTTCGAGGACAAGGCGCTGAGCGCGCAGGACCGCGCGCTGGCGCGCGAGAAGTGGCTCTACGAACAGCTGCTCGACGCGCTGCAGCCGCATGTGAACGCGCTCACCGGCCTGGCCGCGGGCATCGCCACGCTCGATGCGCTGTGCGCGCTGGCCGAACGCTCGCACACGCTGCACTGGAAGGCGCCGAGCTTCGTCTCGCACCCCTGCATCGAGATCTCGCAGGGCCGCCATCCGGTGGTCGAGGCGCGGCTGGCCGAGAAGTCGGCCGGCGCCTTCATCGCCAACGACACCCAGCTCGGCCCGCAGCAGCGCATGCAGGTCATCACCGGCCCCAACATGGGCGGCAAGTCGACCTACATGCGGCAGATCGCGATCGTGGTGCTGCTGGCCTCGATCGGCTCGCACGTGCCCGCGGCGGCCTGCCGGCTCGGGCCCATCGACGCGATCCACACCCGCATCGGCGCGGCCGACGACCTGGCCAATGCGCAGTCGACCTTCATGCTCGAGATGACCGAGGCCGCGCAGATCCTGCACGGCGCCACCGCGCAGTCGCTGGTGCTGATGGACGAGATCGGCCGCGGCACCAGCACCTTCGACGGCCTCGCGCTGGCCGCGGGCATCGCCGCGCAGCTGCACGACCGCACCAAGGCCTTCACCCTGTTCGCCACCCATTATTTCGAGCTCACCGAGTTCCCGGCCACGCACCACGGCGCGGTCAACATGCATGTGAGCGCGACCGAATCGGGGCGCGACATCGTGTTCCTGCACGAGATGCAGCCGGGGCCGGCGAGCAAGAGCTACGGCATCCAGGTGGCGCGGCTGGCGGGCATGCCGGCCGCGGTGGTCAACCACGCGCGCCAGGCCTTGGAGGCGCTCGAGGCCCAGCAGACGCAGACCCGGGCCCAGGTCGACCTGTTCGCGCCGCCGCCGGTGGCCGAGACGCCCGAGGACAGCGCCGTAGAATCCGCCCTGGCCGCACTCGACCTCGACGCGATGAGCCCCCGGGAAGCGCTCGAGGCGCTGTACGCCCTTCAAAAACTCAACATGCGCGAAGGCGGTCGCCCCTGAACCGGCCCGATTCGCACGCAGACCCCATGACTTATTGCGTAGGCATCAAACTCAACGCCGGCCTGGTGTTCCTCTCGGACTCGCGCACCAACGCGGGCGTGGACCACATCAGCACCTTCCGCAAGATGATCGTCTACGAGCAGCCCGACGACCGCGTCATGGTGCTGCTGTCGGCCGGCAACCTGAGCATCTCGCAGTCGGTGCGCGAGATCCTGCAGATCGAGGAGGTGCGCGAGGTCCAGGAGAACGGCGAGCCCGGCCCGCCGATCACCATCTGGAACGCCAAGAGCATGTTCGACGCCGCGCGCGTGCTCGGCTCGGCGGTGCGCCATGTCTACGACCGCGACGCCGAGGCGCTCAAGCATGCGGGCGTGGACTTCAACGTGTCCTTCATCTTCGGCGGCCAGGTCAAGGGCGAAGGCATGCGCCTGTTCCTGGTCTACTCGGCCGGCAACTTCATCGAGGCCACCAACGAGACGCCCTACTTCCAGGTCGGCGAATCGAAGTACGGCAAGCCGGTGCTCGACCGCGTGCTCACGCCCGACACCCCGCTCGACGAGGCCGCCAAGTGCGCGCTGGTGTCGATGGACTCGACCATGAAGTCCAACCTCTCGGTGGGCCTGCCGCTGGACCTGGTGGTGTATGAAGCCGGCCGACTGCGCACCGACAAGATCGTCTGCCTCGACGCCAACAACCCCTACTACCAGATGATGCACAACAGCTGGGGCCAGAAGCTGCGCGAGGTGTTCGACAGCATCGAGGACCCGGTCTGGGACGGCAGCTTCACCGAGCATCCGCTGATGATGCCGGCCACGCGCCACGCGCCGCTGCGCAAGATCTCCACGCCCGACGAAAAGCTGATCTAGGCCCGGGCCCGCATCCGATGGCCATGCCCCCGATCGTCTTCTCGCACGGCAACAGCTTCCCGGCGAGCACCTACCGCGTGATGCTCGACAGCCTGCGCAACCGCGGCTTCGACGTGCACGCGATCGAGAAGTTCGGGCACGACCCGAAGTACCCGGTGACCAACAACTGGCCGCACCTGGTCGCGCAGCTGGCCGACTTCACGCGCGGCGTGGTCAAGGAAGCGGGCCAGCCGGCGCTGCTGGTGGGCCATTCGCTGGGCGGCTTCCTGAGCCTGATGTGCGCCTCGGGCCACCCGACGCTCGCGCGCGGCGTGGTCATGCTCGACTCGCCGCTGGTGGGCGGCTGGCGCGCCAACACGCTGGGCCTGGTCAAGCGCACCGCGCTGATGAAGACCGTCTCGCCCGGCGCGGTGAGCCGCAAGCGGCGCAACCGCTGGGACGACCGCGAGGCCGCCTTCGCCCACTTCCGCGCCAAGAAGGCCTTCGCGCGCTGGGACGAGCAGGTGCTGCGCGACTACATCGAGCACGGCATGCTCGACGCGCCCGATGCCGCCGACCCGGCCGAGGCACTGACCCTGAGCTTCGACCGCGACGTCGAGACCGCGATCTACGACACCCTGCCCCACAACCTCGGTGCGCTGCTGCGCGCCAACCCGCTGCAATGCCGCGTGGCCTTCGTGGGCGGGCGCCAGTCGGTCGAGATGCGGCGCGTGGGCATGGCCATGACCGACCGCATCACGCGCGGGCGCATCGCGATGCTCGACGGCACGCACCTGTTCCCGATGGAGAAGCCGATCGCGTCGGCCGCGGCGGTGGAAGCCTCGCTGCGCAACCTGCTCTGACCGTCGGCGTGGCGGCGGGTGGCTGCCTAGAATCGCGCGGCCCCTTCCAGAGACCGACCCGCCGAATCCGCATGCTCCCGCCCGAATCCCTGTCCGCGCCCGCCCTGGCCGATGCCCTGATCATCGACCCCTTCTACCTGGCGATCTCCGTCGATTTCGAACACGACATGCCCCGCCGCAAGGCCGTGCTCGCGTCCTACTTCGCGTATTCGATGGGCGAAGCCGAACGCAGCGGGCGCTGCCTCACGCTCGAAGATCGCACATCGGGCGCGGCCGCATGGCTGCTGCCGCGCGCGGACGAAGCCGAGGCGGCGGAGTCGGCCGCGAAGCACGCCTTCCTCGCCCGCACGCTGGGCCCGCGGGGCCTGGCCCACTACCACCGCATCGTCGAATTCATGGCCGCGCAGTCACCGGCCGTGGTGCCGGCGGGCGCGTGGTACCTGTCGATCCTGGGCATCGCGCCGGCCGCGCAAGGCCAGGGCCTCGGCGCGAAGCTGCTGGCACCGACGCTGGCCGAGGCCGATGCGGCGGGCGCGCCCTGCTTCCTCGAGACCTTCACGCCGCGCAGCGTGGGCTTCTACGAGCGGCTGGGCTTCCGCGCCGCGGCCACGCACCGCGAGCCGGTCACCGGTGCGGACTACCTGATCATGTGCCGCGCGCCGCGCAGCCCGCTCACCACCTGACGCGCAGGCCCACCGAGCCCTGCACCGACGACGCCACGCGGCTCGCGCCGCCCGAGGCCCACAGCTTGCCGATCTCGCCGTAGACGCTGGTGCGCGCGCCCAGCGCCAGCGAGGCCCCGGTCGCCAGTTCCGTCGAGGCATGGCCGGTGCGGCTCGCGATGTCGGTGCTGGCCGCCGGGCTGACGAAGCGCGCCACGTCGGTGCCGCCCGCGGCCCGGTACAGGTTGAGCCGCGCATAGGGCTGCAGCGTGCCCAGTCCTGTGCGCAGTTCGCCCTTCACGCGCACGCCGGCACGCAGCAGCCAGCCATCGTCCGGCCGCTGCTGCACGCGGGCGCCGGCGATGCCGGTGTCGTCCAGCCGCAGGCGCTGGTGGACCAGCTGCAATTGCGGTTCGACCTGCCAACCCGGCACCACGGCAAAGGCCTGGCCCACCTCGATCGAGGCCAGCAGGCTGCGGCCCTTGCCCGGCGCGCCGTCGCCGTCCAGCGGGCCCACGGTGTAGCGATGCCGCCCGGCCTGCAGCACTGCGTCGACGTAGAGGTCGCGAACGCCGGCCCACGTCGCATAGCCGCCGAGGTACTGGTTGCGCAGGTCGTTGCCGCCCACGCCCAGGCCCAGCAGGCCGCGCGCGTCGCCGCGCACCGCCATGTCGCCGTCGAGTTGACCGACGTAGAGGCCGGCGCGCCATCGGGTGTCGGTGAACAGGTCGGTGCCGACCTGGAAGCCGGTGAGCCGGCCCTCGCTGTGCGGGCGCACGGTGCCCTGCTGGCCCAGGCGGACCTCGGTGGACAGCACGCGGCCCCAGGCGCTGCGCGGCGCGTCCTGGCCGGCGCCGGACTTCAGCTCGTCGTCGCCCTGGCGCTGGTGCAGGTTGCCCAGCAGCGCGAGGTTGGCCTGGCGCAGTTGCTCGGGCAGCGCGGCGAACAGCGGCACCTCGCCGCGGTAGACGGGCCGTTCCACGACCGGTTCGCCGGGCTGGGTCGGCCCGCCGGGCTGGGCCGGGTCGACCGGCGTGGCCACGATGGTCGAACGCAGGTACCAGTTCTCGCCCGCGCCGTCGGCATCGGCCGCGTGCAGCCGGTACTCGTAGGCGCCCGCGTCCACATGGCCGCCGGCCAGCGCGAAGGCGTCCTTCGTGGTCTGCGCGGTGGTGGTCGCGCCGTTCAGCGCGCTGACCACCTCGATGCCGTTGCCCGTGGTCAGCGCGCCCAGGCCGCCGAGGTTGCTCACCTGCACCGTGGTCCGGCCGCGCGCCGAGGCGCCGGCGCCGTCGAGCACCAGGCGGTCGCTCAGGCTGGCGCTGTCGCCCAGCGCGGTGCCCAGGCGCAGCAGGCCGTTGCTGCCGGTGTAGGCGCCGGTGACGGTGAGCGTGGTGCCGGGCGCCGCGCCCTGCAGCGAGACGGTGCCGCCGTTGTCGAGTGCGGACAGGGTCTGGTTGAAACCGGACAGGTCGAGCATGGCGCCTGCCGTCACGCTGTGCGCCGACGCGCTGCTGAAGCTGCCGGCCGCGCCGGCACGCAGCGTGCCCTGGGCCACCGTGGTGGCGCCGGTGTAGCCGTTGGCGCCGCTGAGCACCAGCGTGCCGCTGCCGGTCTTGGTGAGCGCGCCCGCGCCGCTGATCGCGCCGGCCAGCGTGCCGGTGAAAGCGCCGGTGTCGATGGTCGGGTCGGCGATGCTGGTGAAGCGCAGCGCGTTGGCCAGCACCAGGCCGTCGGCCGCGAAGCCGAGCGTGGTGCCGTCGTCCATGGCCAGCGCCCCCGCGCCCAGCGCGCCGTTGCTGGCCACGTCGAGCCGGCCCGCGCGCAGGGTGGTGCCACCGGCGTGGGTGAAGTGGCCGCTCAGCGTCCAGCGTGCGTTGGCCGCGTTCACGTCGAGGCTGTCGAAGCCCGTGAGCTGTGCGCCGTCGAGCGTGCCCGATGCGGCCGCGCCGTTCTCGCTGCCGCTCAGCACCACGGCCTTGACCACGGTCGGCGCGCCGGTGCGGATGCCCGCGTCGGCCTTGCCGTTGAAACGGCCGTCGGCACCCAGCGTGAGCACGGCGTTGCCGCTGCCCAGGTAGACATCGCCGTTGAGCGTGCCGTGGTTGGTGACGCTGGCCGACTGCGTGTAGTCGGTGATGGCGATGGCGATCGGGGCGGTGATGGTCGCGCCGTGTGCATTGAGCACGGTGCCGTTCTCCATCTGGATGCCGATGCCCGCCGCGGACTCGATCAGGCCGCCCGCGAGGTTCTTCGCCACGTTGACGGTGCCGCCCGAGACGCGCACGGCCGCGGCGTTGGCGTTCGCCGCGGTCGCGCGGATGGTGCCCGCGTTCTCCAGGCTGGCGAGGCTGCCACCCGACAGCTTGACGCCCGACAACCCGCCGCTGATCTCGCCACCCGCCTGGTTCACCAGCGTGGCGATGGCCGCGTAGTTGATGCTGACCCCGGCCGAGCCCGCGCGGTCGGCCGAGATGAGGCCCGAGTTGACGACGCTGCCGTCGCCGAAGATGAGTGCGCCCGAGCCGTGGCCGATCAAGGTGCCGGCATTCGTGAGCGTGCCGCCGCTCGTGAGGAAGACCGCTTCGCCGTTGACGCTGCTGGTCGAGATGGTGCCGCCGGCCAGGTTGATCACGCCGGCCCTGGCGCCGCGGATCATCACGGCCGCGGCGTCGGCGTTGCTGGCGATGGTGCCGCTGTTGGTCACCGTCACGCCCGCGAAGCCGGCCAGCCCTTCGACCGCGGTCGCGCCGGCCTGCGCGGTGGTGTCGAGCGTGCCGTTGTTCGTCAGTCGTGCGTTGGGGCCCGTGAGCTGCACGAGGTTGTTGTGCGTGGTGCCGCTGTCGATGACGAGGTCGGTGCTGGCGCCCATCGCGGCCGGCGCCAGCGCGGCCGACAAGGCCATTGCGAGCACACCGCGCAACCCCACTGGCACCCGGCTCACGGTGGTGCCGCCATGGGCCGCCCGGGCCACTTCGGAGACGACCTGACGCACCCCTGTCGCGCGATTGCAAACGAGTCTGTAGATGAGGTTCACGCGCTGTACTTCTCTGGTTGCAAAAGACCTGCCCGGACACGGACAACCCGCAGAAGATACAAATGGCAATATCCTGGAACAATCCCCGAAAACAGGTAAACACGTCGCCGGCAACAGCCAGCGACCCGCTCCGCGCCCATGTCCCATTCCCCGCTGGAAGACGTTGAAGCCGTCTCGTTGAGTCCCGCCCTGGTGGTCGAAGACGATCCCGCGATGTGCGAGCGCCTGAGCGGCGTGCTGGCCACGCTGGGGGACAGCGCGCCGCAGATCGCCTGGGCCGACAGCGTGGCCGCGGCCAGGGAACTGCTCGCGACGCAGCGTTTCGGCATCGCCCTGGTCGACATCGGCCTGCCGGACGGCAGCGGGGTCGAGCTCATCGAATGGATGCGCACGCAGCACCCGCAGCTGCCCGCGGTGGTGATCTCGGCCTGGCGCACCGAGGACATCATCTTCGCGGCGCTGCGTGCCGGCGCCATCGGCTACCTGCTCAAGGAGCGCGACGATCTCGAACTGAGCCTGGCGCTGCGCAGCATCGCACAGGGCGGCGCGCCCATCGATCCGGCCATCGCGCGCCGGATCCTGGGCTGGCTCTCGGCGCAACAGCCTGCGCGGCCCGCGGTGCCGATCGCCGACGAGCCGGCGCCCCTGCCGGTCGCGCTGACGCCACGCGAACGCCGGATCCTCGAACTGGTCGCGCAGGGCCTGAGCAACCGCGACATGGCCGAGTCGCTGTCGATCTCCAGGCTCACGGTGGAATGCCACACCAAGAACATCTACCGCAAGCTGGCCGTCGGCTCGCGCACCGAGGCCGTCTACCAGGGCCGAAGGCACGGCTTGCTGCACTGAGCACGATGCGCTCTCCGCTCCGCAGCCGACTGACACGGGCCTGGGCCTGGCTCGCCGCGCGGATCGGTCTGTGCCTTGTCCTCGTGCTGGCCGCCGGCACGGCGCTGGCGCAGCCCGTGCCCGAACTGCGTGCCGAGGCCGTGCGTGCCACCAGCTGGGACGACACCGCCCCGCCCGCCGAAGGCTGGGTGCCCGTCACCCTGCCCGACAGCTGGGGCCAGCGCTGGCCCGGCTTCGACGGCGTGGTCTGGTACCGGCTGACTTGGGAACAGCCCGCGCCGGTGCGCGACACCGGCCTGCTGCTGCACTACCTCAACATGGCGGGCGAGGTGTCGCTCAACGGCACGCCCATCTCACGCGACCCCAGCCTGGTCGAGCCGCTCACCCGCGCCTGGAACACGCCGCGCTACTGGCTGCTGGCGCCGCCGCTGCTGCGGCCCGGCAGCAACACGCTGCTGGTGCGCGTCTCGGGCCTGTCCGCCTACCAGGCGGGGCTGGGGCCGGTCGACCTGGGCCCGCCGTCGGCGCTGCAGGCCGCGTTCGAACACGAGCGCATCGTGCGCCGCGACCTGCAGGTGCTGGGCCTGGCACTGAGCGCGGCGGTGTCGGCCTTCTTCGCCGCGGCGTGGCTGCTGCGGCGGCGCGAGACGGCCTACGGCTGGTTCGCGCTGATGTCGGTGCTGTGGCTGCTGTTCGGCTACAACCAGATCGCGACCAGCCCCTGGCCCTTTGCCGACAACCACGGCTGGCAGGCGCTGAACACCTCGCTGCTGCTGCTCTTCGACGTGGCCTACCTGGTCTTCGCGTTGCGCTTCTGCCAGGCACGCAAGTCCCGCCTCGAAGCCTTCGCGCTGCTGGTCGCGGCGGCCGGCGTGCTCGACCTGTGGCTGGCCAGCGGCGCCGGCCTGCCCGCGCACCGCGCCGCCTGGACACTGGTGGGCGGCCTCACGGCCATCGCGGTGAACTGCGGCGCGATCGTCCATGCGCTGCGCCACCGCGGCAGCCCGATGCGTTCGCTGGCCCCCTTCATGGCGGTGTCCGCCGCTGCCGCCGGACACGACCTGCTGGTGTTCACGCAGGTGATCGACAGCAACACCTACTACACGACGATGTCTTCGTACGTGCTGCTGCTGGGCATGGCCATGACCCAGGCCGCGCGCTTCGTGCAGAGCCTCGACCGCATCGAGCACTTCAACACCGAGCTGATCGAGGAAGTGAACGCCGCCAAGTCGGAACTGGCCGCCACGCTCGCGCAGCAGCACGCGCTGGCACTCGCGCACGCGCGCATCGGCGAGCGCGTCAACCTCGTGAGCGACCTGCACGACGGTCTCGGCGGCATGCTGCTGGGCAGCATCGCGACGCTGGAACGCCGGCCCGAGGCGCTGTCGGCGCCGCAGCTGCTCGCGATGCTCAAGAGCCTGCGCGACGACCTGCGGCTGATCATCGAGGCCACCGGCCAGAGCGAGGGCCCGCTGGCCTTCGGCGAGCTGCTGGCGCCGCTGCGCCACCGGATCTCGCAGTCGCTCGACGCGAGCGGCATCGACTGCCGCTGGCGGGTCGCCGGCCTCGAGACGCTGGAACTCTCGCCTTCGCAGAGCCTGGAGCTGCTGCGCTTCCTGCAGGAGGCGCTGACCAACGTGCTCAAGCACAGCGCGAGCCGGCGCGTGGACGTGCGCGTGCAGTGTGCGGACGGCGCGCTTCAGCTGAGCGTGTGCGACGACGGACGCGGCTTCGTGGTCGAGGCGGCGGCCAAGGGCCAGGGCGCAGGCCTTCGCAGCCTCCATGCACGCGCCCGGCGGCTCAAGGCCGAACTGCGGCTCGAATCCCGGCCGGGCGAGACGCAGGTGGTGCTGCGCATGCCGCTCGGGCCGCTCGGGCCGGTCGGCTGAGCGGACAGCCCTACAGCGCCAGCACCAGGCGCCCGTCGCAGGCGCGCGAACAACAGGCCATCATCTTGGTGTTCGCATCGCGCTCCATGCGCGTCAGTACCACGTCGCGGTGGTCGACCCTGCCGGCCAGCACCTGCACCTCGCAGGAACCGCACAGGCCTTCCTCGCAGTCGCTCTGCACGTCGACGTTGGCGGCGCGCAGCGCGGTCAGCAGGGTCTGGTCCGGCGGCACGGTGAGCACCAGGCCGGAGTCCTTGAGCTCGACCTCGAACGCCTGTTCCTTCGACGGATCGAGCGTCGCCAGCGTCGACTCGAAATGCTCGACACGCAAGGCGCCCTCGGGCCAGGCGGCGCAGCAGGATTCCAGCGCTTCGAGCATGCGCAAGGGGCCGCAGGCGTAGACCTGCGCACCCGGCACGGGCTGCGCGAGCAGGGCCTGCAGGTCGTTGCGGCCGCCCTCGTCGGCGATGTGCAGGTGCAGGCGCTCGCCATGCAGCGCACGCAGTTCCTCGACCATCGCCATGCTCGCGCGGCTGCGGCCGCTGTAGTGCAGTTGATAGTCCATGCCCAGCGCCTTCGCCCGCCGCGCCATCGCGCTCACCGGCGTGATGCCGATGCCGCCCGCAATGAAGACCGCCTTCTGCAGCGACTCGTCGAGCCGGAAATGGTTGCGCGGGCCGCGGATGCGCAGCCGGTCGCCGGCCTTCAGCTGGCCATGCACCCAGGCCGAGCCGCCCCGGCCTTCGGGCTCGTGCAGCACCGCGATCTCGAACACGCCGGCTTCGTCCGGGTCGCCGCACAGCGAGTACTGGCGCGACAGCTCGGGCGTGCCGCACTCCACGTCGATGTGCGAGCCCGGCGTCCAGCGCGGCAGCGGCTTGCCGTCGGGCGAGGCCAGGCGCAGCCGGACGATGCCGTCGGCCGCGCGCGTCACGCGCTCGACCACCACCGGCCGCGCGATCGCGTGGCGCGAGGGTTCGCCGATGCGCACCGGCACCTGCACGTCGCGCAGGCCGGCGTTGCTTCGTTCGGGGTTGGCGGCCGGGTCCCATTCGACCCACAGGTGCTCGGGGCCGCGGAAGGAGGTGTTGGGCACGTAGCTGAAACGCTGCGCGCTCAGCTTCATGTGCGGCAGCCGGCGCGTGAACTCCTCCAGGAAGATCTGCATCTCCATGCGCGCCAGGTTCTTGCCCATGCACTGGTGCGAGCCGTAGCCGAAGGTCAGGTGGTCGCTGGCGTTGTCGCGGCGGATGTCGAACAGGTCGGCGTCGGCGAAGTGGCCTTCGTCGTGGTTGGCCGACGAGGTCACGATCAGCAGCCGCGAGCCCGCGGGCAGGTCCACGCCGCCCACCTGCGTGTCGGCCGTGACCAGGCGGCGCCAGGCGGCCACCGAGCCGTTGTGGCGCAGGCACTCTTCCACTGCATTGGGGATCAGGCCCGGGTCTTCGCAGAGCTCGCGCCACACCTGCGGATGCTGCAGCAGCAGCTTCATCGCGTTGGCGGTGGCATTGGCCGTGGTCTCGTGCGCGGCCACGATGCCGGCCATCATCATCGAGTGCAGGTACGAATCCGTCACCACCTCGGGCTGCAGCATCTGCTTGCGGATGCCGTACTGCATCCAGCCGGGCGCATCGGGGTCCTGGCGCATCTTGTCGAGCACCTTGCCCGCGTACTGCCAGAAGTTGCCCACGGCGTGGGCCACCGCCACCTGCTCCTCGGGCTTGGGGCGACCCCAGGTGTTGACGGTGTGCGCAATGGAGTACTTGCGCAGCGTGTCCATGTCCTCCTCGGGCACGCCGAGGAAATGCAGCGCCACGGTCAGCGGGATCTCCCACAGCATCTGGTCGACCAGGTCCGCCTTGCCGTCGTCGATGAAGCGATCGACGTAGCTGCGGGCCAGTTCGCGCACCATGGGTTCGTGGTGCTTGAGTTCCTCGGGCGTGAACGGGTCCATCAGCGCACGGCGGCGCGGCATGTGGGCCGGCTCGTCCTCGTTCACCAGCGTGCGGTTGAGCGCGAAGCCGTAGCTCGCGAGCACCGCGTTGGCTTCGTCGCCGGTGGGCGTGATCTTCTCCAGCGCGTTCGACGGGCTGAAGGTGATGTTGTCGCGGAACACCGCCTTGATGTCGGCATAGCGCGTGATCACCCAGTAGCCCAGCTTGGGGCTGTAGAAGATCGGCTCCTGCTCGCGCGCCCAGCGCACGTACTCGGGCGGGTCCTGCTGGTAGCCGTCCTCGAAGGGATCGAAGGCCGCGGCGCGCTGGCTCACCGGGCAACCGGTGGGCGTGCGCTCGGCGGAGAGCGGACCGTGCGCGACAGGGCAACCGGAAGCGCGCGAAGGGGTGGCGGTGTCGGGCATGGCGGTCGGGTCAGTCGAGCGTGATCTTCAGGTCGCGGATCAGCTTGTGCCAGCGCGTGGTCTCGTTCTTCAGCAGCTCGGCGTACTGCGCGGGCGTGTTGCCCACGGGTTCGACGCCGAAGTCGATCATGCGGGTGCGCACCGCCGGTTCATGGATGGCCGCGACGATCTGGCGGTTGAGCGTGTTCACCACCTCCGTCGGCGTGGCCGAGGGCACCACCACGCCGACCAGCGCGGCGGCTTCGACGTTCTTGTAGCCCAGCTCGGCGAAGGTCGGCACGTCGGGCAGCTGCGGCAGGCGCGTGGGATTGGCCACGGCCAGCGCGCGCACCTTGTTGCCCTTGATGAAGCCGGCACCCGCGGCCAAGTCGACCATCATGGCCGGCAGCTGCCCGCCCACCACATCGGCCAGCGCCGGCGCCGCGCCGCGGTAGGGCACGTGGACCATGAACAGGCCCGCCTCGACCTTGAGCAGTTCCATCGCCAGGTGGTGCGGGCTGCCCGCGCCGGCCGAGGCGTAGTTGATGCCGCCGGGCTTGGCCTTGGCCTGCGCGATGAAGTCCTTGGCGGTGGCGAAGCCCGAGTTGGTGCCGACCACCAGGATCATCGGGAACTTGCCCATCAGCGTGACCGGCGTCAGGTCCTTGGTGGCGTTGTAGCTCAGCGACTTGTAGAGGGCGGGGTTGAACACCAGCGTGCCGTTGTCGGCCGAGAGGATGGTGTAGCCGTCGGCCGGCGCGCGCGCGGTCTCGGCGGCGCCCAGCGCGGTGTTGCCGCCGGGCTTGTTGTCCACCAGCACCGGCTGGCCGACCTGCGTCGACAGGGTCTGGCCCACGGTGCGCGCCAGGAAGTCGGAGCCGCCGCCGGCCGCATAGGGAACGATCCAGCGGATCGGCTTGGTCGGGTAGCCCTGCGCGCTGGCGCCCGCTGCGACGACGAGGGACAGCAGCGCGAGGCCGCTGGCGAGGTGCTTCTTCATGGGGTGTCTCCGGATGGGATGTTGTGTATTGCGTAAGTATCATCCGCATTGCGTAATCTATATTTGCGGGTTTACCCGCCCCACGCTGACGCACGGGCAGGCACGGCCCGAGCCCCTAACATCCAGGCGACATGACTTCCTCCCCTGCCGAATCCCCTGCCCCCCGCGAACGGCGCCAGCGCGTCCAGGCCGCCGAAACCGGCATGGCCGTGCTCAAGGGCCTGGCCCACCTGGGCGGCCGCAGCAGCCTGACCGCGCTCTCCACCCACGTCGGCGAGAGCCCGGCCAAGGTGCACCGCTACCTGGCGAGCCTGATGGAGGAAGGGCTGGTGTCGCAGGACGCCGCGTCGCAGCACTACTACCTGGGGACCGAGGCGATCCAGATCGGGTTGGCGGCCATGCGGCAGGCCGACCCGATCCGCGCGGCCGAGCCCTGCCTGATCCGGCTGCGCGAATCGCTGGAGGTGACCTGCTTCATCGCGGTGATGGGCAACAAGGGCCCGACCATCGTGCGCTTCGAGGAGCCGGGCCTGCCGGTCACGGTGAACGTGCGCGCCGGCTCGGTGATGTCGATGCTGTGGTCGGCCACCGGCCGCGCCTTCCTCGGGCTGCTCGACGAGTCGCGCGTGGTGGCGCTGGCCGAGCAGGAACTGGCCGCGGCCACGCCCGAGATGCGGGCCACGCTCGATGCCGCCGACCCCATCGGCCAGCTGCGCCGCGAGGTGCAGCAGGCGCACTGCGCCAGCGTGAAGGACACCTACCTGCGCGGCATAAGCGCCGTGGCGGCGCCGGTCTACGACTACGCCGGCCGCGTGTGCGCGGTGCTCACCGCCCTGGGGGCCACGGGCGGTTTCGACCCGGCCCTGGGCGGGCCGATCGCGCTGGCGGTGCAGCGCGAGGCGCAGGCCACGAGCACCCTGCTCGGCGCGCGCGGCTAGGACCTGTTCGGCTCAGGCCTGGGTGACGTGCACGCCCGGCCGCCGGCCTGCGTTCCATTTCCCGTCGAGCGCGCGCTCGATCTGCGCCGCCAGCTGCAGCAGCAGGCCGTCGTTGGCCTGCGCGGCCTGCGCCTGGATGCCCAGCGGCAGGCCGTTCTCCTGCGCCGCCATCGGCAGCGAGATGCCCGGCATGCCGCAGAGGTTGGCCAGCGGCGTGTACGCGAAGTTCTGCCAGAGGTTGGCGAACCAGTCGTGCACCGAGGGGTTGGTGCTGGTCGTCAGGTACTCGCTGGTGCCGACGCGGGGCGTGGGCAGCGCGGTGATCGGCGTGAGGATGATGTCCCAGTCCTGGAAGAACTGGCCGAAGGCGCGCGAGGTGGTGTTGAACACCGCCTGCATCTTCGAACGCTCGGAGAACGAGGTGTGCACCCCCGCTTCCCAGATCTTGATGTTGATCGGCTCCAGCAGTTCGGCCGGCGGGCGCGCCAGGCCCAGGCGGTGCAGGTGGCCGTCGATGACCTGCGCGAAGTTGCTGATGTAGCAGGTGGTCTGTGCGGCGAAGGCGCCCTGGAAGTCGACCGCGGGCAGCGCCCATTCGACATGGTGGCCCAGCCCTTCGAGGAACTGGCCCACGCGCGTCAGCTCGGCCACGAAATGCGGCGTGGCGCGGAAGTCGCCCCATTCGTGCGACAGCGCGATGCGCAGCCGGCCCGGGTCCTTCTGGATGAGCTCGCTGTACGGCTCGGCCGGCGACCAGAAGGGCATGAACTCGCCCGGCGCGCCGCCGCGGCAGTGGTCGACGAAGGCCGCGGTGTCGCGCACGGTGCGGCTGTGGCAGCCTTGGATGGACACCAGGCCCGACAGGTCCGACAGGTTCGGCGCCAGCGAGAACACGCCGCGCGACACCTTGAGGCCGATGTTGCCGTTCACGCCCGCGGGGATGCGGATCGAACCGCCGCCGTCGGTGGCATGCGACAACGGCAGCACGCCGGCCGCCACCGCCGCGGCCGTGCCGGCCGAGGAACCGCAGGTGGTGTATTCCAGGTCCCACGGGTTGCGCGTGACATGCAGCGCGTTCTCCACCGAACTGCAGACGCCGAACTCGGGCGTGGTGCTGCGGCCCACGATGTTGAGGCCGGCGCGCCGCAGTTGCTGCGTGAGAAAGCTGTCGGCCGCGGGCCGGTGTCCCTGCATGATCATCGAGCCGAATTCCTGCAGCCGGCCCTTGAGCGTGGGCCCCAGGTCTTTCATCAGGTAGGGCAGGCCCGCGAACACGCCTGCGGGGTTCATGCCGTCCTTGAGCGGATCGGCCACCACGTCGTCGAACACCTCGACCACTGCGTCGAGTTGCGGGTTCACCTTCGCGATGCCGGCCGCGGCCTGCGCCGCGAGTTCGGCCGCCGAGACCTCGCCCTTGCGGACCCGTTCGGCCAGCCCGATCCCGTCGTGTGCGGACCATTCATCCCAGCGCATTGCCAGCGTCATCTGTCTTTCTCCAATATCGCTTCAAAAAAATAACCATGTCAGGGCCAGCCGAAGCCGAGCCGCAAGAGCATCAGCGTACCCGTGCCGACCAGGATCGTCCCGGCCACGTCGTTTCGCCGAACGAGGTAGTAGGCCAATGCGGCGCCCACGGCAAAGAGCCGCGCATCGTGCCAGTCGGACAGCAGGCGCCCGTTGCTCAGGAACACGTCGGGCACCACCATCGCGAGCAGGGCCGCGACCGGCGCATGGCGCAGCCCGCGCCACAGCCAGCCCGGCAGCTTCGGCTCGCCGTCGGGCAGCAGGAAGAAGCTGCGCGTGAGCACCGTCACGCCCACCAGCGCGCCCACGGCCAGCCACACATAGAGCGCGTGCCCGAGGTGCATCAGCGCGGGCTCCAGCGGCGGTCGGCCCAGGTGCCGGCCACGACGGCGGTGGCGATGGCCGCCACCACGTTGAGCCCCATGGGCCACGAGGCCGTGGCCAGCGCCACCGCGCCCGCGGCCAGGGCCGAGCAGCGCACCGCGCGGTCGGTGAGCATGGGCAGCGCGAGCGCCAGCAGGGCCAGCACGCCGATGAAGCGCAGGCCCCAGGCCGCGGGAATCGCATCGGCCAGGAAGATGCCGGCCAGCGATGCGATGTGCCAGGCGGCCCAGTTGGTCAGCGCCAGGCCCAGGAAGTAGCCCTGCTGCTGCGGCGTGGCCTGCCCCGCGGCCGGCGGCTGCGGATGCCGCTGCACGAACTGCGCATAGACCGGGTCGCCCGCCAGGTAGGCCAGCAGCATGCGCTGCGAACGGCGGTGGTGCCCGAAGTAGCGCCGCCAGCTCACGCTGAACACCACGAAGCGCAGGTTGAGCACGCAGGCGGTCGCGACGATCACCCACAGCGGCGCGCCGGCCGCGATCAGCGGCAGGCAGGCCAGCTGCGAGGCGCTGGCGAAGACCAAGAGCGACATCGCGAGGATCACGCCCAGCCCCACGCCGCTCTTGGCCATGGCCACGCCCGCCACCAGGCCCATGGCCAGGGTGCCGATCGCCGCGCCCGCGATGTCGCGCCGCCCTTGCGCGAAGGCGTGGCGCCAGGCCGGGTCGTCGACGGCTGCACGCCGGGCAGGCCCTGCCTTCACCGCGCGCTCGTCGCGAGTTCGGCGCGCGGCGCGGCCGCCAGCAGCCGCCGCGTGTAGTCGTTGGCCGGCGCGTTGAAGACCTGGCCCGTGGCACCCTGCTCGACGATGCGGCCCTGGTTCATCACGATCACGCGGTCGCACAGCTGCGCCGCCACGCGCAGGTCGTGCGTGATGAACAAAATGCCCAGCCCCAGGTCGCGCTGGATCTCGCGCAGCAGGTCGAGGATCTGCGCCTGAACCGACACGTCGAGCGCCGACACCGCCTCGTCGGCCACCAGCACCTGCGGCTGGCAGGCGATGGCGCGCGCGATCGCCAGGCGCTGGCGCTGGCCGCCGGAGAACTGGTGCGGGTAGCGTTCGAGCGCGGTGCGCGGCAGCTGGATGCGGTCCATCAGTTCCTCGGCGGTCTGGCGTGCCTGCCGCTGGCCCATGCCGAAGTTCATCGCGCCCTCGACCATCGACGAGCCCACGGTGCGCCGCGGGTTCAGCGAGCGGTTGGGGTCCTGGAACACCACCTGCACCCGCGAACGCAGCGGCCGCAGCCGGCCCTCGGGCAGCTCGCGCACCTCGGCGTCGCCCCAGAGGATGCTGCCCGCGCTGGGCGAAATCAGCCGGATCATGCAGCGCGCGAAGGTCGACTTGCCCGAGCCCGACTCGCCCACCACGCCCACGGTCTCGCCACGGTGCACCGCCACGCTGGCGTCCTGCAGCGCGGTGTTGTGCTTCGCGCGGCCGAGCCAGTCGCGCCGCGTGTAGACCTTGCCCACGCCGGTGCCGGCCAGCAGCGGCGGGCCGCCGGGCAGCGCGCGCGCGGGCGGCGGCGTCATGCCGGGCACGGCATCGAGCAGCATGCGGGTGTAGGCCGCGCGCGGGTTGCGCAGCACCTGGTCGCACGCGCCCTGCTCCACCAGCACGCCGCGGTGCATCACCATCACCTCGTCGGCGATCTCGGCCACCACGCCCATGTCGTGCGTGATGAAGAGCACGGCGCTGCCCTGCTCGGCCTGCAGCTCGGCGATGAGCTTGAGGATCTCGGCCTGCGTGGTCACGTCCAGCGCGGTGGTCGGCTCGTCGCAGATCAGGAGGCGCGGCTTGAGGATGATGGCCATCGCGATCACGATGCGCTGGCGCTGCCCGCCCGAGAGCTGGTGCGGGTAGCTCGCATGGATGCGCGCCGGGTCGGGCAGCCGCACGCGCTCGAAGATCGCGAGGATCTGCGCCTTGCGCTCGGCCGCGCCCCACGCGGTGTGCGTGCGCAGCAGCTCGTCGACCTGCTCGCCGCAGGTGAGCACCGGGTTCAGCGCGGTCATCGGCTCCTGGAACACCATGCCCATGCCGGTGCCGCGCAACTGGCGCAGCCGCTTGTCGGCGATGAAGCGGCCGTCGCCGACCAGCTTCTCGCCGGACAGCAGCACCTGGCCCGCCTTCAGCGTGAGGCCCTTGGCCAGCAGGCCCATCACCGTGGTGGCCAGCACCGACTTGCCCGAGCCGGACTCGCCCACGATGCACAGCGTGCGGCCGGCGGCGATCCGCAGGTCGAGCTGTTCGATGGCATGCGGCCGGTCGGCGTCGGCGGGCAGCGCGACCTGCAGGCCGCGCACCTCGAGGATGGCGGCGCCTGGATTGGAATCAGTCATGGAATCGGCGCCTCACACACGTTTGGAGAACTTGGGGTCGAGCACGTCGCGCAGGCCGTCGCCCAGCATGTTGATGGCCAGCACCGTGGGCACCAGGAACAGTGCGGGGAACAGCACGTTGCCGGGGCTCTGCGAGAACTGCACGCGGCCTTCGGCCATGATGTTTCCCCAGGTCGGCACGTCCGAGGGCAGGCCCAGGCCCAGGAAGCTCAGGATGGCCTCGGTCAGCACGGCCGAGGCCGCGATGAAGGTGCCCTGCACGATCAGCGGCGCCAGCGCGTTGGGCAGGATGTCGCGCCAGAGGATCGTGATGTCGGGCGTGGCCAGCGCGCGCGCCGCTTCCACGAAGGGCTCGTCGCGCAGGCTCATCACCAGCGCGCGCACCAGCCGGGTCACGCGCGGCACCTCGGGCACCGCGATGGCCAGGATCACCGTCGGCAGGCTGGCACCCAGCACCGCCACCAGCGTGATGGCGAGCAGCACGGCGGGGATGGCCATCACGCCGTCCATCACGCGCATCAGCACCGCATCGACCGCGCGGAAATAGCCCGCCAGCATGCCCAGCAGGCAGCCGAAGGCGATGGCGACGAAGGCGGTGAACAGGCCCACGGTCATCGAGATGCGGGTGCCGTAGAGCACGCGGCTCCACACGTCGCGGCCCACGCTGTCGCTGCCCATCCAGAAGGTGTGGGCGAACTGCGCGCCGTCGGGCATGGTCACCTGCCCCGCGGTGCCGGCGCCGACCGAGACGAAGCCCGGGTCCATCACCGAAGGATCGAAGGTGCCGAGCCAGGGCGCGAACACGCCCAGCAGCGCCAGCCCCACCAGCACGACGACGCCGCCGCGCACGGCGGTGTTGCGCCAGAGTCTTTGAAAGTTATTCATGATCGGTTGTCCATTGCGCTGCGCGCCGCCCGCATGGCATGAAGCTGGCGCGGCCGATGCCGGAGCACCCGCGGAACTGGCTCTGCCAGGCCGCTGGGTGCGCCCCCTCGAGGGGGAGGCGCCGAAGGCGCGTCGGGGGTGGGTTTCATGTCAGTATCGGATGCGCGGGTCGATGAAGAGATAGCTCAGGTCCACCAGCAGGTTGACGGCCACATACACCACGGCGAAGAACAGCACCACGCCCTGCAGCACAGGGAAGTCGCGGTTGAGCACCGCGTCGACCGTGAGCTGGCCCAGGCCGGGAATCGCGAACACCGTCTCGGTGACCACCACGCCGCCCAGCAGCAGCGCCGCGCTCACGCCGATCACCGTGACCACCGGCACCGCCGCGTTGCGCAGCGCGTGGTGCGAGAGCACCTGCAGCTCGGTGATGCCCTTGGCGCGCGCGGTGCGGATGAAGTCCTCGGTCAGCGCCTCGCTCACCGCGGCGCGCGTCACGCGCGACAGCAGCGCCACATAGGTGATGGCCAGCGTGAGGCAGGGCAGCACCAATTGGATCAGCCACGGCCCCAGGCCGTCGCCGATTCGCCGGTAGCCCTGCACCGGGAACCACTGCAGCTTCATCGCCAGCAGGTAGATCAGCACATAGCCGACCACGAACACCGGCACCGAGAAGCCGGCCACCGAAAACGCCATCACGGCCTTGTCGAGCCAGCCGCCCATGCGCCAGGCGGCCAGCGTGCCCAGTGGCAGCGCGATGAGCACCGCCAGCAGCAGCGTGCCGCCGGCCAGCGAGAGCGTGGGCTCCATGCGCTGGCCGATGAGCTCGGTCACCGGCTTGTTCAGGAAGAAGGAGAAGCCCAGGTCGCCGTGCAGCACGCCCCGGCCCCAGATCGCGAACTGCTCCCAAAGCGGGCGGGTCAGGCCCAGCTGCACGCGAATGCGGTCCAGGTCTTCGTTGGTGGCGCTGTTGCCGCCGATGACGGCCGCCGGGTCGCCGGGCGTGAGGCGCACGATCATGAAGATCGCGATCGCCACCACCAGCAGCACCGGCAGCGTGGCGAGCAGGCGCTTGCCGAGGAAGGTCAGCATGGGCTTATTGCTTCTTGATGTTCCAGTACACCTGCGCGCCGGCCGGCACCAGGCCGCTCACGTTCTTGCGCACCGCGGCGGGCTGGTTGTACTGGCCCACGGGCACGTGCGAGGCGGTCTCGAAGGCGCGCAACTGCGCGGCCTGGGCGAACTTCTTCTTCTCGGCCTCGGTCTTGGCCTGCGCGAACTGGACTTTGATCTCTTCGAGCTTCGGGTCGTTCTGCCAGCCGAACCAGCCCTTGTCGCCGGTGGCGTTCATCATCGCCATGGTGATCGGGTTGAGGATGTCGGAGGCGGTCCAGGAGGTCATGAACGCGCTCCAGCCGCCGGCCGCGGGCGCGTCCTTCTTGGCGCGGCGCGCCACCAGCGTGGACCAGTCCATCGACTGCATGTCGACCTTGAAGCCGGCCTGCTCCAGCTGCTGCTTGGCCACCAGCGGCAGCTTGCCGATGGTCGGGTTGTCGGTGGGCCGCATCAGCACCACGGGCTCGCCCTTGTAGCCGGCCTCCTCGAGCAATGCCTTGGCCTTCTGCGGGTTGGCGATGCCGGTGTAGTCGCCGGTCTGCTCCGACTCGAAGGGCGTGCCGCAGGGGAACATGCTCTTGCAGTAGCGCGTGAGGCCGGGCGTGCCCACCTGGGTGCGCAGGAAAGCCTCCTGGCCCAGCGCCAGCAGCGCGGCGCGGCGCACCTTCTCGTTGTTGAAGGGCGGCTGCAGGAAGTTGAAGCGCAGGATGAACTGGTTGCCCGCGGGTTGCGCGTCCACCAGCTGGATGTCGGGGTTCGTGCGCAGCGTGGCGTACTGCTCGAAGGCCGGCTGCTCGAGGATGTCGGCCTCGCCGTTGAGCAGCGCATTCATCTGCGTCTGCGCGTCGCGGATGATGAGCCACTCGACGCGGTCCACGTACACCTTCTTGCCGCCGGCCGTGCCCGAGGGCGCCTCGGTGCGCGGCTTGTAGCGCATGTTCTTGGTGAACACCACGCGTTCGCCGGGGCGGAACTCGTCGGCCTTGAAGACGTAGGGGCCGGAACCGATCGACTCCTTGACCTGCAGGTCGCCCGAGGTGTCGGCCATGCGCTTGGGCATGATGAAGGGCACGTTCGACGAGGGCTTGCCCAGCGCTTCGAGCACCAGGCCGAAGGGCTCCTTGAGCACGATGGAGAAGGTCTTGGCGTCGGGCGTGTCGTAGCGCTCGGTCACCTTGGCGAGCTGGGCGCCGAAGGTGTCGCGGCTGGCCCAGCGCTTGAGCGAGGCCACCACGTCCTCGCTGGTGACGGGCTTGCCGTCATGGAACTCCAGGCCCTCGCGCAGGGTGAAGGTCCAGGTCTTGTTGTCGCTGGAGACCTTCCACTTGTCGACCATCTGCGGCTTGATGTGGCCTTCGAGGTCGGTCGCGAACAGCGTGTCGTACACCATGTAGCCGAAGTTGCGCGTCACGTAGGCCGTGGTCCAGATCGGGTCGAGCACGGTGATGTTGCTGCTCGGAATGATCTTGAGCGTGCTGGTCTGCGCCATGGCCGGCGCGATGGCGGCGCCGGCCAGCAATGCGGCGGCACCCCACCGGGCAAGGCGGCGCGACAAGGTGGCTGCCGGGCGGGCCGGCGAAGGCGAGAAGGGCTGCGATGGCATGTGACTTCCTGGAAGGGATGGAACAGGGAACGCGATGCCGACAGCGCGAAGGCTGGCGGCGGCGAGGGCTCCATTGGGGCATCCGACCGGTCAAATGCATATATACAGTTCAACTCTTCTGTAGTAGAACAGTCGCGCGCTCTCCATCGTCTCGGCCCCGTGTTGGGGCCTTTTCATGCACACGAACCGTGCACACCCCTGCCGTGATCACCGTCCATCCTTCGCTGTCCATCCCGCTGGTTCGCCAGGTCTACGAGGCGCTGCAGGCGCAGATCGCCTCGAGCGCGATGAAGCCCGGCGACAAGCTGCCTTCGGTGCGCGCGCTCGCCGCCGACTGCGGCGTGAGCACCATGACCGTCACCAACGCCTACCAGCGCCTGGTGGCCGAAGGCCAGGTCGAGGCACGGCGCGCCAGCGGCTACTACGTGGCGCAGGCCGAGCGCTCGGCCGCCACGCGGCGCAAGCCCTTCCTGGGCCGCACTTCGGTCGATTCGCTGTGGCTGCTCAAGCATGTCTACGAGGACGACCGCACGCTGCTCAACGCCGGCTGCGGCTGGATCCCGCCCGAAATGCTGCACGTCGACGGCGTGCGGCGCGCGCTGGCCGCGCTGTCGCGCAAGTCGGCGGCCGGCCTGGCGAACTACGGCACGCCCTACGGCTACCTGCCGCTGCGCCAGCAGATCCAGACGCTGCTCGCGCAGCAGGGCATCGAGACCGCGCCGCACCAGATCGTGCTGACGCACGGCGCGTCCCAGGCGCTGAACCTGGTGGCGCGCTGCCTGCTGCAGCCGCGCGACGTGGTGCTGGTCGACGAGCCCGGCTCGACCAACCTCTACGCGATGCTGCGCTCGCTCGACCTCAAGCTGGTGGGCGTGGAGCGCACCGCGGACGGGCCCGACCTGGCCGCGCTGCAGGCGCTGGCGCAGCGCCACGGCGCCAAGGCCTTCTTCACCACCACCAACCTGCACAACCCCACGGGCAGCCAGTGCACGCCGGCCGTGGCCTACCAGATGCTGCGACTGGCCGAGCAGTTGGACTTCCACATCGTCGACAACGACGTGATGGCCGGGCTGGAGCCGCCCGGCGCGGCCACGCCGCTGGCCAGCCTCGACCGGCTGCGGCGCGTGATCCATGTGGGGAGCTTCTCCAAGACCGTGTCACCGGCGCTGCGCGTGGGCTTCGTGGCCTGCAGCGAGGAGTTCGCCGAGAAGATGATCCTGCAGAAGATGGTCAACAGCCTGACCTCCTCCGAACTCACCGAGCGGCTGCTGCACAGCGTGCTGGTCGAGGGACGCTACCGCGCGCACGTGGCGCGGCTGGCCGAGCGCCTGCAGGCGGCGCAGCGCACGGTGTGCGACCGGCTGGAGGCCGCGGGCATGCAGCTCTTCACGCGGCCGGCCGGCGGCCCCTTCCTGTGGGCGCGCTTCGAGCGCGACGACGTCGACATGCGCGCGCTGGCGCAGCGTGCCATCGCCGAGAGCTTCCTGCTCGCGCCGGGCGACCTGTTCCGCACCGACCTGCGGCCCACGCCCTGGCTGCGCTTCAACGTGGGCTATGCGGACGATCCCAAGCTCTACCGCTTCCTGGCGCAGGAAGCGAAGCGGCAGCGCGCGGGGCGCTGAGCCCTCGTCAGTCGGCCCAGACCACCACGCCGCTCCACGCGGTCGCCAGCACCACGATGCCGAAGGCGATGCGGTACCAGGCGAAGGGCACGAAGTTGTGGGTGCTGATGTACTTGAGCAGCCAGCGCACGCACAGCCAGGCGCTCAGGAAGGAGAACAGCAGGCCGACCGCGAACAGCGGGATGTCGGCCGTGGACAGCAGCGCGCGCTCCTTGTAGAGGCTGTAGACGCCGGCGCCGATCAGCGTGGGGATGGCCAGGAAGAAGGAGAAGTCGGTCGCGGCCTTGCGGCTCAGGCCCAGCAGCATGCCGCCGATGATGGTCGAGCCGCTGCGGCTGGTGCCCGGGATCATCGCGAAGCACTGGACCAGGCCCACCTTGAGCGCGTCCCAGGGCGTCATGTCGTCGACGCTCTCGATGCGGATCGAGCCCGGCGGCCGCTTCTCGGCCCACAGGATGATGAAGCCACCCACGATGAAGGTGGTGGCCACCACGGTCGGGATGAACAGGTGCGCCTTGATGACCTTGCCGAACAGCAGGCCCAGCACCACCGCCGGCAGGAAGCCGATGAACACGTTGAGCGCGAAGCGCCGTGCCTTGGCCTGGCGCGGCAACGCCACGACGGTGGAATGGATCTTCTGCCAATAGACCAAGATCACCGCGAAGATCGCGCCGGTCTGGATCGCGATGTCGAAGACCTTGAACTTGTCGCCGTGCAGATCCAGCAAGGACCCGGCGAGGATCAGGTGGCCCGTCGACGAGATCGGCAGGAACTCGGTCAGGCCCTCGACGATCCCCATGATGGCGGCCTTGACCAGCAAAACAATGTCCACGCGTACTCCTGTTGGCAAAGAGCAGGATTATCGCGACCCCTCAAGTCAGCTGGCGTTCAGACAGCCGCCCACGGGGGCGATCAGGCCAGTCGTGCCCGCAAAGCCCGCACCGCGCTGTCGACGGTGGTCAGCACCGGCAGGCCCGTCGCGACCTCGCAGGCCGCACGCGCGCGCGCCATGCTGAACTGGGCCAGCGCGATGCGCCGGCAGCCGCGCGCCTTCAGCGCCAGGGCCTGCGCCACGACCAGCGCATCGTGGGCCGGTTCGTCGCCGCGGTTGAGCGCCTCGAGCGCGCCCTCGGCCAGGGCCGTGTCGAGTTCGACCCGCGCAGGGAACTCCGGCGGCATCGAGACCAGCGTCGGTGCGAAGCTGGAGACCAGGCCCAGCCGGCCCTCGCCCGCAGCGGCCTCCGCCACCATCGCCTCGTTGGGCTTGAGCACCGGCAGCGCGGCGTGCCGGCGCGCCACCGCCTCGATGCACGGCCCGAAGGCCGAGCAGGTGAAGAGGATGGCCTGCGCGCCGGTGTCGACCGCGTACTGCGCGAGCCGCTGGAAGCGTTCGTGCATCGCGGCGTCCAGGCCCTGCCCGCCGCGGGCCAGGTCGGCCGACAGGCTGTCGTCCAGCAGGTTCATGCGCTGGGCCTCGGGCCAGTCGCGCGCGAACGCGGCGTTGATGGGTTCGACGGAATGGGCGAGCGCGTGGATCAGGGCGATGCGGGTCATGAAGTGAGGCGGGGAAGGCTCAGATGCCCTTGGACGACGGGTTGGCGAAAGCCTCCTTCGTCTCGGCATTGAGCGGGTAGTTGATGTTGATGTTCTTCGGCGGGATGGGCGAGGTGAACCACTTGTTGTAGAGCTTCTCCATCTCGCCGGATTTCATCATGCCGCCGACCACGCGGTCCACCAGCGCCTTGAATTCCGGATCGTCCTTGCGCAGCATCAGCGCCTGGTTCTCGGTGCGCAGGCTCTCGCCGGTGATGATGAAGTCCTTGGGGTTGCGTGCATTGGCGATCTGGCCCGCGAGCAGGATGTCGTCGAGCACGAAGGCCTGGGCACGGCCGCTCTCCACCAGCAGGAAGGAGTCGGAATGGTCCTTGCCGCCCAGGTTGTTGACCTCGAGGTTGCGCCCCTTGTCGGCCTCGCGCAGCAGGCGGAACGAGGTGGTGCCGGTGGTCGTGACCACCGTCTTGCCCTGCAGGTCGGCGATGCTGCGGATGCCCGAATCGGCGCGCACCAGCATGCGCACGTTGTAGCGGAAGATGTCCGGCGAGAAGGCCACCTGCTTCTGCCGCTCGACCAGGTTGGTGGTGGAGCCGCACTCGATGTCCACCGTGCCGTTGGCCACCAGCGGAATCCGGTTGGCCGAGGTGACGGCCTGGTACTTGATGTCGATCGCCGGCAGCTGCAGCTCGGTCTTCACCGCCTCGACGATGCGGTTGCAGATCTCGATGCTGTAGCCCACGGGCTTGAGGTTGGCGTCGAGGTAGGAGAAGCCGAAGGACGATTCGCGGTAGCCGTAGGTGATGGCACCGGTGGCCTTGATCTTGGCCAGCGTGCCGCCCTCCTGGGCCTGGACCGCGGCGACAGGCCACAGCGCGGCGGCGCCGAGCAGCAGCAAGGCATTCAGGACCGACAGGCGAAAGACGGACGGGACGGGCATGGCGAAGCTCCTCGAGGAAGGTTGAAGAAGAAAAGGCGAAAGGAAAAACTCAGCGCGCGGCCGGCACGTCGGGCGAACGCATGACGGCGGCGATCGACGACGCGAGCAGCTCGGCGATGCGTGCGAGCTCGGCGCGCTGCGCGACGAAGGGGGGCGCCAGCAGCACGTGGTCGCCGCGGCGGCCGTCCACGGTGCCGCCGAAGGGGTAGCACAGCAGGCCCTGGGCCATCGCCTCCTGCTTGATGCGTGCGTGCAGCCTCAACGCCGGGTCGAAGGGCGTCTTCGCGGCGCGATCGGCCACCAGCTCGACGCCCCAGAAGAAGCCGCGGCCGCGGATGTCGCCCACGTACGCCTCTGCACCCAGCGCCTCGCGCAGCAGTCCGCCGAAGACCTCGCCCTCCGCGCGCACCCTGGCCAGCAGGCCGTCGCGGTGGATCACGCGCTGTACGGCCAGCGCCGCCGCGCAGGCCACGGGATGGCCCAGGTAGGTGTGGCCGTGCTGGAAGAAGCCGCTGCCGCCGGACATCGCCTCGACGATGCGGCGCTGCGCCAGCACCGCGCCCACCGGCTGGTAGCCGCCGCCCAGGCCCTTGGCGATGGTCACCAGGTCGGGCACCACCTGCTCCTGCTCGCAGGCGTAGAGCGTGCCGGTGCGGCCCATGCCGCACATCACCTCGTCGAGGATCAGCAGCACGCCATGGCGGTCGCACACCTCGCGCACCGCCTTGAAGTAGCCGGGCACCGGCGTCAGCACGCCGGCGGTGGCGCCTCCGACCGTCTCGGCCACAAAGGCGATCACGCGTTCGGGTCCCTGCGCCACGATGGCGGCCTCGAGCTCCTCGGCCAGGCGCTGGCCGTAGGCCGCGGGCGTCTCGTCGTCACGCTGCTCGCGGTAGGGATAGCAGGGCGCGACATGCGTGGCCGGCACCAGCAGCGGCGCGAAGGGCGCGCGCCGCCATTCGTTGCCACCCACCGCCAGCGCGCCCAGCGTATTGCCGTGGTAGCTCTGGCGCCGCGCGATGAAGTGGGTGCGCTGCGGCTGGCCGATCTCGACGAAGTACTGGCGCGCCATCTTGAGCGCCGCCTCGACCGCCTCCGAACCGCCGCTCACCAGGTAGACGTGCTCCATGCCTTTGGGCGCGGTGCGCACCAGTTCGTCGGCCAGCTGCTCGGCCACCCCGGTGGTGAAGAAGCTGGTGTGGGCATAGGCCAGCGCATCGACCTGCGCGTGCATGGCGGCGATCACGTCGGGATGGCCGTGGCCCAGCGAGGACACGGCCGCGCCGCCCGAGGCGTCGAGATAAGTGCGGCCGGCCGCGTCGCGGATCTGCAGGCCCTGGGCCGACACGGCGACCGGCGGTGTCTGGTGGAGATGGCGGTGGAAGACGTGCGTCAAGACAGGAAACTCCGTTGGAACCAATGTGCCGGCCGATTCTGATTTGGAACATTTGTTCCGTCAAGCACAATCTGGAACAGCCGTGTTCCAGCCGGCACATTCGTTCCAAGCACAAGGGAAAGACCATGGGCGTGAAAGCCGACCTCCTCCAGCGTTTCGCCGACCTCAGCCCCGCGCTGCAGCAGGTCGCGCGCCATGTGCTGGACCATCCCAACGACGTGGTGACCAGCTCGATGCGCACCGTCGGCACACGTGCCGGCAGCACGCCGGCCACGCTGGTGCGCTTCGCCCAGCACCTGGGCTATGCGGGCTGGCCGCAGTTCAAGGAGGCGGTGGCCTCGGACATGGGCCTGGGCTCCGACGCCTACGGCGCGCGCGCCAAGGCGCTGGTCGGCCGCGCGGCCGACCACACGCTGGCCGGCGAGATGTTCGAGGTGCAGCGCCGCAACCTCGACGCCACGCACCGCCAGAGCGGCGCCGCGCTGGAGAAGGCCTGCGCGCTGCTGGAGAAGGCCGGCGCGGTGCATGCCACGGGCTTCCGGGCCTGCTTCCCGATCGCCTTCTCCTTCGTCTACGTGTACCGGCTCTTCCGCAACAGCGTGCACCTGGTCGACGGCCAGGGCGGCTCGCTCGAGATGCAGCAGCGCGCCTTCGCCAAGGGCGACGCGCTGGTGGTGGCCAGCTTCGCGCCCTACTCGCGCGAGGCGGTGCAGGTGGCGCAGGCGGCCAAGGCCGCGGGCTGCAAGCTGGTGGCGATCACCGACAGCCTGGCCTCGCCGCTCGCGCTGATGGCCGACGAGACCCTGCTCTTCGCGATCCAGAGTCCGTCGTTCTTCCCCTCGATCGCGGCCGGCGTGGCGGTGGCCGAGGCGCTGGTGGAGATGCTGGCCAGCCGCGCGGGCAAGCCGGTGGTCCGGCGCATCGACCAGGCCGAGGCGCAGCTGTTCGAGTCGGGCGCCTATGTGTCGGCGCCGCGTTCGCGCAGCTAGAGGATGTCCGCGGCCGACAGCGCCGGCGTCTGCGCGATGCGCTCGGAGATCGCGCGGCAGGCCTCGAGCAGCGGCGCGACATAGGCCTGCTCGGGATCGTCCTTCTGGCGGAACACCAGCGTGCTCACGCTGATGGCCGCCACCGGCGCGCCCGTGCCGCCGCGGATCACGGCGCCGAAGCAGAAGATGCCGGCCTCGTTCTCCTCGTTGTCGACCGACCAGCCGCGCGTGCGCGTGAGCGCGACCTGCGCGCGCAGCGCATCGAGGTCGGTGGCGGTGTTCGCGGTGTAGCGCGGCAGCGGCAGGCCCTGCAGCAGCGGCGCCAGCGCGGCCTCGTCGAGGGCCGCCAGGTAGGCCTTGCCCACGGCCGTGGCGTGCAGCGACACGCTGGTGCCGATGCGCGAGCTCATGCGCACCGCGCTCGGGCTCTCGAGCTTCTCGATGTAGACCATGCTGCTGCCGTTGGGCACCGCGAGGTGCACGGTCTCGCCCGTGAGGTCGCGCAGGCGCTTGAGCTCGTCGACCGCGGCCAGCCGCAGTTCGGAGCGGCCCCAGCTGCGGCTCGCGAGCTGGATCAGCCGCGGGCCCAGCGCGAGCATGCCGCTGCGTTCGTTCTCCACCAGCAGCCGCTCGGCGATCAGCGCCGCGACGATGCGGTGCACGGTCGGCCGCGGATAGCCGCTGGCGCGCATCAAGGCCGCGACGTTGACCGGTTCCTGTGCATCGGCCACCAGCTGCAGCACGTGCATGAACTTGGAGAACGATGCGGTGCCCGCGACCTGCGCCGAGACGGGCGTGGCGGTGGCAGCGGGAGACCGGAGAGCAGGCATGGGAGGAAGGAAGAAGGGAGGTGAGCGAAGGGCCGCGCGATTATCTCCGCGGCCCCGCGCGCTCAGGAGACCATGTAGCCGCCATCGACAGGCAGGATCACGCCGGTCATGAAGGCCGCGGCCGGCGTGCACAGGAACACCGCCGCGCGCGCCACGTCGTCGGGCGTGCCCCAGCGGCCCAGCGGCGTGCGCGCGAGGATCGGGCCGGCGCGGGCCGGGTCGTCCTGCAGCGCCTGCGTGAGCGGCGTCGCGATCCAGCCCGGCGCCACCGCGTTCACGCGGATGCCGTCGGCCGCATAGGCGATGGCCAGCGACTTGGTGAGCTGGGCCACGCCGCCCTTGCTGGCCGCATAGCCCGGCACCAGCCCGCCGCCGAAGAAGCTCAGCATCGATGCCGTGTTGACGATGCAGCCGCCGCTGGCCTTGAGCCGCGCGCGCGTGGCGCCGCACACCCGCATGGTGCCGGTGAGGTTCACCGCCAGCACGCGCTCGAAGACTTCGAGGTCGTGCTCGGCGCCGCGCTGGATGATGCCGGCGCAGTTGAAGACGATGTCCAGCCGCTCGATGGGCGCGAGCGCCGCCTCGACGCTCTCGGCCGAGGTCACGTCGGCCTGCTTGACCTCGACGGCCGCATCCAGCGTGCCGTCGCCGTTGCCCAGCCCGATGGCCGTGACCTGCGCGCCCAGCGCGGCCAGGTGGTTGGCGATGACGGCACCGATGCCCTGCGTCGCGCCCGACACCAGCGCGCGCTTGCCCCTGAAGAGATCTGCCTGATAGGTCATGAGAAGAAGAAAAAGAGATTCGGGATCAATAGGTCGCGCGGCCGCCCGAGAGGTCGAACACCGCGCCGGTGCTGAAGCTGCAGGAGCCCGAGCACAGCCAGGCCACCATCTCGGCGACTTCGAAGGGCTCGCCCAGCCGCTCCATCGGGCTCTTGTCGACCATGGCCTGCACATGCGCGATCGACATCTGCGACAGGATCGGCGTGCGCACCGCGGCCGGCGCGATGGCGTTCACCAGGATGCCGGTGGTCGCGAGTTCCTTGCCCAGCGACTTGGTCAGCGCCAGCACGCCGGCCTTGGCCGCGCTGTAGGCCGAGGCGTTGGGCGTGCCTTCCTTGCCGGCCAGCGAGGCGATGTTGACGATGCGGCCCGCGCCCGCGGCGCGCATGGTGGGCACCACCGCGCGACAGACGTTGAAGGTGCCCACCAGGTTGACCTCGACGATGCGCGCCCAGAGCGCGGGGTCGTAGTCCTCCAGCGGCAGCGTCGGGCCGGTGAAGCCCGCGCTGTTGACCAGGAAGTCGATGCGGCCGAAGCGCGCCAGCACTTCCTGCGCGGCGTTGTCCACGCCCGTGCGGTCGCTCACGTCCACCTGCCAGGCCTCGGCGTCGACGCTCTCGGCCACGTCCCACAGCGCCACCCGCGCCCCGCTCTCGCGCAGCCGGCTCGCCACCTCGGCGCCGATGCCGCTCGCGCCGCCGGTGACGATCGCCACGCTGCCCGCGAAGTCGTAGCGTGCGTTGCCGTAGGCCTGGCTCATCGGATGAACTGCTTGGTGAAGTCCGCGCCCAGGCCCACGGCCTCGAAGTGCTTGCGGCACATGTCGATCTTGGTGAACACGTCCTCGTAGCCCATGCCCTTGCCCCAGGGGTCGGTGTAGTACATGACACCGTTGACCTGGAAGTAGGTGATCATTTCCTCGACGTCTTCCGGCACGTAGAGCGTGTGGGTCTCGCCCGGCGGCTCGAACACGTAGCTGCCCTCGGTGGCTTCCCAGTCGTGCTCGAGGTAGCGCCAGCGGCCCTTGAGCACGAAGCCGTGCACCGCCTGCGGATGGCGGTGGCGGCTCAGCACGCCCGACTTGCGCACCCGCAGCAGGTTCATCCAGTAGCCCTGGCTCGCGTTGAGGCACAGCGGGCGGAACCACACGTTCTCCGCCTGCGGCACCCACAGGCGCTCGTCCTGCGGGATCGCGTGGTTGATCACGATCTCCGGCAGCGCGTCCGGCGGGTTCGGGTACTGGTAGGGAGTCTTGGGGTTGGGGTCGTTGGCGTCGACGGGCATTTCATCTGTCCATAATGTGGATGGGTGTCCATATTGTAGATAGATGCGATTCGGGCCTGTGCCGGAGTAACCCTCAATCCGGTGCGGTCCAGCCGCCGCCGAGGCCCTGGATCAGCGTCACGGCCGCGTTCTGGCGGTTGACCTGCAGCTGCAGCACCGTGCGGCGCGCGCTCAGCGCCGAGGCCTGCGCCGTGACCACCTCGGTGTAGCTCACCTGCCCCGCGCGGTAGCGGTTGAGGATCTGCTGCTCGGTCAGGTCGGCCGCGGCCGAGGCCTCGCGGCGCAGCGCTTCCTGCTGGGCCAGGCTGGCGGTGGCGGTGAGCTGGTCCTCGACGCCCTGGAAGGCGGTGAGCACGGTCTGGCGGTAGCGCGCCACCGCGGCCTCGTGCGCGGCCTTGGCCGAATCGACGCGCGCGTCGATGGCGCCCGCATCGAAGATCACCTGCGCGGCCGACAGGCCCAGCGACCACAGCGTGTTCGAGGCGCCGAACAGGTCCGACACGCGGCTCGACGAACGGCCCAGCGAGGCGCTGAGGCTGAAGCTCGGGTAGTAGGCCGCGCGCTCGACGCCGATCTGCGCATTGGCCGCGGCCACGGCGCGCTCGGCCGAGGCGATGTCGGGCCGGCGCTGCAGCAAGGTCGAGGGCACGCCCAGCGGCACCGATGGCACGGTCGGGGTCCAGGTGGCGGCCACCGGGATGCGGAAGTCGGCCGGCGCCACGCCCACCAGCACCGCGATCGCATGCTCCAGCGTGTCGCGCGTGCGCTGCAGCGCGACCCGTTCGGCGCGCGTGTTGACCAGCGTGGTCTGGGCCTGCAGCACGTCGCTCTGCGCCGCGATGCCGGCCTCGTAGCGGTTGCGCGCGATGGTCAGCGAGCGTTCGTAGCCTTCGAGCGTGGTCGCCAGCAGTGCCAGTTCGGCATCGGCCTCGCGCAGCGAGAAGTAGTTCGACGCCAGCGCACCCTGGGCCGATAGCCGCGCCGCCGCGAGATCGGCCGCGCTGGCCTGGGCCTGGGCCGCGGCGCTGTCCACCGCCAGGCCGAGCCGGCCCCAGACGTCGGGCGCCCAGTCGGCACCCAGCGTCGCGTTGGCGCTGCCGCTGGCGGTGCCGGTGTCGCGGTTGCCGTTGCGCGAGGCGCCGCCCGTCAGCGACACGCTGGGCAGCAGCCCGGCGCGCTGCTGGCGCACCAGCGCGCTCGCCTGCGCATAGCTGGCCACCGCCGCGGCGATGTTCTGGTTCGACACCTGCACCCGATCGGCCAGCGCGTTCAGGTCGGCGTCGCCGAACAGCAGCCACCACGGGCCGCGCTCCAGCGCATCGGCCGGGGCGGCGGGCAGCCAGCCTTCGGCCGCGGGCGCCTCCTTCCAGGCACTCGGGGCGTCCAGCGCAGGGCGTTCGTAGCGTGGCCCGACCGCGCAGGCGCTGAGCGCGGCCGCGGCGGCCAGCACGGTCAGGGTGGACAGGAAGCGTCGGGAGGTCATGTCAGGTCGTTTTCTTCTCTTCAGGCCGCGGTGGGGGCCGCATCGGGCCGGGCCAGATGGCGTTCGTTGGGGGAGCGGCGGCGCAGCTTGTCCATCAGCACGTAGACCACGGGCGTGGTCAGCAGCGTCAGCAGCTGGCTCGCGATCAGCCCGCCGACGATGGCCACGCCCAGCGGCTGGCGCAGCTCGGCGCCCTGGCCGAAGCCGATGGCCAGCGGCAGCGCGCCCAGCGCCGCGGCCAGCGTGGTCATGAGGATCGGGCGGAAGCGCAGCATGCAGGCCTCGCGCACCGCCTCGGTGGCGCTCAGGCCGCGCGCGCGTTCGGCATCGAGCGCGAAGTCGATGATCAGGATGGCGTTCTTCTTGACGATGCCGATCAGCAGGAACACGCCGATCAGCGCGATCAGCGAGAACTCCATGCGCAGCACCATCAGCGCCAGCACCGCGCCCACGCCGGCCGAGGGCAATGTCGTGAGCACCGTGATCGGATGGATCAGGCTCTCGTAGAGCACGCCCAGCACGATGTAGATCACCACCAGCGCCGCCAGCACCAGGAACAGCTGCTGGCCCTGCGACTGCTGGAAGGTGGCGGCCGTGCCGCCGAAGCTGCCGCGCACGTTGATCGGCATCGCGATGTCGGCCGTGGCCTGGTCGATGATCGCCTGCGCCTGGCCCAGCGTGGCGCCGGCCTCGAGGTTGAAGGAGATGGTGCTCGAGAGTTCGCCGCCGTCGTGCGAGATCGAGGTCGGGATCGCGCGTTCGGACAGCTTCGAGATCACGCTGAGCGGCACCATGGTGGTGGCGCTGGTGCTCAGCGGCGCGCCGGTGGAGGCACCGCGCTGGCCCGGGTTGGCCGAGGTCGTGGTCACGGCCACCCCGCTCGCCGTGACCGCCGAGGCGGGCACGTACAGGTCCTTGAGCGCCACCGGGCCCTGCATGAACTTCGGCGCCCACTCCATGATCACCGCGTACTGGTTGAGCTCGTCGTAGATGGTCGCGACCGAGCGCTGGCCGAAGGCGTTGTAGAGCGCGCTGTCGATGCTGCTCGAGGTGATGCCCATGCGGGACGCGGTCTCGCGGTCGACCGTGACATAGGTCTCGACGCCGTTGTCCGACTGGTCGCTGTCGATGTCGGTCAGCGCCGTCTCCTGCTTGAGCCGGTCGGCCAGCTTGCCCACCCACAGCCGCAGGTCGGCGATGTTGTCGGCCTTGAGCGTGTACTGGTAGGTCGAGTTGCTCGAGCGCCCGCCGCCGCGCAGGTCCTGCACCTGGCCCAGGAACACACGCAGGCCGGTGAGCTTGTCGAGCTGCGGCCGCAGGCGTGCGATCACGGCCTGGCTGCTCACCGAGCGTTCGCCGGCCGGCTTGAGGTTGACGAACATGAAGCCGCCGCCCGCGCGGCTGCCGCCCGAGAAGCCGACCACGGTGTCGACCGCCGGGTCCTTGCGGATGATGTCGACCGCCTCGCGCAGCTTGTTGCCCAGCGCCTCCGACGAGATGCTCTGGTCGGCGCGCAGGCCGCCGTTGAGCTGGCCGTTGTCGGTCTGCGGGAAGAAGCCCTTGGGCACCTTCGCGAACAGGTAGACGTTGAGCCCGACCACCGCCAGCAGGATGAAGATCACCAGGCCCTTGCTCGCCAGCGCCCAGTCGAGCGAACGCTCGTAGCCGCGCAGCACCTTGTCGTAGCCGCGCTCGGCCCAGCGCGCGGGCCACGAAGGCCGGCGCGGCGGGCCTTCGAGCTTGGGCTCGGCCCGCAGCAGCACCGCGCACATCATGGGCGTGGTGGTCAGCGAGATCACCAGCGAGATCAGCACCGCGGCCGACAGCGTGATCGCGAACTCGCGGAACAGCCGGCCCACCTGCCCATCCATGAACAGCAACGGGATGAACACCGCCACCAGCGACAGGCTGATCGACAGCACCGTGAAGCCCACCTCGCGCGCACCGCGCAGCGCGGCCTCGACCCGGCCCATGCCGGCCTCGATGTGGCGCATGGTGTTCTCGAGCACCACGATGGCGTCGTCGACCACGAAGCCGGTGGCCACGGTCAGCGCCATCAGGCTCAGGTTGTTGAGGCTGAAGCCCAGCAGGTACATCACGCCGAAGGTGCCCAGCAGCGACACCACGGTGGCCACGGCCGGCACGATGGTGGCGCGCGCCTTGCGCAGGAACAGCCCCACCACCAGCACCACCAGCACGATCGAGACCACCAGCGTGAGCTCGATCTCCTTGAGCGAGGCGCGGATCGAGTTGGTGCTGTCCGACGCCACCTGCACGTCGATGTCCTGCGGCAATTGGGCACGCAGCTCGGGGATCAGCGCGCGCACGCGGTCGACGGTCTCGATGATGTTGGCGCTGGGTTCGCGCGTGATCAGCACGATGATCGCGGGCTGCCCGTTGAACAGCCCCAGCGTGCGCCGGTTCTCGACCCCGTCGACCACGTTGGCCACGTCCGACAGTCGCACCGCCGCGCCGTTGCGCCAGGCCACGATCATCGAGCGGTACTCGCTGGCCTTGCGCGCCGGCGAGGGCGTGTAGATCTGCAACCGCCGGCCCTCGCCCTCGATCGCGCCCTTGGGCCGGTTGGCGTTGGTGGCCTGGATGGCGGCGCGCACGTCCTCGGTGCTGATGCCGTAGCGGTTGAGCGCGAAGGGCAGCAGCTCGACCCGCACCGCCGGCAGCGAGCCGCCGCCGATCTCGACGTCTCCCACGCCCTCGACCTGCGACAGGCGCTGGCTCACGATGTTGGACACCGCGTCGTAGATCTGGCCGGGCGTCTTGGTCTTGGAGGTCAGCGCCAGGATCACCACCGGCGCCGAGGCCGGGTTGGCCTTGCGGTAGGTCGGGTTGCTGCGCAGCGAGGCCGGCAGGTCGACGCGGGCGGCGTTGATCGCCGCCTGCACCTCGCGCGCCGCGCCGTCGATGTTGCGGTTGAGGTCGAACTGCAGCGTGACGCGGGCCGAGCCGGTCGAGCTGTTCGAGGTCATCTCGTTGACGCCCGCGATGGTGCCCAGCCGCCGTTCCAGCGGCGTGGCCACGCTGCTGGCCATGGTGTCGGGGCTCGCGCCGGCCATCGAGGCGCTGACCGAGATGATCGGGAAGTCGACCTTGGGCAGCGGCGACACCGGCAGCACGAAGAAGGCCGCGATGCCCGCGAGCGCGATGCCGATGGTCAGCAGGATGGTGGCGATCGGGCGTTCGACGAAGGGTTTGGAGAGGTTCATGCCCGCATCCCTGTCTTGCCCCTTCCCCCTCTGGGGGAAGGCGGGGATGGGGGCAGCCACGCGCCCAGCGCCTCAGGCCGCGGGCCCCCACCCCAGCCCTCCCCCAGAGGGGGAGGGAGCGGATGCGCGAGGCCGTTCATGCTGCGCTCACCGCTTCACGCCGCCCGCCGAAGCGCCGCCCCAGCCGGTCGAAGGCCAGGTAGATCACGGGCGTGGTGAACAGGGTCAGCACCTGGCTCACGATCAGCCCGCCGAAGATCGCCAGGCCCAGCGGCCGGCGCAGTTCGGCGCCTTCGCCGAAGCCCAGCATCAGCGGGACCGCGGCGAACAGCGCGGCCAGCGTGGTCATGAGGATCGGGCGGAAGCGCAGCAGCGCCGCCTGGTGGATCGCCTCGAGGGGGCTCTTGCCCTGCTGCCGCTCGGCCTCGATCGCGAAGTCGATCATCATGATCGCGTTCTTCTTGACGATGCCGATCAACAGGATGATGCCGATGATCCCGATCACGCCGAGGTCGTTGCCCGTGACCATCAGCGCCAGCAGCGCGCCCACGCCGGCCGAGGGCAAGGTCGAGAGGATGGTCAGCGGATGGATGTAGCTCTCGTAGAGCACGCCCAGCACGATGTAGACGCACACCACCGCCGCCAGGATCAGCCACAGCTGGTTCGACAGCGACTTCTCGTAGGCGCCCGAGGCGCCCAGGAAGGTCATGGTCACGCCGGTCGGCAGGCCGATGTCCTTGGCGGCCTGGCGGATCGCGTCGACCGCGCGGCCCAGCGACACGCCGTCGGCGGTGTCGAAGCCCACCGTCGCGGCCGGGTACTGCGCCACGTGCGTGATCTGCAGCGGCGCGAGCTGCTCGCGGATGGTGGCGATGGACGCCAGCGAGGTCGGCGCGCCCGAACCGGTCGTGAGGTTCAGCGTGCCCAGCTGCTGCGGGGTCTCGATCGAATCGACCTTGGCCTCGAGGATCACGCGGTACTGGTTGGTCTCGGTGAAGATGGTCGAGACGATGCGCTGGCCGAAGGCGCTGTAGAGCACGTCGTCGACCGCGCTGGCCGTGACCGCCAGCCGCGAGGCGGTGGCACGGTCGATGTCGACATAGGCCGACAGGCCCTGCGCGCCGGCATCGCTGGTCACGTTGCGCACCTGCTTCACGTCCTGCAGCCGGGCGCGCAGCTTGTTGACCCATTCGGTGACCGTGGCCGAGTCCACGCCCTCGATCGAGAAGCGGTACTCGGTCGGGCCGGTCTCGGCGTCGATGGTCAGATCCTGCGTGGGCTGCAGGTAGAGCTTCACGCCCGCCACCTGCGCCACCCGCTCGCGCAGCCGGTTCATCGTGGCCTCCTGCGAGCCGCGGTCGGCCTTGAGGTTGATCAGCATGCGGCCGGTGTTGAGCATGGTGTTGTTGGCCGCGTCCACGCCGGTGAAGGAGCTCAGGCTCTCCACGTCGGGGTCGGCCAGCACGGCGCGCGCGGCCGCCTGCTGCAGCTCGGCCATGCGCGCATAGGAGACGTCCTGCGCGGCCTCGATGCGGCCCTGCAGCTGCCCGGTGTCCTGCGTCGGGAACAGGCCCTTGGGAATGAACACGTAGAGCAGCACCGTGAGCGCCAGCGTGGCCAGCGCGACGATCAGCGTCAGGCCCTGGCGGCGGAACACCCATTGCAGCATCAGGTCGTAGCGCGCGATCACGCGGTCGAAGAAGGCCTGCACCTTGCCGGCCAGGCCGCGCGTGGCGTTGTGCGGCTCGCTCTTCAACATGCGCGCCGACATCATCGGCACCAGCGTGAGCGAGACCACGGCCGAGATCAGGATGGTGATCGCCAGCGTGACCGCGAACTCGCGGAACAGCCGGCCCACCACGTCGCCCATGAACAGCAGCGGGATCAGCACCGCGATCAGCGAGACCGTGAGCGAGATGATGGTGAAGCCGATCTGCGTCGCGCCCTTGATGGCGGCGGCGAACGGCGCCTCGCCCTCCTCCAGGTAGCGCGCGATGTTCTCGATCATCACGATCGCGTCGTCGACCACGAAGCCGGTCGCGATGGTCAGCGCCATCAGGCTCAGGTTGTTGAGGCTGTAGCCCATCAGGTACATCACGCCGCAGGTGCCGATCAGCGAGATCGGCACCGACAGGCTGGCGATCAGCGTGGCGCGCCAGCTGTGCAGGAAGAAGAAGATCACCAGCACCACCATCACCACCGCCAGCACCAGCTCGATCTCGACGTGCTTGACCGAAGCCCGGATGCCGGTGGTGCGGTCGCTCAGCACCCGCACGTCCAACGTGGGCGGCAGGCCGGCCTGCAGCTCGGGCAGTTGGCGCTTGATCGCGTCGACCGTGGCGATCACGTTGGCGCCGGGCTGGCGCTGCACGTTCAGGATGATGCTGGGCGTGAGCTGCCCGTCGATGCCGGACCAGGCACCGAGCCGCGTGTTCTCGGCGCTGTCGACCACGCCCGCCACGTCGGACATGCGCACCGGCGCGCCGTTGCGGAAGGCCACGATCAGGTCGAGGTAGTCCTTGGCCGTGACCAGCTGGTCGTTGGCGTTGATGCTGTACGAGCGCTTGGGGCCGTCGAAGCTGCCCTTGGCGCTGTTGGAGTTGGCCGCCGAGATGGCGGTGCGCAGCGTGTCGAGGCCGATGCCGTAGGAAGCCAGCGCCTTGGTGTCGGCCTGGATGCGCACGGCCGGCCGCTGGCCGCCCGAGAGCGTGACCAGGCCCACGCCCGAGACCTGGCTGATCTTCTGCGCGAGCCGGGTGTTGACGATGTTCTGTACCTCGGTCAGCGGCATGGTGCCCGAGCTGATCGCGAGCGTGAGCACCGGCGCGTCGGCCGGGTTCACCTTGGCGTACACCGGCGGCGCGGGCAGGTCGGCCGGCAGCAGCGAGTTGCTGGCGTTGATGGCGGCCTGCACCTCCTGCTCGGCCACGTCCAGTGTCTCGGCCAGGCCGAACTGCAGCGTGATGATCGACACGCCCGAGGCGCTGGTCGAGCTCATGCGGTTCAGGCCCGACATCTGGCCGAACTGGCGCTCGAGCGGCGCCGTCACGGTGCGGCTCATGACCTCGGGGCTCGCGCCCGGGTAGAGCGTCTGCACCTGGATCGTCGGGTAGTCGACCTGCGGCAGCGCCGACAGCGGCAGGAAGCGGAAACCGACGAAGCCCGCGAGCACGATGGCGAGCATCAGCAGCGCGGTCGCGACCGGCCGCTCGATGAAGGGGCGCGACGGACTCATGGCTGGCGCGTCCTCATTCCGGCCGGCGGCGCGGGCCGGAGGCACCGCCGCGCGGCCCCGAGGCGCCATGGCGCGCGCCCGAGGCGCCGCCGCGCACGCGCGGCGCGGCCGGTGCGTCGGTGGGCAGTTGCACGGTGGTGCCGTCCTTCAGGCGGTCGCCGCCCTCGGTCACCACGCGCTCGCCTTCCTTGAGGCCCTCGGTGATCACCACCGACTCGACCGTCGATTCGCCGCGCTTCACGTTGCGCATCGACACCGTGCGGTCCTCGTTGATCACGTAGACGTAGTTGCCGGTGCCCGCGGTGCGCAGCGCCGTGACCGGCACCACCACCGCGCCCTCGACCGTGCGCAGCAGCAGCTGCACGTTGACGAACTGGCTCGGGAACAGCGTGCTGCCGGCGTTGCCGAAGCGGGCCTTGGCCTTGACCGTGCCGGTCTGCACGTCGACCACGTTGTCGAGCGTGGAGAAGACGCCGGTGTCCAGCGTGCTGGCCTTGGTGCGGTCGAGCGCCGTCACGCTGAGCTTCGCGCCCTGCGCCACGCGGCGCTCGATGTCGGGCACGCGGTCCTGCGGCACCGAGAACTGCACGTCGATGGGCGTCATCTGCGTGATCACGGCGATGCCGGTGGTGGCGCCGCCCGCCACGTAGTTGCCCGGGTCGACCGTGCGCAGGCCGACGCGGCCGCTGACCGGCGAGGTCACGCGGGTGTACTCGAGGTTGAGCCGCGCCGCGCCCTCGGCCGCCTTGTCGGTGGTCACCGTGCCTTCGAGCTGCTTGACCAGCGCGGCCTGGGTGTCGACGTCCTGGCGGGCGATGGAGTCCTGGCCCAGCAGCGTGCGGAAGCGCGCGAGCGTGACCCGCGCCGCCTCGAGCTGCGCCTCGTCGCGCACGCGCGTGCCCTGGGCCTGCATCAGCGCCTGTTCATAGGGGCGCGGGTCGATGCGGGCCAGCACGTCGCCCTTCTTGACGGTCTGGCCTTCGGTGAACAGCACGTCGGTCATCACGCCCGAGACCTGCGGGCGCAGCGTGATGGTCGTGACCGGCGTGACCGTGCCCAGCGCATCGAGATAGACCGGGATGTCGGCCCGCTTGGCCACCGCCATGCCCACGGTCACCAGCGGACCGGAACCGCCGCCGCCGGCCCGCGGGCCACCGGGCCCACCCGGTCCGCGTGCGCCGCCGCCTGGCCGCCCCCCGGGCGCGGCATCGGCCGGCGGCCGATTGGCCAGGTACCACGCGGTGCCGATCAGCGCCGCCAGCACCAGCAGCGCGATCGTGCCGCCGAGCCAGCGCCGACGCGGGCGCGGTGGGGCTTCGGTGGCCGGGGGGGTGGGGGTTGTTTCGGCGGGACGGTTGTCCATGGAGAGTCCTGAAGAGAGCCGCCGGTTGGACCGACGCGCGGAAATTTGCATCGAATCGTAGCCTGCGCCCGGCCGCGGATTGCGACGCTTCATCTGCCTGTCCGTAAACGGCGGGTAAAGCGCCGGGCCGCCGTCACGCCCCGCCGCCTCCGAGCGCATTTGGCGCCGCCGAGCCTCCGTTCGCGCCGCCTGCCGGCATTCCGTCGCACCGCGCTGGCGGGCGGCGGCGCTTCCCGGCACAGTCCGCTCCATCGCTTCCTGCCCCGCCATTCCACCCTCCCAACCTTCCACGGAGTGCCACCATGCTGATGCAAGTCATCCTCCATACCCCCAAGTGGGTGTTCGCCGTCTTCGCGCTGCTCATCTGGCTCGGCGCCAAGCAGATGCTCACCCACAGCGTGGGCCTGAACCGCGTCACCCTGATGCCCGTCGTCATGGGCGCGCTGTCGCTCTACGGCGTGATCTCCGTCTTCGGCGACGCCGTCGGCGCGCTGCTCGGCTGGGCGGTGGCCGTGGCCGCGATGCTGGCCCTGCTGCTGCAGCGCCCGCTGCCCGCCACCACCCGCTACGACGCGGCGGCACGCCGTTTCCACCTGGCCGGCAGCCCGGTGCCGCTGATGCTCATGATGGGCATCTTCCTGACCAAGTACCTGGTGGCCATCGCCCTGGCCATGCACCCCGAGCTGAAGCTGCAGCCCACCTTCGCCGTGCTGCTGCCCATGCTCTACGGCGCCTTCACCGGCGTCTTCGCGGCCCGCGCCGTGCGCCTGTGGAAGCTGGCCATCGCGACCGATTCGATGGCCGCCGGCGCCCGCGCGGCCTGACAATCCCGCCACCGTCCCACTGCCAGGAAGTGCCATGAGCGTGCTCTTGCTGATCCTCAAGCTGGCCGTCACCGTGGTGCTCGTGGCCTCGGTCGCCGAGGCCCTGGTGCTGTCCTGGCGCCATGGCTGGCGCAGCTACGACTGGAAGGCCTCCGCCATCTCGGTGGTCGACTTCCTGGTGCGCGAATACCCGCTGCGCTGGCTGCTGCCGCTGGCCTTCTGGACCGGCGCCATGGACTGGTTCTACGCCCACCGCCTGCTCACGCTGCCGATGGACCACTGGACCGGCTGGGCCGCCTGCTTCATCGGCCAGGAGTTCTGCTACTACTGGTACCACCGGTCGGCGCACCGGGTGCGCTGGTTCTGGTGCACCCATGCCATCCACCATTCGCCCAACCAGCTCAACCTGTCGGCCGCCTACCGCTTCGGCTGGACCGGCAAGCTCACCGGCACGCTGGCCTTCTTCATGCTGGCACCGCTGCTGGGCATGCCGCCGCGCGTGGTGCTGCTGATGTTCACGCTGAACCTGCTCTACCAGTTCTGGATCCACGCCACCTGGATCCCGCGCCTCGGGCCGCTGGAATGGGTGTTCAACACGGCCTCGGCGCACCGCGTGCACCATGCCTCGAACCTCGAATACCTAGACGGCAACTACGGCGGCGTGCTGATCGTGTTCGACCGCCTGTTCGGCACCTACATCCCCGAGCGCGCCGACCTGCCCTGCCGCTACGGCCTGGTGCGGCCGATCACCTCGCACAACCTGCTGGAGATCGAGTTCTCGCAATGGCGCGCGCTGTGGCGCGACCTGGCCTCGGCACGCTCGGCGCGCGCCTTCCTGGGCTACCTGGTCAAGCCGCCGGGCTGGCGGCCCGACGGGCCGGGCGAGACCACGGAAGAACTGCGGCAACGCGCCGCCCGCCCGCAGGAGACCCTGCCCGCTGACGCACCGCTCGACACCGGGCTGGGCATCGAACGCAGTTGAGCCCGCCCTCCATTCCCCACCCCTTATGCTGAGGAGCATCGCCATGGCCTACCCCGCTTCGAACCCCGCCCGTCCCGACCTCGAGCGCGCCGCCCGCCGCCGCGCCGGCGCCAAGATGGGCTGGTACATCCACGCCTTCGTCTACGTGCTGGTCAACCTGGGCCTGGTCACGCTGTCGGCCGCCAACGGCCACAGCTGGGCGGTCTATCCGCTCATGGGCTGGGGCCTGGGCCTGCTGGTCCATGGCGCGGTGGTCTGGCTGCTGGCGCCCGGCGGCGGCCTCTACGACCGGCTGCTGGAACGCGAGCGCCGCGCGCTGCGCGCCGGGGATCGCGGATGAGCCTGGCCGCGCCGAGCACGACCCCGCCGTCCCGGCGCCTTGCCGAAGACCTGCGGGACATGCTGCGGCACGGCCTGGTCACCGCCGTCTTCTGCTGCCTGATCGCCATCGCACTGACCGTCACCAAGGGCGGCGGCTGGGCCAACCACCTGGTCTATTCGCTGTCGATAGGCACCATCAGCTGGCTGTTCATCGACGGCTGCCGGCTGCTGCTGACCCGCGGCCGCGAGATCCGCTGGCCCTTCGGTTTCAGGGGCTACCTGGTGGTGGCGGTCGGCGTGACCCTGGGCTTCCTGGGCGGCAACCTCATCGGCGACGCCTGGATCGGCGCACCGGCCTTCGACTTCCTGGACTTCGCCGGCCACAAGCTGGCCACCGCGATCGTCATCACGCTCACCGCCACCGTCGGCATGTGCTTCTATTTCTACAGCCTGGGCAAGAGCAAGCACCTGCAGAGCCAGATCGAACTGGCCCAGCGCGCCGCCACCGAGGCCCGGCTCAAGCTGCTCGAAACGCAGCTCGAGCCGCACATGCTGTTCAACACCCTGGCCAACCTGCGGGTGCTGATCACGCTCGACCCGCCGCGCGCCGTGACCATGCTCGACCGGCTCAACAGCTACCTGCGCGTCACGCTGTCGGGCTCGCGCGCGCTGTCGCACCCGCTGGCGGCCGAGTTCGACCGGCTGGGCGACTACCTCGAGCTGATGGCCGTGCGCATGGGCCCGCGGCTGCGCTACACGCTGGACCTGCCGGCCGCGCTGCGCGAGGTGCCCGTGCCGCCGCTGCTGCTGCAGCCGCTGGTGGAGAACGCCATCCGGCACGGCCTGGAACCGCAGGTCGAGGGCGGCGAGATCACGGTGCGCGCGCGGCGCGAGGGCGACCGGCTGCGGCTGGAGGTGTGCGACACCGGCCAGGGCCAGGCCCCCGCGGGTGCCGCGCCGTCGGAAGGCGGCGGCTTCGGCCTGGCGCAGGTCAGGGAGAGGCTGGCGACCCTGCATGGAGACGACGGCGTCCTGCAGCTGCACCCCTTGCGCGGGGGCGGCACCTGCGCGAGCATCTCGTTCCCCTCACGCCCATGAATCCCACCGCCCTGATCGCCGAAGACGAGCCCCTGCTCGCCCAAGCCCTGCGCGCAGAGCTTGCGCTGGCCTGGCCCGAGCTGCAGGTGGTCGCCGGCGTGGGCGACGGCCTCAGCGCGGTGCGCGAGGCCCTGCGCCTGCTGCCGCAGATCCTGTTCCTGGACATCCGCATGCCCGGCCTCGACGGGCTGGCCGCCGCCGCCGAACTGGCCGACAACTGGCCGGCCGACGAGGCGCCGCTGCCCCAGCTGGTGTTCGTCACCGCCTACGACGAGTACGCGACCCGCGCCTTCGACGCCCAGGCCATCGACTACATCCTCAAGCCGGTGCAGCCCGAACGGCTCCGGCGCACCGTGGCCCGCCTCAAGGAAGCCATGGCGCTGCGCCGCTCGACCGCCGTGCCCGGCGAAGACGTGCTGGCCAGCACCCTGGCCCAGTGGCGCCGGCTGCTCAACGCGGCCGGCGACCCGGCCGGCACGCCGCTCAAGTTCATCACGGCCAGCGAGGCCGGCTCCTCGGGCGCGACCGTGCACATGGTGCCGATCGACGAGGTCCAGTATTTCGAGGCCGCCGACAAGTACGTGCGCGTGCTCACCGCGACGCGCGAATACCTGATCCGCACCCCCCTCAAGCAGCTGCTGCCGCAACTCGACGCCAACACCTTCCGGCAGGTGCACCGCGCGGTGGCCGTGCGCACCGACGCGATCGCCTCCGTGCACCGCGACGACGCCGGCAAGCTCTCGCTCACGCTGCGCGACCGCAGCGAGACCATCCCGGTCAGCCGGCTCTACGCCCACCTGTTCCGCGCGATGTAGCGCCCAAGAAAAAGCCGGCCTCGAGAGGCCGGCTGCTGGCGGGCGCGTTCAGGCGCGCCCGGGTCTTGGCGACTCAGCGCCAGTCGCGACGACCGTGGTCGTGGCGGTAGTAGCCACCGCCCCGGTAGTAGCCGGGTGCCGGCCGGTAATACACCGGCGGCGGTGCGTAATAGACCGGAGCAGGACGGTAATACACCGGCGGCGGTGCGTAATAGGTCGGCGGCGGCGCATAGTAGGTCGGCGGCGGGGCGTAGTAGGTGGGCGCGGGGGCGCCGAAGACCACGCCGGGCGTGTTGATGCCGATGGACCAGCTGACATCGCCACGGGCGCTGGCGGCCGAGGCGCCGAACAGCGCGGCGGCGGCCACCGCACCGGCGGCGGCCCACTTGAAGAAGGTAGAACGTGTGAGGCTCATGACGGGACTCCTGTGAAAACGGGGCGGTCGGCGGCGGGATGCCGGGGAATCGACCGGGGGCGACAACCGCCCATGCCTGTATTGAACGCGTCAGGCGTTAATCAGGTTCACTCGGCATCGTGAAGTTCGTTGCCAAAGGTAACGCCCGGACCCGCCGCCTAGAATGATCCCATGACCTCCCCTGTAGACAAAAGCGGCAACAAAACGCCCGCGGCCCCCAGCAATTTCCTGCGCCACGTCATCGAAAACGATCTCGAGCAGAAGACCTATGCCCAGCGCCAATGGGGCGGCTCGCCCGGCGACGCCGCCCACCACGCCCAGGGCATGGCCGACCCGGCCCAGGTCCGCATGCGCTTCCCGCCCGAACCCAACGGCTACCTGCACATCGGCCACGCCAAGAGCATCTGGCTGAACTTCGAGATGGCCAAGGAATACGGCGGCGTGTGCCACCTGCGCTTCGACGACACCAACCCCGAGAAGGAAGAGCAGGAATACGTCGACTCGATCCGCGAAGCCGTGCAGTGGCTGGGCTACGAGACCTACCTGGCCGACCGCCCCAGCGCGCCCGGCACCCTGCAGCCGCACGAGTACTTCGCGAGCAACTACTTCGACTTCATGTACCGCGCGGCCGAGTACCTGGTCGAGGCCGGCCTGGCCTATGTGGACGAGCAGACGCCCGAGGAGATGCGCGTCAACCGCGGCGACTTCGTCACGCCCGGCACCGACAGCCCCTTCCGAAGCCGCACGCCGGCCGAGAACCTGGCGCGCTTCCGCGCCATGCGCGACGGCCAGCTCGAGGACGGCGCCGCGGTGCTGCGCGCCAAGATCGACATGGCGAGCCCCAACATCAACATGCGCGACCCGGCGCTCTACCGCATCCGCCGGGCCACCCACCACAACACCGGCGACACCTGGTGCATCTACCCGATGTACACCTTCGCGCACCCGATCGAGGACGCGCTCGAGCAGATCACCCATTCGATCTGCACGCTGGAGTTCGAGGACCAGCGCCCCTTCTACGACTGGCTGCTCGACCGCCTGGCCGAAGGCAAGCTGATCGCCAGCCCGCACCCGCGCCAGTACGAGTTCGCGCGCCTCAACGTGACCCACGTGATCACCAGCAAGCGCAAGCTGCGCCAGCTGGTCGAGGAAGGCCACGTCGACGGCTGGGACGACCCGCGCATGCCCACCCTGGCCGGCCTGCGCCGCCGCGGCTACACGCCCGAAGCCCTGAAGCTCTTCTGCGAACGCAGCGGCGTGACCAAGTCCGGCGGCTGGATCGACTACGCGAGCCTCGAGGCCGCGCTGCGCGACACGCTGGACCCGATCGCCCCGCGCGCCATGGCCGTGCTGGACCCGGTCAAGCTGGTGATCACCAACTGGGGCGAGCTCATGGGCGGCGACGAAGTGCTCGACGACTGCACCGCGCCCCTGAACCCGCGCGACGCCGACGCCGGCCTGCGCCAGTTCAAGATCGGCCGCGAGGTCTGGGTCGAGCGCACCGACTACCAAGACGTGCAGCCCAAGGGCTTCTTCCGCCTGTTCCCTGGCAACAAGGTGCGCCTGAAGTACGGCCACACCATCGAATGCACCGGCGCCACGCGCGACGCCGACGGCCAGCTGCTCGAGATCCAGGCCACGCTGGTGCCCGACACCAAGAGCGGCACGCCGGGCGCCGACGCGGTCAAGGTCAAGGGCAACATCACCTGGGTCGCGGTCGCCGATGCACTGCCGGCCGAGGTGCGCCTCTACGAACGCCTGTTCGCGGCCGAGAAGCCGGGCAGCGGCGAGCTGCTGGAAGAACTCAACAAGAACAGCCTGAGCACCATCACGGCCTTCGTCGAGCCTTCCCTCGCGGGCGCCGAGGCCGGCGGCGCGGGCTTCCAGTTCGAGCGCCACGGCTACTTCGTGGTCGATTCGAAGGCCAGCGCCAGCGGTGCGCGCGTGTTCAACCGGGCGGCGGGGATGCGGGACGGCTGGGGGAAGTGAATGGCGTGCGGTGAGGCGTGCCTTGCGGCCGTGTCACCGATGCCAGGCCTGGCGCACTAAACTTGCGCCATGCACCCCGCCATCGCCAGACACCGCGCCGGCATCTCCGCCATCTGCCAACGCTATCGAATCCGTCGACTCGACGTGTTCGGTTCCGCGGCGCGGGCCGAGGACTTCGATGCGGACCACAGCGATGCGGACTTCCTGGTGGAGTTCGCGCCGGACACCGTCGTCGATCTCGACACCTTCTTCGGCGCCAAGGCAGACCTGGAGAAGCTGCTGGGACGCGGCGTGGACCTGGTCGAGCCCGGGGCCATCCGCAATCCCTTCGTGCTGGCCAGCATCAACCGCAGCCGCGAGTCTGTCGATGCAGCGTGATCCACGCGCATTTCGATGAATGTGCGGGGATTGGCGACTCAGTCCAGCAGCGCCATTTTCTGCAAAGGGAGTTGAGCGTCGAGCAACGCCGCCGCCCCGCGCCACTCCTCCGCCACCGCCGTCTCCCCCCGCACCATCCCCTGCAGCGCAAAGAAGTGCAGGCTGCGCAGGCCGATGGTGGCCAGCGCCGCCTTGAGGTAGGGCGTGAGGAAATCCGGCTGGCGCGCATGTTCGCCCAGGTAGAGGCCACCCGAGGCCACCGCCACGTACACCGGCCGGTCGGGCAGCAGGCCCTGCTTGCCTTCGGGCGTGGGCACGAAGGTGCGGCCGATGCGCAGCACGTGGTCGATCCAGGCCTTGAGCGAGGACGGCACGGTGTAGTTGTGCATCGGCGTGCCGATGACGACGGCGTCGGCCTGTTCGAGCTCGGCGATCAGGTGGTCGGAGCGCGCCAGCGAGCCCGGCGCCGCCACGTCGGGCCGGGCACCGGCCAAGGTGTAGGCGTAGTCGCTGTCGACCTGCGGCAGCGGCACGCTGGCGAGGTCGCGCACGAGCACCTCGGCCTCGGGGTGGCTTGCCATCAGGCGCTCGACGATCCGCGAAGAGAAACGCGTGCTGTGCGAGCCCTCGGCGCGCGGGCTGCAGACGATGTGCAGGATCTTCTTCATGCCGCGGCTCCGGCCGTGCCCAGCGTGCGGCCGAAGCGGATCGCCTCGGTCAGCAGGCCCTGGCGGAAATAGAAACGCTGGGCCAGCGCGTTCGACAGGCCGGTGTCGAGCACGAAGCGCACGCAGCCGGCCTCGTCCGCGATGCGCGTGGTGGCCTCGATCAGGCGTGCGCCCCATTGCGTGCCGCGTGCCGCTTCGTCGGTGACCAGGTCGTCGACGTAGAGGAAACGGCCGCCATAGACCAGGTTCTCCTGCAACCGGTAGCCGGCCAGCGCGCGCGGGCTGTCGCCCTGCCAGACGGCGAGCAGGCGGTAGCTGTCGTCCTGCATGCGGCGCACGCGGGCGATGAAGTCGTCGGGGCCCTGCAGGTGCGGTCGCAGCTGCTGCATCACGGGCCAGCAGGCGCGCAGTTCGGCATCGGTCTCGGCATGGCGCAGGGCGGCGTCGATCGGTCGGGGGGAAAGAGGGGTGGCTTGGGTCATGCAGCGACTCTAGGCAGCCGGGTCCGGGCGCGGTAGAGCCAAGAACGCGCTTTCGCGACTGGGCCATGGCGGCGCAGGAGCGCGCGGCCAGCTCAGGCGCTGCGCTTTTTCGCGGGCTTCGGCTTGACGGACGACGCATTGAGCGCCACCGCCTCACCCACCAGCGCCTTGAACGCCGCCGCATCGACCTGCTCGCCCTCGGCGATGTCGATCGCGCGGCGCACGTTCCCGTCGAGGCTGGCGTTGAACAGCCGCGCCGGGTCCGCGAGCGAGGCACCTTTGGCGAAGGTGAGCTTCACGACCTTCTTGTAGGACTCTCCCGTGCAGAGGATGCCGTCGTGCGACCACACCGGCGTGCCCCGCCATTTCATTTCCTCGACCACCGCCGGGTCGGCCTCGTGGATCAGCTGGCGCATGCGCGCCAGCGTCTGGCCGCGCCAATCGGCAAGCTCGGCGATGCGCTGGTCGATGCGCACCGAGGCGCTCGGGTCGGGGTCCGGATTGGTCATGGGGTCTCCTGCGGGCAAGGGGCGAACACGTGGGCGCGATGGTACGGCGCCCACCGCCACGGCTGCAAAACCCCGGCCGGGACGAAACACCGGCGGCCATGCAGAATTCGACACAGCAGCAGCGCCCACCGCTGCCTCCGGCTCCTTTCTTCCTGCCCCGTGCGCACACCATGACCATCGATCTCTCCGCCTTTCCCATCACGCAGAAGTGGCCCGCCCAGCATCCGGAGCGCCTGCAGCTCTACTCGCTGCCCACGCCCAACGGCGTGAAGGTCTCGATCCTGCTGGAGGAACTCAGCCTGCCCTACGAGCCGCACCTGGTGAGCTTCGAGACCAACGACCAGCTGTCGCCGGCCTTCCTCTCGCTGAACCCGAACAACAAGATCCCCGCGATCATCGACCCGGACGGCCCCGGCGGAAAGCCGCTCGCGCTGTTCGAGTCGGGCGCGATCCTGTTCTACCTGGCGGAGAAGACCGGGCGCTTCCTGCCCGCCGATGCGGCCGGCCGCTACGAAGCGCTGCAGTGGGTGATGTTCCAGATGGGCGGCATCGGCCCGATGTTCGGCCAGCTCGGTTTCTTCCACAAGTTCGCCGGCAAGGCTTACGAGGACAAGCGCCCGCGCGACCGCTACGTGGCCGAATCGAAGCGGCTGCTGGGCGTGCTCGAACAACGCCTCGCGGGCCGCGACTGGCTCCTGGGCGCCGACTACAGCATCGCCGACATCGCGACCTTCCCGTGGGTGCGCAACCTGATCGGCTTCTACGAAGCGCGCGAACTGGTGGGTTTCGAGAACTTCCCCCACGTGAACCGCGTGCTCGAGGCCTTCGTGGCCCGGCCCGCCGTCGTCAGGGGCCTGGGGATTCCGGCACGGGGCTGAGCGCGGCCCTCCGCTGAAACGAAAAGGGACGCCAGCCGGCGTCCCTTTTTTTGATCGAGAGACGGTCAGCCCGCTCAGGCCGGTACCGCCTCCACGCCCGTCCGGTCCCAATGCCGGTGCTTGGCGATCGCCGCCACGAAGCTCGCGGCGATGTCGGTGGCCGCGGTGGTGTCGCCCAGGTTGGTGACCGGCGTCGCCGCCACCACCACGCCGGCCGGCGCGGCCGAGTCCGCCGTGACGCCCAGCGTGGCCAGCAGCTGCACGCCCTCGCCCACCGCGCAGATCGCCTTGCAGTGCTTGAAGGCTTCGAGCACGAAATGCACCGCGTCGCCGTTCAGCGCCATGGCTGCGGCGCCCTCCTTGCCGGCCGGCAGCAGCACCGCATCGAACATCACCGAGGGCATGTTGGCGAAAGTGGCGTCGACGTCGATCTGGCGCTTCGAGGCGCTGGCCACCGTGCCCAGGCGCGGGCCGACGACCTTGCAGGTCGCGCCGGCATGCTCCAGCGCCTCGCGGATCGGCTTGAGCGAGGCGGAGTCCACGCCATCGGCCACCAGGATCGCGATCTTGCGGGTCTTGATCGAGCCGTCGCCGCTGTCGACCATGCGCAGCGCGGGCGACTCCTCGATGGCCGAGGCGATGCGGTGGTCGCGGAAGCCCGGCCGGCCGGCCGCGGCCTTGGCGTCGGGAGCGCCGATGCCCAGCGGCTCGGCCACGCGCCGCGCCAGCTTCTCGTCGACGTGCGCGAGGTTGTCCACCATGCGCTGGCGGATCGCCGGCACCTCGAGCTTCGACAACTCGAAGCGGAAGGCCGCGACGATGTGTTCCTTCTCGGCCGTGCTCTGGCTGTTGAAGAACAGCCGCGCCTGCGTGAAGTGGTCGTCGAAGGAGGCGCTGCGGCGCCGCACCTTGGGCGCCTCGATGGCCTCCGGGTACGACTGGAAACCGCCGCTCTCGCCATCGACGCGGTACTCCGCGCCGGTGGCCAGCGTGTTGGGTTCGTAGGCGACCTGGCCGCGCGCGATGGTCTGGCGGTGCATGCCGTCGCGCTGGAAGTTGTGGAAGGGGCACACCGCCTTGTTGATCGGCAGCTCGTGGAAGTTGGCACCGCCCAGCCGCGAGATCTGCGTGTCGGTGTACGAGAACAGCCGGCCCTGCAGCAGCGGATCGTTGCTGAAGTCGATGCCCGGCACCACATGGCCCGGGTGGAAGGCCACCTGCTCGGTCTCGGCGAAGAAGTTGTCGGGGTTGCGGTCGAGCACCAGCCGGCCGATCTTCTGCACCGGCACCAGTTCCTCGGGGATCAGCTTGGTCGGGTCGAGCAGGTCGAAGCCCAGCGAGTGCTCCTTGTCCTGCGGGATCATCTGCACGCCCAGCTCCCACTCCGGGAAGTCGCCGTTCTCGATCGCGTCCCAGAGGTCGCGCCGATGGAAGTCGGCGTCCTTGCCGGCGATCTTCTGCGCCTCGTCCCAGGCCAGGCCGTGCACGCCCAGCTTGGGCTTCCAGTGGAACTTGACGAAGTGCGATTCGCCGCGCGCGTTGACGAAGCGGAAGGTGTGGACGCCGAAGCCTTCCATCATCCGGTAGCTGCGCGGGATGGCGCGGTCGCTCATGGCCCACATCAGCATGTGGGTGGTCTCGGGCATCAGCGAGGCGAAGTCCCAGAAGGTGTCGTGCGCGCTCGCGGCCTGCGGCATCGCATGGTGAGGTTCGGGCTTGACCGCATGGATCAGGTCGGGGAACTTCATCGCGTCCTGGATGAAGAACACCGGGATGTTGTTGCCCACCAGGTCGTAGTTGCCTTCACGGGTGTAGAACTTGACCGCGAAGCCGCGCACGTCGCGCACCGTGTCGGCCGAACCGCGTTCGCCGGCCACGGTCGAGAAGCGCACGAAAACGGGCGTCTTCTGGGCCGGGTCCTGCAGGAAATCGGCGCAGGTGAACTGCGACATCGACTTGTAGACCTCGAAGTAGCCGTGGGCCGCCGAACCGCGCGCATGCACGGCGCGTTCGGGAATGCGTTCGTGGTCGAAGTGGGTGATCTTCTCGCGGAGGATGAAGTCCTCCAGCAGCGTCGGGCCGCGCACACCCGCCTTGAGCGAGTTGTGGTTGTCGGGAATGTGCAGACCCTGGTTGGTCGTGAGCTGCGCCGCGCCCTCCTGGGTGAAGCCCGCCAGCTGCATCTGCTTGCCGTTCGGGCCGTCGCCGGCCTTCGGACGGCGGTTGGCCGCAGCCCTGTTTCTTGGGGTCATTCCGAATCCTCGGGATCGTGGGTAAGGCGCCTCACGGCGCGAAAAAAACTCAGTTGGCTTCTGCGTCGAGGACGATGTCCAGCGCATTCACCAACGCGACGAGGCCGATGGTGCCGGCCAGCGCCGCCACCGACCAGATCAGGAACTCGTCCATGAAGGGGCTGTTCAGCAGGTCGACCAGCGTGGAAAGCACCATGTTTTTGCCTCGTTTGAATGAAGGTCGTCGACGATCACATCGACCCGATGAGCGTAGGGCCGCGCGCGTGCCGACCCCGTAGTGGCCGCGCGCTCGGGTCTGTAGGTGCACAGGGGCGGATCCGGTAGGCGTGCACCGACGCAGCGCTTTCCGCCTACGCCATGACGGGCTGCCGTGGGGCGCGCGGATGCGTCCGCCGCTACCATGGTTCGCAGCGGGCACCGAACATGCTTCAGCATTCCCACCACTCCACTCTTGCGAAGCGACGCCATGCTCATCCAGATCGGCTATGACATCGAAATCGGCGTCAGCGCGCCTACCGCGCTCCTCTACATGCTGCAGATCCATCCCTCGCGCGCGGCGGACATCCAGACGGGCGAGCACATCACGATCAGCCCGCCGCTGCGCACCGACCATTTCCAGGACAGCTTCCACAACCATTGCGCGCGCGTGCATGTGCCCGAAGGCGTGCAGAGCGTGCGCCTGCGCAACCACGCGGTGGTGTACGACCCGGGCTGGCACGATCCGGTCGACTACGGCGCCGTCGGCCACGCGCCGGCCGACCTGCCCGTGGCCACCCTGCCCTTCGTGCTGCCCAGCCGCTATTGCGAGGTCGACAGCGAACTGCTGGCCTTCGCCTGGGCCCAGTTCGGCGGCGTCGCGCCGGGCTGGCACCGGGTGCAGGCGATCTGCGACTTCGTGCACAACCACCTGCGCTTCGACTACCAGCAGGCGCGCGCCACGCGCACCGCGCTCGAGGGCTACCGCGAGCGCGTCGGCGTGTGCCGCGACTTCACGCACCTGGCGATCACGCTGTGCCGCTGCATGAACATCCCGGCGCGCTACGTGACCGGCTACCTGGGCGACATCGGCATCCCGCCCGTGCCCTACCCGATGGACTTCAGCGCCTGGTTCGAGGTCTACCTGGGCGACCGCTGGCACACCTTCGACGCGCGCCACAACACGCCGCGCATCGGCCGCATCGTGATCGCGCGCGGCCGCGATGCCGCCGACGTGCCGATCACCATGGTCTTCGGCGCCAACACGCTGCAGCGCTTCGAGGTCACGACCTTCGAAGTGACGGGTTGAGGCCGGTCAGGCGGGCGCGTCGGGGACGAAGCCCACCACCTTCATCGGTGCGGCCAGGCCCTTGCGTCCGCGCTCCCAGTCGGCCCAGGGCATGTTGCCCACCGCGAAGCGCTCCGGCGCCGAGCGCAGGTTCCAGTGCGCACCCGAGCGCAGCGTCGGCAGCTCGTCCCAGGCCACCGGCACCGACACGCCCATTCCCGGGCGGGCGCGCACCGACCAGGCGCTCACGGTGGTCGCGCCGAAGCCGTTGCGCAGGTAGTCGACGAAGATCTTGCCCACGCGGTTGCGCGGACCGCTCTTGGCCACGAAGCGGTCGGGAATGGTCCGGGCCAGGTGCAGCACCAGCGCCTGCGAGAAGGCCTTGACCGCGTCCCAGCCGTAGTGGCGGCGGATCGGCACCACCACGTGCAGGCCCTTGCCGCCGCTGGTCTTGAGGAAGCCGACCAGCCCCACCTCCTCGAGCAGCGTGCGCGCCAGCAGCGCGGCCTCCTGCATGCGCTCCCAGGGCACGCCCTCGCCGGGGTCGAGGTCGAAAGTCATGCGGTCGGGCTGGCCGATGGCCTTCGACACCGCGTTCCAGGTGTGGAACTCCACCACGTTGAGTTGCGTGGCCGACAGCAGCCCTTCGCCGCGGTCGATCTGCAGCAGCGGATCGTGGTCGCGGTCGAGCGCGGGGTCGAGCAGCGTGATGCCCGGCATCTCGGTGCCCTTGGCATGCTTCTGGAAGAACAGCTCGCCGCCGATGCCCTCGGGCGCGCGCACCAGCGACACCGGCCGTCCCTGCAGGTGCGGCAGGATCAGCGGCGTGGCCTGGGCGTAGTAGTCGACCAGCTCGCCCTTGGTCACGCCGCTCTCGGCGTCGATCACGCGCTCGGCGTTGGTGATGCGCGGCATCCTGGCCGCGGCGCTGTTCGTCTTCGTTGTCTTCTTCGTCATGGCACCGTCCTTGGCGGGCGCCACCGCGACCGCCTGTTCCCGCGTGATCTGGCGCGCCGGCTTGTCGCTGCGCAGGCCCTGGAAGACGCTGTGGCGCACCCGATGCTCGCGCGTCCATTCGCCGAAGGACACCTCGGCCACCAGCTGCGGCCTGACCCAGTGCGCCTTCACCGTGCGCGGCACGCCGTGCGCGCCCTCGGCGAAAGGCGAATGCGCGGTCGCGAGCGCGTCGAGCTTCGCCTTGATGTCCGTGAGCCGCTCGCCGTCGAAGCCCGTGCCCACGTTGCCGCAATAGCGCAGCGCGCCGTCGGCGTCGTGCACGCCCAGCAGCAAGGCGCCGAAGCCCGCGCGCGAACCCTTGGGTTCGGTGTAGCCGCCGATCACGAATTCCTGGCGCTGCTGGCTCTTGAGCTTGATCCAGTCGGGCGAGCGGCGCGAGACATAGCCCGAACCGCGCCGCTTGCCGATCAGCCCCTCGAAGCCCAGCGCGCTGACCGAAGCCAGCAGGTCGCGCGGCGGCGCATCGAAGGCCTCGCTGAAGCGCAGGCGCGGCGCCAGGTCGTCGGTCAACAAGGGGGCCAGGCGCTCGCGCCGCTGCTCGACCGGCAAGGCGCGCAGGTCCTCGCCGTCGAGCCAGGGCGCATCGAAGATCCAGTAGACGATCGAGGCGGTCGAGCGATGGTCGAAGGCGTTCTGCAGCGCCTGGAAGTCGGGCCTGTCGTGCGCGTCCTGCACCACGATCTCGCCGTCGAGCCAGGCCGAGCGCAGCTCGAGGCCGGCCAGCGCGCGCGCCAGCTCGGGCAGCTTGGCGGTCCAGTCGTGGCCGTTGCGGGTGAAGCAGCGCACCGTGCCCTTCTCGATCCGGGTCAGCAGCCGGTAACCGTCGAACTTGAGTTCCCAGAGCCATTCCTGCGGCGTGGGCGGGGGCGCCGTGGCCAGGGTGGCGAGCTGGGGCGCGAAGTTTTCCGGGAGCGCTGTCTCCGTCGCGCGGCGCCGGCTGGCGGCCTTCTTCGCGGCGGGCGCGGGCTTGGACCGGGCCGCCGCGATCACGCTGTCGGGCAGGGCCTCGGTCACGTCGTAGTCGTCGAGCGGTCGTGCCGCATCGTCCTTCTCCTTGATCAGCAGCCAGGCCTCCTGCTTCTCTCCCTTGCCCTTCATGCGCACCAGCGTCCAGTGGCCCTGCAGCTTCTCGCCCTGGAGCGAGAACTTGAGCTTGCCCGCGGCCAACGCCGCGCGCGCGTCGCCCTCGGCCTGCCAGGTGCCGCGGTCCCAGACGATCACCGTGCCCGCGCCGTACTGGCCCGGCGGGATCGTGCCCTCGAAGCCGCCGTACGACAGCGGATGGTCCTCGACCAGTACCGCCATGCGCTTGACCTGCGGATCGAGGCAGGGGCCCTTGGGCACGGCCCAGCTCTTGAGCGTGCCGTCGAGCTCGAGCCGGAAGTCGTAGTGCAGCCGGCTCGCGTGGTGTTTCTGAACCACGAAGGACAGCACGCCCTTGCCTGCCTTGCCGCCCGTGCGCGGCTCGGGCGTCTTGCTGAAGTCGCGCTTGCGGTGGTAGTGCGCGAGCGCCTCCTTCGCACCCATGGCGGCTCCGCGTCTCAGGCCGCGCGGCGGCGGGCCGGGGCCTTCTTGGCCGGGGCGGCCTTGCGCGCGGGCTTCTTGCGCGCGGCCGTCTTCGCGGCAGGCGCTTCTTCCTCGTCGTCCTCGGATGGCGCGGCCGCCGCCTTGGCACCCTTGCGCAGGCTGCGCTGCAGCAGTTCGGTGAGGTCGATGATCTTCGCGCTGCCGCGGCCGTCTTCCTCGGCCGCCTCGGGCTGGGTCACGGTCTCGGTGTCGCCCGCCGCCACCTTGCGGTCGACCAGTCGCATGATCTCGTCCTTGAACGAGTCCTTGAATTCGTCGGGATCCCAGTCCGAACTCATGTCCTTAACCAGCTCCCCCGCCATCTTGAGCTCGCGCTCGGTCAGGCCCGCGGCCTTGGCGCCCTCGGCCGGCAGGGGCAGGTCCTTCCAGGGCCGGATGTCCGCGCCCCAGCGCAGCAGGTTGAGCACCAGCCCGGGCCCGGCCGGCACCAGCACCGCCAGGTGCTGCTTGGTCTGGATCACCACGCGCGCGATGCCGACCCGGCCGGTGCGCTGCAAGGTCTCGCGCAGCAGCGCATAGACCTTGGCGCCGCGGTTGATCGGCGCCACGTAGTAGGGGCGCTCCAGATAGACGAAGGGGATGCTGTCGGCCGGCACGAAGGTCTCGATCTCCACCGTCTGCGTGGTCTTGGGGTAGGCGGCGGCGATCTCGGCATCGGTCAGCACCACGTACTGGCCGTCTTCGTAGGCGATGCCCTTGACGATCTGCTCGCGCGCGATCTCCTTGCCGGTCTTCTTGTTGACCCGCTTGTAGCCCACCGGGTCCATGGTGCGCTTGTCGAGCCAGTCGAAGTCGATGCTGTGGTCGGTGGTGGCCGAATAGAGCGCAACCGGGATGTGCACCAGCCCGAAGCTGATCGCGCCTTTCCAGAGCACACGGGGGGTCGACGATTTGGCGGCAGCAGGCATGGCGGGATTCCTCCAGCCTGCAAACTAGCCCGGCGCTTCCGCCGCGCATGTAGGAACCCGGCCTCCCCCGTCGTGGGGGGGCGCCGATGCGCTAGAGGCTGCGCTCGCTCGCCACCGCGAAGTAGAACCACTCGGTGCCGGGCAGCGCCTCGGTGTTCGGAAACACCAGGAAGCCGTCGCGCTCGGCGCGCAGCACGCTGCCGTCGGCGCGCACGCCGATGGCCTCGCCCTGCGCCACCGCGTCGAAGGTGGCCCATTCGCGCACGAACTGGTCGTCTTCATGGGCGCGGTCGGTCACGCTGACCAGCCGCAGCAGCACGGGCTGTGGCGGTGCCACCGGGGCCGGCGCATCGACCATGCCGAGCAGGCGAAGCGCCGAATGGATGGCCGCATGGGCCACCTCGGGCGCGGCCGGGTCGGTGTGCTGTCCGCATTCGAGCGTGACGCCGTAGCCGCCCTGGCTGCGCATGTACTCGTTGGTGCCCCAGCCGAAGGCCAGCGCCGCCTCGTCGGCCGGCTGGCCGCCCGCGCGCTGCGCCAGGCCCGCGGCATAGATGTCCAGCCAGCCCTCGACCACGCGCGGCGTGCCGATGTGCAGCGCCAGCTGGCCTTCCTCGAAGGCGCGCGCAAAGGGCTCGAGCGTGCCGGCGTTGTCGCGCGGGCCGATCATCGAGAAAGCCTCGCCCGCGCTCTGGAAGGAATGCAGGTCGAGCAGCACCTCGTGGCGCGCGAGCAGCGGGCACAGCAGGTTGGTGAGCCGCGCCTCGTGGTCGGGCGGCGCCTCGCTGGGCCGGAAGGAGCGGTTGAGGTTGCGCTCGCCCTCGCGCCGCAGCAGGCGGCGCGCCAGCGGATTGGCCACCGGCACCAGCGTGAGTTCGCCCCGCGCCAGCCGCAACGCGCCGCCGTCGAGTTCGGCCCGCAGGCGCTCGATGCCCACGGTGCCGCAGGTCTCGTCGCCGTGCACGCCGCCGAGCACGATCAGCCGGGGGCCGGGCTCGGTCGAGACGAAGCTGTGGATGCGGAGAAGGTCGTCGGGCGGAAATGAAGGCATCGCCAGCGATCCTACAGCGCGCGGCTGGGCGGTCCTACCGGGCTTTTCCGAGGACCGGGCCATAACCGAGCCACAGGCGAAAGCCCAAGGAGCACCGCATGACCGCCACGAAGAAGACCCCGCAGAAGCCCGAGGACGGCAAGACCCGCGCAGCGCAGGACGGCGAATCCGCGCCGCGCCTGCCGCACGAACGCGACGAGTCCTCCGACAGCCAGCGCAACAGCGACGGCACCGCCACCGATGTGGGCAAGCGGGCCCATGACGACGTGGAGCGCGGCGCGGTCGACACCGACCGCGGCCCGGTGACGGACCGCGTCTACAACGACAAGGTCAAGCGCTGAGCGCCACGCCGTAGCGCTCGGCCGGCGTCGGGCGCGACAGGTTCGGGCCCAGCGCGCGGCGGGCCGCGTCGGCGCGTTCCCAGTCCGCCACGTCGGGCAGCGAGGGGATGGTGATCAGTTCGCGCTGGTCGAAGCCGGCCAGCGCGGCGTCGACCATGTCCTCGGCGGACATCACGATGCCTTCGGGCAGGTGCTCCACCGGCACGCCCGCGATGCGCCAGAAGTCGGTGTGCGTGGCGCCAGGCAGCACGGCCTGCACCTGCACGCCCTTGTCGCCCACCTCGTGGTGCAGCGACTGGCTCAGGTTCACCACGAAGGCCTTGCTGCCGCTGTAGACCCCGTTGAGCAGCTCGGGCGCCAGCGCCACGATCGACGCGATGTTGATCACCGCGCCCTGTCCGCGCGCCACGAAGCCCGGCACGGCCGCGCGCGTGAGCCGCGTCAGCGCCAGCACGTTGAGCAGCAGCATCGCGTCGAGCGACTCGGGCGTCGATTGCACCAGCGGCGCGGTCGCGCCCACGCCGGCGTTGTTGACCAGCAGCGAGATGCCGACGTCGCTGTCGAGCCTGGCCTCGACGCGGCGCAGGTCGGCCGTCTGCGTGAGGTCGGCCACCAGCACCTCGACCTCGACGCCGTGCGCGGCCTTCATGCGCGCCGCGAGTTCGGCCAGGCGCGTCGCATCGCGCGCCACCAGCACCAGCGGATGGCCGCGGCGGGCGAGCCGGTCGGCGTAGACGGCGCCGATGCCCGACGAGGCACCGGTGATCAGGGCCTTGCCCAGCGGGGTTGCGGAAGTGTTCATGAGAGATGTCCTTGAGCGGTCGGGATTGACAAGGCTCTATTGGCTCATCTAGGCTCATGTCCTGAAAGTCATTTAACCCTCGTTTCAGGACATCATGCGCCGCATCGCCATCGTCGTCTTCCCGGGCTTCCAGGTGCTCGACCTGGTGGTGGTGTCGGTGTTCGAGCTGGCCAACCAGCAGCTGGCGCGCCCGGCCTACGAGGTGGGCGTGGTGTCGGAACACGGCGGCGCGGTGCTCAGTTCGTCGGGCGTGCGCGTCGAGAGCGCGCCCTTCGGCCGCGCCCGTTTCGACACCGTGATGGTCACGGGCGCGATGACGCCCGAGCCCTCCCCGCCCGGCCTGCTGGCCTTCCTGCGGCGCGCGCTGGCCTCGTCGCGCCGGCTGGCGAGCATCTGCACCGGCGCCTTCATCCTGGCCGAGGCCGGCGTGCTCGACGGCCGCCGCGCGACCACGCACTGGCATTTCGCGCAGGCGCTGCAGCGCGCCCACCCGGCCATCCACCTCGAGCCCGACCGGATCTTCGTCAACGACGGCTCGGTCTGGACCTCGGCCGGCATGACGGCCTGCATCGACCTCTCGCTCGCGCTGGTCGAGGAGGACCTGGGGGTGGAGGTGGCGCGCGCGGTGGCACGCAAGATGGTGGTCTACCACCGGCGCACCGGCGGGCAGTCGCAGTTCTCGGCGCTGCTGGACATGGCACCGGCTTCGGACCGCATCCAGACCGCGCTGGCCTATGCGAAGAAGAACCTGCGCCAGCGCCTGTCGGTCGACGACCTGGCGGCCGCGGCCAACCTGAGCCCGCGCCAGTTCAGCCGGGCCTTCAGCGCGGAGACCGGCCAGTCGCCCGCGCGCGCGGTCGAGAAGCTGCGCGTCGAGGCCGCGCGCGAACTGCTCGAAGAAGGCCGGCACCCGATCGAGTCGGTCGCCGCGATGGCCGGCTTCGGCGACCCGGAGCGCATGCGCCGGGCTTTCCTGCGCACCATGGGGCAGCCGCCGCAGGCCGTGCGGCGCACCGCCCGGCAGCACGCCGCGGCCTGAAGGCTCAGCCCGCCAGGTTGGCGCGCATGGTGGAGATCACGCCGGCGTAGTCCTTGGCGTTGAAGATCGCGCTGCCGGCCACGAAGGTGTCGGCGCCGGCCGAGGCCACGCGCGCGATGTTCTCGGCCTTGATGCCGCCGTCGACCTCGAGCCGGATGTCGCGCCCGCTCTGCTCGATGCGCTTGCGCGCCAGTTCGATCTTGCGCAGCGCCGAATCGATGAAGCTCTGGCCGCCGAAACCCGGGTTCACGCTCATGATCAGGATCAGGTCGATGTCGTCGATCGCCCAGTCGAGCGCCTCGAGGCCGGCGCCCGGGTTGAACACCAGGCCCGGCTTGCAGCCCGCGGCGCGGATCGCCTGGATGCTGCGGTGCACGTGCGGCGAGGCGTCGGGGTGGAAGCTGATGTAGTCGGCGCCCGCCTGCGCGAAGGCCGCGGCCAGCGCGTCGACCGGCTGGATCATCAGGTGCACGTCGATGGGCACGGGCGTGCCGTCGGGCTTCTTGGCGTGCGGCTTGAGGGCCTGGCACACCATCGGTCCGAAGGTGAGGTTGGGGACGTAGTGGTTGTCCATCACGTCGAAATGGATCCAGTCGGCGCCGGCAGCGATCACGTCGCCGACTTCGGCACCCAGGCGGGCGAAGTCGGCGGACAGGATCGAGGGCGCGATGCGGTAGGTGGGGCTGCTCATGCCCGGGATTGTCGCAGCGTGGCGCCGGAGCCAACAGTTACCATTCGCGCATGTCCCAGTCCCCCATGAGCGTCCAGGTCGAGCCGCGCTACCTCCCCGAGCAATCCTCGCCGGACGACCACGTCTACACCTTCTCCTACACCATCACCGTGACCAACGTCGGCAAGGTCGCGGCCCAGCTGATCGCGCGCCACTGGCTGATCAACGACACCTCGGGCCATGCCCAGGAGGTCAAGGGCCTGGGCGTGATCGGCCAGCAGCCGCTGCTGGCGCCCGGCGAATCCTTCCGCTACACCAGCGGCTGCCGGCTGCAGGCCGCCAGCGGCACCATGCACGGCAGCTTCTTCGTGGTGGACGAGCACGGCGGACGCCACGACGTGCCGGTGCCGCTGTTCCTGCTGGAAGCCCACACCGACGGCGCGCCCGCGGCGCGCGTGCTGCACTAAGCCCGGCGCCCCGCCTCCAGGATGCGCGCCCAGAGCGATCTGTCGACGCTGCTCGCCCGACTCGATCCGGCGGCCGGCACACCCGAGCGCCACGTCTGGCTGATCGACCTGTTCGACTGGCTGCGCGGCGAGCGCGGCACGCCCCAGGCCGCCGCCGCGCGCGTGCGGCTGCTGCTCGACGCCGTCGACGGCCGCCCCGCGCTGCGCGAACGCGTGCGGGCCTGGTGGTCGGCCTTCACGCGCGACGTGGACCTCACGGCCCTGCTGGCCGACCACGGCTTCGCGCCGCGCACCGCCTTCCTCAGCGAACTCAGCGAACGCCTGCGCCGCAAGCTGCTGCCCGGCACGCCCGAGACCACCGACGCTTCGGAACTGTTCCGCATGGTGCTGCCCGGCGACTTCGACGCGCGCTGGATCGCGCTGCTCGACGAGGCCACGCTGGCGCGCGTGGGCGCACTGCTGGCCGACGGGCCGGACGCCCCGGTGGATGAAGACATCCCGCGCTGGCGCCACACCGTGATGGACGCCATCACCTACTGCAGCAGCCAGGTGGTCGCGGCCGGTTTCTCGCCCGAGCTGCGGCTGCGCATGAGCGACCCGGTGCGGCAGTCGCGCCCCTTCCACACGCTGATGTCCAGCCTGGACGATCTGCGCGACGAGATGTTCCGCGTGCCGCGCGACGAGGCCGCGCTGCAGGCCGCCTACCTCGCCTTTCGCGACCGGCTCGACGCCTGCCGGCTGGGCGCGTCCTCGGTCTACACCCATCTCGAGGACCACGGCATCTCGGTGGGCCTGGTGTTCCGGCTGCGCCAATTGCGCGAGCGCGTGCTGCGCATCCGCGAACTGCTGGATTGCCTGATGACCCCCGCGCCGCAGGCCAGCGTGGCACGCCTGGTCGGCAAGCTGGTCACGGCCGGCGGCGAGCGCAGCAGCATCCGCGCGCTGATCGCCTCCAACTCCTCGATGCTCGCGGCCAAGGTCACCGAGCGCAGCGCCGAGGCCGGCGAGCACTACATCACGCGCGACCGCGGCGCCTACGCGCAGATGGTGCGCAAGGCCGCGGGCGGCGGCGCGCTGACCTCGGTCACGGTGCTGCTCAAGTTCGCCATCCTGGCGCTCGGGCTCTCGGCCTTCTGGGGGGGGCTGGCGGCCGGCCTGATGTATGCGGCCAGCTTCGTCGCGATCCAGCTGCTGCACCTGACGCTGGCCACCAAGCAGCCCGCGATGACCGCGCCGGCCATGGCCGCCAAGCTGCGCGACCTGAAGTCCGAGGGCGCGGTCGATGCCTTCGTCGACGAGGTCACGCACCTGGTGCGCTCGCAGGTGGCGGCGGTGCTGGGCAACGTGCTGGTCGTGGTGCCGGTGGTGCTGGCGATCGTGGTGGCGGCGCAGCAGTTGCTGGGCATCGCGCCGCTCGACGCGGTGCACGCGGTCGACGTGCTGCACGGCCTGTCGCTCGCGGGCCCGACCGCACTCTACGCGGCCTTCACCGGCCTGCTGCTGTTCGCGTCCAGCATCGTGGCCGGCTGGACCGAAAACGCCTTTGTCCTGCATCGCCTGGACTCGGCGATGCGTTACAACCCCCGCATCGGCGCCTTCCTCGGCGCCGCCCGTGCCCGCCGCTGGGCCGACTTCATGCGCACACACATCTCCGGTTTCGCCTCGAACATCTCGCTGGGCCTCATGCTGGGCCTGGTGCCGGCGTTCGCGGCCTTCTTCGGCGTCGGGCTGGACGTGCGCCACGTCACGCTCTCGGCCGGCCAGATCGCGGCCGCGGCCGGCGCGCTCGGCCCGGCCGCGCTGCAGCTGCCCGCGCTGTGGTGGGCGGTCGCGGCCGTGCCGCTGATCGGCGCGCTCAACGTGAGCGTGAGCTTCTACTTCGCCTTCCGCCTCGCGCTGCGGGCCCACAGCGTGAACGCCGTCGACCGCGCGCGCATCCGTTCCGCGATCTGGGCCCGCTGGCGCAGCCGGCCCGCCAGCTTCTTCGTGCCTGCCCGATGACCTCTTTCATTCCCGCCGACCTCCTGGGCTTCTGGGCCGAATGGGTGCGCCCCTCGGCCGGCCTGCCGACCGTGCTGTGGTCGCTGCTGATCGCCGCGGCCGCGGCCTCCGGCCACCTGGTGCAACGCTACATGGGCCTGCCCAAGGTGGTGGGCTACGCCATCGTCGGCACACTGGTCGGCCTGGCCGGCTTCGAAGGCGCGGTCTGGCCGCTGCAGGGCATCAGCCTGTTCCTGCTCGAGCTGGGCGTGGCCATCGTGCTGTTCGAGGCCGGCGGCCGGCTGCCGCTGCGCTGGTTCCGCCACAACCCGATGCTGCTGCTGCAGAGCCTGCTCGAATCGGCCCTGACCTACTTCGGCGTGTTCTGGACGCTGCACTGGCTGGGCGTGCCCGACCCGGTGGCCAACCCGGTGGCGCTGATCGCCATCGTCGCCTCGCCGGCCGTGCTGAGCCGGGTGGTGATGGACACCGGCGCCTCGGGCCCGGTGACCGAGCGCGCGCTCACGCTGGCCACGCTCAACACCTTCTATGCGCTGGCCCTGGGCTATGCGCAGGCCGGCCTGCTCGAACGCGGCCCGGCCGGGCTGATCAGCAAGCTCTACCCGGTGCTGGTGGTGCTGGGCGTGTCCTTCGTGGTGGGCGCGGTGCTGGCCCTGGCCATGCGCTCGGCGCTGCGGGTCATGAGCCCGACCAGCGAGAACACCTCGATCCTGCTGCTCGCGCTGATCGGCGCGGGCGCCGCGCTGGCCGCCCACTTCGGCGGTGCCGCGCCGCTGGCCGCGCTGATCGGCGGCATCCTGCTCAAGCAGCTCAATCCCAAGCCCTGGGCCTGGCCGCGCCAGCTGGGCACCGCGGCCTCGCTGCTGACCATGCTGATGTTCGTGCTGGTGTCGATCGTGGCCGCGCAGGGCGACTGGAGCATGCCGGTGGCCAGCCTGGTGCTGGCCGTGATCGGCGTGCGCCTGGTGGCCAAGATCGCCGGCGTGGCGATCGCCAACAAGGGCAGCGGCACCAGCTGGAAGCAGGCCTTCTGGGTCGGCTGCGCGATGTCGCCGCTGTCGTCGATCGCGCTGCTGATCGCCTCCAACTTCGCCAGCGCCTCGCCGCTGCTGGGCGCGATGATCACGCAGATCACGCTGCCCGCGATCCTGCTGATGGAGGTGCTGGGCGCGGTGCTCGCCACCGTGGCCGTCCATGCTTCGGGCGAGAGCCACCGGCCCTGGGCACCCGAAGCCTTCACCCGCCCCGAGGAACGCGACACGAGGGACACCCAACGATGAGCACGCAAACCCCTTCGTCCGGTGCGGCGCCTTCGCTGCCGGCCGACCGCAGCGTCAAGCTCGAGCGCTTCAACAAGTCCGTGGCGCTGTCGCTGGGCGTGGAGCTCGAGCTGCAGCTGGTCAACACCAACGACTACGACCTCGCGCCCTATGCCGAGGACATGCTGCGCCTGATGGCGCAGACCCCGCTGCCCGGCAGCGTGGTGCCCGAGATGACCTCGAGCATGATCGAGATCTCGACCGACATCTGCCATTCGGCGCAGGACGTGATCGACCAGCTCACGCCGATCCGCGACGCGCTGGTGAAGAACGCCGACAAGCTCAACATCGCGGTGCTGGGCGGCGGCACGCACGCCTTCCAGCAGTGGCACGAGCAGCGCATCTACGACAAGCCGCGCTTTCGCGAGCTGTCGGAGCTTTACGGCTACCTGAGCAAGCAGTTCACCATCTTCGGCCAGCATGTGCACATCGGCTGCCCCGATGCCGACGCGGCGCTGCTGATGCTGCACCGCATGTCGCGCTACATCCCGCACTTCATCGCGCTGTCGGCCTCCTCGCCCTACGTGCAGGGGCAGGACACGCAGTTCGACTCGGCCCGGCTCAACTCGGTGTTCGCCTTCCCGCTCTCGGGCCGCGCGCCCTTCACCCTGTCGTGGAAGGAGTTCGAGAACTACTTCGAGCGCATGACCCGCACCGGCGTGGTCCGCAGCATGAAGGACTTCTACTGGGACATCCGGCCCAAGCCCGAGTTCGGCACCATCGAGATCCGCGTGTTCGACACGCCGCTGACGGTCGAGCGCGCGGCCGCGCTCGCGGGCTACGTGCAGTCGCTGGGCGCCTGGTTCCTGCAGGAGCAGCCCTTCACGCCGACCGAGGACGACTACCTGGTCTACACCTACAACCGCTTCCAGGCCTGCCGCTTCGGGCTCGACGCGGTCTACGTCGACCCCGCCACCGGCCAGCACATGCCGCTGCGCGAGCACATCCTGATGACCATGACGCAGCTCGAATGGCACAGCGAGGCGATCAACGCGAGCCGCTCGATCGCGCAGCTGCGCACCGACGTCGAGGCCGGCCAGAACGATGCGCGCTGGCTGCGCGAGAAGCAGTCGAGGGAGAAGCTGCTGGCCGAGGTGGTGCGCCAGGCCGCGCTGCGCTTCCGCAACCCGCCGAAGTGGCCATGATGGGTGAGTTCGACCTGATCGCGCGCTACTTCACGCGCCCGGCGCAGGGCCGCGCGGCCACCGGCGCGGCCGGCGCCGTGGTGCTCGGCGTGGGCGACGACTGCGCGCTGCTGCAGCCCGCGCCCGGCATGCAGCTGGCCGTGTCGACCGACATGCTGGTCGAGGGCCGGCACTTCCTGTCCACCGTCGACCCCGCGCGGCTGGGCCACAAGTCGCTGGCCGTGAACCTCAGCGACTTGGCCGCCTGCGGCGCGCGGCCGCTGGCCTTCACGCTGGCGCTGTCGCTGCCCTCGGTCGACGAAGGCTGGCTCGACGGCTTCTCGCGCGGCCTGTTCGCGCTGGCCGACGAACACGGCTGCGCGCTGGTGGGCGGCGACACCACGCGCGGCCCGCTCAACATCTGCATCACGGTCTTCGGCGAAGTGCCCCGGGGCGGCGCGCTGCTGCGCTCGGGTGCCAAGGCCGGCGACGACCTCTGGGTCAGCGGCACGCTGGGCGATGCGCGGCTGGCGCTCGAAGTGTTCCGCGGCACGCTCGAACTGCCAGCCGAACTGTTCGCGCTGGCGCGCGCGCGCATGGAAACGCCCGCGCCCCGCGTGGCGCTGGGCCAGGCGCTGCGCGGCATCGCCAGCGCGGCGGCCGACGTGAGCGACGGCCTGCTGGGCGACCTGTCGCACATCCTGCGCGCCAGCGGTGTGGGCGCGGTGGTCGATGCCGATGCCGCGGCCGGCTGCATCGCGGCCCGGGCCCATCCGGCCTTCGACCTCGGCGACGAACTGCAGCGGCTGTGCGCGCTCTCGGGCGGCGACGACTACGAGCTGGTGTTCACCGCGCCGGCCACGGCACGGGAGGCCGTGGCCCAGGCCGGCCGCGCGAGCGCCACCGCGGTGACGCGCATCGGCCGCATCGAGGTCGCGCCCGGCGTGCGCATCGTCGACGCGGCGCGCGCGCCGGTCGAACAGCGCTTCACTTCATTCGATCACTTCGTGTGAGCCGTTGAAGCAGGCGGCTGCAGACGCTTGAGCCGCACCGCGAGCTCGCGTTCCAGCTGGCGCTCGCCCTGCCGTTGCGCGGCGTCCAGCGCCTGCGCGAAGGCCTCGGCCGCCACCGCGGGCTCGCCCTGCTCCAACGCGATCAGCCCGCGCAGGCGGCCCGCGGCCGCGAAGCCCGGCTGGTGCCGCAGCGCCTGCTCGACATGGCCGCGCGCGCGCTCGAGTTCGCCGCGCCGCTGGCAGGCCAGCGCCAGGCCCATGCGCAGCAGCGCGTTGTCGGTGCCCTTGGCCAGCAGCTTTTCGAGCGCTTCCGGCGCGGGGCCGCCGGCCGTCATGCGGCCCCGCCGAAGTGCAGCACGCCGAAGGCCGCGAGGATCCACAGCAGCAGCAGGAAGTGCGTCTGCTGCAGCGCCTCCTGCCGGATCCAGTAGGCCGTCGCGAGGCCGCCCAGCAGCATCGCCAGCACCGCGGCCGAGAGCGCAGCCAGGCCCAGGTCGAACCAGGGCAGCGCCGGCACGCGCGTGCCCTGCGCGGCCCACAGCACGCAGCCGGTCCACAGCGCGGCCGCGGCAATGCACTGCAGCAGCACCACGCCGACCAGGCCCAGCCGGTGCAGCACCGGCGAGCGGATCGCGCGGCGGCGCAGGGGCGTGTCGATGGCCGGGGCCTCGGCCAGCGGCGCCATCGACAGCGTGCGGCCGACCGCGGCCGCCGCGCCCCGGAAATCCTGGACGTTGTTGATCACCGCGAGGCTGGCCCAGAGCGCGAGCCCCAGCGCCTGCGTGGCGGCGAAGAGCGCGGTGGCGTCGAGGCTCATGCGGTGCCCCGCGTCGCGCGCCGGGCCAGCAGGGCGGCCGCCAGCGGCGCCAGCGCGAAGCTGGCGAAGAGCCACAACGCCGCCGACTGCGCGCCGGCCACGCCGCCGGGCGCGCTGAGCCCGGCGGCATTGGCCACCAGGCCGGCGATGGCCGCGCCCACCGCCATGCCGTAGAGCTGCACCGTGGTGATCGAGGCCGAGGCGATGCCCTCCTCGCCCTGGGGGGCCAGCGCCATCACGCGCGTCAGCAGGTGCGGCCAGCCGATGCCCACGCCCAGGCCGACCGCGCTGAGCGCCAGTGCCATCAGCGCCAGCGTCGGGCCGGCCGCCAGCGCGCCGCTGGTGGGCACTACCCAGGCCAGCACGCCCAGGCCCAGCGCCGACAGCACCGGCCCGAGGCGCAGCAGGCGGTCGGCGGCCGCGCCCTGGCGCCCCGACGAACCCAGCGAGCCCACGCTCCAGCCCGCCGCCATCGCGGCCGTGAGGTAGCCCGCGGCCAGCGGACTGTGGCCCTGCAGCAGCTGCAGGAAATAGGGCACGAAGATCTCGGTGGTGGTGCCGACCAGCAGCAGCGCGATGGCCGCGTAGATCGCGCCCAGCGGCCGGCCCAGCGCATAGGCGCCGGTGGGCAGCAGGCGCACCGTGGCGCGCCGGTCCCAGCGGCTGGCCAGCCAGCCCAGCGCCAGGCCGACCGCCACCGCGACCGCCTGCGCCGCCAGCGAGTCCAGCAGCCCGCCCGCGGCGATCGCCAGCACCGACAGCGCCAGCAGCGCGATCTGCGGCGCCGGCACGCGCGGCATGGTGGCGGGCCGCTGGTGCTGCACGCCGGCCCGCGGCGACAGCTGCCAGCTCACCAGCAGGCCCTGCAGCACGGCCAGCGGCAGCAGCGACCAGAAGGCCCAGCGCCAGTGGCCGGACTGCGCGAACAGCCCACCGACTGCGGGACCACACAGCGTCGCCACGCCCCACATGCCCGAGACCAGCGCCACCGCGCGCGGCCACAGCCGCGGTTCGAACACCCGGCCGATCAGCGCGTAGCTCAGGGCCGCGAGGACGCCCCCGCCCAGGCCCTGCACGGTGCGGCCGGCCAGCAGCCAGGGCATGGCCAGCGCGGTCGCGCAGCCGACCGAACCGGCGGCGAACACCGCCAGCGCGGCCAGGCAGGCGCCGCGCGGGCCCAGCGCGGCCAGCAGGCGCACCGACAGGGCCGCGCCGACGATCGAGCCGACCACGAACAGCGTGGTGCTCCAGGCGTACCAGTCGAGGCCGCCGATCTCGCGCACCACCGAGGGCAGCACGGTGGTCACGATGTGCACGTTGACGGCATGCAGCGCGACGCCGCCGGTCAGCGCCAGCGCGCGCCAGCCGTTGCGGCCGGTGAAGAGTTCGGACCAGCCGGCGGTGATGTCGGGGGTGGAGGGCGAAGGCGCGGCATCCACCGCGGAGGCTTGTGAGCTCATGTGTCGTGGCCGGGCGGCCGGCGTTATTATCCAAGTCAGGTCTTGGATATTAGACTTGCCCAGACGATTAAACAAGTAAATACTTGCATAAATGGAAGCCGACCCCGCCGCCACCGCCGACCGCCTGCTGTTCGCGCTGAAGACGCACGGCCCGCGCGCGACCGCCGCCCTCGCCGCCGAACTGGCGATCACCGGCGAGGCCGCGCGCCAGCAGCTGCAGAAGCTGCAGGCCGCCGGACTGGTCGAGGCCCGGCTGCAGCCGCAGGCCGGCGCCGGCCGCCCACGCAGCCACTGGGCGCTGACGGCCGCGGGCCATGCGCGCTTTCCGGACGCGCATGCGCAGCTCACGGTGCAGCTGCTGGCCACGGTGCGCGAGGTCTTCGGCGAGCCCGGGCTCGAACGCCTGATCGCCGCCCGCGAACAGGCCACGCGCACCGCCTACCTGCAGGCCTGCGAGGGCATCGAGGCGCTCGAGCCCCGGCTGCGCCGGCTGGCCGCGCTGCGCGACGGCGAGGGCTACATGGCGCGCGTCGAACGCGAGGGCGCCGACTGGCTGCTGATCGAGGACCACTGCCCGATCTGCGCCGCCGCCAGCAGCTGCCTGGGCTTCTGCCGCTCCGAGCTCGAGGTGTTCCGCGAGGTCGCCGGGCCGCGCGGCGCGCTGCGGCGCGAGGAGCACCTGATCGCGGGTGCGCGGCGCTGCGTCTACCGCATCACACCGATCACGCCGATCGCACCGGTCGAGGCGCAGCCGGCGCCCAAGATGCGCGACACTGCGGGGTGATGTCCACCGCACCCGAATCCGGCGCCATGCCGACCGCCTTCCCCGCCCCGCCCGCCACCGCGCCGGTCCGCGCGAGCTTCCGCTTCATGCTCTCGCACCCCGCGCACGTCATCGCGCTGGGCTTCGGCTCGGGCCTGCCCCGCTGGGCGCCGGGCACCGTGGGCACGCTGTGGGCCTGGGTCGCCTTCCTCGTGATGCAGCTCTGGCTCTCGCCCGCCACCATCGGCTGGGTGATCCTGGCCTCGCTGCCGATCGGCTGGTGGGCCTGCACCGTGACCGCGCGCCACATGAACGTGGCCGACCCGAGCGCGGTCGTGTGGGACGAGGTGGTGGCCTTCTGGCTGATCCTCTGGCTGGTCACGCCGGCCGGCTTCTGGGGCCAGTTCGCGGCCTTCGCGCTGTTCCGCGTGTTCGACGCCGTCAAGCGCGGCCCGGTGGGCTGGGCCGACGCCCTGTGCAAGCAGAAGAACGCCACGCCCCAGACCATGCGCTGGAGCCTGGCCGGCTTCGGCATCATCTTCGACGACCTGGTGGCCGCCTTCTGCACGCTGGTGGTGATCGCGCTGTGGCGCGGCTGATGAGACCGGTCACCCGCCCGTTGCATACTCGCCGCCCATGAACGACGCCTATTCCACCCTGCCCGCCCTGGCCGCCGAGGTCGCCGCGCTGCTGCAGCGCCGCGGCTGGATGCTGGCCACGGCCGAGAGCTGCACCGGTGGACTGATCGCCGCGGCGTGTACCGAACTCTCAGGCTCCAGCGCCTGGTTCGAGCGGGGCTTCGTCACCTATTCCAACGCCGCCAAGCACGAATCGATCGGCGTCGACGCGGCGCTGATCGACGCGCACGGCGCGGTCAGCGAAGCGGTCGCGCGCGCCATGGCTTCGGGCGCGCTCGCGCATTCGAACGCCCAGGTCTCGCTGGCCGTCACCGGCGTGGCCGGCCCGACCGGCGGCACGCCCGACAAGCCGGTGGGCACCGTGTGGTTCGGCTGGTCGGTCGACGGCGTGCTGCGCAGCGAGCGCCGCCGCTTCGACGGCGACCGCGCCGCCGTGCGCGCCGCCACCGCCCACCATGCCCTGCAGACACTGGCCCTGCTCCTGGCCGACGCCCCTCCTCCCGCACCATGACCACCACACCCGAACAGACGATCCGCCGCTTCTACGACGCCTTCGCCCAGCTCGACGCCGACACCATGGCCGCCTGCTATGCCCCCGACGCCACCTTCAAGGACGAGGTGTTCGAGCTGCGCGGCGCGCGCGAGATCGGCGGCATGTGGAAGCTACTGGGCAGCAGCACCAAGGCCAAGGGCGCGGACATCTGGAAGCTCACGTACCGCGACGTGAAGGCCGACGGCACCCGGGGCCAGGCCCACTGGGACGCGCACTACCGCTTCAGCGCCACCGGCCGCATCGTGGACAACGCCGTCGATGCGCGCTTCACCTTCACGCCCGAGGGCCTGATCGCCACGCACCGCGACAGCTTCTCCTTCTGGACCTGGGCCCGCCAGGCGCTGGGCCTGCCGGGCCTGCTGCTGGGCTGGTCGCCGAGCCTGCGCCGCAAGGTGCGCGGCACCGCGGCCGCCAACCTCAAGGCCTTCCTGGCCCGTCAACCCTGATTTCCTGGAGCCGCATCCGATGGCCGACCTCCGCATCGTCAACAACGCCGAACTGCACCGCTACGAGGCCTACGCCGGCGACGCCCTCGCGGGCTACTGCGAATACAACCTGCTGACCGACGCCATCATGTTCACGCACACCGAGGTGCTGCCGGAGAACGAAGGCAAGGGCGTGGGTTCGGCGCTCGCGAAACACGTGCTCGACGCCGCGCGCAGCGAGGGCAGGCACGTGATCCCGGTGTGCCAGTTCATCGCGGGCTACATCCGCAAGCACCGCGACTACGCGGACCTGGTGCGGCCGGACATCCAGCGCGCCTTCAAGATCTGAGGACGGCGAACGAACCGGCCATCGTGGCCGCTTCGTTCGCACGTCGAGCGTGCGCCTCAGGCCCTCAGGCGCCGTGGCACTTCTTGAACTTCTTCCCGCTGCCGCAGGGGCACGGGTCGTTGCGCCCCGGCGTGGCTTCCTTGCGCACCGTCTCGACGCGCGGGCCCATGCTCTTCCAGAGCTGGCGCAGGTCGTAGACGGCCCAGATGGCCTCGCCGAACTCGTCGAGCCGGCGCTGGCTCACGCTGGGCGGGCCGTCCTCGCTGAACATCGAGAGCTCGGGCTTGCCGGTGTCGTCCTCGGTCAGCGCGACGATGGAATGGAGCGCGTCGTCGAGCATGCCCGCGGCCTCCTTGTCGCGCGGCGCGGCCCAGTCCTCGGGCCAGTTCTCGACCGCGAACATGAAGCCCAGCGCATAGACCTGGGCGAAGGAGGGAATCGCCTCGCCGGCGACTTCCTCGCGCTCCTCCTCGGGCAGCGAGGCGATGGCGCCGCGGGTGTCGAGCACCTCGGGCTGGTAGCTGCGGTCGTCGTCGAGCGCCTCGACGTCGGCGTCGAGCGCCTGCTCGACCTCGCGCCAGCGGCGTTTCCAGTGCCAGACGAATTCCATCTGTTGCGCGGCGACGAAGCTGTCGCCCAGCAGCACGGGCCAGTACTCCGAGGGCGGGATGGCGCGGCGCGAACAGACCAGCGCGGCCAGGAAGCCTTCGCAGAATTCCCACTGCGGGATCTCGTCGTCCTTCTCGCGCATCGCGTCGAGCAGGGTGTCGAGCAGGTCGAAGTCTTCGGGGCCGAGGGCCTTTTCTGCGCTCGGGGTGAGCGAGGTCGCAGGGGTGTCGTCGGAGGGCGGGGAAGCGGGGGTATCGGGTGTCGTGGTCATGAAAAGGCCGGATAGAGCCCTCTATGATGCAGCAGGCTCCCGGAGAGACATCATTTCATCCCCCACGTTTTCCTTCTTTCCAGCCCGTTACAGCGCCTTTGCGCTGTGCGTGGCAGGCCTCGTCGCCAGTGTCGTCGCCTCGGTCCTGCTGCCGCAGGCCTGGACGGCCTGGCTCGCGCTGGCCGTGTTCGCCACGCTCACCGGCGTGGGCGTGCACGACCTGCGCCAGGAGCGGCATGCGATCCTGCGCAACTACCCGGTGATCGGCCACCTGCGTTTCCTGCTGGAATTCATCCGGCCGGAGATGCGCCAGTACTTCATCGAGAGCGACAGCGAAGCCGCGCCCTTCTCGCGCGCGCAGCGTTCGCTGGTCTACCAGCGCGCCAAGGGCGAACCCGACAACCGGCCCTTCGGCACCCAGCTCAACGTCACGCTCTCGGGCTACGAGTGGATCAACCATTCGATGCAGCCGACGCAACTGGCCGACCACGACTTCCGCATCGTGATCGGCGGCACGCCCAACCCGGCCACGCCCTCGGGCTTCACCTGCACCCAGCCCTACAGCGCCAGCGTGTTCAACATCTCGGCCATGAGCTTCGGCGCGCTGTCGGCCAACGCGATCCTGGCGCTCAACCAGGGCGCCAAGATGGGCGGCTTCGCGCACGACACCGGCGAGGGCTCGATCTCGCAGCACCACCGGGTGCACGGCGGCGACCTGATCTGGGAGATCGGCTCGGGCTACTTCGGCTGCCGCAACGACGACGGCAGCTTCAGCGAGGAGCGCTTCATCGTCAACGCGCGCGACCCGCAGGTGAAGATGATCGAGATCAAGCTGAGCCAGGGCGCCAAGCCCGGCCACGGCGGCGTGCTGCCGGCGCCCAAGGTCACGGCCGAGATCGCGGCCGCGCGCGGCGTGCCGATCGGCGTCGACTGCATCTCGCCCTCCTCGCACGGCGCCTTCTCCACGCCGACCGAGATGATGCATTTCATCGCCCGGCTGCGCGAGCTGTCGGGCGGCAAGCCCACCGGCTTCAAGTTCTGCCTGGGCCACCCGTGGGAGTGGTTCGCGATCGTCAAGGCCATGCTCGAGACCGGCATCACGCCCGACTTCATCGTGGTCGACGGCGCCGAAGGCGGCACCGGTGCGGCCCCGGTGGAGTTCAGCGACCATGTGGGCGCGCCGCTGCAGGAAGGCCTGCTGCTGGTGCACAACACGCTGGTGGGCGTGGGCCTGCGCAGCCGCGTCAAGGTCGGCTGCGCGGGCAAGGTGATCACCGCCTTCGACCTGGCACGCATGATGGCGCTGGGCGCCGACTGGTGCAACGCGGGCCGCGGCTTCATGCTCGCGCTGGGCTGCATCCAGGCCCAGAGCTGCCACACCGGCCACTGCCCGACCGGCGTGACCACCCAGGACCCGGTGCGCCAGCAGGCGCTGGTGGTGCCGGCCAAGGCCGAGCGGGTGCGCAACTTCCATCGCAGCACGCTGCATGCGCTGCAGGAACTGGTGCAGGCCGCGGGCCTGGACCATCCGCAGCAGATCACCGCCCACCACATCGTGCGCCGCATCTCCGACACCGAAGTGCGCCTGCTGAGCAACCTGGTGATGCAGGTGCAGCCCGGCGCGCTGCTCGGTCCGCTGGACCAGCAACACACGGTGTTCCGAATGTACTGGCCGCTGGCCAGCGCACAGAGCTTCCAGCCCATGGCCCAGGACATGCCCGAGCCCCAGGACCAGGCCCTCGCCGCATGAACCCCTTGCATCGCGGCCGCGGCAGCACATCGACGCGCGTGCAGATGCGCAAGGGCGCGGCCTCCGCGCCGGCCCCGCTCACCGCCCAGGACACGCCACGCGACGGCTACGCCGAATTCCTGCGCAGCACGCTGCCGCGTCAGGCCGACACCGTCGCCAGCCACCGGCTGGGCCAGGAGCGCGTGTGGCTCAAGAAGGCCGGCCCGCGCCACGGCAAGTGGGGCTACCGCGTGATGGCGCTGTTCGCCCATGCGCTGCGGCTGGACATCATCAAGCCCGTGCCCAACCCGGGCGGCGAGGCGGCGGTGGCCATCGAGGCCCGGCGGCTGCGCCAGTTGGGCGCGGCCGGGCTGCGCGTGCCCCAGGTGCTGGCGCAGGAGGCGGGCGGCCTGCTGCTGTCGGACCTGGGCCAGAGCCATGCCACCGTGACCGTGCAGGAACGCATCGAGCAGGCGGCCGCGGCCGGCCCGGCGGCGCTGCTGGCCGTGTGGCGCGAGGGGCTGGAAGCCATCGCCGCGGTGCATGCGCGCGGCGCCTACCTGAGCCAGGCCTTCGACCGCAACCTGGTGCAGTGCCCCGACGGCGTGATCGGCTACATCGACTTCGAGGACGACCCGGGCGAGACCCTGGACCTGGTCGACTGCCAGGTGCGCGACTGGCTCAGCTACCTGCACTCCACCGCCATGCTGGTGCGCGCCGCCGCGCCGCAGGCCGCGGGCGAGCACTGGCACGCGATGCAGCAGAGCGGCGCCAGCGAAGCCGTGCGCGAGCGCATCGCCGAGGCCTCGCGCCGCATGCGCTGGCTGCGCAAGCTGCCCGCGAGCCGCCGCTGGGGCCGCGACACGCAGCGCGTGCGCGCGCTGGCGCGGCTGCTGGGGCGCTGGTACCCGGACCGGGACTGAGGCCGCTGGACGCGGCCGCCTCAGGCGCGGTCGAGTTGCGCGTCGATGGCCGCCAGCAGGGCCGGGTCCTCGGCCGTCAAGTCGGGGGCGAAGCGCGCGACCACCTGCCCTTCGCGGCTCACGAGGAATTTCTCGAAGTTCCACAGCACCTCGCCAGGCTGGCCCTGGGCCAGGCCCATGCCCGCGAGGCGCTGGCGCAGCGGCCCGTCGCCGATGGCCTGGGGCTGCGCGGCCGTGAGTTCGGCGTACAGCGGGTGCCGGTCCTCGCCCTTGACCGAGAGCTTGGAGAACAGGGGAAAGTGGACGTCGTAGTTCAGGCTGCAGAAGCCGCTGATCTCGGCGTCGGTGCCCGGCTCCTGCCCGGCGAAGTTGTTGGCCGGAAAGCCCAGCACCTGCAGGCCCTGCGCCTTCTTCTGCTGGTAGAGCTTCTCGAGCCCCTCGTACTGCGGCGTCAGGCCGCACTTGGAGGCCACGTTGACGATCAGCAGCACCTCGCCGCGGAAGGGGGCCAGGGTCGTGGGGGTGCCGTCGATGCGACGGACGGGGATGTCGTAGAGGGTGGACATGGCAGCGTTCCTTTCAGGGGCGCCATCGTATAGGCGATGCCTGCATCGCGCAGGCTTGCGCGCGCTAGCCCGCAGGCGGGGCTTCGTAACTCGGCGCCACGGTCACACCCAGCGTCGCGAGCCGCTTGCGCATCACCAGCACCGCCTGGTCCTTGCTCAGCAGCCGCGCGCGGTGCATCACCGCGAGGTCGATGAAGACCTGGTCGTCGGGGTCCTTGCAGACGAAACGCGCGCGGGGTGGTGTGCCTTCCACGAGGCGCGCCTGCGCATCGAAGGCGGCCAGCACCGCCTCGGGCGCGCGCGCGTCCTTGGCCAGCCGCCGCACGATCAGCGGATAGCCCAGCACGCGCGCGAGCTCGACGCGCATCGCTGCGGTGGCCAGCCACCGCAGCGTGCCCGCGGCCAGCGCCGCGCGCAACGCGGCCCAGCGCGGGTCGTCGAAGACCAGCAGGTCGAGCACGATGTTGGTGTCGATGACGATCGCGGTGTCGTCGGCAGAAGGATCAGGGGTCACGAGAACAGGGCCGGCTTGGCCACCATGAGATAGAAGATGCCCAGCATCGCCACGAAGGCCGGGTAGCCCAACCATTCCCAGTAGCGCGCATAGCGGGTGAAGCGTTCGGGCAACGCGGTGCCCTGCTGCGCGGCCTCGCGCGCCATCGCGGCCAGCCGCAGCTGCAGCCACACCACGGGCAGCCAGCAGGCGCCGGCCAGGACGAACAGGCCCAGCGACAGCATCAGCCAGGGCGTGCTCAGCGGCAGGCCGGCCAGATGCGCCATCGCGAGGCCGGTGGCCGGCTGCAGCACGATGGTGGGCGTGGTGAACCACCAGTCGGCCCGCACCACCAGCCGCGCCACCACGGCCTGCGCCGCCACGCTGCCGCTGCGGTTGGCGAAGAACATGTAGTAGGCCGAGCCGAAGCCGGTGCCGACCAGCACCACGCTCGACAGGATGTGCAGCCACTTGAGGGTCAGGTAGAGGCTCATCGTCTTGAGCTCGCCAGCAGCCACAGCGCCGCGGCGATGGGCAGGTTCTTGGTCAGGGGCCCGAGCGGATGCAGCCACAGCGCGGGCAGCAACAGCGTCGCGACCACCGTCATGCCGACCATCGCGGCCAGTGCCGCGAAGTAGACGGCGCGCGTCGGCCGCAGCCACAGCAGCAGTCCCAGCAGCGCATCGACGGCCGCGCCGCCCAGGATCAGGCCGCGCCGCAGCGCCGGGTCGCCGATGCCGGCCGCGACCAGCAGCTCGGTGCTCTGGCCGTCGAGTTCCCACACGCTGGCCACCGCGGTCGCCAGCCACACGAAGACCAGGCTGAAGCGCAGCCACGACATCTCACGGGACGCTGCGTTCACGGCGGGAGCTCCGATGCGGTCTCGACGCGCAGGTCGGTCACCATGCCCCAGCGCGCGAACTCGGGCGCGAACTCGGCCAGCGCCAGCAGGCCGCTGCTGGTGAACGCCCCCACCGGCGCGGGCTCGCCGCGTGCCCAGCGCCGCGCCAGCAGGATCGCGGCCATGCAGGGGATCTCGGGCCCGTGATCGTCGTCGGCCGCGATGTGCCAGGCCACGCGGGCCGGCCGGCCGCCCGCATCGAGGCCCTGCACGCGCACCACCATGCCGCCCAGCGCGGAGCCGAGGAAGTCGATGGTGCCCGCAGCCAGGTTGAGCCATTTCGCCCAGCGCGCGGGGTCGGGCAGCAGGCCGGCCCCGCGCAGGGCCGCCAGCGTGGCGAAGGCCCGCTGCGCGAAGCCCAGCTCGAGCGCAGCGCGGAACATCACGCGCTGCGACACGCCATAGCGCGCCGGAAAGAGTTCGAGGTCGGGGATGTCGCACAGCGCGCCCAGCCGCGGCCGCAGCCGCTCGAAGTGCACGCGCGATGGGCTCGCCCAGCCACGCTGCGCCTGCCAGCGGCCCTGGTCCCAGACCGCTATCGGTGCGCCGCAATAGCCCAGCACCGCGGCCATCGTGGCCTCGCCGCGCGGCGCGGTCTGGGCCGGCGCGATGCAGGTGTCGATCGTGTCGATGCGTTGCCAGCCGCGCGCGAGTGCGTCGACCACGGCCGAGGACAGCGCGGGCACGGTGCTCGCGCCGCACACGGCGCTGCGGCCGGCGGCGCGGAAGCGCGCATCGAGCGCCGCGGGAAAATCGCAGACGAAGCGGCGCCCGTCCGAGAGATCGATGTAGTGCGCGCCGGCCGCCGCGGCGGCCTCGGCCACGCCATAGCCCTGCACCTGGAACGGGCCGGCCGTGTGGATCAGCAGTTCGATGCCGAGCCGGCGCAACTGCGCGGCGAAGTCGGCGGACCCGAGGTCGATGGCGATGCCGACCGTCCCCTGCCCCACCTCGGCCGCCAGTGCTTCGGCGCGCCGCAGGTCGCGGCCGCCGATGCACAGGGCGATGGCCGGGTCGCCGGCCAGCGCGCGCACGATGCGCACGCCGAAATTGCCGTAGCCGCCGAGGACCAGCGTCTTCATTGGCGCGTCAACGTCCATGGCGCTTTGAACAGGCGGCAGCACTCAGGCGCGCCGCCACGCCAATGGGAACGTACAAGATGGGCGACTCAGAACGTGCGAAGGAACCGTCGCGAACGCCCTGAGCCTGCCAAGGCTGGGTTCTGGACCGGCGCCGCACTTGCGTGCGGTGAGGACCGCAGATGCGGGATCGGGGCGCGCAGCAGGTTCTTTCGTACGTTCTCAACGTTCGATGGTCAGGGCCACGCCCATGCCGCCGCCGATGCACAGCGAGGCGATGCCCTTCTTGGCGTTCTGGCGCTTCATCTCGTGCAGCAGCGTCACGAGGATGCGGCAGCCGGACGCGCCGATCGGGTGGCCGATGGCGATCGCGCCGCCGTTGACGTTGACCTTGCTCACGTCCCAGCCCATCTCGCGGTTCACCGCGCAGGCCTGGGCCGCGAAGGCTTCGTTGATCTCCAGCACGTCGAGGTCGGCGGCCTTCCAGCCCGCGCGCTCCAGCGCCTTGCGCGATGCGCCGACCGGGCCCATGCCCATGATCGCGGGGTCGAGGCCCACGGTGGCGTAGCTCGCGATGCGGCCCAGCGGCGTCAGGCCCAGGGCGGCGGCCTTCTTGGCCGTCATCACCATCACGGCAGCCGCGCCGTCGTTGAGGCCCGAGGCGTTGCCGGCCGTCACGCCGCCGGCCTTGTCGAAGGCGGGGCGCAGCGCGGCCAGGCCTTCGGCGCTCGACTTGCGGTTGATGAACTCGTCCTTGTCGAAGACGATCGCATCGCCCTTCTTCTGCGGAATGGTGACGGCCGTGATCTCGTCCTTGAACTTGCCGGCGTCCTGCGCGGCCGCGGCCTTGGTCTGGCTGCCCAGCGCGAGCTCGTCCTGCGCGGCGCGGTCGATGTTGTATTGCTTGGCCACGTTCTCGGCCGTGATGCCCATGTGGTACTGGTTGTAGACGTCCCACAGGCCGTCGACGATCATGGTGTCGACCAGCTTCCAGTCGCCCATGCGCTGGCCGTTGCGCGAATTCGGCAGCACGTGCGGCGCCAGGCTCATGTTCTCCTGGCCGCCGGCGATCACGATCTCGCTGTCGCCCGTGGCCACGGCCTGCGCCGCGAGCATCACGGCCTTCAGGCCCGAGCCGCAGACCGCATTGATGGTCAGGCCCGGCGTGGCCTTGGTCAGGCCGCCCTTGAGCAGGGCCTGGCGCGCGGGGTTCTGGCCCGCGCCCGCGGCCAGCACCTGGCCCATGATGACTTCGCCGATCTCCTCGGGCGAGCGGCCGGCGCGCGCCAGCACTTCCTTGATCACGATGGCGCCGAGCTCGGTGGCGGCGATGCCGGCCAGCGAGCCGCCGAACTTGCCGACGGCGGTGCGGGCGGCTGAAACGATGACGATGTCTTCCATGATGAATGCTCTCCGTTGCTTTGGGCTGGAATGAAAAAAGGAAAAGGATGTTCAGGCGCGGGCCTTGACGTAGCGGCCCGGCGCCGGCTCGCCAGCCACATAGCTGCGGCCCTTGCCGTAGGCCTTGGGCGCGGGGATCTGCTTGCCCGCATGGCCCTTGAGCCATTGCGACCAGTCGGTCCACCAGCTGCCCGGATGCTCGACCGCGCCGGCCAGCCACTCGGACTGCGCCTGGGGCAGCTTGCCGTCCTCGCGGATCCAGTGGCTGCGCTTCTTCTTGGCCGGCGGGTTGATCACGCCCGCGATGTGGCCCGAGGCCCCCATCACGAAGCGCTTCTTGCCGCTCAGCAGTTGCGTCGACGCGTAGGCGCCGCCGATGGGCACGATGTGGTCCTCGCGCGAGCCGTAGATGTAGGCCGGGATGTCGATGCGGCCCAGGTCGATCTTCTCGCCGCAGACGGTCAGTGCGTTGGGCTGGGCCAGCTTGTTCTCGAGGTAGGTGTTGCGCAGGTACCAGGCGTAGAAGGGGCCGGGCAGGTTGGTCGCGTCGCTGTTCCAGTAGAGCAGGTCGAAGGGCGGCGGGGTCTCGCCCTTGAGGTAGTTGCCCACCACGTAGTTCCACACCAGGTCGTTGGGGCGCAGGAAGCTGAAGGTCGACGCCAGGTCCATGCCCGGCAGCAGGCCGCCCTGCCCCATCTGCATCTCGCGCAGCTTGACCATCGCCTCGTCGATGAAGATGTCGAGGATGCCGGTGTCCTGGAAGTCGAGCAGCGTGGTCAGCAGCGTGACCGAGGCGGCCGGCTTCTCGCCGCGCGCGGCCAGCACCGCCAGCGCGGTGCCCAGGATGGTGCCGCCGACGCAGAAGCCCAGCGCGTTGATCTGCGGGCTGCCACCGATCTCCTGCACCACGTGGATGGCCTTGATGGCCGCGTCCTCGATGTAGCGGTCCCAGGTGAAGTCGCGCATCGACTCGTCGGGGTTGCGCCAGCTCACGACGAACACGCGATGGCCCTGCTCGACCGCATAGCGGATCAGCGAGTTCTCGGGCTGCAGGTCGAGGATGTAGAACTTGTTGATGCAGGGCGGCACCAGCAGGAAGGGCCGCTCGTGCACCTTGGCCGTGAGCGGCTTGTACTCGAGCAGCTGGAACAGCTCGTTCTCGAACACCACCGCGCCCTCGGTGGTCGCGACGTTGCGGCCGACCTCGAAGGCGCTCTCGTCGGTCATGCTCAGGTGGCCCTGCTGGATGTCATGGACCAGGTTCTGCACACCCTTGGCGATGCTCTCGCCGCGGCTCTGGAGCGCCTTCTGCTGCGCCTCGGCGTTGAAGGCCAGCGAGTTGCTGGGCGAGGAGGCCGCGAGCCATTGCTCGATGGCGAAGCGCAGGCGGGCGCGGGTCTTGGCATCGGTCTCGATCGCATCGGCCATGCCCAGCAGCGTGCGCGCGTTGAGCAGGTAGACGGCGGCGGCGAAGGCCGACAGCGGGTTGCTCGTCCAGGCTTCGCCGGCGAAGCGCTTGTCGGCCGCGGGCTGCGCGCTCATGCCATTGCGCCAGAGCTCGCCGGCCTCGGCCACGTACTGTTCCTGGATCGCCTTGAGCTTGTCGGCGGCGAAGGTGAAGCGCGGTATCTCGGGTGCGGCGCCGGGCGCGCCCATCGACTGGAAGGACGAGAGCGCCTTCTGCCAGCCTTGGGTCAGTGCTTCCTGGAACGGGGTGAAGGCATCGGAGGATGCGGCCTGCTGCTTCATGGGTTCTCCTGGTTCCTGGACTGCTTTTGATTTTGAGTATCCTGCATTCGCCGGGCGCCCACAACGCGACGCCCCCTCATTTCAGCTTTCTCTTTCTCTCCTTCGCATCCCATGTCCCTCTACCTCGTGATCATCGCCTGGCTCTACGTCACCGTGATGATGGCCGTGGCCGAAGCCACCAACACGAACGGCACGGTGCTGGGCGCCATCTTCACCTTTCTACTCTACGGCCTGCTGCCGCTGTCCCTGGTGGTTTACCTGATGAGCACGCCCGCACGGCGGCGGGCACTGAAGGAAAAGGAAGCCGCGGCCCGTGAAGCCGCGCGCCTCGCGGCCGCCGCCAAGGCGGCATCAGACGCGCCAGACGGCGGCGGCGAAACGGCCGCTGACCCCGTCGCGCCGGTGCGAGAAAAACCGTAAGGGATTGCGCACCGTGCACCAGTCCTCGCTGCCGTCGTTGCCGTAGATCCCGGCCACCCCCGCCGAACGCAGCCGCTGGCGCGCGAGCGCGGGCAGGTCGGCCCACCACTTGCCCGGTGCGCCCGTGGGGCGAAAGCATTGCGCGGCCTCGGCCGACGACGCCTCGAACGCGGCCTTGACCTCGTCGCCGACCTCGAAGGCCTGCGGCCCGATGCAGGGGCCGAGCCAGGCGATGGGACGCGCTTCACCGAAGCTGTCGACGCTGCGCTCGAGCACGCCCGCGGCCAGGCCGCGCCAGCCCGCATGCGCGGCCGCCACGCGCCGGCCCTCCGCATCGGTGAACAGCACCGGCAGGCAGTCGGCCACCATCATCGTGCAGGCCAGGCCCGTCTGCGTGGTGGTGCAGGCATCGGCCACCGCGCCGTCGGGCGTGCCGGGCTGCAGCGCCAGCACATCGGCGCCATGGACCTGCCGCAGGAACACCGCCTGGGCATCGATGGCCGCGCGCAGCTGCGCCCGGTTGGCCGCCACATGCGCCGGGTCATCGCCCACATGGTCGCCGAGGTTGAGGCCGCGCCATGCGCCTTGCGAGACGCCGCCCGCGCGCGTGGTGCACACGGCCCGCACGCCCGCGGGCGCGGGCCAGTCGGGCTGCAGCCAGTCCAGCGCAGGGGTCATGTTTCAGCGTCGGGGCAGCGGGAAGGTTGGGCGCGTTGAAACGCATCGAGCTGCATCGCCGCCTCATACGCCGCCATCGTGCGCGGCAGGCCGCTCAGGTCGGCGTCGAAACGCTGGGCATTGAAGATCTGCGGCACCAGGCAACAGTCGGCCAGCGTGGGCGTGTTGCCGTAGCAGTAGAGGCTCGCGGGCAGGCGCGCCAGCTGGCGCTCGAAGGCTTCCAGACCGTCGCGCACCCAGTGGCGGTACCAGGCGTTCTTGGCGGCCTCGTCGACCTTGAGCTCGCGCACCAGGTACTTGAGCACGCGCAGGTTGTTGATCGGGTGGATCTCGCAGGCGATCATCTGCGCCAGTGCGCGCACGCGCTGGCGGCCCACCGGGTCGTGCGGCAGCAGCGGCGGCTCGGGGTGCAGTTCGTCGAGGTATTCGATGATCGCCATCGACTGCGAGAACAGTTCGCCGCCCGACGACGCATCCTCTTCCAGCACCGGCACCAGCATGTCGGCCGACAGCGTGTTGAACGGCGCCTGGTGGTTCTCGCCGCGCGCGATGTGCACCGGCACGTAGTCGTAGGCCAGGCCCTTGAGGTTCAGCGCGATGCGCACGCGGTACGAGGAGGAGGAGCGAAAGTAGTTGTGCAGCTTCATCATGCATCGAGCATATCGCGGCCCCTGCGCGGCGGGGCCCCGGCACACGGGCCCGAGGGCCTATCACGCCCCGATGACGGAGCGCCCTGCTTACCCCCTCGACGCACGGGTTTACCCTGAGTTGTCACACAAAGTTTCTCTAATCGGAAGGCGCCCGGCAACGGGCGCCACGCGCATGTCCGGCGCCTCGCGCAAGCAGCCGCCGGCATCCCCCCAACGAAGAAACGACTTCCATGAAAAACACTCTCGTCGCCATCGCGGCCCTGACCGCCGCCGCCGGCGCCTTCGCCCAATCCAACGTCCAGCTCTTCGGTGTGCTCGACGCCTCGCTGGCCCACATCAAGGCCGACAATTCCAGCATCACCGGCCTGGCCAACGGCGGCCAGTCGAGCAGCCGCCTGGGCTTCCGCGGCGTCGAGGACCTCGGCGGCGGCCTGGCCGCGGGCTTCTGGCTCGAAGCCGGCATCAACGTCGACAACGGCAACAGCGCCGGCCTGTCCTTCGACCGCCGCTCGACCGTGAGCCTGTCGACCAACGAACTGGGCGAGCTGCGCCTGGGCCGCGACAAGTCGCCGGCCTACCTCAACATCGAGACCTTCGATCCCTTCGGCGACGTCGGCGTGGGCGGCATCGGCGGCTCGAACCTGGTCGGCAGCGCCTCCTCGGCGGTCGGCACGCCCGAAGGCAGCGCGCCCAAGCGCACCAGCAACGGCATCAACTACCTGCTGCCCGCCACGCTGGGCGGCTTCTACGGCCAGGTCCAGTACGCCTTCGGCGAACAGGTCTCGAACGTGGCCAACGACACGCTGCGCGACTCGGTCGCCCTGCGCCTGGGCTACGGCTCGGGCCCGCTGAACGTGGCCCTGGGCTACGGCGAGACGCGCGGCGGCACCACCGCCGTGGGCGTGGACTACAAGTCGACCAACATCGGCGCCTCGTACAACTTCGGCGTTGCCAAGCCCATGATCGTGTACGCCAGCGAGAAGGGCAACGGCCGCCGCGTCGACCTGCTGGGCGTGGGTGTGACCGTGCCCGTGGGCGCCGGCGAGATCCGCGCGGCCTACAGCCACTTCCAGCGCAAGGACATCGACAACGCCGACTCGGACAAGTTCGCGCTGGGCTACGGCTACAACCTGTCGAAGCGCACCCAGGTCTACGGCACCATCGCCCGCGTGAGCAACGACGACCGCGCGAACCGCGGCCTGGCCGTGTCCTCGTCCTCGCTGGCCAGCCCGACCATCGCGCTGGGCAGCAGCGTGACCGGCTACGAACTGGGCCTGCGCCACAGCTTCTGATCCCCGCCAGCGGCCTCCACGGGCCCTGACCTGACGCGTGCCGCGCCGCCCCTGCGAAGGGGCGCCGCGGCACGTCTTCGTTGCGCCTCTGGCAAACTGCCGTTCTCGCTTCAAAGGACGAACAAGCAAATGGCTTCCGAGTACGTTTTCCCCGCGCCGGCCGTGGTCAGCATCCCCGTCGCCGGCCAGCCCGCCCGCTTCCCGGTGCACCGCATCTACTGCGTGGGCCGCAACTACGAGGAACATGCCAAGGAAATGGGCTTCACCGGCCGCGAGCCGCCCTTCTTCTTCATGAAGCCGGCCGATGCGGTGGTGGTGGTCGACGCCGGCCAGACCGGCACCATGGCCTACCCCTCGCTCACCCACAACCTGCACCACGAGATCGAGCTGGTGGTGGCCATCGGCACCGGCGGCAAGAACATCGCCGCGGCCGATGCGCAAAAACACATCTTCGGCTATGCCGTGGGCCTGGACATGACCCGGCGCGACCTGCAGGGCGAGATGAAGAAGCAGGGCCGCCCCTGGGACATCGGCAAGAGCTTCGAGCAGAGCGCGCCCATCGGCCCGATCGTGCCCGTGGCTGAGGCCGGCGACGCGCCCAACGCCGAGATCGCGCTGCAGGTCAACGGCAGCGAGCGCCAGCGCAGCACGGTGAGCAAGCTGATCTGGAACATCGCCGAGACCATCGAGCACCTGTCGGCCGCCTGGGAACTGCAGCCCGGCGACCTGATCTTCACCGGCACGCCCGAGGGCGTGGCCGCGGTGGTCGCGGGCGACACGCTGGTCGGCACCGTGGCCGGCCTGCCGACCCTCACCGTGAAGATCGTCTGAGCGATGAGCGTCATCCACCTTCCCATCAAGCACTGCAAGAACTGCGGCACCGCCGTGGTCTACCGCGTGCCCGACGACGGCGACACGCGCGAGCGCGCCGTGTGCCCGGCCTGCCACACCATCCACTACGAGAACCCGGTCAACGTGGTGGGCACCATCCCCGTGCTGGGCGAGCGCGTGCTGCTGTGCAAGCGCAACATCGAACCGCGCTGGGGCAAGTGGACGCTGCCGGCCGGCTTCATGGAGCTCAACGAATCGACGGCCCAGGGCGCCGCGCGCGAGACCGATGAAGAGGCCGGCGCGCACTTCGAGATCGAAGGCCTGTTCGCCGTGATGAGCGTGATCCGCGTGGGCCAGGTCCACCTGTTCTACCGCGCGCGGCTGCTCGACGACGTGTTCGACCCGGGTCACGAGACCATCGAGGCGAAGCTCTTCACCGAGGAAGAGATTCCCTGGGACGAGATCGCCTTCCGCACGGTGCGCGAGGCGCTGCGCTGCTATTTCGACGACCGTCGGCGCGGCAATTTCGACCGCGTGCACACCCTGGACATCACTTGAACCTCTTCATGAAGACCCAACGCCTCGCCTTCGTTCTCCTCGGCGCCATCGCCGCCTGCACGGCCGGCGCCGAGCAGGTGGGCGAGGTCGACACGGTCTTCAAGCTCATCGGCCCCGACCACAAGATCGTGGTCGAGGCCTACGACGATCCGCAGGTGGCCGGCGTGACCTGCTATGTCTCGCGCGCCAAGACCGGTGGCGTCAAGGGCGCCTTCGGCCTGGCCGAGGACAAGGCCGAGGCCTCGATCGCCTGCCGCCAGGTCGGGCCGGTGAGCTTCACCGAGCCGATCAGGAAGCGCGACGAGATCTTCAGCGAGCGCCAGTCGATCATGTTCAAGCGCCTGCGCGTGGTGCGCATGGTCGATGCCAAGCGCAACACGCTGGTCTACATGAGCTACTCCGACCGGCTGGTCGAGGGCTCGCCGCAAAACAGCGTGACCGCGGTGCCGGTCGACCGGGCCACGCCGATTCCCCTGAAGTAGACGAAGCGAAGCCGCACGGATGACCACAGCCCCCGGCAACGCCGTCCGCGAACTCTATGCCGCGCTGTGGCGCTTCGCCGAAGGCGCGCGCGGGCAATTGCTGGGCGCGACCGCGCTGCTCACCGGCTCGCAGCTGGTCAAGCTGACCCTGCCCTACCTCGCGGGCCAGGCCATCAACGCATTGCAACGCGGCGACCTGCGCGGCTCGGGCGGCTGGATCGCCACGCTGACCGGCGTCTACCTGTTCTCCTGGATGCTGCACGGCCCGGGCCGCATCCTCGAGCGCAACGTCGGCGTCAGGGTGCGCGAATCGCTGGCCGACCAGCTCTACGTGCGGCTGGCGTCGGCGCCGCTGGTCTGGCACGACGGCCACCATTCGGGCGAACTGCAGCACCGCGTGCATCAGGCCAGCCGCGCGCTCTCGGACTTCGCGCAGAACCAGTTCATCTGGCTCACCAACGTGGTCAACATCGTCGGCCCGCTGGTGGCGCTCACGCTGCTGTCGCGCAGCAGCGGCATCACCGCGCTCGCGGGCTATGTGGTGATCGGCCTGATCATCCTGCGCATCGACCGCGCGTTGATGCGGCTGGCGCGCACCGAGAACGACGCCGACCGGCGCTACGTGGCCGCGCTGCTGGACTTCGTCGGCAACACCTCGACCGTGATCGGCTTGCGGCTGCAGGGCGCCTCGCGCCTGCTGCTGCGCGCGCGCATGGCGGCCATCTCGGTGCCGCTCAAGCGCACCGTGGTGCTCAACGAAGGCAAGTGGTTCACCGTCGACATGCTGGGCCTGATGCTGACCTGGGGCCTGGTGGTGCTGTACGTGTGGCAGTCGCGCACGCCGGGCCAGGCGGTGCTGCTGGGCTCGGTGTTCATGATCTACCAGTACGCGCAGCAGGCGGCCGGCGTGGTGTCGTCGATGGCGGCCAACTTCCAGTTCTTCGCGCGCATGCACACCGACTACGGCAGCGCGGCGCCGATCTGGGAAGCGCCGCACGGCCCCGCGCTGACCACGCCGCCCGAGCAGGTGCCCGCGCACGAGCGCATCGACGCCGGCACGCGCTGGTCGCAGCTCGCGGTGAGCGGCCTGCGCTGGGACTACGCGCGGCGCGGTGAGCCGGTCGAAGGCGAGACCGTGCGCAGCGGCCTGCACGAGGTGGCGCTCACGCTGCGACGCGGCCAGCGGGTGGCGCTGGTGGGTCCCAGCGGCGGCGGCAAGAGCACGCTGCTGCGGCTGCTGGCCGGCCTCTACGCACCGCAGGCCGGCACGCTGGCCTTCGACGGCCAGCCCGCCGACTGGGGCCGGCTGCGCCAGATCGCCACGCTGATCCCGCAGGAGACCGAGGTGTTCGAGGCCAGCGTGCGCGAGAACCTCACCTTCGGCCGGCCCGGCGACGACGCGGCCCTGCTGGCCGCGCTGCATGCCAGCGCCTTCGACGAGGTGCTGGCGGCCACGCAGGGCAGCCTCGACACACCCCTGTCGGAACGCGGCTTCAACCTCTCGGGCGGCCAGCGCCAGCGCCTGTGCCTGGCGCGCGGCGTGCTCGCGGCCCAGGGCAGCACGCTGCTGCTGCTCGACGAGCCCACCAGCGCGCTCGACGCGGCCACCGAGGCCCGCGTGCTCGAGCGCATCGCCAACGCCTTCCCCGAAGCCTGCGTGGTGGCCTCGATCCACCGGCTGAGCCTGCTCGATCGCTTCGACACCGTGGTGCTGATGGAGGCCGGCCGGGTGCTCGATGCCGGCCCGCGCGAGGCCGTGCTGGCCCGCCAGCCGCTGCTGCAACGCATGGTTGCGCCGAACTAGGGCCTTGGGGAACCCTCGGGGGCGAATGCGTTCCAATCGGCCCATGTCCCGTTCCATTTCACTCCCCTCCCTGCGCACCGTGCTGCGCGGCGGCCTCGCGGCCCTCGCCGCGTTCGGCCTGCTGGCCTGCACCACCACCACGCCCACCCCGGGCCCGGGCAAGTCCGCCCCGGCGGCCGCGGCGCCGCAGGCCAAGGCGATCTTCATCCGTCCCGCGCCCGGCGCCACGCTGGCGCGCTTCGACGGCAACCGCAACAAGGGGCTCGACATCGCGGGCAACGCGGGCGACCCGATCGTCGCCTCGGCCGACGGCCGCGTGGTCTTCGTGGGCGGCCAGCTGCGCGGCTACGGCAACATGGTGATCATCAAGCACAACGAGACCTTCCTCACGGCCTATGCGCACAACCGGGCCATCGTGGTGAAGGAGAACCAGATCGTGCGCCAGGGCCAGAAGATCGCCGAGATGGGCCAGAGCGACGCCGACCGCGTGAAGCTGCACTTCGAGATCCGCAAGAACGGCACGGCCGTGAACCCCGAGCCCTACCTCAGCGGCGCGGCGCGCTAAGCCCGCGGCAGGGCCGGCGCAAGACGCTGGCCCGCGGCGGCACCCAGGCCGCCCGCATCGCCGATCTTGCGCGTGCCGAACCAGTCGAGCAGCGCCGACGCATCCATCGGCTTCGCATAGAAGAAGCCCTGCAGTTCGTCGCAGCCCATGGCCAGCAGCAGGTCGCGCTGCGCCTGCGTCTCCACCCCTTCGGCCACCACGCCCAGGCCCAGCGCATGGGCCAGGCGGATCACCGCATCGACCACCGCGCGCGCGTCCTCCTGCGTCTCGAGGTCCTGCACGAAGCTGCGGTCGATCTTGACCTGGCGCGCCGGCAGCTGGCGCAAGTGGCTCAGGCTCGAGTAGCCGGTGCCGAAGTCGTCGATCGAGAGGAACACGCCGATGCGCGCCAGCCCCGCGATCGTGCGCTCGGTGGCGCGGAAGTCCTCCATCGCCAGCGACTCGGTGATCTCGCACAGCAGCAGCGAGGCCGGCACGCCATGCCGCGCCAGCGCCTGCCCCACGCGGTCGGCGAAGTCGGCCTCGCGCAGCTGCATCACCGAAAGGTTCACCGCCACCGACATCGTCATGCCCTGCGATTGCCACTGGGCGATCTGGCGGCAGGCCTCGTCGATGATCCAGTCGCCCAGGCGCACGATCAGGCCGAAGCGCTCGGCCAGGCCGATGAAGTGCACCGGCGCGATCAGGCCGCGCTGCGGATGGTTCCAGCGCACCAGCGCTTCCACGCCGCTGGTGCGCGTGCTGCGCCCGTCGATCTTGGGCTGGTAGTAGAGCTCGAACTGCTTGAGCACGAGCGCCTGCCGCAGGTCGCTCTGCAGCTCGAGCTGCTGCGAGGCATCGGCGCCCATGGACGATTCGAACATCGCGTAGTTGCCGCCGCCCGCGCGCTTGGCGGCGTACATGGCGGCGTCGGCGTTCGACACCAGCTTGTCCGGCTCGCCCTGGTCGGGGTGCAGCACGATGCCGATCGAGCAGGCGATCTGCAACTGCTTGCCCATGATGCTGAAGGGCTCGGACAGCGCGCGCAGCACCTTGTTCGCGGCCTGCGCGCATTCGGCGTCGTCGCGCACCCCCTCCAGCAGGATCAGGAACTCGTCGCCGCCCACGCGCGCGACCGTGTCGCTCTCCTTCACCAGCCGGACCAGCCGGTCGGCGGTGGCGCGCAGGATGTGGTCGCCCGCCGCATGGCCGAAGGAATCGTTGATCGGCTTGAAGCCGTCGAGGTCGACGAACAGCACCGCGATCCGCTCCTCCACCTTGAGCAGGTTGGCGCGCCCCATGCGCAGCAGCGCGTGGCGCAGGCGGTCCTCGAACAGCACGCGGTTCGGCAGGCCGGTGAGCGCGTCGGTGAAGGCGCGCTGGTGCAGCTCGTGGTTGGCGCGCGTGAGCTCGGTGTTGGCCTCCTGCAGCGAGTGCGCGAGGCGCTGCGCCACCACCTGCAGGCGGGCTTCCAGCGTCGAGGTGAACAGCGTGCCCAGCAGCAGGATGCTGGTCGCGAGCCCGACCACGGTGGTGAGCCCGGTGCCCTGCAGCGCGTCGGTGCTCAGGCAGACCGAACCGGCCGGGAAGGCCGCGGCCGCCATGCCGGTGTAGTGCATGCCGCAGATGGCCAGGCCCATCACCAGCGCGGCCAGCAGCTGCAGCGGCACCCGCCGCTCGGGCGCCGCATCGCCGAGGTGCTTGAAGATCAGCAGCGAGGCGGCCGAGGCGCCGATCGCGATCGCGGCCGACAGCGCGACCGTCGGCGCATGCCAGACGATGCCCGGCGCCATGTCGAGCGCGGCCATGCCGATGTAGTGCATGGCGCAGATGCCGGCCCCCATGGCCACCGACGCGAGCACCAGTCGCACGGGCCCGTAGCGCCCCTGGCTCGCGACCCACAGCGCGATGCCGGAGGCGCCCACGGCGGCGATCCAGGAGGCCAGCGTGGCGCCCACGGTGAAGCCCAGGTCGATCGGCAGCGAGAAGCCCAGCATGCCGACGAAATGCATCGACCAGATGCCGGTGCCCAGCGTGAGGGAGCCGGCGACCCACCAGATGGCGTGGAGCCGGCCGTCCGACTGGCGCACGCGCCGCGCGAGGTCGAGCGCCACGTAGGACGCGAGCATCGCGATCAGCACCGAGGCGGCGACGGCCCACAGGTTGTGATGGGAGGGGAGGAATTCGGGCAGGAGGGAAGGGTTCACGGCAAAGGGTACGCAGCCGATCGCACATTGGATCTGCTGCTGGAGAAATGGAAATCGATGCCGGACCGCGGCGTCGTGCGCGCGCGGCCGGGCTCGGTGAGGGCGGCGGTGGCTAGCCCGGGCGGTCCAGCCTTTCGAGCAAGCCGCTGGCGCGCCGCGTGCGCTGCGCCAAGGCCTCGCCGAAGGCCTGCGCGCGCGGCGTGACCAGCGTGAAGGCCTGGCGCGCGCGCGTGATGCCGGTGTAGACCAGCTCGCGCGTGAGCACGCGGCTCGGGTCGCGCGGCAGCACCAGCACCGTGTGCTCGAACTCCGAGCCCTGCGACTTGTGCACCGTCATGGCGAAGGCGGTCTCGACCGCGGCCAGCCGGCTCACGCCGACCGAGCGCGCCTCGGCGCCATCGAGGAAATAGGCGCGCAGCGGGGCGCCCGGCGTGGCCGGCGGCAGCGCGATGCCGATGTCGCCGTTGAACACGCCCACGCCCGCATCGTTGCGGGTCACCATCACCGGCCGCCCTTCGTACCAGGCGCCGCGCTTGGCCAGCAAGCCGGCCGACACCAGCGCGCGCTCGATCGCCAGGTTGAGCCCCTCCGAGCCCCACTCGCCCTGGCGCACCGCGCACAGCAGGCGGAAGCGCTCGAAGGCGTGGAGCACCGACAGCACCCAGGCCGCATGCGCCTGCGCGTTCGGCGCCGCGGGGCGCTGCTGCAGCGCGCGCAGGTAGTGGCCGAAGCCGCCGGGCGCATCGGCGCGGCCGTGCAGGGCCAGCTGCACCACGACCGCGGTCGAGGGCGCATCGAGCCAGGCCAGTTCGCCCTTCGCCCTGGCGTGCAGCAGCTGTGTCGCAGCCCGCACGTCGCCGCCGTTGGCGGCCAGCGCCAGTTGCCCGATCGGGCCGCCGAAGCGCCGGCTCTCGCGCAGCATCACGGTCTGCTGCGCCAGCGGCGAGCCCGCGCCCGCGAAGCGTTCGGGCACGCGCTGCCCGGTCACGGCCTCGATGAAGGCCAGCGTCGGCGCGCTGTAGCGGCCTTTCTCGGCCGTGCGGCACAGGTCGCCCAGCACCGCGCCCGCTTCGACCGAGGCCAGCTGGTCCTTGTCGCCCAGGAAGATCACGCGCGCCTGCGGCGGCAAGGCCTCCAGCAACGCGGCCATCATCTCCAGGTGGATCATCGAGGCCTCGTCGACGATCAGCACGTCGACCTCGAGCGGGCGCGCCGCGTCGAAGCGAAAGCGCCGCGTGTCGGGCCGCGCACCCAGCAGCGAATGCAGCGTGCGCGCGGGCTGGATGTGCGAGGCCAGTTCGTTCAACGGCAGGCGGTCGCCGACCTGCTCGCTCAGCTGGCTCAAGGCGCCATCGATCGACTGCTTGAGCCGCGCGGCCGCCTTGCCCGTGGGCGCGGCCAGCATCACGCGCAGGCGTTCGGGCGAGCGGTCCATCGCGAACAGCAGCGCCAGCAGCCGCGCCGCGGTGTAGGTCTTGCCCGTGCCCGGGCCGCCGGTGACGATCGACAGCCGGCCGCGCAGCGCGATGCCGCAGGCGATCTTCTGCCAGTCCAGCGCGCCGTCGGCCGAGGGCCCGAACAGCAGGTCGAGTTGCGCGCGCAGCCCCGCTTCGTCGACCTTGCGCGACGCCGCGCCGCGCGCCAGCACCTGGGCCGCGACGCGCTGCTCGTAGGCCCAGTAGCGGCGCAGGTAGAGCTTGCCGGCCTGCAGCACCAGCGGCTCGCCGCGGCCGGCCGCCGCGGCGTCGTCGCCGTGTGCGACCAACGGGCTGGCGCGCAAGGCCTCGGCCCACTGCGCCACCGGCGGCAAGGTCGCCAGCGCGGACTGCAGTTCGGCCATCACCTCGGCCGGCCAGTTGAGCAGCGCGGCCGGGTCGTCGCGCAGTTCGTCGAGCAGCAGGCAGGCATGGCCGCGGCCTTCCATGTGCGCGACCAGCGCGCCGGCCATCAGCACCTCGGGTGGGGTGGCGGATTGCAGCTCGCCCAGGAAGGCGGCGAAGGCGCTGTCGAGCCGGCGCAGCCAGCCCTGCGCGGCCCAGCGTCGCAGCGTGTCGAGCAGCATGGGTGTCGATTCCGTCGTCATGCGTCGGCCTCCTGCGCCGCGCCCAGCAGCTGGTCGAGCCCGTCGAGCAGCGCCAGCGGCGGCCGCACGTGGTAGCAGCCGCGGGCCGGTCCGGCCACGCCGCGCAGGAACAGGAAGACCGCGCCGCCCAGGTGCTGCGCGGGGTCGTAGGCCTCGCCCAGCCGCTCGCGCAGCAGGCGGTGCAGGGCCAGCAGGTAGATGCCGGCCTGCACGTCGTAGCGGTGCGCGGCCATCGCGGCCTCGAGCGCATCGGGCGTGTAGTCGGCGTCGGCGTCGCCCAGGTGGCTGGACTTGTGGTCGAGCACCCAGTAGCGGCCTTCGTGCGCGAACACGATGTCGGCGAAGCCCATCAGCATGCCGTGCAGCTCGCGCTCGGGCAGCGGCGGCCGCGCGCGGCCGGCCAGCAGGTGCGCGCTGCACAGCGCATCGATCTGCAGCGCATCGAGGCTGCGGCTGGGCAGCCAGAACTCCATTTCGGGCAGCGTGGCCTGCAGACCCTCGAGCGCGCTGCCGATCGGCGGCAGCGGCGTCTGCAGCACCTGCAGCAGCCAGGCCAGCACCTCGGCCGCCCGTTCGCCCCAGCCCTGGCGTTCGCAGCGGCGCAGCAGCTGCTGCTGGCGTTCTTCCGAGGCCGCGAGGTCGAAGCCCTCGCCGGCCAGCCATTCGAGCTGGTCGTGCAGGAAATTGCCCGCGAAGGCGCCGCGCGGGAAGCGGTGCCAAGGGGCGTCGCCCGGTGCAACGGAGGCCGGCGCGATCGGCTCGGGCGCCTCGTCGCTCGCTTCGTCGTTGCGCACCGCCGCCACACTGGACGCCAGCACGCCCGGCATCGAGGGCAGCGTGCGCACCAGCGCCGAGAAACTGCCGATGGACCAGCGCCGGTCGAAGCGCGCGTCGTAGACCGCGACGTCGCGCAGCGCGGGCGGCGCGCCGCGCGACTGCAAGGGCGTGGCCGCGAGGCCCGCCATCTCGGCGGCCGGCACCAGCGCGATGTCGGCGCAGCCCTGCACCGCTTCCACGATGCGCGCCTGCAGCTGCTCGGGCAGCACCGCCTCGGTGCCGTTGAGCACATAGCCGATCGCGCTGCGGTGCAGGGTCGGCGCGTTGGCGCTGCCCTCCTTGAGCGCGGCCAGCCCGACCCACACCGCGTGCCGCGCGCGCGTGAGCGCCACGTACAGCAGGCGCAGGTCTTCGCGGTGGCGCTCCTTGTCGGCCTCGGCCACATGGGCATCGCTCAGGTGCAGGTGCAGCGTGCGCTCGCCCTCTGCATCGGCCAGGCTCAGGTGCGAGGTGCCGGCCTTCTTCACGCCACGGAAGCCGCTGGCGAAGGGCAGGAACACCAGCGGGTACTCGAGGCCCTTGGACTTGTGGACGGTCACGACCTTGACCAGGTCGGCGTCGCTTTCCAGCCGCACCACCTGCTCGTCGCCGCCCGCCGATTCGCCGCGCAGCTGGTCGCCCAGCCAGCGCACCAGCGCCTGTTCGCCGTCGAGCATGCCGCTGGCGGCCTGCAGCAGTTCGGCCAGGTGCAGGAAGTTGGTGAGCCGGCGCTCGCCGTCGGGCGCGGCCAGCCAGCGCGCGGGCAGGTCGAGCCGGTGCAAGGTGCGGCGCAGCATGGTCAGCACGCCCTGCTGCTGCCACACGCCGTGCAGTTCGCGCAGCTGCTCGCTGCGCGCATCGAAGGCCTCGTCGTCGCGCGCGAGCACGCGCAGTTCTTCGATCGACAGGCCCACGGTGCGCGTGGCCAGCGCGGCGCGCGCCAGCCGCACGTCGAGCGGCGCCGCCACCGCCTTGAGCCAGTGCAGCAGGTCGTGGGCCTCGCTGCTGGCGAACACCGAATCCTTGTCCGACAGGTAGACCGAGGCCACGCGACGGCGGCGCAGTTCACGCTGCACGGCCGCGGCCTCCTTGCCGGTGCGCACCAGCACCGCGATGTCGGCCGGGCGCAGGCGCACGAAGGGCTCGCCAGGCTCGGCGAAGCCGGCGGCCTCGTCGTTGAGCAGCGTGACGATGCGCTCGGCGCAGCGCGCGGCGAAGCGGCGCCGGCTGCCCTCGGCGTTGAGCAGTTCGGCGTCGAGCGCGATCGTCACGGCCGGCTCGGCGCCGTCTGCGCTGACGAAGGATTCGCCGCGCCCGCGCGCACCCACGGCCTCGAAGGGCAGCGGGTTGTCGCCCGCGCTGCGGTACATGAAGGCGCCCTCGCCTTCGCGTGCCTCGGGCTGCGCCAGCAGGTGGTTCACGGCCGCGACCACCGAGGCGGTCGAGCGGTGGTTGGTGCCCAGCACGTAGTGCCGGCCCTCGGTCGCGCGGCGTGCCATCAGGTAGGCATGGATGTCGGCGCCGCGGAAGCCGTAGATCGACTGCTTGGGGTCGCCGATCAGCAGCAGGCCCGTGGCCGGCGCGTTGTCGGCGATGCGGTAGAGCCGGTCGAAGATGCGCGACTGCACCGGCGAGGTGTCCTGGAACTCGTCGATCAGCGCCACCGGGTACTGCGCCAGCATGCGTTCGCGCAGGCGCAGCGCGGCCTCGCCGTTGCGCGCCGGGTCGAGCGCGGCATCGAGCCGCTCGAGCATGTCGGCGAAGCCGAAGCTGCCGGCCTGCTTCTTGAGCTCGGCCATGCGCTGCGCGATCTGCGCGGCCGCGTGCAGCCGCAGGCGCGGCGCGAGGGGCGGCAGCGCATCGAGCGCCGTCATCAGCTGCGCGAAGGCGTCGAACTCGGCCGGCCAGGCGGGCGGCGCAGCGCCCTTGCAGGCGTCGTCCAGGCCCGCGGGCGTGAGCCGGAACTCGCCCTTGTTGAGCACCGGCCGGTCGCTGCGCGCACCGCTGGCCCAGTCGTGCAGCTCGCGCAGCCAGGGCTCGTAGTACTGGGCGCGCAGCTTGGTCTTGTTGAAGACGCTGGTCTTGCCGCCCAGCTGGCCTTCGAGCCAGGTGCGCATGGCCTCGATGCGCGCGGGCCAGCCCTGCTTGAGTTCGACCAGCGCGCGCTGGCGCTCGGCCAATGCGGTCGCGATCAGCGCGCCCAGGCTGCCCTGCCCCGCATCGGCCGGCAGGGCCTGCCCGGCCAGCGCGCGCGCGTCCTTCGCCAGGGCCTCGACGCTGGCCCAGGCCGCCAGTGCGGCATCGAGCGCGTCGCCGGTGAGCGGGTAGAACTGCTGGCGCCAGTAGTCCTGCGCGGCCTCGTCGAACATCGCGCGCTCGTTGGCGGCCAGCTCCTCGTCGAACAGGCTGCCGCTGTCGAAGGCGTGCTCGCGCAGCATGCGCTGGCACCAGGCGTCGATGGTGTGGACCGCCGCGTCGTCCATGCTCTCGGCCGCCATCGCGAGCCGCCAGGCCGCCGCCGTGCGGGCCGTGCCTTCGGGATAGGCGGCCATGAGTTCGCGCAGGAACACGTCGTGCGCCTCGGGCTCGGCCTCGCCGCGGAAGCAGCGCGCGGCCTGCAGCAGTCGCGCGCGCACGCGGTCCGACAGCTCGCGCGTGGCGGCGCGGGTGAAGGTCATCACCAGGATCTCGGCCGGCACCAGCGGGCGCGCGAACGCGGTCGACGCACCGTCTTCGTCCTCACCGCCATGGCTCAGCACCAGCCGCAGGTACAGCGCGGCGATGGTCCAGGTCTTGCCCGTGCCCGCGCTGGCCTCGATCAGGCGGCTGCCCCACAAGGGCAAGGTGAGCGCGTTCAGCGCGATGCTCATGCCAGCTCTCCTTCCGACCCGCCGGCCGCATGCAGTTCCACCGTGACCTGCGTTTCGGCCCAGCTTCGCAGCGGCGCGAACAGCGCTTCGGCCAGGTCTTCGAATTCGCCCCCCGCGCGCAAGGCCTCATGGTCGGGATAGACCCGCGCCAGGCAGGGCTCCTGCACCTCGCCACCGACGAACATGCCGCCTTCGTAGGCCTGCTCGGGCTTGCCGCCGGCCAGCCATTCGAGGGCCGTGAGCGGCGCCAGCGGCAGCGGCCGGCCCATGCCTTCGCGCCAGACGTCGAGCAGGGTGCGCAGCGTGGCCATCGCGAAGTCGGCCTGCAGCGGCTGGGCGGTGATGGTCGCATCGCGCCCCACCAGCACGCCCTGCACCGGCGCGCCGCAGGCGCTGCTGACGAGGGTGTTGACCCACAGGGCGATCAGCTTGTCGGGCCGCACCACGCCTTTTTCCGAGGCGAGCCGCGTGGGCAGCATGCCCATCCACACCGGCTCACCCGATTCGAGCGAGGACAGGCGCAGGCCGTCGAGCCAGTCGTCGAGCAGCAGGCCTTCGTGCGCGAAGCGCAGCGGCTCCTTCACGCCCGCCACCGGGTACAGCGCATGCAGCGCACGCCAGCGCGCGAGCATGGGCTGCAGCGTGTCGGCCAGCGCGCGCTCGGCGCGCCGGCCCAGCTCGGCCATCGGCAGCCGGCCGCTGCGGCGGATGCGCTGCAGCTGCGCAGCGACGCGCCGCGACAGCGCGGCCGCGTCGTCGACATCGCGCAGCACCGTCAGCGCCTCGTCGAGCAGGCCGTACTGTTCGAGGCCGTCGAGCGCGAAGGCCTCGTGGTCCTCCATCGCGGCCTCGTCCTCCTGGAACACCACGTCGAGCTGGCGGCGGAAGAAGTCCTTGACCGGGTTCTTGAGGAAGCTGGTCAGCGCCGCGAGCGTGAGCGGCACCGCGCGCTCGCCGTTGGCCGCCGCGCCTTCGGGACGCAGCACGGGAGCCGCCTGTTCGACCGTGGCCTCGTGCGCGGTGCGCCATTCGCGCGCATGGGTGAACAGCGCATCGCCCTCGCGGCCTTCGAAATAGCGCCGGCTGAAGGGCTGCAGCGGATGCTCGGTGGTGCGGGCTTCGACGACATCCTCGTGCCATCCCGCGGCCAGGTAGTCGCGCAGCTGCGAGACCAGCACCGAGGGCGGCTGCTCGCTGTTGTCGCGCACGCTGCGGCCGGTCCAGCTCAGGTAGAGCACGCGGCGCGCCGACAGCAGCGCCTCCAGCATGAGCTGGCGGTCGTCGTCGCGGCGCGAGCGGTCGCCGGGGCGCCGCTGGCCGGGCAGGCCCATCAGGTCGAAGTCGCTGCGCGGGCTGCTGCGCGGGTAGTCGCCGTCGTTCATGCCCAGCAGGCACACGACCTCGAAGGGCACGGCGCGCATCGGCAGCAAGGTGCAGAAGGTGACGCCGCCGGCGCGGAAGCGGCGGCTCAGGCCGGGCTCGTCGATGCCTTCGAGCCAGGCCTCGCGCGCCACGGCCAGCGACACCGGCGCATCGAAGCCGGCCAGTTCGCAGGCTTCCAGCCACTGGCCCAGCGCCTGCTGCGCGGCGGCCAGCGCCAGCCGCTCGCGTTCGTCGGTGGGCGCCATCAGCGCCTCGAGCAGGGCGCGCGAGCGTTCGGCCCAGCCCGCGGGCGTGGCCTCGGTCGAGGCCTGCACCCACCAGTCGCCCAGCACCTCGACCAGGTCGGCCAGCGCGCCCGCGATGGTGGCCTCGAGGCCGCCGACCTCGGCATAGGGCTCGATGTCCTGGAAGCTGCCGTCCACGCCCTCGGCCGCCTCGCCGCTGGCATAGCCCAGCAGCATGCGGCGCAGGCCGAACAGCCAGGTGTTCTGCTCGCCGCACTCGGCCAGGCCGAGGTCGCGCCGGTGCGCGAGGTCCAGGCCCCAGCGGATGCCCGCGCCTTCCATCCAGCGCGCCAGGCGTGGCAGCGCATCGGCATCGAGGCCGAAGCGCGCGGCCACAGCCGGCACGTCGAGCAGGTCGCGGATCTCGGTCAGGCCGCAGCGCTGCTGCGGCAGGCGCAGCAGCCATTCGAGCGCGACCAGCAGCGGGTTGTGGCCGCGCTCGCTCAGGTCGGCGATGTCGAAGGGAATGAAGCGCGCATCGCCGCGCGAATGCTGGCCGAACACCGAGCGGATGGCCGGCGCGAAGGCCGCCACGTCGGGCACCATGACCACGATGTCGCGCGGGTTGAGCGGCTCGTCGCCCGGGGGATGAGCCAGCAACGCGAGCAGCTGGTCGTGCAGGATCTCGACCTCGCGCTGCGCGCCGTGCGCGATGTGGAAGACGATCGAGCGGTCGTCGGCATCGACCGCCGGATGCGAATGCTCGCCCAGCGGCAGCAGGTCGCGGATGTGGGCCTGCACCTGCTGCAGCAGCGTCCCGGGCTCGGCCTCGTCGAACAGGTCGATCTTGCTGTCGCCGAAGCGCTGGCGCGTGGCGTCGGCATCGTCGAAGGCATCGAGCTGGCGCACGAAGTCACGGCCCTGGCGGCCCCAGGCCGCGAGCAGCGGATGGCCGTGCGCATGCATCTGCTCCAGGGGCACCAAGGCGAGGTCGCGTTCGGCACGCAAGGGCTGGCGCCGGCGCTCCATGCGCAGCAGCTCGCGGCCTTCGATGATGTCGGCCCAGTGGTAGCGGCTGGGGTTGGGGATGGCCATCAGCACCTGGCTGTGCGCGGACAGCGCGGCCAGCGCCTCGAGGGTCTGCATCGGCACATGCGTCATGCCGAACAGCATCACGCGGCGCGCCACCGGCGTGGCGGGCCTGTCGCCCGCGTCCAGCGCGGCGATGAAACGGCGGTGCAGATTCGAGCGCGCCGCGAAGCGCTCCTCCTCGCTCAGGCCTTCGAGCAGTTCGCGCCACAGCGCGGCCTGCCAGCGCTGGTCGGGCGGCAATGCGGTCTCGCCCCGGGGGCCGGGCAGCAGGTCGCGGCCGGCTTCCCAGGCCGCGAGCCAGTCGCCGCGGTAGACCTGGTACTGGTCGTAGAGATCGGCCAGCCGACTCGCGAGCTGCAACCGGCGGCCCATGTCGCCGTCGCGCAGGAAGCCGGCCAGCGGCTCGTAGCCCGGCTGCGGCGCGAGCGCGGGCAGCAGGTGCATCAGGCGCCAGGCCAGCGCCTGCTTGTCGAGCGCGGAGCGCGGCGGCACCGCGTCGCGGCCTAGCACCTGGCGGTAGCTGCGCCAGAGGAAACGCGCGGGCAGTTCGACCCTGGCTGCCGCGCACACCCCGCTGCGCGCGGCCAGCGTCATCTTCAGCCACTCGGCCACGCCGTTGCTCTGCACCAGGAAGATCTCTTCCTCCAGCGGCTGCAGCGGATGGCGGCGGGTCCACTCGAACAACGCATCGCCCAGCAGCTCGGCGCGGTTGCCGTGCAGGACCAGGAGGCCGGGCTGGAGGTCGGAGGGTGTCATGCGGAGAAGGAGCGTCGGAAGAAAAGAAGCGTAGCCGAGTGCGCCCGATTCTCGCCGCATGCCATTTCGAGGGCGCGTGATTGTTCGTGCGATGGAAACACGGCGTGCACGAAGTCGATCGGTACAAGAAACAAAAAATCAACACACTGGGGCCTGTTCACCCTATTTCCGGGGATCGCGTTGGTTGAATCAGGGGCTGGATGCAAGGCGCCCGTGCGCAGCAAGGCTTGCGCCTTGCAAGCGCGGGCAACGCCGCAGACGGCCCCTGGCTCAGCCAACCCTTCGGGAAGGCCTGCCATGACGGGCCACTCGGCGTTGCGTTCCTTGCGCGTGCTTCAGCACGCACGGCGTCACGCGCCTTGATTGGCCCGCCATGGCAGGCCTTCGCGACCCCGGAAATAGCGTTAACAGGCCCTTGTCACTGGCGACCGTGCGATCCCTGCTGCGGCACGGCTGGCGGCCCAGGGCGCGGGCAAGGTGCTCGGGCTGGCCATCGCCTTCGTCGAGACCGAGCGCGACGCAATCGAAGCCGCGAGCCGGTGGCTGGCCAAGGCCGAGGGGGCGATCGAGGGCTGATCGGCCTCTTCAGGTCCCCCGATGCAGCACCACCCGCGACTCGATGGCCCGCGCCCTCAGCTGGCCGCAGCCGCCATCGACATCCTGCCCGGCCGAGTAGCGCAGCTTGGTGAGGATGCCGCGCTGGCGCAGCGTGCGGGCGATCTGCTCGCAGCGCGCCCGCTGCGGGCGGCTGAAGGCCACGCCGTCCACCGTGTTGAAGGGGATCATGTTGAGCACGCCGTACTTGCCGCCCAGCAGCGCGACGATGCCCTCGACCTCCTCGTCGCTGTCGTTGACGCCTTCCAGCAGCGTCCACTGGTACTGCACGGGGTAGCCGCAGGCGCGCGCGTAGCGTTCGCTGGCGTCGACCAGTTCCTCGGGCGACAGGTTTGGCGCGCGCGGCAGCAGCTTGCGGCGCAGGGCGGCGTCGGTCGTGTGCAGCGAGAGCGCCAACGCGGGCTTCACCGTGCTGTGCTGCAGGCGCTCGAAGGCGCGCGGATCGCCCACGGTGGAGAACACCAGGTTCTTGTGGCCGATGTTGCCGACTGTGCCGAGCAGCTCGATCGCCTCCATCACGTTGTCCAGGTTGTGGGCCGGCTCGCCCATGCCCATGAACACCACCTTGGTCACGGCGCGACGCTGGCGCGCGAGCACCACCTGGGCCACGATCTCGGCGCTGCCGACCTGGCGCAGCAGCCCGTCGCGCCCCGTCATGCAGAACTGGCAGCCGACCGCGCAACCCACCTGCGACGACACGCACAGGCCGCCGCGCGGCAGCAGCACGCTTTCCACCGTCTGGCCGTCGGCCAGCGCCACCAGCAGGCGCTCGGACCCGTCGGCCCCGGGATGGACGGCGTCGATGCGCGCCAGCCCCGCGAGCTCGGCCTCGATGCGCGGCATCGCGGCCAGCAGGGACGACGGGAAGAAGGTGTGCGGCCGGCGCCGGCCGCTGTCCTGCGGCCGCGCATGCGACCACATGCGCAGGATCCGGTGTTCGTGCAGCGGGCCGGCGCCGGCGTCCTGCAGCCGTTGCCTCAGTTCGTGGATGTGCATGGGGCTGCCCTGGAAAACAAAAAGCCTTGCAAGTCGTTGACTTGCAAGGCTTTTTCTGACTGGTGGCTCTTCACGGATTCGAACCGCGGACCTGTGGATTATGATTCCATCGCTCTAACCGACTGAGCTAAAGAGCCGAGCCCGAGATTATAGCCCGAGCTTTGTATGCCCCGTCAACTGCCTCGCGGCAATTTGTCGAGTTCTTCGGTCACCAGCCGCACGATCAGCCGGTCCAGGGTCTGGACCGAGTAGTTGCCCACGTCGTGCACCGTCTCGCGGCCCGGGCCGCTCGCGGGGCGCTCGGCGTCTTTGTAGGTGAGGAACACGAAGCGCCCGCCGGTGTACTGCGCGATCTGCCGCTGGATGTACTCGCCCTGCTTGTCGAGGCCGCTCGCGCCCACGCTGAACACCTTGATGCCCTTGCCCAGCGCGACCAGCATGTCGTCGTCGTACTGCGGGCCGCCGTAGTCCAGGTGCGGTGGCGCGTCGGCCAGCAGCACGACCATGCGGGTCGCGCCGCTGCCGCGCCAGCTCAACTTGTGCACCGTTTCGTGCAGCGCTTCGTTCATCGCCTCCGGGTAGTCGCCGCCGCCGTTGGCCTGCAGCGCGTTCAGCACGCCCTGGAAGGCGTCGAGGTCGTTGGTGAAGTCGTGGCTGCGCAGCAGGAAGGCGTCGCCCTTGTCGCGGTAGGCCACCAGGCCGAAGCAGGTGTCGGGGCGGCTGGGCAGTTGCGCCACTTCGCCGGCGATGGTGCGCAGCGTGCTCTTGAGGCGGCCGATCTCGTCGGCCATCGAGCCGGTGGCGTCGATCAGGAAGACCAGGTCCAGCCGCGCGCGCGCCGGCGCCGCGTCGTCGGCCAGCACGATGTCGACCGCGCTCTTCTGGCCGCGCTGCAGGAAGCCGCTGGCCTGCCGGCCGTTCTTGCGCACCGCGATCTCGTAGACCTGGCTGGCGTTCGGGTCGAAGGCGTCGGGGTGCAGCCAGGCGCGGCCCCCCGCGTCGGTGCGGGCCCACATCGCGGCGCCGCCGGGGGCGCGCACCGCGATCTCGGCATCGGGCACGACGGCACCGCGCGCGCTGCGCACCTGCAGCAGGTAGCGCTGGCGCACGTCGCGGGCGCGGTGCGTGACCTGGGTGCGGTCTCGGAAGCGCAGGTACTCGCCGAAGTCGGCGTTGTCGTCGACCATGCCGGCGGTCACGGGCTGCTGCGGCCGCTGTGGCGGGGCCTGGCGCGGCATCGGCAGGAGGGCCGGCGCGGGCGAGGGCGGGGGCGCGGCTGCGGAGACCTCCGCTTCGGCGACCGAAGCGTCGGCCGCGGGTTCGCCAGCCTCCGCGCGATGGCTGCGCCGCTTGCCGGCGATGCCCGCATGCTCGCGCATCTCGTCGCGCCGGCTGGCCTGCGGATCGCGCCCCGGCACCTCCCGCGTCTGGATCGGACGCGCGCAGCTCAGCGCCGACGGTGCCTGGAAGTTCGGCGTGTGCAGCACGGCCGCGCCGGCGGGCCACTGCGGCGGCGTGCCTGGCGTGGGCAGCGGCGGCTGGGGTTGGGGCGTGGGCTCGGGCCAGGCGGTGGGGCCTTCGACCACCACGCTTCGGGCCTGGCAGGCGCCGAGCAGCAACTGCGCGCACAGCAGCACGACGACGGCGCGCGGGCCACGTGAAAGACGGCGGGCCGCGGGACGGGCGGCGGAGGCGGTCGAAGGAGGGACGGAAGGCAGGGTCATCGAGGACTCCGAGGGTGAGTGATGTCCTTGATACGGCCGGCGCGTGCGTCCGGGGTTCGGGTCGGCCAAAGAAAACGCTGCGTGCAAACCCCGAACGCCGTCGCCGCGCGTACAAGCTGAGGTGAGAATCTGTCCATGCAGTCCCCCCCGCCCGTCGCAGCTTCCGCGATCCATGCCGCCATGCCGGACGACCAGCTGATGCTGGCCTATGCCGGCGGCGACACCGCGGCCTTCGACCTGCTCTATGCGCGCCACGAAGGCGCGCTGTACCGTTTCGTGCGGCGGCTGCTGGGTGTGCGGCTGGCGGCCGAGGTCGACGAGGTGTTCCAGGAGACCTGGGTGCGGGTCATCACGGCGCGCGACAGCTTCTCGCCGCAGGGCGCCGCGTGGCGCACCTGGGCCTTCACCATCGCGCACAACCTGGCGATGGACCGGTTGCGCGCGAGCGGGCGCCAGGTGGTCTTCCATGCGCACGACGAGGACGGCGACGGCATCGAGGCCGCGCAGCTGTTCGGGCGCGCCCTGGTCAACGACCTGGGGCAGCCGGTCGACGCCGCCCATCCCTCGGCCGAGGACATGGCCTTCTGGCGCTCGGCCGGCCGGCGGCTGCTGAACTGCCTCGACGAACTGCCCGACGAGCAGCGCGCGGCCTTCCTGCTGCACCACGAAGACGGCTTCACCGTCGAGGCCCTGGCCACCACGCTCGAGATCGGCTTCGAGACGGTGCGCAGCCGGCTGCGCTACGGCATGAAGAAGCTGCGCGGCTGCATGGAGCGCTATCTGACGGCGCTGGGGGAGGGCGCATGAGCGATCCGACCTCGATCCACGACGACGATGCGGACGACCTGCGCGACCCGGTGCTGCAGCGCGCGCTCGAGAACGCGCCCGACCAGGCGGCCACACCCGACTGGCGCCTGGGCGAGTCGATCCGCGCGATGGCGCACGAGGCCGTGGCGCCCTCGTTGCCCGAACTGCCGCTGCAACGCACCTGGTGGCAGCGGCTGCTGGGCATCGGCGCGGGCGGCGGTGTGCCGTGGAACGCGGCTTTCGCGACCGTGCTGGTTGGCGTGCTGGTCACCTTGATGTGGCAGCGCGAAGAGGTGCCGGGTGCGCGGCCCGATGGCGCGCAGCAACAAGCGGCGCCCGCGGCGGCCGCGCCGCAGGCCGAGGTCGCGCAAGGCGCACCGGCACCAGCACCAGCGCCAGCGGCCCCGCCGGCACCCGAGCCCGCCCCTCCGCCCAGCGCGCTCGATGCGCAGCTGGCCGAGTCCCGCGCGACCAACGCGGCCGCCACGCGCGCGCTCGACGAGGACGAAGCCCGCGCCAAGCGCGACCGTCAGGCCGAGACCGAGGCGGCAACGGCGCGTGCGCGCGCGCTCAGGAAGGAGAGCGCGCGCCCACCGCCACCGGTGCCACCGGCCCCGCCCGCCGCACCGGCGACGGCCGAGGCGCCGTCCGGCCGCGCGGCCCCGCAGGCGGCGATCACCGAGCGCCGCACCTTCGCGGCACCGCAGGACGCCGCCCCGGCGGCCGCGCCGCCGCGCGCGGCGGCCGTGGCGCCGGCGCCTGCCGCGATCGAGCCGGCCGCAGCGGCCGCGCCGCCGAGCTTCGCCGCGCTGTCGCAATGGACCGTGCTGCACATCACGCGCCCCGATGGCGAAACGCGCACCCTGCAGCGGGCCGAGGCGCGCGAGCTGGGCGCGCTGATCGGCTCGGCGGCCTTGGCGGGCGTGGGTGCTCGGCCGCTGCGCGCCAAGGTCGACTGGCGCCTCACGCTCGATCGAAACGGCGAGGCGCTGGCGGTGCTGGAACTGGCCGGCGGCCAGGTGCGCTGGCGCGAAGAGGGCGTGGCGCCGGGCGTCGGTTCGCCCGGGGCTGGCGCCATGAAGGGATTGCGTGCCGCGCTGGAAGAGGCGAGCGCCCCGGCGCAGCAGCCGTCACCGCCGCGCTGAGGCGCGGCCGGTGACGGCCGGCGTCATTCGTGCTTGAACTCGGCCTTGCGCTTGTTCACGAAGGCGTCCATGCCTTCCTTCTGGTCGTGCGTGGCGAACAGCGCGTGGAACAGCCGGCGCTCGAACATCACGCCGTCGCTCAGCCCGCTCTCGAAGGCGCGGTTGACCGATTCCTTGGCCGCCATCACCGCGATCTGCGAGAAGTCGGCGATCTGCAGGGCCGCGCCCAGGGCCTCGTCGGCCAGCTTGTCGAAGGGCACCACGCGGCTCACCAGGCCCGCGCGCTCGGCTTCGGCGGCGTCCATCATGCGGCCGGTGAGCGCCATGTCCATGGCCTTGCTCTTGCCCACCGCGCGCGGCAGGCGCTGCGTGCCGCCGGCACCGGGGATCACGCCCAGCTTGATCTCGGGCTGGCCGAACTTGGCATTGTCGGCGGCGATGATGAAGTCGCACATCATGGCCAGCTCGCAGCCGCCGCCCAGCGCGAAGCCCGACACGGCCGCGATCACCGGCTTGCGGATGCTGCGGATGGTTTCCCAATTGCGCGTGATGTAGTCGCCCTTGTAGGCGTCGATGAAGCTGTACTTGGCCATCGCGCTGATGTCGGCGCCGGCGGCGAAGGCGCGTTCGCTGCCGGTGATGACGATGCAGCCGATCGCGCCGTCGGCGTCGAAGGCCTGGAGCGCGGTGCCCAGCTCGGTCATCAGCGCGTCGTTGAGTGCGTTCAGCGCCTTGGGGCGGTTCAGGGTGATGACACCGACCTTGCCGGCCTCGGTGCGCACTTCGATGTTGTCGTAGCTCATGCTGTCTCCGTGAGAGGTGAAGGAATGCGGGGGATGCGGGCCACTATAACCAGCGCGGCGACCCAGGATTGGCGACTTTGTTGCGAATAATTCGCATCTAGAATGCGCCATCGATTTGGAGTTGCCATGGAAGAAAACGCCGTCCTGTTGCGCGCCTATGCCCGGGCGCAGGAGCGCTGCTCGCGCCTGCTGGCCGAACAGGCCGCGCAGATCGTGCGGCTGCGCGCCGCGCTGATCGTGCGCGATTCGGCGCTGGCCATGGTGCGCGAGGCGCTGGCGGCGCCGACCAGCGGCGTGTCGCTGCCCAAGCGGCTGCAGAACCTGCTGCTGCCCGCGCGGCGCCGCGCCACGCGCGCCTCCCTGCACGAGGCCGACCTGCGCGAGAAGGCGGTGCTGTGCGTGGGGCGGGCCGAGGAGGCCTCGGCCATGGCGCGCCAGCTGGTCGAGATCGCCGGCGGCCGCTTCCTGCACCACGACGGCCAGGACGACGTCGACGCCGCCGCCCTCGAGGCCAGCCTGCGCGCGGCCGACCTGGTGATCTGCCAGACCGGCTGCATGAGCCACGGCGCCTACTGGCGCGTGCAGGACCATTGCCGCCGCACCGGCAAGCCCTGCGTGCTGGTGGGGCAGGCGCAGCCGATCCGCTTCGTGCGGCGCGGGGAGACGGTGGGTTCCTAACGTCTCATGGCGCGGGCGCAGGGCCGCACCGCGTGAAACCGCTGGGCCCGAATACCAGAGACACCGCAGAACCGGCTTCGCCGGGCTGCAGGTGTCGCCCCCTTGAGGGGGAGGCAGCGACACGAAGTGCGCTGCATCGGGGGTGGGTCAGCTCAGCCAGGCCGAAAGTTTGGCGGCGTCTTGAGCGAACAAGCGCCAGGTCGTCTCGCCACTCGGCAGCGTGAGCGCCAGCCGCAGCAGGCGCTTGTCGCGCGCCACCAGCGCCGTCACCTTCTTGTGCGCGTCGCCGAGGTAGAGCGCCAGGTCGTCGAGCTTGGCCAGGCGCCAGCCCTGCGCGGGCCGGCCCTTGGCCGCGGGCAGCTCGATGCCGATCCATTCGTCGCCGGCCGAGAAGCCGGCCTTTTCCGCTGCGCTGCCGCGCAGCACCACCTTCACCTGCACGCTGCCGTTGGTTTCGGCCACGCGCAGGCCCAGCGCCTGGGCGCGTTGCGCCGGGTCGTCCAGCGTGGCCACGCCATGGGCGCGCAGCAGCTCCGACAAAGGCAGTTCGCCGGTGCCGTGCACCCATTGCGCGAGCTCGGTCGCGTAGGCGCGCTGGCCCACGGATTCCAGCGCCGCCGCGACCATGGCCTCGTCGATCGGGCCGCCACCGCTGCGGGTCCACAGCAGGCGCATCACCTCGTCGAGCGTGCCATGGCCTTCGCGCCGCAGCGTGAGGTCCAGGCACAGCGCGACCAGCGCGCCCTTGGTGTAGTAGCTGATGGTCTGGTTGGCGGTCTGTTCGTCCTGGCGGTAGTACTTGACCCAGGCGTCGAAGCTGGCCTCGGCCACCGACTGCACCTGCCGGCCGGGCGCCTGCAGCACCTGGTTGATGGTCTTGTTGAGCAGCTTGAGGTAGGTCGCGTCGTCGATGCGGCCGGCGCGGCGCAGCAGCAGGTCGTCGTAGTAGCTGGTGAAGCCCTCGAAGAACCACAGCAGCCGCGTGTAGTTCTCCTGCGCGTAGTCGTAGCGCTCGAACTCCGAAGGCCGCAGCCGCTTGACGTTCCAGGTGTGGAAGTACTCGTGGCTGATCAGGCCCAGCAGCGTGGTGTAGCCCTCGGGCTGCTTCTTGGCGCCGCGCTGCGGCAGGTCGTGACGGGTGCAGATCAGCGCGGTCGAGTGGCGGTGCTCGAGGCCGCCGTAGCCGTCGTCGACCGCGTTGAGCATGAACACGTAGCGGTCGTGCGGCGGCTTGCCGCCCCCGCGCTTGCCCACCTTGTCGCCGTGCCAGAAGCGCATCAGCGTCTCGCAGATCGCCTGCGTGTCGGCGACCAGGCGCTCGCTGTCGAAGGCCGCGGTCGCGCCCGCCACCACGAAGCGGTGCGGCACGCCGCAGGCCTCGAAGCTGGCGCTCCAGAAATCGCCCAGCTCGACCGGGCTGTCGGCCAGCTCGTCGTAGTTCTCGGCGCGGTAGAGGCCGAAGCCGCGCGCGTCGACCCGGGCGGGCGGCAGCGCGGTGGCGCACTGCCAGCGCGCGCGGCCGGCGGCCGGCGCGGGCGCCACGATCTCCAGCGCATGCGGCAGGCCGGTCTGGCCGTCCACCTGCAGGCACAGGCTGGTGCCGTTGAAGAAGCCGCGGTCGGCATCGAGCCAGGCGGTGCGCACCGAGTGGTCGTAGGCGCAGACTTCGTAGCGCAGCACCAGCGGCTTGCCGGCCACGCAGTCGGTCTGCCAGCTGTGCTTGTCGAGCTGCGTCAGCAGCACCTTGCGCCGGCCCTGGGTGGCGCGCAGCTGCTGCAGGTTCTTGGCGAACTCGCGCACCAGGTAGCTGCCCGGGATCCACACCGGCAGCGCCACGCGCTGCAGCGCGGCGGGCGAGGCGATGGTCAGCGTGACGGCGAACAGGTGCGCGTGCGGGTCCGCGCATTCCACGCGGTAGTGGATGGCTTCGGTGCCTGCCATCACTTGGCCGCTGCGAGCATCTTCTCGACCTGGGCGGCCGGGATCGCGCCCGGGGCGCGGCTGCCGTCGGCGAAGATCACGGTCGGCGTGCCCGTGATGTTGTACTTGCGGCCGAACTCGATGTTGCGCTGCAGGGCCGCGGTGTCGCAGCTGCCCGTGGCGGGCTTGGCGCCGGTGCTCATCCAGTCGTCCCAGGTCTTGGCCTTGTCCTTGCTGCACCAGATGTCGCGCGACTTGACGTTCGAGTCCGGTCCCAGCACCGGGTAGAGGAACAGGTAGACCGTGACGTTGTCGACGTTCTTCATCTCGCGCTCGAACTGCTTGCAGTAGCCGCAGTTCGGGTCCTCGAACACCGCCAGCTTGCGCTTGCCGTTGCCGCGCACGATCTTGAACGCGTCCTTGAAGGGCAGCTTGTCGAAATCGACCGTGCTGAGCTTGTCGACCCGTTCCTCGGTCAGGTTGCGGCGCGCCTGCACGTCGATCAGGTTGCCCTGCAGCAGGTAGTTGCCCTGCTCGTCGGTGTAGTAGATCTCGAAGCCGTTGATGCGGACTTCGTAGAGGCCCGCGACCGGCGTCTTGCTCACCTCGTCGATGTTGGCGAACTGCGGAATGCGCGAGGCCAGGTTCTTGCGGATGTCGGCTTCACCGGCGACGGCCGCCAGCGTGCTGCCCAGTGCGAGCGCGGCGAAGAGGATGCGGAGGGTTTTCTTCATGTTCGATCGATCGTTGACGAGGTCGATGGTTCAGGGGGCAGCGCGGAACCGGCTTCGCCGGGCCGCTGGTGTCGCCCCCTCGAGGGGGAGGCGCCGCGGGCGCATCGGGGGTGGGTCACCTTGTGCCGATGGCATGGCCGGCGATCCAGTGCTTGAGCAGGCGCGTGCGATCGAAGCCGCGCATGCCCCAGTTGCGCAAGGCCGGCAGCGGGTCGGCGCTGTGGGCGAACAACTGCTGCAGGCCGTCGGTCGCCAGGCTCATCGACAGCACGTCGGTGCGGCGCGCGCGTTCGTAGCGGCGCAGCAGGCGCGCATCGCCCACGCTGCGCCAGTATTCGCGGCCCTGGATCACCTCGGCCAGCACGGCGACGTCGGCCAGGCCCAGGTTCAGGCCCTGGCCCGCCAGCGGATGCACGGTGTGGGCCGCGTCGCCGGCCAGTGCCCAGGCCTTGCCGTCGGCGCCCGCGAAGCGGCCGGTCCAGCGGTCGGCGATGGCGCGTTGCAGCGGCCAGGCGGCGCGTTCGCTGGTCAGCGTGAGCGCGCCCAGCGCGTCGTGGCTGGCTTCGCGCACCGCGGCGTCGAATTCCTCGGCGCCCAGCGCCAGCAGCGCGGGCGCGCGCAACTGCTCGACCGACCAGACCAGTGCCAGCGAGCGGCCGCCGGCGCCGCCCAGCGGCAGCAGGGCCAGCACCTCGCCCCGGTCGTTGAACCACTGGCGCGCGATGCCGTCGTGCGGGCGCTCGGCGTCGAACCGGGCGGCGATGGCGTGCTGCGGATAGCGCGTGACCTCGTAGCTCACGCCCAGCGCTTCGCGGGTGGCGCTGGCCTTGCCTTCGCAGACCACGGTCAGGGCCGCGTTCACGGGCGCGGACACGACGTCGATCAGCGGCTGGAAGCGCACCGCGTCGGCCAGCTGCCGCTCGAGCGCGGGCACGTCGACGATCCAGGCCAGCGCCTCGACCTTCTGTGCCGCGGCATCGAAGCGCACGTGGCCGCCGTCGTCGCCGTTCACGCGCATCTCGCGCACCGGCGTGGCGTGGGCCGCATCGGGCCAGGCCCGCAGCGATTCGAGCAGCGTCTTCGACGCCGCGTTGAGCGCGTAGGCGCGCACGTCCTGGGGGGGGGGGTCGGGGCGTGTGGCTGCCTCGGGCGCGACGAGCGCGACGCGCACCCGTTCGCGCGCCAGCAGCAGCGCCAATGTGCGTCCGACGATGCCGGCGCCGCGAATGCAAACCTCGGGGGAAAGGGCCATCGGGGCATTGTAGGCAGGCGCCCTGCGCACCCGCGGGAACCGGGGACAATCGCCGCTTCGCCGTCCTGAGGTTCCGACCGTGACCGACTCCGCTTTCGACCTGCGCGCCACCATCGCGCGCCTTTTCGTCTACCCGATCAAGTCCTGCGCCGGGGTCGAGCTGCCCGAGGTGCTGCTGACCGAGACCGGGCTGGAGTTCGACCGCGCCTGGATGGTGGTCGACGCGCAGGGCGAGTTCGTGACCCAGCGCGAGCTGCCGCGCATGGCGCTGGTCCAGCCGACCCTGAAGCACATGGAGATGGTGCTGCGCGCGCCCGGCATGCTGGCGCTGCACGTCGCCTTCGACCGGGTAGAGAAGCCGGTGCGCGTGAAGGTCTGGCGCGACGAGGTGGCGGCCTACGACATGGGCGACATCGCGGCCCAGTGGTTCAGCGATTTCCTCTCGGAGCCCGGCCGGCCGCAGGCGCTGCGCCTGGTGCGCTTCGACCCCGAGCAGAAGCGCCTGTCGAACATGGCCTGGACCGGTGGCGTCGAGGCCGAGAACCAGTTCGCCGACGGCTTCCCGCTGCTGGTCACGAGCGAGGCCTCGCTGGCCGAGCTCAACGACAAGCTGCTGGCCGCGGGGCATGCCGCGGTCACGATGGCGCGCTTCCGGCCCAACATCGTGCTGGCCGGCATCGAAGCACAGGACGAGGACCGGGTCGAGACGATGCACGTGGCGACCGCCGAAGGCCAGGCGCGGCTGCAGCCGGCCAAGCCCTGCCCGCGCTGCCCGATCCCGGACATCGATCCGCTCACGGCCGTCTCCAGCCCCGAGGTCAACGACATGCTGCGCACCTACCGCGCCAACGCGCGGGTCGACGGCGCGATCACCTTCGGCATGAACTGCATCGTGCTCGAGGGGGTCGAGCACCTGCTCAAGGTGGGGCAGTCCGTCGACGCGAACTACCGATTCGAGTGACGCCGGCTAGAACGCCACCCCGGCAATGAGGATGATGTTGGCGTAGGGCGTGCATTCGCCCGTGCGCACGATGGCGCGGGCTTTCGCGCTGCGCTGCTTGAACTCCTCGTGCGACACGGTCTGCGGCGCGATGCCCAGCGCCTGCGGGTACCAGCCGGGCAGCTGCCCGTCGGTGCCCAGCGCCTCGTCGGCCACCACGATGCCTTCGACCTGCAGCTCGGACAGCACCGCGCCCAGCACGTCGGCCAGCCGCGGCACGCCGCGCGCCACGGCCAGGTCGATGCGGCGCGGGCCCGCGGGAATGGGCAGGCCGGCATCGCCGAGCACCAGCATGTCGCCGTGGCCCATCGAGGCGATCAGCTGGGACAGTTCGGCATGCAGCAGGGGCGAGCGTTTCACAGCGAGCTCCAGTCGGGGGGCAGGGGGCTTTGGCGCAGCACGGCGTCACGCTTCGGAATGGACGGTTGGGCGCCGGGCTGCTGGATGCACAGCGCGGCGGCGCGGATGCCCAGGCGCACCGCGTCGTCGAAGGCCTGGCCCTCGCCCAGCGCCACGGCCAGCGCGCCCAGGAAGGTGTCGCCCGCGGCCGTGGTGTCGACGGCCTGCACGGTCGGCGCGGGATGGTGGCGCGCGCCCTCGGCATCGACCGCCACCGCGCCGCGCGCGCCGAGCGTGACGACCACGCGCGCGATGCCCTTGGCACGCAGCGAACGGCCGGCGGCGGCGGCCTGCTGCGGCGTGTCGGCGGCCAGGCCGCACAGCGCCTCGGCCTCGATTTCGTTGACCACCAGCGTGTCGACCTGCGACCACAGCGCGTCGGGGATCGGCTGCATGGGCGAGGGGTTGAGCATCACCTTGCAGCCCGCGTCGTGGGCCAGCGCGACGGCGCGCAGCACCGGCGCCATCGGCGTCTCGAACTGCGTCACCAGGAAGGCGGCGCCCCGCAGCTGCGGCTGCAGCGCGGCCTCGTCGAGTTCGACCCGGGCGTTGGCGCCGGGCACGATCACGATGCGGTTCTGGCCGCTGTCCTCGACCAGGATCAGCGCGGTGCCCGTGGCCTCGCCGGCCACGGTGCGCAGCGCGGCGGTGTCGATGCCATCGCCTTCGAGCGCCTCGCGCAGCGCCGCGCCATGCGCGTCGTCGCCCACGCAGCCGATCATCCGCACCTGGCCGCCCTGGCGCGCACAGCTCACGGCCTGGTTCGCGCCCTTGCCGCCGGGGATGGTGGCAATCGAATGGCCTTGCAGGGTCTCGCCCGCGGCGGGCGCGTGCGGCACGCGCAGCACCAGGTCCATGTTGAGGCTGCCGAGCACCACGATGCGCGGTGCGGGGTGGCTGGGGCGGGAGGAAGGCGACGGACTCACGGGGTGCGGGACTTTCGGGAAGAGGTGGCGGAAGAAGAAGCGGCCGGCGCGGGCACGGCCGCCTCGCGGAAATTCGCATGGCGCGCGGTCGAGCCGCGCACGCACAGCTCGGGTTGCAGCACCACCTTGCGCGCGTCGCGGCGCTGGCCGCCCACGCGCTCGAGCAGCATGTCGACCGCCAGCGCGCCGATGCGCTCCTTGGGCTGGGCCACGGTGGTGAGCGGCGGGCTGGTGTAGGCCGAGAGTTCGATGTCGTCGAAGCCCACGATCGAGATCTCGTCGGGCACGTGCACGCCGCTCTCGTGCGCGGCACGCAACGCGCCGATGGCCATCAGGTCGTTGCAGGCGAACACGGCGGAGGGCCGCTCGGCGGTGCGCAGGATGGCGTGCATGGCCTCGTAGCCGCTCTGGCTGGTGAAGCTGCCGCGCCACAGCAGCGCGTCGGCGTGCGCCGGGTCGGGCGTCGCGCCGGCCTCGGCCAGCGCCAGGCGCCAGCCTTCGATGCGCTGCTCGCTGGGCGCCACGCCCACCGGCCCGCCGATGCACGCGATGCGCCGGTGGCCCAGCGACAGCAGGTGCCGCGCCGCCAGCAGGCCGCCCTGCATGTGCGCGGTTTCCACCAGGTCGCAGGCGGGGTCGGCGATCTCGCGGTCCAGCAGCACGGTCGGCACGCGCAGGCCGTGCAGCTGGCGCACCAGCGAGTCGTCGTCGGCCGGGCCGGTCGACACCACGATCAGCCCGTCGATGCGGCGCTCGGCCAGCACCTGCAGGTAGACGCTCTGGCGGTTCGGCTCGTCGTCGGTGTTGCACAGCACCAGCGTGTAGCCGGCGCCGAAGCAGCGGTCTTCGACGATGCGCACGATCTCGGCGAAATAGGGGTTCGAGCAGTTGGGGATCAGCATCCCCAGCGTCGAGGTGGTGTTGCTCTTCAGGCTGCGCGCCATCGCGTTGGGCACGTAGCCCAGCGCGCGGATGGCGAGCTCCACGCGCTCGCGCACCGCGGGGCTCACATGGCGCGTGGCGTTGACCACGTGCGACACGGTGGTGACGGAAACCCGCGCCTCGAGCGCGACGTCCTTGAGGGTGGCCATGGCGTGCCGCTTCCTTCAGGCCAGGCGGCGGTCGGCGCGGCGCTGGCGCAGCGTGTCGATGATCACGGCCACCACGATCACCGCGCCGGTGATGATGCGCTTGCTCGGCTCGCTGGCGCCCACCTGGGCCAGCCCGGCCTCGAGCACCGCGATGATCAGCACGCCGAAGAAGGTGTTGATCACCGAGCCGCGCCCGCCCATGAGGCTGGTGCCGCCGATCACCACGGCCGCGATCACCTGCAGCTCGATGCCCACGCCGGCGTTCGGGTCGGCCGCCTCGAGCCGCGCCGACTGCATCAGGCCCGCGAGCCCGGCCAGCAGGCCGGTCACGGCGAACACGATGATGCGGATGGGGCGCGGGTCCACGCCCGCCAGACGCATCGCTTCCTCGTTGGTGCCGATGCCGACCACGTAGCGGCCGAACACGGTGCGCGTGAGCACCAGCTGGCCCACCACGACCAGCACCACGGCCAGCACGAAGGCGGCGGAGATGCCACCGATCCAGGGCGCGGCCAGGCCGGAGATCGCATCGCCCACGTACTGGGTGCGCGAGTCGGTCACCAGGTAGGCGCCGCCGCGCACGGCCTCGAGCATGCCCAGCGAGACAATGAAGCTCGGCAGCCGCCAGGCCACCGACACCGCGCCCGTGACCGTGCCGCACAGCAGGCCGGTGAGCAGGCCCAGCACCGCGGCCACGGGCACCGAGAGCTTCCATTGGAGGATGGCGGCGGCGGTGACGGCCGCGCTCAGCGCGAGCACCGAGCCCACCGACAGGTCGATGCCCGCGATGATCAGCACGAAGGTCATGCCGACCGCCATCACGGCCAGCGCCGGGATCTCGTTGGCGATCGAAAGGAAGGTGTCGCGCGTGAGGAAGTATTCGCTCATCGAGCCGAACAGCGCGATCATGCCCACGAGCACGATGGCGAGGCCCAGGTAGGTGCCGAGCTGGCCCCGGAGGGCGGACGGCTGGGCGGGCGAAGCGGTGGCGGAGGAGGCAGCGGTCATGGGGTGTCGGCCGTGGCCGTGGAGGAAGGGGAGGCAGCGTGCCCGGTGGCATCGCTGAAGGCGGCGGCCAGCAGCGACTGCTCGCTCCACTGGCCGCGCTCGAACACCGCGACCAGCCGGCCCGCGCTCATCACGCCGATGCGGTCGCACATGGCCATCAGTTCGCGCAGGTCGCTCGAGACCATCAGCAGGGCCTTGCCGGCGTCGGTCATGCGGTCGAGTTCGGCGTAGAGGTCGGCGCGCGCGCCCACGTCCACGCCGCGCGTGGGTTCGTCGAGCAGCAGCACCTTGCATTCGCGGTGCAGCCAGCGCGCGAACACCACCTTCTGCTGGTTGCCGCCGCTGAGCGTCGCTACCGGCTGTTCGATGCTGCGCGAGCGCACGCGCAGCAGGTCGACCAGGCGCCGGGCGATGCCGCGCTCCTTGGCGCGCAGCAGCCAGCCGCCGCGCGAGATCGCGCCCAGGTCGCTCAGCGTGGCGTTCACGCGGATCGACTGGGTGAGCAGCAGGCCCTGCGACTTGCGGTCTTCGGTGACCAGGCCGATGCCCGCGCGGATCGCCTGCATCGGCGAGCGCCAGCCCTGGCGCGCCGGCTGCGTCGCCTGGCCGTTCTCGTGCAGCGTGATCCCGCCGCGGTCCGCGCGGTCGGCACCGAACAGCAGGCGCACGAGCTCGGTCCGGCCCGAGCCGACCAGGCCGGCCAGGCCCATCACCTCGCCGGCATGCAGGTCGAGGTCCACATCGCGCACCGCCTGGGCCCGGCCCAGGCCGCGGGCGCTCAGCAGCACCGGCCCGGCGACGCGGCGCGCGCGGCCTTCGTGCTCGTGCACCGCGCGGCCGACCATGCGCTGGACCAGCTCGGCTTCGCGCACGCCGGCCATGGGCCGCACGTCGACCAGCCGGCCGTCGCGCAGCACCGCCACGCGGTCGGCGATGCGTTGCAGTTCCTCCAGCCGGTGCGACACGTAGACGATCGCCACGCCGCGCGCCTTGAGCCGGTCGATCTGCTCGAACAGGTGCGAAGTCTCGCGCGGCGTGAGCATCGCGGTGGGCTCGTCGAGCACCAGCACGCGCGTGTCGTCCTGCAGGTTGCGCGCGATCTCGACCATCTGCTGCTGGCCGATGCCCAGCCGGGCCACCGGCGTGGCCGGGTCGATGTGCGCCATGCCGATCTTGGCCAGCTGCTGCGCGGCCAGTTCGTGCAGCCGGCCGCGCCGGACCCAGCCGGCCTGGTGCGGCAGGCGGTCGAGCAGCAGGTTCTCGGCCACCGACAGCGTGGTGACCAGGCCCAGCTCCTGCATCACCATGCGCACGCCCAGGCGCTCGGCCTCGCGGCGCGAGCCGGGCGCGAAGGGCTGGCCGTCGAGCAGCATGCGGCCGCGCGTGGGCTGCACCAGGCCGCAGACCATCTTCGACAGCGTGCTCTTGCCGGCGCCGTTCTCGCCCGTGAGGGCCAGCACCTCGCCGGCGTTCAGCACCAGCGAGACGTCGTCGAGCACCGGCGCCGCATAGTCCTTGCCGAGCGCGTTCAGCGCCAGCACCGGGGTGGCCGTCGGGGCGGCGGGGGAAGAAGTCAAGGTGGGGTCGTCCGGTCGGCGGGCCTGGCGGCTTACTTGCTGTCCTTGGTGACCAGCACCACGTCGGTCTTCACCGCGGCCGGCATGTCCGCCTGCTTCTTCTTGTCGGCGAGGGCCTTGAGCGCGGTCTCGATGCCGAACACGGCCTGCTTGGCGGCGAACTGGTCGGCGGTGGCGAGCACGCGGCCGTCTTTCAGCATGGGCTTGATGGCGCCGATGTTGTCGTAGCCCACCACCAGCACCTTGCCGGTCTTGCCTGCGGCCTTGACCGCCGCGACCGCGCCCAGCGCCATGCTGTCGTTGCCGGCCAGCAGGGCCTTGAGGTCGGGGTGCTCGCGCATCATGCCGGCGGCCACCGTGTTGCCCTTGTCGATCTCCCACTGGCCCGACTGCACGCCCACCACCGTCATGCCGGCGGCCTTCATCGCGTCCTGGTAGCCCAGCGTGCGCTGCTGCGCATTGAAGGTGGTCGACACGCCTTCGATGATGCCGACCTTGTCGCCGGCCTTGAGTTCCTTGGCCAGCGCATCGCCCACCAGCTTGGAGCCGGCGCGGTTGTCGGGGCCGACGAAGGGCACCTGGATGCCCTTTTCCTTGAGCGCCGCGGCGTCGAGCTGGTTGTCGATGTTGACCACCAGGATGCCCTTGTCGATGGCGGCCTTGATCACCGGCACCAGCGCCTTCGAATCGGCCGGGGCGATCACCAGCGCGTTGATCTTCTGCGCCACCATCTGCTCGACCATCTTGATCTGGGCCGCGGTGTCGGTCTCGTCCTTGATGCCGTTGGCGACCAGCGTGTACTCGGCGGCATGCGCCTTCTGGTGCGCCTTGGCGCCGTCTTCCATGGTGCGGAAGAACTCGTTGGCCAGCGACTTCATGACCAGCGCCACCTTGGGCTTGTCCTGGGCGAAGGCGGGCGTTCCGGCGATGGCGCCCAGGAGCGTGAGGGCGGCAGCGCCTTGCAGGGTACGGCGGGTGAACTTCATGGTGATGTCTCCAGGGTTGGGTGAGCGGCGAGATGGCACCGGTCTTGGCCGGGGCCGCGATCTTAGTCGACGAGAACGTTTGCGCAAACGTTTGCTAATCGGGTCAAACCCCTACGCGACAGGCGTTCCGCAGGGGTGTGCGGGGTGCGCCGAAGGGCGTGCCATTCGGGGGACACGCGGGACCGCCTAAAATCGTGGGTTACCCAAGAGGACCTCCCATGAGTTTGCAATGCGGCATCGTCGGCCTGCCCAACGTCGGTAAATCCACCCTTTTCAATGCGTTGACCAAGGCCGGTATCGCTGCGGAGAACTACCCCTTCTGCACGATCGAGCCCAACACCGGCGTGGTCGAGGTGCCCGATCCGCGGCTGGCCCAGCTCAGCCAGATCGTGAGCCCCGAGCGCGTCGTCCCGGCGATCGTCGAGTTCGTCGACATCGCGGGCCTGGTGGCCGGCGCCAGCACGGGCGAAGGCCTGGGCAACAAGTTCCTCGCGCACATCCGCGAGACCGACGCCACGGTGAACGTGGTGCGCTGCTTCGACGACGACAACGTGATCCACGTGGCCGGCCGCGTCGACCCGATCTCCGACATCGAGGTGATCCAGACCGAACTCTGCCTGGCCGACCTGGCCACGGTCGAGAAGGCGCTGCACCGCCACACCAAGGTCGCGCGCTCGGGCGACAAGGACGCGCAGAAGCTGGTCGGCCTGCTCGAGCGCTGCCAGAAGGCGCTCAACGAGAACATCCCGGTGCGCGCGCTGGAGTTCAGCAAGGAAGAGCAGCCGCTGGTCAAGAGCTTCACGCTGATCACCGCCAAGCCCGCGATGTTCGTGGGCAACGTGTCGGAGACCGGCTTCGAGAACAACCCCTACCTCGACCGCCTGCGCGAGTATGCGGCCAAGCAGAACGCGCCCGTGGTGGCGATCTGCGCCAAGATCGAAGCCGAGCTGTCCGAGATGGACGACGAGGACAAGACCATGTTCCTGGCCGAGATCGGCCAGGACGAGCCGGGCCTGAACCGCCTGATCCGCGCGGCCTACAAGCTGCTGGGCCTGCAGACCTACTTCACCGCCGGCGTGAAGGAAGTGCGCGCCTGGACCATCCACATCGGCGACACCGGCCCGCAGGCCGCCGGCGTGATCCACGGCGACTTCGAGAAGGGCTACATCCGCGCCCAGACCATCGCCTTCGACGACTACATCGCCTTCAAGGGCGAGCAGGGCGCCAAGGACGCGGGCAAGATGCGCGCCGAAGGCAAGGACTACGTCGTCAAGGATGGCGACGTGATGAACTTCCTGTTCAGCTCCTGAGCGGCCGCGTGCGGGCCGGAGCCCGCGCGCAGGCCTAGACGTGCCGCGAGCCGCCGTCCACCGTCAGGATGTGGCCGGTCACGTAGCGCGCGCTGTCCGAGAGCAGGAAGAGCAGCGGGCCGACGACTTCCTCGGGCGAGCCCATGCGGTGCAGCGGGATGTTGTCCAGCGTCCTGCCCAGCGTCTCGGCATCGTTCTGGAGCCAATGCGTCATCTCGGTGTCGATGAGGCCCGGCGCGATCGCGTTGACGCGCAGCCCCAGGTCGCCGAACTCCACCGCGAGCGATTCGGTCAGGTGCGCCACCGCGGCCTTCGAGGCGCAGTACGCGGCCCGCAGCCGCCGCACCCGGAAGGCGGCCACGCTGGCCATGTTGAGGATCGCGCCGCCCGGCTTCATGACCGACGCCGCGGCCTGCGCGCCGTAGAGCACGCCCTCGACGTTGATCGCCAGGGTGGCCTGGATCTGCGAGACGGGAATCTCGGCGGCCGGCGCGGCGGGGAAGATGCCCGCGTTGTTGATCCACAGGTCGAGCCGGCCGAAGCGCTCGACGGCGAAGTCGGCCAGCGCCTGCTGGGCCGCGCGGCTGCGCACGTCGACCGTGGTGACCACAACCTCGCCGGCGCCGGCGACCTCGCGGTGCTCCAGGGCGATGGCCTTCGCCGCCTCTTGCATGGCGCCGACGTCGATGTCGGCGCCCACCACCTGCACGCCGCGGCGCGCCAGGGCGGCGGCGAAGCGCGCGCCCATGCCGCGGCCGGCACCGGTCACCACGGCCACCTTGCCGCGCAGGTCCGGGTGCTCCGCCGCCATCAGTCGGCCCTCGACACGGCCGGGGTGCTTCGGGGTTGTTTCCACGGCGCTCATGCCTTGCTTTCGATGGGTGCGCGGGTCGGTTCGGCATCGTCGCGAACCACCTGGCGGTGGGCGACGCGCCAGGCGCCGTCGCGGCGCAGCAGCTGGTCGGTGATGGTGGTCAGGCGCACGAGGCGGCTGAACTCGCCGCGCGGTGTGGCCACGATCTGCAGGTAGGCGTGGACCACGAGCCGGTCCTCGTCGGCGCCGGGCAGCACGTCCACGTTGGTGATCACGTGCCGGCTCACGGTGCCCGAGGCATTGCCCGCGGCAAAGCGCTCGGCGAAGGCGCGCAGTTGCTGCGTGCCCGTCGCAGGCTCGGGGTAGGACGGCGAGGCGAACACGCCGTCGGCGGTGAAGGTCGAGGCCCACGCCGCGGCATCGCCGCTGTCGATCAGGCGCGATTGGCGCGCATAGAGCCGCATCACCTGGACGGCCACCAGGTCCGGGACTTCGTTCACTCCGACGGCGCTCACGTCGCGCCCACTGCAGGATTTTTCATGGCCGAAACTTTAGCGGCCGAGGGCCTCCGCAAGGCGTTTCCAGAGGCTGCGGATCCGTCACATCCGCATGGGGCAGACGGGCGCGGACGTGCGGTCTAGACTTTCGGGCCCCATCGAACGGCCTGCCATGTCCTCTGCTCCATCCTCCAACGCTTCTCCTGTCGCCGCGCACCGCGTGGCATTGATCACCGGCGGTGCCGGCGCGCTCGGCCACGCGGTGGCGCAGCGCTTCGCGGAGGATGGCCTGCGCGTGGTGGTGGCCGACATGGAGGCGGCGCAGGCCGAACGCATCGCCGCGGCCCTGCCGGGCACCGGCCACCGCGGCATCGCGCTGGACGTGACGAGCGAGGCCTCGGTCGCGCAGGCCTTCGAGACGATCGAGACCGGGCTCGGCCCGATCGCGGTGCTCGCCACCTTCGCCGGCGTGGTCGGCAACGGGCCCGACGGCCGACAGCCGGCGCTGGTCGACACCACGCTCGACACGTGGAACTTCACGCTCGCCGTCAATGTCACGGGCTGCTTCCTGTGCGTGCGCGAGTTCGCGCGCTGGCGTGCGCGGCAGGCGGTGCCGCACGGCCGGGTGATCACCGTGTCGTCCTCGGCGGGGCAGCTGGGTGGCTACCAGAGCCGCTCGCCCTACGTGAGCTCCAAGGCCGCGGTGCTGGGCCTGACCCGCGTCGTCGCGCGCGAGCTCGCGGCGCAGGGCATCACGGTGAACGCGATCGCGCCCGGGCCGGTCGAGACGCCCATGATGCGGTCCTCGCGCAAGGCGGCCGACGCCCGGACCGCCGACACCGCCTACGACGCGATGGCGATGCTGCCCCTGGGCCGGGTCGGCCTGCCGCACGAGATCGCGGCGGCCGCGTCCTATCTCGCCTCCGTCGACGCGGCCTTCGTCACCGGCGCCACGCTGGACGTCAACGGCGGCGTCCGCATGCAGTAACGCGCGCCGCCGGCCGGCTGTCACATCGCGATGTGGCAGCGCTGGCGCCGCTTCGTTCCTACAGTCGCGGTAGCGGGATGCGGCGCGCGTCCCGTTCGTTCACCAGAGAAGAAACATATGACAAAGACCCTCCACCGCCGCGCCCTGTGCGCCGCCCTGCTGGCCTCCGCCATCGCCGTCCCGGCGTTCGCGGCCGAGCCCAACGACTGGCCGAACCGGCCCCTGCGCGTGATCATTCCCTTCGCGCCCGGCGGCGCCACCGACGTGGCGGCCCGCATCGTGGGCCAGGAGCTGGCCAAGGAGCTGGGTCAACCGGTGGTGATCGAGAACCGTCCGGGCGGCAACAACCTGATCGCGGCGCGCGCGCTGCTGAGTTCCAAGCCGGACGGCTACACCATCATGGCGGCCGGCGCCGACGCCCTGTCGATCGTGCCCCTGCTGTACGACGCGCCGTACAAGGTGGAGCAGGACTTCACCTTCATCGCGTCGATGATGACCGCGCCCTACGTGCTGGTGGCACGCGGCGACTTCCCGGCCAACAACCTCAAGGAGTTCACCGAGCGGCTGCGTGCGGACGGTACCAAGCTCAACTACGGCTCCTTCGGCGTGGGCTCGGTGACCCACCTCGGCACCCAGATGATGCTGAACCAGATGGGCGTGAGCGCCACCATGATTCCCTACCCGGGCGGCACGGCGCCCGCGGTGCAGGCCCTGGTGGCCAAGCAGATCGACTTCATCCTGACCGACGTGCCGGGCTCGCTGCAGTTCGTGAAGTCCGGCCAGCTGCGGGCCTACGCCTGGACCGGCCACGGCCTGAAGGGCGTGCTGCCGGAACTGCCGACCATGGCCAAGGCCGGCCTGCCGAACTACTTCTTCGATCCCTACGTGGGCATCATCGCGCCCGCCGGCGTGCCGGCGCCGATCGCCGAGAAGCTCAGCGCGGCGTTCAAGAAGGTGCTGACGCTGGAGCCGGTGCGCAAGGACTTCGAATCGCGCGGCGTGGTGGCCACCTACCTGCCCGGCAGCGGCTTGCGCGAGCAGGCGCTGACCATGGCGCAGCAGATGCAGAAGGTGATCAACGAGAACAGGATCTCGGTGAAGTGAGGAAGGCGCCCGTCCAGGGCGCTTTTTTTGGGTGGGTGTGGGGCTCAGGCGGCCTGCGGCCGGGGCACCTGCCCGATCAGTGCATGCGACAGGCCGCCGTCGATCACGAGGTTGTGGCCGCTGATGTAGGCGGCCGCATCGCTCGCCAGGAAGAGGGCGGCGTCGGCCACGTGGCGGGGCGTGCCGATCGCGCGCAGCGGCACCAGCTGCTCGCGTTGCGCGCGCACGCCGGGCACCGCATAGAAGGGCGCGCTCAATGCGGTCTCGATCAAGCCGGGGCTGATGCAGTTGGAGCGCACGCCGTGCGGGCCCCACTCCACGGCCATCTGCGCGGACAGCGCCACCGTCGCCGCCTTCGACGCCGAATAGGCGCCGCAGCCGCCATGCGCCTGTGTGGCCGCGATGGAGGCGATGTGGACGATGGCGCCGCGGCGCTCCGCGATCATGTGGCGCCCGAGCTGCCGCGCGAAGCGGAAGCCGCCGCCGAGGTTGATGTCCAGCACCTGGTCCCACTGTGCGTCGTCGAGATCCTCCAGCGCGCCGCGCCGCAGGATGCCCGCGTTGTTGACCAGCACGTCGCAGCGGCCGGCGCGCGCGATGAGCTCGTCGCAGGTGCGCGCGATTTGCGCCGCATCGGCCACGTCGCACACCGCGCCGCGGATGCGCAGCGCGGCACCTGCCGCCTCGTCCGCCAGCTGCTCGAGCAGGACCGGGTCGCGGTCGACCGCGAGCACGTCGCCGCCGGCGGCCGCGAAGGCCCAGGCGATCTCGCGGCCGATGCCGCTGGCCGCGCCGGTGACGACGCAGACCTTGTGGGTGAATGGCATGGGTTCTTCCATCGGTGCATGCGCTGCACGCGTGAGTCGGACGGTGGGGCGTCACATCGCCATGTGATGGCGGGACGCTGCCTGGCTGCCTAGAGTCGACAACTTACATGAGCAACCGGAACAACTGGTTCTGGGACGAGATGTTGAGCCTCGCGTAGGCCCGTTTTCTATAGGTAAGAACTGTGTTTCGGCTAATTCCCAGATCGATCCCGATGCCCTCGGACGTGACACCCAGCATGATCCGGATGCACACCTCCACCTCTCTCGGCGAGAGCAGGGGTGCGACGGTCTTCAGTCGCTCTCGCGAGCTGTCGATGAATCCGCTGTGCGCGCCCGCAGGGGGCGCCGCTGTGTGGTCGCTGACTTCCATCATGCTTGTCTTCCTTGTAGGTGCGCGAATTTACGAACAGTTCGCCCCGCCGACCACCGCAATGTCCGTTGGATGGACAGCGGCGGGAGGCGCCCGATGAGCCAGGACGCGCCCGTGCAGGTCGACCTGCTGGTGTTCGGTTCCGGCGCGGGGGGGCTGGCCACGGCCGTCTTCGCGGCGCAGCGCGGCCTGCGCGTGCTGCTGTGCGAGAAGAGCGCGCAACTGGGCGGCACCACGGCCACCTCGGGTGGCGTGGTCTGGATCCCCTGCAGCCCGCAGGCGCGCCAGGCCGGCGTCGCGGACTCGGCCGATGCGGTCCGCACCTACCTCCGGGGCGAGGCCGGTGCGCTCTACCGCGACGACCTGGTCTCGGCCTACCTGGCGCACGGCGTGCCGGCGCTGCAGGCGCTGGAACAGGCGGGCGTGCCCTTCGACCTGATCGACATGCCCGACTACCACAGCGCGGCGCCCGGTGCCGTGGCGCGCGGCCGCTCGCTGCAGGCGCGCGCCTATGACGGGCGCGAACTCGGTGCGGATTTCGCGAAGGTGCGGGCGCCGATCAGCAACCTGCTGGTGCTCGGCGGCATGATGCTCGGCCCCGACGACGTGGCCAAGTTCGTGCGGCCCCTGGCCTCGTTCGCCGCGTTCTCGCGCGTGGTCAGCCGTGTGCTGCGGCACGCGGGCGACCGCCTGCGCGGCTACCCGCGCGGCACCGTCATTTCGAACGGCAATGCGCTGGTCGCGCGCATGTTCGCCTACCTGCGCACCACCCCGGCGCAGATCTGGGTGTCGTCGCCGCTGGTGTCACTGGTGGAAGAGGGCGGACGCGTGGCCGGGGCCGAGGTCGACACGCCCGACGGTCCGCGCCGCGTGAATGCGCGCCTGGGCGTGGTGCTGGCCACCGGCGGCTTCCCGCACAGCCAGCCGCTGCGCGCCGAACTGGCGCCGCGCTTCCCGCATGTGCATTCGATGGCCTTCGGCGCGAACACGGGCGACGGCATCGGCGCCGCGCGCGCGGTCGGCGCTCAGGTCGACACGGCGCTGCATTCGCCGGGCCTCTGGACGCCGGCCTCGGAACGGGTGAGCGGCCAGCGGCGCGAGACCTTCATCTACGGCTACCTCGACCGCGGCCGGCCCGGCGTGATCGCCGTCGACGGCACGGGGCGGCGCTTCGTCAACGAGTCGAACTCGTACCACGACATCGTGCTGGCGCTGTTCGAACGCCAGCGCGCGGGGCAGCAGCGCTTCTACTTCGTCTGCGACGCCGACTTCATGCACAAGCGCGGCCTCGGGGCCGTGCGGCCCTGGCCCTGGAACCTGGTGCAGATGCCGCGCATGCTGCGCGACGGCTACCTGCTGCGCGCCGACACGCTGGCCGAACTGGCATCGCGAGCGGGCCTCGACCCGGCGGGGCTGGTGGACGAGGTGCGGCGCCACAACGCCTTCTGCGCGACCGGCGTCGACACCGACTTCGGCAAGGGCGACACCGCCTACAACCATTCCTGGGGCGACCCGGCGGTGCAGCCCAACCCCAACCTGGCGCCGATCGCTCGCGGCCCCTTCTACGCGCTGCCCATCGTGCCGGCCACGCTGGGGACCGCGATCGGGCTGCAGACCGACGCGCACGCGCGGGTCGTCGACGCGGCCGGCGCGCCCATCCCCGGCCTCTACGCCTGCGGCAACGAGCTGGCCTCGATGATGCGCGGCGCCTACCCGGGCGGCGGCATCACGCTGGGCCCCGCCATCGCTTTCGCCCACGTCGCGGTGAGCCACGCCGAGGCGCAACAGGCCTGAGCGGGGCGCGGCGCATGGCATCGCGCACGGAAGACGCAGCGGCTGCGATCCCGCCGCTCACGCCGGTGGAGCGGGCTAGACTCGCCGCCATGGAAGCGCCCAGTCCAGGGACCCTCAAGCCGCGCGCCGGGTCCAGCAACGACAGCACGATCGGTCGCGCCGCGCACCTGCTGCGCATGCTGGCCGTCGCGGGAGGCCATGGGCTGGGCCTGTCGGAGCTCTCGACCTACGTGGGCCTGCCGCATCCCACGGTGCACCGGCTGCTGGGCCAGCTGATCGACGAAGGGCTGGCCCGCAAGGTCGAGACCTCGCGCCGCTACATCCTCGGGCCCATGCTGTTCGAGCTGGGGCTGGCGGCGGCACCGCATTTCGAGATCCGCCCCCACTGCCGGCCCTACCTGCTGCAGCTGGCCGAGAGCACGGGCGAAACCGTCTACCTGACCATCCGCAGCGGCGACGAGGCGGTCTGCATCGACTGCTGCAACAGCCCCACGGCCGGCGCGCGCGTGCTGCTGGTGATGGGTACGCGCTGGCCCCTGGGGGCCGGCTCGGGCAGCGTGGCCATGCTGGCGCGCCTGCCGCGCGAGGAGCGCGACCACATCGTCTCGCTGTCCCTGCCGCGGCTGCGCGGCCCCTACAAGGTGGGCCAGGAGGATTTCGTCACCGCCATCGAGGAAGCGGCGCGCTGCGGCTACGCCTTCCTGCGCAACCGCGTCGCGCTGGGCGATTCGGCGATCGCGGTGGCGCTGACCGCGGCGGGGCGCCCCTTCGGCTCGATCACCGTGGTGGGGCCGAACCACCGCATCCCGCATGCGCGCGCGCCCGAGATCGCGCGCCAACTGCAGGAGGTGGTGGCGCAGATGGAACGGCGGCTCGCACCCTATTTCGCCAGCCTCGCCTCCGAGCGCGATGCCTTCGGTGGCGCGCGCTTCGGCAAGGGCCGCTGATCGCATGGCGCGGGCGCGAGGCGGCCGGATCGGTTAGAAACCGGAACCGCTGCAGGCCTCTTCCGGCGCCTGGCGTGCAAGCTGCGCCCATGATCACCGTCCACCACCTCAACAATTCGCGCTCGCAGCGCGTGCTCTGGCTGCTCGAAGAACTCGGGCTGCCCTACGACATCGTGCGCTACGAGCGCGATCCCAAGACGATGCTGGCGCCACCGGAACTGCGCAAGGTCCATCCCCTGGGCAAGTCGCCGGTGGTGACGACCGACGAGGGGCTGGTGCTGGCCGAGTCGGGCGCGATCATCGAGACGCTGATCGAGCGCCACGGCCAGGGCCGGCTCGCGCCGGCGGCGGGCAGCGCGGAGGCGCTGCGCTACCGCTACTGGCTGCACTATGCCGAGGGCTCGGCCATGCCGCCGCTGCTGCTCAAGCTGATCTTCGACCGCATCGAGAGCAGCAAGATGCCCTTCTTCGTGAAGCCGGTGGCGCGGATGATCGCGGGCAAGGCCAAGGCCGGCTTCGTGACGCCCAACCTCAGGACGCACCTGGACTTCATGGAGGGCGAGCTCGGCAAGGGCGAATGGTTCGCCGGGCCTGACTTCACGGGCGCCGACATCCAGATGAGTTTTCCGGTCGAGGCCGCAAAGGCCCGCGGCGGGCTCGACGCCAGCCGGCCGCGGCTGATGGCCTGGCTCGAACGCATCCACGCGCGGCCCGCCTACCGGCGCGCGCTGGAACGCGGCGGCCCCTACGGCCTGTTGTCCTGAAGGAGGACGGCGCCGCGCTTTTCAGTGCGTGGGCCAGATGTAGAGCAGCGCCACGGTCATCGTCACGTAGCGCGCGAACTTGCCGATGGCCATGTAGAACACGCAGGGCCAGAAGGGCAGCTTGAGCCAGCCGGCCACCGCGCACAGCGGGTCGCCCACCAGCGGCAGCCAGCTGAGCAGGCAGGCCTTGGGCCCCAATCGCTCGAGCCAGCCCAGCACCCGCACGTGGTGCTTGGAGTTCGAGTACTTGTCGGCCACCTGGTGGGCGCCGTAGCCCATCCACCAGTCGACCGCGCCGCCCAGCGTGTTGCCCACCGTCGCCACCGCGATGGCCGACCAGAACATGTCGGGGTTGAGGCGCAGCAGGCCGAACAGGATCGGCTCGGAGCCCACGGGGATCAGCGTGGCGGAGACGAAGGCCGCGAAGAACAGCGTCGACAGCCCGTACTGCGGCAGCGCCAGAAGGGTCAGGAGAGAGTCGAGCCAGGCTTCCATTGCCACGCAGTATAGGAAGGCGGCCGGCGGCGGCGCGTGGGAGAGGGCGCCGCGCGGCCCGCGCAAGAGGGGAAGCCTTAGTTCAAACGTTTCAGCCCCTGAAATGGCGCTTGGCTACAATCGTGCCTCATTTTTCAGCAGCCCCGCGCTCGCTCCCCCTCTTCCAATCACCATGCAGATCGGCCCTATCGCGCTGGAAAACCGGCTGTTCGTCGCGCCCATGGCCGGCGTGACCGACCGGCCGTTCCGCATGCTCTGCCGCTCGCTGGGCGCGGGCTATGCGGTGAGCGAGATGGTGACCTCGCGCAAGGAGCTGTGGAACACGCTCAAGACCTCGCGCCGCGCCGACCATGCGGGCGAGCCGGGCCCCATCGCGGTGCAGATCGCGGGCACCGATGCGGCCATGATGGCCGAGGCGGCGCAGTACAACATCGACCGCGGCGCGCAGATCATCGACATCAACATGGGTTGCCCGGCCAAGAAGGTCTGCAACAAGTGGGCCGGTTCGGCGCTGATGCGCGACGAGCCGCTGGCGCTGGAGATCGCGCGCGCGGTGGTCGACGCGGCCGCGCCGCACGGCGTGCCGGTGACGCTCAAGATGCGCACCGGCTGGAGCGCCGACCACCGCAACGCCGTCAAGCTGGCGCGCGATTTCGAATCCGCCGGCGTGCAGATGCTCACCGTGCACGGCCGCACGCGCGAGCAGGGCTACAAGGGGTCGGCCGAATACGACACCATCGCCGCCGTCAAGGCCGCGGTGCGGGTGCCGGTGGTGGCCAACGGCGACGTCACCAGCCCCGAGAAGGCGCGCGAGGTGCTGGCCGCGACCGGCGCCGACGCGGTGATGATCGGCCGCGCGGCACAGGGCCGGCCCTGGATCTTCCGCGAGATCGCGCATTTCCTCGCGACGGGCACGCACCTTGCACCGCCCCTGGTCGCCGAGGTGCGCCGGCTGCTGCTCGATCACCTGCAGGAGCACTACGGCCTCTACGGCGAGTACAGCGGCGTGCGCACGGCGCGCAAGCACATCGGCTGGTACGTGCGCGCGCTGCCCGGCGGCGAGGCATTCCGCGGCCGCATGAACGGCATCGAGGACTGCGCGCAGCAGCTGCGCGCGGTGTCCGACTATTTCGAGCAGCTGGCCGCGGGGATGGAACGGATTCCCGTGCACCGGGATGCGGCCGAGGCGGTCGACGACGAAGAAGGTGCCGAGGACGAGGGCGCGGCTGCGGCCGCGCATTGAGAACACAAGAGAAGACCATGAGCAAGAAGAACATCGACGAATGCGTGAGGAACAGCCTCGACAGCTATTTCCGCGACCTGCGGGGCATCGAGCCCGACGGCATGTACGACATGCTGGTGCGGGTGGTGGAGAAACCGCTGCTCGACGTGGTGATGACCCGCGCGGAGGGCAACCAGTCCAAGGCGGCCCAGTGGCTGGGGCTCAACCGCAACACGCTGCGCAAGAAGCTGGTCGAGCACAAACTGATCAAGTAGGCCCACCCCCGAAGTCGCCGCGCACTGCGTGTCGCGGCGACCTCCCCCTCGAGGGGGCCCCACCGGCGGCCCGGCAAAGCCGGTTCCGCGGTGGTCCCCGAAAAAGAACACCGCCCCTTTTGCTTTTGCTGAGAACCTTATGGCACTGACCGCACTGATTTCCGTCTCCGACAAGACCGGCATCCTCGAATTCGCCCAGGCGCTGCATGCGCTGGGCACGAAGCTGCTGTCCACCGGCGGCACCGCCAAGCTGCTGGCCGACGCCGGCCTGCCGGTGACCGAAGTGGCCGAGCACACCGGCTTTCCCGAGATGCTCGACGGCCGCGTGAAGACGCTGCATCCGAAGATCCACGGCGGCCTGCTGGCGCGGCGCGACCTGCCCGAACACGTGGCGGCGATCCAGGCCCACGGCATCGACACCATCGACCTGCTGATCGTCAACCTCTACCCCTTCGAAGCCACCGTGGCCAAGGCCGGCTGCACGCTGGAAGACGCGATCGAGAACATCGACATCGGCGGCCCGGCCATGGTGCGCAGCGCGGCCAAGAACTGGAAGGACGTGGGCGTGCTCACCGACGCCTCGCAGTACGCGGTGGCGCTGGCCGAACTGAAGGCCGACGGCAAGCTCAGCGACAAGACCAAGTTCGCGTTCTCGGTGGCCGCCTTCAACCGCATCGCCGACTACGACGGCGCGATCAGCGACTACCTCTCGGCCATCGACTTCGACGCCAGCATCGGCCAGCCCGCACCCAAGCGCTCGCTGTTCCCGGCGCAGAGCAACGGCCGCTTCGTCAAGGTGCAGGACCTGCGCTACGGCGAGAACCCGCACCAGCAGGCCGCCTTCTACCGCGACCTGCATCCGGCGCCCGGTTCGCTGGTGTCTGCAAAGCAGCTGCAGGGCAAGGAACTGAGCTACAACAACATCGCCGATGCCGATGCGGCCTGGGAATGCGTCAAGAGCTTCGACGTGCCGGCCTGCGTGATCGTCAAGCACGCCAACCCCTGCGGCGTGGCCATCGGCAAGGACGCGGCGGAGGCCTATTCGAAGGCCTTCAAGACCGACCCGACCTCGGCCTTCGGCGGCATCATCGCCTTCAACCGGCCGGTCGACGCAGAGACCGCCCAGGCCATCGCCAAGCAGTTCGTCGAAGTGCTGATGGCGCCGGGCTACACGCCCGAGGCGCTGGAAGTGTTCCAGGCCACCAAGGCCAAGCTCAACGTGCGCGTGCTGGAAATCGCGCTGCCCCAGGGCGGCACCAGCGACTGGGACAATGGCCGCAACGCGATGGACGTCAAGCGCGTCGGCTCGGGCCTGTTGATCCAGACCGCCGACAACCATGAGCTCGCGGCCAGCGAGCTCAAGGTGGTCAGCAAGAAGCAGCCCACGCCGCAGCAACTCGAAGACCTGCTGTTCGCCTGGAAGGTCGCGAAGTACGTGAAGAGCAACGCCATCGTGTTCTGTGCCGACGGCATGACCATGGGCGTGGGCGCGGGCCAGATGAGCCGCCTCGACTCGGCGCGCATCGCGAGCATCAAGGCCGAGCACGCGGGCCTGTCGCTGAAGAACACGGCCGTGGCCAGCGACGCCTTCTTCCCCTTCCGCGACGGCCTCGACGTGGTGGTGGATGCGGGCGCGAGCTGCGTGATCCAGCCGGGTGGCTCGATGCGCGACCAGGAAGTCATCGATGCCGCGGACGAGCGCGGCGTGGTGATGGTGCTCTCCGGCGTGCGCCACTTCCGGCACTGAACGCTTGCGCGCCTCGGCGCGCAAGCGGCCGGGGCAGGCTCAGTCCTTGAAGCGGTACTTGAGCTGGAAGGTCAGCGCGCCGTACAGCCGGTTCTTGATCGTCGGCACGTAGGCGATGTTGAGCCCCCAGTTCTTGCCTTCGATCGCCGCGGTGGGGATCAGGGCCGGGAACCAGTTGCCGTTGCGGTAGTTGGGGTAGCCGTCGAAGCCGCCGACCACGGCACCCAGCCGCACGCCATAGACCTCGAAGGGCAGCACGTACAGGCCCAGGTAGTTCGACTGCCGGCGGTCGCTGTTGTGGAAGGTGCCGGCTGTGAGCCGGTAGACGTCGCTCAGCGGGTACTCGAAGCCCAGCCCGTAGTTGGAGTTCTCGAGGCCCTTGTGGCTGTCGAAGTGCGCCGAGTAGAAGCCCGGGTTGATCCAGATCTCCTTCGGGTCGAAGGACTGCGCCAGCGCCAGGCCGGGCAGCAGGAGGGCACTCAGGAGCGGCAGGGCGCGCAGGGAATTCATGGCTGGGATGCGTGGAAGATCTGACGTGCGGCGTCGATGGTGGCAGCGATGTCCTCGTCGCTGTGGGCAGCGCTCACGAAGCCGGCCTCGTAGAGCGCGGGTGCAATGTACACGCCGCGATCGAGCAATCCGTGAAACAGCGCGTTGAATTTCGCGTTGTCGGTGGTCATCACGGTGCCATAGTTTTGTGGCTTGTCCTGCATCAGGTAGAAGCCGAACATGCCGCCTTCGCTGTCGACGTTGAAGGCCACGCCTTCGGCATCCGCCGCGGCTTTCAGGCCCGCGACCAGCGTGCGCGTCTTGGCCGACAGCGCCTCGTAGAAGCCGGGCTTGGCGATCTCCCTGAGCGTCGCCAAGCCGCAGGCCGTGGCCACCGGGTTGCCCGAGAGCGTGCCGGCCTGGTAGACCGGGCCCAGCGGCGCCAGCTGTTCCATGATGGCGCGCGGTCCGCCGAAGGCCGCCAGCGGCATGCCGCCGCCGATCACCTTGCCCAGCACCGTGAGGTCGGGCGTGATGCCCAGCACGCCCTGCGCGCCGTGCCGTCCGACGCGGAAGCCGGTCATCACTTCGTCGAACACCAGCAGCGCGCCGTGCTGCGTGCAGAGCTCGCGGCAGCGCCGGGCGAACTCGGGCGTGGCGCGCACGAAGTTCATGTTGCCCGCGATGGCCTCGATCATCAGGCAGGCCATGTCGTTGCCGTGCAGCGCGAAGGCTTCCTCGAGCTGGGCGATGTTGTTGTACTCGAGCACGATCGTGTGCTGCACCGCTTCGGGCGGGACGCCGCCCGAGGTCGGGTGGCCGAAGGTCGCCAGGCCCGAGCCGGCCTTGACCAGCAGCGCGTCGGCATGGCCGTGGTAGCAGCCTTCGAATTTGATGATGTGCTTGCGGCCGGTGGCGCCACGCGCCAGGCGCAGCGCGCTCATCGCGGCCTCGGTGCCCGAGCTCACGAGCCGCACCATCTCCATCGACGGCACCAGCGCCAGGATGGCTTCGGCCAGTTCGATCTCGCGCTCGGTCGGCGCGCCGTAGGAGAAGCCTTCGAGCACGGCCTTCTGCACCGCCTCGACCACCGCCGGGTGGCCATGGCCCAGGATCATCGGGCCCCAGGAGCCGATGTAGTCGATGTAGCGCTTCCCGTTGGCGTCCCAGAAGTAGGCGCCCTGCGCGCGCTGGATGAAGCGCGGCGTGCCGCCCACGGCCTTGAAGGCGCGCACCGGCGAGTTCACGCCGCCGGGGATCACGGCGCTGGCGCGTTCGAAGAGGGTCTGGTTGTTGTCGGTGGTCATGTCTTGCCTAACGTTCGATGGGGGCCCGTGGCCGGGGACACGGTGGAACCGGCTGTGCCGGGCCGCTGGTATCGCCCCCTGGAGGGGAAGCGCCGCAGGCGCTTCGGGGGTGGGTGGGTCAGTGTCGGGTGTCGTGGGGGGGGAGTGCGAAATCGGCGGGATCGGCCGGGCCGTCGTCGTCCTCGTCTTCGTCGTCCTCGGGCTGGGCCCAGAACAGCCGGTCGGGCAGCACGTGGCCCATGCCGGGGCGGAAGCCCGCGTCGAGGCAGCGGTCCATGTAGCTCAGCGCCTCGGAGGTGGCGGCCACCAGGTCGGTGCCGCTGGCCAGCAGCGCGGCCAGCGTGGCCGACAGCGTGTCGCCGGCGCCGGCGAACACGGCTTCGAGGCGCTCGTACTTCTCGCTGGCCAGCACCGCCTGCGGCGAGGCCAGCACGTTGTCGATGAACTGGTCGGGCAGCATGATGCCCGTGACCAGCGTGTAGGGCGTGCCCTGTTCACCGGCGGCCCGGGCGATGTCGCGGGCCGTCGGCGGCTTCTCGCCGCTCCAGTCGGGCAGCAGCCAGCGCCACAGCGTGCTGTGGTTGCCGACCAGCACCGTGGTCTGCGGCAGCACCAGTTCGCGGAAGGCGTCGAGGTAGGCGTCGATCTGGTTCTCGTCCCACCACGAGAGGTTGGGCATGTAGGCCACCAGCGGCACGTCGGGGTAGTCGGTCGCGGTCTCGGCGATGGTGCTGAGGATCTCCGGCGAGCCCGCGAAGCCGACCTTGATCAGCTGCACTTCCACGTCCTCGAGGATCGCGCGCGTCTGCTCGGCCACCGCCTCTTCGTCGAAGGCGAAATGGTCGAAGATCTCGGCCGTGTCGCGCGCATAGGCGCCCGTGACCACCGGCAGCATGTGAGCGCCGACTGACGCCATGGCCAGCGCATCGCCGCCCAGGCCGCCGGCACCGCTGGGATCGCTGGCGTTGAAGACCAGCACGCAGGGGGGATTGAGATCGACGTCCAGTTCGGCCAGGTCGTCTGCGGAGGGGTCGTTAAGATCAGCCATGCCGCGACCGCTGCAAGGCGGTAGTAGGTAAGTTTTCATACGCCATCGGACGCCCACGCCATGGTGGCGTATGTGCGACGGTCGTCGGGTATTTTGATGATACGTCTAGATACAATCGTTGCATTCTATGTACAGGGACTTTAAGCTGCGATGAACACGAAAACCTGGATGTGCCTGATTTGCGGGTGGATCTACGACGAAGCGGCGGGTGTGCCGGAAGACGGTATTGCCGCCAACACGGCCTGGGCCGATGTCCCGATGAACTGGACATGCCCCGAGTGTGGCGCACGCAAGGAAGACTTCGAAATGGTTGAGATCTGAAGCATGGCATAGGGTGAGGTCCCTGGTGCGGCAGAGGCACGGTAGTCGAGGCAGTCTCATACGAGGAGCGTGTGCCAATGAGCACGAATGGGTCCGGTTACAAGGTGCTCGTCATCGACGACAGCAACACCATTCGGCGCAGTGCCGAGATCTTCCTCAAGCAGGGCGGCCATGAAGTCCTGCTGGCCGAGGACGGCTTCGATGCCTTGTCCAAGGTCAACGACCACAAGCCGCACCTGATCTTCTGCGACATCCTGATGCCGCGCCTCGACGGCTACCAGACCTGCGCCATCATCAAGCGCAATGCCGATTTCTCCAACGTGCCGGTCGTGATGCTGTCCTCCAAGGACGGCGTGTTCGACAAGGCGCGCGGCCGCATGGTCGGCTCCCAGGACTATCTCACCAAGCCTTTCACCAAGGACCAGCTGCTGCAGGCCGTGCAGCAGTTCGGCACCGCACAGAAGAAAGAGGCGCTCTGATGCCCATCCACAAAGTGCTCGTGGTCGACGACTCCAAGACCGAGCTGCTCTTCCTGAGCGACCTGCTGCAGAAGAACGGCTTCTCGGTCAAGACCGCGGAGAACGCCGACGACGCGATGCGCCGCATCGAGGAAGAGCGGCCCGACCTGATCCTGATGGACGTGGTCATGCCCGGCCAGAACGGCTTCCAGCTGACCCGCGCGATCGCGCGCAATCCGCAGTACGCCAACGTGCCCATCATCCTGTGCACGAGCAAGAACCAGGAAACCGATCGCGTCTGGGGCATGCGCCAGGGCGCGCGCGACTACATCGTGAAGCCGGTCAACGCCACCGAGCTGATGGCGAAGATCAGCGCGCTGGCCTGAGTCTGCCGATCCGCCCATGGCCAATCGCGACGCCCTGCGTGCCTTTCAGTCCCGGCTGGCGGCGCGCCTCCAGGCCGCGCGCACCTCGGACGTGTCGGCCTCGTGGCTGGCGGTCGAGGCCGGCGAGGCGCGCTACCTGTTCCCGCTCGGCCACGCCGGCGAGATCTTTCCCTGGACCCCGCCGCAGGCGGTGCCCTACACCGCGCCCTGGTTCCTGGGCGTGGCGAACCTGCGCGGCGGCCTCTACGGCGTGGTGCAGCTGTCGAGCTTCCTGACCGGCCAGCCGCCCGATGCGCCGGTGCCCGCCGGCGAAGGCGCGCGGGCGCAGTCGCGCCTGGTGGCGCTCAACGAGCTGCTGGAAGTCAATTGCGCGCTGCTGGTCGACCGGCTGGTGGGCCTGCGCGGCGTGGAGGCCTTCACCGATTCGCAGCCGCCGGCCGCCGACGCCCCCGCCTGGTTCGGCCACACCTACCAGGACGCCGACGGCGAATCCTGGCAGGAACTCAGCCTGCAGGCGTTGTCGCAGCAATCCCATTTCCTGAGCATCGGCGCCTGAATGGCTGGCCGGGCTTTGACATCCAAGTGAAGGACCGACCGTGAGCTCGATCGCCGACAAGCTGAAGAAGTACCTGCCCGACGCGGAGGACAGCGCGAACGAGCGCATGCATGGCGCCGGCTCGACGCTGGCGCTGGACAACATCGAAACCCTGCAGCCGCTGGCGGACGAGCCGTCGTTGCCGCGCACCCCGGTGGCGTCACCGCCGCACGCGTCCTTCCCGGCGGCCGAGCCGGCCTTCGCGGCCGCGGCGAGCGCGCCGGCCGCGGCCGACAGCGGTGGCGGGGCGGCCCAGGCCGTGGCGGCGGCGCTGCGCGTGCATCCCGCGCGCCAGCTGCGCATCTTCGCGATCGCGCTGGCGGTGGTGATCCTGCTGCTGCTGCTGGTGGCCGGCTCCGCGATCCTGCGCGCCGACCGCCTGGCGCAGCAGGTGGCCTCGACCGGCCAGGCGCTGATGCAGTCGCAGCGGCTGGCCAAGTCGGTGTCGCAGGCGCTGGTGGGCAACGGCGCCGCCTTCACCGAAGTGCGCGAGAGCTCGGACGACCTGACGCGCCGCGTGCAGGGCCTGGCGAGCGGCGACGAGTCCCTCAAGCTGGAGCGCGTGGGCGGGCAGTACGACGCCGAACTCGCCAGGATCACGCCGCTGGTCGAGCGTGCCGACAAGAGCGCCAAGGCCGTGCTGGCCCAGCAGAAGATCCTGACGCAGGTGGGCGCGGCGCTGCGCGACATCAACCGGCAGTCCTCCGACCTGCTGGAAATGGCCGAGACGCTGACCGCGCTGAAGACGCAGCAGGGCGCCTCCATTCCCGAGATTTCCGCGTCCGGCCAGCTGGTGATGCTCACGCAGCGCATCGGCAAGTCGGCCAACGAATTCCTGACCGTCGAAGGCGTGAGCCCCGACGCCGTGTTCCTGCTGGGCAAGGACCTGAACACCTTCCAGGAACTCGCGCGCGGCCTGCTCGACGGCAATGCACAGCAGCGCCTGCCGGGCGCGCGCGATGCGCAGAGCCGCCAGCAACTCGAACTGATCCTCAAGACCTACGAACAGACCCGCACGCAGGCCGGCGCCATCCTGGGCAACCTGCAGGGCCTGGTGTCGGCGCGCGAAGGCCTGGCCACCATCCTGGCCGACAGCGAGCCGCTGCGCCTGGCCCTGGGCGACCTGCAGTCCAAGCTGTCCGACCGCACCGGCCTGGGCGCCGGCACGCTGGCCATGCTGGTCGTGCTCTCGCTGGCGGCGCTGGCGCTGGCCGGCGGCATGGGCTTCGTGCAGGTGCGCGAAGGCCGCGAGCGCGCGGTCGCGGCCGAGAAGGACCGGCTCGAGGCCGAGCGCCTGAGCGAAGAGGCCAGCCGCGTGAACAGCGCCAACCAGGCCGCGATCCTGCGGCTCATGAACGAACTGCAGACGGTGGCCGAAGGCGACCTGACGCAGGAAGCCACGGTGACCGAGGACATCACCGGCGCCATCGCCGACTCGGTGAACTACACGGTGGAGGAACTGCGCCTGCTGGTGGGCAACGTGCAGAACACCGCCTCGCGCGTGGCCCACACCACCTCGCTGGTGGAAAGCACCTCGACCGAGCTGCTGGCGGCCTCGACCGAACAGCTGCGCGAGATCCGCGAGACCGGCCAGTCGGTGCTGACCATGGCCGAGCGCATCAACGGCGTGTCGTCCCAGGCGCAGGAATCGGCCACGGTGGCGCGCCAGTCGCTCAAGGCGGCCTCGTCGGGCCTGCAGGCGGTGCAGAACGCGATCGGCGGCATGAACTCGATCCGCGACCAGATCCAGGAAACCTCCAAGCGCATCAAGCGGCTGGGCGAGTCCTCGCAGGAGATCGGCGAAATCACCGAACTGATCTCGGACATCACCGAACAGACCAACGTGCTGGCGCTCAACGCCGCCATCCAGGCCGCGTCCGCGGGCGAGGCCGGCCGCGGCTTCTCGGTGGTGGCGGAAGAAGTGCAGCGCCTGGCCGAACGCTCGGCCGACGCCACGCGCCAGATCGCGGCGCTGGTGAAGGCGATCCAGACCGACACCCAGGATGCGGTGGGCGCCATGGAGCGCTCCACGCAGGGCGTGGTCGAGGGCGCGAAGCTGTCCGACAACGCCGGCACCGCGCTGTCCGAGATCGACCGCGTGTCGCGCCGGCTGGCCGACCTGATCGAGCAGATCTCGCAGTCCGCCTCGCGCGAGGCCGATTCGGCCAACGTGGTGGCGGCCAACATCCAGCACATCTTCGCGGTGACCGAGCAGACCGGCGACGGCACGCGCACCACGGCCCAGCAGGTGCGCGAGCTCTCGCAGATGGCCGAGGAGCTGCGCCAGTCGGTGGCTCGCTTCAAGATCGTCTGAACCGCGGGCGCCGAACGTGTCGACCCCTTCGTCCGCCATGGCCGAGTCCACCGCCTCCGCACCCGACAGCCATGACCTGGGGCCGCTGGCCTGGGTGATCGGCGAAGTCCAGAAGACCCTCGAGGGCACGGGCAAGTCCCTGCGCCGCTTCGCGCGCGACGTGGCGTCGACGTCCGACGCCGGGCCGCTGCGCCAGGCGCGCCAGCATCTGCACCAGGCCGTGGGGGCGCTCACCATGGTGGGCCACAAGACGCCGGCGCTGGTGGTGGGCGCGATGGAGTTCGCGGTGCAGCGCTTCGTCGACGAACCCGCGCGCTGCACCGAGGCCGAGGTGCACAAGATCGACCGCGCGAGCTTCGCGGTGATCGACTACCTGCAGGCCCTGCTGGGCGGCAAGGCCGTGTCCGCGGTCGGCCTGTTCCCGCAGTACCGCGACGTGCTGCAGATGGCCAGCAGCGACCGCGTGCACCCGGCCGACCTCTGGCCCCATCCCTGGCGCTGGGTCGAGATCCGCCCGTCGCCGACCCAGGTGGCGCTGGTCTACGACCCGGCAGTGCGTTCCAAGCTCGACCGCGAGGTGCTCAAGATCGTCCAGGACGGCGACGCGGAGGCGGCGCGCCGCCTGCACGCGCTGTGCCTCGGCCTGGCCCGCGGCGCCTCGGCGCCGCGCGTGGTCAGCTTCTGGATGCTGGCCGCCGGCTTCTTCGAGGCGCTGAGCCTGTCGCTGCTGCCGGTCGACCTCTACGTGAAGCGCGCCGCCTCGCGCGTGCTGCTGCAGTACGCCACGCTGGCCCGGGGCGGCGATGCCGCCACGTCGGAGCGGCTGGCGCAGGATCTTCTTTTCTTCTGCGCGCAGGCCGCGCCGGCCCGCGGCGCGGAGGTGCTCACGCTGCGCCGGGTGCGGCGCGCCTGGGGCGTCCAGGACGAGGCGCCGGTCGACTACGCGGTCGAGCAGTTCGGCCGCTTCGACCCGCAGGCGCTGGCCCAGGCCCGCAAGCGCATCGAGGCCGCCAAGGAGATGTGGTCGGCGCTGTCCGGCGGCGACCTGTCGCGCGTCCGCCAGGCGGTCGATGCGTTCACGCAGCTGGGCGAATCGCTGCAGAAGCTGCATCCGGCCAGCCTGCCGATGGCGCAGGCGCTCGACCAAGCGGTCGAGGCCACCTTGCGGTCGGGCGAGCCGCCCGGCACCGAGCTCGGCATGGAGGTCGCGACCTCGGTGCTGTACCTGGAAGCCGCCTTCGAGGACCTCGATCCGCAGGACCGCCAGCTCACGGCGCGCACCGTCCAGCTCGCCGGCCGCATCGACCGGGTGCGCGAAGGCGGCCGGGCCGAGCCGCTCGAGCCCTGGATGGAGGAGCTCTATCGCCGCGTGAGCGACCGCCAGTCGATGGGCACGGTGGTCGACGAGCTGCGCGCCAACCTCAGCGAGCTCGAGAAATCGCTCGACCAGTTCTTCCGCCGGCCGCAGGACCTGTCGCTGCTGCGCACCGTGCCCACCCAGCTGCTGCAGATGCGCGGCGTGTTCTCGGTGCTGGGGCTCGACCAGGCCGCACAGACCGTGCAGCGCATGCGCGAGAACGTCGACCACCTGACGGCGGCCGCGTCGCCGGCCGACGAGACGAGCGACTTCGATTCGCTGGGCAACAACCTGGGCGCGCTGGGCTTCCTGATCGACATGCTGGCCTACCAGCCGGCGCTGGCCAAGCGCCTGTTCGTGTTCGACGCCGAGGCCGGCGAACTCAAGCCGCTGATGGGCCGCACCGCCGAGGCCGGCGCCGCGGCCGCGCCCTCCGAGGCCCTGGCCGCTGCGCCCGACGCCGAGCTCGCGCTCAGCGTGGAGGAGGTCGATGCCCAGATCGCCGCCAAGCTCGCCGCGCTGGCCACGCCGCACCGCAAGCCGGTCTCGCCGATCGAGGAATTCAGCCGCGCGGCCGACAGCTGGACCGCCAAGATCGTCGGCCCGATGTCCCTGCCCGACACCGAGGTGACGGAGCTCGAGGAAGACGACCTGCGCAACATCTTCCTGGACGAGGCGCGCGAGGTGCTGGTCAACGGCCAGGCGGCGCTCGAGACGCTCGGGCAGGATGCCACCGACATGGGCGCGCTCACGGTGCTGCGCCGCGCCTTCCACACGCTCAAGGGCAGCTCGCGCATGGTCGGCCTGACCGACTTCGGCGACGCCGCCTGGTCCTTCGAGCAGGTCGTCAACCTCTGGCTGGCCGACCAGCGTCCCGCCACGCCCGAACTGCGCGAGGCCACCGGTCGCGCGCTCAAGGATTTCGCCGCCTGGGTCGAGGCCATCGCGGCCGGCCGGCCGCACGACGCGCAGGACGACGACTTCGGCCGCCTGGCCGAGGCCCTGTGCAGCGGCGCACCGCTGCCGCCCACGCGCCTGAGCGACCCCGACCTGCTGGCGATCGCCGCGCGTCACATCGCGGCCGAGCCGCCGGCGCCGGCGCATGTCGAGCCGGAGCCGGAGCCCGCGGCGCCCGAACTCGACGGGCAGCACGCGCTGGAAACCTCCTCGCGCCTGGCCGAGACCGAACGCGCGAGCACGCGCCGCGACAGCGAGATGGACGACGATTTCGCGTCCACCGACTTCCTGGACTTCGACCTGCGCACGCTGGACCCTTCGCCCGAACCGGCCCCCGCGGCCACGCCCGCGCCGCATCTGCCGCAGGGCGAGGACATCGATTTCTTCGAGACCGCCCATGCGTCGATCGAGGCCGGTTGGCTGCAGCCCGCGGCGCCCCCGGCGCAGGAAGCCGCCGCCCCGGCGCCGGCGCCCGCGCTCGTCGAGGCCCCCGAGACGCCCGCGCCCGATGCCCAGGAGGCGCAGGACGACCTCGCGGTGCTCGCGAGCCTGCTGTCGCGGCCCAGCGGGATGCCCTGGGACCCGGCGGTGCCGGCGGAGGCGCCGGCCGAGCCCGCACCCACGGAAGCGGTGCCGGAGCCGGTGTCGCCCGTGGCCACCGTCGAGCCGGAACCGGAACCGGAACCGCCCACGGCGCCCCCGCCGCCCGCGCCTCCGCGCCTGACCCTGGTCGGCACCGGCACCCCGCCGCCGAGCGCGGACGACCCGATCAAGGCGATCGGCCCGCTGCGCATCGGCATCGCGCTCTACAACGTCTACCTCAACGAAGCCGACGAGTGGTCGCGCCAGCTGGCCATCGACGTCGGCGAGTGGGCGCTCGAATCGCACCTGCGCATCGGCGATTCGACCATCGCGCTGGCGCATTCGCTGGCCGGCAGCTCGGCCACGGTCGGCTTCCAGGGCCTGTCGGGCATGGCGCGCCTGTTCGAGTCCGCGCTGCAGCATCTGCAGCGCCAGGGCCGTGGCACGCCCGAGCAGGGCCAGGTGCTGGTGGCCGCCGCCGAAGAGGTGCGGCGCCTGCTGCACCAGTTCGCCGCCGGCTTCCTGCGCGAACCGGTCGAGGCCACGCTGCAGGCCCTGCGCGAGGTCGCGGCCTCGCAGCTGCCCGTCGAGGCGCAGGACAGCGGCAACGCGCCGCTCGAACGGGCGCCGGTGCAGGTCGACGTGTCGCTCGACGATTCGGACGATGGCGTCGACCTGGCCGATGTCATCGACCGCGAGCTGTTCCCCATCTTCGAGGACGAGGCGGTCGACCTGCTGCCGACGCTGGGCGGCGCCCTGCGCGACTGGCTGCGCCAGCCCGACAGCGACGCGCCGCGCGCCGCCGTGCTGCGCGCGCTGCACACCCTCAAGGGCAGTGCCCGGCTGGCCGGTGCGATGCGCCTGGGCGAACGCGCCCACCGCATGGAGTCGGAGATCGAGTACCTGGGCGCGCAGGGCGCGGACCGGGCCTCGGTCGAGGCGCTGCTGGTGCGCTTCGATGCGCTGCAGTCCGCCTTCGACCAGCTGCGCAGCGGCCAGTCCGTGGAGCCGGCGCCGGAAGTGCCGGTGGCCGAGCCGGTCGCGGTACCGGCGGCGCCGATCGTGCCGGAGCGCCCGGCCGTGCCGGCCGGCCGCGTGGCCAAGCCGCTGCCGTCGCGGCTCACGCCCCTGCGCGGCAGCAGTTCGCAGCAGGCGGTGCGCATCCGCACCCAACTGCTCGACCGGCTGGTGGCCCAGGCCGGCGAGGTGATCATCACGCGCTCGCGGCTCGAGGTCGAACTGCAGCAGCTGCGCGGGTCGCTGGGCGACCTGACCGGCAACCTCGACCGCCTGCGCCAGCAGCTGCGCGACATCGAGGTGCAGGCCGAGAGCCAGATGCAGTCGCGCCTGGCCCAGGCCAAGGATTCGCAGCAGGGCTTCGACCCGCTGGAGTTCGACCGCTTCACGCGGGTGCAGGAACTCACCCGCATGATGGCCGAGTCGGTCAACGACGTGGCCACCGTGCAGCGCACGCTGCAGAAGACGGTGCAGGCCACCGAGGACGACCTGTCGGCCCAGGCGCGCCAGACGCGCGAGCTGCAGCGCGGCCTGCTGCGCACGCGCATGGTGGAGTTCGAGGGCATCTCCGACCGCCTCTACCGCGTGGTGCGCCAGGCCTCCAAGGACACCGGCAAGCCGGTGCGCCTGGACATCGTCGGCGGCTCGATCGAGATGGACCGCGGCGTGCTGGAGCGCATGACGCCGGCCTTCGAACACCTGCTGCGCAACAGCGTGGCCCACGGCATCGAGGACGCCGCCTGGCGCGAGCGCGCCGGCAAGGACGCGACCGGCCTGATCACCATCGCGCTGCAGCACGAAGGCAACGACGTGTCGGTGAGCTTCGGCGACGACGGCGCGGGCCTGGACCTGGCGCGCATCGAGCAGCGCGCGCGGGCGCTGGGCCTGGTCGACGGCCCCGCGGCGCTCACGCCCGAGGCCGCGGCCGAACTCATCTTCCGGCCCGGTTTCTCGACCGCCGCACAGGTGTCCGAACTGGCCGGCCGCGGCATCGGCATGGACGTGGTGCGGGCCGAGGTGGCGGCGCTGGGCGGCCGCATCGAGACGCTCAGCACGCCGGGCCAGGGCACGCGCTTCAAGCTGGTGCTGCCGCTGACCACCGCGGTGACGCACGTGGTGATGCTGCGCACCGGCAGCACCTCGATCGGGGTGCCCTCCAACCTGGTCGAGCTGGTGCAGCGCGTGGGCCTGGCCGAGCTCGACACGGCCTACGCCGCGCAGCACTACCCCTTCGCCGACGAGGCCGTGCCCTTCTACTGGGGCGGTGCGCTGCTCCAGTCCTCGGCGCGCAGCGAGGCCTCGAGCAGCAAGACCCATTCGGTGATCGTGGTGCGCAGCGCGGCCCAGCGGGTGGCGCTGCACGTGGACGAGGTGCTGGGCAACCAGGAAGTGGTGGTCAAGAACCTCGGCCCGCAGCTCTCGAACCTGCCCGGCATGGCCGGCATCTCGGTGCTGGCCTCGGGCGCGGTGGTGCTGATCTACAACCCGGTGGCGCTCGCGGCGGTGCACGGCGAACGGGCGCGCGCGCTGCAGCACACCGGTGCGCGCGGTGGTGCCACGCCCGTGGTCGAGCCCGCGCTGCCCGAGGCGCCGCTGGTGCTGGTGGTCGACGACTCGATCACCGTGCGGCGCGTCACGCAGCGCATGCTGCAGCGCGAGGGCTACCGCGTGGCGCTGGCGGCCGATGGGCTGCAGGCGCTCGAGCGGCTGCAGGTGGAGCGGCCCGCGGTGGTGCTGTCGGACATCGAGATGCCGCGCATGGACGGCTTCGACCTGGCGCGCAACATCCGCGTCGACCCCGCGCTGGCCGACCTGCCGATCATCATGATCACCTCGCGCATCGCCGAGAAGCACCGCGAGCATGCGGTGCAGCTGGGCGTGAACCACTACCTGGGCAAGCCCTACTCGGAAGAGGAACTGATCCGGCTGGTGCGCAGCTACGCGCAGGTCGAGCCGCCGCCGGCGGCCTGATCAGGCCGCGGCCTTGGCCTTGGGGCCGCGCACCACGCCGTAGCGCTGCAGCGTGCGCTCGCGCGCCTCGGCGTGGTCGACCACCGGCTGCGGGTAGTGCTCGCCCAGCGTCAGGCCGGCGGCGGCCAGCTCGACCGGCGAGGCGGTCCAGGGCGCGTGGATCACCTTGTTCGACAGGCCGGCGAGCTGCGGCAGGTAGCGCCGGATGAACTTGCCCTCGGGATCGAAGCGCTCGCTCTGCGTGACCGGGTTGAAGATGCGGAAGTAGGGCTGCGCGTCGCAGCCGCTCGAGCTGGCCCACTGCCAGCCGCCGTTGTTCGACGACAGCTCGAAGTCGTTGAGGTGCTGGGCGAAGTAGGCCTCGCCGCGGCGCCAGTCCAGCCCCAGGTCCTTGCACAGGAAGCTCGCGACCACCATGCGCAGCCGGTTGTGCATGTAGCCGCTCTGGTTGATCTGCGCCATGGCCGCGTCGATCAGCGGGTAGCCGGTGCGGCCCTCGCACCAGGCCGCGAACAGGCCGTCGGCATGCTTGCCGTGGTGCCAGATGATCCGGTCGTACTCGGGCCGGAAGCTCTTGCCCTCGGCCACCTGCGGGTGGTGCACCAGCACCTGGAAATAGAAATCGCGCCAGATCAGCTCGCTGAGCCAGGTGGCCGCGCCCGCGTTGCCCTGCAGCGCGAGCTGGTGCGCCACGCCCGCCAGGCCGCGGATCGACACCGTGCCGAAGCGCAGGTGCACGCCCAGGTAGCTGGGGCCGCGCACCGCCGGGTAGTTGCGGGCCTCGTCGTAGCGGTCGATGCGGTCGAAGAAATCCTCGAACAGCGCGGCGCCGCCCTGGGCGCCCGTGGGGATCTCGAGCGAGGACAGGTTGGTCGCCTCGAAGCCGATGTCGGCCAGGGTGGGCACCGGCGCGTCGTGGCGCGCGGGCGGCGGGATCAGCGCGTCGGCGTGGCCGCGCACCGGGTAGGCCTTGAGGTAGAAGCTGTCGACCTTGGCCAGCCAGGCCCGCTTGTAGGGCGTGAACACGGTGTAGGGCTGGCCGGTCTTGGTCAGCAGCTCGTCGCGCTCGAACACCGCCTGATCCTTGGCCGTCACGAAGGTGATGCCGGCATTGGCCAGCGCGCCGAAGACCCGCGCGTCGCGCGCCATCGCGGCCGGCTCGTAGTCGCGGTTGGCGAACACGGCCTGCACGTCCAGCGAGTGCGCCAGCTCGGGAATCTCCTCCTCGGCCACCGCATGGCGCACCATCAGGCCGCCACCCAGGGTGCGCAGCTCGGCATCGAGCGCGGCCAGCGACTCGCGGATGAACTCGACCCGGCGGTCGGACCGCGGCAGCGGCTCGAGCAGAGGCTGGTCGAGGACGAACACGCACAGCACCTCGCGGCAGGTGCGCAGCGCCTGCCAGAGGGCGGCGTTGTCGTCCACGCGCAGGTCCCGGCGGAACCACACGAGACCCTTGGGATAGATTTTGTCGACGGCCAGTAAAATCGGAGGCATATGTCTTCCGATTCTGCCCCGATGAACCTCACGCATCATTTCCTGATCGCGATGCCGGGGCTGGAGGACCAGGTCTTCAACCGCAGCGTCGTCTACCTGTGCGAGCACAGCGCGCGCGGCGCGCTGGGCCTGGTGATCAACAAGCCCAGCGACATCAACCTCAAGGTGCTGTTCGAGAAGATCGAGCTGCACCTGTCGCGCCCCGAGCTGGGCGAGGCGCCGGTGTTCCAGGGCGGCCCGGTCCAGACCGAGCGCGGCTTCGTGCTGCACGAGCCGGTCTTCGCCGATGCCGACAAGCCTGAGGAATCGGTCTACGCCTCGACCATGAGCATCCCCGGCGGGCTGGAAATGACCACGTCGAAGGACGTGCTGGAGGCGTTGGCCACCGGCGCCGGCCCGCGCAGGGTGCTGGTGTCGCTGGGCTACTCGGCCTGGGGCGAGGGCCAGCTCGAGAGCGAACTGGCCGAGAACAGCTGGCTCACCGTGGGCGCCGACCCGGCCGTGATCTTCGACACGCCGATCGCCGAGCGCTACGACCGCGCCCTGATGCTGCTGGGACTCGAGGCCTGGACCTTGTCGCCCGATGCGGGGCACGCATGAACGCTGAGGCCGCACCGGCGCCCGCCGCCGGCCTGTCGGCTTCGGCACCGGTCCCCGCGCATTTCCAGAGCTTCCTCGCCTTCGACTACGGCCAGAAGCGCACCGGCGTCGCGACCGGCAACCGGCTGCTGCGCAGCGCCTCGCCGCAGGCCACGATCAAGGCCGAGGGCGACGCGCGCTTCGTGCAGGTGGCGGCCCGGATCAAGGAGTGGCAGCCCGATGCGCTGGTGATCGGCGTGCCTTTCCACCCCGACGGCGCGGCCCACGACAACACGCGCGCGGCGCAGAAGTTCGCGCGCCAGCTGCGCGGCCGCTTCAAGCTGCCGGTCTACGAGGTCGACGAGCGCTACAGCACGACCGAGGCCCTGTCCTCGGGCGCGCGCGATGCCGACGCCGCGTCGGCCTGCATCATCCTCGAGCAGTTCCTGAGGAATCTTCCTTGACCTCCATCCCCGAAGCCGAGGCGCTCTATGGCGACCTGCTGCGCGGCGTCCAGGCGCTGCGGCGGCCCGACACCCGGCTGGTCGGCATCACCTCGGGCGGTGCCTGGCTGGTCGAGCGGCTGCAGCAGGACCTGGGCCTGGCCGGCGCGCCCGGCGTGATCTCCTCGGCCATGCACCGCGACGATTTCGCGCGCCGCGGCCTGTCGGCCAGCGCGCAGACCGCGCTGCCCTTCGAAGTGAACGGCGCCGACGTGCTGCTGCTCGACGACGTGCTCTACACCGGCCGCACCATCCGCGCGGTGCTCAACGAACTGTTCGACTTCGGCCGCCCGGCCTGCGTGCGGCTGGCGGTGCTGGTCGACCGCGGCGGGCGCGAACTGCCGGTGGCGGCGGACTTCGCGGCCGCGCGGCTCACGCTGGCCCCCGCGCAGTCGCTGGCGCTGGCCCGCAGCGAGGCGGGCAGCTTCAGCTTCGACCTCAAGGAATCCTGAAGTGCTCTACAAGCGCAACCCGCAGCTCAACAAGCACGGCGAGCTGATCCACCTGCTGTCGATCGAAGGCCTGCCCAGGAGCATCCTCACGCACATCCTCGACACCGCGGCAAACTTCACCAGCGTGAGCGACCGCGAGGTGAAGAAGGTGCCCCTGCTGCGCGGCAAGAGCGTGTTCAACCTGTTCTTCGAGAACAGCACGCGCACCCGCACCACCTTCGAGATCGCGGCCAAGCGGCTGTCGGCCGACGTGCTCAATCTCGACATCGCGCGTTCGTCGGCGAGCAAGGGCGAGTCGCTGCTCGACACCATCGCCAACCTGTCGGCGATGGCGGCCGACATCTTCGTGGTGCGCCACAGCGAGTCGGGCGCGCCCTACCTGATCGCGCAGCATGTCGCGCCGCACGTGCACGTGGTGAATGCCGGCGACGGCCGCCACGCGCACCCGACGCAGGGGCTGCTCGACATGTTCACGATCCGCCACTACAAGAAGGACTTCGCCAACCTCACGGTCGCGATCGTGGGCGACGTGCTGCACTCGCGCGTGGCGCGTTCGGACATCCATGCATTGACGACGCTCGGTTGCGCCGAAGTGCGCGTGGTCGGTCCCAAGACGCTGGTGCCCGCCGACATGGCCGGCATGGGCGTGCGCGTGTGCCACACGCTCGAAGAAGGCATCAAGGACTGCGACGTCGTCATCATGCTGCGCCTGCAGAACGAGCGCATGAGCGGCGCGCTGCTGCCCTCGAGCCAGGAGTTCTTCAAGACCTACGGCCTCACGCCCGAGAAGCTGCAGCTGGCCAAGCCCGACTGCATCGTGATGCACCCGGGCCCGATCAACCGCGGCGTCGAGATCGACTCGGCCGTGGTCGACGGCCGGCAGAGCGTGATCCTGCCGCAGGTCACCTTCGGGATCGCGGTGCGCATGGCCGTGATGAGCATCGTGGCGGGGAACGAGTCATGAGGAAAAGAACTTCCGGACGCGGAGGACGCGGAGGACGCGGAGGATCCGCGGAGGACGCGAAAGAAGTCAAAGAAAGAAATTTCCCTTTGGGCTTTCTTCCGCGGAATCTTCGCGTCCTCTGCGTCCGGCGGTCCGCTCCCGATTTCAAGACGACGCCATGAACATCCTGATCACCCATGGCCGTGTCGTCGATCCGGCCTCCGGACTCGACCAGGTGGCCGATGTCGCCATCGCCGATGGCAGGATCCTCGCTCTCGGCGCCACCCCCGCCGGCTTCCAGGCCGAGCGCACGCTCGACGCCGCGGGCTGCATCGTCGCCCCCGGCCTGGTCGACCTGGCCGCGCGTTTGCGCGAGCCCGGCTACGAGCACGAGGGCATGCTCGACAGCGAGATGGCCGCGGCCGTGGCCGGCGGCGTGACCAGCCTGGTCTGCCCGCCCGACACCGACCCGGTGCTCGACGAACCCGGCCTGGTCGAGATGCTCACCTTCCGTGCCGAGAAGCTGCGGCGCGCGCGGCTGTTCCCGCTGGGCGCGGTCACGCGCGGCCTGGCCGGCGAGGTGCTGACCGAGATGGTGGCGCTGACCGAGGCCGGCTGTGTCGGCTTCAGCCAGGCCGACGTGCCGCTGGCCAGCACCCAGGTGCTGCAGCGCGCGCTGTCCTATGCCGCGACCTTCGGCTACACCGTGTGGCTGCGGCCGCAGGACCGCGACCTGGGCAAGGGCGTGGCGGCCAGCGGCGCGCTGGCCACGCGGCTGGGCCTGTCGGGCGTGCCGGTGGCGGCCGAGACCATCGCGCTGTTCACCATCTTCGAGCTCATGAAGAGCAGCGGCGCGCGCGTGCACCTGTGCCGGCTGTCGAGCGCGGCCGGCGTGGCGCTGGTGCGCGCGGCCAAGGCCGAGGGCCTGCCGCTGAGCTGCGACGTCAGCATCAACTCGCTGCACCTGACCGAGAACGACATCGGCTACTTCGACAGCCGTGCGCGCTTGAACCCGCCGCTGCGCCAGCAGCGCGACCGCGATGCGCTCTCGGCCGGGCTGGCCGACGGCACCATCGACGCGCTGGTGTCCGACCACACGCCGGTCGAGGCCGATGCCAAGACCCTGCCCTTCGCCGAAAGCGAGCCGGGTGCCACCGGCCTCGAACTGCTGTTGCCGCTGGCGCTGCAATGGGGCGAGCAGAGCGGCGCGGGCCTGATGCGCGCGCTCGAGGTGGTGAGCGCCGCGCCGGCGCAGCGCCTCGGCGCGCCCGGCATCGGCCGACTCGCAGCGGGCGGCCCGGCCGACCTCTGCGTGATCGACCCCGCGGTGGAGTGGCAGGTGCAGGCCGACGCGCTGCGCAGCCAGGGCAAGCACACGCCCTTCGCCGGCTATGCGATGCGCGGCCAGGCCCGCTTCACGCTGGTCGGCGGCCGGATCGTGCATTCGACCTGAGGCCGCCATGCGATCGCTCACCGCCTGCTGGAAACTGCTGCGCGCCATCGGGCATGCGCTGGGCGGCTGGTGGACCATCCGTTTCGTGTTCCCGAAGCTCACGCCCGACCAGCGCAACCTGCGGGTGCAGCAATGGGCCGCGCGCATGCTCGAACTCATGGGCGTGCGGCTGGTGGTCGAGGGCACGGTGCCGTCCCATGGGCCGCTGCTGCTGGTCTGCAACCACCTGTCGTGGCTGGACATCGTGACCATCCATGCGGCGCGCCATGTGCGCTTCGTGTCCAAGGCCGGCGTGCACCGCTGGCCGCTGATCGGCCGGCTGGCCACCGGCGCGGGCACGCTCTACATCGAACGCGAGAACCGCCGCGACGCGCTGCGCGTGGTGCACCACATGACCGAGGCGCTGCGCGACGGCGACCTGATCGCGGTCTTCCCCGAAGGCACGACCAGCGACGGCCGCGGCGTGCTGCCCTTCCATGCCAACCTGCTGCAGGCGGCCATCGTCTCGGGCGCGCCGGTGCAGCCGGCCGCGCTGCGCTTCGTCGACGACGCCACCGGCGCCCTCAGCCAGGCCCCGCGCTACATCGACGACGACAGCCTCGCGGCCTCGCTGTGGAACACGCTCAGGGCGCCGCCGCTGCGCGCGGTCGTGCGTTTCGGTGCGCCGCAGTCGTCGACCGGGCGCGACCGGCGCCGTTGGGCCGAGTCGCTGCATGCCGACGTGATCGCGCTGCGCGACGCGATGCCGCCCGAGCGCTGACGCGCGACCGTCCCTCCGCAACGAAGCCGGGAGATCCCCCATGCGTTTCATCGATGCCGCCGCCACGCGCGAGGCCCTGCCCTTCGAGCGGCTGGTGCCGGCGCTCGCCAGCCTGTTCGCCGCGGGCTGCGAGGTGCCGCCGCGCCATGTGCACGCGCTGCCCGCGGCCGAGGGCGGCAGCGGGGGCACGGTGCTGATCATGCCGGCCTGGCAGGCCGGAGCCTACCTGGGCATCAAGACCGTCGCCATCTTCCCCGGCAACGCGGCGCGCGGGCTGCCGGGCCTGCACTCGACCTACGTGCTCTACGACGCGCAGACCGGCGCGCCGCTGGCGCAGATCGACGGCGACGAGATCACTTCGCGCCGCACCGCGGCCGCCTCGGCGCTGGCGGCCTCCTACCTGGCACCGGCCGACGCCCGCTCGCTGCTGGTGGTCGGCGCCGGCCGCGTGGCCGAACTGCTGCCCGCGGCCTACCGTGCCGTGCGGCCGCTGGAGACGGTGAGGGTCTGGGGGCGCAACGCTGCGCAGGCGGACGCGCTGGTCGAACGGCTGCGTGCGCAAGGCATCGCCGCGGAGGCCGCGGCCGACCTGCCGACGGCCGTGGCGCAGGCGGACATCGTGAGCTGCGCCACACTGGCCACGGCGCCGGTGGTGCAGGGCGCCTGGCTGGCGCCCCATGCCCACCTCGACCTGATCGGCAGCTTCACGCCGGCCATGCGCGAGGCCGACGACGCCTGCTTCGGCGGCGGCGCGCGGCTCTATGTCGACACGCCCGAAGCGCTGCAGAAGAGCGGCGAACTGCTGGGGCCGATGGCGCGCGGCGTGTTCGCCGCCGCCGACGTCGCGGGCACGCTGGCCGACCTGGCGCGCGGCACGGTGCCGGGGCGCGGCGAGGGTGGGGGCCGCACGGTCTTCAAGTCGGTGGGCACGGCGCTCGAGGACCTGGCGGCCGCGGTGCTGGTGTACGAGCAGACCGGCGGCCGTCGTCCCGGCTAGCCCGGCGCAAAAAAAGCGCCCCGAAGGGCGCTGTGGAACGGCGCCTTTCGGGCGCCGCGAGGAGGATCCAGCCGTTGGATGCAAATGGGGTCAGAGAATTCCAAAAATCTTCAGCGCAATGATCGCCACCACGGGCACGCCGCACAGCCAAAGGATGATGCTCTTCATGAATTTCTCCGAACTTGTTTGAGTGAGGAATCAGCGTAGGGCCTGGTCGCTCGCGCACCCTGCGGGAGAAGGCAAGCCGATCGCGTGGTCCGCTGCCTACACCCGGGCGCCCTCAGCGCGCGGCAGTGAAGGGCAGCTCCCAGTCCGCGGTCGCCGCGTCGGCGGGGATCGCCAGCGTGAAGATGGCCGCCGCGGCGAGCGAGGCGAGGACGGTGGCGAGAAAGGTGGTCATGGGCGCAAGCTTCGCGGACCGTGGCCGTGCGCTCTGTCAGCGCAAAGCCATCGCGCATGCGCGACGCGAGCGCATCCCGCGCTCAGCGCCGGACCGGCGGCCGCAGCGCGGGGTCGGGCAGAGCCGGGCGGCTCGCGTCCTGGAGGCCCGGTGCCTCGACCTCGACCGGCACCGGCACCGCGATGTCCATGACGGCGGGCTCGACGGTGGTGGTCTCCACCCACTCGGTCGGGGCCCGCTCCGGCTCGAAGCCGCTGGCCAGGGCGCCGACGGCGCAGACCAGCGCCAGCGCGAACCAGGCGCCGCCGATCTTCCAGCGCGAGGGCACGACGCCGTGGATGCGGAACCACTGCGGGCGTGCCGCGCTCACCACCATCCCGAGGATGCAGAACTGCCCCGCCAGCGCGAACAGCAGTCCCTTCATCGGCAGGATGGCGTGGGGTGCATCGCGCAGCCTGTTCGCCGGGGGCGGCTCAGTCGCATCGGAAGCGAACCGTCTCCGGCGGTGCGCCGGGGAGGTCGAGCAGGCGGATCGGGTCGCCGGTGGTGCGGCAGAAGCGCTCGGCCTCCTGCGCGCTGCGCGCCTGCAGCACGCCGTCGCCGAGGCGCGTCACGCCCGTGGGCGCCGGCATGGCGCAGCCATACAGCGACAGCAGGGACGACAGGACGAGGGCGAAGCTTTTCATCGGGCGAGGGCGAGGGCGAAGCGTGGCAGGGCGGCAAGGGCGCGGCCGCTGCCATCGAACGCATTCTGCCGCACGCGGTCGCCGCGTTCCTGCTGCAGACAGTTACGCTTTTTTGAGTGTCCGGAATCGATAAGTCCCTGCACACTGCATCCAAAGCAGGCGCTCATGCGTAGAGGACGACTCGGACGGAACCGGTTTCAGCGGGCAGTGGCATCAGGCGAATGCTGACGGCCCCGGCCGGCGCCCCGGGTTCGAATCTGCCTGCTCGGCAAGCGCGTGCGTTCCCAGCCTTTTCGGCGCATGGCACGCAGGACGCCGACGCATTGCAAGCAAGGGAGGGCGCGCCTGGAAGCACCGGGCCGCCTGTTATCGAGAAGCGGTGCCCGCAGCGCGCGGGCACATGGATCTACGGAGTGATCAATTGGAGTTTTTTGTTGCAGAAGATGCCCCCGGACAGTTCAGCTGGGGGCTGAAGGATGCCGAGGGCAAGGTGGTGGCGAAGAGCGCTGCCACGTTCCCCGACCGGGAGGCCGCGGCGGCCGCCATGGTCAGCGTCGCGGGCAGCATGCCCGGCGCGGCGGTAGAGGACGAGTGAGCTGTTGGAGGTTCGTGGTGGATCACCGAAGCCGATCGGCCGCGGCTACCAGAACTTCCACCAGGGTCGCGTCTGCTGGCGCACCGTGGCGGGCCGCGTGTCCAGCGTCTCGGCGCTGGCGAGCGTGACGCCGCTGCGCTGGCGCAGCTCGGTCTCCAGGGTGTGGGCCACCCCGCGGGCTGTCTTTTCACCTCTCAGGGCTCTCTGGCGCCATTCCTGCGCGTGAAGCGCCAAGTCATCGTCACTCAATTCACTTATCACTGTCATCAGGCCATTGTGCCGTGTGCGTCGACGGCGGTCGCGCGCACGGGATTTCCAGGCCGGCGGACCCTGCCGTAGGATCCGCGTATCAGGGACTCGAACAGGGCAGGTGCGATCCGCACCCGGCGCCATGACATACAGCGTGAAAGAAATCTTCTACACCTTGCAAGGCGAGGGATTGCGGGCCGGACGGCCCGCGGTCTTCTGCCGCTTTGCAGGGTGCAATCTGTGGACCGGCCGTGAGGAAGACCGCGCCAGCGCGACCTGCCGGTTCTGCGACACCGATTTCGTGGGCACGGACGGAACCCTGGGCGGGAAGTTCGCCCGGGCCGCGGCCCTGGCCGACCGGATCATGGCCCAGTGGCCGGCCGGGCAGGCGCACCGGTATGTGGTCCTGACCGGCGGCGAGCCGCTGCTGCAGGTGGACGCCGCCTTGATCGATGCGCTGCACGCCCATCGCTTCGAGATTGCGGTCGAGACCAACGGGACCGTCGCCGCGCCGCCGGGCCTGGACTGGATCTGCGTGAGCCCGAAGGCCGGCGCCGGCTGGGTGCAGCGCCAGGGCCACGAACTCAAGCTGGTCTATCCGCAGCCCGGCCTGCTGCCCGGCGACGTCGCGGCGGTGGCGGATCTCGATTTCGACCACCGGCTGCTCCAGCCCATGGACGGGCCCCTCCAGCGCCAGAACACGCGGGCGGCGATCGCGTATTGCCAGGCCCACCCCGAATGGCGGCTGTCGGTGCAGACGCACAAGGTGCTGGACATCCGATGAACGACGCTTCTCCCTTCGACGGCACCCTCTGCGAGCTGTCGCAGCGCTTCTTCTTCGATGCCGCCCACACGCTGCACCGCGCCGTGGAAACCGAGGGCAGCCGGCGCATCCACGGCCACACCTACGAAGCCGAGATCACGATCACCGGGGTGCCGGATGCGGCCACGGGCATGCTGGCGGATCTGGGCCTGGTGCGCCAGGAGGTGGCGCGCGTGCGCGAGCTGCTCGACCATCGCTTCCTCGACGAGATCCCCGACCTGGGGCCGGCCACGCTGGAAAACCTCTGCAACTTCATCCGGCGTCATCTGCAGCCCACGCTCCCCCTGCTGAGCGCGGTCACGATCGAGCGCCGCGCGAGCGGCGACAAGTGCCAGCTGCGCTGGCGCCCCGGGCGAGACTGAGGGATCGGGATGCGCGGCTGGCAAGGCCGGGGCGGATGGATTCAAATGAGAATCAATCGTATTTGAGGCTATACTGGGGCCATGCTGCTGGATCCGGTGCCTCGCTTTCCTCGAAGGGCGGCCGCAGGACCAGCCTCCGATTGATGATCAACGAAGGATCGATCCCCATGCAGACCGCCCTGTCCCACCACAGCACCCCGACCCTGCGCGTGCGCCGCCGCATCACGGCTTCTTCGCTCGTCGCGCCGGTCGCGGACGTGCAGGCGCATGCACCGGCGGCGCCCGAAGCGCCGCGCTTCGACGATGCGGCGCTGGTCGTGTCCAGCCTGGACAGCCACGCGCTGCTGCGGGGCCACAAGACCGTCCAGATCGCGCACAACGGCTTCGTGTACACGCTGCAGGCCACCAAGCTCGGCAAGCTGATCCTGACCAAGTAGGTCGGTGTCATCGTGGGGCGGCGCCGGGCCGCTCCCCGTGCCCTGCACCGGCGCTGACGCATCGGGCCGTATGCGTCCGCCCGCCCGCCAACCCGAAAACGTGTCCTGAATGTGAACCGGTTCACTGGATTGCCCAGTTGGCCCGTCCGTCACATATGTATCGAGATGTACATTCATTTCGAGCACCCCCCGGTGCCTGGGGGGCGCACCCACGATGGCAAAGCGCTCCCCGCTACAACAAGTACGGAGCCAACCTTGCCCTCTCACCTTCTTCCTTCGCGGTCGCACCGGCCGCTTCTCGTCCGCACCCTCGTCGCCACCGTCGTCGCGACCGCCATGGGCGGTGCCCTGGCCCAGCCGGCCGTCGTCAATGTGGGCGCCGGCGCCATTGCGCAGGGCAGCACGGAAGCCATCAATGGCGGACAGGTCTTCGACATCCGGGCCGCTGCCGAGACGGCGATCCAGACGGCGCAAGGGACCGCCGACTACGCATCGGCCATCGCGCAAGCGGCCAACGTGGCTTCCAACGGCGCACAGCAGAGCGCCAACGCCGCCGCCAGCGTGGCCGGTATCGCGCTGGGCGTCGGGAACAACGCGATGAATGCGGCGGGCAACGCGCAGGGGACCGCGGATGCCGCGGCGGCTGCCGCGGGCGCCGCGCAGAGCACGGCCAATGCGGCTTCGTCGGCCGCCACCACGGCCCAGAACACCGCGAGCGCGGCGCAGGGCACGGCCAACAGTGCACTGAGCCAGGCGGGCGCGGCCAGCACTGCCGCAGGCCTCGCCCAGAACGCCGCCAGCAATGCGAGCAACCTGGCCGGCCTCGCGCTGGGTGTGGCCAATTCGGCGAACAACACCGCCAACAATGCCCAGAATGCCGCGGACCTGGCTTCCACCGCCGCCGGCGCCGCGCACGACGCTGCCAACACCGCCGCGGGCGCCGCCCAGGCGGCCCAGAACACCGCCTACGCGGCACAGGACACGGCCAATGGCGCGCTCAACCTGGCCGGCGCCGCCAACTTTGCCGCCAACGGCGCCCAGCAAAGCGCCAACGCCGCCAACACCGTCGCCAACACGGCCCTGGGCGTGGGCAACACGGCGCAGAACACCGCCAACAATGCGCTGGGCGCAGCCGCTGTCGCGCAGACCACGGCCAACAACGGCGTGAGCGCGGCCGCCGCGGCGCAAGGCACGGCCAACACCGCACTGGGCGCAGCCGGTGCCGCGCAGACCACGGCCAACAACGCCGTGGGCGCGGCCGCCACGGCGCAGGGCACGGCCAACACCGCGCTGGGGGCCGCCAATGCCGCACAGACCACGGCCAACACCGGCGTGAGCGCGGCTGCCGCGGCGCAAGGCACGGCCAATACCGCGCTCGGCGCCGCCCAGACCGCCCAGGTCTCGGCCGACGCGGCCCAGGCCACCGCCAACGATGCGCAGCGCCTGGGCCAGAACTCGGCCCAGTACGCCGCCGGTGGAACCCAGCTCCAGCTCAACGCCAACGGCGGCGCGGGCTCGACCATCACCAACGTGCGCGCCGGCGTCGGCGCGACCGACGCGGCCAACTTCGGCCAGGTGCAGCAGGCGCAGCAGGCGGCCGTGGTGACGGCCAACGGCTTCACGAGCCAGCAGGTCAGCGCGCTGCAGGAGGTCATGAACCGGGCCTTCGACAACGGCCTGTGCAGCTTCAGCAACGGCAACGTGACCTGCGGCACCGGCAGCAAGGCCACCGGCACGGGCGCGACCGTGCTCGGCCCGAACGCGGTCGCCAACGGCGACGACACGACGGCGATCGGCAACGGCGCACAGGCCAGCTTCGCCGGCTCGGTGGCGATCGGCGCCGGCGCGCGGGCGCTGGCGGACCCGACCACCGCCGTGGGCAACAACGCCATCGCCGCGGGCAACGACTCGGTGGCGCTGGGCGCCAACACGCTGGCCAGCGGCGCCAATTCGGTGGCGCTGGGCCAGGGCTCGGTCGCGACGCGGGACAACACGGTGTCGGTGGGCAATGCCGCGACGGGCTTCACGCGCAACATCGCCAACGTGGCGCCGGGCGTGCTGCCCACGGACGCGGTGAACCTGGAGCAGGCGCAGCAGCTCAACGCCGCGACGCTCGGCGAGGCGCGCAAGTTCGCGGCCCGGGGCGTGGCCGCGGCCATGGCCAGCGCCGATGCGCCGATGCCCTCGGCACCGGGCAAGACCAGCTGGGCGACCCAGGCGGCGAGCTACAAGGGCGAGGCCGCGATCGGCGCCAGCCTCATGCACCGTCTGACCACCGACATTCCCTTGGCCATCTCCGCCGGTGTGGCCGGCGGCAACGGTTCGCTCGGTGTGCGCATCGGCCTGAAAGGCGAGTTCTAACAACGACCCATCCGCGCAAGAAAGAGACGGGCGGCCTGGCGGCCGTGCCGTTTTGCCCGACAGGCCACGCCAGCGCGCCCAGCCATCGCCATGGCCGGGCGCTCCGTGCGTGGCAGGTCTTCTTCTCGAACCGAGTCCCAGGATGAACCCGCTGCGCCTGCGAGCGAACAACCCTTTCGGTCACCGAACCGCTCGCCGATGCCGCCCCTGCCCGGCGAGCCCGCTTGCAGGCGCGACGGCGGCCTCTCCATGATCCTGTACCCCCTCGTCCCACCGCGCCAGGCCGCCGGCCTCGATCCCGATGCCTGACGGGCGGCGGCCTGCCCGGCCCACCGCCTCGCGCAGGCTCGCGGCGGCGTGGTCGCGCCTGCGGCAGGCCGCGCCCGCGCCGCTGTTCATGGCCTGCCTCGTCCTGTTCGTGGCCTGCCTGTGGGGCGCCGCCTGGCTGGCATCGCAGCAGGGCCTGGAACGCGCGGAGCGGCGCGCGGCCGACCTCGCCGCCGGCGTGCTCGGCGGCGCCGAGAGCATCGGCGCGCAGATCGACGAGGCCATGGCGCGCGGCAGCCGAGACATCGGCAGTGCCGCGCACTGCGACGGCGCCGACATCCCGCGGCTGCAGGCCATCCATGCGCGCTACAGCTACGTCGGTGCCATGGCGCGCCTGGACCCGTCGGGCGACCGCATCCTGTGCTCCACCTTCGGCCCCGAGGCCGACGGGATGCGGCTGGGGCCGGCCGACGACGTGATCCGCCGCGGGACCCGGCGGGTGCACCGGCGCGTGACCCTGCCGGCCGCCGACGGCGCCGAGTATTTCGTGGTGTCCGACGGCACCCTCGCCGTGTTCGTGCACCGCAGCGTGGCGACGACGATCCTGGCCACCCTGCGCGACGCCTCCCTGGGCGCCTATGTGCGGGACGGCGGACCGGTGCTCTTCAGCCGCGGCACCTACGACCTCGCGGCGTTCAAGGTCCTGGCGCACGACGGCGCGTCGGCCGCCTTCGACGGCCACCGCCTGCTGGGGCTCGGCGCTTCGCCGAACTCGGAGTACGTCGCGTTCGTCGAACTGCCCGCGGACCGGGTGCAGGCCAGCATCGACGATGCCCGGGCCTCGCTGCTGCCGCTGGGCGCCGTGCTGGGCCTGTCGCTCTCGCTGCTGCTGTTCGTGTCGTACCGGAGCCTCAGCTCGGTCGCCGCCTCGCTGGCGCGCGCGCTCCACACCGACCGCGTCTACATGGAGTACCAGCCGATCGTCGACCTGCGCACCGGGCGCTGCATCGGCGCCGAAGCGCTGGTGCGCTGGCGGCACGGCGGCGGGCTGGTGCCGCCCCAGCGCTTCATCGTCGCGGCCGAGCGCGCCGGCATCATGCCGCTGGTGACGCGCCGCATCGTGCAGCTGGTCGCGCTGGACATGGCCGAACTGCTGCGCGCGAACCCGGCGCTGCACGTGAGCATCAACTTCTCGGCCATGGACCTGCGCTCGACCGAGGCGGTGGAACTGCTCACCGGCCTGCTGCGGGTGACGGGGCTGCCGGCCGCCAGCTTCTGGATCGAGATCACCGAGACCAGCTTCGAGGAGAACGTGAGCCAGATCATCGACCGGATCCGCGCGCTGGGCTTCCGGGTGGCCATCGACGACTTCGGCACCGGCTACGCCAACCTCGGCACCCTGGCCAGCATCGAGGTGGACCTGCTGAAGATCGACCGCCGCTTCGTCCAGTCGGCGACGCAGGCCGGCCAGGGCTCGGAAGTGGCGACCGCCATCATCGGCCTGTCCCGGTCGCTGGCGCTGGAGATGGTGGCCGAGGGCGTCGAGACGCAGGCCCAGGCTGACTTCCTGGTCGAGAGCGGCGTCCAGTTCGCGCAGGGCTGGCTGTTCGGGCGGCCGGCATCGGTGGAGGCGTTGCGCGCGTTCATCGCCAGGAGGAACGGGGCGCTGCCCGCGCAGGGCGGCCGGGGCATCGGCCCCCAGGCCGGCGGCATGGCGGGGCGGCCGCGTGGCGGGATGCCCTTGCAGGCCCGCCCGGTGTTCGATCACGAGACGGTCTGAGGCCGCATGCAACTGCTCGGCATTCGCACCGTGGACCGCCGATGGTCATGGCTCCTGCGCGGTGCCGATGGCGCGATGCTGCTTCGGAGCAGCCGCAGCTTCGGCTCCTACGCGCTGTCCATGATCGATGCGGCCGAGGTGCTCGACCATCTGCAGACCGCGCCCATCGAAGGCGCCGATGGCCTGGCCGCCTCGCCGCCGCGCCATGCCGTGGGGCGGGCGGGCCCGCGGTCACCCGCGGACCGGGGTCGCGACCCGCTGCCCTAGCGGGCCGGCCAGGGCGTGTCCTGGCCGGCGCCGGCCTCGCACGCAGGGGTCTGTCGCTGTTGCTGGTGCCATACCGTGGCGCCGATCCGCAGCAGCGCCTCCGTCTCCTGCGCGTAGCTCTCGCACGAGCGGTCGAGCCGGTCGATCAGGTCCGCGATCACCCGGACCACCTCGCTCGCCTTCATCAGTCCCGCGCCCTGGTTGGCGATGGTCACGATGTTCAGGATGCGGTCGTCGCGGTGCATGGGGGGCGGATGCCGCGGCGTCATGTCTGGGCCACGCGGGCTATTCGGAACGTGAGGCATCGGCGGTCTCGTGCCGGTGGGTGAACACCCGCTGCCGGTGGGCGACGATGATGTCCGTGACCTCCCGCTTCGAGGCCAGGAAGCTCTCGCCGCAGTTCGTGCAGTGGTAGGCCCTGAGGCCCGGCAGCAGCCGCATCCAGGGGCTGCGTTCCAGGCGTTCGAGCGAGGGGGGGCGGCAGGCGCAGCCCGACTTCAGGATCTTCATGCTTCAACGAGCCTCATGCGAATCGAAACGGGGCGTGCGCGCGGTGCGGCACGGGGAAAAGGGAAGGCGGCGTGATCCGGCCGGGCAGGGCGATGTTCATCGTCAGTCCTTGCGCGGCTTCTTCAGGAAATCGATCTCGAAGCCCGGGTCGACCGGCGGCGGGCTCTTCTTCGCGGGAGCCGGCATCACCGGCAGCGCACTGCCGAAATCGGTCGACGCGAAGCTGGGCGGCACGTGGACGCCCTGCTCGTCCTTGGTGACGAGGCCGCGGTTCTCCAGGTCCTTCATGGTCTTGTTCACCATCTCGCGCGAGATGCCGGCGTAGGACGCGATCAGGGCCTGCGTGATGCGCTTGTCGTAGCCGCCGTTCTCGGACGGGGCCAGCTGCGTCAGTTCGTGCAGCACCCGGCTCACGAGTTTCTCGACCGACGAGGTGGTGACGCGGCGCAATTGCGTCCGCAGGATGCCGATGCGCCGCGATTCGTGCTCGAGCAGGCCGATCAGCAGGTCGGGGTACTTGGCGCACAGCATGCGCACATGGCGCAGCGGGATGGCATAGACCACGGTCGGCAGCGCCGCGATGACGGTGGCGGGGCTCTCGAACTCGTCATGGCGCAGGGAGGGCGGCAGGAAGAACTCGTCCGGCCGGATGAAGTCGGTGGTGACTTCCTCGTGGTTGCCCTGGCCCTGCAGGGCCACCCGCAACAGGCCGGTGGCGACGCAGAAGATGCTCTGCGACCGCTGTCCGCTGGCCAGCAGGTACTGGTTGCGTTTGTAGGAGCGGACGTCCACGGCCTTCTTCAGCTCGTCGCGCTCGAACTGGGGCAGGCAGGAAGTCAGTGGGTGCAGGTACATGCGTGTTGCAGCAGTGCGCGTTCCGGTGACAAAACTTCGTTCTTTTCGAGCGGCAGCCTGGCAGGGCGGCGGTCCCGAACGCCTGGTTAGAGGGGATGGATCCTCGGTCGGTCCGACGGGGCCGCCTCGCCTCGCATCGAAGCGAGACCGCGCCGGGCCGGGCCACGGTGGCGGGTGAGGACCTGGCCGCCGCCAAGGTAGCAGCCCTGCAGCCACTGCGCGCCTGCGCGCATCGCCACGTGCAGGTCGGCCTCGCGGTCGATGCCGGCCACCACGGTCCGCGGGGCCAGGCGTGCGCAAAGCCCCAGCATGTCCTTGAGGCTCTCGAAGCCGAACTGGTTCTCGCCGGCGCGCCGCACGAAGGCCGCCTCCAGCTTGACGATCTCGGGCTTGCACGCCTGCACGAAGGTCAGGCCGGCCGATCCCGCGCCGAAGGCGTCCATGGCGATCCGGCAGCCGTAGGCCGCCAGGCAGCGGCAGAAATCACGCACGGCCTCGGCGTCCTGCAACTGGGCCCGCGCGCAATCGATCTCCACCACCAGCCGTCGGGCGAGCAGCGGCTCGCGCGCGAGGGCGTCCAGGAACAGGGCCCACCAATGGTCGAGCCGCGCGCTGTGCGCCGACAGGTTCAGGCCCATGTTCGCGCCGGGCTGCTGGCGCAGCGCGTCGAGCACCTGGTGGGCGACGCGGCGATCGAAGGCCCGTGTCAGCCGCAGCCGCTCCAGGCTGGGCATGAAACTGCCGGACGCCAGCGGCGCATGGTGCTCCGGCGCCGGCGCCACCTGCACGCAGCCCTCGCGGTAGAGCGTGGCGGCGCCCGCGTAGGCGTCCACCACGGGTTGCCAGCGGGTCTGCAGCCGCCCGGCGCGCGCGGCCTCCCATACCCGCACCGCGACCGCCATGTCGGCGCGATAGCCGGCGCGCCAATCCTCGGCGCGCACCTCGTCGAGCGAGGGCGACTGCTGCGCGGCCCACAGGATCAGGTCGATCTCGGTCGCATCGAGGGTGCGCGGGTCCGAGACCTCGATCCAGCCGGCATGCAGCTCGGGCAGGGCCACCAGCCCGTCGAATCGCACGGGCTCGGCGGACAGCGCCGACAGCAGGTGCTCGATGCTCTCGCTCACGCTCGGCGATCCGCCGTAGCCCCCGCCCGCCGCGTCGCCGGGCGACCAGAGCAGGAAGCAGTCGTCGCGGATCTCGATCACCTCCGGGCCGGCCGTCGCGCTCGCGAGCGCCATGAGCCGCCGCCCGACTTCCCGCCCGACCGCCGCGGCCAGGCCGGCGCTGAAGGCCTGCGCCAGGTGCGGCGCATTGCCGATGAACACGAAGACGCACCGGCAGGGCTCCGACATCGAGTCGACCCATGCATCGGCCGGCTGCGCGGGCGCGGCGGATTTGATCGGGGATGCGCTCATCGCATGGCTGTCTGGCTGGGGCATGGCGGCATGCGTGGGACCGGTCGCTGACCTGTGTTCCTGGCGGGCGGTGCTCCGCCGCCCGCCATGGCGAGAGGTGGAGGGGAGGGGGTGGGATGGGCCTTCCGCGCCGGGCTGCCGCCCGGAACGGAGAACACCGTCCGCCGTTTCAAGGATGCAGCCCATTCCTCTGGCACCCGCCCCGGCACGGGACATGCATCTGAAACGAGGTGGAAGTCATCGGCGGCGCGCTCGAAACGGGAGCAGTGAACAAGCAATGGATAGTAGGAACTATTTCATTTTGTTGCACTCGTAAATGTTTCTAGTTTGTGTCCTAGGTCACAAAAGTGCTGTGGCCGAGAAGCCACGCCTGCGTGCCCGGCGATGCGGCAAGACGACAAAAAACCCGCCTTGCCTTGCGGCAAGCGGGTGGTTCGGTGCGATCGGGTGCGCCGACCGGCTGGTGCCCTCGACAGGAATCGAACCTGTATCTGAGTCTTAGGAGGACCCCGTTCTATCCATTGAACTACGAGGACGGTGGGCAGCCCGGCGACTGTAGCAGAGGGACTCAGTCGTACTTGAGGGTGTAGATCAGGTCCACGCCGCTCTGGACGCCGGCCTGGCCGCGCAGCGTGAGGCGCTGGGTCAGGTCGTAGAAGATGAAGAGGGTGCCCAGCACGCCGGTCAGGCTGCTCTCGTAGGTGACGTAGAAATCCTTCGACAGCCGCTTGCCCACCGTGACCGCGGATTCGCGCAGCTCGCCGCCGGCGCCCGGGCCCTTGAAGCCGATCTCGTCCAGGCCCAGCCGGCTGGCCAGGCTGCCGCCCGATCCGCCCTTGCCCAGGCCGCCCAGCAGGGCCAGCGCGGCCTGCTGCATCAGGATCGATTCGCCGCCGTTGCCCACCGAGGCACGGCCCAGGATCACCCACGACAGGGTTTCCGCGTCCGACAGCGCGGGCTCCGAGTAGAGCTTGACGCGCGGCACCTGAGCCGTGCCCGAGACCTGCACGCCCGCGCGCTGCGAGATGTTGGGCCGGATCGCGAGGATGTCGAGCGCCGGGTTGTCCATCGGGCCGTTGAAGCGCGCCAGCCCGGTCTCGACGTCGAGCTGCTGGCCGTAGGCGCGGTACTGGCCCTTGACCGTGCGCACCTCGCCGGTCACGCGCGGCGGCGAACTGAGGGAGCTGCTGCGGATGTCGAGCTGGCCTTCGAGCCGGGTCGTGATGCCGCGGCCCTGGACCGCGAAGTCCTTGCCCAGGTCGAAGCTCACGGCCACGTCGAAGGGCTTGGCGGTCTGCGGCCGGGCCGCCTGCGCGCTGTTCTGTGCGGCCTCGCGCTGTGCGGCTGCGGCCGTCTCGCGGTCCTTGGCGGCCGAGCGCACCACCACGTCGGTGCCCAGGCTGGGCGCGCTCTCGTCGGGCAGGATGATCACGGCGCGCTCGGTCTCGAGTTTGCCGCGCAGCGTGAACTGGCCGTCGTCCAGCCGTGCCTGCAGGTCGCCCGACAGCGTGACCTGGCGGTCGGTGCGCACCAGCACGCGCAGGCTGCGCAGCTGGGCCTGCATCGCCATCCGGATGCCCGAGCCGCCGGCGGCCGAGGCCTGGCCCCAGCGCATCTCGCCGCGTCCCGTGAGCGTGCCGCCGTCGCGCGCGGCCTCGCTCGAGGTGGTGCTGAGGTTGCCGCTCTGCCCGGCGATGCGCGCGCTGTTGCCACGGCCGCCCTTGAGCGTGAAATCGGTGATGTCCACGCGGTCGCCGCCCAGGGTGGCGCGCAGCCGGCCGTCGCGCAGGTCCAGCCCTTCGACCGGCGCGCGCAGCGCCAGCTGGTCGGCCGCCAGCGTGCCGTTCCAGCGCGGCGCGGCGCGGTTGCCCGAGAGCGCGGCGTCGGCCTCGAGCGTGCCGGCGATGCGCCAGCCCGGCGGCGCGAGCATCGACCACACGCCCAGGCTCGGCATGCGGGCCTTGACGCTGCCGTTGAGCGGGGCGTCCTCGGCCCATTGCCAGCCGCCGTCGCGCTGCGCCACGCGGGTGCGCGCGTCGGCGCGGATGTTGCCGGCGCGTTCGCTGTCCCAGACCAGGTTGGCACGCACCTCTTCACCCTGCGCGTCGATCCGGAGCTCGGCCTGCCGCAGCCCGGCCGGGGTGCTGGGGCTGTCGACGTTGGTGCTGCCCGACACCATCTTGATCTCGCTCTTGGTGCCGGTGCCGCGGCTCTCGATGCGCGTGACCAGCGCGGCTTCGCCGGCCTGCACGCGGATGTCGCCGCTCTGACGCGCGAGCCGCACGCTGGCGCGCAGCGCGTCGCCGGCGTCGATGTCCCAGTCGCCGTTGAACAGCAGGTCGCCGCTCAGGCCCAGGCTCGCGAGCGAGCTGTTGTTGTCCAGCGCCTCGGCCCAGGCCATCGGCAGGCCCTGCATGCGGCCCTTGGTCTGCACGCGGATGCCTTGCTGCGCGCCGCTGCCGGTCTGGCGGAAGCGCACCGGCTCCCAGTCGAGGCGCACCGTGCCGGCCACCGGGCCCTGCAGCGTGGCGCCGCCGGCCGAGGTGTCGATCTCGAGGCCGCTGGCCAGGCGGCGCACGTTGGCGCTCAGCGGCGCGCTCAGGGCCACGGTCCAGGGGCCGGGACGGGTGCTGTCCTGGGCCTGCACGCGCAGGCTGGCCAGCGCGGCGCGCCAGCGGCCCGGGCCTTCCAGCGCGCCGCTGGCGCGGGTGTCGAGCGTGAGTTTCTGGGTGCCGCGCAGGGCCTCGCCCTGCACCGAGAGCGTGGCCTGCGCCAGGCTGCCGCCCAGTTCGGCGCGCAGGCCGCGCAACTGGATCGGCGCATCGGGCGGTGCCGGCACCGCGCCCGCGGGCACGGCCGGCAGGCGCAGGTCGAGCCGCGGCACGGCCAGCGTGGCCTGCACGGTCGGCTCGACGCTGCCGCGCGGGGCCGGCGCGGCAGCGTTCTGCAGGCGCCGCTGCACGGCTTCCCAGCCGCCGCTCCAGCGTGCATCGAGGCGGGCGTTGCCCTGGGCGCTCGCGCCCGCGAAAACCGTCGACAGGCCAGGCAGCTTCTCGACCCAGCGCTGCAGCGCGGCCGCATCGTCGACCTGGACCGTGAGCTCGCCGCGCCCTTGTGCGGGACCCATGCGGCCGGCAACCTGGGCGTTGCCGCCGGGCAGCACCACCTTCAGGTCGCCGCTGCCCGCGCGCTCGGCGATGCGGGCCTGCAGCTGGCCGGCCACGCTGGCCTGGGCCGCCTCGAAGCGCAGCGTGCGCAGGTCCAGCACCTCGTCCTTCCACTGGCCCTGGGCCTTGACCAGGTCGAGCCGCAGGCCCTGCAGCGCGCGGCTGCCGGCCGTGCCCTGGGCCTGCAGCGCCACGTCGAAGCGCAAGGCTTCGTCGCGTTGCTCGACCTCGATGCGGCCGCCCACGGGCGCGCCGGCCAGCTGGGTGTGCAGGCCGCCGGGCTGCACGCCGCGCACGGTGGCCGTCACCTGCCAGGGCGCGGGCGCGGGGCGCCATTCGCCTTCGGCCTCGATGCGGCCGCCGCCGGCGCGCACGGTGGCCGCGGGCACGGTCCAGGTGCTGCCGTCGAAACTGGTGCGGGCCTCGAGCTGCTCCAGCGGCAGCCGGCCTGCGTCCCAGGGGCCGGGCAGGGCGTTGCGGATGTCGGCGCTGGCCTGCCATTGCACGTCGCTGCCGGCCGCGCCCGGGCCGGCCTGCACGGTGCCGCTCAGCAGCGTGGCGGGGGCGGTGGGCCAGAGCCGGGCCAGGTCCACGTTGCGCAGGTCGGCGTCGGCGTCGACCACCGGCTGCGTCAGCCAGGGCGCGATGTTGGCGCGCAGCCGGGCCTGCATCGGATTCTTCTCGTCCTGTTCGGTGGGCTGCAGTTCGGCCGCGATGGCCAGGCGCGCGGCGCTGCCGGCCAGCGTGCCCTTGACGCTGGCCTGGGCCTGGACTTCGATGCTGCGGTCTTCGGCCAGCGGCGCGCGCACCTTGCCTTCGAGCGCGGCGTCGAGGGCCATCGGGGCGTCGCCCTGCAGGCCGACGCGCGCGCTGTAGTGGCCGTCGGCGACGTCCACGCCGTCGACGGTCAGCGCATGCTGGCGCTGGGCGTAGCCGTAGCGGCCGGCTAGGTTCTTGACTTCCACCACGGGCGGGCCGGCCCAGCGCACGGTGTCGACGCGGAAGGGCAGGTCGACGTCGACCGGCAGCACCAGCTGTTCGAGCGGCTGCAGCGGTTCGTCGTTCTTCTCGGGCGGCGGGCCGCGGCGTTCGATCAGCACCTGCGCGGCGTGCACCTCGCCCAGCTGCACCTTGCGCTGGAACAGCGGCTTGAGCGTCCAGCCGATGGTGGCCTCGTGCACCTCGACCGACAGCGTGGGGCTCTGCCATTGCAGGAAGCCGATGCGGCCGCCGGTGCGCAGCGAGCCGCTGACCTCGCGGCTCTGCAGCGTCTGGCCGGCCGGCATGTAGCGCGCGGCCTTTGTGATCGCATAGGCCAGCGACTGGTCCGAGCCCAGCCACCACCAGCCCGCGGCGACCACCAGCACCAGCAGCGCGAGCAGCGCGCCGAAGCTCCAGGCCGCGGCGCGCAGCACGCGGCGCGTGCGCAAGCGGCGCGGCGGCGCGGTGGAAGGTGTCGTGGGTGCCGTTGCCATGCCTAGAAGGTGAAGCCCAGCCGCAGGTGCAGCCTGAACTTCTTCACGTCGACGCCGTAGGCCACGTCGGCCTGCACCGGGCCGACCGGGCTGCGCCAGCGCGCGCCCACGCCCACGCCGACCTTGGCCTTGAGCTCGCCGACCTTGTCCGCCACCGAGCCGGCGTCGACGAAGGCCGCACTTTCCCAGTCGCTGAGCTTGCCGTTCCAGACGATCGGGCGCTGCCATTCGACGCTGGCCACGCCCATGTAGCGGCCCGCGACGATGGTGCCGTCGGCGCGCTCGGTGCCGATCTGGCGGTAGCTGTAGCCGCGCACCGTGGTGTCGCCGCCGGTCAGGAACATCAGTGTGGACGGGATCTGCGCGCTGTCCTTGGCGACCACGGCGCCGCCCTCGGCGCGGAACTGCAGCCGGCTGTTGCGCGCCTGGGTGCCGTCGCTGCCCTGCACGCGGCCCAGCGGCAGGATGCCGAGCCAGCGCGCATAGCTGCGCACGAAGGGCGCGCGTTCGCCGATCAGCGTCTGGCCCAGGCCGAGCTCGAGCGCCAGGCCCTGGCCGCGCGAGGGCGCGTCGTTGCTGTCGAAGTAGCGGCCGGTCCAGGTCCAGTTGGCGCTGATGGCGGAAGCCGAGGGCGGCGCGCCGTCGCCGCGGTTGGTCGCGTAGTCGTACTGCAGGAACAGGCTGCGGTCGATGCGGTCGCCGGTGCGGCCGCGGCCGGCGCGCAGCCGTCCGCTGTCGACGTCGTAGGTGCCCGAGACCTCGCGCTTGAGCAGGCCGGAGCCGAACCAGCGCCAGCCGTCGTCGCCGGGGATGCCGTTCCAGTCGGTGCCCAGCGACTGGGTCTCGCGGTCGACCGACAGCTTGGACACCGCGCGCCACCCGAGCAGCGGCATCTGGTTGTGCACATGGTCGATCGACAGGCGCGGCCCGCCGTCGGTGGTGAAACCGGCCCCCAGCACCACCTTCTGCAGCGGCGCCTCGCGCACCTGCGCGATGACGGGCGCGGCCTGCGGGTCGGTGCCGTCGGTGTCGAGCGTGAGGAAGACCGAGTCGTAGTAGCCGCTGCTGGCCAGCCGCTGCTGGGCGTCGAGCAGCTTCTGCTGGTCGTAGTCGGCGCCGGTGGGCACGCGGGCGATGCGGCGCGCGCCGTCGGCGTCGTAGCGCTGGGCGCCGCGCACGTCGACCGGGCCGAAACGGTAGGCCGGGCCCGAGGCATAGGTGATGCCCAGCTGCGCCTCGCCGCGGTCGGCGTCGACGGTGGCGCGGCTGTTGGCGATGCTGCCCGTGGCGTAGCGTTTGGATGTGAGGCTGCGCAGGCCGACGGCCTTGGCGTTGTCCCAGGCCTGCTGGGTGAACAGCTGGCCGCTCTGCAGCGTCCAGGCCGACTGGATCGCCTCGCGCTGCGCCGCGGCGCTCGGGTCGGCGGCGATGGCGTCGCTGAAGCGGATGTCCACCGCCTTCACCCGCGTGGCCTCGCCCGGCTCGACCGTCACCACGACCTTGCGCGGCGTCTTCTCTTCGGGCGTTTCCTTGAGCTCGAGCGTGAGCGTCGGCGTGAAGTAGCCCAGCGTGGCCAGCAGCTCGCGCGCATTGGCCTCGGCGGCGACCATCAGGCGCGACAGCTCGGTCGCGCCGAGGTCGGGCAGCCGGGTGTAGCGCTGGATCTCGAGGTGCAGCGCCAGGTAGTCGCGCACCACGTCGGGGCCGTGCACTTCGAGCGTGAAGGCCTCGCGCCGGGTGGCGCCGTCCTCGCTGGACGACGAGGAGCTGTCGGCCGTGACGGCCTGCGTGCCGTCCTCGGTGGCGTCCTTTTTGGATGGCAGCAGGCTGCATCCTTGCAAAAGAAGAAGGACGCTTGCAAGAAGCAACGCCGGCATGCGCGCCGGCGTTTTGAAGAGGACCACCCTGACCATCGGCCCCATTCTGACATCAAGCCATGGCCGTCCCGGCGCTCGCCGGGGGTGGTGCGCGAAGAGACGGCGGCGTCCTACTTGGACAGCATGCGCATCGCTTCCTCGAGGCCCTTGAGCGTCAGCGGGTACATGCGGTTGGACATCAGCTGCTGCACCACCGAGATGCTCTGTCGGTACTGCCAGACGCCCTGCGGCTCGGGGTTGATCCAGGCGAACTTGGGGAAGGCGTGCGTGAGGCGCTGCAGCCATTCGGCGCCGGCCTCCTCGTTGTTGTATTCGACGCTGCCGCCGGGCTGCAGGATCTCGTAGGGGCTCATGGTCGCGTCGCCCACGAAGATCAGCTTGTAGTCCTTGTTGTACTTGCGCAGGATGTCCCAGGTCGCGAACTTCTCCGAGAAGCGGCGCTTGTTGTTCTTCCACATGAAGTCGTAGACGCAGTTGTGGAAGTAGTAGAACTCCAGGTGCTTGAACTCGGTCTTGACGGCCGAGAACAGTTCTTCCACGCGCTGGATGTGCTCGTCCATGGTGCCGCCCACGTCCATCAGCAGCAGCACCTTGACGTTGTTGTGGCGCTCGGGCCGCATCTTGATGTCGAGGTAGCCGGCGTTGGCCGCGGTCTTGGCGATGGTCTCGTCGAGGTCCAGCTCCTCGACGTTGCCCTCGCGCGCGAACTTGCGCAGCCGGCGCAGCGCGACCTTGATGTTGCGCGTGCCCAGTTCCTGCGTGTCGTCGTAGTCCTTGTAGGCGCGCTGGTCCCAGACCTTGACCGCGCTCTTGTTCTTGCCGGCGCCGCCGATGCGGATGCCCTGCGGGTTGTAGCCGCCGTGGCCGAAGGGCGAGGTGCCGCCCGTGCCGATCCACTTGTTGCCGCCCTGGTGGCGCTCCTTCTGTTCCTCGAAGCGCTTCTTCAGGGTCTCCATGAGCTCGTCCCAGCCCATCTTCTCGATCTTGGCCTTCTCCTCGGCGCTGAACTCGCGCTCCAGCGTCTTGCGCAGCCAGTCGAGCGGGACTTCCTTGGTGAAGTCCGTGAGCATCTCCACGCCCTTGAAGTAGCCGGCGAAGGCGCGGTCGAACTTGTCGTAGTGCTTCTCGTCCTTCACCAGCGCCGTGCGGCTCAGGTAGTAGAAGTCGTCCATGCCGTAGGCATCATCGGAATTGGGCCCGACCACGTCGGACTGCAGCGCCTCGAGCAGCGTCAGGTATTCCTTGACCGATACCGGCAGCTTGGCCGCGCGCAGGGTGTAGAAGAAGTCGATCAGCATCGCGGCTCACTCCTTTGGGTTGGTCGTTGCAGGGCGCGGCCTGTCGAGCAGGTACAGCAGCTGCGCCTTGGTTTCGGGCCATTCGCCCGCGCCGAGGCTGTACATCACGGTGTCGCGCACCGTGCCGTCGCGCCGCAGCGCATTGCCGCGGATCACGCCGTCCTTCTTCGCGCCCAGGCGCTCGATGGCGCGCTGCGAGGCGAAGTTGAAGTTGTCGGTGCGCCAGCCCACGGTGCGGCAGCCCAGCGCGTCGAAGGCGTGGGTGAGCATCAGCAACTTGCAGGTGGTGTTGACGTGCGTGCGCTGGCAGCGCGCGGCATACCAGGTGTAGCCGATCTCCACCCGCTTCACGGCCGGCAGCATGTCGTGGAAGCTGGTGCTGCCGAGCACGGTGCCGGTGGCCTCGTCGGTCACGGCGAAGGCGAAGCGGTTGCCGGCCTCGCGCATCTGCAGCGCGGCCTCGATGTAGGCGCGGGTGTGCTGCGGCTCGGGCACCGAGGTCACGCGCAGCGTCCACAGTTCGCCGTCGGCCGCGGCGGCGCGCAGGCCGTCTTCATGCGCCAGCGCCAGCGGCACCAGCGCGATGCCGCGCGACTTCAGGGTGACGGGTTCGACGAAGGCCATGGCGCGTGTTCCGGCTCAGGCCCGCGGGTCGCCGTACTTGCGGCGGTACAGCGTGCGGCCCAGCTGCACGCCGCCGCCGCCGCCCGCGCCGATCAGCGCGATGCCCAGCATGCCCGGGCCGTCGTAGCCCGCGCTGCCGAAGGCGTCGAGCCCGAACAGCAGGCCCAGCCCGCGGCCCAGCAGCGCGCCGAGCACGAAGCCCACGGCCTGGGCCACGCCGAGGATCAGCAGCTGGCGCGGCGGATGCGGGGTCGTGCCGTTCATGGTCGCGGCCTCAGCGGTTGTTGCGTTGCATGAAGACGAGTTTTTCGAACAAGGTCACGTCCTGTTCGTTCTTCAGCAGCGCGCCCACCAGCGGCGGCACCGCGACCTTGTCGTCCTTGCTCTGCAGCGCCTCGAGCGGGATGTCCTCGGCCACCAGCAGCTTGAGCCAGTCCAGCAGCTCGGAGGTCGAGGGCTTCTTCTTCAGGCCGGGCAGGTTGCGCACGTCGTAGAAGGTCTTCATCGCGGCCGCGAGCAGTTCCTGCTTGAGGCCGGGGAAGTGCACGTCGACGATGCTGCGCATGGTGTCGGCGTCGGGAAACTTGATGTAGTGGAAGAAGCAGCGGCGCAGGAAGGCGTCGGGCAGCTCCTTCTCGTTGTTCGAGGTGATGAACACCACCGGCCGGTGCTTGGCGCGGATCAGTTCGCGCGTCTCGTAGCAGTAGAACTCCATGCGGTCGATTTCGCGCAGCAGGTCGTTCGGGAATTCGATGTCGGCCTTGTCGATCTCGTCGATCAGCAGCGCCACCGGCTTGTCCGCCGTGAAGGCCTGCCACAGCACGCCCTTGACGATGTAGTTCTCGATGTTCTTGACCCGCTCGCCGCCGTCCACGTCGGACAGCTGCGAGTCGCGCAGGCGGCTCACGGCGTCGTATTCGTAGAGGCCCTGCTGCGCCTTGGTGGTCGACTTGATGTGCCACTGCAGCAGCGGCAGGTCGAGCGCGGCGGCCACTTCCTCGGCCAGCATCGTCTTGCCGGTGCCCGGTTCGCCCTTGACGAGCAGCGGGCGCTTGAGCGTGATGGCGGCATTGACCGCGAGCATCAGGTCCTGGGTGGCAACGTAATTGTCTGAGCCCTTGAATTTCATGGATGACATCGAGCTGGGGGTGGATGAAGCGACCATTCAAGCATGCGTTGCCGGCCGGCACTGTCGCCTTGGCTCGGGGCCGTGAAAAGCCCCCGCATATAATCAAATGTTGATCTGAAAAAACCGAATTTCCACGAGATTGTGCGCGCAAAATGAACAAGTTGTTGACCACGATGTTTGCCCTGGCTGTCGCTTGCGTGACGTTCTCGGCCCAGGCTCAGGCTGTCACCGGCAGCGTCGAAAACGGTGCCAAGAAGACCGCCATGTGCGTGGGTTGCCACGGCATCGTCGGCTACCAGGCCAGCTTCCCCGAGATCCACAAGGTGCCGATGATCGCGGGCCAGAGCGCCACGTACATCAGCTCGGCGCTGGCCGCCTACAAGGCCGGTGACCGCAAGCACCCGACGATGCGCGCCATCGCCGACTCGCTGACCGAGCAGGACATGGCCGACCTCGCGGCCTACTACAGCCAGCTGGGCGTCAAGGCCGGCGATGCACCGCCGGCCACCGCCGCCAAGCAGCCCAGCGAACGCGTCCAGGCGCTGATCTCGCGCGACAAGGACAACGCCTGCACCAAGTGCCACGGCGCCAACTTCAACACCCCCAACGACGGCACCGTGGCCAAGATCGCCGGCCAGCACGCCGACTACCTGTTCGTCGCGCTGAAGTCGTACAAGGCCGAGAACCACGCCCAGGTCGGCCGTTCGAACGGCGTGATGAGCGGCCAGGCCAAGAAGTTCACCAACGCCGAACTCAAGGAACTGGCCGGCTACATCAGCTCGCTGCCGGGCGAAGTCAAGGTGGTGCCGGAGTCGCGCTTCCACACGGCCAACAACTGACGCCCCGCTTCCCCCGCAAAAAACCCGCCTCGTGCGGGTTTTTTCTTTGGGGGCGACCGACGCCGAGGCGGGACAAACCCTCGGACTGTTCGATCAGCGATCGGATGTGCGCGATGATCGATCGCCGTGGCCGCCTTGCGCCTCGACATCCCCCGCGTCGCCGGCCACCATTGCGGCTCTACCCGCAGCGACCGACGATCCAGATCCACTGACCCGACGGACCGATCCATGACCCCTGGCATCACTGGCAACACGCAGGCCTACCTCATCCCCGGCGACCCGGTGCGCAACGTGCGGCTGCCGCGGATGTTCAACGCCGTGTTCGAGCGCTTCGAGATCGACGCGGTGCTGGTGCCGATGCAGGTGCCGCGGCGCGACTTCGCGGTCTTCTTCGCCGCGGCCTTCCTGGCGCGCAACGTGCGCGGCATGCTGATCGCGCCGCCGCACAAGCCGCTGGCCATCGACCTGCTCGACGGCTGCGGCCTGATCGGCCGCGTGGCCGGCTCGATCAACATCGTGCGCCGTACCGAGGAGGACCGGCTCGAGGGCGACCTGTTCGACGGCGAGGGCCTGATCGGCGCGCTCGACCACTACGCGATCCCCTTCCGCGGCAAGCGCGTGCTGATCCTGGGCGCGGGCGTCAGCGCCTCGGCCGTGGGCGTGGCGCTGGTCGAGGGCGGCGGCATGGGCGGCGCGGCGCACATCGCCTTCTACGACAGTTCGGCCGGCAAGGCCGCGGGCGTGGCGGCCAAGCTCGACGCCTTCTTCGACGCCGACGTGGTGGCGGTCGACAGCAACGCGCCCGAGGGCTACGACCTGGTCGTCAACGCGACCCCGCTGGGCCTGGACCCGAACGACCCGCTGCCGGTGGACGTGTCCCGCATGGACCGCCACGCCTCGCTGTTCGACATCCTGCTGCGCGGCCAGCCCACGCCCGTGGTGCGCGCCGCGCGGGCCCGCGGCCTGCATGCGCAGGCCGGCTTCGAGATGCTGATCCAGCAGATGCCGCACTACCTGCGCTACTTCGGCCACGAAGCGGTCGCGCAGTCGCTGGCGGCCGATTCGGACTTCCTGCGCGAGCGCATCTACCCCGAGGCCATGCACGCCGAGATCCGCCAGCCGCTGCGCTACCTGCGCCCCAGCGGGACCTGAACCCCTCCCTCCACTTCCTCGTTCCGACCTCCCCATGATCTCCGGCAAGACCACGCTCATCGCCCACCTGGGCTACCCCACCGAAGCCTTCAAGGCGCCGATGATCTACAACCCCTGGTTCGACCAGCAGGGCATCGACGCGGTGGTGGTGCCGATGGGAGTCAAGCCCGAGGACTATGCGGCCATGCTGGCCTCGCTGGCGCGGCTGACCAACCTGCGCGGCGCGCTCGTGACCATGCCGCACAAGATCGCGACCATGGCGCTGGTGGACGAGGTCACGCCGACCGCGCGCATCGCCGGCGCCTGCAACGCCATCCTGCTGCGGCCCGACGGCACGCTGCTGGGCGACCAGTTCGACGGCGCCGGTTTCGTGCGCGGCGTCGAACGCAAGGGCCGGCTGTTCCAGGGCACGCGCGTGCTGGTGTCGGGCACCGGCGGCGTGGGCTCGGCCATCGCGGCCTCCATCGCGGCGGCCGGCGCCGCCGAGATCGCGCTGTTCGACGTCAGCGAGGCCTCGGCCCAGGCGCTGGCCGAGCGGCTGCGCGCGCACTACCCGCAGCTGGGCGTGCGCACCGGCTCGAAGGACCCGGCCGGCTTCGACGTGGTGGTCAACGCCACGCCGCTGGGCATGAAGGAGGGCGACCCGCTGCCCTTCGACGTCGAGCGCATCGACCCGCGCACCTTCGTCGGCGAAGTGGTGATGAAGTCCGAGTACACGCCGCTGCTGCAGGCCGCCAAGGCCAAGGGCTGCGCGGTGCAGGTCGGCACAGACATGCTGTTCGAGATGATCCCGGCGTACCTCGAGTTCTTCGGCTTCGGCAGTGCCACGCCCGAGGCGCTGCGCGCCGTGGCGCAGCTGCGCTACTGAGCCGGCCGGCGCCTCAGATGATCGGGCGCATCGCCTCGGCCACCTCGCGCAGCACCGGCAGCAGCTTCTTCGTCAGCTGCTCGCCCGGGTAGAGCTGCTGCTGCACCGTCACGCTCAGCGCGTACTTGCAGCGGCCCTTGCGGTCCTTGAGCGCCACCGCGAGGCCGGCCAGTCCCACGTCCAGGTGCTGTTCGGCCTGCCAGAAGTCGAGCTGGCGCGCCGCGAGCACGCTGTCGCGAAAGCGCGCGGCATCGACCGGCGCCGAGCCGGTGAAGCTGCTGAAGGCGTGCTCGGCGATCCAGGCGTCGAGCGCGGCGTCGTCGAAGGTCGACAGCAGCACGAAGCCCTGCGACACCACATGGGCCGGCACCCGGGCGCCGGGATGGAAGCCGATCGACACCATGCGCGGCGGGTTGCTGCGCGCCAGGTAGACCACCTCGTGGCCGTCCAGCGTGCCCACGTTGAGCGTCTCGCCGCACTGCATCGACGCGCGCTGGATGTAGGGCTGCACCAGGCGCGGCACCCGCGCCCCTTCCAGGTAGGCCTGGCCCAGTCGCAGCACCCGCGGCAGCAGCCAGTAGTGCTTGCCGTCGGTCTCGGCGTAGCCGTAGTGCACCAGGCTCATCAGGTAGCGCCGGGCCGCGGTGCGCGTCAGCCCCGCGTGCGTGCCGGCCTCGGTCGCGGTCATGCGGGTGCGCTCGTCGGTGAAGGCCTCGATCACGCGCAGCCCCTTGCCCAGCCCCTCGATGAGCAGCTTGCGGTCGATCGGCGCGGCGGCGGTGTCGGTCTTGGTCATGGCCTAGGTGTAACCCGAGTTTCGTACGTATTCTGACCGCATGCGATCGATCATCGATCGCGTCGGCGGCTCCGGCCGTTGTGGCGGGGCGATCGGCTTCTTACAGTCCTCCCACAGATGAACACCTTCACGTCCTTCCACCCCCGGGCCGGCGCCACCGGTCCGGACCTCGTCCAAGGCTGACATGCATCGCTCGATCGCCACCGTGTCGCTCAGCGGAACGCTGCGCCAGAAGCTGGAAGCCATCGCCGCGGCCGGCTTCGACGGCTTCGAGCTGTTCGAGAACGACTTCATCCAGTTCAACGGCGACGCCGCCGAGCTGGGGCGCATCGCGGCCGACCTGGGCCTCTCCGTCGACCTCTACCAACCCTTCCGCGACTTCGAGGGCATGCCCGAGCCGCTGTTCCGCCGCAGCCTGGAACGCGCCGAGCGCAAGTTCGACCTGATGCAGGCCATGGGCGCGTCGCTGGTGCTGTGCTGCTCGAACACCTCGCCGCTGACGGTGGACGACCCGGCGCTGGCCGCCGCGCAGCTCCATGCGCTGGCCGAGCGCGCCGCGCGGCGCGGCCTGCGCGTGGGCTTCGAGGCGCTGGCCTGGGGCCGCGCGACCTCGCGCTACGGCCAGGCCTGGGACATCGTGCGCCGCGCCGACCATCCGCAGCTGGGGCTGATCCTCGACAGCTTCCACACGCTGTCGCTCCAGGACGATCCGGCCGGCATTGCCGACATCCCGGGCCAGAAGATCTTCTTCCTGCAGATGGCCGACGCGCCGCTGATGGCGATGGACGTGCTGCAGTGGGCGCGCCACCACCGTTCCTTCCCGGGCCAGGGCGACTTCGACGTGGTGAACTTCCTCGCGCAGACGCTGCGCGCGGGCTACACCGGCCCGCTCTCGCTGGAGATCTTCAACGACCTGTTCCGCGAGACGCCCAACCGGCGCACGGTGGTCGATGCGATGCGCTCGCTGCTGTACCTCGAGAGCCAGGTGCGCGAGCGCATGGCGGACGCGCCACCGCCGGGCGTGACGCTGTTCGGCCCGCCGCCGCGGCCGGTGCTCGACGGCATCGCCTTCATCGAATTCGCGGTCGACGAAGCGGCGGCCCAAAGCCTCGGCGCGCTGCTGCGGCAGCTGGGCTTCAGCCGCATCGGCCGGCACCGCTCCAAGGCCGTCACGCTGTACCGGCAGGGCGGCATCCACTTCATCGTCAATGCCGAGCCGGCCTCCTTCGCGCGCGAACGCTTCGAGGCCCACGGCGTGTCGGTCTGCGCGCTGGGCCTGCGCACGCCCGAGCCCGAAGCGGCCGCGGCGCGGGCCGCCGCCATGCATTCGAAGCGCCACCACAGCCCCACCGGGCCGGGCGAGGCGACCGTGCCGGCGATCGTGGTGCCGGGTGGCAACCTGGTGCATTTCGTGGCCAGCGCGCTGGGCGAACACGGCCTCTACGCGGCGGACTTCGAACTGGAAGACAGCGATCAGGACGGCGCCGGCCTGCAGGCCATCGACCATGTCGCGCTGGGCCTGGCCGTCGACCAGCTCGACACCTGGGTGCTGTTCTCGCGCGCGGTGCTGGGCCTGGAGCCCGGCGAGAGCCTGGAGCTGGCCGACCCCTTCGGCCTGATCCGCAGCCGCGGCGTGGCGAATGCCGAACGCACGGTGCGCCTGGTGCTCAACGTGTCGCTGAGCCAGCGCACCCGCACCGCGCAGGCCGTGCGCGCGGGCGGCGGCGGCGCGGTGCACCACATCGCGCTGCGCTGCGAGGACATCTTCGACACCGTGGCGCGGCTGCGCGCCAACGGCGTGCGCTTCGTGCCGATCTCCGGCAACTACCACGACGACCTGGCCACCCGCATCGAGCTCGACGCGGGCCTGGTGGCGCGCATGCGCGCCGCCGGCGTGCTGTTCGACCGCTCGCCGGCCGGCGACTACCTCCACATCTACACCGAGAGCTTCGAGAAGAACGGCCTGTTCTTCGAGGTGGTGCAACGTGTCGCTTCCTACGACGCGTATGGCGCGGTCAACGCGCCCGCACGCATGGCATCACAGGCCCAGCAGCCCCCATCCCCGCAGACCGATCCAGCCACAGGAGACACCCCATGAGCAGCACTGCATTACCCGGCGAGCCGCAAGGCAAGCACCAGTCCAGGAAGGCCACAGCCAGCGGCTGGATCGGCTCCGCCCTGGAGTACTACGACTTCTTCATCTACGCCACCGCGGCGGCACTGATCTTTCCGCAGATCTTCTTTCCCAAGGGCGACCCGCAGATCGCGATCATCGCCTCGCTCGCCACCTACGGCGTGGGCTACGTGGCGCGCCCGATCGGCGCCATCATGCTGGGCCACTGGGGCGACACCCACGGCCGCAAGCATGTGCTGATCGTCTGCATGTTCCTGATGGGCTTCTCGACCGTGGCCGTGGGCCTGCTGCCGACCTACGACCAGGTCGGCCTGTGGGCGCCCGCACTGCTGGTGCTGATGCGCCTGATCCAGGGCTTCGCGGTGGCCGGCGAGATCTCGGGCGCGAGCTCGATGATCCTCGAGCATGCGCCCTTCGGCCGGCGCGGCTTCTTCGCCAGCTTCACGCTGCAGGGCGTGCAGGCCGGCCAGATCATGGCGGCCGCGGTGTTCCTGCCGCTCGCGCACTACATGCCCAAGGACGACTTCAACAGCTGGGGCTGGCGCATCCCCTTCCTGCTGAGCTTCCTGGTGATCGTCGCGGGCTATGTGATCCGCCGCGAGGTCAACGAGACGCCGGCCTTCGCCGAGGTCGACCAGAGCGGCAAGCTGCCCAAGGCGCCGGTGATCCAGGCCGTGACCGAGAGCTGGCGCGACATGCTGCGCGTGCTGTGCTGCTCGCTGATGAACGTGATCCCGGTGGTCGCCACCATCTTCGGCGCCGCCTACGCGGTGCAGCCGGGCTACGGCATCAACTTCGAGAAGGACCTCTACCTCTGGATCCCGGTGATGGGCAACATCGTGGCCGTGATCGTGATCCCCTTCGTCGGCAACCTGTCGGACAAGGTGGGCCGCCGGCTGCCGATCATCGTCGGCGCGCTGGGCTCGGGCCTCCTGTCCTTCGGCTACCTGTATGCGATCAGCATCCACAACGTGCCGCTGGCCATCGTGATGTCGCTGCTGATGTGGGGCGTGGTCTACCAGGGCTACAACGCGGTGTTCCCGAGCTTCTACCCGGAGATGTTCCCGACCCGTACGCGCGTCTCGGGCATGGCGATCTCGCAGAACATCGGCACCGCCATCACGGCCCTGCTGCCGGCGCTGTTCGTGGCCGTGGCCCCGCCCGGCGCCACCAACATCCCGCTGCTGATCGGCTCGATCACACTGGCCATCTGCGCCATCGCGGCCGTGTCGGCCTACACCGCCCGCGAGACCTTCCGCGTGCAGATGAAGGACCTGGGCAAGGCCGACGCGGTGCCGGTGCCGCAGCCGGAATACGACCGCCTGCGCGAGGAGGCCATGGACGCGGGGCGCGTGCGGCACGCCACGGCCTGAGCGCCGCGCGCGCATGAAACGAAAAAGGGGCGCACCGCGAGGTGCGCCCCTTTTGCCTTGGCGGCAGCCGATCAGATGTCGAAGAACACCGTCTCGTCCGCGCCCTGCATGCGGATGTCGAAGCGGTAGGTCACGGCGCCGTCCTGCGCGATGCGCTCGGCGACCAGCGTCGGGCGGCGCGCGGCCGGCACGCTTTGCAGCACCGCGTCGCCGGCGTTGGCCGCGGCCTCGTCGCTGAAGTAGATGCGGGTGAAGGCATGCAGCAGCAGGCCGCGCATCGTGACGATCACGTTGATGTGCGGCGCCTCGCCCGGTGCCTCGGCGCCCGGCTTGACGGTGTGGAAGACGAAGCGCTTCTGCGCGTCGGTGCCGGTGCCGCAGCGGCCGAAGGCGCGGAAGCCGCGGGCCTGGGCCTCTTCCACCGACCGCGGGTAGCGGCCTTCGCCGTCGGGCTGGCTGATCTCGATCATGGCGTCGAAGATCGGCTGGCCGTCGCCGTCGATCACCCGGCCTTCGAGGCGGATGCGTTCGCCGGTGGCGCCGTCGAGCGCCAGCGTGGCATCGAAGGGCTGGTCGAAGTCGTAGCCGTACTGCGTGGCCGTGAGGCCGTAGGCGAAGTAGGGGCCGACCGTCTGCGACGGGGTCTGGCCGAAGTTGCTTTCCAGTGCGCTCATCATGGTGTGTGTCTCCTGGCTCAACGGTTTTCGAAGGGCGTCTCGTCGGCGCCGCGCAGCACGATGTCGAACTGGTAGCCCAGCGCGTAGTCGGGCTCGGTGAGGTCGAGGCTGAAGTCGGCGATCAGGCGGTTGCGGTATTTCTCCGGCGTGCCGGTCACCATCGGGTCGTACTGCAGCAGCGGGTCGCCGGGGAAGTACATCTGCGTCACCAGCCGGCTCGCGAAGTGCTGGCCGAACAGCGACAGGTGGATGTGCTGCGGCCGCCAGGCGTTGGGGTGGTTGCCCCAGGGGTAGGCGCCGGGCTTGATGGTGAGGAAGCGGTAGCGGCCCTCGTCGTCGGTCAGGCAGCGGCCCGCGCCCAGGAAGTTGGGGTCCAGCGGCGCGTCGTGCTGGTCGACCTTGTGCACGTAGCGGCCCGAGGCGTTGGCCTGCCAGAGCTCGACCAGCGTGTTGCGCACCGGGCGGCGGTGCTCGTCGAGCACCTGGCCGGCCAGCACCATGCGTTCGCCGATCGGCTCGCCGTTGCGGCGCGCGTTGCGGGTGAGGTCGTGGTCGAGCGCGCCGATGCTGCCGTGGCCGTAGACCGGCTGCTGCAATTCACCCAGCGAGGCCTTGAGCGGGATCAGCGGCTGCAGCGGGCCGCGCTTCACGGTCGACTTGTAGCCGGGGTAGATGTAGGAAGGGTGGCTGTCCCAGTCGCGGGGCGTGAGCGAGGGCAGGGGGGTGGGGTCGTTCATGGGCTTGTCTCCGGCATCGAGGGGGACCTGCACTTTATTCATGCGCAGTGCTGATGTAAATTGACTGTTCGGTGACTTCTCATAACCATTGGTAATTCAATGCGGCCGCCCCTTGCTTCCGAACGCTTCGCGCGCGGCGTCCAGCTGCGGCACCTGCGCTGCCTGGTGGCGGTGGCGCAGGAGCGGCACCTGGCGCGCGCCGCCGAGCGGCTGGCGCTGAGCCAGCCCGCGATGTCCAAGACCCTGGCCGAGCTCGAGGCGCTGGCCGGGACCCGGCTGGTCGAGCGCGGCGAGGCCGGGCGCCGGGGCATCCAGCGCTTCACCGTGGCGGGCGAACAGCTGCTCGCGCATGCGCTGCGCGTGCTGGAGGCTGTCGATGCGGGCGCGCAGGCGCTGCGGCCCGGCGCGGGCGAGCGCCTCGAACGGGTGCGCATCGGCGCCTTGCCCAGCGTGGCGCCGACCCTGCTGGTCGATGCGCTGCTGGCGCTGCGCCAGCGCATCCCCGCGCTGCAGGCCGAGGTGCGCACCGGCGCCAACGCCGCGCTGTGCGACGCTCTGCGCGCCGGCGAGCTCGACCTGGTCTGCGGCCGCATGAGCGACCCGCAGCGCATGGCCGGCCTGAGCTTCGAGTTCCTCTGCGCCGAGCCGCTGGCCATGGTGGTGCGGCCCGGCCATCCGCTGGCCGGCGCGGCCGCGCTGTCGATGCAGGAGGTGATGGCCTGTCCGCTCGTGGTCTACAGCGAGGGCACGGTGCCGCGCCACCACACCGAGAGCCTGCTCTCGGGCCTGGGCCTGCGACTGCCGGCCGACCACACGCAGACGCTGGACCTGTCGGTGGCGCGCGCGCTGCTGCTGCGTTCGGATGCGGTGTGGTTCACGGCCGCGGGCGCGGCGCGCGACGAACTGCGCTCGGGCACGCTGGTGCGCCTGAATGTCGCGACGCCCGGCACCGAGGAGCCGGTGGGCCTGCTGCTGCGCAGCGGCGTGGAGCTGTCGGCCGCGCAGCGCACGCTGGCGGCGCTGCTGCGCGAAGGGGCCTCAGCCCACGCGGCCGCGCTGTTCAGTCGCGGGTAGCGCGGCGCTGCACGCAGTCCACATACGCTTCGCCGTCGGGCGGGCGGCCCGCGCGCTGGGCCTCCCACATCATCCGGCCCAGGCATTCCATGGCTTCGTGGTGCGCTTCGAGCAGCGAGCGGCGGCGCGCCGACAGCAGCTCGACCGCCTGGCGGATGCCGCTCGGCTGGTCGATCGAGCACTGCTCGCTGATCGACAGGTGCATCGACAGGTGCAGGAAGGGGTTCTCGCGCCCGTCCTTCCCGTCGTAGATGCGCGCCACCGCGGCATCGGCATCGGCCAGTTCGGCGTGGTATTCGGGGTGCGCGTCGATCCAGCCCGCAGCGATGGTTTCCAGCGCTTCCATGGGCAGGCCGTCGCGGTTCTTCGCGTAGACGTTGCAGAAGAAGCGGCGCACTTCTTCCTGAGTGGGATTGAACATGATGCGCGGGAGGGTAGCACCGGGCCAAAGACGTGTCAGAGCAGCCGTGAAATCTCGGCCGCGGCCGCGCGCAGGCCGGGCAGCAGGGTCTCCTGCATGACCTTGGCGGGGGTGCGGTTGGCCTGGCCGCTGATGTTGAGCGCGGCCACGGTGCGGCCGCTGCGGTCGGTGACCGGCGCGGCGATCGAGATCAGGCCTTCTTCCAGCTCCTGGTTCATCAGGCACCAGCCCTGGCGGCGCGCCTGCTGCACCTTGGCCAGCAGCGCGTCGATGTCGGTGACCGTGTGGCGCGTGAGCGCGACCGGCTGCGAGGCCTCCAGCCGCGCGCGCACCGCGTCGTCGTCGAGGTCGGCCAGAAGCATGCGGCCCAGCGAGGTGCAGTAGGCCGGCAGCCGGGTGCCGACCGCGAGGTTGATGCGCATGATCTTGTGCGTCTGCACCCGCAGCACATAGACGATGTCGGTGCCGTCGAGCACCGCCGCCGAGCAGGACTCCTTGACCTGCGCCACCAGCGCCTCCATCACCGGCTCGGCCCGGTTCCAGATCGGCATCGACGACAGGTAGGCGAAGCCCAGCTCGAGGATGCGCGCCGTCAGGCCGAAGCGCTTGCCGTCGGTCTCGACATAGCCCAGCGATTGCAGCGTGAGCAGGATGCGCCGTGCGCCGGCGCGCGTGAGGCCGGTCGCGGCCGCCACTTCGCTGAGGGTCTGGCGCGGCGCGGCGGCACTGAAGGAGCGGATCACCTGCAGGCCGCGGGCGAAGGATTGCACGTAGCTGTCGCCGGGGGCCGGCGCGGTGTCGTTGTCTCGAGGGTTTGCCATGACGGGTCTTGTTGTTTAGAATTCATTATAAGAACAAATGTTCGCCATACGAACAAATTGGCGAGCGGTCCCGGCGCTTTGCGCGCAGTCCCTTTCCCCTCACCGGAGACAGATTCCATGATCGACAAGATCGCGCCTTCGATTGCCGAGGCCATGTCCGGCATCCAGGACGGTGCCACCGTCCTCATCGGCGGCTTCGGCACCGCCGGCATCCCGCTCGAACTGATCGACGGCCTGATCGCGCAGGGCGCGAAGGACCTGACCGTGGTCAACAACAACGCGGGCAACGGCGAGACCGGCCTGGCCGCGCTGCTCAAGGCCGGCCGCGTGCGCAAGATCATCTGCAGCTTCCCGCGCCAGGTCGACAGCCAGGTCTTCGACGGCCTCTACCGCAGCGGCAAGCTGGAGCTCGAACTGGTGCCCCAGGGCAACCTGGCCGAGCGCATCCGCGCCGCCGGTGCCGGCATCGGCGCCTTCTTCTGCCCCACCGGCTACGGCACGCAGCTGGCCGAAGGCCGCGAGACGCGCGAGATCGACGGCAAGCAGTACGTGCTCGAGTACCCGATCCACGGCGACGTGGCGCTGATCAAGGCCGAGGCCGGCGACCGCTGGGGCAACCTGCTCTACCGCAAGGCGGCGCGCAACTTCGGCCCGGTGATGGCCATGGCCTCGAAGAAGACCATCGCGACCGTGCACGAGGTCGTCGAGCTCGGTTCCTTCGACCCCGAGGCGATCGTGACGCCCGGCGTGTTCGTCCACCATGTCGTCAAGGTCGAGCGTGTGGCCACGCAAGCCGGCGGCTTCAAGAAGGCAGCATGACCATGAGCACCCCCACCTACCAGCGCCGCACCAAGGACCAGCTCGCCGCCCGCGTGGCGCAGGACATCTTCGACGGCGCGGTCGTCAACCTCGGCATCGGCCAGCCCACGCTGGTGGCCAACCACCTGCCGGCCGGCCGCGAGATCGTGCTGCAGAGCGAGAACGGCATCCTGGGCATGGGCCCGGCACCGGCCGCGGGCGACGAGGACTACGACCTGATCAACGCCGGCAAGCAGCCGGTCACGCTGCTGGCCGGCGGCTCCTACTTCCACCATGCCGACAGCTTCGCGATGATGCGCGGCGGCCACCTCGACATCTGCGTGCTGGGTGCCTTCCAGGTCTCGGCCACAGGCGACCTGGCCAACTGGAGCACCGGCGAGGAGGGCGCGATCCCCGCGGTCGGCGGCGCGATGGACCTGGCCATCGGCGCGAAACAGACCTGGGTCATGATGGACCTGCTGACCAAGGCCGGCCTGAGCAAGATCGTGGCCCAGTGCAGCTATCCGCTGACCGGCATCGGCTGCGTCAAGCGCGTGTACTCCGACCTCGCGACGCTCGAATGCACGCCCGCCGGCCTGAAGCTGGTCGACACGGTCGACGGCCTCTCGCATGCCGAGCTCGAGAAGCTGATCGGCCTGCCGATCGCCGCCTGATGCGGGCTTCCGGACGCAGAAAACGCAAAGGTTTCGCAGAGATCGCAAAAGAACAAGCAGGATTTCTTCCGCGCCCTCTGCGGGACCTCTGCGTCCTGCAGTCCGTCTTTCAACCTTCAACAGAGACAACACCATGACCCGACAAGCCTTCATCTGCGACGCCATCCGCACGCCCTTCGGCCGCTACGGTGGTGCGCTCTCCAGCGTGCGCGCCGACGACCTGGGCGCGATCCCGCTCAAGGCGCTGATGGAACGCAACGCCAACGTCGACTGGCAGGCCGTGGGCGACGTGCTCTACGGCTGCGCCAACCAGGCGGGCGAGGACAACCGCAACGTCGCGCGCATGTCGGCGCTGCTGGCCGGCCTGCCGCTGGAACTGGGTGGCGCCACCATCAACCGCCTCTGCGGCTCGGGCCTGGACGCGGTCGGTTCGGCCGCGCGCGCGATCAAGGCGGGCGAAGCCGGCCTGATGATCGCGGGCGGTGTCGAGAGCATGAGCCGCGCGCCCTTCGTGATGCCCAAGGCCGAGTCGGCCTTCAGCCGCGCCAACGCGGTCTACGACACCACCATCGGCTGGCGCTTCGTCAACAAGCTGATGAAGGCGCAGTACGGCGTCGACTCGATGCCCGAGACGGCCGAGAACGTGGCCACCGACTACAAGATCGAGCGCGAAGCGCAGGACCGCATGGCCCTGGCCTCGCAGCAGCGCGCCGTGGCCTCGCAGAAGTCAGGCTTCTTCGACGCGGAGATCGTGCCGGTGCACGTGCCGCAGAAGAAGGGCGACGCGATCGTGGTGAGCAAGGACGAGCACCCGCGCGACACCAGCCTCGAGGCGCTGGCCAAGCTCAAGGGCGTGGTGCGTCCCGACGGCACGGTGACCGCCGGCAACGCCAGCGGCGTGAACGACGGCGCCTGCGCGCTGCTGCTGGCCGACGAGACCAGCGCCGCGAAGCACGGCCTCACGCCGCGGGCCCGCATCGTCGGCATGGCGACGGCCGGCGTCGCGCCGCGCGTGATGGGCATCGGCCCCGCGCCCGCCACGCAGAAGGTGCTGGCGCTGACCGGCCTCACGATCGACCAGATCGACGTGATCGAACTCAACGAGGCCTTCGCGGCCCAGGGCCTCGCGGTGCTGCGCCTGCTGGGCCTGAAGGACGACGACGCGCGCGTCAACATCAACGGCGGCGCGATCGCGCTGGGCCACCCGCTGGGTGCCAGCGGCGCGCGCCTCGCGACCACCGCGGTCAACCAGCTGCACAAGAGCGGCGGCCGCTATGCGCTGTGCACCATGTGCATCGGCGTCGGCCAGGGCATCGCCCTGATCCTCGAACGCGTCTGAGCGCGTTCTGTTTCCGGGGCCGTGTCCGCGCGGCCCCTTCTGAAGAGTTCTGGAAGCCAAGATGAGTCAACAAGAAGTCGCCCTGGTCACGGGCGGCAGCGCCGGCATCGGCCGCGCCACCTGCGAAGCGCTGCTGGCGCAGGGCCGTACGGTCGTCAACCTCGACTACAACCAACCCGACTGGACGCACGAGAAGCTCGTGTCCTTCCAGGCCGACCTCACGCGCGAGCAGGACACGAAGGAGATCGCGGCCCACATCGCGTCACAGTACGCCATCACCGCGCTGGTCAACAACGCCGGCGCCACGCGGCCCGGCACCATCGACACGGCCACCATGGCCGACCTGGACTACGTGGTCGGCCTGCACTTCAAGGCCAGCATGATCCTGATCCAGGCCGCGCTGCCCGCGCTGCGCGCCTCGGGCCGCGGCCGCATCGTGAACGTGTCCTCGCGCGCCGCGCTGGGCAAGCCCGAGCGCATCGTCTATTCGGCCACCAAGGCCGGCATGGTCGGCCTGACGCGCACGCTGGCGATGGAACTCGGCGGTGACGGCATCACGGTCAACGCCGTGGCGCCGGGCCCGATCGCGACCGAGCTGTTCCGCAACAGCAACCCCGAAGGCGCGCCGCAGACCCAACGCATCATCGACAGCATCGTCGTGAAGCGCCTGGGCACGGCCGAGGACGTGGCCCGCGCCACGATGTTCTTCCTCTCGCCCGACAACGGTTTCGTCACCGGTCAGGTGCTGTACGTCTGCGGCGGCACGACCTTGGGCGTCGCGCCCATCTGACCTCGCCGCGGGCCCGGGCCATCGCCCGCGCGCCCGCGCACTCCCTCGAACGGGCCGTGCCCGTTCGCTTCGCGTGCAGGCGCCATGCCGCCTGCGCTGGTTCCACCTTTTCCAAGGCTTTCCCATGACCCGTTTCTTCCCTGCCGTCGCGCCGAAGCGCCGCACTTTCGTCCTGGCCACCGTGGCCGCTGCCGGCGCGCTGTCGCTGGCCCCGCTGGCGGCGCAAGCCCAGGCCGCGTTCCCGAGCAAGCCCATCACCATCATCGTGCCCTTCTCGGCCGGTGGCACCACCGACATCCTGGCGCGCGTGGTCGGCCTGCACATGGGCACCGACCTCGGGCAGCCGGTGGTGGTCGACAACCGCGCGGGCGCGGGCGGCAACATCGGCGGCCAGGCCGCGGCGCGCGCGCCGGCCGACGGCTACACGCTGTTCATGGGCACGGTCGGCACGCACGCCATCAACCAGAGCCTCTACAAGAAGATGCCCTTCGACCCGATCAAGGACTTCGCGCCGCTGTCGCGCGTGGCCATGGTGCCGAACCTGCTGGTGGTCAACCCGGGCCAGCCCTACAAGAGCGTGAAGGAACTGATCGCCTACGGCAAGGCCAACCCGGGCAAGATCAACTTCGGCTCCTCGGGCAACGGCAGCTCGATCCACCTGTCGGGCGAGCTGTTCAAGCAGATGACCGGCGTCGACATGCAGCACGTGCCCTACCGCGGCAGCGCGCCGGCCGTGTCCGACCTGCTGGGCGGCCAGATCTCGGTGATGTTCGACAACATGCCCTCGGCGATCCAGCATGTGAAGGGCGGCAAGCTGCGCGCCCTGGCCGTGACCACCGCCAAGCGTTCGCCCGCGCTGCCCGACGTGCCGACCATCGCCGAAGCCGGCGTGCCCGGCTACGAAGCCACCTCGTGGTTCGGCCTGCTGGCCCCGGCCGGCACGCCCGCGCCCATCGTCGCCAAGCTCAACGCCGCGATTCTCAAGGCGCTGGCCGATCCCGAAGTGAAGAAGAAGCTGGCCGAGCAGGGCGCCGAATCGCACGGCGAGAAGCCCGAAGAGTTCGCCGCCTTCATCAAGAGCGAGACCGCCAAGTGGGGCAAGGTCGTGAAGGAATCGGGCGCCAGCCTGGATTGAGGATCCGCGGGGGGGGGCCGGCGCCGTTCAGTCGTCGCGCCGGTCCCAATCCGCACCGGAGCGCTGCTGGCGCTCCTCGCGTTCGCGCGTCATCTGCTCCTGGAATTGCTGGCGGCCTTCCTTGGCCACCGCGATCAGCTTGGCCCGGTCCTTGTAGTGCGGGTAGGTCTGCTGGGTGAGCTTGATGTTGCGCCGGCGGAAGGCCATCGCCGATTCGCGCGCCTCGTGCGCGGGCCAGCCCAGCACCTCGAGCACCGAGCGCGCGCTGCGCAATGAGGATTCGAACAGCTCGCGTTCGATGAACTCCACCTTGCGGTCCAGCAGCTGGTAGAGGTGGCTCACGTTGCGCGCCCGCGCGACCAGCCGCGCCTGCGGGAAATGCTCGCGCACCAGGTCGACGATCTCCAGCGACTGGTCGATGTCGTCCACCGCCACCACGATGGCCAGCGCCGTGCCGGCGCCCGCGGTGCGCAGCAGGTCGAGCCGCGTCGCATCGCCGTAGAACACCCGGAAGCCGAATTCGCGCAGGCCCTGCACCGTGTCGGGGTTGTGGTCGAGCACCGTCACGTCGATGCGCTGCGAGCCCAGCATGCGGCCCACGATCTGGCCGTAGCGGCCGAAGCCGCAGATCAGCACCTTGGGCTCCTGCTGTTCGGAGATCTCCTCCAGTTGCGGGCCGGCCGACAGGTTGTAGCGCGGCAGCACGAACTTGTCGATCGCGACCAGCAGCAGCGGCGAGATCAGCATCGACAGCGCGACCGCGCCGATCAGGAAGGAAGCGACGCCCGGCGGCAGCACGTCGGGGCCGGCCGCCTGGAACACCACGAAGGCGAACTCGCCGCCCTGCGCGAGCAGCAGCGTGAACACCGGCCGCTGCTGGTAGGGCACGTCCATGGCCTTGGCCAGCGCGTAGATCACCACGAACTTGAGCGCCAGGAAGCCCACCACCACCAGCGCCATCAGGCCCGGCTGCGCCATCAGGACGCCGAAGTCGATGCTCATGCCGACGGCGATGAAGAACAGCCCCAGCAGCAGGCCCTTGAAGGGTTCGATGTCGGTCTCCAGCTCGCGCCGGTACTCGCTCTCGGCCAGCAGCACGCCGGCGAGGAAGGCGCCCAGCGCCATCGACAGGCCGACGAACTGCATCAGCGCCGCGATGGCCACCACCAGCAGCAGCGCGGCGGCGGTGAAGATCTCGGGCGTGTTGCTGCGTGCGATCCAGCGCAGCACGGGCCGCAGCAGCAGCCGGCCGCCCAGCACGATGCCGGCGATCACGCCGACGATCTTTGCGGCTTCGAGCGCGCGCGCCGCGCCGCTCATGGCCTCGTGCGCATCGGCACCGGCACCGGCCAGCAGGGGCAGCAGCGCGAGGATCGGGATCGCGGCCACGTCCTGGAACAGCAGGATCGAGAAGCCGGCCTGCCCGCTGGCGGTGGGCAGCAGGTTGCGTTCGCCGAACACCTGCAGCGCGATCGCGGTGGACGACAGTGCCAGGCCCAGCGCCGCGACCAGCGCCACGCGCCAGCTCGCGCCGGCCAGGTAGCCGACCAGGAACAGCACGCCCGCGCAGACCAGCACCTGCGCGCTGCCCCAGCCGAAGATCGGCCGTCGCAGGTTCCACAGGCGCGCGGGTTCGAGTTCGAGACCGACCAGGAACAGCATCAGCACCACGCCGAACTCGGCGAAGTGCAGCACGTCCTCGACGCTGGAGACCAGCCCCAGGCCCCAGGGCCCGATGGCGATGCCCGCGGCCAGGTAGCCGATGATGGAGCCCAGGCCCAGCGCCTTGGACAGCGGCACCACCAGCACGGCGGCGCTCAAATAGATCAGGCTGCTGGTGAGCCAGGCGGGTGCGTGTTCCATGCTCAGGCCGCCTTCTTCTCGTCGGCCGCCGCGGCCGGTGTCGCCATGGCGGCCAGCGCCCGCTGCATCCCGTCGCTGAAGGCGGCGCTGCGGTCCGGCTCGAGGGCCGGCCGGTCGGCCGCCGGCACCTCGCAGGCCGGGCAGTCGCCCAGCGCGTCGAGTTCGGGCCAGGCCGGGTAGCTGGCCAGGCGCTCGGCGAAGGTCTGGACGTGGGCCGTGACTTCGGCCGCGTCGGCGCTGCGCGCGCCGTGCAGGATCATCGGCGGCAGGAAGCGCATGCCGCACAGCGCGGCGGTCTGCTCGTAGGGCGGCAGGAAGGCGTCGAAGAAGTAGCGGTTGTAGCTTTGCGGGTGGTAGCTCTCCTGCGGGCCGCCGGTGGTCGCGACCAGCCACAGGGCCTTGCCGCGCAGTGCCGTGCCGCCGGTGCCGTAGGCCCAGCCGTAGTGCAGCACCTCGTCGAGCCAGAGCTTCTGCAGCGGCGGCATCGCATACCACTGGATCGGGTGCAGCAGCACCAGCAGGTCGGCCCGCGCCAGGCGTTCGCGCTCGGCATGGGCGTCGATGGCGTAGTCGGGGTAGCTGCCGTAGAGGTCGTTGACGTCGATGCCCGGCACCTGCCGCGCGGCCGCCAGCATGCGCCGGTTGACGCGCGAATCGCGCCAGTGCGGGTGGGCGGCGATCACGTAGATGCGCGCCGCGTCGGTTCCCGTTTCTGTTGTTGTAGTCATATCCCGCGAACATAGCGCAGCGGACGCATCCCGTGCCGGTTCGCGGTTGTTGTCGCCGCGCGGACAGCGCGTTGCGAAGACGCCGGCGTACAGTGCGTCGCATGAAAAAGACATTCCAGACCCTGGCGGACCTCGCCGCCTGCGTCGGCCAGGAAGTCGCGGTGAGCGACTGGCTGACCATCACCCAGGAACAGGTCAACCAGTTCGCCGAGGCGACCGGCGACCACCAGTGGATCCACGTCGACGTCGAGCGGGCCAAGGCCGGCCCCTTCGGCGCGCCGATCGCGCACGGCTTCCTCACGCTGTCGCTGCTGCCCAAGCTGTATGAAAGCGCCTTCGACGTCGTCGAATCGCGCATGGGCGTGAACTACGGCCTGAACCGGGTGCGCTTCATGTCGCCGGTGCCGGTCGGCAGCCGGCTGCGCGGGCGCATGAAGCTGCTGTCGGCCGAGCCGATCGCCGGCGACGGCCTGCAGATGGTGTGGGAAGCCACGATCGAGCTCGAAGGCGCGGCCAAGCCGGCCTGCGTGGCCGAGTCGGTGGTGCGGCGCTTCAAGTAACTAGGGCCTGTTCACAGGCCCTAACCGAAGCCGTTCTGCCGCCAGGCCTCGAACACCGTCACGGCCACGGCGTTCGACAGGTTGAGGCTGCGCTGCCCCTCGCGCATCGGCAGGCGCAGCTTCTGCGGCGGCGCGAAGCTGTCGCGCAGTTCGGGTGCCAGCCCGCGGGTTTCCGAACCGAAGACCAGCCAGTCGCCGGGCTGGAAGGCCACGTCGTGCACCGCCCGGGTGCCGCGGGTGGTCAGCGCGAACATGCGCTCGGGCGCGGGCGCCTCGCTGGCCAGCAGGGCGGCCCAGTCGGCATGGCGCTTCACTTCGGCGTACTCGTGGTAGTCGAGGCCGGCGCGGCGCAGCAGCTTGTCGTCCATCGAGAAACCCAGCGGTTCGACCAGGTGCAGCGTGCAGCCGGTGTTGGCCGCCAGGCGGATCACGTTGCCGGTGTTCGGCGGGATTTCGGGTTCGACCAGGACGATATGGAACATGGGGCCGATTGTCGCGGCCCCGGGGGCGACTTCAGCGCGGCGGATCGGTGCGGGCCAGCACCAGGCCGGTGATGTGCGCCGCGCCGGCCGCGCGCAGCACCGCCGCCGCCGCGAACAGCGAGGCCCCGCTGGTCATCACGTCGTCGAGCAGCACGACGCGCCGGCCTCCGACCTCCGCCGCGCGCAGCGGCTCGAGCGCGAAGGCGCCGCGCAGGTTGCGCAGCCGCTCGGCCCGGGTCAGGCCGCTCTGCGCCGTGGTGTCGCGGGTGCGCAGCAGCAGGCGCGCCTCGGTCTTGCGCGGCGCCAGGCGGCGTGCGAGTTCGAGCGCCTGGTTGAAGCCGCGTTCGCGCAGGCGGGCCGGTGCCAGCGGCATGGGAAGCAGCAGGTCGCAGGCGTCCAGCGCCGGTTCGACCCAGGGCGCGCTGCGCATCAGCGTGGCGAAGGGGCCCGCCCAGCCGGCCTGGCCCTGGAACTTGAATTCACCGATGTGGCCCGGCCAGGGCCAGGCGTAGCTGCAGGCGGCCAGGCAGGCGTCGAGCGGCGGCGGATGCCGCACGCATTCGCCGCAGCTCGCCACCCCGGCCGGCAGCGGCAGGGCGCAGGTGCGGCAGCGCGGTGCCGGCGGCGCGAAACGCGCCACGCAGGCGTCGCAGACCGGCCGCGAGGGCCAGGCGCGGCACACCGCGCACTGGCTGGGCAGCCGCCCTAGCAGAGACGAGAAAGGCCGTGCGGCCAGGCTGGAACGCATCGCTCAATATACTGGGCTCCCCATGCCCACCGATCCCGTCCAGCGCCCGCCGACCATCGATGCACCGGCCGCCGCAAGGTGGGCCCGGCTGCCCGCCCACCCCGCTTCCCCGTGGCTGCACGAGGAGATCGGCCGGCGCATGGAAGACCGGCTGCAATGGATCACGGCCAAGCCCCAGCGCTGGGCCGACTGGTCGCCGCTGCGTGGCGGGCTGGAAACGCATGCGCTGGTGGCGCGGCGCTACCGCGACGCCGTGCCCTACGTGATCGAGCCCGATGCGGCGCTGGCGGCCCGCACCGCCGAGGCGCTGAACACGCCCTGGTGGAGCGCGCGCCGCTGGCAGGGCGTGCGCGCCCGGGTCGAGGCGCCGCCGGAGGCGGGCGTCGACCTGCTGTGGGCCAACATGGCGCTGCACATGGCGGCCGATCCCCAGGCGCTGATCGCCGAGTGGCACCGGCACCTCGCGACCGACGGTTTCCTGATGTTCTCCTGTCTCGGACCGGACACCCTGCGCGAGCTGCGCGCGCTGTACGAAGGGCTGGGCTGGCCGCCCGCCTGCCACCAGTTCACCGACATGCACGACTGGGGCGACATGCTGGTCGGCGCGGGTTTCGCCGAGCCGATCATGGACATGGAGCGCATCGTGCTGACCTGGGCCACGCCCGAGGCCGCGTTCGCCGAATTGCGCGGGCTGGGGCGCAACTTGCACCCGGCGCGCTTCGCCGGCCTGCGCGGGCGCGGCTGGCAAGCCGAGCTCGCCGGCGCGCTGGCCGGATCGGCCGCGCAAGCCCCGGATGGCCGCATCTCGATGACCTTCGAAATCATCTACGGCCATGCCTTCAAGCCGCCGCCGCGCGTGGCGCTGTCCGGCGAAAGCGCGGTTTCCCTGCGCCAGATGCGCGAGATGCTGCAGCGCGGGCGGCCTTGATCGAGGTCAAATTGTGCAACCGACCCGCTACAATCCGCGGTTGCGTGAACTCCCGGGGCTTTTCCCTCGTTCGATGATTGCCCAACCTGGCTGAAACGGGAGCGGTGGCCGTCGAAGAACCGATCTGCCGAACTCGTCCGTGTCGAATTCCGTGTTTCGTTTTGCCACCGTCTCAGGCCAGAGCATCCACTGGTTTCTGAAGCGCAACTGCTCGGTCACCCCGAGTCAGCTGGGGTGGCTCTACGCGTCGCTTTGCGTGATCTCGCTGGGCGTCGGCACGGGTTTCTGGCTGAACGGCGCACCGCTGGTGCTGCCGTTCGCATGGATCGAGCTCATTGCGGTCGGCGTCGCTTTCATGCTGTATGCCAGGCACGCGACCGACGGAGAGCGGATCGAGTTGCAGGGCGGGCGGCTGGTGGTCGAGCTGGAAAACGGAGGGCGCTGCGAGCGCACGGAGTTCTTGCCGCACCAGGTGAGGGTCGAGCCGCAGGTCAGCGATCGTTCGCTGATCGAGGTGTCGGGGCAGGGTCGGTCGGTCAAGGTGGGGCGCTATGTGCGCCCCGAATTGCGCGCGGCGCTGGCGCGCGAGATTCGCATGGCATTGCGTGGCGTTTGAGCGGCACGGGGCTCGCACCGTGCAGGCCGGTGGGTTAAACGGAAATTGAAGAAGTGAACACGATGAAGAGCATTTGGCGCAACAAGTACAGGCCGGCGAATTTGCTGCTGGCGGCCAGCGCGGTCCTCGGCGGCGCGGCGCATGCAGTCGAAGACCTGCCGGGCGGTCCGCTGGTGCGCCAGCTGAACATGCCGGTCGGCGTGACCAAGATCGCGCAGGAACAGCATTTCCTGCACACGGTCATGATGATCCTGTGCACCGTGATCTTCATCGCCGTGTTCGCGGTCATGTTCTATTCGATCTGGAAGCACCGCAAGTCGGTGGGCCACAAGGCCGCCAACTTCCATGAATCGGTGGTGGTCGAAGTCGTCTGGACCATCGTGCCCTTCATCATCGTGATCCTGATGGCGCTGCCGGCCACCAAGGTGCTGGTGGCCCAGAAGGACACCACCAACGCCGACCTCACCGTCAAGGCCACCGGTTACCAGTGGAAGTGGGGCTACGACTACATCACCGGCGAGGGCGAGGGCCTGGGCTTCATCTCGACGCTCGACAGCTCGCACCGCGCGATGTCGAACGCCGGCGCCAAGGGCGAGATCCCGGCCGACTACCTGTTCAAGGTCGACAACCCGCTGGTGGTGCCGGTCGACAAGAAGATCCGCGTGATCACCACCGCCAACGACGTGATCCACGCCTTCGCCGTGCCGCAGTTCGGCATCAAGCAGGACGCGATCCCCGGCTTCGTGCGCGACACCTGGTTCCGGGCCGAGAAGGTCGGCGACTACTACGGCCAGTGCCAGGAACTGTGCGGCAAGGAGCACGCCTACATGCCGATCCACGTGAAGGTGGTCTCGGCCGCCGACTACACGGCCTGGGTCGACGTCAAGCGCAAGGAAGCCGCCGCCAAGCTCGACGACCCGAACAAGGTCTGGGCGCTGCCCGAGATGCTGGTGCGTGGCGAGAAGGTCTATGCGGCCAACTGCGCCGCCTGCCACCAGGCCAACGGCAAGGGCGCCGGCCCGATCAAGCCGCTCGACGGCTCGGCCAAGGTGCTCGACGCCGACCACACCGACCAGATCAATGTGCTGCTCAAGGGCCAGAACAACGGCGCGATGCCGTCCTGGAAGCAGCTGAGCGACACCGACATCGCCGCCGTCGCGACGTACACCAAGAACAGCTGGTCGAACAAGACGGGCCAGTTGGTGCAGCCGGCCGAAGTGAAGACCGAGCGGGCCAAGCTCTAAACAAGAGGCCAAGCGCCCCGCGACGAAGAAATTGCAAGGAACATTGAAATGAGTGCAGTCCTCGACCCACACGGTCACGCCCACGGCGATCACGCGCACGACGACCATCACCACGCGCCCACCGGCTGGCGCCGCTGGCTGTTCGCGACCAACCACAAGGACATCGGTACGCTGTACCTGCTGTTCTCGTTCACCATGCTGATGGTGGGCGGCGTGCTGGCGCTGCTGATCCGCGCCGAGCTGTTCCAGCCCGGCCTGCAACTCGTGAACCCCGAGCTGTTCAACCAGTTCACGACCATGCACGGTCTGATCATGGTGTTCGGCGCGATCATGCCGGCCTTCGTGGGCTTCGCGAACTGGATGATCCCGCTGCAGATCGGCGCTTCCGACATGGCCTTCGCGCGGATGAACAACTTCAGCTTCTGGCTGATGATCCCCGCCGCGCTGATGCTGGTGGGCTCGTTCTTCATGCCCGGCGGCGCCCCCGCGGCTGGCTGGACGCTCTACGCACCGCTGACGCTGCAGATGGGCCCGTCGATGGACGCGGGCATCTTCGCGATGCACATCCTCGGCGCCTCGTCGATCATGGGCTCGATCAACATCATCGTGACCATCCTCAACATGCGCGCCCCCGGCATGACGCTGATGAAGATGCCGATGTTCTGCTGGACCTGGCTCATCACCGCCTACCTGCTGATCGCCGTGATGCCCGTGCTGGCCGGCGCCATCACCATGACGCTGACCGACCGCCACTTCGGCACCAGCTTCTTCAACCCCGCCGGCGGCGGCGACCCGGTGATGTACCAGCACATCTTCTGGTTCTTCGGCCACCCCGAGGTCTACATCATGATCTTGCCGGCCTTCGGCATCGTGAGCCAGATCGTGCCGGCCTTCGCCCGCAAGAAGCTGTTCGGCTACGCCTCGATGGTGTACGCCACTTCGTCGATCGCGATCCTGTCCTTCATCGTGTGGGCCCACCACATGTTCACCACCGGCATGCCGGTGACCGGCCAGCTGTTCTTCATGTACGCGACCATGCTGATCGCGGTGCCCACGGCCGTGAAGATCTTCAACTGGATCGCCACGATGTGGCAGGGCTCGATGACCTTCGAGACGCCGATGCTGTTCGCGGTCGGCTTCATCTTCGTGTTCACGATGGGCGGCTTCACCGGCCTGATCCTGGCCGTGGCGCCGATCGACATCCAGCTGCAGGACACCTACTACGTGGTGGCCCACTTCCACTACGTGCTGGTGGCCGGTTCGCTGTATGCGATGTTCGCCGGCTTCTACTACTGGTGCCCGAAGTGGACCGGCGTGATGTACAACGAGACCCGCGGCAAGATCCACTTCTGGTGGTCGCTGATCTCCTTCAACATCACCTTCTTCCCGATGCACTTCCTGGGCCTGGCCGGCATGCCGCGCCGCTATGCCGACTACCCGATGCAGTTCGCCGACTTCAATGCGGTGGCCTCGGTCGGCGCCTTCGGCTTCGGTCTGGCACAGGTGTACTTCTTCTTCTTCGTCGTGCTGCCCGCGATGCGCGGCAAGGGCGAGCCTGCCGCGGCCAAGCCGTGGGAAGCCGCCGAAGGCCTCGAGTGGGAAGTGCCGTCGCCGGCGCCCTTCCACACCTTCGAGACCCCGCCCAAGCTCGACGCGACCGCCACCAAGGTGATCGGCTGATCCGCCGCCAGACGATTGCCTGCAATGACACCTGAACAGAAAAAGAACAACCGACGCATGGGGCTCACGCTGGCCTCCATCGCGGTGCTGTTCTTCATCGGTTTCATGGCGCGCATGGCCTGGTTCGGAGGCTGACATGGCACTGGGTTCCGCTCTTCGCCGCGAAAACGCCCGCATGGTCGGCAAGCTGGCGATCGTCGCCTGCGGCATGTTCGCCTTCGGCTACGGCCTGGTGCCGCTCTATCGCGCGATCTGCGAGATGACCGGGATCAACATCCTGGCGCTGTCCGAACTGGAAGTGCCGGGCGGCGCATCGGGCGGCAAGAACGTCCGCGTGCCGGACAACACGCAGGTCGACACCTCGCGCACGATCACCGTCGAGTTCGATGCCAACGTGCGCGGCCTCTGGGACTTCAAGCCCGAGCTGCGCTCGATGCAGGTGCACCCGGGCCAGCTGAACACCGTGATGTACGAGTTCCAGAACACGCAGAACCGTCGCATGGCGGCGCAGGCGATTCCGAGCTACGCGCCGCAGCAGGCCGCGCCGTACTTCAACAAGCTCGAGTGCTTCTGCTTCAACCAGTACACGCTGGATTCGGGCGAGAAGAAGCAGTGGCCGGTCGCCTTCGTGATCGACCCCAAGATTTCCAAGGACGTGAAGACCATCACGCTGTCGTACACCTTCTTCGAGGTGGGCGGCAAGACGCCCGCGGCACCGACGGCATCGGCCGCGCCGCTGGTGGGCGAGGAGCCGCGCTCGTGAGTCCGGCTGCCGCACCCCGCAAGGGCTCCATCTGGCGCACCGTCAAGGCGGTGGCCTGGGGCTTCTTCGGCGTGCGCAAGAACAGCGCCTATCAGGAAGACATCGCCCGGCTCACGCCGCTGCACATCGTGGCCGTGGGCCTGGTGGCGGTGGCGCTGTTCGTCGGCGCGCTGATCGTGCTGGTCAAGTACGTGGTTGCGGCCTGAGGCCACGACAAGAGTTGCCCCATAGAAACGAAAACGAGAGAGAAAGCCAGGAACGGATATGAGTTCAACCACCCACGGCACCACGCCTTACTACTTCGTGCCCGGGCCGTCGCGCCACCCGATCATGGCGGCCATCGGCCTGTTCTTCGTGATCCTGGGTGCGGGGCAGTGGATCAACGCGCACCAATGGGGCGCCTACTCGCTGGCCTTCGGCCTGCTGTGGTGGTGGGTCGTGCTGTACCAATGGTTCAGCGAATCGATCCGTGAAAGCGAAAGCGGGCAGTACGGTCACAAGATCGACCTGTCCTACCGCTGGAGCATGAGCTGGTTCATCTTCTCGGAAGTGATGTTCTTCGGCGCCTTCTTCACCGCGCTGTGGTGGACCCGCACCCATTCGCTGCCGGCGCTCGGCAGCCTGGACAACGCGCTGCTGTGGCCCGACTTCAAGGCCGTGTGGCCCAGCGTCGCGGCCGGCGTGACCGGTTCGCCGGCCGGTATCGTCGAGCCCTTCCAGACCGTCGGCCCCTTCTGGCTGCCGACCATCAACACCGCGCTGCTGCTGAGCTCGGGTGTGACGCTGACCATCGCCCACCACGCGCTGCGCGCCGACCACCGCGCCCAGTGCATCCGCTTCATGTGGCTGACCGTGCTGCTGGGCATCGTGTTCCTGGGCGTCCAGGGCTACGAGTACTACCACCTGTACACCGAACTGAACCTCAAGCTCAGCTCGGGTGCCTACGGCTCGACCTTCTTCATGCTGACCGGCTTCCACGGCCTGCACGTGTTCATCGGCATGCTGATGCTGCTGTTCATCACGCTGCGCCTGCAGAAGGGCCACTTCACGGCCGAGCGCCACTTCGGTTTCGAAGGCGCCGCCTGGTACTGGCACTTCGTCGACGTGGTGTGGCTGGGCCTCTACTTCCTGGTCTACTGGCTTTGAGCATTCCGACCGGTCCGAAAAAAAAGCGCCGGAAGGCGCTTTTTTCATGGTCGCCCTGGTCCTGGTGGACCTGGAACGAGCACGATCTACTTGCCGATCGGCAGCCCGCCGGGCGTGATGTAGCCCAGCTTCCAGCCCAGCAGCACGCAGAGGAACAAAAGGACCGACAGGCCGATCCGAACCGTGAGGGCGCGCACCATGCCGCCGCTCTTGGCGCGGCCATCCCGGCCGTCTTTCATCATGAAGAACAGGGCCCAGCCCAGGCTGGCCAGGATGCCCGCGAACGCAAGGGCGAGGACGTATTTCATGAACCCGATTATCGGCCTCGCGAGGCACCTCCGGTGCTGAACGACGTGCCACCCGCGCCCGTTCGGCCTGCCCGGCGCGGACGTTTCTGGCTGGTCACGCTGGCCGCCGTGCTGACCCTCGCCACCACCGTCTCGCTGGGCCGCTGGCAGCTGTCGCGCGCGGCGCAGAAGGAAGCGCTGCAGGCCGAGATCGATGCGCAGAAGCTGCTGCCGCCGCTCGACCAGGAGGCCTTCCTGACGCTGGACCAACCCGCGCAGGCGCTGCACCGCCCGGTGCACCTGCGCGGCCTCTGGCTGGCGCCGCAGACCGTCTACCTGGACAACCGCCAGATGCGCGGCGTGCCCGGCTTCTATGTGCTGACGCCCTTCGCCATCGAGGGCAGCGAGCAGACGGTGATGATCCAGCGCGGCTGGGTGCAGCGCAATTTCACCGACCGCACGCAGCTGGTGCCGGTCGAGACGCCCGGCGGCCTGGTCGAGGTGACGGCGCTGGTCGCCACGCCGCCCGCGCATCTGTTCGAGCTGGGCAAGGAAGCGGCACCGGCGCCGGCGCCCGAAGGCCAGCAGCCCGCCGTGGGGTCTTCCCCCATCCGGCAGAATCTGGACCTCGAAGCCTTCCGCGCCGAGACCCGGCTGCCCTTGCGCACCGACCTCTCGCTGCAGCAGACCGGCGCCGCCTCCGAAGGCCTGCTGCGCGAATGGCCCGCGCCCGCGCTGGGCGTCGAAAAGCACTATGGCTATGCATTCCAGTGGTTCGGCCTCGCGGCCCTCGTCGTCTTCCTCTATGTCTGGTTCCAACTCATCGCCCCCCGGCGCAGCAAGGCCCGTGATGTCCGCTCCTGACGAGCCGCTCGGCCTGACCGTGCATTCGATGCCCTCGCCGACCCAGGCGCTGCAGGGCGGCGAAGGCCGCCGCACCGCGCTCGGCCGCTGGAAGATGGCGGCCGTGATGCTGTGCTGCGCCGCGCCGGTGATCGCCTCCTATTTCACCTACTACGTGGTCCGGCCCGAAGGCCGCAGCGTGTACGGCGAACTGATCGAGCCGCAGCGCCCGCTGCCGGCGCTGAACGCCATCGCCCGCGACGGCACGCCCACGCCGCTGCCCGCGCTCAAGGGCCAGTGGCTGCTGGTGACGGTGGCCGATGCGGCCTGCGACGCGCTGTGCGAGCAGCAGCTCTACCTGCAGCGCCAGCTGCGCGAGAGCCTGGGCCGCGAAAAGGACCGGCTCGACCGCGTCTGGCTGGTGAGCGACGCGGCCCCGGTGCCCGCGCGCCTGGACAACGGCCTGCACGGCGCGACCGTGCTGCGCGTGCCGGCAGCCGACCTCGCGCAGTGGCTGGTGCCCGCGGCCGGCCATGCGCTGGCCGAGCACCTGTTCGTGGTGGACCCGCTGGGCAACCTGATGATGCGCTTCCCGGCCCGCATGGATGCCGAAGGCGCGGGCCATGCCAAGCGCGACCTGGGGCGCCTGTTGCGGGCGTCGTCGTCCTGGGACGAGGCGGGCCGCTGATTCTCGATGAAGGAAACCCAGTCTCTCTACGACCTCACGCCCGTCGCCTGGCTCATGGCCATGGGCGTGCTGATCGCGCTCGGCCCGCTGTTCTGGGTCTGGCGGCGCAACGCCGGCGCCGGCCCCGCGCGCCGGCTGCACGCGCTGACCGTGCTCACGCTCTTCCTCACCTTCGACCTCACGCTCTTCGGCGCCTTCACCCGGCTCACCGATTCGGGCCTGGGCTGCCCGGACTGGCCCGGCTGCTACGGCAACGCCAGCCCGCTGGGCGCGCGGCACGAGATCGCGATGGCGCAGTCGGCGCAGCCCACCGGCCCGGTCACGCACAGCAAGGCCTGGGTCGAGATGGTGCACCGCTACCTGGCCACCGGCGTGGGCGTGCTGATCCTGGTGCTGTCCGTCGCCACCTGGATCGAACGCCGCCGCCAGCGCCGCCTGTCCGCGCGCGAGGCGGCCGACGCGCCGCAGGCGCTCAGCGCCTGGTGGCCCGCCGCCACGCTGGTCTGGGTCTGCCTGCAGGGCGCCTTCGGCGCGCTCACGGTCACGCTCAAGCTGTTCCCGGCCATCGTCACCCTGCATCTGATGGGCGCGATCGTGCTGCTCGCGCTGCTGTGCATCCAGGCCGTGCGCTACCGGCAGGCCGCGGCCGCGCGCGGCCCGGTGCCGATCGCCTCGCCGCTGCGCACCCTGCTGGTCGCCACCACCGCGCTGCTCACGCTGCAGATCGCGCTGGGCGGCTGGGTCAGCACCAACTACGCGGTGCTGGCCTGCACCCAGTTCCCCACCTGCCAGGGCAGCTGGTGGCCGCCGATGAATTTCGCCCAGGGCTTCCAGATCTGGCGTGAGCTGGGTGTGGACACCTCGGGCACGCCGATCGACTTCGCGGCGCTCACCGCCATCCACTATGTGCACCGCCTGATGGCCTACCTGGTCTTCGTCGCGCTGGGCGTGCTGGCCTGGCGCCTGCATCGCATCGTTGCGCTGCGCTTCTCGGCGCGCTGGCTGGCCGGACTCGCGCTGCTGCAGCTCGCCACCGGCCTGGGCAACGTGCTGCTGGGCTGGCCGCTGGCCGCGGCCGTGCTGCACACCGGCGGCGCCGCGGCGCTGGCCGTGGTGCTGGTCTGGACGCTGTGCGAGAGCCGGCGCGAAAAGAATGCGGTGACGGTGCGCGGCACCGCCCCGCGTTCGGGCACCATGGGGGCCGCATGAGCAGACCCGTTCCCACCCCTCCCGCACCGCAGAGCGCCTCGAACGCCAGCGTGATCCGCCAGTTCTATGCGCTGACCAAGCCGCGCGTGGTCCAGCTCATCGTCTTCTGCGCCCTGATCGGCATGGTGCTGGCCGTGCCCGGCGCACCGAGCCTGGCCGACGTGGAGCGCGCGCTGCTGGCCTGCATCGGCATCTGGCTGGTGGCCGGTGCGGCCGCCGCCTTCAACTGCCTGGTCGAGAAGGGCATCGACGCCAAGATGAAGCGCACCGCCTGGCGCCCGACCGCGCGCGGCGAGCTCAGCGACCGGCAGGCGCTGATCTTCTCGGCGCTGCTGTGCGCGGCCGGCTCGGCGCTGCTGTGGTTCACGGTCAACCCGCTGACCATGTGGCTCACCTTCGCCACCTTCGTCGGCTACGCGGTGATCTACACCGTGATCCTCAAGCCGCTGACGCCGCAGAACATCGTGATCGGCGGCGCCTCGGGCGCGATGCCGCCGGTGCTGGGCTGGGCCGCGATGACCGGCGACGTCGGGCCGGAGGCGCTGATCCTGTTCCTGATCATCTTCCTCTGGACGCCGCCGCACTTCTGGGCGCTGGCGCTCTACCGGGTCGAGGACTACCGCAAGGCCGGCCTGCCGATGCTGCCGGTCACGCACGGCAACGCGTTCACACGGCTGCAGGTGCTGCTCTACACCTTCATCCTGTTCGCGGCCTGCCTGATGCCCTTCATCTACGGCATGAGCGGCTGGCTGTACCTCGCGGTGGCGGTGGTGGTGAGCATCGGTTTCAGCGGCTACGCCTTCGCGCTGTGGCGCAACTATTCCGACGCGCTCGCGCGCAAGACCTTCCGTTTCTCCCTGATCCACCTGAGCGTGCTGTTCGCGGCGCTGCTGGTCGATCACTACCTCCTCTGACGACGCCATGCACAAGCGACATTTCCTGCAGTGGGCCGGCGCGGCCGCCCTGGTCGGCACCAGCCTCGCCGCCTGCACCGAGGCCAAGCCCAATTTCAATGCGGTCGACATGACCGGCGCCGACTACGCCAAGAATTTCGCGCTGACCGACGCCGAGGGCAAGGCGCGCACGCTGCAGGACTTCAAGGGCAAGGTGGTGGTGCTGTTCTTCGGCTACGCCCAGTGCCCCGACGTCTGCCCGACCACCATGAGCGAGATGGCGCAGGTCAAGCAGCAGCTGGGCAAGGACGGCGACAAGTTGCAGGTGCTGTTCGTCACGGTCGACCCCGAGCGCGACACGCCCGAGGTCATGAAGGCCTACATGGGCGCCTTCGACCCCTCCTTCGTCGCGCTGATCCCGACCAACGAACAGCTGGTCGCGATGGCCAAGGACTACAAGGCCTACTACAAGAAGGTCGACGGCAAGACGCCCACCAGCTACTCGATGGACCACTCGGCCGCCAGCTACATCTACGACACGCAGGGGCGGCTGCGCCTCTACGCGCGCTACGGCATGGGCGTGGCGCCGATGGTGGCGGACGTGAAGACGCTGCTCGCTTCCTGAACAGGGCATGGCGACGGCGGCGGACTCGGTCGAGCACCTGAAAGGGCGCAAGGGCGCATTCCGCATCGCGTTGATCCCGCCCGAGGTGCTGCAGGCCCTCAACGACGGCCGGCTCGAGACCGTCAACCTCAACGAATTCATGGCGCTGGCGCTGCCGCAACTGGCGCGCAGCGTGGCGGGCCACATCGGACTCGATGCGCAGCACGAGCGTCTGCTCGACACGCTGGCCATGCTCGACGCCTTCAGGCCGATGCAGCGCCACGGCCACATCGCCCGCGTGCTCTACGACCTGGCGGCGCAGCACGACGAACGCGACGCCGTGGCCCACAGGCTGGCCACCCACCCCAGCGACGTGGCGCGCTGCTGGGCCGCGCAATGGGTCACGCTGTCGGGTCTGCCGCTGCCGGCGCAACTGGAGGCGGTACGACGCTTTGCCGCCGATCCGCATTTCGGCGTGCGCGAGATCGCCTGGATGGCGGTGCGCGATGCGGTCATCGCCTCGCTCGACGAAGCGCTGGCCTTGTTGCAGCCCTGGGTGGGCGATCCCGATCCGAACATCCGCCGCTTCGCGAGCGAACTCACGCGCCCGCGCGGTGTGTGGTGTGCGCAGATCGAGGCGCTCAAAACCGCGCCCTGGCGCGCGCTGGCCTTGCTCGAACCCCTGCGCGCCGATCCGAGCCGCTATGTGCAGAACTCGGTGGCCAACTGGCTCAACGACGCGAGCAAGAGCCAGGGGGAATGGGTCGACGGCGTGTGCGCGCGCTGGGTGGCGGAATCGGACACGCCCCAGACGCGCTACATCGCCAAGCGGGCGCTGCGCACGCTCTCCAAATGACAAAGCCCGGCATGCCGGGCTTTGTTCCTGGAGGGCGAAGGCCTCACGCGTAGTCGGCGAGCGCCTTCTTCATCTTCTTCATGGCCGCCACCTCGATCTGGCGGATGCGCTCGGCGCTCACGCCGTACACGTCGGCCAGGTCGTGCAGCGTCATGCCGCCCGAACCGTCGTCGTTGACCTTGAGCCAGCGCTCTTCCACGATCCGGCGGCTGCGCTCGTCCAGCGCTTCCAGCGCGGTCGCGATGCCGTCGCTCGACAGCTTGTCGCGCGCACGCGATTCCAGCTGCGCGGTCGGCTCCTGCGTGGCGTCCGCCAGGTAGGCGATCGGGCCGAAGGCGTCGTCGCCGTCGTCCGAGGGGCTCGGGTCGAGCAGCACGTCGCCGCCCGACAGACGCATCTCCATCTCGAGCACTTCCTCGCGCTTGACGTTGAGCTTCTCCGCCATCTGCGTGATCTGGCCTTCGGTCAGGGTCGAGCGATGGGTGTCGCCATCGGCGGCGGCGTCGTCGGCCTTGAAACCCTGCTTCATCGAACGCAGATTGAAGAACAGCTTGCGCTGCGCCTTGGTGGTGGCGACCTTCACCATGCGCCAGTTCTTCAGGATGTACTCGTGAATCTCGGCCTTGATCCAGTGCATGGCGTAGCTCACCAGCCGGACGCCCTGGTCCGGATCGAAGCGCTTCACCGCCTTCATCAGGCCGATGTTGCCTTCCTGGATCAGGTCGCCGTGCGGCAGCCCGTAGCCCAGGTACTGGCGGGAGATGGAGACCACGAGGCGCAGGTGCGACAGGATCAGAGCACCTGCCGATTCGAGGTCGTTGTGGTCACGCAGGCTGCGCGCAAAGCCCTGCTCTTCCTCGAGGGAGAGCAGCGGCAGGCGGTTCGCAGCCGAAATGTAGGCATCCAGGTTGCCCAGCGGCGGCACCATCGACCAGGGGTTGGCGACGGCGAGTTGATGGGTCATAGAGGCTCCAGACAGACTTGTCATTGGGGGAACTCCTTTGTTGATCGACATATTAGCACTCGGTTGGAGGGAGTGCTAAGGCAAGGGTTCCCCGGGGCGGAGGGCGTGAGCGTTCCGTTTTGTTTCGAACGAAGCGGGCCCGGATGGATCCTTGGTCTCGACAGGCAGTCTGGGGGGCACACAGCCTCCTCTATGTAGTGTCCGTGCCGTCTCTCCTGTAGTTCCATTGCCCGCGCCGATGGGGACTGCTGCCTTCGAACCCCGTCGAGCGGGTGCATTGTTCAAACTTCTTGTAGGTGCAGGCTTGCAAGCGCCTGTTTTTGGCATACACTTGAGGGCTTCGCTCAGCAGACGTCACGTACGAAAGCAGACCGGGGTGATGCTGGAAGGCTTCACTCTGGTGAGCAAAGAAAAAAGCCGAAAGGTTTGACGAAGTCGCCAAAACCGAGTCATAATCGAAGGCTGCGCTGAAAACGAATCGCAGTTGAGCTTCAGGGGATGAGAGTCCGAACGAAGTGAGACGGTGAAGAAAAAGAAAGCGAAAAAAGTTTGACGGTTCTGTAAAAACCGTGATAGACTACAAGGCTTCGCTGATCGCAGCGAACGCAAGCAGAAGACGGTAGATGTCTGATGCGGTTCATTAAAAATCTACAGCCGATAAGCGTGGGCGTTTGAAGGTAATTGCCAAGTTCTTCGGAACAAGTCGCAAGACTTTAAACGCTCATG